>JALHOT010000003.1 GCA_022842845.1 Cyclobacteriaceae bacterium | reverse complement strand
GCTCTTCCGATCTTAACTGATTGTTTATAAATTTTGTCTCAACACTTTCTGCGGTAGCGGTAATGCCATTATTGTAAGGAAGAAACATTTGTGGCTTAGTGCGAATGGTGTCTCTAATTCCTTTATTGAATTTTCCTGCTTGTCCTAGGAATGCACGAACATTACTTTCCAATAATTCGTTTGAAAACTCTTTGTATAATTTCGCTAAAGTTTCACCGGGTACAATTGCCAGGTAGCAATCGTACATTTCATCAATACCAGGTACTTTTAGACATTGTAAGCCGTTCCCTTGATTAGTAAATTTCTCAAATTCGATCTCAATTGGTTCGTGCACACTGTTTGACTCATTTATTCTAAAGAGTCTGGAAATATCCCAAGTATGAATAAAAACATCAATACCGCTAGTGTCAATCTTTTCTTTTTCGTGACTCGAGAATCCATTAATCAAAAAGTACACATTGATTCGATCAAAATCATTTCCTTGATTTCCGATAGTTTTAATCAGATGGATTAGCTCGGTATTTGCCGGGTCAATGTAATCAATGTGTCTTTTTAAGGCCGCATTGATGAAACGCTTTGCTTGATTTAGTGACTTTGTATAATCGTCCTTTGTGATGCTATACTCATAGCTATCAACTCTGTAATTTGTTATAAATAGATCAAGAGTTTCAAAGTACTCTTTCTTATTTTCATCCTTAAATAGATCTTTCAGACAATAACCATTGATTTTCCAATCAATACCACCTTGATTATTAGGATGAACATAGGATAAAACTCTGGCTCCCTCTGACTTCCCAATTGATTCTAATACTTCAATGCAATACTCAGTAAATTTGTCTTCAAAACTTGCTCCTTCACCATCTGAATAGACCCTTGAGCCAACTTCGGATTTTAATTCATCAATATAATTTTCCAGAGCTCTTTCCATCCACTAAATATTTTCAAGTATGGTTTCTGTTTCTACAATAAAATTCTCGATTGCTGAGATTTCTATTGAATATGAAGTTTCATAAATACCCAACGGCAAATCTCTTTTGACGATTTTAGGAAATTCAGCTGTTACAGAAAATGTAAATGTTTTTTTGATTGAATACATTTTTCCGTAATGTTCTCTGTCTTGATCAAAATATCCATTTAGCTGCAATTTTGCATTGAAAATATTTCGTTCCTCTTCGTTTGAAATATTTTGACGGATTTGATCTGCAATTGAATTAAGGGAAATTCCGTTGTCCTTTACAGCTTCGGTTGAATACAAAACCAAGAACAGCTCCCTTAAATTTTCAGCATCTAATTGCCTTTCATTTGAAACTTTAATTCGTGGTTGCTTAGAGGACGTGAATTTGATTTCAACTCCTACAGAACCCAATGTAAAATCTTTTGCTTGAAATTCTTGCTCTGATCCTGTCCAAGCATTCACAGCCTTTGCAGCTGTCTGTTCGTTAGTCAATAAATAGTTGAGAAACAGCAATTCTCCTATCAATCCTTTTTGCTGCTCGAGTGTTAAGCCGGTAAAATTGATTTTATCAAAGAGTTTTTTCCATTTTGAAACTACATTCAGCGTTGTCGTTAGTGCTTCGATTTCCGTAATGCTTTGCTCAATATCTTCAAGAATATTTTGAATGAACAGGGAAAAAATATCTTTCAATTCATTCTCTAAGAGATAAATATTAAGTTCTATGTTGGTTTCTAATTCAACAGTAAATATTTCAACCCCTTTAAAACGGTAATTTTTGAGTTCGGGAATAGCTACACTTTTTGAAACAGACAAAATGAATAAATGTTGCCCTGTAATATGGTTCGTAGCCGCAAAACAATTCAGATGATTGATTTCATCAATTTTTGTTTTTATGATAATATCACCCGTTGGCTTCTGCCTTTCCCAAATGGTTTTAATATTTATCATTGGTTTTCTTCGGTTTCAGAGTTGTCATCATCGTTCATTATTTCCTCATCAAAACCTTTGGTGATTGTTGTAGTGTAAGAAACTTTTATTTCATCGTCTATTCTAGGAAAATGTAAACTGTAACCAACAATTGGGATACCGTTGTTCGTATTTGACGTCCCTCTTTCATCTAATGCGTAGATCAGCAACAAACCTTTTCCTTCTGCTTTTCGTTGTTCTTTGATTTCAGCATAAAGCATTTTTGAGTAATCCTTACTTTTATCCAAATCAATATATCTGTCGCCTGTATTGTCAATTTGGTTTTTTGAAATCAAATAAAATTCACTATCGCGTCCTATTTGTTGGTTACGCACAGTGCAAGCCATTGTTATAACTTCGTTATTGTGTTGCAGCTCAAAAGTCGCAGCATTTTCGTTGTATTTCCTTTCCTTTCGTGGTGTTTTCCCTTTGTAATCGATAAAGACTTTTTCATCACTGTTTCCAACAATGCAAATGCTCCACTCTTTGATTTTATTACCTTTCGCCTGTGTTCTGATATAGTCGCTTAATGTCGCGTTGCTAATGCTTGGCTGTTCAATTTTGAAACTATCAATAAAACTGCAAAGAGCATCAATGTTTGTGTTTGGATAGAATAAGTATCTTGTTTTCCCTTTGTTTTCAATTCTGTTTTCCTTTAGCGGAAAGCCGATTGTCTCAATCAAAGACTTCAATGCGTTAAAATTGTTTTCAATTGCTGATTTCGTTTTCAGCAAGCAATATGTTTGCGGATTTTCGCCTGAAAACGAAATTTCGATATCCTCTGAAAAATTCAGTTTATTTAAACTCGTGATAGTCAGCAAACCGTGATGATTTCTGACTTTTAAGCGAAAGTCCTTTGGGCGCTGATGTGTTGCCGTCATTTCGTCAAAGTCGTTTCGCATCTCTTCGGTTGCCATTGTTATGTGGTTAAACCATTCAAAAATCTGATTGGTGGTATATAGTCTACACAAATCCACATAGCCTGGGCGATAGCCAAACCAACGACCCATTTGCATAAGTGAATCGTACATTCGGGTTGTTCTTATGTAGTAAGAAACAGACAAACCTTCCAATGTAATTCCTCTTGACAAACGGCTACCTCCAACTGCAATCACAGACAAACCGTTTTCTTTATGCCTTTCATAATCAATTTCCTCAATATTGTGGTATTCTAAATTCGTTGTTGAACGTGTGCCATGTACTGAACGAACATCAATTTTTGAAGCGGCTGTTTTAAGTTCTTTTTTTACTTCTTCCCAAGTATGTTCTTTTATCCTGATGTCTGTATAATCAAGATTATCCAACACATTTCTAGTTGTAGGCAAGAAATCTATTTCATATAGTTCTTTCAATTCATTCAACAAATTTTCATCCTCACTTTGAATTGCGTTTTTATATTCTTTAGTTTTTTCATTTACTAAATATGCCACTCGGTCAATCCATTTCACAAGCAATGCAACGTGAATTAGCATCGAATTGTGTTTATTTTCGTGTCCTCTAACTCTGCGAATTGCACAAGTGAGAATGAATGATTGTATTGCTTGCTCTAAACTTTTTGGAAGATATTCTGGTAAATCGTCTTTATTGTCTCGATTGACTGTTCTAAAAAATGGAGGATCATAATCGTCAATTCCTCTGAAAATATCCAATGGCTCCTTCGTTAGTTCTGGATTTGAATTTTCGTAACCAAAAATTTTTGCTGCACCGATGTAATTGGTAGGAGCTTTTATATTTATTATAAAATCTCTAGGAAATAATCCTCGCCAATTTTGTATTGTTTATTTTTTACTGTTGTTGTTAGTTCTTCATTAAAATCCTGAGATATAAATAAGTTTGCGTAGGGTGTAGCTGTATAACCGACAAAAGTGTTCTGGTTAAAAATGTTTAGTAGTGTTCGAATTAAACGATTTATTGTTTTGATGTCGTTTATATCTCTTGAGGCGTTTACCGAAGCTGCATCGGCTTCATCATCTATAATTAACGCTGGGACATCAAACAATTTTGGAGTTCCGTCAGTAACTTTTGCATTTACATCTTTTGAAAACCAGTCAATCAAATTTTCAAGAATGCTTTTGTTCTTTTTGATTACAAAAACAACAGGGTTTTTTCCAATCGGAATGTTTAATCTATTAGCAACTGACTGACTAAAATCTCCTTCGTCTCCGCTTTTGTAGTATGCGGAAGTAAGAGAATAGATATCTGTTCCAACGGTGTAGTTTCCAACGCCAACAATTTTGTTTTCTTTTTCTCTGATAAATGCAGAACTGTTTCTTCCGATGTAGCCAGAATCAATTCTTTCTTGTGTTTGTCTTCGCAGCGAACTAATTGTGCCCGCAATGATAATAATTACTTTGTAACCTGCATCGGTTGCTTTATTGATAAGCCCAACATAGTTGGAAGTTTTACCAGACTGAACGTGTCCAACTACCATTCCTCGCCTATCCCATGAACCAGGTTTTTTAGGATTGACACATTTGTCTAGGATTTTGTCTGTGAAGTCGTCCAAATCATTAACGGGAAATGACGGGTCTTCTTTGGACATATACAGTTTGTATCTGTTCCACAATTCGGGATTGATGCTTGCCTTTTCATCTTTCAGCCAAGGCTCAATTTCTTCCGATAAAATTGTGATTTCACCTTTTCCAATGCTAAAATCAGCACGTAAAATTTCAAATAATTCTTGCTTGTCAAAAGTCTGTCCTTCAACTATGTTGATTGCAGATGCCTTTTCAATTACAGATAAAAGAACTTCATCAGAAATTTTACCTTGATGAACCTGCAACAAAGTATGTGCTATTGCCCTGGCGGATTGTAATAAACTCATTTTAGATATTCATTAATAAGTGGGTATAGATTAAAAGGCGTTGAACTCATAATTTGCTGTTGTGCCAATTCTTTGGGTACACCTTGCACCACATTTATTTTATAAAGTTCAATAGCCAAATTAATTAAGTCATCACTTGGCTTTTCAGTTTGTTTTTCCAGTTCGTGAAATGCTGGGTCTTCATTTTGGTTGCTTAAAATCAACTCAATTGGAACGTTTTCTTCCAGTAATCTCAATGCTTTTCCAGCCAATTTGTTATTTTCCTCCAGCAATGATTTTATTATTGGGTGCTTTCTGTTGATTTTATATTTCTTAATTCCTTCTCTTGTTTTTTCATCTGTCCATAAAGGTTCATGGTTTGAATTTCTATTTTCTGTAATTGTTTTTTGGCCACGCCAATTATAGATTTTTGCGGACTTCATAATTGCAATTTTTGCAATACGTGAAAGTTCTCGTCTAATTTCTATTGGTGGCGTTGCAGTTGATTTTTTAATATCTAAATGCCAATTGAAATCACTTTCGTTAGTGAAATTCACAGCAATTCTTGCCAGTTTTGAATAGTCACGTTTTTTTTCTAACCCTAGCCAGTCCCCAGCCACTAATAATCTATCGCCACGGTATACATAAAATCCTTGCGCCTGAAACCATCCCAACGAGCCACCAGATTTTTCGTAATCGTTTTTGCCAATTTCTGACATATGGGGCAGTATGAAATAGGTAATTTCAACATTGCCAAATTTCTCAGGTAGACCCATTTCAGGTTTAGGATTTATATTGAGTAAAAATGGATTGTATGGTAGGATTTCTTCGTTTTGAAAGAAAATTTTAATCCTTTTGCTCTCAATAAACTTGTGGAATACAATACTCAGATGGTCTTTGACTGACATCATTTCAGCATAAAATGCCGCTTTTACATTTTCATTACTGGCTTCTGCATTACCAACAATTCGGTCTAACTTCTCCCAAAGAACTAATGTTCCTGATTTCTGTTTTTCGATCTTTTCAAGAAATGATTTATCGGATACACTATCTAATAATTGCCATTCATTTTCTTTATGGATGAAGTCAATATCCCAGCAGCGTTTTATGGTAGCGTAATTTAGTTTCTTAGTAACACAAGTAAGTCTTTTGCATTGTGAAAATGAGGCTGTCTTTAACCCCATGCCGAAACGACCAAGGTCTCTTTCGCTTCGAGTTTCTTCAGGATCTTTACTCCCTGGCGTCATTGCCAAAACAAGCTCCTCTTTGTCCATTCCTGTTCCATTATCAGCAATAGTGATGTATGAATCTTGGCCAATCCACTTGTATTCAATTCTAATTTCTTCAGCAATTGCAGAAATTGAATTGTCTACGATGTCAGCAATTGCTGTGGAAAGATTGTAACCAAAGCTTCTATAAGAATTGATAGTGGACTTAGGACTTGGTCCAACAATTTCAGCCTTTACTATATTCATCTATATAAATGTTCTTTCCGTAATTGGAATCTTAAATAATTCTTGAGCAAATTTGGTTTAATCTGCTCGAGTTAGTTTTTAAAAAAAACTAAATAGTCCGCTGCACTAAGTAAAGAATATTCCTAACAGAGTAATATTCAAACGAGATCCTTTCTGATGGACTTTGCAATAGCTCTAGCCATTAGAGGAGGCACAGCATTTCCAATCTGTTTAAAAGCCGCGGTTCTACCTCCCTCAAAATAGAAATCATCCGGGAAAGATTGAAGTCTGGCAGCCTCTCTTACAGATATTGATCGTACCTGATTTGGGTCAGGGTATATATAATAGTGTCCGTCTTTTGCAATATGTGCTACCACGGTATGAGAAAGGCCACCAGGGTCAACTACCTTGTATCGGTCTAGAAAGGCACCCGTATTTTTGTGAGTTTGTAGTCTTTTTGGAATTTCTGTGTACTTAAGACGGCTCTTCTCATTAAGCCATTTATCAATAGCCAGACTATATATTTCCAGGTCTCTAGAATTGTGATCGCGAGTAATGTGCTGCGTGACAAAATTTATCCCATTTCGTATGCCGTAATTTTTAAGGTATTCGTTTACTGGTTTTGTATAACTCGTCACATCACGGGCTTCACCGGGTATTAATTTTGGTAAGTCAAAAAGCAAATCACGTTTTGTTTGCCAATTGTTAGTGTCCGGTTTGAGATAAGGAAATTCAAATTTGCCTTTACCCTTTCTTCCAATTATAATTACACGTCTTCTTTTTTGCAGGACACCGTAATCCTCTGCATTTAACACAGTTGGCTCTGCAACACTATAACCCAGCTCCTCAAATAGTTTGAGCATTTGATTCAAGTAAACCCTGTTACCGGCTGTGAGTAAACCAAGCACATTTTCAAAAACAAAATATTCTGGCCTGTAACGTTTTAGAAACTCTCCGTAATAACGGAAGAGATAATTACGCTTATCGCCTTTCATTCCATTTGGATCGCGGCTTCGCCCTACTAACGAATATGCCTGGCAGGGCGGGCCTCCAATGATAAGATCAACTTTTTTCTTAGTACCGAGCTGATCATCTATTTGATTGAAAATGCCGGAAATAGTTTTGTTAGAAATTTCAGCATTAATCACTGAAGCTAATTCTTGCTCAGGTAGATTCTTCCACAAAGTATCGCGACTTATCTCTTTTTTCAGGTATCTGAAGTAGATATCCTCTTTCCTCTTTGACTTTAAGTAATGAAAGGCCAGTCTGGTTCTAATCGTATCACTGGCATTCTCATCCATTTCAACATGAGCGATTGGTTTATACCCCTCACGCACAAAACCTTCTGAAAGACCCGAGGCGCCAGCAAAGAGATCTATATATGTCATGCTACTCATTAACTGAAATTCTCTTTATTGTATAGTAAAGCTTGTTTAAAGTCTTATCCCTTTTAAAGGGTTTCAACTCACATTCAAATATCGTAATTACTTTCCAAGAATCCTGGCGCAGCAATTTGGTGTTTTTTATATCTAATTCTCTGTTTTTGTCAATTTTATCAATCCACCATTGAGTACGTGTTTTAGGTACTACAAAGTACTTACACCCCACATGGCCATGCCAGAAACAACCATGAACAAGGATAGTTGTGTGGTATTTTGATAGAACAATATCTGGTTTACCAGGGAGATTTTTTACATGTAGCCGGAACCGGAATCCTTTTGAGAATAAAAATTTTCGTACAATTAGCTCAGGCTTGGTATCAGCAGACCTGATACAACTCATATTATAGCTGCGAGTTGTTTTATCATGAACGTCCACCTCTGAAGTATAAGGGAGCTAAGCCCTAAGGTTAGGTTACTTTTTCGTTCCAGCTTGCAACCCACTCTTCAAGAGATTCACCAACAACTGTAAGGTCTCCTTTTTCTATTTGATCGGCAAATGGAGTAGTTCCATTGTGCTTGCTCCTTAAAATGGAGGTTATTGAGTAAACAAGAAGCCTCTTGTTATTGTCAAATTCTGTCGGATCTTCAGCCAGTAGGTAGCTTTCATTTGCGTCTTCTCCAAGGAGTGGCATAAGAACCTTTACAATTTGGCCCTTTTTAGTTGGAATAATTTGCTGATCACTACCCATATTTTCTTGATATTGATTCTTTTAAAATAGATTTTTCGCTATAAAATTCCAATACAATTCTACTTTCTTTTATCGATTGTTTTACCATTAAATGTAATTTGATTGAACATTTCTCTTAGCCTGGATCGTACTCAATTGCCATAGTGTTCTTCAACTTCAGAGGCTGATAAATTTGTGGTAATGTGGGTTATCATCTTTTGTGAGATGAAGTACTCATACCGGCTCAGCAGTATCTCGCCCAAGACATTGCACTCATTCCCAAAGTATTTAATACTTTGTTCAGTCCCAAGATCGTCAAAGCAGTAGATTTTTGGATGGCTGTTGTTGAAGGACATACGGCTGTAGCGCCAAATTACTTCATACCCTTCCTGAATAAACTCAAAGCTCACATCGCGGCAAGACTTCATGATGTGATTGCGCTCCGGAGGAGGAACGAAGCGCATAAGGTGAGTTTGAAAGCCGTGTACAATTTGTCCTTAACCCAATTTTTCTATATTGGACAAAGGGCCTCTGCATTCCTGGGCCAACTGAATCAAAAGCTCGCTTATTTCTTGTATTAGCTCTGTCCGCTGATCCGATTGGAACAACCTCGAACGTTGTTCCGTTGTTGCAAATGACAATAGTTCCTTGTAACATGGCCACCCCGGAGATTTACGATATCCCTCTTTAATAAAATTAGTCTTAGCCAATCGGTCAAGAACATTTGATCGATCATATTCTTTTTCAGGCGCAACAATTCCATACCAACTTATTGCCCAAGGAACTTTCGATCCGCCTTCTACCTTCAGGTAAATACCATTCCAATCTTTGTAAGCAATACGGGCACCCGTCATTGCCTGGCTCAAATCGTCATCAACCGTAATTGTCCATCCTTCTTTCAATGCTTCCTGAACCTGAACCCTAACGTCATTCAAAAAATCGGTAGCTGCCTTCAGTTCAACGCTCCAAACACTGGACTCAATCTTTTTAGCGTATTGGTAATTTTGAGCAATTAAATCCTGAATATCATTTTTCATTTTGGCGTCCGTTAATTCGTTTGTCAACTTTTTGATTAATATGATATATTGTTTTATAGATTCCCTTAAAATGGGTTGTTCGGCTGATTCCTTCAAGCACCTTTCTAACCACTGAACAATTGTATCACGGTATGAAATACTGAAGTAATCTTCTCCATCCCTCAAGCTACCCTGACTCTGTGCAGAAGGTGCATTTCCATTCAGCGTGAGATAATAAACTGTATTTTTCTCTCTGTTATAGTTCACATATCGTTCAATTTGAGCTTCTTGATCAATAGCATAAATTTTATTTTCAATGGATATGGTGTTTTTATTAGCATCAGCGATATGAATATCAATCCTTCCGCCCATTTTTAAGTTGTCGTTTCGCGTTCCAATGGATTTTTCTAGTGTTACTCGGGCAGAGGTAAGATCGAAGGATTTGTGCCCAACGGTTTGCAAGAAAAGGTTTAGAAATAGATTGCGTTGCAAGTGACTACCCTGTGGATTAAGCAATTCGCCCAGAAATGCTGAATGGGTTGCATTCTCTTGCGTCTCCATTTTAAGGATTGAGAAAACATTAAAGCTTTCACCCTTCAGTTTTTTTATTTCTTCCTGATGCTCTGAAATACTCTTGGTTTTGTACAATAAATTTTCAATGCTTTTAATTTCTCTACTCATACTAGCATTCTCTTAATAGACCAATTGAAATGTCTTTGAGTTATTTTTTGCCCCTTACGAAAGGTAGGTTTAATTGTTGAAGTTAAAAACAAGTCAGGATTTACAAGTCAAACAGTCCGGTTTTAGCCGACAGATTTGTTAGTTTTTCACGTGTACTCACACTGGAGAGTGCCTTTACTTTTATCCACTGCGTTACAGGCTGTTCCAATTGTTTTATTACCCAATCATTGAATTTATTATTTCGGCACAGAAAGCGGCCACCCACAGCGATCGGGAGATGATGTAATTCAACCAGCTCATTACCATCACAGTTTAAATTACCGCCAATCACTTTGGGGAAGTTCTCAAAACTGGTTAAGTGATTACGTGAGCAATCGAACGAACCGGTGACCACGGAAAATTTAATGGGTAGTTCCTTCAGTTGGGATCGGCTGATATCCACATTTCCGATCACGATTATGCTGCCATCCTCATCCAAAAAATAGTTGGCGTCCTTATCTGCGTTTAACTCCTTCATTTTTTCAATCTTCATTTGTATTTCGGTTACTGGGTGGAAAAATTGAATTTAATAAAATAGGGGCGCTCAGTTTGCAATTGGAGGTGAGTTCTTTAAGCAAGCAGGTTAGTTCTTCAGAAACAACTTTATTGCGGTATGAAGTTACTTGTTCTAATCTGTATCCTTGACCGGCATCACAAAATTCAGCAGTGGCTCTTTCCTTTCCGGAAATACTGTAAATGATAGAGCTGCCGTCTATAATTTCATCAGCATAACTGGCCACGCAATGGTGCATTTCTTGTGACTCCGTTACCAACTTTTCTTTGGTACCAATAAACTCAAAATAGTAGCCATTGCTTGTTGATGGCAAAATACCTGGGTCTTTGATGGTGAAGACCGGAATATTTTCATCATTGATTTCTTGAGCTAATCGGTCATGCTCTGCCACTAAACGCTTGTAAGATTTTATTCTCAGGTTAGGATATCGGGCCCTTTGCAAGGCCATTTCAATATAGTCTTTGATGGTCCGCTCCTGTACGGCCGGATGGCAATTCTGTCCTAATGCTTTTCTCATCTGCTCATTATTTAGTCCGACCAAAGGAGTTAGACCCGCCAATTCGAACCAATAGAATTGGTAAAAGAGATACCCCAGAATTTCATTTGTCTTTTTATTTAGAATGTGCGGATTGAATGAGTCTTCGAGAATAAGGGTTTTTCTGGCGAGAAAATTAAGCATACGATCTGAGGTGTATTGATCGTAAATAGAAGCAAGCGCAAACACTACTCTTGTGGGATAATTAAGAACTCGTTGTGTAACGCGGAGCGGGCTCTCTGCATTGTGTACATGAACTTCCACGAATTCTTTCCTTGTTGTGATACGCTTTATGTCGGAATGGCTTACATCCCAGGCTTGCCCTGTAGTAAAAAAATCAAAAAGAAATTCCTTCTGCTTTAAAGTGTCTTGTGTAACCCAAAGTTTCATGACACGAAACTAGGAAGACACACCGCCAAATTGTGGCGGTAAAGAATGGCACACCGATAATTTAAAACGGAGTTTCATCGCAATGGCCGTTGCAAGAGCTACTGAACACCCGAACGCCAGGCTCGTAAAGATGATATAAAATGGCCTGATCTATGAGCTGACGCGCTAGGTTGGTTTGGCGTTGGTTCCATTGTGTATTTCTGAGGAGCACGATAATCTTGTGCATTTTCTCATGCCGGATCTGGGCTGATAATTCTACCCGACAACCTTTATCGTAATACTTAAACATTCTCCACAACTCGTAGCGAAGTTGTGATTCATCGGATAGGTATTGAATCGATAAACTGGTGAGATCAGCAGCGGCCATGTCGTTAAAGCCTATCTGGTGGTCTAAGTCCCTTTCCTCTTCCGCGACTTGATCTATTAAAAAATAAATATGCTGTAGGCACGCGTGAATGTACTTAGGGTTGTGTTGCTGAAAGGGTCTGTTTTTTTTAAGGTAATGCAGGGCCTTCATCATGAGGTGAAGTTGGTCGCAGAAGTCCATCCGTAAATTTGTTTTGCACAAAGATGACGGATGGACTACGACAGAAGGTGGCTATTTAAAATTTCACTTCTTTATCTTCATAGAGATCAAACACTTTCACAGGAGGGTTGGCATGCTTATACCGATTCCATGAAGTGTTTTCTAAATTATCAAAATCAATTAAGGAATCATCCTTTGACAATCGTTTATTTTCATTTTTTGTGACAACACAACATTTTACATGTTTTGCAATGTTTTCAAGTCTTTCCCTTATCGACTTCAGATTATCCTTACACAAATGAGTAAAAATTATTTTCCTTGGAATTACATGTTCAAGTTGAATTTCCACTTTTTCGGATCTTGAATTTTTTAGATTGTTGTAAACCTCTTCTGATATGTACCGACAAAGAGTGTATTTTTCTGTATTTTCTAAATTAGGTTCAATGTGCCATAATGGACCTTCATAAACACCACTGGCATTTTCAAAGAAGAAATTATTTTCTAATTCTTTGTTTGATCGCAATTCAAAAAGTTTAACAAGGGCATCTATCGCATGCTGTCGTCTCTTGTCCTTTTCAGTAACGCGATTTGGATTTTCAAAATCACTTTTAATGTTTTCTATTAATCTGCTTAAGTCAACTTGACCATATTTTTTATCAAAATCTGCGTAGTTCATGCTCCGAATTTTAATTTTTAGAAGTTTGTAGAATTGAATTGATGATTTGAATAACTTCATCTTTAAGCGAAGTTGGTTCCAGAACCTTCACCTGATCCCCCAACCTCAAAATGGCCTGTACCAGTTCATAGTTGGGAATCAATTTGTACTCATACAAAATCCCTTCTTTGGTTTTGGAGACTTTCTTCTGTGAGTGATGTAACGGCAATGTTTCAATATACTTTGCCTGCAATGGTGTAAACTGTAGCACCACGCGTTCGGGTTTGCCTGTGTATTGCAGGCCGACTACATCATCTAATTCTTCTGGGATTACAATTTCATTTTCACTGAAACTTTTGGTTGTGGCTTTTAAGTTGCTCATGCGATCCAACCCAAACGTTACGTTCTTGTTTGTGGAGGTGCGGCCAATGAGGTACCAGCGACCCTGGTAACGTTTGAGCAGGCAAGGGATAACGGAGTGTGTTTTTGTACTGTCTTCAATAAAGCGGGTGTAGTCGAAGCTTACCCAACGTTTCAACAATATGGCTTGTAAGATGACTTTTAAGTTTTGAAAGCCATGAAATGATTCTAACGGCTCAAACTGAACGTATTTTAAAATGGACTCTTTATTTTCTCTCAGGTGATCTTGCAGCAACTCAGTTGTTAGTGAAAGTTCCAGAAATTTATAGAAACCGGGTAGCCCAATGCTGGTTTCCTGGTCTATGGTGTAGCAGTTAAGCTGACGGTTATAGACAATGTCCACACTGAAGTCGACCCGGATTTGATTGATGTCACGCTGCAGCGTACGCGGGGAAATGTCCATGTCGTTTTTTTCCAGATGGGTTTTGATTTGCTCGAAAGAAGCAGTCCTTCCATTTCGGAACATTTCCATAATATAATAGTACCGTCTCAAAGATTTATAATTTGCCATAAAAGAAGAATGTTGCTACGACAAGATATGGCGTAAACACGAAATTATCTTTACTATAGATTATTTTTTATGACAAAAGAAGAAGCTGTTTCCCGCCTTAATAAACTTCACCTTGCTTACAAGGAAGCAGCACATGCAGCGAAGCCTTATGGTTTTTTTAAAACAGGCACTGCTTATAAGGATTTTTTAAGCCAACTAAGTCGTGAGTTTGAGATCGTTCCTCTGGATAAGCTTGAGAAATTTGAGCAACTGATTGATTTTTCAATATCGCTGAAAAGGACACTGGAAGATAAAAACAATGCTGTGCTGGCACAGGAGTACGAAGCAGCCGCGCAACTTCATGATAAAGCAAAACTGCTTATTATGCGGGCGCTTATTGAGAATGGGTTGGATGGGAGCCGGCATTACTTTATGAAAGAAGGAAAAATTTATTTTAAGGACTGGTAATCAATTTTAGGAACAACGACATGTCTTGTCGTGGTGGTGGACTGATCTTTGAAGAAATAATTTTAAACGGCATGAAAAACATCGAAACTGAAAAACGGGAATCAATACTACTGCTCAACCATACTTTGGAGCAGGCAAAAGCTAAGCTCAAAGAGGAGTTTATTGGAATAGATACAGTGATTGATCAACTGACGGATATGTGCAGGGCGTGGTTTGTATTTCCGGAGTATCAGACGAGGCCCACGGTATTAAACCTGTGGGGCATGACGGGTGTAGGCAAGAGCAGCTTGGTGAAGCGGTTTTGTGAACTCATTCAGTTCAATCAACGAATGATTCAATTTGATTTGGGTAGCTCTATGTCCGAAAGCTGGTCGTTTCAAAATAGTGTGCGTGAGATCTCAGAGGCCAATGAGGGTCGACCTTTGGTTATTGTGATGGATGAATTTCAGCATGCTAAGACCGTTACTCGTAATGGAGAAGAATTGGATCGCCCTTCGGCACGTATGATTTGGGAAATATTAGACAGTGGAAAGTTTTCTGTTTCGAGCTATGAATATGGTCAAGTTGAATTGAATGAAGCGATTGCTAAACTTCGGGAGGTATTGTTTCTGGGTGTGGTAGTTGAGGATGGTCGTATTAAAGATGGATTACCGGTTTACTATAAAATTTTTAGTAGAGGGCTGATCAGTTCGACAGCCAGCAAGTCAGACCTGGAAAAATTCAAAATGGATGAGGACCACGACCAGTTTGTGCCGCTCAGTCTGTATAGTACAATTCTCGAATTACTCCCCAAACGATTTGCTACCAATCTTGTCTTATGGGAGGAATTGAAAAGACTGAACGGACCACAAACCATTACCTTTTTGCGAAGTCTATATGAGGAATCCATTGCTCCCAAAACAATAGACTGCTCTAAGTCGCTTGTGTTTGTGTTAGGAAATCTGGATTCGGCCTACACCATGAGTAAGAACATTTCTACTGATCTGGATGCTGATATGTTCTATCGAAACTCGCTTTCCATAAAGCTTCCTGATATTAAACGCGCCCTTCTTGAACGATTCAGACCCGAGCAGTTGTCTCGCCTCGGTAACAATCATATTATTTACCCAGCATTTAGTAATGAAAGTTATAAGGCGCTCATCCGGCAGGCGCTGAAAAGAATTCAGGACAACGCAGCTACTGGCTTAGGAATAGCATTGACCTTTGATGAGAGCGTTGAAGAGATGTTGTATCAGGAAGGTGTTTTGCCTACACAGGGTACACGACCGTTATACAGCACCATTCAGAATTTAATCGAATCTCAATTGCCAAAGATTATTACCAGTGTGCTTCTGAAAAAAGTAAAATGTGATGGTATTGCAATGACTTTTCAGAACGATCAGTTGATAGCCTCCTGTCATTGGAGGGGGAAGGAAACGTTACTACTGTCTGAATACTTGGAGCTTCCGATGCGCCAATTGAGAATGGTCAAGAAAGATGACAAACAGGCTGTTATTGCCGTGCATGAGGCAGGCCATGCCATTGTTCATATGGCACTCTTTCACTACGCACCTGAAAAAATACTAGCGCATTCAACTGATTCCATGCTTGGAGGATTTACACTCACTCAAAATAAGAATGGTGTAACCTCACAAGCCGATATGATTAACAAAATCACGGTATTATTGAGTGGATTGGCTGCTGAAGCGCTTCTTTTTGATCGGAACCATATAACGGATGGTCCGAGCAATGATTTAGAGGAAGCCACACGGCTTGCGAGTCAAATGGTACGGGAGCTGGGTATGGGAACCGGTATGGGCAGATATAAAGTGCGTTCGGACTTCACCAACGATGCCCTCTTTAGTGAGGAACGAACAACGCAAGAAATGGAGGCTATACTAACAGCCGCATCCGAAAACGCCAACAATTTGCTAATGCAATACAAGTCATTGTTAGTGTTAATGGCCGATTATTTGAGTGACAAGCGAGAAATGAATAGAACTGAGATAACTTCTTTCGTTCAAGAGCACTCTGATTTGCATTTGGAAGATGATATTAGTGTCTTTGAGCACTGCTACTATCGAACTAAACTTAAGGAGCTGGCCAAAAAGTATGCGGACAGCGATGTGAAATCTTTATGCGCTTAATTGATGACTATGGCAACTAATCACAAGCTTTCCAAAACCACGTTTATGTATGGGTGCCAATGCCCTAAGCGTTTGTACCTACATAAATTTCGCGATGACCTAAGAAATCCGGAAGATGAATTTCAGCAATCCGTTTTCAATGCGGGTATTTTCGTGGGTGACCTTGCCCGTAAATTATTTGACGGAGGAGTTGATGCAACTCCGCCCGATTCCTTCTCCTATCAGAAGGCCATCGAACAAACTCAAAAGTTTATTGAAGCCGGTGAGACCATTATTTATGAAGCCGCCTTTCAGTTTGAGGGCGTAATGTGCGCACTGGATATTTTGGTGAAGAGGGGTGAGCAATGGTACGGCTATGAAGTGAAGAGCGGACTTTCTGTTAAAGAGCAGCATGTTAAGGATGCCGCCCTTCAATACTATATAATTACAAATAGCGGGCTACCGATGGCCGACATTTCCATTACTCACTTAAATAAAGATTATGTGAGACAAGGTGAGATCGATGTTGCTCAACTGTTTTTACATGAATCCATTTTGAAGGGAGTTTTGGCCGAGCAAGATTTTGTAGCGAATAAAATCAAAGAACTAAAAGGGGTTCTTGAACTGTCAGATGCACCGCTTATTGATATAGGCAGACATTGTTACGATCCATATGCGTGTGATTTTACGGAGCATTGCTGGGCACATATTCCGAGCAAGAACTCGGTGTTTGAGCTGCGCAAAGGAGCGGGCTTTAAGCTTTATGCAGAAGGGTTTAAGCATTTGGATGAAATCCCAGCGGATTACGAGCTCCCAACTGTTCCAGCGTTGCAGCTTGAGTTTTATCGATCAGGCGGTGAGCGACTTGAAGCTGAACCGATCAAGGAATATATTTCTACGTTTCCATACCCCATGTTCTTTCTTGACTTTGAAACCTTCATGCCGGGTATTCCGGAATTTGAAGGAACACGCCCTTATCAACAGTTGCCGTTTCAATTTTCTTTGCATGTTAAACGAAGTCCAGAGGCAGAATTGGAGCACTATGAATTTTTAGGGGACGGTATTAATGATCCTAGGGAAGAGTTAAAGGACCAATTGATTAAACTATTGGAGGACTCCGGTTCTATTGTATGCTATCAAGTAGCCTTTGAGAAAACGAGAATGCGTGAATTAGCCGAGGCATTTCCGGATAGCAAGCAAGCTTTGACCTCTATACAAGAACGCATGGTAGATCTCATGTATCCTTTTCAGAAGCGTTGGTACTACCACCAGGCCTTCAATGGTGGCTACTCTATTAAGGTGGTTTTGCCAACGCTTGTACCAGAACTGAGCTATACGAGCTTGAATATACGGGAAGGCGGCACCGCGAGTCTGACATATTCCCAATTGAGATATCAAGAGCCTGAAGTGATTGCACAACAACGCAGTGATTTGCTTGCCTACTGCAAACTCGACACGTTGGCGATGGTAAGGATCTTAGAGAAGTTGAATAGCATGGTTGAGAGTGCACTAAAAGCCGGTGGTGCACTTAACGAGAAATAATAATTGGTAATCAATTTAATCTAGAGAAATGACAAAGCTGAATATTAAGAATATAGTCGAATTCTTCGATCATAAAGACGCATTAGATGGTAAACATGCATCATCCATTTCCGGACTACTTGGAGAAGAGTTGGCCGCAGGTTTACTAAATCATTACCTCGAAAATGATAATTGTCAGGTAGAGATCCTTCCAGAAAAACCTACGGAGGGTAAAAGAAAAGGTAAATGGCTTGATCGATGGATAAAGGTTAATAAGAATAATTCCACTACCTATTACCAGACTGAAATAAAGAACTGGTGCTCACATTCACTTGGAGGACAAGCCATACCATTGAATTCAACAGACGAAGAATTAATAAGATATGCACATAACAGATTTTATGAGCAATGGGATAGTCAACAGCAGAAATTTAATGATGAAAAAGTGGCCAAAGTATTGAAGGTAATGAAAACACCATCGATGGCTAATTTGACATCAGACAAAATACAGCCGCTGGTTTGCTATTGGTTTCCTATCTTAAGCAACTCCCAGAAAGAAGTAACTCCAATTTTTACTATTGCATGCTCAGGATCATTTGAGACTCTCACTTTTTTCTCCATGTCCGTTTATTTGCGACAGCTATTGCGGAGGAAAATCGAGACTCTTGAAGTACCCATGCCGCTTTTTGAGGAAAGAAAGAATAAGCTGGAAAAGATGTTTCAAAACGTATAATTATATACAGGAATGACAAAAAAAGTAATATCAATAGGATGGGACGTTGGTGGCTGGCATGGAGAAAAGAATGCCATTTGTAAGCTGGAGTATGATGGTGAAAAAATTACCATGTCAAAACCTGAGATCTTAAAGAAGGTTTTTGACCAAAAAGGTATACCATATTTTATCGAAACTGTCATCAAAGATGATTATAAGCAATTCATCTTGGCGATAGATGCCCCGTTGGGACTGCCAGTAGAGTTTACGAATTTGATCAACGGAAATGAAGTGTTTATTCCTGATGTAGAAAAGGGTTCTTTCGAAAACCGATTGGCTTTTAGAGAAACCGATATGCACATAAAGAGTATCCTAAAAAAGACACCAATTTCACCTTCATTTGATAAGCTGACAAACAATTTGACATTAGCCTTAAACATGACACGGTTACTGAAGAATAGTTTTAAAATTTATCCTTTTCATGACTATGATTCTATGAACAAAAACAATGTAATAGAGGTCTATCCTGGTATTTTTAGAACAGACAATCCAAAAAAGAGTGCTTCGAATGACGAATTAAACCGGTTCAATAAAATAAGAACCAGTAAAAAGAGAATATTAGAAATGATGATTGGGGGGCTTGACAAACAATTTGACGAACAACTAGGTACAGCCCTCGAGTACTACACAACAGATGACAGCAATGAAAAAAAGACAGATAAGGCAGATGCTTTCATTTGTTCTCTTTTAGGGCTAAGCTTTCTGCTGGGTAAAGAAGCAGGATTACCGGAAATCAGTAAAGTGATTCCTCAAAAAAGAGCAACCCACCAGATAGACAAAGAAGTGGTGCGAAAAGAAGGTTGGATTTATTATCCTGAGGAAATTGGAATGTAAATAGATAAACAAAGGTCTCATTCTTGTTTCTTGACTGCCCTGTTTTGTCATAGTGAGGTAATAATTTTGCAAAAGAGGCAATTTTCAGAAATCCTTGAATCATTATGACAAGCATTGACAGTTTTCTTAAAGAAATTATTGAACCGTACTTCCTTGAAGTGCTCCAAACAACAACTGAAAAGTGTAATTTAAATTTTCATAAGGCATCGGTGTTTTTTCAGAAGCCCGGATTTTCGGAAATGGACTACGTTATTCAAGCTTCAGGAAATCCCATGCTTTTGATCCACATAAATTGTAGCGTGCAGAATCGTTACAGGTTCTTAGAACAATTTTACACACTGGCACAGAGCATAAGTAACAAACATAAAAATGTTAAGTGCCTCTTTGTATTAATAGGGGCTGGAAATAAAGAAATTGAGTTGTTTTCCGAAATTGGAATTGAGTCGCCAAAAACACTTGGTCAGCGTATTTCCTTTTCTGTGAGTTCTGATTCCCATGTTTATAAAACTTTTAAGTGGTTTGGATTGGAAATCGAAGAAGATCTAACTGTGAAAGATGAACCTCGTCTTTACCATCAGTACCAACAGTTAGACGAGGAAGATAAGCTGAATTTCCTATTAGAATTAATTGAAAACGCACAGAAACGAATTGTTGCTGACATAAAGGAATTAATTAAAAGATAGATGGAATTTCTATTTCCTTTTATCGGTTGAATGCATTGGAATTAGGTTGAACATTTCCCTTAATCGTGAGCGAATACGGTTGCCATAAGTAGTCTCAATCTCACCAGCCAAGAGATTGGTAGTTAGATGCGTTATCATCCCTTGCGAAATAAAATAATCGTAGCGACTTAGGAGGATCTCACTCAAAACATTGCATTCATTACCAAAATACTTCAAGGATTGTTCCGTCCCCAAGTCATCAAAACAGTAGATTTTTGGATGCCTGTTTTTGAACGACATTCGACTATAACGCCAGATTACTTCATAACCCTCCTGGATAAATTCAAAGCTCACATCACGGCATGGCTTCATGATGTGGTTGCGCTCCGGTGGAGGGACAAATCGCATGAGGTTCATCAATGAAGTTTTGCCGCAGCCTATGGGGCCGGTGAGAAGGATACCTTTTTGCAATTCGATGCTAAGTTTTTCAGCGTTTGATTTATCTCCAATGAAGTAGACGATCAACTTGAAAATGACTTCATGATCCTCTTCATGGATCCTGAATTTTCCACCGTATAGCTCTTTACCTCTTTTCTCTAAGAAAGATATACACCATTTGAACCCTTCTCCCTTTATGCCGCCCTCCAATGTTGAGCGTGCATTAGAGTGGCTCTGCATAATCTTTTGCGGTTGTTGCATGAAGTGAAGGCTTTTTGGTTTCGTATTTTTGAGAATTCAAAAGCCAGTTGCGCGCTGCAGCTTGCCAGTCTTTCATCGGAGCCCGGCCGCCTACTTTCCAGCCGTTGCTTTGGAAGTAGTTGTAGAATTTTTCCGCTTCGTGCTTTGTACTTTTTTCTTTTTCGAAAAACGAGTGCACTTCATTGACTGAAGCTGGCAATGGCATTGACGCGCCCCCCGGCTTAGTTTTTCGGCCTTCGCCACGGCTGCGGGCGATAGGCTTTTTCTCTTGCGGGTTGGTTCCATCAAAATCTGAACTAGTATTCTCATGTGCTTGCTCTTTAGCTTGTTTGTTGTTTATAGTGTTTGTCTTGTTTATGTATGGCTCCTCTACCAGACCGGAAGCTGTTTCGGCTTTAGTATGCCAGCGTTCGTTAAGTTGTTCGTCAGCTGATTCGAAATTGAACAAGTAAACCAAGCTTCCGCGGATAGGATTGAATGAAGGCTGGTAGTGTAAATAGCCATATTCATTCAGCTCCTTTATACATTTGTGATAAGTAGCTTTTGAGCAAATCTTGCTCACGCGCATGAGCTCGCTTCTGGAAATGGAAATGGGATTTTTGAAGCGACTTGCATTCCAGAATTGAAAAAGCGAAACATACATGCTTATATGAAGCGGCCCGAGCCGGTCGTCTTTGGCAACACGATCAAAGAACCCGGCAAGATGTCTGATGTAATTCATGCCTTCACAACTTTACTTTGAATACCTGACTCAAGTAAAGTTTCGATGTCTTCGTAGCTGTAATAAATGATGCCACCAATCTTTGTAAAGCGGAGGGTGCTGTTGATGCGTAGATTTTGAAGTGTACCGGGAGAGATTTTTAAAATCCTTCTTACTTCCTGGCTTTTGAGCCACTGTTTCGGTTTTTCAGGAAGGTGGTGAGAAAGTGTTTGCTTGAGATCGTTGAGTAACTCTATTCGGAAGTTTCTCAGATCTTCTTTCGTGATGATTTCTACTGCCATAACTTTTAAGTGGTTTTGTTATGGCTCAAAGGAATTTGTAATGACTTAGCGAAACCAGTCACAGGGGTACCGGTACCCCTGCTAATGAATTGACAATCAGAGAAAAAAAATATTTGATACTGTCGGTTCTATCGTCCACTCATCCCGCCTGTCTGACATTTGTCAAGTATTGCTTATCCATTTGTCAGGAATTTCCAACATTGTGATAACTTAAATTGACCACATCGGTTTTCCTCATATGCCCAGTGAGCAGGACCATACGATTCTACATCTACCCATTGATGATTTCAGCGTAAGTGAAAACTTTCGACTTGAATTTCTGCGTGCGGGTTTTATTACCCTAGAGGATGCCTTAGCCTTTGATGCTGACACTTTAGTAAATGAAAAGAAGCTTAGCTATCATACCATCACGGAATTGATAGAGCTATTAAATTCAAAAGGGCTTACACAACTACTCAAAGAGTAAACTCATTCATCTCTTTTGGTATGCGCCATTAATTTGGTAAGCACCCCCTGAATATGTGTGACTGCCGACCTTTCATATCCAAAGAATTTGCTCCGGAAGCTTTCCTGAGAAATGTTTTCGTTGTGGGCAGAACTGAAGTACTTTGAAAAGAAGCGAATGAGTTCAGCTTTGTTTTCATTGGTAATGATGCCCGCATCTTTTAGTAAACGAATGGAGTAAGCCAGCTGTGATACTGATAGAGCAGTCTTTACTTTGAAGTCATTCAAATTTTCGATGCGCACGCCACCGGGAGGGATCATAAGGGTTAGCTGGCGCTTCTTTTCAATAAAATGGATTTCAGCTTCTAACCAGGTGGAGAGCATATCCTTGAGTGATTCACGTTTTGCCTTCAGGGCAAAATAAGGCTTTACTTGCGCTTGGCTTAATTCTTTTAGCGTGAGCGATAGATGTTCCAACTGAGCGGTAATGGAAGGTAGTACCTCGATCTCTTGTCTAATCCTTCCTGTTGCATATTGAAGAACATGGAAGCTATTAAAGTTTAAGTAGAAGAGATGTTCGTAAACAGCCTGTGTAAAACTCTTTTTTTCTTGTGATTCGGATAACCTTACCAGTTCTTTCGCCAGGTATTTCATGTAGATGAGGCGCCTGAAGGTTATGGTTTGCTTCTCCTCCTTTGTTACAAATTCTCGTATGGGATACAAAACCAATTCACTCAATTTTTTATCAAGCTTTTGTTCCAAGGAAATGGAGCTAAGGACTTCTAGCTTTTCCTCGAACTCTTTGATAGAAATTAGCGCGTAGGTATCCGGTATTTTCTGGTCTTGGTCGAAGTACTTCGAAAAGTAATTCTCAATATGGTTTAGCAGTTCTTCCAGGCCTATGAGCAGGAGCTTACATAGATTGAGTCGATTAGGGCCAGGGGAAATGTGAGTTAAGCGCAGAGACTCTTCTTTATCGATGGCCGTTGAAACCTTATTTGCCAATTGAATAATGTAGGCCTGGTGATGCTGAATGAAAAGCTCGAAGCGACTTTCATCGGCAGCATCTAATAGGTGCGTAGTAAAACTCTTTTTGATACGGTCGACCTCCTCTTCAATAAGCAGTTGCTTCTTCTGGAAATCCGGTACCGTAGCGTTGGAGGGTGATTTTTTGCTCTTTTGACATTCCTTCTTTATGAATTCATCTAGGAATTCAAGTTCAAACTTCATTCAAGTAGTAATTAAAGGGTCTATTCTAACGAGTGCAGTTGAAAGATAGTAAAACAATTTATTACCAATCAAATTGTATGTGATACTGCCTTTAATATTGAATGAAGTGACGATGACTTGCCGATAAAATCGGCAAGTATACTTGAGTTAATTCATTCAAGTGCCTGTTTCTGTTTTCTCAATTCTTGTCACGGTGAACTTCGAACGAAGCATGCTCATATCCTGACTGACTTTAAGGTCGAGTATTTTCGCGTAGTGTTGCGTTGTTTTTAAGTTCTTATGGCCCAATAGCTTACTAACGGTTTCGATGGGTACCCCGTTTGTAAGTGTTACCGTGGTGGCAAAGGTGTGGCGCGCTGTGTGCATGGTCATTTTCTTGATGATGTTACAGGCATCAGCAATCTCTTTTAGGTAGGTGTTCATTTTCTGATTGCTTAGCACGGGAAGCAAAAGACCGTTGTTGATACACTGTACATGCTCCTTGTAGCGGTCCAAAATTTCCTGAGCTGGAGGCAACAAAGGCAGGCGGGTAGCTGACTCTGTTTTTTGGCGATGGGTGAAGATCCATTTTTCACCATCAATGCCGGTGGCAATTTCTGAACGGGTCAATTTCTTTACATCAGCATAAGCGAGCCCCGTGTAACAGCAGAAAAGAAAGATGTCGCGCACTTGGTTGATTCGCGCAGCCTGGAAAGTTTTAGCACTGATTGCAGATAGTTCTTCCTGCGATAGGTAAGGCCGTTCAATTTCGCGCTTGGTCATTTTATAACCCAGGAAGGGATTGCGCGGAAGCCATCCATTCTTCAAACAGATGTTCACGATCTTTTTAAAGTTGGACAAATACTTCATGGAGGTATTGTGATCACACTTCCTTTCAGACTTGAGCCAGAATTCATAATCGGTGATAAACTCGAAGTTGAGGTCGTTGATGTTCATGTCGTTGATGTTGTATTTCCATTTTAGGAAGTCATGAGTGTGACTCTTGGAGGTTTTGTATCGTTCATAGGTAAGGGGGGAGAACTCTTTACCTACTAACTCTTTCATCTGTTTGTTGTGGTGCTCGAAGATCTCGAGTAGCATCCGAGGGCGTTCGGTTACGATATCCAACCATTTAACCTTGAAGGTGTCCATGGTAAGGGGCTTCCCTTCATTCAGTATTTCGCGCTGGTAGTCAAAAGCCCGAACGCGCATCGCATCCAGTAAAGAATTGGTTCTTTTAGCTTCTTCGGAGTTGCCTTTCATCTTCCCGGCTTCCGTAGACCACTGCTCTTCCCGGATGTAAACTTTAGTAGTCACCTCAAAGCGTTCACCTCCAAGTGTCACGCGCATGTAAATTGGAATTAAACCCTGGGTTGTGGAGCGCGACTTTCGCGCGTAGAAGAGGACTGAAATCGTGTGGCTCATGGCACCTAAGTTTTGGTTAAAGTTGGTTTGTCTTAGTGCCTGATTCAAGATGTTTGAAAGGCGGTCTGCTCTCGAACACGTTGATTATCAGGCTGATTTCGCCAATTCGGTGCCAGTAACTTGTAAACAAGTTGCTGGCACCTTTACTGGCACCTAGGGAATGAGCGACTTTGAATATTTTGGAAGGAGATAAAACGAAAAAACCCCGAATTCATAGAGAATTCGGGGTTTTGACTTTGATTGATGAGTACTACGCAGAGGAGGAGGGATTCGAACCCCCGGACCTGTTACAGTCTCCGGTTTTCAAGACCGGTGCAATAAACCGCTCTACCACTCCTCTGTGAATTTTTCCTGACGAATCAAGAAAAACGGTCGGTTCACCGATTTTTAAGGACTGCAAAGGTAAATGTTCAATTGAATCTAGCCAAATCGAAATGAAAGATTCTGGACTTACTCCTCACTAAAATCAATAAAGACTTTCCGCAAGGCCTGCGTGTCTACTTTTGGCTGGTTTTTTTGGAAAGCATCTATCTCCAGGAGCACCAGTTTCTGGTCGTTCATGGCTGTGCGTAGCTTGTCAATATCTTTTTCAAACTCTGGATTTCTGCGGGCTGATTTCAGGGCATATTTCTTCGCAAATTCATCACCAGCAGTCTGCACTTTGTTTCTAATTTCTATGTCTATCTTAATTTTTTCTAGAATCGCTTCTTTCGAGCGGCCAATCACCTCGGTAGCTTCAAGGGTGCCAAGGGTTAGTACGGTAGTACCACCTACACCAGAAACAATTTTTGAATTGTCTGGATCCAGTGCCAGTGGCGATAAACCCGTAACACCACCTAAAGTAGCGTTAATAATGGAACGGTTCTTTTTTCCCTTTCTTGCCTTTTTATAATCCTGGTTAAGCTGTTTCTGGTTTTCGTCCAGCAGGTTAATGAGCTGCATAGCAGAAACCAGATTGGTAAAGTATTTTTGAAACTGCAGGGCATCCTTCTGCACCATGTTTTCGGTGTCGTTAATGCGCACACGTATCTTGCGTTGTGAACGATTGTTTGACTTGTCGAGCGTGAAAAAAGTAATCTCGTTGATTAATTGTTTTTCTACATCTTCTACAAAATCATAGCCGGGTGTCCATGTAAACTCGTACTGAAGTGGCGTATTTTCTTTCAGGCAGTTTTCAGGTACGCGTAAATCTTTCGTTAAAAATCCTGCATTGCGGATATTATCATCGCCATTAGGATCTGATATGTAAATTTTCAAATTCAGTGTCTCATCTTCTTTAATAGTAAAGAGAGAATCACCGGGTACAATCAAAAGCTCTGGTGGCAGGTCTTGCTGGGTTTGCGCAATTTTTAAACGACCTTTTATTTCGGCTTTTTCAGGCTGGTCTTGGGCAATGAACTCGACAAAAAGCGGATTTGTTTTCAGTGCATTGAACTGTCCCCGGGATGGCTTCCATAGGAACTGTCCTTGTGAAGTTAAGGATGACTCCTCTGGCATTTGTGAGGGGATGGCTTTAAAAACAATAGGGTCACCATCAGGATCATAGGCGTAATCACCAGAAATTTGGTAAGTATTATTGGAGGCTTGCTTGACATAGAATGCGGGCAGCTCCTCTACTACAGGCGGTCGGTTGCTATGGGTGATGGTGAAGGTTATTGCTTTTCTTAAGCGCTGACCGTCAGCAATGGAAGCCTGGAAAACTACCGTTATTTCTTTTGTTTTTGCGATGCGATCTACCAGTTCATAGGAGGGAAGCCATTTGAAATTACCGAGCGAATCAAACTGAATATTTAACTCTTGCGCACTCTCTAAGGAAAAGCGCGTTGGTAGAGAAGAAGTTGTTTTAATAGAAAAGGCCAGCTCTTGCCCTTCATTGATGAAAGTCCATTTCTCTGATTCAGGGAAAACCCAATCGTAACCCTGCGCCAGACACAGGCGTGACAGGAGCGTTAAGACCAAAACGAAGCTTAGTTTATTCAAGGCTTTGGATAAGGTTTAAAATGAAGCGTAAATTTAGTAAGATGTATTCGTATGAAAAGCCAACAAAAGCAAAAGAAACCACAAGGGTACAATTTCTTCGAGGATGTATATGAAGTGGTGAAGCTTATTCCAAAGGGAAGGGTGACCAGTTATGGTGCCATTGCAAACTATTTGGGTACTAAAATGAGTGCCCGTATGGTGGGTTGGGCCATGCATGGAGCACCTAAAGGAGTGCCAGCCCATAGAGTGTTAAATCGCAACGGCCTGCTTACCGGCAAGCATCATTTTAAGACACCAAACACTATGCAAAAATTACTGGAGAAAGAGGGTCATACGATTGTAAAAGACAAGGTTCAGGATTTTGCTGAGCGATTTTGGGATCCAGCCCAGGAACTTTGAGTCTTATTTTCAGGAAGTCTTTTCCCAAAACAGGATATTTTTTAAAACTCAGCATCAAAATTCGTTCAAAAAGGCGTTTTTCCTACATGGCACATCATTAGCCTTAAAGGTTGCGTGCAAGTAATCTTGCATAGTTAGGGTAAACAATGGCTTGAACGATACGTGAAGTTGGTTTTAATCGAGAGAGGTCGCTTCGAAAGAGCGGCCTTTCGTCTTTTATGATGCTTTCGCTGTTTCTTTAGCACGGTTAGAGATAAGCCACAAGCCACCAAATGTGAGAAGACCGTTAACAATCAGGATTTCAATACCAAACTTGTAACCGCCAAGCATGTACTCAGCGTTTGAACTAATCAGGTAAGACAGCGCTGGTGAAAGCACACAAATGAGCGGAACAAGCTTGCCTCTCAGTATTCGCTTGTTGGAAAGCCCAAAGGCAAAAAGCCCTAACAGTGGGCCATAAGTATAACCAGCCACATTCAGTACTGCGTCAATAACGGAGCGCTCATTAATTTCTTTAAAGACTAAAATGATGATTAAAAACACTACTGAGAAGCCAACATGGACGATAAACTTCTCTCGTTTTTTTTGTGTTTCAGGCTTATCCTTAAAATTCAAAAAGTCAATACAAAATGAAGTAGTAAGACCTGCCAATGCAGAATCGGCACTGGCATAAGAGGAAGCTATAATACCCAGTAAAAAGAAAATGCCAGCCACAAGGCCAAACTCGGTTAAGGCCAGGCGCGGAAACAGTTCGTCTGAAGCAAGCGGAATGCTTATGCCTTTGGAGGCGCTATACAAATACAACAAAGCACCCAGTGTCAAGAACAAGAGGTTAACAACCACCAACGTAAGGCTGAACCAGAACATATTCTTTTGTGCTTCGCCTATATTTTTGCAGGTTAAGTTTTTCTGCATAATCTCCTGATCCATGCCCGTCATGGTAATGGCAATGAAAGCACCCCCCAGAAATTGTTTTGGAAAGAAAAGCGTGCTGTTCACGTCATCGAAATAGAAAATTCTAGAGTAATTACTCTCTTCGATGAGGGCTATCATGCTACTGAAAGTTAGCCCCATGCGATCGGCAATAATGTAAACACAAATAACAACCGCTGATATCAGAAAAAGTGTTTGAAAAGTATCTGTCCATACAATGGTTTTAATGCCACCTTTAAAAGTGTATAGCCATATTAATACAATAGTAGTAGCGACAGTCAGGGCAAAGGGTACACCCCAGGCATCAAAGAGAAAGAGTTGCAAAACAGTGGCCGCCAGGTAGAGTCTGAGGGAGGAACCGATGGTGCGGGAAATAAGAAAGAAAAAAGCGCCTGTTTTATAAGCATACTGATCAAAACGCTGCTCTAAATAGCTGTAAATAGAAATCAGGTTGAGGCGGTAGTAAAGGGGCATGAGTACGAACATGATCACCCAATAACCCACCAGGTAGCCAAGCACAATTTGAAAATAGCCAAAGCCAATTTTACCCACATTGCCGGGCACAGAGATAAACGTAACTCCCGATAAACTGGCACCAATCATGCCGAAGGCCACCAGGTACCAGGGCGACTGTCGATTGGCGGTAAAAAAAGTTGTTGTATCGGCACCTTTGGAGGTAATCAGCGAAATGCCAATCAATACTAAAAAATACAAAGCCATTATGCCGGCTACCAAACCTGGAGTCATAGTCAAATTTTTTCGAAACAATTAGTAAAAAAGGGTAAATCCAAATCCGATTTTAATTGTTAATAGCTTTGTTGTTACTTTTGTAGTATGAAGCCCAATGTATTGACGGAAGAAGAAGTGGACCTGTTGGAGGTTATTGAAACCACCGAGATCATGGACTTGGTTGTTTTCAATGATGATTTCAACACCTTCGATCATGTAATTCGTACGCTGATTAAAGTTTGTAAACACACCCCGGAGCAGGCGGAGCAATGCACCTGGCTTATTCACCACAAAGGCAGGTGCACCGTTAAAACCGGCACATTCGAATTTTTAAAGCCTTACCGCGATGCTATTTGTGAGGCAGGCATCGATGCTAAAATCCTATAAAGCATTGTTATATCTTAGCGGTGTTATTCCTGAATTTTCCAGCTGATGGATTTTCCCTCCAAACTTATTGAAGAAGCCGTAAACCAGGTATCCAAGCTGCCAGGCATAGGAAAAAAAACGGCCTTGCGCCTGGTGCTTCATTTAGTAAAGGAAAAACCTGAAAGTACCTTTGCACTGACGGAGGCGCTGGCTAGCCTTCGTGCCAATATTAAATTCTGCACTAAGTGTCATAATATTTCTGATGCCGGCACTTGCTCCATTTGCCAGAGCCACAGACGTGATCGGTCTATTATATGCGTAGTAGAAGACACCAAAGATGTGATGGCCATTGAAAACACAGCGCAGTATAATGGTTTGTATCACGTTTTAGGTGGCGTTATATCGCCTATTAATGGTATTGGTCCATCAGAATTGAAAATTGAAAGCCTTGTTACACGCATCACACAAAACGCAGAAGAAACCAAAGAAGTAATTCTTGCCCTGAGCCCAACCATGGAAGGGGACACCACCTCCTTCTACATACATAAAAAGATTAAAGAACTACCTGTAAAAATTAGCGTGATCTCACGTGGTGTACCCATTGGTGGAGACCTGGAGTATGCAGACGAAATTACCCTGGGAAGAAGCATATCGGGCAGAACACTTTTTAGCTGATTAATATTTTTTCTTCCCCCTTCTTTGCTCTAACTTCCCCCTTCAATTTTACCTATGAAAAAACTGTCCAACCGCATAGAAGCTATTCAGGAATCTGCAACACTTGCCATGGCCGCTAAAGCCCGTGAGTTTAAATCAAGAGGCATTGATGTGATTAATTTAAGTCTTGGTGAGCCAGACTTTAAAACGCCTGCCCACATTTGTGAAGCAGCGAAGCAAGCGATCGATGACGGACGATATTTTTCATACCCTCCGGTAGCCGGCTACCAAGACCTGCGCGAAGCGTTGGCAGCTAAATATCAAAAAGAAAATAATGTGCCCTATAAAGCAGAAAACATTGTTGTTTCAAACGGGGCCAAGCAATCGATAGCCAATACCATGATTGCGTTACTGAATCCTGGCGATGAAGTGATCGTATTCTCTCCTTATTGGGTTAGTTACGATGCCTTGGTACGCCTTGCAGAAGGTACGCCAGTATTGGTAAGGGGCACTATCGAAAACGATTTTAAGGTCACGGCCGCTCAGTTGGAAAAGGCCATTACATCAAAAACGAAAGCGGTAATATTCTCTTCTCCTTGTAACCCTACTGGCTCTGTTTTCACAAAGAAAGAATTGCAAGACATCGCCAACGTGGTTTTAAAACACGAAAACTTATTGGTGATCTCTGATGAAATTTACGAGCACATAGATTTTAGCGGAGAGCAGACCAGTATAGCTTCTTTCCCGGGTATGTTTGATCGTACCATTACGGTTAATGGTTTTGCAAAAGGCTTTGCCATGACAGGCTGGCGTGTTGGTTATATTGCGGCTCCTAAGTGGATCGCAGATGGCTGTAATAAAGTTCAAGGACAGATTACTTCAGCTAACTGCTCTATTGCACAGCGCGCTGCCTTGGCAGCAACCATTGGCGATATTACACCTACCAAAAAAATGGTGGAGGAATATCGTATACGAAGAGATATTGTTTACAATTTATTAAAGGAAATTCCAGGCGTAAAGTCTAATTACCCACAAGGAGCTTTTTACTTCTTCCCCGATGTTAGTTCATTCTTTGGCAAATCAGACGGCACAACTACTGTAAAAAATGCTGATGATCTCTGCATCTATCTTTTAGAGAAGGCACATGTTTCATTGGTATCGGGTGGAGCCTTTGGTGATGAAAATTGTGTGCGTTTGTCGTATGCAGCTTCTGAGAGCGACCTGCGAAATGCTATGCAAAGAATGAAAGAGGCTTTAGCAAAGCTTCAATAAGCGCACGCACTTAGTTATCCTGAAATTGTTTTTCGAGGGGGCCTGCTTTCTCCAGATCTGCTATGATTTGAGTGTCGAGGGGTGTTCGCTTAATAACGTTATAGGTGTCCCAGAATTTTTTATTGTAATTGAAATTCTGAAACTGTAAACCATAACGCTTCATACTCTCGGTGGCGCCAATGCGAAATGCTGGATTTGTATCAATTTTATTAATCAGTAGTTGTTGAAATAGTTCAGTTTCAAACTTCAGCTCTTTGGTTTGTATGTCATACCAATGAATGGCTGAATTCATTTTCATGAAACTGATATACATTTTGCCTTCGTAACGCTTAAACTCCACCACTTTATCAGTTCCCATAAAACGTCCCTCCATACCTTTTCTTTTACTGATTACATCAGATGATTGATGCGATGTTTTATACTCAAAGCGGATGATGGAGTAATCTTGCTTGTCTATATATAACCTAAAAGTGTATTCACCTATGTAGGCCACAACAAAAATTTCATGACCATTATAGAAAGAATCTTTTTCACGATTCATCACAGCAAAGAGTTCTTCTCGTGCATCAATTTGTCGGTAACGTATGTTATTGTTCAGCAGCAGATCTTCCAATAAATTATCCTGGTCAAAATAGGTAGTGAACTTACTTTCATAACCCAGACTTTGGCGCATCTCTAATAGTTTAACGCGTTCTTTTAGTTTGTTTTTGTTGCGAGGCTCTCTGGAGTCTTCATCATAAATTTGAACAGCTGCTTCCATCAACGAGATATAGGTACCACCAACACGTTTAATATCACGATAGAAGCCATCCAATAAGTAGGGTTGTTGTGGCAAATTTTCATCAACTCTGTTGAGTGCAATACGCAGTATATCTCCACCACTTAAAGAATCGCGCACTATAACTTCTTGCAAGTAGGTGCTGGATCGTTGCATTTCTATGGTGATCGCTCCGTTTTCGAGTAATGACCATATGGGTGCTTCAAAGCTTTTGTACCCCAACATACTGATGATCAAGATCTCGTTGCGCAGTTCATTGGGTATATAGAAGTCAAAGTCGCCTTGAAGATTGCTAATAGTGCCTAAAGATTTGCCTTTAATACTGACAGAAGCAAATTGTAGTACTTCTTTGGTAGAGGCATCTTGAATCTTGCCAGAAAGGGTAATGGTTTGGGCATTCAGCCAGCTGTAACTTATAAAGCCAATTAATATCAGGAAACCTCTCATCTCAATAATTCAGGCTAAAGATCGTTCAGGATGACACCTTTTCAAACCTAACGTAAGATAAACCCCAAAATTGAACGTTTATCGCCTAATTGAAAACTTTAACTGAGTTTGCTTTTCGATCAGTAACTTTAGTGTCAATTTGTAATTTCTTGAGCGTTTTGGAAAACATACCGACCATTTGGAAAAGGGCCTATGTCCTTTTGTGTTTGTGGTATGCCCTCAATTTTGGTGTGAGTACCATTCTACAGTATGAGTTTGAAACCCCACATGCCTTTATTTTTTGGAATGCGCTTTACCTGTTTGAGGCCTTGTGCGTACTGATCATCTTTATTTTTCTCTACGCACGCTTTTTGTTCAAGTTTAGTATTTATGTGCAGGTGATCGGTCATATTTTAGGCACTACTGCTTACTTTTTTATGATGGGATCGCTGTCTTATTACCTGCAAGATTACGTGGAGGGCTATGTTTACTTTGATCATTGGAAAGAACATTTGTTGGGTTTATTAAAATGGGAAGGTGTTGACTTTCATAATCAGTATGTCATTACACTGGCAGTGTTTTATATCATCCAGTATTTCTATAACGTACAAAAGAAGGAGCAGGAGAAAAGTGAGTTGACTTTAAAAAATCGCGAAATGCAACTTTCTTTGTTAAAATCACAAATCAACCCCCATTTTCTCTTTAACACCCTTAACTCGATTAACACACTGGTTGGATCTAGCAAGGAACAGGCACGAAAAGTGATTACACAGCTATCAGATATTTTCAGGTATGCGCTCGATTCGCATGGTGATCAGATGGTGAAGTTGTTACACGAAATTGACTTTATTGATAACTACATGCGTATACAGCAAGTCAGGTTTGGCGAGCGTTTACGTTTTGTGAAAAATGTTGACTTTACCTGTATGGGTGTTTCCATTCCGCCTATGATATTACAGCCTTTGGTAGAGAACTCCGTGAAGTATGGCATTGCTCCCAAGGACGAAGGAGGAACCATTGTGTTGACCGTTAAACGAACTGATGAAGGAACGATTTACTTTGAGGTGAAAGATGACGGATTGGGGTCGAAAGCAAAAAAAGTAATGGATAGCTATTCCGGCTCTGGCGTAGGTTTGGCTAATACAGATCAAAGACTCAGAAGTATTTTTGGCCCGAGTGCTGCTTTGCGTATTCACGCTAACGAATTGGGATATTCTGTTAGCTTTTACATACCAGCTGAAGAAATTGCACACAAGAGCACCCACATGATAAATGAAGAATTAAATAAAGCTGTATGAAAATTAATTGTTTGATCATTGATGATGAACCCCTGGCACGAGAACTTTTGAAGGAATTTTTAGAGCAGCATGGAGATTTGACTTTGATGGGTGAATGCTCAAAAGGCACAGAAGCTGTTGATAAAATAGATGAACTTAAGCCAGATCTCATTTTCTTAGATGTGCAAATGCCCGGTATGAATGGCTTTGATGTACTTGATGAAATCACGCACGATCCTTTTGTGATTTTCACTACAGCCTATGATCAATATGCGATTAAAGCATTTGAAAAAAATGCTGTTGATTATTTGCTAAAACCTATTGATTATGAGCGTTTCAAGCTGGCGGTAGATCGTGCCATTACGCGCATGAACACAGAACAAAATAATGTAGGTGAGTTGTTGCGTAATATGAAGACAGAGAACCGTACTTCATACGACTCTCACATTTTTGTTCAGAAGTCAGAGAAACTCATCAATCTGCCGGTAGAGGAGATTGAGCATCTGGAGGCTTCAGGTGACTACACCATACTAACCACGAAGAATGATCAATTTGTAAGTTCTTCAGGCATTGGTAAGTTAGAAGAAATACTCAATCCTGATATTTTTATCAGAGTACATAGAAGCACCATCATTAACATCAACTGCTTAAAGGAAATAGAGAAGCATTTTAACGGTGGGATGATTGTGAAGATGAACAATGGAAAAACGTTCCCGGTAAGTCGTACTTACGCAAAGTTGATCAGAAGAAAAGTGGTTTAGCTATTTAGAATCAAGTCATTCGCCAGGCGGATGACTTGATAATTTAATCTTTTGGCAGTTCAAACTTTAACCGAACCCTCGCTTTATCGCGAACAGGCATACCATCTTTTTGAGTAGGTGTCCACCCTGGGCCCTCTTTGATAAGTCTGATTAACTCCTCATCACAACCTGCGCCAATGCCCCGAATAATGTTGAGTTCAGTTAAGCGTCCATCAATTTCAACAAAGAACTCGATTGTAACCCTTCCTTCAATTTTATTTTTTAAGGCTAGTTCAGGATATCGAAGATTTTCCTCTAAATATTTCTTGTAAGCCCGGTTCCCCATAATTGGGTGTGCTAAATCTACTGTTGGTGTGCTCTCGCTTTTTTCGGTGTATCCATAGCCAGTAACCACCACTTCGCTCAATTGTGATACATCCAGGTTCATGGTTACATCAAGCATAGTGTTATTAGCAACAGGCACTTCTTTGCTTTGTAAACCAATAAAAGAGTATACCAAGGTAGTGGAGGCATCTGTATTTTGAATTGTGTAGTTTCCGTTTACATCACTTATTGTTCCTGTGCTTGTCCCTTTAATCAAAATGTTGACGCCCGGAAGGGCTGAACCATCTTCTGCCGATACTATTCGGCCACTAATTGTCTTAGAGTTCTTACTCTCACTAAAACTCACGGCACTGCGTGCATCAGATTTTTGGACGCTTCGCTTGGCTAATTCTTCTGTCTTGAAAACATCAGACACAGCTTCTTCTTTTTCTGCTTTTATAAGCGGGCTTACCGGAAGTTCCTTCTTTTCTACACTTGCAGAATTATTGGCCTCGCTAATGGGAGCCGGTTTGCTGATAGTGGGTAAGTCGGCTTCTGTTACTTCTTCAACTTCTTCATTTATGGTTATTTTGCTAAGCGGTGTAGCTAAGTCTCGCGTTTTGCTTGATGAGGTTGTGCCTTGTGTTGCCTCTGTTTGATCTGCCAGTGCAAGTTGTTCTTTTGGCTTTTCTAATAATGTACTGTCAATATTAAGAGGTGTAGTCGATTGGGGTGCTTGCGTACTTTTCGTACTTCCCTCACTGCTTAATTGAGACGGCTTTTGTGTATTATCAAGTAAATTCCAGATGGTGAATGTGGCAATAAAAATGAGTAACAAGCCGGCAGCTATTCGAAGTCCCCAAGTCCACCGATTCCCCTTGTTATTAGTATCGCTTGTTTTTTGATCGAGTTGCTTGTGAAGTAATTCAAGATCGTTTGATAAATCTTTTTGATCGAGTTGCTCCAAGCCTTCCAAAGCATCTGCCAAAAATGGATCAGACAATGCTTTTTTCTCAAAGGCATGTCGCTCTGCAGGAGTCATTTCTCCCCGTAAGTATCGCTTAATATCGTTTGAGCGCTCAGTCATTTCTTTCCATACATATTTTAAGATTTCTTTTGCCATTTTGGATATAGCTCTTCACTTTAAGCAAATCATATCCTGTATGGTTCGATATTTCCTGATAGCATTTTTCTTGCAGAAAGAACAGTTCTACACAACTCTTTTGTTCCGTATTTAAGGCTTCAATACACTTTTCTAATTTACTAAGATTGTCTTCTAATACTAGTTCACTGTTCAGATGCTCAGGTTCCTGACTTTCCATAAGCGCATCAGAAATTTCTACCTGTATTTTCCCTTTGGTACTTCTGAGCTGCATGAGGCAGTGATTTCTGGCTGAAACGTATAGCCAGCTTTTGAATTGATTGACTTCGTGTGTTAAAAGCGAGGTGAGCAGCTTTTCAAAAATTTGCATAACCGCATCTTTAGCCTGTTCTCTGTCTTTTAAATATTTAAGACAAACCCCGTAGACCAAACCAGTGTATCGCTTATAGAGCTCTCCCACTAATTCCTTTTGCCGAGAGTCTTTATAGGCGTGAACCAGCTCAGCATCAGTTAATTCAGATATGGGTTTGCCAAAAAGCATTCGTTAAAGTATAAAAAAATTAAATGCCGTATGGAATTTTATGAATCTCTGCATCTCATAGTAAAACAACAAAATAATGTTTATGAAACGAATATTAATCACACTCGTCATGGCCTTGCTTTGCCTATCGGTATTGCATGCGCAATCTAGCAGGGAGATCACTGGCCTGGTTACTTCAGTGGAAGATGGTGCTGCTTTACCCGGTGTAAACGTGGTGCTCAAGGGCACCTCGATAGGAACTGTTACTAATGTAGCAGGTTATTACACTATTCAGGTTCCGATAAGTGGAGGCACTCTGGTATTTTCTTTTATCGGTCTCCAGACTAAGGAGGTGAAGATTGGTAAGTTAGATATTTTGAATGTGACCCTGAGTTTGGATGTATCTCAGTTGAGTGAAGTAGTTGTAACCGGCTACGGAAGAGCAAATAAACGCTTAAGCAAGGAAGAAACTGGAGCACCAGTCTCTATGCATCAAAGCATGCATATTCCTTATCAGGATTATGTTCAGCCAGTGCCAGATACCGAGGAGTATGAAGGTGTTTCCGAGAATGTATTTAAAGATGCGTTGAAAGATCCTTTGTCAACTTTTTCTATTGATGTGGATGAAGCCTCTTATAGTAATGTGCGTAGATTTATTAACAATGGTCAGCAGCCTCCTAAAGATGCTGTGCGTATTGAAGAATTGATCAACTATTTTGATTACGACTATGCGCAACCATCATCAGAGCACCCCTTCAATATTATCACAGAAATTTCTACAGCCCCCTGGAACGAAAAGCATAAGCTGGTGCATATCGGATTGCAAGGCAAAAGCATTGCTACAGAAAACTTGCCTCCTTCTAATCTTGTATTTTTAATTGATGTGTCTGGCTCTATGAGCGATGTAAATAAATTGCCCCTGCTCAAATCTTCTTTTACTATGCTGGTGAATGAGCTGCGTCCGCAAGATTATGTTTCTATTGTAGTGTATGCAGGGGCGGCAGGTCTGGTGTTAGAACCTACATCAGGTAAAGAGAAAAATAAGATTGTTGCGGCTTTGGATAAACTGCAAGCCGGGGGTTCTACAGCCGGTGGTGCAGGTATACAGTTGGCCTATTCTGTAGCGGAGCAACACTTTAAGAAAGAAGGTAATAACAGAGTGATCTTAGCCACCGATGGTGATTTCAACGTGGGAGCATCCAGTAATGAGAGCATGGAACAGTTAATTGAGCAGAAGAGAAAAAGTGGTGTTTTCTTAACAGTGCTTGGTTTTGGAATGGGCAATTATAAAGATTCCAAGATGGAAATTCTGGCGGATAAGGGTAATGGTAACTATGCCTATATCGATAATATTACAGAAGCCAAAAAAGTGTTAGTAAACGAATTTGGCGGAACCCTTTTTACTATAGCCAAAGATGTAAAGTTGCAAGTAGAATTTAATCCTGCTAAAGTAAGTGCTTATCGTTTGATTGGGTATGAAAACAGAATGTTGAAGACTGAGGATTTTAATAATGATAAGAAGGATGCGGGCGAGCTAGGCTCTGGTCATACGGTAACCGCTTTGTATGAAGTGATTCCCGTGGGTGTTAAAAGTGATTTCTTTAGTGTGGATCCCTTGAAGTATCAAAAACCGGCATTGTCCAATACGGCAAGTCAGTCAGATGAGTTAATGACTGTAAAATTCAGATACAAGCAACCCGATGGTGAAGTAAGTAAGTTGATTGTTCATTCGCTGAAAGACAGGGAAACATTACTTGCCAATACCTCCAATAACTTCCGATGGTCAGCAGCAGTGGCAGCCTTTGGTATGTTACTGAGGGAATCCGAATATGCCAATCAATATTCTTACGACAGGGTTGTTGACTTAGCGAAAGGAGCCAGGGGAAAAGACGATGAAGGATACAGAATTGAATTTATCAAGATGGTTCAATCGATGGGTTTGATGGCCAGAAAATAGAAACTGCACTGTGAAGGTTAAAAAGAGAAGTGATCAAATCACTTCTCTTTCACTATTCCATACGGAGTTCTGGCATATTGATGAGTCTTTGTTTCTTCAAAGAGTTTAAGATTTTCCGCTTCTTGAGCACGGCTTATTCTTTTATGCCATAAGTGGTATTGTACTAAGGCAAATTTTGGCATAAAGAGTTTAAGACCATGTTGTATGAATCGATAAGCAATCTCTGTATCCTCCCCAACACAAGGCGAAGTGTAGCGCTCATCAAATCCATTGACATCAAGAATTACCTGCTTGCTTACAGAGAAATTACAACCGAGAAGTCCTTTGTCATAAGACCCGAGACCCCGGTTAATCTTTTCGGATTGGATATGAATTCCTTTCTCAACGTCTTTCGATTTGTTAATGATGCTGTCGGCTAACAGTTTAACGAGGAAGGTTCCTTCTAAAAAACCATTATTAATGCTCTCCGTTGTAATTTTTTGAGAGATTAAATCTGAAAGATTTACTCTTCTACCGATAATTACTTCTTTGGGCGATGATAGTCTTATGTGATCTTCAATAAAGTTTTTATGAGGGATACAATCTCCATCAATGAAAATAAGGTACTCACTTTTTGAAGCTACAATGGCTTTGTTTAGCATCGTTGTTTTTAGAAAGCCTGTGTCGGGATGCCAAATGTGCTGAATAGACAGTGGTGATGATTGTATGTAGCGATGAATGGCCTCTACTACGCTTTCCTTTGATCCATCGTCAGCGATGATTACTTCAAATTGTTTTTCTGTTTGTCTTTCCAGAGCCGAAAGCACTAGCTTTAGCCAATCTATTTTATTGTAGAAGGAAATAATGATTGATGCTTTAAATGGCATATTGTATCGTTTCCTGGTATGTGATGTAAGTGTTTTGGGCAGTTTTTTCCTTAGAGAAATTTAAGACCATATTATAAGCATTCTCGGCAAGTTGATGGCCAAGTTCTCTGGATTCAATAATTCTTGTAACATAACCTGATAGAGCTTCTGCGTCTTTAGGTTCTGCAAGCAAGCCTGTTTCTTCATGCTTCACCATTTCTGGAATCCCTCCGGCCCTTGTTGCTACAACGGGAACCCTGGCAGCAAATGCATCCAATACGCTGGTACCCAGTCCTTCTTCTGTAGAGGTAATTAGAAAAACATCCAGGCAAGGCAGTATTTCGTTGATGTTGTTCCGGAAGCCAGTGAATAGAATCTTTTGTTGAAGCCCTTTACTTGCCACATATGCCTTTAGCTCTTTCTCCAAAGGCCCCTTTCCAATGATTAACCCGGTAACGGGCATATCTTTTTTCAACAGCCTTTCCAGTGTATCGATAAAAGTAAAGTAATCTTTGTGCCCTGCGAGTGCCGAGGTGTTCCCCACCAGAATTTGATCCTGATGCAATTTAAATTCTTCACGAAGCCGATTTGCATTCTCCTTTCTTTTAAATTTTCCAATGTCAATACCGCTGTGCACAGTAATACATTTGTCGGGATCTTTTAGATGGGGTTTCACGACATTGGCAATCGCATCAGAAACACAAAGGATTTTTTTGATTTGTGGGTGATTATACTTCGAATCCGAAAAGAGTGAATTACTCAACACGAAGTCGACCCTGCGACTCAAAATCAAGGGTGTTGTTAATCCAAAAAGAGTTGCCAATACAGCCAGTGTATGCGACTTCGAGCTGTGTATATGAACGATTTTGGCCTTTTCTTTTCTAGCCACCCAAGTGATTATGAACACAGTGATTAGATCTATTGAGTTATAAAAGGGAGCAGCATAATGTTTTACCGAATTTTTTTTGCAATATTCTTCAAAGCTAGATCCTCGTTTAACGATGGCAATCGATTCTACATTCTTATTTTTTAGTTCAGCAATTAGATAGGCGATTTGTTGCTCGCCTCCGCGCCAGGTAGCTTCAGAGCTTAGTTGAATAACCCTTGTACCCTTATTTGTTTCTTTATTTTTGTAAAGTTCTTTGAGTCTTACATAGCGCAGCACCCGTTCGAAGGAGGCCATTCTAGCAATAACAAAACCCTTATAACCATCGAGAAAGCCTCGCTGAAGAATGAAGTTCTTGAAAAAATGAAAAGCAGGTTTAGCAATTCCATGAAAGAAGAAAGAGGGGCGAACGCCATTTAGAAAGTCTTTTTGGGCGGTGAGCTTACTATACAGAAATATCTTTTGTACATGATGCTCTACACTTAATATTGAATAGTGCAAAAGGTCGCCCGTTACAATTAGTTGATGTGGCTTGATGTTGAATTCTAACTGTTCATGAATTTCACCAACCCAATGGGCATCACCTTTCTTAAATAGACGGGTCTTATATTCTGGATACCAACCACTGTGTTTAATCCATGTGCCGCAGTAGTTATTAATCCTGGTAAAAATATAGGCATCATCTTTTAAGGATGGTTTTATTTTAATAAGATTTCTACGAAGTTCTGGTGAAAGCTCTTCATCAGCATCAATCGAGAGAATGTATTTACCTTTTGCCAGTGCATTGGCTCTATTTTTAGAAGTAGAATAGCCTTGCCATACGGATTGATAGACAACAGCCCCCAACCTTTCACTTATATCCTTTGTGTGATCAGTAGAGTTTGAATCCCAGACAATAATTTCATCTGCAACACCCTGCAGCGAACTGATGCATCGTTCAATATTCTTTTCTTCATTGAAAGTGATGATAACAGCTGTAATGGTTGTAGAAGTAGCGAGCATGAATTCTTTTACTTACCGAAATAAGAGTTAGTTATTTAGATGATGAGGTTTTGGACAGGGCCCTAAGCTTAGCATATTTAAGAAAGCGATAGAATGATCCGCTAATGGCTACCTGAAAACCAGCCACCCCATCTAAAAAACCAAGTTTTATAAAATATGATTTTATAAAAGCATACAATGGATTGAGAATGAGATGAAGGATAAGCGAAGCTTTTTTCCCTTTTTTATACGATTCCATGGCGGCAATATCAGAGAACTTGTTCATCTGATTAATGTGTTCGCTGATCGTATGATACGTATAGTGTTTGAGGTTACCATGAAGTTTACCTAAACGAGTGCCACCATCCATCATAACACGATCGTGTGGATTTTCACCACCCCACTTGCCTTTTCTCCTGTCCCATATGCGTATTTTTGAATCCGGATACCAGGTGCCATGATAGATGAACTGACCACAATAACTGCTTAAACGGTTAAATCGATAAGCATCAGCTTCGGGTTTATTTTTGATAGTGAGGATTGAAGCTGTCAGTTCCGGACTTAGCTCTTCATCAGCATCCAGGGATAATATAAAATCATTTTCTGCAAGCTCCATGGCATAATTTTTCTGTTGGATATGCCCCCGGAATTTCTCTTTAATAAAACGTGCTTTGTACTGTTGGCAAATTTGCTCAGTTGCATCAGAAGAATAAGAATCCACCACTACGATTTCATCAGCAACCTGCAAAACGGATTGCAAACATCTTGCAATGTTCTTTTCTTCATTATAAGTAATGATGGCTACTGATAGTTTCATGGTGAAATGAACGGCAATAAGTTTCAAATATAACGCTAAGACCTATATTGAGCCGATCTTTTAACCAAAAATGAAGTAAATTGAGGGGTTTTACTTAAAATTTAAACATTAATAAATGAACATACTTTTTACGGGTAAAACTGATTTTAAGTACAACCGGGTTCGGGTACTCGTGGCAGGACTACAAAAACTAAAAGATGTAAATCTTACAATTTTTCCCATCGAATCCCGCAGAAGTTTTGATAAAAGGAAATTCGCAGAGTTGCAGGAGAAAGCAGACGTTGTCTACATTCCGCCCTTTCGGCATCGCGATGTAACCTTTATCAGGAAGCAGACAAAAAAACCAATTGTATTTGATCCGCTGATTTCGAAGTATTTAACTAAAGATGACTTTGGTCACTTTTGGAAACTGCCTTTCAAATATTTCCTTGATAAAATCCCCTTCTCTGCTTGCGATGTATTACTGTCCGATACCAACTGTCATAAGGAATATTTTTCACGTCAATTTAGAATTCCTCTTACTAAAATTCACGTACTCCCTATTGGTGTTGACACCGATTCGTTTTATCAAAACAATGAAAGGATTACAAAATCAACTGATGGTATTTTTAAAGTGGGCTTTTATGGAAGCTTTGTTCCGCTGCAGGGTACAGATAAAATAATGATGACTGCCCATGAACTGGCAGCCCATCAGGACATTAAATTTGAAATTATAGGAGGTGGTTACAGATTACCACAAGCCAAAAGATTAGTTAAAAAATGGAACCTTATAAATGTGAATTTCCAAGGTGTTTTGAAATATGATCAGTTAAATGAACAAATTAATCAATTCGATATTTGCCTTGGAATTTTTGGTGATTCGGATAAGGCCAACTTTGTAATCCCAAATAAAATTTATCACTACGCATCGGTTGGAAAGTGTGTTCTGACAAAAGAATCTGCCGGCATCAGAGAAATATTTACAGATAACGAGAACATTGTACTCTGTAGCAGTGACCCGGTTATGATAGCTAAAGCCATTATTGAGTTAAAAAACGACAGAGAAAGGGTTAGACGAATCGGTCAGGCATCCTACAAGCTTATTACTGAAGAGTATAATGAAATACAGATTGCCAAACGCTTTTTAGAAATTATTCAAGCTGCCGGAATAAAAGCTTCAAATGGGGTTTAGAATGTGGGGCTTCTAAAAAAATCACCAGCAACACAAGTTCTATCTAGAAATCGAAATAAAAACTGCTAATTTGCCGACTTACATGCCTCTTTGTCTATAACATGGCCATTAAAGTATTAGTCATTTCCGATTATCAATCCACGGTAACAGTACGCCCCGAAGCAGAAATCTTTATTGGATTGAAGAAACAATTTGATTATGACGTAACCGTAATGACGTTTGGAAATGGAGAATATGTGTCAAGATTCATCGATGCAGGGATACGCGTAATCGACTATCACCCAACGAAGAAATTTAGTTGGGCACAAGTGAAACGCATTAGAAGAGAATTAAAAGAAGGTAACTATCAAATCATGCACTTGTTTAACAACAAGGCTATGGTGAATGGTATTCTGGCAGCAATAGGATTGCCTGTAAAAGTAGCAATTTATAGAGGCTATACCGGTAATATTCATTGGTCGGACCCTTTCATGTACCTAAAATATTTAAGCCCTCGCGTTGATAAAATTGTTTGTTTAGTAGAGGCGATTCGTGTCCTGATGAGAAAGAATCTTTTTTTCAACAAAGACAAAGCCATTACTATAAATAAGGGTCATGATGTAAATTGGTACAATGACGTGACTCCTATCGACCTAAAGGATCAGGGTGTGCCAGATGATGCTTTTAAGATAGTTTGCGTGGCCAATGTGCGCCCCATGAAGGGCATGAAATATTTGCTTAAAGCCACGCATTACTTGCCTTCGGATTCTAAAATTCATCTTTTACTTCTTGGTAATGGTATGGATGCACCTAAATTCAAAAAACTCATAGAGAAAAGCCCTATAAAACATCAGATTATTAATCTCGGATATCGAAAGGATGCCATTCGAGTGGTGAAAGCATCTCATGTTTTTGCGCTTGCCTCAATTTATGGCGAAGCCATCACAAAATCGGTGATTGAAGCCATGTGCTTAGAGGTAGCACCGCTTATAACAGATATTGAAGGAAACGTAGGACTGGTAATTGATGGTGAAAGCGGTCTTGTTGTGCCAGCGCGTAATGCCAAAGCTATTGCTGATGCTATGCTAAAGCTAAGCCAGGATCGTGATTTAACCGTCAGACTAGGTAAAAATGCGCGTAAGCATATCGAAAAGAACCTCAATACTAAAGATACCGTTAAGGCTTTTGATGTAATGTATAGGGATTTGGTAAACAGTTAAACGTTTTTGCCAGTATATTCGCCTGATAATGGAAGAAGAACTCATCAAAAACAATTATACAGACGCTCAAAAACAAGAAATTTTTGATAAGGAGTTTATGCCCAACATAAACGCCATGTACAATTTTGCCTACCGCCTTACTTTGGAGCGCGATGACGCTAAAGACCTGTTGCAAGATACTTATTTAAAGGCCTTCCGGTTTATCGATTCTTTCCAAAAAGGAACTAATGCCAAGGCATGGCTGTTTCGCATTTTGAAGAATAGCTTTATCAATGATTATCGCAAGAAGAGCAAGGAGCCTTCTAAAGTAGATTATCAGGAAGTAGAGGCTTATTATAATTCTGAAGAGGTAGATCGGCAGATTACCCCTGATCTTCGTGTTGAATCGCTTGGCAATATGATTGGCGATGAGATTTCGAATGCACTGAACTCATTGGATGTTGATTTTAGAACGGTAATTATATTGTGTGATCTGGAGGGTTTCAAGTACGAAGAGATGGCCAAGATTTTGGACATTCCCATTGGTACAGTGAGAAGCCGCCTGCATCGGGCACGCAACCTTTTAAAAGAGAAATTAAGTGAGTATGCAAAATCCATGGGATATAAAACAGCCTAAGCCTCTGAGTATATGAATGCAAACGAAATGAAAAACATGAAACACGACTGTCCGCATCAGCAGGAGTGTTTGCAACTACTGCAGTCGATTTTAGATGGCGAGGCAACACAAGAGCAAAAAGATAAATTCATGGGCAATCATTTGGAAGAATGTATGCCCTGTTATCAAAACTATCACCTGGAAGTAGCCATTCGCGATCTGCTCAGAAAAAAATGCGCTAACCAGGCCCCTCAAGATCTGGTGGACAGCATCAAACAAAAAGTAATACAAAATCTTGCGCGATAATGGCTGGGAAAGCATTGATTTTTTCAGCCCCCTCAGGGTCGGGCAAGACTACCATCGTCAAGCATTTACTCCAGCATAATCCAGACCTGGGCTTCTCTATTTCAGCTTCAACCCGCGATAAGCGAGGCCGAACAGAGCAACATGGCAAGGATTATTATTTCCTCACTCCGGAAGAATTCAAAAAGAAAATTGATAATAAAGAATTCATTGAATGGGAAGAAGTCTATGAAGGCAATTTTTACGGAACCCTGAAGTCTGAAATTGAAAGATTGTGGAGCGAGGGCAAAAATGTAATATTCGATGTTGATGTAAAAGGTGGCCTGAGTCTCAAAAATTATTTTGGCGATAAGGCACTGGCTGTTTTTGTCAAGGTGCCCTCTATTGAAGTATTGAAGGAAAGACTTAAAGATAGAGGCACTGAATCTGAAGAAAGCCTGTCAAGGCGCTTGTTTAAAGCCAAATTTGAAATGACCTTCGAAGATAAGTTTGATGTAGTGCTGGTTAACGCAGATCGCGAGCAGTCGTTGCAGGAGGCTCAGAGACTTTACGATGATTTCAAAAATCGAAAGTAAGTTATAAAGCATGAAGGTCGGTCTTTTCTTCGGTTCTTTTAACCCCATCCACACAGGCCACCTGATCATTGCCAACGTAATGGTAGAAACGACAGATCTCGATAAGGTCTGGTTTATTGTTTCGCCACAAAATCCTTTCAAACCCAGTAAAGGCTTACTGCATGAATTTGATCGTTATGACATGGTGCGGGCTGCCATTCACGATAATTATAAGTTTGACGTTTCGGACATTGAATTCAATCTGCCTAAGCCAAGCTATACCATCCACACCTTGGTACATTTATCGGAGAAGCATCCTGATAAAGAGTTTAAAGTGATTGTTGGAGAGGATAACCTGGATCGGTTTACCCATTGGAAAAACTACGAACAGATACTCAAAAATTTTGGCTTATACGTCTATCCCCGCCCCAACACGCAACCTTCTGAGTTGAAAATGCATCCTCATGTGCGTATGGTAGAAGCCCCGCTATTGGATATTTCGGCCACATTCATCCGTAACAATATCCGCGCAGGCAAGTCTGTACGTTATTTGGTTCCCGATGCTGTTAATGAAATGATGATTGCCAGAAAATTTTACCAATAGGTGAAATTGTGAGCAATTCATGCATACTAATGGTATCGTGTTAAAGCACAATACGCATGAAGACCTTCGTTTTTTTACTTTGTATTCTTTCAACCCAGGCCACTTTGGCCGGAGGCCTGCGAGGCACTGTTAAAGCTGATGATGGCAGCAGTCTTGGCTATGCAACACTTTTTGTCAAACAACTAGGGACAGGCACCACTACCAACGAAAGCGGTTATTACGAAATAATGCTTCCTGCCGGTGAGTATGATATCGTGTTTCAGTTTTTAGGATATGAGACACAAACACGCCATGTCAGTATTGACAATACAGTGAAGGAGCTAAATGTAGTAATGAAAGGCCAGACGCTTCTGCTTCAGAACGTAACGGTGCGTGCTGGTAAAGAAGATCCGGCATATACCATCATGCGCAAGGCCATTGCCAAGGCTAAATACCATACCCAACAATTAGATGCTTACTCTGCCAGGGTTTATATTAAAGGTACCGGTCAAGTAAAGGACTATCCCTGGGTGTTGAAAAAGGAAATGGAGAAGGAGGGCATCGATAAGGATCGGGTCTTCATCAGCGAGTCGCTTAGCGAAATTGAGTATAAAAGACCTAATACTTTTAAGGAGAAGGTTATATCAGTACACAGTGATGGCAAAGACAATAACACTTCGCCTAACGGTTATATTTTTGGAAGTTTCTACAACCCTGAAATTGTTGAAACTGTTTCCCCACTTTCTCCTAAAGCCTTTTCTTATTACAAATTCGAATATTTGGGAACATTTAAAGACAGAACCTATGAGGTAAGCAGAATTAAAGTGACCCCCCGATCGAAAGGTGATAATGTGGTAGAGGGCATGTTGTTTATTGTGGAAGATGCCTGGAGCATACACAGTTTGGATTTTATTACAACCAAACTGGGTATCCGTTTTCAGATTAAGCAAGTGTATGCGCCCATTGAAGAAAAGGCTTGGCTTCCGGTATCGCACCGTTTTCAGGTTTATGGGGATGTTTTTGGCTTTGAATTCGAGTATAATTATTTAGCCACGGCCAGTAATTATAAAATTCAGTTGAATAAAGATCTCTACGTAGAAAATATGGAGGTGATTGACGAAAAGCTGGAAAAGGAAAAAGCCAAGGAAGTGCAGAATAAGTTTGGGAAGGATACGCAGGATTTACAAAAGCGATTGGAGGAAGGAAAGGAAATTACCAGAAAGGAGTTAAGAACCATTGTCAAAGAATATGAAAAGCAGGAGGTCAAGAAAAAGGATGAGCCTGAAGTTGTTTCAAACTATACTTTCGAACGTGACAGCATCAAGTTCCAAAAGGATTCAGCCTTCTGGCAAACAGTACGACCTGTACCACTGAGCAAATTGGAAATTAAGGGTTATCAAAAGATTGACAGTTTGGCGGTAATAGAAAAGAAGAAAGAGGAAGGAGATACAGTTAAGCAGAAAAAGCACAAGGGTTTTCAACCCTGGGATATATTGACAGGCGACAGTTACAAAGTAAGCAAGCATTCAACTTTTAGTATTGAAGCACCCACCGGAGGTTTCAATACAGTGGAAGGGGTGAACCTGATCTATAAAGTAAGGTTCGGCACAATTCTACAGGACACCAACAAAACCAGATTATTAATTACCCCAACCTTCCGATATGCTTTTGCGCGCGAACGTTCTTCCGCCAAGCTTAATTTTTCGTTGCGTAATAAAAACTATCGCTTTGAAGCAGAAGGAGGCCGGTATGTTCGACAGTTTAACAGCGAAGAACCAATACTGCCAGTAGTGAATGATTTCACCACTTTGTTTCTGGAAAAGAACCTGATGAAGATTTATCAAAGAGATTTTGTGGAGTTGAACTTCAGAAAGAGTTTTACTGAGAAGTATTCTTTTCGTACTACAATTGAATGGGCCAGCAGAACAGCGCTAAGCAATAATTCCTCTTATAAATTAATTGATAGAAGCAAGATTGAAGATTATACCTCTAACGACCCATATGTGGAAGCATTGGGCGCGAATGTTAATACCCCCAACCATAAGGCATTTATTACAACACTTGCTTTCAGTGCCAAACCCTGGTTGAAATATAGAATTCGTAATAATAGAAAAATCTCAATCGACAGTTCATCTCCAACGCTTCGTTTTCTATACACAAAAGGGATTAATGCCTTGCAAAGTGATGTTGATTTTGACAGAATTGAACTTGGCGTTAAGCACACAATAGATGTTGGTGTTCGTGGAAAGCTGGATTTCGATATCAGCGCGGGTGCTTTCCTCAACGATCGCTCAGTGTACCTGATGGATTACAAGCACTTCTTAGGTAATCAAACACCCTTTACAACTACAGATCCTGTGGGCAGCTATCGCCTGCTGGATTATTACAGGCATAGCACAAGCGATAAGTATTTATCAGCCAATGCGCATTATCAGTTCAGGCGCTTTCTGGTTACCTCAATACCTTATGTGCGCATGCTTGGTATTCGCGAAGATGTGTTTGTTAATTTCCTGGCAACACCAACTTCAAATAATTATACTGAACTTGGTTACAGTATCGATGGTATTCTGAGAATATTCAGGTTAGAGGCAGCAGCTTCATTTGAAGATGGCAAATATGTTGGCTATGGATTTAGAATTGGCGTAGCCACTAACATCAGTATTCGCTTTTCTGATAATTAAATTATTTTTTCTTTTTTAGAAGAATAAACAGGAGTGTGCTGAAACCTAGTAAATATGGATAATAGAGGTGTTGTAAAATCTCAATAGGTGATAGTGTCATCGAGGCAGCTGCCAGCGCAGCCAGTACTTGCGCTCCATAAGGAAGAAAGCCCTGAACGAAACACGACATTGTATCCAAAATACTAGCACTTCTTCTTGGATCTACATGGTGTTTGTCCGCAATATCTTTGGCCAAGGGTCCTGCAATAAGAATGGTAATAGTATTATTGGCCAAGGCAGCATTGACAAAAACCGTTAACGAAGCAATGCCCAACTCAGCTCCTTTTGAAGTCTTGATATGCCTGGAGATCTGATACAGAATATAGTCGATACCACCATAATATTTTATTAATCCTACAATACCCCCAATGGTGATGCAAATCAGGCTAAGCTCAAACATGGAAGTCATCCCCTCATTCATGGCTTGTAGGGCTGGCCATAGATCAGTACTGGCAGTGAACAGGCCTATCATTAATGTAAGCAGAATACCAATAACCAACACCCAAATAACATGTAAGCCCGATAGTGCAGCCACCAGTATAAATAGATAGGGAAAAATTTTGACTAATGAGTAGTCGCTTGATGGAGCGATAAGGGCATTCGTATTAACAGGCGTTAAAATAATATAGAGAAAAAAAGTAATGGCTGCCGCAGGTAGTGCTATCCAAATATTGACCTTAAACTTCTCTCTCATATCTACCTTTTGGGTTCTGGTAGCTGCAATCGTAGTATCAGAAATCATCGAGAGGTTGTCGCCAAACATACTGCCCCCGACTACTGCAGCTAATCCAATGGCCAGCGTACCAGGCACACTTTCGCTGATGCCAATCGCAATGGGTGCAAGCGCTACTACCGTACCTACCGAGGTGCCTAAGGAAAGTGATATGAAACATGATATTAAGAAAAGTCCAGCCAGTAGAAAGCGGGGCGATGTAAAAGAAAGTGCAAAATCCACGGTTGACTGCACAGCACCAATGCTCTTACCCAGTCCAGCAAAGGCACCGGCTAACAGAAATATTAAAATCATCAGCATGATGCCTGAGTCTCCAGCTCCTTTAGAGAACTCATCGATTTTGTGATTAAAACTAACAGAGGGAAATAGTAAGAATCCTGCTAAAGCAGCAATGATAAAGGCTACCAGCATGGGCATCTTATAGAAATCATTGAGCACGAGCGAGGTGATAAAATACACTACAATAAAGATGAGTAGAGGAAGTAGTGCCCAAAAGTTGCCGCGTTTTAATTCCATTGCAGGTAGATAAAATGGCAAGATAGTATCTGGATGAATTCATTTTGTTATTTCATCACTTCTTTTCAGAAAATTCAAAAAAGAAGGGGCCGAAGCCCCTCCCGAGTTATTCACTTTCTTAGTTTTCCTTCATAGCGGGTATCATGGTCTTAGCAAGCTCAGCGCCAAGCAAAGATTCTAATAGTCCCATGTTACTCTTGCCACCGGTACTATTGCCATCAATGTATACCTGAGGCAACTTCATGTTAGCAAGGTTTTGCGACACACCAATGGCGATATCTTTTTGAATCTGTGCCTTTTCCTGGGGCGTTAAACCTGCCGCTACTTTTAATCGGTTGGCCTCCGCTTGGGCACGTTCCCGCACCAGCATTTGATCCGATTCCAGTCGGGCAGTTTGCAAAGAAATTTCAGCCAACTGTTTTTTTGTGGCTTCTTGTTTCAATTGTGTTTCGATCGCAATCAACTGACCAACCTGCTCTTTTTCTTTGTCAACGCGTTCTTTAGCCTTATCTCGCTCACCTTCGGCAATAATTCTTTGCTGCTCAGCTTTAGCCGTTTCAATTTTCTCCATTTCAATTCGCTTTTGTGCAGAAATATCGCGCTGTGCTTCCAGTCGTTGCTTAAAGGCAGGTTCCGGATAGACTTCATCTACAATTACCTGAGTAACTAAAATATTATTCTTGGTAATCTCGTGCGGTATGCGAATCAATTTTCCATTGGCATCTTCTTTACGAATAATTTTGTAGCGTGTATTTATTTCTTTTATTACACGAGGCCCGGCTATTTGAATAGCTGCATAAATGGTATCATTAAATTCTCTTCGCTCGGTAGAATATCCACCATACTTTAATTGGTCATCCACAGCCTGTCGAAAATCCGTTGCTGCACCCGAAATGTAATCTTGTGCTGCATACATATAGCCCGTGTTACTAATCTGTTCTTTGATGGTTGGTATCAAGGTGTTGTAAATCAAGTTTTGTGGAATTCTAAAGGACTCTGCCACCAAGCGAAAGCGCTCAGGATCTTCCGGCATTTTCATACGCACCGACACACGTACGGCAGCACCCACCCGATCGATGAAGGTAATGGCAATACCCGGTACCACTTCAGTCTTTTCTTTTGGGCCACGCAACTCAAAGGTTACTTTATCGGCAATCACACCTTCAATTCCTTCCGTAGGTTCTCCATCGCCCACTACCTTAATGTCAATTTCTTTTTGCCACTCTTGAATGGTGGCAAACCATCGCAGTTTAATACCAGACGTAAAGACAGTGCTCCATCCACCAGTAGGATAAACTAAATAGTATTGATGGCCGAAGCGTGAGTAAAAAAATAACTGATTACTCAAGGTCATGAAACTACCAATCGCTACGAGATAGACAACTACTTTTCTGTTTTGAAAAAGAGAGAGAACAGGAAATTGAATAAGTCGATTTCGTAAGAGATAGCCGAGTAGGGCTACAGTCAACAATACAATTCCAAGAAAACTGATTAAAGCTAACATATATAATTGGGTTAAATTTGGTTACACGAATAGCTCCTCACTTCATTTGAAGCGAGTAGGGCATTGCTAGTAAGATTGATGAATTACAAGTAGAAAATGGAAGCGCGAAAGGCTACATGAGAGTGTTGAAATTTTTCAATTAATCGGAATGCAAATAAAAAGGTAACCAACAGTCAGGCACGCGGAAAATTTTTCAACACGGAAGTAAGTATGCGTATGATTAAGTGGCTCAAGATCAGGCCTGTCGCAAGGCCTATCGCATCTGCAAGCATATCAAAAAAATCAAAACTTCTGTCCTCCGTAAAGAGTTGAAGTACCTCCGTAAAGCAACTAAACACGATACCTATAACAAAGACAAGAATTTTGTTTAGGGAGGGAAAATCAAATCGGATGGCGATTGCCCACGCAAAGAAAAGCAGGAAGTGTACTATTTTGTCAAGTCCAAAATTTCCGACATCAGGAACTGCAGAACCAGGCAAGAGTACTGCAATAAGTATCAACAACGTTACTGCTATGGTGCACCAGTATTTCAATGGGTGATTTTTATTGTTTTCTCTGATTTTACTTTTAGTACACCGAAAGCTTGTATGCTTAACCCTTTCGTCAGGCAAAATTTCTCAAAAGCTTCGCGGGCACCCGGATCTACGCAAACCAATAAGCCACCACTGGTTTGTGGGTCACTCAATGTAAGAAATGATTCTGCGCCAATCCCATCAATTTTGTCTTGATAACTATTCCAGTTGCGTGTGGTAATGTCTGGGTAGATCATTTGAGAAGCATAGTGTGAAATGTTCTTTAACAAGGGGACCTTCGTATACTCTATTTCTGCTGAGAGGCCACTGCCCTCACATACTTCTACTAAATGACCGAGCAAACCAAAGCCGGTGATGTCTGTCATGGCGTGGATGTAAGCAAGTTGACCAAACTCAGCGCCAATGGAATTGAGCTGCAACATTACCTGAACAGCTTCTTCAAAATCTTCTGCTTTGGCAAGCCCTCTTTTATGCGCAGCACTGATCATACCAACGCCAAGCGGTTTGGTCAAGTAGAGTAAGTCGCCTTCCTTAGCCGTATTGTTTTGTTTCAGGTTTTGCTTTGCGACAAGTCCACTCACCGCTAAACCAAAAATTGGTTCAGGACTGTCAATGCTGTGACCACCAGCCAAAGGAATTCCAGCCTTCGCACAAATGGCACGACTTCCGTCTAAAACTTGCTGTGCCAATTCAGGTGATAATTTTTCAACAGGCCATCCAAGAATAGCCAGTGCCATTACCGGTTTGCCTCCCATCGCGTACACATCGCTGATTGCATTTACGGAAGCGATAGATCCAAAAGTAAAAGCATCGTCAACAATGGGCATGAAAAAATCAGTTGTGCTGATAAGGCATTGACCATATTCTAATTCCATTACGGCTGCATCATCTTTACTTTCGTTACCAACCAGTAAGGATGGAAAATTTGTTTTGGGGAATGAGGAGTGAAGAATTTTATCTAATACAGCTGGCGCTATTTTACAGCCGCAACCAGAGCCATGCGAAAACTGAGTTAATCTGATACTATTGTTAGTCATGTTTATTTATTGAGGGACTTTAAGTTGTGTTTCACAAAGCCATCGAGGTCATGCCAGTCAAAATCAAATTGTGCAATAATTTGTTGATCCCGGCTTGTGATGGCTTTGTCGTAAGCTTTATCATAATAGTTCAGCAGAATGGAAGCCGTGTTAGCCAGGTCATTTTGTAACAGACTTTCTTTGGCTGCATTAAAATGCTGACCACCTAAGCGCTTGGTTATTTTTTGAGTGGCTTCTAAAAGAGATTCAATGCTCACGTTTCCATAATCAATAACCAGACGCTGCACCCTTACATCTAAGGGGACGTTCACTTTTACAAGTGGGCTGTTCCGCAATAATTTCCATAGCAATTGCGGCAAAAATATTTTACCAATCGCGATGGATTCATCCTCAATCCATATTCTCTTGCTAAGATCAAGAGTTGATATTGTTTCGTAAAGATTGTTTTCAAATTGTTCTGTGGTAGGCTGATCGCCTAATCCTAAACCGCCAAAGGCCGATCCTTTATGATTAGCCAGTGTTTCCAGACAGATGATTTGCTCACCATGATTTTTTAAGGCTTGCAGTATTTCTGTTTTGCCACTTCCGGTACTACCGCTGAGCACTAAAAATTTAAATGGAAGTTCGAATGATCGAAGTACTTCACTTCTATAGGCTTTATAACCGCCCTCCAGTGGACTAGCTTTCATGCCTAGCCGACTTACCAACCAGCTGAAATTATTGGAGCGCATGCCCCCACGCCAGCAATGCACTAAGATATCTTGCTCCTTAGCTACCTTTTCTGTGGCTTCCAGGATCTGGAATAAACGTGGCCCTACCAATCGAACACCTTCTTTGATGGCCTCTTTAGGCCCCTGTTGTTTGTATAATGTGCCAACAATTTTTCTTTCCGCATCTGTAAGAATTGGTATGTTGACGGCACCGGGAATGTGCCCTTGAGCAAATTCGCTTTCTGACCGTACATCTATAACAGACTGTTGATGACGTAGTTTTAAAAAGTCATGGATAGAAAGCATGAGCGCGAAGATACAGGTTTATCAATTCTTCCCTGAAAAGAAATAAGCCTGGACGAAGTATTTGCAATTGTAGATTTTATGTGCATACCTTTGACCTGTCGTAGCAATGCGACAAGGGGTGCCTTAATATTTCGGGCTGAGATTATACCCAATGAACCTGATGCCGGTAATGCGGCCGAAGGGATAGGCAATTCCGATGGCCATCGGAAAAACGTAAGCAGGAATACATTCCCCGATGTATTCGTATGCATCACGTTAAATGTTTTAACCATGTTAGTAAATTTAAGAGTGGCAGCCTTCTTATTAGTGCTCACCACCAGCGCCTATGCGCAAAGTTTTCGCGGCCTTGTGCGCGATGCCAAATCTAAACAAGCACTTGTCGGTGCCACTATTCAAGTACAGGACAGTAAGCGCTACTTTATTACCAATGAACAAGGCTACTTCTGGGCTGATCGTTTGCCTGAAGGCTCCTACACTGTTGTAATCAAGTTTATGGGTTATCAAACGCTCAGCCAATCTGTTGAAATAAAGAATGGCGCCAGTATGTTGTTTGATTTAAACGAGAGTGTTGTATTGACCGATGAAGTGGTGATAAGGGCAACGAGAGCAGATGATCAATCGCCCACAACATTTACCACCATCGATAAGCAAAGCCTGAGCAAACAGAATTTTGGTCAGGATATGCCCTTCGTATTGAATTGGACACCATCGCTTGTTACCACTTCTGATGCAGGAGCAGGAGTTGGTTATACAGGTGTTCGTATCCGTGGTAGTGATGCAACACGCATCAATGTTACCATCAACGGCATTCCTTATAACGACAGCGAATCGCAGGGTACTTTTTGGGTAAACTTACCTGATATTGCCTCTTCAACAGAAAGCGTACAAATTCAGCGCGGTGTTGGCACTTCCACCAATGGCGGTAGTGCCTTTGGAGCCTCCATTAATTTACAAACAACTGGTAAAGAAGATGTCGCCCATGCGGAATTGATTAATTCTTTTGGATCGTTTGGCACGCGAAGACACACCCTTGGTTTTGGAACAGGGTTGCTTAAAAATCATTTCGCCATTGATGGTCGCTTATCACAAATTGTTTCAGATGGTTTTATTGATCGGGCCAGCTCAGATTTAAAGTCGTATTATTTTTCTGGGGCTTATTATGCAGATAAAACCATTGTAAGAGCCCTGGCTTTTGGCGGTAATGAGCGTACTTACCAAAGCTGGTACGGTGTGCCGGAGTCGCGTTTGAATAACGATGCAGACGCAATGGAGGCAACCGTGATTAACGAAGGTTGGAATGAAGCGCAAAGAGAAAATCTTTTAAACTCCAACAGTAGAACTTTTAATCCTTATACCTACGAAAATCAGGTAGATGATTACGCTCAGTATCATCACCAGTTGCACATTGCCCAACAGTTCGGCACCGGCTTTACAGGTAACCTTGCTTTTCATTATACAAGAGGCAAGGGCTTCTATGAGGAGTTTCGCTACGATGATGATTTTGAAAACTATGGATTAACGCCCGCGCTTGTGGGTGGTGTGGAGGTCGAGTCCTCCGATATCATTCGCAGGCGCTGGCTCGACAATCATTTTTACGGAGCTACATACTCCCTAAGTTATGACACAGATCGCTTGAATTTTATTTGGGGTGGAGCTTGGAATCGCTATGTAGGCGATCATTTCGGACAAATTATTGACTCGGCTGTGCCAAGAGTTCCATCAGGCTATCAATATTACTTTAACATAGGTGACAAACATGACTTCAATACTTTTGCTAAGGTCAATTACCAGCTGACAGCTAAACTCAATGGCTATGTTGATCTTCAGTACAGAGGCATCAGTTATAAAGCCAGTGGCAGGGAAAACAGGCAATTCGATTTTTTGGTGGATCAGGAGTTCCATTTTTTCAATCCAAAGGCAGGCTTTCAATATACATTACGCGAGCGCGAACAGATTTATGCTTCAGTAGCCATTGGTAATAAGGAGCCTGTTAGAGATGATTTTGTTGATAATATTGGTGCAACACCTAAGCACGAAACCTTGCAAAACCTTGAAGTGGGGTATCGTTACAGTAATGATAAATTGACTTTTAATGCCAATTACTATTACATGAACTACAAAAATCAACTTGTACTTACTGGAGCCATCAATGATGTTGGGGCCAATGTGCGTACCAATGTTGATAAAAGCTACAGAACCGGTATTGAGGCAGATCTTGCGTATCAGTTATCGAACAAGCTACGCTGGAATATTAATGCAACATTGAGTAGAAACAAGATTGCTTCATTCACAGAAGTACTGTATGATTATGGTGTAAACTTCGATGAGTTCAACGAAATTCGGACTAACTATAAGGATACAGACATCTCCTTTTCTCCGAACGTCATAGCCGGATCAGTTTTTTCTTATGCGCTTTTCGCTAACACGGAGTTATCACTTTTAACAAAGTATGTGGGCAAGCAATATTTAGATAATACCTCCAACGATCAACGCAGTCTTAATGCCTTTTTAGTTAACGATATCCGCTTTACCTATACCTGGCGACCGGCTTTTGTAAAAGAGATTGGCTTTAGTTTGCTTGTTAATAACATCTTAAATGAAGCGTATGAATCCAATGGTTATACCTACGGGTATGTAGGCGGTGGCCAGGCTTTTAGAGAAAACTATTACTATCCGCAGGCTGGCACTAACTTTCTGGCCATGCTCAGTATTAAACTATAGTGTAATAGGCAATTATGTTTTTCAATTAACTATGGAGTTCAACAGGAGGATGCTATCTTTGTCAGATGGCATCCTTCCTTCCATCGCTTTTGCGACTTACCCGATTTGGCAATCTGCTAATCATAGGATTGACGCAATATTTCACTGCTTATTTTTTAGTGGATACTTCCACTATTACAGACCTTAATCTGTTTCTGCTCAGTACTTCCACCGTTCTTATTGCAGCGGCTGGTTATATCATCAACGACTATTATGATATCAAGATAGACTATATCAATAAGCCTGAACGTGTAGTTATAGGCAAAAGCATACCCAGAAGATTTGCCATTTTATTTCATACGATATTTTCTCTAAGTGGTGTTGCCATAGGGTATTACCTTGGGTGGCAGATTGCGATTATCAATTTTCTATCTGCATTTTTGCTTTGGTGGTACTCAAACAATCTGAAGCGTTTACCTTTTGTGGGTAATTTTTCCATCGCTTTTTTAACTGCGATGGCGGTGTTTATCATAGCACTTCTCTATCATGGAGACAATACCCTCATCATTATATATGCATTTTTCGCCTTTTTCATGACTTTGGTGCGCGAAATCATTAAAGACATGGAAGACTTAAAGGGCGACAGTACCTTTGGCTGTCAGACTTTGCCTATTGTTTGGGGATTTCGCAAGACGAAGCAATTCTTATACGCAGTTGTTTTTATTTTTTGTATGACTGTAGTCATCCTCGACATACTGTTTACAGCGCTACCCAGCATTTACTTTATTCTTTTCTTATTTGCTCCTTTGGTCTGGATGGTTATTCGGTTATACAGAGCTGATACTGTAAAGGAGTTTAAATGGTTGAGCAATTTTTGTAAAATCATTATGCTGCTGGGCATTTTAAGTATGTCCTTATTATAGCTATCGCCATGAAGAAATATAGACTTGCCATTTTTGCTTCTGGCAATGGGAGTAATGCAGAGAACATAGCAAGGCATTTCTCCAACCACCATTCTATTGAAGTAGCATTGCTCCTCAGTAACAATAGTGCCGCGCAAGCATTGGCAAAAGCAAATGCATTAGGTATTGAGACAATAGCTTTTGGCAAAGCAGATTTTAAAGAGGGCGGCAGCGTTGAGCAAGCATTGGTAGAAAGAGGAATTACCCACCTAATTCTCGCAGGTTTTCTTTGGTTAGTGCCTGTCTTCCTAATCAAACGATTTCCTAAAAGAATTATCAATATTCATCCGGCATTATTGCCAAAATTTGGGGGCAAGGGCATGTATGGTCGCCACGTGCATGAAGCTGTAAAAATGGCCGGTGAGCAGGAGAGTGGCATTACGATACATATAGTGAATGAACGCTTTGATGAGGGGCAGCCGCTCCTCCAGGCAAAATGTGAGCTTCTGCCAGGCGATGGCGTTGAGGAAATTGCCAGCAAGGTTCAGGAATTGGAGTATAAGCATTATCCTGCTGCCATCGAAAGATGGATTGTGGGCGCCTGATTTTTTCAAACCACAGCCTTCCGGTTCGGCAATTATCAAAACACTTTTCCTTATCTTGCAGTAATGTGGAAGGAATCAATCTTAAAGCTCTTAAAACTTGATGGCTTGGTGGCTAACCTTACGGGTTATGTAGAAACCCGCGTTGAGTTGCTAAAGCTGGAGATAAGAGAAGAAATAGCAAAAGCCATAGCTAGAATGACTGTGCTAGTCTTGGTGATGGCAACCATATCTCTTTTCATTCTTTTTTTTAGCGTTTCTGTTGCGTTGTTGATTGGCGAATACCTTGGTTTCTTCGAAGGCTTCTTAATTGTGTCTGGCTTTTATTTACTGGTAGCTATACTGGTTTTGCTGATGAGGAAGAGTTTAAGCGATACCATGGAAAAAGAGTTGTTGAAAAAACTTAAAAAATAATATGGAGTTGTTAGAGTCAGACGATCCAAAAGCACACCTGCTTCGCAAAGCACAAGAGCAAAAGGAAGCTTTAAATGGCGAGGTTAAGTTGTTGTCTGATAAAACAGAGAAGGTTATTAAAACCGCTTTGGTTGTTGGGGGTGCCTTGGCTGCAACCTATTTGATTTACAGATTACTCTCCGACAATGGTTCGAAAAAGAAGGGTAAGAAAATTAAAGTAGTGCGCAATGTCACGGCTGATGATGAAGCGGAAGAAGAAGTAGTCAGAGAGTCTCCCTTTAGCGGCATTATTAATAAGTTAGGTGTGGTATTGGCTACCCAGGCTTCTGCTTTTCTGCTATCGTTGGCAAAGGAGAAGATAGGTGAGTACATGGAGAAAAGAGAAGAACAAAAGGATGCCGACCATCTTTGATTCATTTGTAGAAAAGCAACAAGCTGGGCGAAAGTCCATAGCTGTCCTCATTGACCCCGATAAAGTAGAGGATGGCGCTAAGTTGCAAAACCTTATCAACCTTGCCACTGAAAATCTGGTTGACTATTTTTTTGTTGGAGGCAGCCTTGTCACCAGTAACAATCTGGGTGAGGTAGTGCGGCAAATAAAAAAGAGTGTTACGATACCCGTTGTATTATTCCCTGGTAATACCATGCAGGTGGAACCGGGAGCCGATGCTATTTTATTCTTGTCTTTAATCTCCGGCCGTAATCCAGAGCTTTTAATTGGGCAACATGTAATAGCCGCTCCTATCATTCGCAATACAAAACTAGAGGTTTTACCTACAGGCTATATGCTGATTAATTCGGGGCGCATTACCTCGGTTGCCTATGTCAGCAACACCATTCCCTTACCAGACGATAAGTATTCATTAGCTGCATGCACGGCCATGGCAGGTGAAATGCTTGGTTTAAAAATCATGTACCTGGATGCAGGAAGCGGAGCAGAACAACCTATATCACCAAGAATGATTAGCGCTGTCAGAAAGGCCATTAGAACACCTTTGTTAGTCGGGGGAGGAATCAACACTAGCCACAAAGCAATGGCTGCTTTGGAAGCAGGTGCCGACACTATTGTTATCGGCAACGCACTCGAAAAAGATCCTGCCATCTTGATGGAGATAGCGGATAAGGTGTATGAAATGAACCATCGCTCATCTTTTTCGTAGCACGATGTTGAAACACTTGCGTTTTTCATTGTATGAAATGGAACCCCCTAAACTTTCACTCATCACAGCTTGATTTTTTTCTTGCCTGTCAGCAAGAAACAGTGGCCCCTACTTGTGGTGATTTATTGCACGAAATTAATGCAGGGTTTTCATGGCCACTTTTCTATGAGCTCTACCCGGAGTCTCACCTAAGTGCCAACAGAAATGTTTCCCCTTTGGTTGAAGTACAGGTAAATGGTGGACACAGTTGAGGGAGCGCAGCCTCAAGCAACGAAGCTATATTTTTAGAATTGAAGCGATTTATTATACCGTGCAAGTCTCTGCAGGAAGAGAAAGAAGTTTTATAATAGACTAACTCTCTACTTCTTCGCTTTGTGTTTGCTTCTCGTACAAATCTTTGTACATACCGTTTTTCTCTAATAAACTCTCGTGCGTTCCTTCTTCCACCACATTGCCATCAACAAGTACAATAATCTTGTTGGCAAGTTTGGCAGAAGAAACACGATGAGAGATGATGATGGTCGTGCGCCCTACCATAATCCGTTTTAAACTATTCAAGATGGTATTCTCCGTTTTGGTATCAACGGCACTGAGGGCATCATCCAACATTAAAATTTTTGGCTCACGTACAATGGCACGGGCTATAGAGACACGTTGTTTTTGTCCGCCCGATAGAGTGATGCCTCGCTCCCCTACGCGTGTAGCAAAACCATTTGGGAAAGACATAATGTTGTCATACACATCAGCATCTTTCGCAGCCTGGTGTACAATAGTTTCAGGCACATCATCCAGACCGAAACTAATGTTGTTATGTATAGTATCGCTGAAGAGAAAGACGTCTTGCGGTACGTAACCAATTTGTCCGCGTAGGGTATTAAGTTTGTAATCCTGAATAGGAGTACCATCAACCAAAATTTCACCCTCACGCACATCATACATACGTGAAATCAAGTTAGAGACAGTGCTCTTACCCGAGCCTGTAGTACCAATGATGGCAAGGCTTTCTCCAGGGTTTACGGTGAAAGAAATTTCTTTAAGTGCCTTAATACCAGTATCAGGATAGGTGAAACCTACTTTCCTGAATTCTATTTTTCCTTGTATAGTCCGCTCAACATTTTTCTCAGAGATAATGTTTGTATCGGTTTTCAGAAACTCGTTGATACGCTTCTGCGAAGCTTCGGCTCTTTGAACAAGACTGGTAGTCCAACCCAGTGAGGTAACAGGCCATGTTAATAAGTTTACATAGATGATGAATTCCGCAATGTTACCGAAGGTCAGATTTCCATTGATTACTTCAACACTTCCTGCATACACGGTTAGCAAAGTACTCAGACCAATTAGCCCCATGATCAGGGGGTAAAATAAAGACTGCACCTTGGTCAGTTTAAGTGATTCTGCTTTGTATTGATCACTTTCTTTTGTGAAATTTTTGATTGATTCACCTTCCCGGTTGAACGATTTTAAAACACGGATGCCACTAAAGGCCTCTTGTACAAAAGTGGAAAGTTTTGATTGATGCTTTTGAATTTGTTCGGACCTGCGCTCTATCTTATTGTTAACGATAAAGATGCTAAGCGATAACAAAGGCAACGGACTTAATGCATACCAGGTTAAGGTGCTGCTAATGCTAAACATCACCGGAATGAGCATAACAAATAAGGTCACTAATTGTAAGCCATACATAATGGCAGGCCCGAGGTACATGCGCACGCGGCTCACATCTTCGCTGATGCGATTCATTAAGTCACCAGTATTGTTTCTTCTGTAGAAGCTTAGCGGCAAGGCCTGGTAATGTTCATAGATTTCATTTTTCAAATCATACTCTACTAAGCGCGACATGACGATGAGCGTTTGTCTTACGAAGTAAAGAAATACACCTCGAAGAAGGGCCATCAGCACAATGAGTCCAGCGTAGATAAGAATACCATGCGCAAACACTTCAAAAAAGCTATTCTGTGTTTTCATGGCATTCATCGATTTATACACGCGAATGTTTTCTACCACCAGATCAAGGGAGCTGCGTACCAATTGCGCAGGTATTATTTGAAATACGTTGGATATGATAACAAATAAGGTCCCCATGAGCAGATGCCATTTGTATTTCAGGAGATACTTATTGAGGTATTTTAGCTCTTTCATTTGTTATGAGTCTTCCTTAAGGTGCTTATCCAGTGCCGGAGTTTCCTTCATTATCTGCACAAAAAAGCTGTTAATGTGTGGTTTCATACTAGAAAATTCGGAGCTCCTCCAATAGAACGAAATATTGTTTTTTATGTTCATGCAAACGTTTGAATTAATCTAACTTTGCATAAATTTCAACGTGCTTCGGCATGCCAGAAAGGTTGTAAAACTAAACATAAAACAAACGCAAAAATTCCATGCAGGTTAAAGAACTTGAAAAGGTAGAAGCTGCCGGCATCTTCGGTACGCTGACACAAATGGGCCATGAGCAGGTAGTGTTTTGTAATGATGAGGCCACCGGTCTAAAAGCCATCATCGGTATTCACAATACAGTGTTGGGCCCAGCTCTGGGTGGCACACGCATGTGGAATTATGCCAGTGAGCAGGAAGCCATCACCGATGTGCTCCGCCTATCTCGTGGCATGACTTTTAAAGCAGCGATCAGCGGCTTGAATTTGGGAGGAGGTAAAGCCGTTATCATTGGTGATGCCAAAACTCAAAAGACAGAAGCCTTTATGAGACGTTTTGGCAAGTTTGTCAACAGCCTTGGTGGTAAATACATTACAGCCGAAGATGTGAACATGAAAACAGCCGATATGGAATATATTGGCATGGAAACAAAACATGTTACCGGTTTGCCTGAAAGCATGGGCGGCAGTGGTGACCCTTCTCCTGTAACAGCTTATGGTGTTTACCTGGGCATGAAGTCAACGGCTAAGAAAGTATATGGCAACGATTCTTTGGTAGGCAAGAAAGTAGCCGTTCAAGGGGTTGGTCAGGTAGGTATGTATTTGGTAGAGCACCTTGTAAAAGAAGGTGCCAAGGTTACCATCAACGATATTTCTGAAGAGAAAGTAAAAATGCTGGTAGAGAAGTTCGGTGTAGCCACAGTAGGTGCTGATGCATTGTATGACCTTGATATGGACATTTATGCACCTTGCGCTTTGGGCGCAACCTTAAATGACAATACCATTCCTCGTTTAAAAGCAGCCATTGTAGCAGGTGCAGCGAATAATCAGTTGAAAGATGAGCTAAAGCACGGCTATATGTTAAGAGACAAGAGCATTACGTATGCACCTGATTTCTTGATTAATGCCGGTGGTTTGATCAATGTATACAACGAATACCTCGGTAATTACAATCGCAAACGCGCTTTAGAACAAGCTGAAAAGATTTATACAACCAATTTAAATATTCTGACTTTGGCTGAAAACGAGAAAATCAGCAGCCAGGAAGCAGCCATTAAGTTGTCTGAGAAGCGCATTGAAGAAGTAGGAAGAGTAAGAATTCCCCGCTAATTCACTTTAGTCCGCTTAGAACGTCATTTTGAGTGAAGCGAGAAGGCCCGGTAGAAGGGTGTAATTCTCGAAGAAGCTTCGCCCGAAATGACGTTTTTATTTTTATTTTTGCATCATTATTTCGCTAAAGTCGTTCTTACCACATGCTTAACCGCCACAGTCTACGCATTAAAACCATGCAGAGCCTCTTCGCCCTGCATCAGTGCAAAGAGGCCAATCACGGTCTTTGTCTCACCCTTATCACACAACGCTTTGCTCCAGATCTGAACTCCATGGAGGTTCAGGATAAAGAAATGCTGAAAGAGCAGCGCCAGGTTGCTTTTAAAGTTTTCGAAAAAGAGTTTGCCGCAAATCAATCTAAGGTTGAGCATGCTGATCCTAAAATTGAAAAGGTGGTTAATGAGGCGCTTGACTACTATGCCAAGCAAACCAAACGCGATGTAGAAAATCAGCGTAAAAACCTGGTACAAGATGCAGAGCGTATTTACGACTATTACATTTCAGTGTTGAGTTTAGGTGTGGCTATTGCCGAAGCAGCAGCAACCGATAAAAAACTTACCCACACAGGTTTCTTAAATAATCTTTGGGTGAAGGGTTTACAGAACAGTGAATCATTAAAGAAGGACTCCTTAAAGCTGAACAGACATTGGAATGATAAGATGGACAGAGTCCGCGTATGGTTCCGTGACGTGGTACGCACAGATGATACCTACCTCGAATCACTCGATAGAAAGAATCCTACTTTAGAAGAGCAGCGTAAAGTAGTGAGTCATATTTTTAAAAAACTCATTTTAGGGAAAACCATCATTAATGATTTCTTCGAAGAAGAAGTATTGCATTGGGCAGAAGATAAAGAGATTGTAAAGGGGATGGTGGAGAAAACCATTAAAACCTATAATCCTCAAAAGTCAGATCAACTTGGCTTGATGACTTTATCAATGGATTGGAATGATGATAAAGCATTTGTTGAGAAGCTGTACAATTACGCTTCAGAACTACCTGATGAGCATAAGCAGCTAATTGCTGATAATACCCGTAACTGGGAAGTTGAGCGCCTTCCTCTTACAGATCGGGTCATTTTGGAGATGGCCATAGCCGAGCTAATTACCTTCCCGGGTATACCAGTGAAGGTTACCATCAATGAATACATAGAACTAGCGAAAGGCTATAGTACACCTAAGAGCCGTCAGTTTGTGAATGGTATTTTAGATGTGATTGCTAAAACTTTACAAGACAATGGCACGCTGAGAAAGAGTGGCAGAGGATTGATCGATAATAAATAATAGTTGAATATCAGATTTTGAAAACCGGATCGAAAGAGCCGGTTTTATTTTTTATAGCCATGCTTGAGCATTTCTGAACGCAAAAATTACAATGTGATTACTTCTTCACCTTTAACATTGGCAAGGTAAGAACTAACTAAATTATGAATCGTAGGTGTTTCAACACCCGGCCTAACGAGTTTTTGCACTTCTTCAACGCTGTTTATGCTTTGTTTGCGATCAGCAAAACCATGCCCAAAATAGCTGCCTTCTTTAATAAAAATGAGCGACTTTTCTTGAGCGCTACGACCTTTCCCAAGAATAACCAAAGACTCTCCCTTTTGTCGGATTGAGTCAAGCATTTTTTGTATTCGCTTATTGTATTTTTTGGGTGATTCAATTTCCTGACAAGCTCCATGACACTCACCCGTTTGATGTTGAAAACAGAGGCCTTTTGTTTGTTGTAAGCCGCAAAGCTTGGGACATAACTCATACGCGTGCACCTTTTCCCACAAAAAATTCCAGGCATCTCCTTTGGTACTAAGCCTCACCAGGGGCTGAGAACCACGCATCACTGTGTTGACCGAGAAGCGTAAGTAACCATTTCTATCTTCATATGGATAGATGCCCCATTCTTCTACTCTGTACTTCTGTGCCTGGTTATATTTTGGCCACAGCCTTCTGATTTCCTGCGACTCAAAAATGAGTGCTATCATTTCATTGCCTGTGAGCTCATAGCGTATCTGGTGTATTTCATTGCGAATGTTTTGTCGGCTCCACTCGCGTGCATCACCAGAGAAATGGCCGGCAATTCTTTTTTTGATGTTGGCGGCTTTGCCAACGTAGATAACACTACCACGACTATTGAGGAAGTAGTATACACCGGGTTTAGCAGGCAAAGCGTCAAAGTTTTCCTTGGGCAAATTGGGTGGCAGTATGGTTTCTCCGCTATTGCGCTTTAAGGCTTTACCAATGTGTCCCTCATTATCGCGCTTAATGAGTATATCAAAGACCTGTACAGTAGCTTCTGCATCGCCACTGGCCCGGTGGCGATTGTTAATTTTAATACCCAGACTATCAGCAATGCTGCCCAGGCTGTAAGAGCGAAGGCCTGGAATAATTTTGCGGCTTAAGCGAACCGTGCAAAGTTTTTTAGTTTGCCAGGTAATGCCTGCGTGCTCAAATTCTTTTTTAAGAAATGAGTAGTCAAAGTGAGCATTATGTGCCACAAATACTTTACCACTCAACATTTCAAAAACATCATTGGCAATTTCTTCAAAGCGCGGTGCGGTAGAAACCATCTCGTTGGTGATACCGGTAAGCCCTGTGATGTAAGAAGGAATGTTACGGTCAGGATTGATCAGGGCGCGGTAGGTTTTCCCAGGCTGTAAACCATCGTGGTGAACAATGGCTATTTCGGTGATGCGATGGTTCTCGGCATACCCACCAGTCGTTTCAATGTCCACAATCGCATACATGCCGCTAATTTATGGCCAAAGCATATTTCAAGCATTGTTATGCAGAAAGAAAAGCGACATATTTAATATATGAATTGGATTGTAAAGTTTTTGTTAAGTGGCCTGGCTGTTGTACTCACTGCCTATTTATTACCAGGTGTTAGTGTAGAGGATTATTGGACCGCCCTGATTGTGGCCCTGGTACTAAGCTTGGTCAATATTTTTGTAAAACCCTTTTTAATCATTTTAACCATCCCTATCACCTTTGTAACACTGGGTTTGTTCTTGTTAGTTATCAATGCCCTGATGATACTGCTCACTGACTATTTTGTCGAAGGTTTTTTAGTAGATGGTTTCTGGTGGGCCCTGCTTTTCAGCCTGATTCTATCCCTATTCAACAGCCTTTTTGCTGATTTGACCAAAGAAGGAGAAAAAGGCTAGGCAAATTTCCTTTTGTTTACCACCTGTCAACCCTGCCCATACGGGCGTTTGGGGCCTGTAACATTTTCAGTTACAGAATTTAATTCTATTGTATGAGCTTTTAAAATTATTTATACCTGAATTTTAAGGTATTCACAGTATTTTATTGGTACGAATTACTATTTTGTGTCCCATTAACCTAAATACATACCTAACCTATGATGAAAAAAGTATTATCTGTAGCAGCGCTCGCAGCAGCGATTGTTATGGTGTCTTGCCAGCAGGACGAAAGTTTAATCTCCCAGGAAGTTTCTCAAGTTACCCTTGATAAAATTTCTTCTATGGGCTTCAGCACACAGGATGTTCAACGCGTTGATGGCGGTTACCTTGTAGAAGGCGACATCATCCTGCATGAGAACGACATTCAAAATGCTAAGACTAAAAACCACTTAAATGTTGGTCATGTTGAACAGTACAGAACGACCAATCTGGTTTCAACTCCTAAAACTATCTCTGTTAGTGTAAGTGGTACAGTTCCTGCTGCTTTCTCTACAGCGGTAAACAATGCTATTGCTCGCTACAATGCAGAAAACCTTGGCCTTACTTTTACCCGTGTTGCCAGTGGTGGAAGCATCGTTATCAGAATTGTTAACACAAGACAATACATTGCTTCTGCAGGTTTCCCTAGTGGTGGCAATGCTTATCCAGAAATCAAATATGCTAAAACCTATACTTCTGGCTACAGCGATGGTTTCATGACTACTGTTATCGCACACGAAATTGGTCATTGCATCGGTTTCCGTCACACAGATTATATGGATCGTAGCTATAGCTGTGGTGGTTCTACAGCTAACGAAGGTGCTTCTACTGTAGGCGCCATCCACATCCCTGGTACACCAACTACAGCAGATCCTGGTTCATGGATGTTGGCTTGTTTGGGTGCATCAACCAACCGTCCTTTCAACAACAACGACAAAACAGCTTTAGCTTATCTATACTAATAGATACATGCATGTTCAATAAAAAAGGAGAGGCTTGCCTCTCCTTTTTTATTTTTATCACTTACGATAGTCTCAGAACTCTATCAAGATCTGATTCTTTTCAACACTATCACCCTTTTTCACTTTTATCTTTTTCACTACACCATCTCCAGGCGACTTGAGAATGTTTTCCATTTTCATGGCTTCTAGAATAAGCAGTTGGTCTCCGGCTTTTACAGTATCGCCCTCAGCTACCTTTAAATTGATAATAAGACCAGGCATAGGGGCCTTAATATTATTTACTTTTCCGGTATTGGCATTGCTGATGCCCATCTTTTCGAGTAACAGATCGAACTTGTCTTTAAGCTCAACGGTATAACGATTGTTGTTGATTTTGAGTGAAACGGTTTTCGTCATCAAATCTGATTTAACAATTTCAGCCTGATAGCTTTTCCCTTCATGCAGTATGTGAAAGTGCCCATCCTGAAGCCTAACAAGATCCCAATTCAATGCCTTGCTGTTGATCATTAAAACTTCTTCGGCATGTTCTATGATAAAATCCTTTTTGTTAACAGTAGCTTTTTTCATAGGAGTAGATTAACAAAGCAAAGGTGCGAAAATTCTCAATAGCGAAAGATCAATTTTTTAGAGAAGTATTAGCACTTTCAGCCAGTTGACGCATCCTGCTAATAAGTTCATGATCAGCACTTCTGAGCATAAATTCCCCGCCACCGGCAGAGCCCATACCAACAATCTTTTCATTGCGGTATTCCATCCTGCTTTTTTGATAGGTGAGGGCTGAAAAGTGAATTTCCTGAACACCGGTCTCCGCCACTATCCTATGTATGTTTTGCTCACTGATACCAGAACCCGCCATAATGCTGATTCTATTTTTTGATTTCTGTACCAGGCTAGACAATACATCAATACCTTGCTCAGCTTTGGCATGATGGCCTGAAGTAAGAATTCGATCGAAGCCCACATCGATACAATCTTCCAATGTTTGAAATGGATCGCGACTCATATCAATGGCCCGATGGCAGGTTACTTGCATAGGTTTTGCAAGTTGTATCAGTTCTCTGCATCGTTCTTTGTCTAAGTTTCCATTTGTGTTTAAAATGCCCAAGACAACACCAGGTATACCTAATTTTTTGCAAAGTATGATGTCTTTTTTCATGCTCTCGAATTCATGAGCAGAGTAACAAAAATCGCCACCCCGTGGCCTGACCATCACAAATACCGGAATGTTTAATGCTTGCTTAATAATTTCAATAATTCCAGCGGAGGGTGTTGTGCCGCCTTCACCTGGGTTGTCGCATAGTTCAATGCGATCTGCTCCGCCTTTTTCAGCTTGTATGGCTGAGGCTATGTTGTAAACAACTATTTCAATGATCATGAATTGTAATAGCTTTTAGCTTCGAAAACCAGATTGGGAATTTCATTGGAATACAAGGCATATGTAAAACCTTTTTGCAGAGCATAGGCTCCATATTCACCAAACTTATTGACGGCTAAAAAGCCGACTTGTATTTGCTTAGATTTTTCAGGTTGCTTCTTCACTATTCTTTTAACCGCTAGCTCACAAGCCTTCTGCGGACTGTTACCCTGACGCATCAGCTCAACTACCAGGTGCGACCCAACAATGCGTATTACCTCCTCGCCCAAGCCTGAAGAAGTAGCCGCGCCTACTTCATTATCAACATACAGTCCTGCACCAATAATAGGAGAATCGCCCAGGCGGCCATGCATTTTATAAGCCATGCCACTGGTGGTACAGGCACCTGATAAATTTTGATGTACATCTAATGCCAGCATGCCAATGGTATCATGGTTTTCGATGTTCACAATGGGTTTATATTCGGCTTTTTGCAGCCACTCTTTCCATGCTTTTTCTGAGTCAGGGGTTAAAAGATTTTCTTTCTTGAAACCATTTGCCAGCGCAAACTGCAAGGCACCATCACCAACCAACATAACATGTGGCGTAAGCTCCATTACTTTTCTGGCTACTGATATGGGATGGACGATGTGCTCCAGGCATGCCACCGCTCCGCAATTGGCGAACTCATCCATGATGCAGGCATCGAGGGTTACGCGGCCATCGCGGTCAGGCAAACCTCCTAAACCTACAGAAGTTTCGGTTGGATCTGCTTCGGGTACCTGAACACCCTTTTCAACAGCATCCAGAGACCTTCCTTGCTGACTCAAAATTTTCCAGGCTTCGGCATTGGCGCCTACGCCAAAATTCCAGGTTGAGATGACTAAGGGTTTTGTAATACTTTTGGCTGGTGAAAAGGCCAATGATTCGAGCGGAAGAAGCGAAGCAAGGGCTCCACTAATTTTTAAAAAGTGTCTGCGACTAGTTTTCATAGGAATAGTCGGAAGGTACTAGAAAAAATTATCTCTTAAAATGAATTTTGAATTGGGCAATCCAACGTTAGGTTTTATTGCGTATATCATGGAAGAATAGAATACTATGAAACTGGAGAAAAACTTAACGGCCCCTTATTTTAAACTTTTTGATATTTATGATCGCGAAATTGATTTGAAGTCTTATGAAAATAAAAGACTTTTTATCGGCTTCTTTCGCCATGCGGGTTGTCCCTTTTGTAATTTAAGAGTGCATGCACTTACGAAATTGCATGAAGAGTTGAAGGAAAATGGCATGGAAATGATCTTCTTCTTTGAATCTAAAAAAGAAGTACTACTCAGAAGCATTTTTCATAAAGAGGTGTCACCCATTCCTTTGATCTCTGACCCTAAGAAAGAGACTTATGCTGCTTATGGTTTGGAGCCTTCTGTTGCTATTGCAACCAAAAGCCACCTTACCTCTTTTGTTCAAACAGCTTTTAAGGCAGCAAAGGCAGGTGTGCCTATTCATTTAATGGCTGATGGCGAGTCAATCAATACTATTCCTGCAGAATTCTTAATCGACAGAGGCCTCATTGTAAAAAAAGTACACTATGCCAAGAGTTTGAATGACCGTATAAGCCTTGATTTAATTAGGGGTTTCGCTAAAAATGGTGAAAAGGGATTGATGGAAGAAAATACAGAGCAGTAGCTATTAATATTGTCTAACCTATTTTTATACTTGTTTATGTTAAATTGATAATGCGAAAATTTACCTCCGTTGATGAATTAGTTTTTACCCTTCCGAAGGAAGAACAAGTAATTGTAAAAAAGTTACGGGCAATAATTCTTGAGTGCTTACCAAAGGCAGAGGAAAAAATTTCTTTCGGAGCGCCCTTTTACAGTCATCATAAGATGATTTGCTTTATATGGCCACCCTCTTTGCAATGGGGTGTACAACGTAAAGCAGGCAAGCATGCGCATAAGGGCGTCAGCCTTGGTTTTTGCCAGGGACATTTAATGGCAAACGAAGAAGGTTTGCTTTTACAAGAGGGAAGAAAGCAAGTGTATACCATGTACTTCACCAAACCGCAGGAGATTAAAGAAGAACAGATTCGGTCTTTGTTATTTGAAGCAGAATTAATTGATCAGCGTTTCTCTTCCAGTAAAAAGAAAGTTAAAATTTAAAAGCTGCATAACCTTTTAGTTGATAGGTACTCACTACCGTCAGCATAGAAGTAGCTATTTGTATAGCTGGCGATAATTTATTTCGATCAATTTTTCTGGCGATGAGCGATTGTCCGCACACAAACAGCTTAACGCCAGCATTACTCAATTCTTGATATAGGCCAAGATTAGGATTATCTGTTTTATACTTGGCTTTATAGGCATCATTTTGCATGATGGTGTAGGCGGCTTCACCATGGATGGCCACTACAACATTCAGATTTTCTTTCGGCACCCCGCCAATAGCGTGCAGATTAATGAGGCGTGCAACATTATTGAGAGATGCATTCAATTCTTCTGGTTTATTAGAGCCTGTTACTACTTCTATAACAATGTTATACGTTAATGTGGGATCAGGCTTTTCCACAGCATCAGGCACATCGAAAATGCCGCCATAATTTTTAATGATGGGAAAAGTCCGTTCTTGTGCAACTACAACCAATGAGAGCGCAAGGCAGAAACCGAAAAGTATAAAGTGTTTCATAAATTTATTGTTCGTCAGTTCTAACAGTGCTTTCTATTTCTAAGATGAGATCTGCCCCGAAATATTGAGCCGGTGTAAAATAGCCTTCGCGGATACTTCCGTTTAGTAATTTCTGAGCAATAAGCACGACTGTTTTTGCTGTAAGGCTATAGCCATTCAAGGTTTCTAGTCTTGCTATTTTATAAGCACCCTTTTCATTCCAGACTTTTCCCCACAAGTAACTGCGTCCTTCATTTCTTCTTTCCTCACTTGGACCTGCGTGTCTTCTATCAACTTTCTTTTGTAAATACTTTTTGAGCCATGACATTCGTAATATCCAGCCCAAATAATTACTCCATCGGGCACTTTTAATCGCAGCAGCAGACACACCACTATACACTTCTATATTCGGTATTTGCGTGCTCCTCCAGGCTGTGGCAATATCGCCCCAGGGAATACAGAGTGTAAGCTTATTAAATGAACCAAAGTTGATTTCCTGAACTTTATGCCCCAGAGAGATTTGCTTTAACTTTCCATTTTCACGAATGCAGGAACCATTGCCCATGCCCTCAATCATGGTTTTACTTGTGCCGCGCGAAAGCCCTCCTTTGCCCATAGTAAAGGCGAGTTGCAGATGTGTTGCATCAGGCAATAAATTCTTCAAGTGAAGTGCCAGGCAATCAGAAGGCACAACATCAAAACCTACACCAGGCATGACTAAGATACTGGCATTTTTTGCCAGCGAATCCATAGAGGCCAGTGTTTCAAATACCTGGTATTCACCCGTAATATCGGTATAATGTGTTTGCGCTTCAGCGCAGGCTTTCACCATAGCCAAAGCTGTATGTTGGAAGGGACCTCCGCAATGAATAAGCACTTGCGCCCTTCTCAGTTGACTCACAAGTTTGGGATGGTCTGCGATTTCAATTACCTCAAAAGGGTATTGGTGTCTTTCAGATTGGGCTTTGAGTTTAGCCTCATCTCTTCCAGCTAATAAAACAGTAAACTGCTGGCGCTTACACCCCTGTATGATTAGTTCTCCGGTGTATCCGTATGATCCGTATACGATGCAATTAAACTCCCTCACGAATATTAGGTTTATGGGTGAAGGTAAGCTATTTAAGAAAGAGTTCTTACTCTTGTCCTTTCTCTTTCATGAGTTTAAATTCTCTATACCTGCGCAACATGGCAATGGTAAAGCCTGCCATTAATACAAGGGTTCCGATCCAAAGTACATTAATCATGGGTTTTTCTAATGATTTGATTACCACCCAATCTTTTTGACGCGTATTAATGCCCACGGTAAATTCATTTGTTTCCGGATGGATATTGACAAGCGTAAAAAGGATACCGAGCTGAGGAATTTCAGCGCTGATTCTCCCAACCATTTTATCACGAATGAGGAAGTAAGGCTCAGCGGTATATTCTTCGCGGGCGCCTTTCACCTGAATGGTCGCTTTCACGGCCACGTCATCTTTTGTTAAAATAGTACCCGGCACTTCTTCTACGCGTGTTACTTGTGTCACGGTGCTTACATAATCGTTGGCAAAAAATTCTTTGTTGCTAACGGTACGTAATTCCTGCATTTCGCTCCACTCTTTCTCTTCATCGGGTTTCATAATAGATGAAGTGTAGGTATAGAAATCGGCCGTGAGTGTACGATGAATATCGGGGGAAGAAAGAATACCTCCCATGTCTGGGTTTACCTGAGCCCGCGGGTACAGCTTATAGGTGTTACCGTCTTTTCTGAACTCAATTTCGTAATAAGTATTCTCACCGTAAACGCTAAGCGTATCTTTGGCTTTATAACCATTCCCATTCTTCAAAGCGATTACTTTGTTTTCATCGGGCGTCAGCTGTACGTCATACTTATTAATGAACCCATTGCCATTTCTTAATTCTAATTTCTGGCTAATGTATTCTATATCGTAGCCGGCCATGGTGCGCGGTTCGTGTAAAAACAGCAGCAGGTTATCACGGTTAAATTCTTCTCCTGCATCGCGTGAGTACAGTAAACCAGTGTTATTGATGGATACTACTTTTGAATAACCTGAAGAAAATAGAATTCCGATTAACATCATCCCCATACCAATATGGGCAACGGCACCACCGGAAAGTGCAGGATTATTCTTGACAACAGACAGTAGGATTTTGCTATTGCCTACAATGGTAAATACACCTGCGATGATCAGCAGTAAGTAGGCAGGTTTTGTTACTTGACCAATGGTGATGATGATAACTGATAAAAGTAATGCAATGAGAACAGGAAGCTGCAGTTCTTTTTTCAGTTCATGTTTATCGATTTTTTTCCACCAAAAAAATTGACCTACTGCTGATAGCAGGCCTATCGCGATAGCGAACCATAATTGAAATTTAGAATAGAAGCCCACCTGATCGGCTGGTGGAGCCATGTTAGAACTTCCGCCAAAGAGCGTAACAAATTTATTCCAGACAGGAATGGAGGTGGGCACGAGTACCTGAAATCCCATCAGGCACAAGGTTGTAGCACCTAAAAAAATCCAAAACTCGCGCGAATAGACAGAGGCCTCTTTTTCACTAGTCGGAATTTCTTTCCAGCGCAAGGCCGAAAGAATGACGGCTCCTATAAGAAATACCAACAGATACATGAGCAATTGCCCGGACATGCCTAAGTCCGTGAATGAGTGAACGGATGCATCGCCCAAAATACCACTGCGAGTAAGGAAAGTAGAATAGAGGATTAACACGAAAGTGCTGATCACTAAAATAATGGAAGCCTTCAATGCTGTCTCACTGTTTTTATAGGTGATCATCGTATGGATAGAAGCTACGAGCACCAACCAGGGAACATACACAGCATTTTCTACAGGGTCCCAGTTCCAGTAGCCACCGAAGTTCAGGGTTTCATAAGCCCAATAGCCACCCATTAAAATGCCAAGCCCAAGCACCGCGCCAGAGAAAAGTGCCCAGGGGAGTGCAGGTCTTACCCAATCGCGGTACTTTTTCAGCCACAAACCGGCCATACAAAAGGAGAATGGAATAAGGGTGGTTGCAAAGCCAAGAAAGAGTGTGGGGGGGTGGATCACCATCCAATAGTTTTGGAGCAAAGGATTGAGTCCATTACCATCTTCGGGGATGAATTCCGGATTCATCTTAAAGATGGGCGCATCTGCCATCGATTCCCTGAGCAGTATAAATGGTGAGCTGCCAAGCTTGAAATCAATAATGGGTAATACAATGCCTAAAATCATAGAAGCAAGAAATGCCTGGACCAGAGAGAAGATGGTCATGACAGGTGCTTGCCAGAATTTGTTAGTGTGAATCAGTATAATGCCTAAAACAGCTTGCCAGAACATCCAGAGCAGGAAGCTACCTTCTTGTCCATTCCAAAAAGTAGAAATGAGGTAGTGCGTTGGTAGTTTCTTATCAGAATAGCTATAAGCGTAGTGGTATTCGAAGTAATGATTAGCAATGATGACAAAGAGCGTAACCGATATACCAAGTACTGCCAGTGCGTGCAGGTAAAAACTGATTTTACCATTGAGCAGCCATGCCTCCTTCTCCTGAATATCTTCTTTGCCTGTAGCTTTGAAGTATGAGAAGAATGCCGCCAAAGACGTAACAAAAGAAAGGATGACCAGAAAATGCCCGAGATTACCGATGAAATAATGCATGTGTCTTATACCGATTAGCAGGCCAGTCATAGCAGTCCCGCTGAATGAAATGTGAAGCTTGGTTTATACAGTTACAGTTTCTTCCTGATATTTGGAAGGACATTTTAAAAGAATTTTATCAGCGATAAAATTATCGCCCTGGTAGCTGCCAATGACCACTACCTTTTCAGACTTGGTAAAATCAGCCGGCATGGGTTCATTGTATTGTACTATTTGTTCTTTTTGTTGTTCATCAATCATGATGAAAGTGAAGGATACCTTGTCGGCACCTTCATAAATGCCTACGACATTACCAAGGGCATCTTTTTTAAGTTCACCCACTACATGTATTTGTGAAGTGTTACCATTGGAGGCCATTTGGTAGGCATCGTTAAAGCTAACGTAGGTGCTGGCATCATTACCTGTACTGATGACAATGGCAATGGCCATTGCAATAACCAAAATGATGAAGATGTGAGACTTTTTCATAAGCGCATGCTGAAGTTCAAAAATACATCAAATCCCCATGGAGAGCGGTGATTTTTATCACCAAACATAGTTAGCCTTAACAAGTTTTAACAAGCCTTACATTTAAGCTACTTTTTGTGCTCATTCTCGAGCTTGGTAAGCTTGCGGTCAAGCATAAACAGGTAGGCAATAAAGCCAAGCAATACAATCATGATGATACCAACCACCACATAAATTTTGCCATTGGCACGCATGGTATCTGCCATTTCTACCGAAGAGGCCTGTGCAAAGCTTATCAATGTGTTGAGCACAAGTGCTGTCAAAATCAATATTTTCTTCATACCTAATTTTCAATTAAACGATTTTGCAATAAACGGTAACGCACCCTGAGCGATACGATCCACACACCAATTAAAAACCAACCGATAACGGCTGGGTAAAAAATCAACCGCATTCGGCTGTCGAGATCATAGGCATTAAAACCAGGGTTACCACCATTACCTGGATGCATGGAGTCAGTAAGGCGTGGAATGATAAATATTAGTGGAACCATGGCCGCAAATGCAAAGATGTTATACACAGCACTGAGCCTGGCTTTTTGTTCTTCATTTTCTATGGAGCCACGCAACACGAAATAAGCCAGATAAACAAGCAGGGCTATAGCCGCACCATTTTGTTTAGGGTCACCATGCCAGGGAGAGCCCCAGGTATAATTGGCCCATAACATACCGGTAAGAATACCCAAAATTCCGAAGGCAGTGCCTACGTGGGCATATTCTACCGATTTAATATCAGCATCAGAAAGAGGATTTCGGAGAAACTTTACGGCATAATACACAGAAACCATGTATAAGAGCACCATGCCAAACCACATTGGCACATGAAAGTACAGAGCCCTCACAGTTTCATTCAGGATGTTAAGACGGGGAGCTTCCAACAAAAGGCCCCCCAAATGGACGTAGAGCAGGATTACAACACCCAGGTATTTCCACCAATTCTTTTTCATGGGCAAATTTTCAGATCAACTCCGCCAAATATACGGGAAGAGTAGATAGGCGAGCGCTGTGGCAATGCAATTTATTGCCATCAGATTGAGTAGCTCGTCATAACTGGCAGCTAAATCGATTCCGTCCAATGCATTTTTAGTAATCCGGATGGCCATTAATAAAATTGAGATGAGCACAGGAAAACTCAGCACGGCCATTAGGATATTGCTATTGTTGGCTTTCGAGGCAATGCCAGATATCAAGCTTAAAGAGCTGGAAAAACCCAGACTTGTGAGTAGTAATGTTGACACAAAAAGACTTGCGTGTTGAATTGGATTACCGATGAGTAAACTAAAAAGAATGAAGCCTGCCAGTGAAAGAACGATGGCAAGAAGCGTATTGTATATAATCTTGGACAGAATAATTGCCTGTGGCGATGCCACTTGGTAGTAGTAAATAGCGAGCCCCTTCTTTTCTCCAATAAAACTTTTGGCCAGACTATTAACAACTGAAAATAGAATGACTAGCCAAAACAGCGCAGACCAGGTGGCAGCATTGATGCTGTTATGTCGCAAGGCAAAAGTTATATAGCAAATGAAAGTGAGGCTAAAAAGATAAAGTCCGATACCAGCGATAACGGACTTTTTTCTTAGTTCTAGTGTAAATTCCTTTTTGAGGAGTGTAAGGATCATGCTTCTGTTTTTGAGAGAGAAGCTAGGTAGCGATCGAACTTAAATAATCCCAAGATGATGTAACCCATAACCCATGATGAGAAGAAGGCAATGACCAGAATTTTAGGTAGGCTGGCGCTGTCCGGTTCTTTAAAGGAAGTAAGGCCATCCACAACTTCAAAATCCGGCTTCACTGATAATTGATAATCAATGCTTTGAATTTGACTATGGATGGTTAAATCTTGACTAAACACATCTAGTGGATTTGTTAAATACTTATCGCTAAGAATGACATTATTAGAGCCAGGACGGCTATTTTCTTTTGCCATGGAAGCATAATTTTCAAACAGAACTGCCTTTAAACTATCCAGCTTTTTTGATTCCCTTTGAAGTTTGGCCTTTCGCTCAAGAAGGGTTGTTGCATTAGCAGAAATTCGGTTTTGAATGAAGGAGTTGTCTTTGATGTAGTTAACCAACGCTTGCTCCAGATTTTTAATAATTTCCGGGTCAAGCACTTTTACTTCGATTAGAAAAGCGTTTTTGTTTTCAATTTCTATCTTGGCAATAACCTTGTTCACAATATCCTTCTTATCGAGGGCTACATTATTCAACTGCTCTTTCAATACTTCTATTTCAACCAAATCCTTCTCCGATACGAAAGCCTTCGAATTAAATTCTAATATGTTTTTAGCTGTATTTATATCTATTTTAAGTTCATTCGCCAAGCCTTCCTTTTCCTTTTCTAGACAAAGTAGATTTAGCTTGTCCATACTGTTTGTGAGTATACGGCTGTTTAAGTAGTCGCAGCTTATAATCATGGAAGAGTTGTAGTGTTTTTTCTGTAAAAACTCAGAAAAAATCACCCCTAAAGAAACTCCAGATAGTATAATAATGCCAAAGAATACTTTGTTTTTGAAGAACAGCGAACGAAGAGATGCAAGTGCATTCAAGATTCCCTGCCCAAAGTTGCTGAAGCCTTTTCCGATCCAGCGAAACAATTGAGATAAATCAATTTCATCTGAGCTTGTGCTTTTAACCTTATTATCTTCCATAAGTTTAATTTGGCACAAATCTAACACAAGAAAACCAGCTTAAAATCAGCTTTTTTTGATAATTTTGCACAATTTTTAATTATGAACGCACAAAATAAGGTTTTAGTCACGGGTGCAGCAGGTTTTATTGGTTTTCATTTAACTCAAAAGCTGTCTTCGTTGGGCTATTCAGTTACAGGTTACGATAATCTTAACGATTACTACGATGTCAATTTAAAGAAGAGCAGACTGGCAATTTTACAAGCCATTCCGGGATTTCAGTTTGTTGAGGGTGATCTAATTGATCGAAACAAGGTTAATAGCTTGTTTGCAAATAATGGCTTTGATTTTGTCGTGAATCTTGCAGCACAAGCAGGTGTTCGATATTCACTCACTAATCCACATGCATATCTGGAGAGTAATCTTCACGGCTTCTTAAATATCCTGGAAGCATGTAGGCACAATAATATCAAGCATTTGGTATATGCCTCATCAAGTTCTGTGTATGGAGCCAACAAGAAGATGCCCTTCTCTGTTCATAATAATGTTGATCATCCAATCTCTTTGTATGCTGCATCAAAGAAGTCGAACGAGTTAATGGCTCACACTTATTCAGCACTATATAATCTCCCAACCACTGGCCTTCGTTTTTTTACGGTTTATGGCCCATACGGAAGACCTGATATGGCGCTTTTTATTTTTACAAAGGCAATATTGGAAGGTAAACCCATTGATATCTACAATTATGGTAAAATGAAAAGAGATTTTACTTATGTTGATGATATTGTTGAGGGCATAACAAGGCTTATTCCAACCATTCCAACACCAGACAAAAAATGGGATGGACTATTACCTGATCCTGCCTCAAGCTTTGCTCCCTACAGAATTTTCAACATTGGAAATAATCAACCAGTTGAGTTAATGGCTTTTGTTGAGGCCATCGAGGAAAAACTTGGTATAAAAGCACAAAAGAATTTACTTCCACTTCAAGAAGGTGATGTGCCAGAAACATATGCAGATGTTCAAGCTTTAACAGACGCGGTTGGCTTTAAACCTAACACCCCAATAAAAGAGGGTATTGGTAATTTCATAGATTGGTATTTAGCTTATTATAAATCGAAATAGAAAAATGACAAAGAAAATTGGAATTATTGGCCTTGGTTATGTTGGCTTGCCTCTTGCAGTAGAGTTTGGAAAGGTAGCTGACACACTTGGCTTCGATATTAACAAACAAAGAATAGATGAACTTCAAAAGGGCCACGACAGAACATTGGAAGTTGAACCAGAAGAGTTAAAACGCTCCACTAAACTGAGTTACTCATCCAATCCTGAGGATCTGAAATCTGTTAATTATTTCATTGTTACGGTACCTACACCAGTCGATGAATACAAAAAGCCGGATCTTTCTCCACTGGTAAGCGCCAGTAAAACAGTCGGTGCTGCACTTAAGAAGGGTGATATTGTTATTTATGAATCAACAGTTTATCCGGGTTGCACGGAAGAAGTGTGTGTGCCTGTTCTTGAAAAAGTCAGTGGCCTGAAATTTAATGTAGACTTTTTCTGTGGCTACTCTCCTGAGCGGATTAACCCAGGCGATAAACTTCATAGAGTCACTACCATTAAGAAAGTAACCAGTGGTAGCACACCAGCAATCGCAGATGAAGTTGACGCTTTATACAATAAAATTATTGTGGCAGGAACACATAAGGCATCTTCTATAAAAGTAGCAGAAGCAGCTAAGGTAATTGAGAACTCTCAAAGAGATATTAACATCGCTTTTGTTAATGAATTGTCGATGATTTTTGAGCGTGTGGGTATTGATACAAGCGAGGTGCTGGAAGCGGCAGGTACCAAATGGAATTTTTTACCTTTTAAACCAGGTTTAGTTGGGGGTCACTGCATTGGAGTAGACCCTTATTACTTAACTTATAAAGCCGAAAGCCTTGGCTACCACCCTGAAGTAATTCTTGCAGGCAGAAGAATTAACGATAATATGGGCGCCCACATTGCGTCCCGCGTTATTAAACTGATGGCGCAAAACCAACTGCCCGTTCATAATGCAGATATCCTCGTTTTAGGAATAACCTTCAAAGAAAATTGTCCTGATATACGCAACAGCAAGGTGGTTGATGTTATCCAGGAGTTGAAGAGCTTCGGCACGAATGTAGATATTTATGATCCTCAAGCGGACGCAGAAGAGGTCAAGCATGAGTACGGATTAACACTTATATCAAATCTTAGTAAACAATACCATGCAATTGTTTTGGCGGTTTCTCATAACGAATTTATTTCATTGGATTTGTCAAAAATCAAACATCAAAACGCAGTTCTTTTTGATGTGAAGGGCATTTGGAAAGACAAGCACGTTTCTGGGCGCTTATAATGAGTATAAGAAAACGCATAGCAGTCACAGGCGGGGCAGGCTATATTGGCTCGCACACAGTGGTTCAACTGGTTGAGGCTGGGTATGATGTTTTGATAATTGATGATCTATCGAGAAGTGATCAGCGTTTATTGGATGGGCTGAAGAATCTGCTGGGTATTACTATTCCTTTCCGGAAGGTTGATTGCAGAAATTACAATGCTTTAGCAGAGATTTTTAGCAATAATAGGATTGATGCAGTCATTCATTTTGCTGCTTTTAAAGCGGTTGGTGAGTCAGTTGAGAAGCCGCTCGATTACTACGAGAACAACTTGTTTTCTTTAACGAGCTTGTTGCGGTGTATGCAATCGCACAAGGTCTCTAAACTTATTTTCTCTTCTTCATGTACGGTTTATGGGGAGCCTGATACTGTACCGGTTAACGAGCAAGCAGCTATAAAGAAGGCGAACTCTCCTTATGGAGCTACCAAACAAATGTGTGAGCGAATACTGGAAGATATAGAAGTTTTAGGCATTGATGTTGTTTCACTTCGTTACTTCAACCCCATAGGAGCTCACCCATCAGCACTCATTGGAGAACTGCCGTTAGGTACTCCAAATAATCTTGTACCCTATATCACACAAACTGCCATTGGCTTGAGAAATCAATTAACAATTTTTGGTGACGACTACCCTACACCTGATGGCACTTGTGTACGCGATTACATTCATGTAACTGATTTGGCAGATGCTCATGTAAAAGCCTTGGATTTCATAAACCAGAATTTGGGCAATCATATTTTTAATGTAGGCACCGGCTTCGGGGTATCAGTTAAGGAGTTGGTTAATCAATTTGAAGAGGTTAACCAAATTAAGTTAAATTATAAGATAGGCTCAAGAAGACCAGGTGATGTGGCAAAGGTTTTTGCAGATGCAAATCTTGCGTTTAATGTTTTACGTTGGAAACCAAGGTTCACTATTAAAGATGCCTTGCAGCATGCCTGGCATTGGGAAAAGAGAATTAGATCAATAAACTGATGAAAGGAATAATACTTGCCGGAGGTTCAGGGACCAGGTTATATCCCCTTACTAAATCTGTGTCTAAGCAGATACTCCCAATTTATGATAAGCCGATGATTTATTATCCTTTGTCGGTTTTAATGCTGGCAGATATCCGGGATATTCTAATAATATCAACACCGACCGACATTGAACTCTTTAAGAATTTGTTGGGAGATGGAAAATTTATTGGTCTCAATATTCAATATAAAGTACAGCCTTCACCAGATGGACTTGCTCAGGCGTTTCTACTAGGAGAAGATTTTATTGGCAGTGATTCTTGTTGTTTGATACTAGGTGATAATATTTTTTACGGTTACAAATTCTCTTCAATTCTTGAAGAAGCCAGTAGAATAAAGGGCGGTGCTGTTGTATTTGGCTATTATGTAAGTGACCCTGAACGCTATGGCGTAGCTGAGTTCAGTGAAGACGGTTCAGTAATTTCTATCGAAGAAAAGCCTCAGCATCCAAAATCTAATTATGCTGTAACCGGTTTATACTTCTACGATAATTCAGTAGTGGCCAAGGCTAAAACATTAAAACCATCTCAAAGAGGTGAATTAGAAATCACTGATTTGAACAGACTTTATTTGCAAGAAAGAAAGCTTTCAGTAAAGCTATTGGGTAGAGGAATGGCCTGGTTAGATACAGGCACACATCAGTCATTACTACAAGCGTCTAATTTTGTTGAATCAATTGAGGAGCGACAGGGGTTGAAAATAGCTTGTTTGGAAGAAATTGCCTTTAGAAAAGGATACATTACCAAGGAACAATTGCTGGAGTTGGCCAAGCCGCTGTCAAAAAATCAATATGGTCAATACTTAATCAAAATTTCGAACGAACGTTTTGCGGGATAATATGAAGACAATATTGGTAACAGGCGGAGCTGGTTTTATTGGGTCCAACTTCATTCCTTACTTTTTAAATAAGCATAATGATTGTCGCATTATAAACCTTGATTTGTTAACCTATGCGGGTAATCCAGCTAACATTAAAGAAGTTGAGAATAACCCTCGTTACACTTTTGTTAAAGGAGATATCTGTGACCGATCATTAGTAGAGAAGGTTTTCAATGAGTTTGCCATAGAAGGAGTGATTCATTTTGCCGCAGAATCACATGTAGATAATTCAATCGCGGGGCCTGAAGCCTTTATCAAAACAAATGTTTTCGGAACATTTACATTATTGGATGTAGCGCGCCATCGATGGATGGATGCTCCTTTTAAGCATAAAGCCAATGCAGAGGGTTATCGCTTTTTGCATGTATCAACCGATGAAGTTTATGGCTCACTAGGGGAAACTGGCTTGTTTACTGAGAAGACTCCTTATGCGCCCAACAGTCCTTATTCTGCCTCTAAAGCTTCCAGCGACTTGCTTGTGCGAAGTTATTTCCACACTTATGGTTTAAATGTAGTCACAACAAATTGCTCAAATAACTATGGTCCCAAGCAGCACGCTGAAAAGCTAATACCAACCATCATTAGGAAGGCGCTTGCAGGAGAGAATATCCCCATCTATGGTGACGGCAAAAACATTAGAGATTGGTTATATGTATTGGATCATGTTAAGGGAATTGATTTGGTTTTTGAAAAGGGAAGATCCGGAGAAACCTATAATATTGGTGGGCAAAATGAACGCACAAATAATCAAATAGCGGACAAGATTTGCTCTATGCTCGATGTAATGAGGCCAAAGAGCGATGGCACATCGTTTAAACAATTGATTACCTACGTGCAAGATAGAGCTGGGCATGACAAACGTTATGCCATTGATGCCGATAAAATTGAACAGGAACTTGGTTGGAAGGCAGCGGAGGATTTCGATTCGGGGATTCTTAAAACCATTGAATGGTATTTATTAAATAATAAGTAAAAGACAGAGGATATAATAATGGATAAGATTGTAATGGTCGATCTGCAAAAGCAGTATCAAAAAATCAAGCCTGAGATTGATGCTGCCATGCAGGAAGTTTTAAATACTACTGCCTTCATTCAAGGACCACAAGTGCAACAATTTGCTGATGCTTTGGCAAAGTATAACAATGTAGAGTACGTGATCCCCTGTGCCAATGGAACAGATGCTCTACAAATTGCCATGATGGCTCTTGACTTAAGACCAGGAGATGAAATCATTTTACCTGTTCATACGTATGTGGCCACTGCTGAGGTAATTGCCCTGTTGGGACTTACACCCGTTTTCACGGAAGTCGATGCCGCTACTTTTAATATTGATGTAAACCAACTAGCGTCAAAAATTACAACTAAAACAAAGGCAATTGTTCCCGTTCATTTGTATGGACAATGTGCTGATATGGAGCCACTGTTGGCAATAGCTAATAAGTACAACCTTCATGTAATTGAAGACACAGCACAGGCGCTTGGTGCTACATACACTTTCAGTGATAGCAGAAAAATGCGTGCAGGTACCATGGGTACTATAGGAACGACCTCCTTTTTCCCATCAAAAAACCTGGGATGCTACGGTGATGGTGGTGCATTATTTACCCGAGACAAAGAACTCGCAGAAAAGATTAAAATGATGGCCAACCACGGGCAGCGCATCAAATATCATCATGATGTGATAGGAGTAAATAGTCGTTTAGATACCCTTCAGGCTGCGATCCTAAACGTAAAGTTGAATTACCTTAGTGAATATGAACAGGCTCGGAATAAGGTTGCAAATTATTACGATGCTGAATTAGCCAGCATCAATGATCTGGAAATACCTAAGCGCAGCATTCATTCAACGCATGTATTCCATCAATACACTTTGAAAATTAAAAACGGCCAGCGAGATGTATTGAAGAAGTATTTGGAAGATAAGGGCATTCCCACCATGATTTATTATCCTGTGCCTTTGCATTTGCAGAAGGCGTATAAGAGACCAGGCTTTGAAGAAGGTTCATTCCCTTTGACAGAGTCACTTTCCAGGGAAGTAATTTCGCTGCCAATTCATACCGAAATGGTGGAGGAGCAACAGCACTATATTGTATCTTGTATTAAAGATTTTTTTTGTTAAGTAATGGAATCAAAAGACTACTCAGTTCATCCCTCGGCCATTGTTGATGAGGGTTGTGAAATCGGTAAGGGCACTAAAATATGGCACTTCTCCCACATCATGCCAAATTGTCAAATCGGAGAAAATTGTAATATCGGTCAGAATGTTGTTGTATCACCAGAAGTGATTTTGGGCAACAATGTAAAGGTGCAAAACAACGTATCCATTTATACAGGTGTAATTTGTGAGGATGATGTTTTTCTAGGGCCTTCCATGGTTTTCACAAACGTGACTAACCCGCGTAGTGCCGTTAACAGAAGAGGTCAATACGCCAAAACAACGGTAAAAAGGGGAGCTTCCATTGGAGCTAATGCAACCATTGTATGTGGTCATGATATTGGAAGATTTGCTTTTATTGGTGCAGGTGCGGTGGTAACCAAGCATGTGCCCGACTACGCATTAGTGGTGGGCAATCCGGCAAAACAAATCGGTTGGATGAGTGAGTTTGGGCATCGTTTAAAGTTCGATGAAAATGGAGAGGCTATTTGTGAAGAGAGTAATGATAAGTATAAACTAAGTAACAACCGAGTATTTAAAGTCTAGTTGTTTATGCATTTTTCAGCCCTACAGAAAACCGAGGCTCATGAACTTTAATACGAGTACTGTACTAAATGAGAATAAAATATAGTTAATCCATTCTCAGGAATTTCGATTAGCAGCTCTATCCCAAAAATTTGAGGTATGTTCAGACAACTTCAATTTCTGTAGAATCAGAATTCATCACCTATTGTAAAATTGAATTATTTGGTTTGAGATGTAGATAATTTGATTTTCTGTTAATTCATAGTAAAGAGGAAGTCTAATAAGGGTTTCTTCAAAATGCTCAGCGTTTCTTAGTGATGGCTGAAGACTATTAATACTCTGGAAATATGGGCTTTTGTGTAAAGCTAAGTAATGAAATATAGCTTGAACTCCATTCTGTTCTAGGTGCAATAGCAAGGCATCCCTCTGAGAAATATTTTCAGTAATAGTATAAAATATGTGAGCATTTCCATAATTCTCAATATCAATAGGAGGCAGTTTAATTTTGCCAGCCTCTTTCAATGGATACAAAAGTTTGTAGTATAAATTCCAAAGATCTCTGCGTCTTTGCTGAATAAGATCTAAAGCCTCCAGTTGCGCAAATAAAAATGCGGCTGTTAATTCTGAAGGTAAAAAGGAAGAGCCAATATCAACCCAACAGTATTTACTTACTTCTTTTCGATAAAAGGAAGCCCTGTTTGTACCCTTCTCCCAAATAATCTCAGCCCGCTGAATAAATCTATTGTCATTGATTACTAGCATCCCCCCTTCTCCAGAGATAAGATTTTTTGTTTCATGAAATGAAAAGGCAGCAAAATGACCAAATGAGCCTAGAGGCCTCTTTTTATAGTAGGAATCAATTGCTTGAGCAGCATCTTCTATTAGCAATATGTTTCTTTCATTTACTAGTGAAAGAATCGCGTCCATATCACAACCTACACCAGCATAGTGAACAATCACAACGGCCTTTGTTTTTCCAGTTATAAGACTTTTAAGGTGACTAACATCAATATTGGGATCGTTCTCATTGGAATCACAGAAGATTAGTGTTGCCCCACGTAGTAGAAAGGCATTGGCGGTAGAAACAAAGGTGTAAGAGGGTAATATTACCTCATCGCCTGGTTTTATATCAGCAAGGATGGCTGCCATTTCAAGTGCTGCCGTAGCAGAATGGGTCAGCAGGCATTTACTGAAGTTGTATTTTTTTTCAAAGAAAGACTGGCACTTCTTTGTAAAGACCCCATTACCCGAAATATTTTGAAGAGCTATGGCTTGTTCAATGTATTTGAATTCAGTTCCTGTTAAGTAGGGTTTATTAAAGCCTATCATACTATGCTTTGGAAACTAGAAGAACACCAACAATTATTAAAACGCAACCAACAATCTTAAAAACCGAAAGGGTTTCGTGGAAAATAAAATAACTCAGTATCACAACAAAAACCAATGATAGGTTCATGAAGGGATAAGCTTTTGAAAGCTCAAATTCTTTAAGAGTAGCCATCCAACTAAGGCTCGCAAAAAATGCAGATAAAAAACTTGAAAATATATATGGATCGAATAATGATTTTATAAAAAACACAATTTTTTCTATGGCGTTTTCTGGGATATCATGTATCTGATCTAATCGCCATTTCAGAATAATTTGACCATAAACGGTAAGAATTATTGTTAAAAAAATGTAAGCATAACCCATATAGCTAAAGATTTTTTCTCACTAAAATGGTAAAATCATACTGGTTGTAGTCATGTAGTAACGCAACGTTTTTAGAAAATCTGGTTTTGCAGAAGTCAAAAATGAAGGAGGGGTCAGTGTAATACAATTCATCCTTCATGAACTCAGGATCAGAGTATCTCGTTAGTGCATTAAAAGCAAATCCGTGTGTACTTTTTTCATTCATTATGGTGATGGTATCTAAAATATATTGTAACCACTCCTCTTTTGTTTTATTAAACATGAGATTGAAAATACCACTGGCTACCGTATAGTCCGCAACGCTCATTTGAGAGGAGTCCGCAATAGTAGAAAAAGAACAATTGGGACTATTGCCTAAAGACAGAATAGCTCTTTGCACCATTTCATCCATAATGTCATATCCCTTGTAAACGAAAAGAGACTTTTTTCCGGCTAAAAAACTTGCAAAACCACCCGTCCCACAACCCAGGTCATTGATGGAAAAGGTTGTGTCAGCACGAATAACTTTAGCAAGCTGTTCAAATCGTATGATTTGAGCCGCCTCATCTTTCCAGCCTACACCTTTGGCTGAATCACCAAATTGTGAGAGTTTGTCATTGTAAAAGTGGGTCGGATTGCTGGACATCAATTATTCTTTTTGTAAATTTTTCGGATTAATGTGACTGGTCTTCCTTTTGTTTCAAGAAATATTTTCGATAAATATATGCCAATCAGTCCAAGCAGAAAAATGATTACGCCTCCAATCAGCCATATTGAAGCCATAATGCTTGCCCATCCTTCCGTTTCGGTTTTATAGATCCATTTATTTGCAAGTATTAGTAATATGTTAAAGGAAGAAAGACAAAGCCAAATAGTACCTATAAAAAATATAATGTATAAAGGCCTATTGCTTAGCGATGTTACAATTTCTATCGTCATACCAAGCTTTTTATTTAAAGTGTAGGTGCTTGAGCCCTTACTTCCTTTGGTAACAGACATGCCAACTTGATTAAAACCAGCCAGTGCAAATACAGACCAAATGTCCAACGCTTTTTCTTTAAAACTTAAAACAGCCTCTACATAGTTTCGTTTCATTAACCTTGCAGTTAATGTGTTAGATGGATAGCTCACCTTTGTCATTGAGTTGAGTATTTTGTAAAAGAGACTGCCTGAAATTCTTTCAAAAAAACCACCTTTTCTTTTGGCTTGTATTCCATAGACTACGTCCGCCTCTGTATTACTAATCATTTCGTGCCAGAATAAATTTAGTAATTCGGGATCCTCCTCCAAATCGGAATCAATCAAGAAAACAAAATCACCTGTTGATAACTGTAGTCCGGTTATTATAGCTTGATGATGGCCAAAATTTCTTGAGAGATCAATAAGTACGATTCTGTCATCGTGTTGAGACAGTTGCAACACTTTTTGCTTTGAGTTATCAGGAGAGCCATCATTTACAAAGAGAATTTCATACAGATCTGTTATCTGTTCAACTGAATGCTTTATACGACTATAGAATGTCTCAATAAAAGATTCTGAGTAATATAGCGTTGTTACAATTGTAATCTTTGGCTTCATATACTCATTTTAAGAAAGTCCTTTGCATTTTCTCCTTGATTAAACAATAAGTCCAGGATAGTTATACCATGTACAAAGGGAGGGTGAAGTTGTGGATATTCCTTATAGCCATCATAGTTTGCCCACCTAACCTGGATGTGGTGTTTATGGAATTCAGCTTCATTTAAATACGCTTTGGCAGCAGGCCCCGAAATATACTCGTCAGCATTCAGGCACTTACAAATAGAAATTAATCGATTTGTTTTGTCTTGAGTTGTGCTAAATTCACTTGACCACCTAATAGGTGTTGTAATACCCATCAAATTGTTGATTGCGAAAATGAATTTATAATTAATAATGCTTATTTTTTTTTCAGTATCATTAAGGAATAATGGTTTAAACACGTCTTTGTATAATTCAAAAAAGGGAGCTTCTTTATAAGCATCTGACAGCTGATTCCAGTGGTGAGTTCTCCACTCCTCACCAAAAGCTTCGACCTCATTAATTTTTGAATCAAATCGACCTTTAACCTCCACTGGAATAGTAATCCATTTAAGTCCGTGACGGGTTTTAATTATATTTCTATTTCTCCAATCTCTGCGGGTATACTGGACATCGTCTAGTAATACAAATTCGTCTACATCTTTTATAATGTTAAAGTACCCCTTCCAAGGAATGTAGTTGGATTGTATGATGGCCACCTTTTTAGCCATTGTGTAAACTCATGGTTTAGTTTTTAAATAGACAGATAATAAATTGGCCTGATCCGTAAAGATACCCAAACTTGACATAGGTTGTCTCAATAGATAAAGGCCTTGATAAAAAAAATCAAGGTATACGGATTTATTCAGTTTTATAAGCGATTGCCATCTGAGAATTCGTGCATGAATCACTTTAGGGACCATCCTTTACAAAAAGTGAAGTGTCATGGAACTGATCACTATTGGCTTTAAGGCAAGGAACAATTTCAAGGCAGGGCTTGTGGGTTCCCCACAATACTTGGTAGCGGCACTGTTTAATTAGTTTGCTAAACTAAGCTATCACTATTGGTACATCACTCAGGATTTAGTGAGTTCAAACAAAATGGGTTTTTCAGTCCATGAGGTTAGAAGGCAACTTGAGGAAGGGCCCTACAACCCATTTGTGCCATAATGGAAAAAATTAGTGCTGCTATGCGGAAAGCAGATGATGATCAGCTGCTTACAGGTATGATTGAGTTGGATGACGCCAATTTTCTACATGTACCCAAATCGATTACATAAGAATCTTAAACGAGAAAAGGGGAGCTAAAAGAAGTCCAGATAACCGTAATGAAGGAGTCTTTTCCCTTAGAAGTTGAAGGGTATATTCAACGCTACTGCGGCAATTTTAAGATGGAGATAGGCAAATCTGAAGGCAGCAAACAGACGAATAGTAAAAACCTCGATTGACAAAGAAAGCTTAGTGCTTACCAATCAATCGACAAGCTATGTTGATTTGTAGATATAGACATAACTTATAAGTCGACTAAGAAGAATGCACATAGTCTTGATTTGGCACATACTGCTATCGATGACGCCAAACGAAATTTGCTGGGATTTATCATTTGATCAAAGAAAAGTACCTTCAAAAATACCTAGATGAGTTCTATTTTAAACACAACAGACTACACCACAAAAATCTGTTTCATAATCTTATTGTTAGCTTAAATTTAGTGGTATGATTACGGACTAACATTTAAAAAATTACTGAAAGATTGGAAGATTTATATCTATCCATCGAGATGCAGAACTCTAAATGAAAGTGCATAACATTGATCCAACAAATTAAAATTACTCTACTAAAACCAAAATTTGATTTGAAGACAAATCATTAATAGTTCTTTCTATTTTTAAACATGTTGGGACATCTTGTATATTCTTGACAATTATGTGATTAATTTTGAATTTTTGAATTAAATCGCATTTACATTTCTCTAGATCAACAAACTTCCCGGTTGATTTTTGCTCCTCCACAAATTTATAAAATGGATGATTTGACAAACCTTCGGGTAGAGGGGTATTGGGTTTTAAAAAAATGGGCATGTTAAAAATGGATAACGATACAGGTGTTAGATCAGATCGAAATAGCGACAGATACTGCCCAAGAACCTCGACTTCCGCGTGAATGGGTTTCTGATAGTCCTCTTTACTAAATGCGAAAGCCGAAAGCCTACTTAGTTGAGGGGCAATCTTTTCAACTTCAGCTAAGAATTGGTCGCTGTATAACTTTTCAGGATAGAAGTTAGAACCATACCTTAAGTTCGGAGAGAAGGAAAAATAGCATAGTCCCACGAATACAACAGTTAATGTAAGACGAGAGACCTTATTCGAAAGTGTGCCCAGAATGACAATATAGGAAACTGCAATAGTCAGATTTAGAATGACCAATCCAAAATTTGTATACATCTGATCCGCATCCTGCATGGCCCGGAAAAACCCCCATGCAAACATGCCAGCGAAAGATAGTGCCGTAACAAAAAGTATTGCTTCCTTATAATCTTTCCAAAGCTTTTTCCAAAGTCCAGTGGCAAATAGACCAATCAACAAGGGTGTGACCCAAAGGATGTATACATTTAACGTTTGCAAAGAAGCATCAAATAGATATCGAATCCCTCGCTTGATCATTTTAAAAAGATGTTCTTCGGGACCAACATTGTGGATCACTGGTGCGGGTTGAAGCATCCAATAGAAGAAGGCAATGAAAGCAATTGTAAATAAACACATGGCCACAATGGATTCCATAGTTTTATCCCACTTTTGTATAAGTATTGGACGAAGTAGTATAAAGGCCATTATTCCCATTACGATGGCGGGAGCAGTGGGTGTAAAATAAAAGCACAAACAAAGGAGTGAGAAGATAGAGGCCTTAATGTTCTTTTGAATTAGAAAAACCAGTGAGACAGCAACTCCCCAATAAACCGGGAAAAGTTTCGGGAAATACCATAAATTATACAATAAATAGCCCGGTGGAGTGTCCGCTAATAGTTGCCATGAGCTAGCATTATTCATGAATTCACTAAAGCTGATTGTAATTGGGAGAATAGACCCCACAACCATGGTGCCTCCAAAAGCAAGAATCTTGTCTAACCTGGTCAAATTTTTAAACAGTGAGAGGATGGCGCATATTCCCAGCCATGTAACACTAACTCCCAACGGGTAGATAACATAGAAAATGTTCAGTAGATTATTGTTGCCTGTAACTTTGGAAACTATGCCGTTAAGCCAAAGATCAAAGTAGTGATAAGGCTCTAGTTGATTAAGTTCTTGATAAAAAGGATTGAATGTATGTGTCTCAATCCCCTTGTCAACCAATTGATAAGAAGATCGGGCGTAAAAGGCCATGTCTCTTGAGGGAATATTGAAAAAATCAGAGGGGACGGCATTTGATACATAGTAGTAAATCCCAAACACAACTATGTGGACAATAAACCATTCAAAGAAAAGTTGTTTGTCCAATTTCTTACTTGGCGTGGTAATTACTGACTTGGATCTAAAGTAGAGGTAAACAAAGAACAAAATGGGAGGCCCTAAAAGAATAGTTCTGAAGCCTGTGTAGTAGGCTGCCCCAAGAGTCACTACAAAACAAAGAACGGCCGCCACAACAAGGAAAAAGCCAACGGAGTTGGTAGGGAATTCAAAACTTATGAGCCTGACAACTAACGAACCTATAATGAAAATGATTAATAGGAGGTAAAGATTATACGAAAACTGATGAATAAAGCCTGACATTGAGCGAATTTTACGTCTAAGGGATTTTAAAAGATTGAATAAATTCAATCTTACGTTTTTTTTTCTAGATAAAGCAAAAACTTTTGTTGATTTTTTTACCCAAGTATTTGATTGACAGATGTGTGCAGTATGAATATTGGCAATAGGAAAAACAGCCTTGAATGCCCAACCAAACAAAAATCAGAGCGTAAACTCTCACTAGAACTATTGCTGAATTTCTTATAGAATTGAGAACTAATAAACAAATCAATTATATTTGCAACTTATTTGTCATCTAAAAATTGAGATTGAGGATAACCTAAGATTAGGTTGGAAATCAGGCACTATGAAAAAGAACTTTGCGCTTATTGGGGCAGCAGGATACATCGCACCAAGACATTTAAAGGCTATAAAAGACACAGGGAATAACTTAGTCGCAGCATTAGATAGGCATGATAATGTTGGGATATTGGATTCTTATTTTCCAGACTGTGATTTTTTCACCGAGTTTGAACGATTTGACAGGCATCTCGATAAGCTTAAGCGACAAGGAACCAAAATTGATTACGTTACGATTTGTACCCCCAACTACTTGCATGATTCACATATACGCTTTGCCCTTAGGCATGGTGCAGATGCAATTTGCGAAAAACCTTTGGTGCTAAATCCATGGAATGTAGACGCCCTTAGCGAAATCGAAAAAGAAACAGGCAAACAGGTAAATACCATCCTGCAACTGAGGCTTCATCCTAGTATCATTGCTTTAAGAAATAAAGTCCAAAATGGCCCTAAGGACAAGATTTACGATGTTGATTTAACTTATATAACTTCGCGGGGTCATTGGTACCAAATTAGTTGGAAGGGGGATTTATCCAAGTCGGGGGGGATAGCGACTAACATTGGTATACATTTCTTTGATATGTTAATATGGGTTTTTGGAGGAGTCGTTAAAAATGAAGTTACTCGTGTTGATGATGATTCGGCAGAAGGATTCATTGAATTAGAGAGAGCAAAAGTAAAGTGGATGTTGAGCATCAATTACATGCACATTCCTGCAGAATTTAGAGAACAAGGAAAAAGGACATACCGATCCTTACGAACGGAGGGTGAAGAGATCGAATTCAGTGATGGTTTCACTGATCTTCATACTAAAAGCTATGAAGAAATATTGAAAGGTAATGGCTTCCGTTTAACAGAAGCAAGACCTTCCATTGAATTAGCACATCAAATTAGAATAAACAGCACAAAAAAAAACTAGCATAAATAATAATAGAGGTTATGGATTTAAAAGGATCTAAAGTATTGGTTATTGGTGGCTCCGGCTTCATAGGAAACTTTGTAGTGCGCGAGCTTTTAAAACATCCAATTAAAGAAGTTGTGATTTATGACAACTTTGCTCGGGGTAAAATGGACAATATAAACGATCTTTTAAAAGACTCGCGGTGCACAGTTTTTCCATTTGGCGGAGACATCAAGGATATTGATATTCTCGACAAAGCTGTAGAAGGAATGGACTATGTTTTTCATTTAGCAGCTATGTGGTTGCTTCATTGCAAGGACTTTCCCAGAACTGCTTTTGAAGTAAATATTGCTGGAACATTTAACGTATTGGAAGCTTGCGTTAAGCATAAGGTAAAGAAATTGGTTTATTCCTCCTCAGCTTCTGTTTACGGAGATGCCGTTCAGGTGCCAATGACTGAAGAGCATCCGTTCAATAATAAGAACTTTTACGGAGCGACAAAGATTGCAGGAGAAGCAATGTGTACTGCCTTTAACGATCGCTACGGATTGAAAGTGGTTGGATTGAGATATATGAATGTTTATGGCCCAGGCCAGGATCAGCATGCTGTTTACACCGGAGTAGTCCCCATCATGCTCAATAAGATAGCCGCTAATGAAACCCCTGTGATTAACGGTGATGGATCACAAGCCTATGATTTTATTTACGTAGAAGATGTCGCAAGGGCGAATGTTAATGCTTTAACAAGCAAGATCGAGTGTGGCTTCTATAATGTGGGCACCGAAGTTCAGACTACCGTTAAAGATCTTTGCGAAACAATTCTCCGGTTGAAAAAATCAAGCCTAAAGGTGAAGTACGAGCCATATGCACCAGATGATGCAAGACAGTTTGTTAAAAACAGAATAGGGTCTGCTAAGAAAGCCACCGAAGACTTAAATTTTACGCATCAATATAATTTGGAGCAGGGACTTCAGAGATTAATTGATTGGAGAATTGCAAGTGGTGTTGATAAAATTAATTGAAAATATTGATTGATATGAATAAAAGAAACATACCCATTTCCCTCCCCGTTACTGGTGAAGAAGAATGGCTAGCTACTAAAGAGCCTTTAATGACAGGTTGGCTTACTTCTGGTCCGAAAGTGCGGGAGTTTGAAAATCTTTTTGCTGAACGACATAAAGTAAAGCATGCAATGGCTGTTACAAGCGCAACCACCGCTTTACATTTAGCTGTTGTGGCCCTTAATGTCAAAGAAGGGGACGAAGTAATTGTGCCTGCTTTTACCTGGGTCTCTACTGCCAATATCGTATTGTATCAAGGAGCCAAAGTGGTTTTCGTGGATGTAGATCCCAAGACCTTCAACATAGATCCGGAAGACTTGAAGAAAAGAATCACTAAGAAGACAAAGGCAATCATACCTGTTCATCTTTTTGGGTTATGCGCAAACATGGATGCAATAAAGGAAATTGCAGGAGATATTCCATTGATTGAAGATGGAGCTTGTGCAGCAGGAAGCGGGTACAAAGGTGTGCCTGCTGGTGGGCTCGGTACGATTGGCTGTTTTTCTTTTCATCCAAGAAAATCTGTCACAACAGGAGAGGGTGGAATGGTAACTACTAATGATGATCAATTAGCAGAGACTATTAAATCACTTCGAAATCACGGAGCCTCAATTTCCGAAGAGGAGCGTCATCATGGAGCGAAGCCATACATCTTGCCTGGATTTAATCTCATGGGATTCAATTACAGAATGACAGATCTTCAAGGAGCAGTTGGCGTAGTTCAGATTAAGAAATTGGACAAATTCATTGACGAAAGAAACCAATGGGCTGGTTACTACAAGAAGGAACTTGGGAATATTCCTTGGCTGAAATTACCTCAGTTCACGAGCGACTACCAACATGGCTGGCAATCATTTGTGACAATGATTGATGAAAGCATAGCTCCGTTAAAAAGAAATGAAATAATGGAAAAGCTTCAGCAAGTGGGTATTTCTACTCGTCCTGGAACTCACGCAGTTCATATGTTAGACTTTTATAAGAATAAGTATGGTTTTAAAGCAGAGGATTATCCAGGAGCAATGGCTGCCAATAACTTCTCAATGGCCATTCCCCTTCATAATAGGATGACTGCTGCAGACTATGAATATGTGGTTCACCACCTTAAGAATTTATGAGGGGATTATTGATTTGTGTTATTCTGCTAACAAGTTTTGAATCTTTTACTCAATCAAGGGATAAGTGGGCAGTTTCTGCATTTGATGCTCCCTTGATCTCCTCAAACTTAGTTTACGATAGCATAACAACAATAAGATCAATTAGTCTATTCTTGAAGGAAAAATTCCCGTTCGAAGATCATGAACTTCAATCATCCTATGATAAGACAAAAATTGAAGATGCGTTACTGATAACTGATTCTTTGTTTAAGGTTTCCTTCAGTATTAAAAAAAAACGGGATGAGTCATTTGCCTATTTCAAGAGGGGGAAATTGAATCCAGAGGTTGCTATCCTGATGATTCCAGGATCAATGGATAACCAAAGTACTGCGATTTATAATGGCGCACCAAATTATCATAATGAGTATGATAACGTTTTCGATCTAAATGCTGAATTGGGAGATTCTTTTTTATACATAAAGCCAAACGAAGATATTCTGGCGATCCATAACGGAATTAATAAATTAAGCCAATCAGCATTAGTCCCTACACTTATTAATAATGGGAAATCTTACACAGCTAACTACTTTATTCAGATCGTAGCTTTGATTAAAGCACTAAAGCTTAAATACTCTCAGGTTATAGTTGTGGGTCTTTCTCAAGGAGGATTTGCATCCTTAATGGTTTCATTATTATCTAAACCAGATGCTGTTGTTGTGGCGTCTGGTTATTCCATACTATTCCATGAATTATTCTATGCCACAATGAATCAACCAATCTTCTCTAATCTAATGACTTACTTTAGTAAGGAATTTATCAAGAGGGGGATTGCACAAAGTAAGACAAAGTATCTTTTTTCTTGGGAGGATAGTGAAAATCCTGTCTACGGATATGAGAATAAATCGCTTGAGACTTTTAGTTACTTGAGGGATACAGGAAAGGTAGAGTACTATAACCTAAATAGGGGACATACATTCCCTCCCGGGGACATCCTGCGTGCTTTTTATAAAAAAATGATTTTAAGTAAATAGCATTGCAATGTGCGGAATTACTGGAGTATTTAATTTAAACGGAGAACTTTTTAGTCAGAGTCATTTAAAAAAAATGGCTGATCTAATAGCTCATCGCGGCCCAGATGCTGAGGGATATTTTATTGATAGAGGGGTAGCATTGGCGCATAGAAGACTATCGATCCTAGATACATCTCCCAAAGGAACGCAGCCCATGAGTTCTAAGAATAATGAGTGGGTAATTCTTTTTAATGGATGCATTTACAATTACCTGGAATTGAAACAGGAGTTGAAAACTAATGGTCATGAGTTTGTCAGCACTACAGATACCGAAGTAATATGTGAAGGGTTGGCTTATCAAGGCCCCTCCTTTTTTAAAAGACTGAATGGTATGTTTGCAATTGCTGCATGGAATACCAAGGAAGAAACACTTTTTCTGAGCAGAGATCGTTATGGAGTTAAGCCATTATATTATTGGCACAACGGGAAAACGTTGGTTTTCGCATCAGAAATTAAATCAATCATAGCACATCCTGATTTTAAGGTTAGTATTGACACAGGGGCTCTCAACGAGTATTTTACATTTCAAAATCTTTTCAGTTTTCGCACACTTTTTAAGGATGTGACTATGCTCCCTCCCGCTAATACTGTGAAAATCAATAAAGACACAACAGCTGTAAAACATAGCTCTTGGTGGGATTATGACTTTAGTAAGACAGATGAGAAGATGACCTTTGAAGATGCCAGAGAAGAGACATCTCGGTTATTTAAGCAGGCCGTTACACGTCAAATGATTGCTGATGTACCCGTTGGCTCTTATCTTTCAGGTGGTATGGACTCAGGTTCTATAACAGCGATAGCCAGCAAGCAAGTGGATAGATTGTCCACCTTCACATGTGGCTTTGATATGAGTGAAGTGACTGGTGTGGAGGCCAATTACGATGAGAGAAGAGATGCTGAGTTAATGGCCAATCATTTCAAGACCGAGCATTATGAACAAGTTATGAATGCTGGTGACTTGAGTTGGAGTTTGCCCAAACTTGTTTATCACCTTGAAGATTTACGAGTTGGCATGAGTTATCCTAACTATTATATCTCAAGACTTGCAAGTAAATTCGTAAAAGTTTGCTTACAAGGAACTGGGGGTGATGAACTATTCGGAGGTTATCCATGGCGCTATTACAGAGTCTTTAAGTCACTTGATCAAAAAGATTTTTTTAATAATTACTATGACTTCTGGCAGAGACTTGTGCCAGACGGTGATCGATCTAGACTATTTGTTCCTAACGTAGCATCGTCAATACGAAATGAAGAGCCAAGAGAAATATTTGAACGTGTATTTACTTTCAATAAATCTCTAAATTACGATACTCCTGAGCAACACATTAACAATTCTTTATACTTTGAGATAAAGACCTTTTTACCCGGTCTTCTTTTAGTAGGTGATAAACTAAGTATGGCAAATGGCCTTGAGGAAAGATTCCCATTTCTTGATAATGACTTAGTTGATTTTGCTCAAACAATTCCAGTAAGACACAAGCTAGGGCAGCTAGAGAACAGAAAGCGAATTGATGAAAACAGCGAAAAGAAGAAGAAGGCCTATCAGGAGTTTGATGACGGTAAAAATGTATTGAGGAAAGCTATGGAGGGATTTATCCCTGAAAGAATCATCAATAGAAAAAAGCAAGGTTTTTCTGCTCCAGACGAAAGCTGGTACCGAGGTGAAAACGCTAACTACGTTAAAGAGTTATTGTTGAACAATAAAACAGTGTCGTCAGAGTTTGTGAGCCAAGACTATATGAAAAGTATTGTAAATGACCATATCAATAATCATGTAAATCACCGGCTCTTGATTTGGTCTTTTATGAATTTCGAGTGGTGGTGTCGCATATTTCTTAATAAAGAGAAGATTTAAAATAATATGCAGGAAATTGTTATAATCGGTGGCGGCTATGCCTTTTGGGAAATTCACGAATTGATTGAGGACATAAATGAGAAATCACCAAGATACAAGGTGATTGGCATCCTCGATGATAACACAGCGCTTCATGGAACTTCACTTAAGGAAATACCTGTTTTGGGTCCCGTTGCAAAAGCAAAAACATTACCCGCTTCTGTGAAATTCATTTTTGCTATTGGATCATTCAGAACAAGAATAATACGGAGTAAAATTTTGGAAGCGCTTCAGTTACCAGAAGAAAGATTCGAAACATTAATACATCCAACCGCCAAAGTATTTTCAACCGCCAAAGTAGGACATGGTTGTATTATTCATTACGGAACGGTAGTATTTAATCACACAAGGATAGAATCCTTTGCCATTATTGCTGCGAGTTGTGTTATAGCGGTGAACAATTTAATTGGAAGAGGTTCTTTAATGGGCTCTTCAATTACCACCACCACTGGTGTTAAAGTGGGGCCGTATAGTTTTATAGGATCAGGCACTAATATAGGTGAAAATGTAGAAATCGGCCCAGGAGCACAAGTTGGTATGGGAAGTCTTATACTAAAGGATGTAAAGGAGGGCATTTTTGTACTAGGTAACCCACCAAGAATGTTAGATAAAATTGATGTTCCGGCCGATATCATTCAAGAATGGGAAGTCACAAAGAATTCAACTAAATAATAAAATGCCATGAGAGATGTTGTATTGAAGGTAATCTATGAAGCTATTGATGAAGTGAACATTGATTTGGAAACACCCGTTTTGAAGAATGAAGATTCTTCGCTGTTTGGTGAAAACAGTATCCTTGATTCAATGGGACTGGTACATTTAATCACGTCTATTGAACAAAAGCTTGAAGAAGAGACAGGCAACTATCTTTCTATTGCAGACGAGCGTGCTATGTCTATGGAATCAAGCCCTTTTAAAACTGTTAAGACCTTGGCTGACTATATAACCAAGCTTATTGATGAGCAATGAGATCGCAGAAGTAAAAAAAGTTGTTCTCGTTACAGGTACCAGCAGGGGTATTGGAGAACATATAGCCAAACACTACCTCTCGGCTGGTTATAAAGTTATCGGATGCAGCAGATCACAGGCATCAATTGAAAGTAATGACTACAGACATTTCAGTATAGACATTGCCGATGAGAAACAAATTATGGAAATGTTTACATCCATTCGTAAAGAATATGGTAGACTTGACATACTGATAAACAATGCAGCCATTAACCCCACACTCTCACCCGCGCTCTTGATTCCCTTAAAGACGATTACGCATAGCTTTCAGGTAAACGTTTTCTCTGTTATACTATTTTGTAGAGAGGCTGTAAAACTGATGGCAAGAAACAAGTTTGGAAGAATTATTAATATGGGCTCTATGGCGGCTAAACTAAAAGTGAAGGGAGAATCTATTTATGCTACTACAAAAGCGGCCATTAACACCTATACGGAAATCCTTGCGAAGGAAGTATACGCCAGTAACATTACTGTTAACGTAGTGGCTCCTTCCGCTATTGAAACTGAGCTTTCAGCACAGATCGATCAACAAGCGCTAAAAGATGTCTTGTCAAGAAATGCAATACCTCAATATGGAGTGATGACAGATGTTACGAATACTACAGACTGGTTAATTCGAGCAGAAAGTAGCGCTATAACAGGGCAGATAATTTATTTGGGAGGAGTGTAATGTCAGTATTCATTGATAAAGTTACTGTAGGGCAATGGTATGAAAATGCTTATTTGCTTTACAATGAGCACGAGGGTTGGCTTATAGATCCTGGCGATGATTTCGATGTTTTAGATGATGCATTTGGTAAAAAGAACATAAAATTAAAGGGCATTATCAATACACATGCTCACTTCGACCATTTAGGAGCAGTGGCCCAGTTCAAAGAAAAGTATAATCTTCCCTTCTTTATTCACTCATTGGATAAGCGACTGGTAGGACAGGCTAATCTCTACCGAAAACTCGCAAAGGGAGTTGGAGTTTTTTCTACTCCGGCTATTGATGGTTTTATTGATCAAATACCCTCATTTAGGTTGGGTGATAGGCAGATAGCTGTAGTTCATACACCAGGACATACCCCAGGAAGTGTTACCTTCGTAATTGACAATAATATTATCGTTGGTGATTTAATCTTCAGTGAAACAATTGGGAGAACGGATCTCCCGGGTGGTAACTTGCCTTTACTGAATCAATCCGTTAACAAGATTTTAGGTGATTTCAAAGGTTTTAAAGTTTACCCTGGGCACGGAAAAGAGTTTGTAATCACAGAGGAATACACCAGGCTCATCAACAATGAAATGATAAATGGCGGTTGAAATAAAACATATAGAATACTACTTGCCCGCAGGCATTTTAACAAATCAAATGCTGAAAGAAAAACATCCAGATTGGGATGTTGACAAGGTTGAAAGTAAATCAGGTGTAAGGAATCGGCACATCGCCTCTAAAAATGAAACAGCACTTGACCTAGCTATACAAGCAACACAGAAATTTTTCGATAATTCTGGAATAGATAAGTCAAGAGTTCAGGGTATTATCTTCTGCACACAGAGCCCTGATTTTATTATGCCTTCTAACGCGTTCCTTTTACAAAAATATTTTGAACTCTCGCATCAGCTGCTGGCATTCGATTATAATCTTGCATGCTCTGGCTATGTTTACGGACTTGCCATAGCCAGGGGATTAATAGAAACACGTGTTGTTGATAATGTGTTACTGATAAATGCCGATACATATTCCAAATTTATAGGCGAAAACGACAGGTCAACAAAAGTTCTTTTTGGAGATGCTGCCGCAGTTTCCTTTATACAGCGCACCGAAAATTCAGATAGTAATATTATTGACGTAATACTAGAGTCTTCCGGAAAGGACTTTGACTCTTTTTACATTCCTGCTGGGGGTGTACGAAACCCGATTTCTGAAATAACGAAAGAGGAGACTGCTGATATGAGTGGAAACGTTAGGTCGATGGAGAACATACATATGAATGGTTTTGGCGTATGGAAGTTCATTTCGCAAACCGTTCCTAAACAAATCCTACACCTGCTTAAGCGAAACAACCTTGCATTGGAACAAATTGACTTGTTTGTATTTCATCAGGCGAGCAAACTAACACTTGATTCATTGGTAAAGGCGCTAAAACTTTCAGATGAAAAGGTCTTTATTAACATTGCCCAAATTGGCAACACGGTATCTGCCTCCATTCCAATAGCATTAAAGGATGCAGTTGAAGCGGGTAGAATAAAACGGGGCGATACTATACTGATCTCTGGATTTGGTGTTGGTCTCTCCTGGGGTTCTGCAATTGTTAGATATTAAATTCAGCTTATGCATATCGATTTTTTCAATAACGTATTTGAGGAGAACGCAAGTTCACCAGCTATCATCTGGCAAGATCATACCTTAGATTACTCCTGGATTAGGAATGAAATAAAACGAAGCTTGCAATTCCTCTCAGATAACCAGGTGAAGAATGGTGAGGTGGTTGCGTTGCGTGGCGATTTTACACCAACTACTATTTGCCTATTGATGGCATTGATTGAAAATCAGAATATCATCGTTCCGTTTAATTATGAGATAAAGGAGTCGGACACAAAGAAGTTTGTCATTGCTCAAGTAGAAAAGATAATTTCTGTGGACGTGACTACCGATCAGTACTCAATTTCCAAAACAGAGAATATTGCTGACCACAATTATTACAAGACCCTGAACGACCGTAAAGTACCCGGACTGGTTCTATTTACATCGGGCACCTCCGGACAGCCTAAAGGCGCTGTTCATGACTTTACTAAATTGCTGAACAAATTCAGAGCAAAGCGAACCGCACTCCGCACTGTCAACTTTCTATTGTTTGACCACTGGGGTGGACTAAACACACTGCTCCACACACTTTCGAATGCAGGTGTGGTGTTGGCTACGAAAGACCGTAAGCCCGAGGAGATTTGCAAATTCATTGAAAAGCATAAAATTGAATTGCTACCAACGTCACCAACCTTCCTTAATCTGCTGATCTTAAGTGAAGTATATAAGAAGTATGATTTGAGCAGTCTTAAATTGATTACCTATGGCACCGAGCCCATGCCAGGGTCCACACTTACCAAAGCGAAGGCCATCTTCAGTAATATTCAATTTCAACAAACGTATGGACTAATTGAGTTAGGAGTCCTTCGCTCAAAATCGAAGAGTGATGATTCACTGTGGGTGAAGGTAGGAGGTGAAGGTTTTGAATTGAGAGTTGTAGAAAACATATTACAGATCAAAGCCGACTCTGCTATGCTAGGATATTTAAACGCACCCAGTCCCTTCACGGAAGATGGATATTTTATTACGGGTGACTTCGTTGAACAGGATGGTGAGTATCTTAAAATATTGGGAAGGAAGTCTGAAATCATTAATGTAGGCGGAGAGAAAGTATATCCTCAGGAGGTTGAAAACGTAATACTAGAATTTGAAAACGTTGTTGACGTTACAGTATATGGAGAAAAGCATCCCCTCACTGGAAACATTGTTTGTGCAAAAGTATTGGTAAGTAAAGAGCTTGATAAGGCGCAATTTATTCGTGAATTGAAATCTTTCTGTAAACAGAAAATGCAGAGCTTTAAAGTGCCGGTAAAAATTTCGATTGAAGAGGGTACGTTGCACAACGATCGCTTTAAGAAAAGACGGCAGCTGTAGGTTTAAGCAAGATCAGAGAAGCAAATCCAATAACAATTAAGCAAGATTGAATGAAAAGGAAAATCGCTCTTTTAGGTAATATGAATAACAATCTGTTTAACATGTGCCGATTCTTGCGTGATAGAGGTTTTGATGCTGTGTTATATATATTGCCTTATGACTCTACACACTTCCTTCCGGAAGCTGACTCGTATGATGATTCCTACAAGTCATATGTGAAGACAATTTCCTGGGGCAATCCCTATGAAATGGAACAAGTTTCTGTGGATGAAATTAGAAAGGAACTTGGCGAGTATCACTTCATAATAGGATGTGGTACAGCACCCGCCTACCTTGCAAAGGCAGGAATGACTTTGGATTTGTTTACTCCTTATGGATCTGACCTATACCATTATCCATTTTTTAACCTGCTTAAACCCAAGAAATTTATAAGTTACTTTTCTTCCTTTTTTAAAAAGAACTCAGAAATCCAACAGTCTGTTTCGAGGTCAGCAAATTGGAAAGGATACATCCCATTTGTACTGCATCAACGCAAAGGAATTAGGCAAACAAGGAATGCTGCATTCTTATCTTCCGGACAGGATATCTATGCCGTGGCCTTAAGAAAGCTGGGGTTTCGTAATACCTATTTTAGGTTTAGTGTGCCTATGATTTATACACCTCAGTATAACAGTGAGTCAATTGCGAAATATTATCAACGCTCACCTTGGTTCGAAAAATTTAATGATATCCGAAAGAGCACTGACTTTCTGATTTTTAGCAACTGCCGCCATTGCTGGAAGTATGAAGAAGATCCTGCCAGCTATAAGGGAAATGACCGCTTGTTCAAAGGGTTTAGTGAGTTCATAAAGAAATACCAAGGTAAGGCCTCCATTATCACATTCGCTTATGGATCGGATTTTCCGGAGTCGAAGAAGCTTTGCGAAGAATTGGGGATTGCCGACAAAGTTCATTGGTTTCCTGTTTTGCCGAGAAAGGAACTTTTAGTGGGTATGAGTCTGGCAGACTTGGTAGTTGGCAACCTAAGCGATTCAAGTTGGTCCACCTATGGCGTAGTCTACGAGTCCATGTCTGTAAGTAAGCCGGTGATGCACCATCGCAATGATTCTCTATATCCCAAGGAGACTCTTTATCCTATGATCAATGCCTATTCCTCCGATATGGTAGCCAACGCGTTGGCACACTATTCTGTAAACAAGGATAAGCTAAAGCAGATTGGAGCAGAGGCTCATCGTTGGTTTACGGAGGAAAGCATTGATAAGCCTGTGCAGCAGATTGTTGATCTTATCAACAATAAAAAATCGTGATAAAAAGAATTCTACAGTCCATCAAGGGTGACCGTCTTCTAAAGCAAGGGTTAGTCGACACTAATTATTACTTGCTAGCTCAGGTAGGCTCACGTGTTATAGGGCTTTTAATCATTCCAATTTTTGCACGCCTACTCACACTTGAAGAATTCGCTACATACGATTTGTTCATTCTTGCTTCCAGCTTTATTGTATTACTAGGTGGGTTGGGTATGGATTCGGGAGCGGCCATAAAAATTGCCGAGAATAAGGATGATACAGTGGCCTTGCATAGTCTATTGTTTACGACACTCTTCGTAAGCCTTCTATCAATTGTTTTCCTGTGGTTAGTTGCAATAGTGACGTGGTACTTAGGATTTGCAACCAATGATTTTAATCCTTACTTAATCCATGGATTATTCATTTATACCATTTTATATCAATTCAATTATTTGGTGTATAATTTTATTCGTTGGTTAGGTAATGCAAAGATTGCTGCCTTGATCAACTTCACCTCTTACATTTTAGGCATTGTTGGAGGACTTGTGTGTATGCTAATATGGAAAAGTACCCTTGCCAATTACATACTGGGAGCAATTGCGGGAAGTACTATAGGTGTTATACTAAGCGCCTACTACGCGCGATCGTATTTAGCCGTAAGATTTTTGCCTGCCGATCACTTTAAAGACTTACTGCGACTTTCCCTGCCGTATGTGCCAACATATTTGTCGAGCTACTTTATGCAATTTGTAGACCGCTTGCTAATCACATCATTCTTTGGTTTGTCGACACTAGGTCTGTATGCATTGGTAAATCGTGTAGGGCAGGTGGTTACGTTTACATTGCAAATTATCTCTAGTGGTTTCCGGCCTATTATCACAGTTAATTATGCCACAGAAGAGGGTCAGGGATTAAGCAGAAAAATCTTTACAGGGTATTGGCTCGCCACAGTACCAGTAAGTATAATTTCAATTTTAATGTCACCTCTTATTATTAATATTTTCGGAGGGGACAAGTATCAAATGGCTATTCCAGTGTTACCATATATTATTTTATCGGTGTGGCTTTTGGGAAGCTTCTTTTTGTTTGGATTCGGTTATCAGATTAAAAGAAAAACAATCTACGTAACACTCATTACTTTTATGGTTGTTGTGTTGATTTATGTACTTAGCTTGGTGTTTATTAGAACTTCTGGCATGATCGGTATTGCACAAGCTACCACATTAGCAGCTGCTTTAGGAGCCTTTTTGTATGTGTATATCTCCGAACGACTCTACTCATTCAAATATTCAATGAAGTTGATGATGTTAAGTATTTTTACAAGCGTACTGATCCTTGTTTTATTTGATAAATGGCAATCATAATGGGCCAAGATTAAACCTGGTATAATTAAGAATTCAAGGTCTTTAGTCTGTTACACGGTTCATTATAATACATGACTCCACTACCCATAAAAGGCAATGCGGAGTTTACCACATTCCAACAGGATGCTGATTATAAGTGGATTCATTAATTTTAGATGCTGCTAAATTGTGTAGGCTTTCAATATTGAGGGACAAGTCTTTATTCTGCTCTACTCTGTACGATTGGGGTGCTAATTGAATTTAAATCTATGAATTTACATTCTATTTGATATGTCTTTCCAACTGTACTTCTTAATGATTATTTAGACATAAGTGATTGATAGTTGGAAATTTCCCGATCAATTGTCTGGGAGTTAGCAAATAAGTTTTTAACATTAGCTTTAGCGCTTACTGATATTTTATCTGAGAGCGTTTTGTCATTCATTATTTGATTCATTTTTTCTGCGAGATCTTTTATGTCACCTGGCATGAAAAGTAGCCCGGTTTCATTGTGAACAATTAATTCAGGGTTACCACCTGAATCAGATGCGATAATTGGTACTCCAAGCAATTGGCTTTCATATACACCACGGGAAAGTGCTTCGCCTTCGGTACACAAAAGTACACAATTAAGAAGGGAGGTTATTTCATGAATATCCGATACGTAATCTGTAAATTCAAAAAATTGCTGTAATTGATTTTCCTTTATTTTTGATTGAAGTAAATTGAAATAGTCATCTCCATCTGCTTTTGATTTTGCTCCAATAAATAAAACCTTGAAATTTGTTCTCGTTCTAACCAGTTCTTTTACTGCATCCACAACATCATGAAGTCTTTTGAAGGGCTCAACTCTACTGATTACACCAAAATAGAAAATGGAGGAATCATTAAAGTATTGTTTACTTAATAAAGACTGTATCTCCTTTTTCAGAATAATTTCATCAACCAGAGGATTATATACAACACTTACCTTATTACTTTCTCCAAAACGTGTAGTAAAAGTTTGTTTTACATAGTAAGAATTTGCAAGTATTAGATGTGCTCTGTTAAAAATGATTTTATCCAAAATGCCATGAGAAAGAAATAAAATACCGAGACGTGCTCGAAATATAAGAGGAGTATTTAAGAATAGAGTAAGAATTGATCCTAGAAGTCCGCTTTTGAATGTGTTGCAGTGTAGCAAGTCAATCTTTAATTTCTTTATCAATATAAGTAAATTAAAAACCACAATTGGCACTAAAGCATATTCTAGATATTTGATATTGTAGAAATTGATCTTATAAAAATTAATGTTAAGTTTTCTTAGTTCGCTCTCCATTTTCATTGCAGCTATATCAATGATAACTACTGGTTCAATCTGGGATCGATCTATGAGTGTAAGAAGTGCTAAAAGACTTTTCTGGCCTCCGGAAAAATCATTTGAATGGTCAAGGTATATCACTTTTATTAACCCTTTACTCATCGCCTTCTTCATCTTGGAGTTTTAACCAATAACCTAAAAACATCAAACTATTCAATTGCGGAATAAAGTTTCTGTCCCCTTTGTTATGCAAATCTATTAATCTATTAATTCCTGCTTTATTGATTAGATTGTCCGGGAGATAAGAAACACATTCATCAAAAAATGGGCGAAGTTCTTTCAGGAGTTGCTCCTTCAGTGGAAAAGTAAATCCCATTTTACTTCTGTACAGAATAGAGTTTGGCAGATACTTCTCCAAACATTTTTTCAAGAAATGTTTGTCATCTTTTGAAGTTACTAGCTCATTGGGACTAAGACTGAATGCAAAATCTGTCAGAAGCGGATGAAGATAAAATGGGCGAACTTCAAGAGAATTGGCCATGCTTGCCCTGTCAACTTTTACCAACATGTCATCGGCTAGTGTCATTTTAATGTCTAAATATCTTTGTTGCTGTATCAACGATTTTTGTAGACCTAACTCTCGAAGATGTTCATCAATTATTGAACGTGATGTGTAATTGTTAGCGGTTTCTTTTAACACTGGACCGTAAACTTGATCCGCCATGTCTGGTGAAAAATTAAGGCACATTATGTAATAGAAGAAATCAACTCCTGATTTCTCCAAAAGAATGGCTTGCCTTCTGATATTAGATGTTACAGGCAATAGTGAGGCAATTTTACTGATAACTTTGCCAATACTTTTGAATTTTTGGAGGACTTCAAATTTTTTCAATTTGTGGTAGCGTGGATAGCCACAAAAAATCTCATCAGCCCCATCTCCGGAAATCATCACTTTGTGATGCTTTGAAGCTTCTTTGCAGATAAGATAGGTTGGTATAAACGAAAAGTCGTTTTGTGGCTCATCATACATTTTCACCATTTTACCATATGCAACCCTAAAGTCTTCGTAGGTGATTGTTCTGTTTGTATTTTGAACATTTAAATGTTTAGCTACCAAATCTGCGTAAATTGATTCGTCATAATTGTCAACATCAAAACCCGCAGTAAATGTGCTTATTTTCTGATTGCTTTGTTTAAGGTATGCAACGGCACCACTAGAATCAACCCCCCCACTCAGAAATGCGCCTAAGGATACATCAGATATAGAAATCTCTTTTGCAACTTGCTTAGCAATCTGATCGAACTCTTCTTTTTTCTGTTCGAAGGATCTATGATTTTCTTCTTGAAATTGAATGTTGTAATAAGGCTGACATTGCACTATTGAATTATTCGAGATGTTGAATTCAAGAAAATACCCAGGTTTAACTTTAAACAGATTTTTGTAAATCGATTTTGGCGCTGGAACAAAACCAAAATGGAGGTAGTCAAGTATTGCAGTTGAATCGATTTCTGGCTTTCCGCCAATTAGAATTTTGAGAGCCTTTAACTCAGAAGCAAAAAACAAACCTTGCTTCTGATCATGGTAATAAAAAAGAGGTTTCTCACCAAAGCGATCGCGAGCTAGAACTACTTTGTTCTTGGTACGATCAAGAATACATAAAGCAAACATTCCGTGCAATCGCTTAAAAGACTCTATTCCCCACTGTTTATATGCATGCACTACTACCTCGGTATCAGAGGTGGTTTTAAAGTCGTGCCCCATCTCAATAAGTTCTGCCTTTATTTTTTGAAAATTATAGATCTCACCATTAAAGATTATGATTAGCTGATTGTCATAACTACTGAAAGGTTGGTTAGATCTGACATCTAGATCAAGAATAGAGAGTCTGTTGTGGCCGAGTACTACATTGTCAAAGATCTCATAAGACGAATTATCTGGACCTCTATGATGAATTTCCTTAAGAGCCTTGAGCACCAAATCCCGTTGATAATTCGCTGTAATTTGACCTAAAATACCACACATATATTTATAAAAAGTTAAATTGCAATCAATTTATGCGGCAATTTTAGTGAAAATATGGGTGTTTTACAGGCTCATCAACAAAATACCGGGCAAGTATGGTCTGTTCTTCTTGAAAGAATAGCTTTTCACGGGTTTGTGTTTACTATGCTGTTCCCAATTAAGATTAATATACCCTTTTTGGGCTTATTATTCGTTTGTATAGTTATCAATAAGCGTTTTGGGCACATTTGGCAAGCTTTAAGATCAAATACTGTTTTTATAGCCATTCTTCTTTATTATACAACATTAGTGTTAAGTCTACTCTATTCTGAAGATGTAATAACAGGAGTAAAGAATTTGGAAACAAAATTGGCGATGCTTTTCCTTCCTTTTCTACTATCAGGTATACCAGAAATTGAAAAGGAGAAAAGGCTCATCATGATTAATTTCATTTTGGGGGTAGTAGCAGTTAGTGTTTACAGTATTATCTCCACTATAATTGTTTATAGAATTGATTTTTCTGATTGGAGTTATTTTTCCTGGGTACTTCCTGAAACGATAAATTTAAATTCAAGCCAGTATTCCATCTACATTGTTTGTGCGTTATTTTTTCTTATCACCGGGCAGATAGAAAAAGGATTATTGAATATTATAGCAGCATTGATATTGGGATTTTATTTGGTGGGTTTCCTCGCTTTTATGAGTTCTAGATTGGCGTTGATACTTTTTGTTTTGATGACGTTAACCTATTTTCTGGTAACATTACTCAAGACGAAAAATAGAAATAAGAGAATCGTTTTGTTTTTATTCAGTGGTGTCATAATCCTTATGACAGTGTGTAGTATTCTTTTTATACCCTATCTCAACGATCGAATGTTGCAACTAGTTAATGGGTTAGGTCAAGATCCCAGAAGTTTTATTTTTAGAGCTGGCTTTGAAATTTTAAAAGATAATTTTTACTTAGGTGTTGGTATAGGTGATATTCAAAATTTACTTAATGAGCAATATCATCGTTTATCATTTCAAGAGGGGATACATAGTAATTTTAATGCTCATAATGACTGGCTGACTTCCATTTTAGGTGCAGGACTGCCTGGTATTATTTCATTGATTTTTGTTTATTACTCATACTTTAGATCAGCTTTATCTACAAAAAATATTTTAGCTTTTGCATTCCCTGTTTTTTTCCTTCTAGCATCTCAAACTGAAGCAATCCTGAATAGGCATAAGGGTGTCTTGTTGTTTATGTTTTTAATCAGCGTTACCTGCATTAATCCAATTTTTAAAAAAGAAAATAATGCTTGATTTTTTTTTCAGATACTTTTTAGTTTTTCCAAAAATTCAATTTCTTAATCATTGGGGCATACTAATTGGTGAGCTAGCTCTTCTTCTGTATTTGTTTTTATATGCCCCCTTTGCAAAAGAGAAAATAAAGCTGCATTCGACCATTGTATCCTATTATTTATTTGTGATCTACTTCACGTTGGTATCATCAAGTATTACGGCATTAATATTTGGATTTTTTCCAACTCATTCAATTTTATACGTAAGCAGATTAATCTTATGTTTTGGTCTTTTTGTTTGGGCATACAACTACTACCCTAAAATTCCTGATAATGCTTTAATAGTAAGAAAGGTGTATAACAAACCTTTCTACATACACTTTGCGATTTGTATCGTAATTATGATATTTTATTATACTCAATATAAACCATCTGCAAATCTTATCTTATGGGGTTATGAAGTGGGTCTTCGTATGATTCCACTAGCTGGTTTAGTTATTGACACAGATTCTTTCTTCTTTTTAAAAGCAGTTAGCGGCTCGGGTAATCTTCTTGCCGGCTGGTCTCTTGCGCTACTAATTTTGAACTTTAATCTTAAAAAAACAGATCGATCTCAATGGTTAGTTGTTTTTGCCATCCTCACTGTTCTGCTTACAATTTCAAGAGGTGGTTTTTTAACGATGAGCTTATATTTTGTCTACGTTTATTTTAAAGAGTTTGATTTTAAAATTTCAATTAGAACTTTGGTGGGTTCTATTGTATTTCTAACACTGATGATTTTATATTTTAGTCTATCCAATGAAATTCCATTACCCAATATTTTTGAAAGGCTAACCAATACTTATGATGGAGGTGGCTTTGATGGATCCACTCAAGGCAGGCTTGATAACTATATTCAACTTTTATCTGCTTGGATTACTAAATTGCATTATATTATTTTTGGCTTTGGTTTTGACGAAAATGCTCTGCTGATTACAGCAAACGCTACTGTTGTAGAGTCTTATTTCCTTGAAGTTTTGGTATGTTCAGGTTTAATAGGCACGCTATTATTTGCAATTTTTTATCTAATGATATTTGTCAATAGAAGAAATAATTTTTGGTACAAGTGCTGTTGGGAATTTTTGCTTTTTCAAAGTATCGTTCAGTGGACTGTCACAGGAGGAGATTTCCTTGCTCCCCATGCCACCTATATTTTTCTAACGTTTATGGGTTTTGGTCTAGCCTCAAGCTTAAATGCTGGTGCACATGAATAAAATGGATAAGCCTAGGATTCTACAAGTTGGGAAATACTATTATCCCTACTTTGGCGGCATAGAGAAGGTTAATTTTTTACTAACGGAGGGATTAAATAGAAGGGAAATTAAGTGTGACGTATTGTGTTCAAACAATATTAATAAATACGAAGAAGGTCAAAAAAATGGATATTGGATATACAGAATAGCACGATGGACAGAGTTTGCAGCAACACCTATAATTCCAGGTATTATTCCGAAACTGTATAGCCTTCTAAAAAACAATAAGTATAACATTATACATCTTCACCATCCCGACCCATTTGCCACACTGGCTATTCTTATTTGCCAACCTAAAGCAAGATTAGTTGTCCAATGGCATATGGATATTATTAAACAAAAGAAATTGTATTTCTTTTTTAAATATTTTGAAAGGCTGTTATTGAAACGAGCAGATTGCATTTTGGTAACAAGCCCTAATTATCTTGAGAGCTCAATCCCCTTAAATAGATTTAAAAGTAAGTGTAAGGTTATACCGCTTGGCATACCAGACCGATCTTTACAATTTTTAGGTATTTCTGAATCAAAACTTTATTCTGATAAAAAGGTAGTATTTTCATTAGGGCGCTTTACCGATTATAAAGGGTTTGAATTTTTGATTAGGGCAGCCTCTCAGCTACCTGAGGATCATGTTGTAATTCTAGCTGGTACAGGGCCATTGAAGGATAGGTATGACCGCATAGTACAAGAAACTCAGCCTGGCGGGCGATTTGTATTCGCAGGGAAGGTAAGTGAAGAAGAGCTAAGTAATTTATACCAGCGTTGCGATGTTTTCTGCCTTCCATCTATTTCTAAAAATGAGGCGTTTGGATTAGTTATGCTGGAAGCGATGACTTATTCCAAACCTATTGTTGCAACAAATATTATTGGATCAGGAACAAGCTGGGTAAACCTAGATGGAGTTTCAGGTATTAATGTTCCTCCAGCTAATCCAGAGGCGCTTGCTGTAGCCATTCAAAAATTAACTTCAGATCCTTCTCTTGCCAATAGATTAGGTAAGGGGGGGCGGAGTCGTTATCTGGAAGAATTCACTGATGAATTAATGGTGCAAAGAATATTAGCAGTATACCAAGAGCTGTCAAATTCGTAGTTTTTTTAATATCAATTTTTAGGCAAATTGCTAATTAAAACAGCTACCTCTCATTGAATGAAGCATCGTTTCTCCAGTTATTTAAAGTATATCACCTTCTCTGGTGATATCCTGGCCTTAAATCTTGTTTGGGTTTTGCTTTATGTTACCGGACACTTTGTGGTTTCCCATGAAACTTATGAGAAATCATGGCCTTATTTTTTGATTATAGTTAATGTTTCTTGGATTGTAATTACCTTATATACAAGGCCTTATCGTGAAGTTCGGGTCTACAGTGAGTCGGAATTGATTAGGGATGTTTTTTACATAGTCTTTCAACACTTTCTAGTTACAGGCACTGCCATTTACATGTTTAATTTTCGCCCTATTCACAAATGGGGTCCTCCACTAGTCTATTTAAGCCTCTTTTTGATAATTCTAGTATGGCGGCTTGCACAACTTTATTTGCTATATAGGTATAGGAGAAGGGGCAATAACTACCGTAAGGTCGTTATTATTGGTTATGGTACTTTAAGTAAGCATCTTAAATCATTCTTTGAGACTCACCCTGAATTTGGGTATACACTGCTTGGCTATTTTGATGATCGAGTATCCAGTAACGATTGTTTGGGTAAGATCGAAGATGTCGAGTCTTACTTCACTCAAGAGCAAGTTGATGAAGTATATTGTTGCCTCCCATACATGAAATATGGTGAAGTGAAACGAATAGTTGACTTATGTGATGACTATTATGTTAAGGTCAAAATCATCACTGATTTCAGGGCTTTTTTTTCCAAGGGACCTGCTTTAGATAGATACGATAGAATTCCAATTTTAAATGTCTCATCAATTCCTTTAGATGATAGAAGAAATCAGGCTGTCAAAAGAACTTTTGATTTCATCTTTTCTTTATTTTTCATTGTTACTATTTTTTGGTGGTTGTTCCCAATAATCGCTCTTATAGTAAAACTTGATAGTAAAGGGCCTGTCATTTTTAAACAAAAAAGAACAGGTAGAGACAACAAGGATTTTTATTGCCTGAAATTCAGAACCATGAAAGTCAATAAAGAATCTGATACTCAACAAGCAACTAAATACGATAACCGTATTACAAAAGTCGGTGCCTTTTTACGAAAAAGCAGCCTTGACGAACTGCCTCAGTTTTTAAACGTGCTTGTTGGAGATATGTCAGTGGTTGGGCCAAGACCACATATGTTGAAACATACTTTGGAGTATAGTAAGCAAGTGGGGAAGTTTATGATGAGACATTCTGTTAAACCCGGAGTTACCGGCCTAGCTCAAAGTATGGGGTATCGAGGGGAAACTAAAACCATAAGTGATATGCGTAATAGATTTAAACTGGATAAATTTTATATTGAAAACTGGACATTCTGGCTGGATATAAAAATTATCTTCTTAACTGTTGTCAGCCTGATAAGAGGAAGTGACAAGGCCTATTAAAGAAATGTAAAATGTTATTCTATTTAATACTCTATGCGGTAATATCATTTACAATAGCAGTATTGACTTTTCCAGTCCTTATAAAACTTTTGTATAAGTGGAAGCTTTTTGATAGCCCCGGCTTACACAAAATACATAGCAGATTCAAACCTTCCATGGGAGGCATCTGCATCATGTTAGGTGTAGTCTTTACCCTTGTTATCTCATATCCATTGACACAATGGATAGCAATGAAATACTTCTTTGTTGCCTTGGCCGTTATTTTTATAACGGGATTAAGAGATGATATTCTTACACTCTCACCAATGCAAAAGTTACTTGGGCAATTATTGCCAATAGTCATCCTGGTTGTTTTTAATGAGGAGTACCTTCAATCATTTTATGAAATCAATGATTCAATTTGGCCAATAGAATTGCGTTGGATGATAACTACTTTTACGTTCATCATACTTACTAATGCCTATAACTTAATCGATGGTCTTGACGGATTAGCGGGCACAATTGCCCTTGTTATTTTATCTGTATTCGGGTCATGGTTTTTTCTTACTGATAATTTCTATTTAGCAGTATTAGCCTTTGCCTTTGTTGGAGCAATTGGCGGATTTCTACTATTTAATTGGCAGCCTTCAAAAATATTTATGGGTGATACAGGTACACTCGCTGTTGGGTTTGTAATGTCATACCTGGCCATTAATTTTATCAATAAGAATTACTCGCTGGAAGAATCAAATAGCTTTCATTTTAAAGACTCTATAAGCACTTGCGTCTGTATACTTATAATTCCAGTGTTTGATACAGCACGGGTCATTATTCTAAGGCTAAGAAAATTGCAATCTCCATTTAAGGCAGACAGAAATCACATTCATCATCAATTTCTTAACCTGGGCTTTAGTCATGCAAAAACAACACTTCTAGTAGCAGGTATCAATATCTTTTTTATTACGTTAGCTTTGCTTTTAAGAAATCAAACCTATCTGGTAATTTTACCAATTGTTATCATTTTACTTTTAGGCATTAATCAGATGCTTAAGATTGCCCAAAGAAATATCCAAATTCATGGAAAATAGAATAATAGAACTGGTACAAGAGATTCAATCAGCTAATCCGAATGGACAGGGCGAATTGGAGGTCTTCCGCTTGAAATATATAAGTAAAAAGGGTTCAATTAGTGAACTGTTTGAAACTCTCAAAACCCTTCCCAAAGAAGAAAAGCAACGCTTTGGCAAGCCTTTAAACGAGCTTAAACAGCTTGCAGAAAGTAAGTTTACCGAATGGCAAGAAAAACTTGAATCAAGCAGTTCAGCAGCATCATTAGATATTGACTTTACCTTGCCACCAGTGCCTGAAAAGCAGGGCAACCAACACCCGCTTACGCTTACCCGTAACCGCATTATTGAGATATTTGAGCGCCTAGGTTTCTCGGTTGCCGATGGCCCTGAAATAGAGGACGACTGGCATAATTTCTCAGCCCTTAATTTCCCAGAAAACCACCCGGCCCGCGAAATGCAGGATACTTTTTTTGTAGAAAAGAAGGGTCAGGATGGAGCAAGCCAAGACATGCTCTTGCGTACGCACACCAGCAACGTGCAGGTACGCATGATGACAAACCAGAAGCCTCCCATTCGTGCCATCATGCCTGGCCGGGTGTATCGAAACGAGGCCATTTCTGCCCGTGCCCATTGCTTCTTCCACCAGGTTGAAGGGCTTTATGTAGATAGAAATGTGGGTTTTGCAGACTTAAAGCAAACACTCTATCACTTTGCAAAAGAGATGTATGGCCAGGATACCAAAATCCGTTTCCGCCCTTCTTTCTTCCCCTTTACTGAACCCAGTGCAGAAATTGATATTTCTTGTCTTATCTGTAAGGGCAAAGGTTGCAATGTCTGCAAGTATAGCGGTTGGGTAGAGATTGCGGGCTCTGGCATGGTGCATCCAAATGTGTTGAGGCATTGTGGAATTGACCCCGAAGAATTTACAGGCTTTGCCTTTGGTATGGGTATCGAACGTGTTACTATGCTGCGTTATCAGGTAAATGACTTGCGTCTTTATTCCGAAAATGATTTGAGATTTCTGCGCCAGTTCAGTACGGTAGTATAAATATATGAGGGTACCCTTCGTTGATCTTCAAAGCCAATACCTCAGTATTGCCCCAGAGATTGACGCGGCTATCAAAGAAGTAGCAACAAGTGGTCATTACCTTCAAAACCTACAGATAAAGAAGTTTGAGAATGCCTTTGCAGCTAAACTTGGACTAGATCACTGTGTTGGGCTTAGCAATGGCACAGATGCGCTGTTGCTGATTCTAAAAGCCCTCGGTATCAAAGCGGGTGATGAAGTATTAACGCCTGCCTTTAGCTGGATATCAAGCGCCTCTGTTATTTCCTTACTAGGGGCAAAGCCTGTGTTAGTAGATGTCGACCCTGATTATTTTACCATCGACCTAAAGAAAGCTGAAGCTTTGATAAGCCCTCGCACCAAAGCTTTAATTGCTGTCCATCTATTCGGACAAACTGGTGATCTGCCACAAATCAAAAATTTTGGGGACGAGCATAATTTATTCTTCATTGAAGATTGTGCACAAGCTCACTTTTCTCAATTCGATGGGGTTCTGGCAGGAACACTTGGGCAGGCATCAGCCTTTAGTTTTTACCCGACCAAGAATTTGGGAGCCATGGGCGATGCTGGTTGTGCTGTAAGCAAGGATGAAGAACTCGCAACGCGCATAAGAAGGCTTGCCAACCATGGCGGTCTGACAAAAAATGAACATCTCACACTTGGCTACAACAGCCGTATGGATGAAATACAAGCCGCTATTTTACGTGTTAAGCTACAGCATATCGAAGCATGGAATGAACAAAGAGTAGCGAATGCCAAGCTTTATAGACATGCTTTGGCAAACATTGAGGAAATCCAATTGCCCCACCTTCGCCCTAAAGCGCAGCATACTTACCATCAATTTGTTATTAAGGTAAAGGAGCGTGATCAATTGAAACAATACCTGGAAGAATCGGGCATAGCTACAGATATTCATTATCCATTAGCCATTCCTTTCGAGCCGGCTTATGCATTCTTGAACGCAAGGAGAGACGACTTTCCTGTAGCTTATCAATTACAGCATGAGGTGCTATCACTACCCATTGTGCCAGAAGTTAGCCAGGAGCAGATTCTGTATGTTTGTAAAACCATTCAAGACTTTTATCGAAAATGAAAAATATTAAAACAATTCTGGTAGCCGGTGCTGGCACCATGGGTCAGGGCATTGCCCAGGTTTTTGCTCAAGCAGGCTATCACGCATTTCTCTTTGATGTACAACCGGAATTTATTCAACGAGGCTTGCAGAACATTGACCAAAGTTTGGCTGCGCTCGTTACCAAGGGTAAAATTTCGAAAGAGGATGCCGTGGCGATTGCTAGCAGGATTAAAGGTACTGAAACAGTAGATGTGCCGGCAGACTTGGTGGTGGAAGCCATCGTAGAAGATGCTGAAGCCAAACGAAAACTTTTTGCGGCCATCGAGAAAGTTGTGTCGCCTTCTGCTATTATCACGTCCAATACTTCATCGATTCCTATAACACAACTGGCTTCATCTTTGCGTCATCCCGAACGCTTTGCAGGGCTGCATTTTTTTAATCCCGCTACCGTTATGAAGCTGGTTGAAATCATCAGTGGCGCTGCTACCGATCCGCAAGTGGTAGAAAAATTGCAACACGTAGTTAAATCACTGGGCAAGGTTTCGGTAATCGCCAGCGATGCTCCAGGCTTTATTGTTAACCGGGTAGCCAGGCATTATTACGTAGAAGCGCTGAAGCTGGTGGAAGAAGGTGTAGCCTCTCACGAGCAGATTGATCAACTATTGCGCGCTTCAGGATTTAAGATGGGTGCCTTCGAGCTAATGGATTTAATTGGCATTGACATCAATTTTTCTGTTACCTCATCGTTATACAATGGCTTCCATCAAGAGCCGCGTTTCAGACCAAGCAGGGTGCAACAACAAAAGGTTTTGGCAGGCCACCTTGGGAAAAAAAGTGGAAGAGGTTTTTATGATTACGGTAAATCTTAATTTTTTAAAGAAGCTTCTAATCATCGGCTTTATTGGCTTGTTGGCCTGCGAGCCACAATTGAGCGATGATGCTATTCCTATCGTTCCTTTTGAAACTATTGAGTTGAATATTGCTTTGCCAGCCTACGCGCCATTACAATCAATAGGGGGTTATAAGGCATTAAGTGAAGGTGCGACCCGCGGACTAATATTATATCGATTAGATAATATAACCATTTTGGCTTTTGACCGTACCTGCTCTTATCAACCACAAGATGCTTGTGCCACAGTTAACGTACACCCATCAGGTCTTTTTATGAACGATGCCTGCTGCTCTTCAACCTTTCGATTTGACAATGGCAACCCCACTGGCGGTCCCGCCTGGCGACCTCTTTTGCAGTACAGAACAAGTTTGATGGGCAATACATTGACCATCACCGATCAACCTGTTAATTAGTTCTGAGGGGAAGCCTTACGGTGAATGTTGAACCGATGCCAGGAGCAGACTCGAGGTGAATTGAGCCAGACAATTTCTCAAGCGTTTCCTTTACAATGTACAAACCAAGACCAGAGCCCTGCGACTTTTCGTTGGCGCGGTAAAACATATCGAAAATACGCTGATGGTATTCGGGTGAAATACCCTGACCATTATCTTCTATCTTCAAATAAAATCCGTAGTCGCTTGTGAGTACACGAAGGCGTATGTAACGCTCTGCTTTTGTTTTATCGTGATAACGAATGGCATTTGAAATGAGATTCGATAATATGATAGTTAATCGACTTCTGTCAGAGAGTACTTCTAAATCTTCAGGAATGTCAAGATCAAAATGGATATTTTGTGCTTCGGGGGCAAACTGAAGGGTTTCCCATACTTCGGTAGCGAGATTGGCTAGCTTTATATTCTCCTTGCCAATATGCAGTCTGTTGTTGCGCGAGTAGTCAGTAATGTCTTTGATAAATTTATCAAGAGAAGCCACCCGGTCTCGCATCATGTTCATGTAGCGTTTAGCTTCCTGCTGGTCCTTACTATTTTCTGCAATATTAATTAAGCCAAGCAGGGATGTGAGAGGCGCACGTAAATCGTGGGAGGTACTATAAACAAATCGGTCTAATTCATTATTAGCCTTCATCAGCAGCTTGTTGTTTTGAACTAACTGCATATCATTATAGTAATTAAGATTGATCAACAGGTATACCATCATGGCCCCTGTTGGCAAGCCTATTGAAAAATTAATGATGACGCTTAATAACAATTCATCTTGTGAATAGTCGCGTTTCGGCAAAAAGGAAAAATCAACAAAATAGGCCAGTACAAATAAGGTGTAGGTAAACGCTGTGAAAAGAATAGACCATAAGCGCATGGTATAGTCAAATACAGCAAAAGAGGCCATGCTTGTAAGTAAGAAAAAGATAAATGCGCCTGAGTTAGGCGACTCGCTTGAAGCTAAAAGGTATACAACAATATTTACGGTGGGTAACAGAAAATAGTTGGCTGTACAGTGTTGTCCTTTTCGGTGGTAATAAATTGAATAAGCAAGAAAAAATACAGGTATGATATAAACACTTCCAAGAAGGAGATTTGTATCTCTGATCATGATCTCTATAAAGAAATAGATCAGCAAGATCAATATAGCTAATAAAGCAAATTGGCCCGATAGCATGGCGCGCTTGTACTGCCCTCTTGATTCGATGTAGTTTGTCTCACCAATAATGAGATTGCGGATGGTTTTCTTGAAGTTCACACGATTCAGATTCACGTGGCAAAAGTAGTTTGCCCGGTATTGTAACAATGTGACAAATCAGGCTAAGCTTAATGCGTGCAAGATTTTGATGGAAAATCAATTAATAGCGGATGCAATCGATGTCGATTCGTTTAATTGTTGGATTTTCGTTTATTTTTGAAGCATGAGCTTTCAAAAATTTCGTAAGATTGGACTGGCCCTTGCCTTTTCTCCACGTATGGAGGCCATGATGGCTGAAGCCTTGCGCCTTGTATTGGCTTATGAAAGCTCTTTAGTATTGGTGCATGTTGGTGCTAAAACCTCTGAAGCAGAGGATAAAGTCAGAAAACTACTCTCCAACTATCAACTCGACTTAAATAGGGTGAAAGTTGTGTGGAAACAAGGCGAGCCAGCAGCTTGTATCTTAAAAGCCTGCAAAGAGGAGCAGGTTGATTTATTGATAGCGGGTGCTTTGAAAAAGGAGAATATTATGCAACACTACCTTGGCTCGGTGGCGAGGAAGATCTTGCGGAAATCAAATTGCTCAGTATTAATGCTTACTAATCCTTCTGCCAGCCCTCATCCCTTTAAAAATATTGTGGTCAATGCAGAGGATAGTGCGTATGTCGAGGAGGCTTTGAAGACAGCTTGTGCTATGGCGCAGGCTGATCAAAGTAATTGGGTACACATAGTAAGAGAAGTAAAGTTGTATGGACTTAGTATGGCTTCTCTTGATGATTGCAGTGAAGATGAATACAATGAAGTGCGCAACCGCCTGCTAAAATCAGAGATAGAGAATGTGGAGAAAATGCTGCAGGCTATTCCGCACCAGGGATTAAAAGTTAATATTAAATTACTTTCTGGTAAATCAGGATTTGAGCTTTCGAAATTTGCTGAGCGCAAGCAAACTGATTTATTAATAGTGGGGGCCTCTCCACGAAAGCTCTGGTTCCTCGATCGTGTCTTTACACACGACCTTGAATACATTTTTCAAGATCTACCCTGCAATTTATTAATTGTAAACCCATCTCAAAGAAAGGAGGGTGCCAATGGATAAGCTATCACAAATGGAGGTGATGAAACTGCTCATGCAATTGGCGGTGATGCTCATGATGGGAAGACTCTTTGCAGAGATCGCACGAAAACTAAAGCAACCTACAGTAGTAGGGGAGATTGTGGCGGGTATTATTCTGGGACCAACTATTTTGGGGATGCTCTCACCGGAATGGTTTGAGGTTATTTTCCCCTCAGGATCTTCAGGTATTGTATTGGATGGCTTTGTACAGGTAGCCGTTGTTATGTTGCTCTTTATTGCAGGCCTGGAGGTAGACCTTCACATTGTATTACAACAGGGAAGACAGGCATTGTTTACCAGTACCTTGGGCTTGATTGTTCCGTTTGCCATAGGCTTTCTTTTCCCCTATGTATTCCCTGAGTTTTTCGGCTTTGCCAATGGCGATCACCTGGCTTTTGCCTTGTTTATGGGTACCTCTATGGCCATTACAGCATTGCCCGTCATTGCCCGCATTTTGATGGACCTGGGTATTTTCAGAACGCGCATGGGCATGCTGGTTATTTCATCAGCCATGATCAATGATTTAATAGGTTGGCTTATTTTTTCTGTAGTGCTCAGTATGATCGGTAAAAGCCATCAGAATATTTCTTTGTGGCAAACCATTATGCTCACCGTTGGCTTTACAGCCCTTATGCTTACCGTAGGGCGAGGTTTACTGAATAGAATTTTGCCTTGGATTAACAAAAAGCTTGCCTGGCCGGGTGGTTTGCTGTCACTTTCATTAGCCATGTGTTTTTTGGCAGCTTCTTTCACTGAGTACATTGGTATACATGCGATATTCGGTGCGTTTATTTTTGGTGTAGCTTTGGGTGACTCAGAGCACATGAGCGAACGTGCTAAAGAAATTATTCATCAATTTATTAATAACATTTTTGCTCCCCTCTTTTTCGTGGCTATTGGCTTGAAGGTAAACTTTGTCACTAATTTCGATTTACCGCTTACTGTTGCCATCATCCTCATTGCTTTTGCAGGTAAAATTATTGGCAGTGGTGTTGGAACAAGGTTAGGAGGTTTTAATTGGAAGGAATCACTAGCCGCAGGCTTTGGCATGAACGCCCGGGGTGCCATGGAAATAATCCTTGGACTCATTGCCCTCGAGAATGGTTTGATTAACGAAAAAGTATTCGTGTCTTTGGTTATTATGGCTTTAGTCACCAGCATGACGAGCGGCCCGCTCATGAAGTGGAGTTTGAGTAGGAATTGGATTAAATAATGTTGCCTATTATCTATTGTTAAGGCTACAATTCTTTCGCCCTGTTCCAATACTCATCCATTTCTGCCAAAGTCATTTCGCCCATTTGCTTTCCGTCTTTAGCCGATTCGCTTTCCAGGTATTGAAAACGCTTAATAAATTTTTTATTAGTGCGTTCTAAAGCTTCTTCAGGATCTATGTCAATAAAGCGTGCGTAATTAACCAGCGAAAAAAGCAGGTCACCAAACTCGGCCATGGCTTTTTCTTTATTGATGGCTCCTTTCTCTACAGCATTAAACTCTTGCTTAAATTCCTGCATCTCTTCTTCAACCTTCTCCCACACCTGTTCTTTCTTTTCCCAGTCAAAACCAACACCCCTCGCCTTGTCTTGTATACGTATAGCTTTCACTAAAGCGGGTAACGATTTAGGCACACCCTCTAACACGGATTTATTTCCGCTTTTTAATTTAATTTTTTCCCAATTAGCTTTTACGGTGGCCTCATCTTCGGCTATTACATCGCTGTAAATGTGCGGATGCCTTTCAATCAGCTTATCGCATATCGAATTCAGCACATCGGCAACATCAAAAGCATTTTGCTCTTGCGCAATTCTTGCATAGAAGACATTGTGCAACATTAAGTCACCCAATTCTTTTTTCACCTCGGCAAGGTTGCCTTCTACAATGGCGTCCGACAATTCATAGGTTTCTTCAATGGTGAGGTGTCGCAGGCTCTCTAATGTCTGCTTCTTATCCCAGGGGCAGTTCTCCCGAAGTTCATTCATCACGGTGAGCAGGCGGTCAAAGGCATTTAGCTTTTCCTCGCGTTTCAGGTCGGGGGTGGAATAAGGTTTTTTCATAGATGTTAAACTAATTGAATGCTGCTTTGGTTGTATCTTTGCAAGGCTTGTAAAAATCGCTATTCGTACTACGTAAAACACAATTAGCATGACTGTTTTTCTGCTTACCCTCGGAGTTTTTGCTCTCTTTTTCGGATTAATGTCTGTCAGGTTGATCTTTTTAAAGAATGGCGAGTTCAGGGGCACATGTGCCTCACAAAGTCCCTGGCTGAATAAGGAGGGGGTTCAATGTGGATTTTGCGGAAAAACTATCAACGAAGGCGATGCCTGTGCCAGTCCGTCTGGCCCTCCGGCCGAGATGCCCAAAATTGGTCGATAGGCTCATCTTTTAGTCGCAGCTGTTTGCTCGCCAGATTCATGAGCTGAGCAATACGTATTACAACCATTTATTCTTCTTAATTTGCGGAAAATTTTAACTGATTTTCTGTGACGCTCATTAAATCTATTTCAGGCATCAGGGGCACCATTGGTGGCAAGCCCGGTGATAATCTAACCCCTATTGATGCAGTAAAATTTGCCGCTGCCTTTGGCACCTGGATCAAAGCACGCAATGGTAAAAAAGTAGTGATTGGTCGGGATGCGCGCATCTCTGGTGAGATGATCAGCACCCTGATAACTTCTACCTTGCAAGGTTTGGGTTTAGATGTGATCGACCTTGGCTTATCAACCACACCTACTGTTGAAATTGCTGTGCCACTTGAAAAAGCAGGGGGCGGTATTATTTTAACTGCCAGTCATAACCCTATTCAATGGAATGCTTTAAAGCTGCTCAACGAAAAGGGTGAATTTATTTCGGGTGCAGATGGTGCTGAGGTACTAAAACTTGCCGAGCAAGAGGCTTTTGATTTTGCAGAAATAACCAAACTGGGTAAGTATATATCCAACGACACATACATTAAAAAGCACATCGCACTGATTTTGAAAAATAAGTTGGTAGATGTAAAGGCTATTCAAAAAGCAAAATTCAAAATTGCCGTAGATGCCGTTAACTCCACGGGTGGCATTGCCATACCGCAATTGTTAAAGGCTTTGGGGGTTAAAAAAATTGTGGGCATGTACACAGAACCCAATGGAAAGTTTCCTCACAATCCGGAACCGCTTCCAGAAAATATTAAAGCAATCTGTAAAAAAGTAAAAGCGGAGAAATGTCATCTCGGTATTATCGTTGACCCGGATGTGGATCGGCTGGCCTTGGTACAGGAAGATGGAAAACCTTTTGGTGAAGAATATACTTTGGTAGCAGTGGCTGATTATGTGCTGAGTAAACGTAAAGGCAATACGGTATCTAACTTATCTTCTACGCGTGCTTTACGCGATGTGACTGAAAAGCGTGGTGGTACGTACAAAGCAGCCGCTGTAGGTGAGGTAAATGTTGTAACTGCCATGAAGGACACAAAAGCAGTGATCGGTGGTGAAGGTAATGGGGGTGTTATTTTTGGTGACCTGCACTACGGAAGAGATGCCCTCATGGGTATTGCCTTATTCTTAACACATTTGGCAAAATCGGGTATGAGTGCTTCTGAGTTGCGCAAAACTTATCCAGCATATTTTATTTCTAAAAATAAAATTGAATTAACCCCTCAGATCAATGTTGATAAGGTGTTGGAAGAGGTTAGGAAAAAATACGTATCAGAAAAGGTGAATACCATTGATGGTGTGAAGATTGATTTTGAAACAGAGAAGGAATGGGTGCACTTGCGCAAGAGCAATACAGAGCCGATCATTCGTATATATGCAGAGTCGCAAAATGAAAAAAAGGCAGATGCCTTGGCGCAGCGTATCATCGATGACATTAAGCGTATTGCCAATTTGTAATATTGAGTTAAGGATTTATAAATAGTATCATGAGAATTTACCTCGACAACGCAGCCACTACTGCCCTCGATCCTGAAGTATTCGAGGCTATGAAACCTTTCATGCTCGAAGATTTTGGTAACCCCTCTTCCACGCACGCACACGGAAGAAAGGTAAGAGCCGCGATTGAATCGAGCCGTAAGAAAATAGCAGAATTGTTACACTGCACACCGGGTGAAATTATTTTCACATCCGGAGGTACAGAAGCAGATAATGCGCTCATTGTGAGTGGGGCTCAAACGTATGGTATCAAGCATGCCATTTCAACACCTATAGAACATCACGCGGTTACCCATACATTAGAAACCCTCGCTAAGCGAGGTGCCATTCAATTGCATTATGTACAACTGGATGCGAAGGGTCATGTAGACTTGGTTCATTTGGAAGCCTTATTGAAACAATACCCCAATGCGTTGATTTCACTGATGCATGCCAATAATGAAATTGGGAATTTGCTCGACATAAAACGTGTTGGTGAAATGGCTAAAGAATACAAAGCTTTCTTTCATTCAGACACGGTACAAACGATGGGGCACTATGCGCATAATATGAAGGAGTTGCATGTGTGTGGGATGACAGCAGCTGCTCATAAATTTCATGGTCCTAAGGGAGTGGGCTTTATGTACATTCAGAAAGATCATAAGATTGAGCAGTTTATCCATGGGGGTGCGCAAGAGCGCAACATGCGCGGTGGTACTGAAAATGTATATGGTATTATCGGTATCGCCAAGGCATTAGAGATTGCCTACCGCGAAATGCATGAGCATCAGCAGTACATTACAAAACTGAAGTCGCGCATGATTGAAAAATTGAAAGCCAATATTCCTGGAGTAGACTTTAACGGAGACTCTGATAATCTTCAAAGAAGTTTGTACACAGTGCTGAATGTTAGTCTCCCTGAGTCAGAGGAGAATGACATGCTGCTTTTCAATCTCGACTTGCAGGGTATTTCAGCATCAGGTGGTAGTGCGTGTTCTAGTGGTGCTACTACAGGTTCTCATGTGTTGGGAGCCTTGTATCCTAACTCTAAGCGTGGAGCCATCCGTTTCTCTTTCAGTAAGTATAATACCGAAAAAGATATCGATACAGCTGTAGAAAAGCTTACCTCTTTTGTTAACATAGCTGTTTAAAGATTGTCCGCTGGCGGTCGTTTTTGTTCGCATTCGAATTTTTCGAACAAACCTAAGCCTTCTAAAACTGTATTTTTTCTTATTGAAGCCTTTCTATACTTGGCTTCATTCTTGAATTGCATGCTATCCATAATTAGATAGCTATGTTTAAAAACTACCTTTTTGTAGCCGTAAGAAGTTTTTTCCGTCAGGGCTTATTTTCTGTTCTTAACGTAGCCGGTCTGGCAACTGGCCTTGCCTGTACATTTATTATTTACTTATGGTTGGCTGATGAACTTCAAAAGGACCGCTTTCATCAAGATATAGATAAGATTCATCATATCGTTTTAAACCTGAACAACCCGGAAGGAACGATTACCTGGCATGTCACTCCAGGGCCTTTGGCTGATGAAATCAGAACCAGTATACCAGAAGTTGAATATGTAGCCAAAGTGGCTAACGATGGTCCACGGCTCTTTCAGTATGAAGACCTGACCTTCTTGCCTAATGGATATTTCACTGATCCGGATTTCTTTAAAATTTTTAGTTATAAGATGATAGCAGGCGATGCCACTAATCCTTTGCCTAATCCTGCATCCATTGTACTTACTGAAAGCCTGGCACAAAAATTATTTGGCGATCAAGATCCAATCGGTAAAGTAATTAAAGTAAGATCTGAGAATGATTTAGTGGTTACTGCGGTAATGGAGGATGTGACAGACCAATCGAGTTTGCAGTTTGAGTTTATCGCCCACTTTGATGTTCACAAAAAATATCGTCCGCAGGATTGGGGCAACAGTGATTACCCGCTCTTTTTTAAGTTCAGAGATGAATCATTTAATGTAGCACAAACTCAGAAGAAAATTAATGACCATGTAGCCAAGGTATTGGAATTAACGGAAGAGGACCAAAAGCGCCTCACGTATTACATACAACCCTTTGCTGACCGCTACTTATATGGCTCTTTCGAAAATGGGTTTCCGGTAAGCGGCAGGATAAAGTATGTGCAAATTTTTAGTGTGGTTGCTATTTTTATTTTGTTGGTTGCTTGTATCAATTTTATGAATATGGCCACTGCACGTGCAGCCATCAGGCATAAAGAAATTGGGGTACGAAAATCTATTGGTGCCCAGCGAGTTTCTCTCACACTTCAATTAATAGGGGAATCTTTATTGGTTTCCTCCGTATCCATGTTGCTGGCACTTGGTTTAGTAGAGTTGGTACTTCCGTTCTTTAATGACTTAGTATCAAAACAAATCAGTATTCAGTACGGTGATCCTGCCTATTTATTACCCATCTTATTCATTGTAGTAGTATCAGGTCTGATGGCAGGTGTTTATCCGGCATTGATACTCTCTGCCGTTAATCCTATAGGCGCATTAAAAGGTGCTGTGGCTACTGCAAAAGGAACATCCCTGCGCAAAGCTTTGGTGGTCTTTCAGTTTGCCATTTCTGTTGTGCTGGTGGTGAGTGCACTTGTTATTTACAAGCAAATCGATTTTATCCAGTCCAAGAACCTGGGCTACGACAAAGAGAATGTTGTTGTTTTCCCGGGCAGAGGTGTAAAGGATTTAAATGTGATGACTACAGAAATCAGTAAGATACCAGGGGTGATGCATGCCTCCACTGCTAACGAAAGCCTGGTACAAGTCCAGAACCAGAACAGTTCCTTTTCATGGCCCGGTAAAGCAGAAGACAGCCGTTTGTATGTAAGAACCTTAGTGGTGGGGTATGATTTTATGGAGACGATGAATTTTAAATTGGCAGAGGGACGTTTCTTTTCCGAAGAGATGGGAGACACGACCAATGTTATCATCAACCGAAAGCTCGCAGAACAAATGGGAGTTGAAAACCCCATCGGATTAGAGACAGATCAATGGGGGAAGAAAGGAAAGATTGTTGGTATCGTTGAAGATTTCCATGGCCGTTCTTTAAATGAAGCCATCGATCCCATGGTTATTTTGTGTTACCCGCAGTGGACAGGAAGGTTTTATGTAAAAGTGGAACCAGGTAGAACACAAAGTGTTTTGGCTTCAATGGAGAAATTATGGAAAGTGGCTAGCCCTCAGTTTCCATTTGAATATAGCTTTTTGGATAGTCATTATGACAGACTTTATCGAGAAGAAAAAGTGGTAGGCAAACTGGCTACTGGCTTCACTGTCATGGCTATTCTCATTTCTTCATTAGGACTGTTGGGTTTGGCAGCCTACGCAACCGAACGAAAGAAGAAGGAAATCAGCATTCGAAAAGTATTGGGTGCCAACGTACCTAATCTCATTGCTATGATGAGTAAAGAGTTTTTGATATTGACATGTGTAGCCCTGGTGGTAGGCTGTCCTCTGGCGTATTACTTAATGCAAAATTTTCTGGAAGGCTATGCCTATCACACCGAGATAGATTATACAATTTTTGTTTTTACCTGTGTGGGATTAGTCATGGTAACGCTTTCGGTTATTTTGTTTCAAGTGGTGAGAGCGGCCATGGCTAATCCTACAGATAATTTAAGAAGTGAATAATTAACTGAGTCTGTACTGGTTACTGCCAAAACGTGCGATGATTTCTTTCTCCAACATTTCGCGGTTGGCCGGATGGGCAATTTTCATTAACTCTAATGCGCGCTGATGAAGATTCTTGCCATATAAATAGGCAGCTCCATATTCTGTTACTACATAATGCACGTGTGCCCTGGTAGAAACTACCCCAGCACCCGTTTTGAGGTGTGGTACAATTTTCGACTCTCCTTTTTTCGTAGCAGAGCAGAGGGCAATAATGGGCTTACCGTTATCTGATAAAGAGGCGCCTCGGATAAAATCCATTTGCCCACCAACCCCGGAGAATTGATAAGTACCGATGGAGTCGGCACAAACCTGCCCGGTTAAGTCAATTTCTATGGCACTGTTAATGGCAACAACTTTAGGGTTGGCCCGAATCACGCGCGTGTCGTTCACATAGTCAGCTTCTAAAAAGGCAAAGCTTGGATTGTCATCAATAAAATGATAAAGCTTGTCGGTACCAATAGCAAAAGCCGCCACGGTTTTGCCGCGGTGCTTCTTTTTGTAGGCATTGGTAATCACACCCTTTTTAACCAGGTCGATCACACCATCCGAAAACATTTCTGTGTGAACGCCTAAATCTTTACAATGTGTTAAAGATTGAAGCGTGGCATCTGGGATGGCACCAATTCCCATTTGCAGGGTAGAACGATCCTCTACCAATTCTGCAATCTTGGTCCCGATGATTTGTTCAGCTTCAGAAATGCGATCGCTGTACCGAACCTGTGGCAATACATCATTGCATTCGACCATGGCCGTAAACTGATTGATGTGGACAAAACCATCACCTAAAGTTCTGGGCATGTTGGGATTAATCTGTGCAATAATTTTTTTGGCATGCTTTACGGCCGACTTGGCCACATCCACCGAAGTGCCCAGCGAGCAATAGCCATGCTTGTCCGGTAAAGACACATGGATCAAGGCAACATCAATTGGAAGAATACCCTTTTCAAAAAGTTTTGAAATTTCACTCAGGAAAATAGGAATGTATTCGCCATTATCTCCATTCACCGCTGCACGAATATTCTCAGAGACAAAGAGTGAATTAAAGTAGAAACGATCTTTATAGGCGGGCTTGGCTATTTCCAGTTCGCCTAAAGTACTCACTGCAATAATTTCGACTTGCCTTAAGTGATCACAATTGGTAGCTAAGGCTTTTAATAAACATTGAGGGGTAGCAGCACTGCCGTGTACATACACACGGTCGCCAGATTGAATGTGTTTAACGGCTTCTACTGCTGAAACATAGGGAAGAGTATTATTCATATCAAACAATTTACGCACGAAAGATAGATCTCCAAGCATGCTGTAATCTTGACTTTAATCATCGCGCCTGATGCTTTATATAAAGCAATCGATTGTGTATAGCAATGTTTTCTTTTGAAAGTGTATTTTTAGACCATGCAATCTGCCTTTTCTATTTCCTTCGTTGGTGCAGGCAATGTGGCCTGGCACCTGGCACCTGCGCTCGATAATGCTGGTTACGTGGTGCGCGAAGTGTATAACCGCTCTCAAAAAAATGCCAGTGCGCTGGTACACAAGTTATACCAGGCAGAGGTAAAGACAGATCTTGACTTTTCGAATAGCGATTCGCAGGTATTTTTTCTTACGGTAAGTGATGATGCCTTGCCTGAGGTGCTGCAGGAAATCATCTTGCCAGATAATGGCATTCTTGTTCATACCTCTGGTAGTCAGCCTTTACGGGTGCTGGCTAGGGCAGCTACGCTTAACATTGGTGTGTTCTATCCTTTACAGACTTTTAGCAAACAGAAGAAAGTTGATTTTGCAGAGCTTCCCATTTTTATTGAATGCGAAAATCAGGATGTAGAAAAGCAGCTGATGAAGATGGCAAAAGCCATTAGCAAAAAGGTATTGGCTATCGATTCAACCAGGCGCGCGGCATTACATGTAGCAGCCGTCTTTGCCTCCAACTTCACCAACCATATGCTCACCATCTCAAAAAATATTATGGATGTTAGTGAGCTACCCTATGATTGGCTGAAGCCTTTGATTAGTGAAACAATTAATAAATCCTTAGCCATTGGCCCGGAGGCATCGCAAACCGGCCCGGCTGTGCGGGGCGACCTGGAAACCCTCGACAGGCATATGGCCCTGTTGCAGGAAGACGCAGCCATTGCGGAGTTGTATCAGCTTATCAGTCAGCATATTATAGACAGCCACGGTCAAGAAGAGTGATTTTTGATAATTATTTATTGATAATCAATAAATATTTATTTTAATTCGTGTCATATTTTTTATGATATGAAGGCAATTAGTTATAAAGTCCTGCTGTGGATTATCAATTTTTCGCTGTTAGTTTACGTCTTTGGTGGAGTTGTCGTCATTTGTTTTTACCTGATAGGTAAAATTGACAGTACTCATTTTTTGCTAGGTTTAGATACCCGGAGAAATTATCCGCTAAGTGCGGAGTTATCAGCAATTAAGGCAAATGACTCATCCATTACGGAACCATCATTAGTAGCAACAGATGTAGCCATAAGTTTTAATACTTCAAGTCCCCTGCTGCGCACATTATTTCTAGGAATGACAATCTTTCAAATACTGTATACGGGTTTGATCATTATTACTCTAAAACGAATCGTTAAGTCATTGCAAGTAAAGAATCCATTCTCAGCCAAAACAATTGGCCATTTACGTTTGGTAGGTATTCTTCTTTTATTAATTGAACCATTTCATTGGTTTGGCGATTGGGCCAAACACTATGTAATTGATGAGTTCTTTTCGCATTCAATTATTAATTCAACAAGCCCATTATATACTGCAGGATATTGGGTTGGACTAAATTTTGGGCAAGGCTCTTTTGTCTCTTCATGGATTGCGGCTGGATTAATAGTGCTTATTCTGGTAGAAGTATTTAAACAAGGCTTACAATTAAAAGAAGAACAAGACTTAACAATATAGACTCATGAAATTTGCAAGAAAGTTAAAAGCGACACCATTACTTTTTGTAGTTGTCAAATTTGTTTTGTTATCCAATTTGGTGGCTTCGACCTTAATTTTTTTACTTCTTACTTGTTCAATACTCTATGATGGTTTTGAGACGAACTTCAGTCCCAAGCCAATATCCGTTTCTGTTGCATTGATTGTCATGCCGAATGATACCCTTACAATCGAGACTGCAGAGAAACTATTTTTTTCAAGAAGTAACACGGGCGAGGCAGAACTTAAATTACCTTTTGCTGCTCAACTGGCAGTTCCACTCTCATTTTTACCAATATTTAATTTTTCACCATTAAATTCTTTTTTTTACATAATCACTTACTTTAATCTATTTCTTGTCCTTCACAATATTTCAAAAGAGAAGCCATTCTTGGAAGGAAATAAAAAAAGATTGAAATGGTTGGGAGCATCATATGTGGCTTGGGGTGTAGCGTTGATATCTACAAATGCTTTGATTGATAAAATGGTTAGGGAGGTTTCTGAAAATCAGTTGAGATTTAATGCTGATTTTGTGAATAATTATGTTCAGGTTGGTTTGGTAATATTCATTATTGCTATGGTTTACGAAAGAGGTATTGAAATGGAAAAAGAGGCAGCCTTAACGATTTAACTATGCCCATCATTGTAAATTTAGATGTTATGCTGGCCAGGCGTAAGATGCAATCAAAAGAGTTGGCAGAGAAAATTGATTTATCACTTGCCAACCTTTCTATCTTAAAAACAGGCAAAGCGAAAGCCATCCGCTTTTCTACCTTAGAGGCTATTTGCAAAGAACTGGATTGCCAGCCAGGAGATATCCTGGAATTTATAAAGGAGTGAAAACCAGTCATATGGATGTGCGAACATGAAAGGAGAAATCTTTTCTTACTTTTATGGCATAATCAACCCCTATGAAAAAACCGCTTTTCTTTTTACTTGCCTTAGTCATTTCGTTTACAACTATTGCTCAGGAAGATATTTACAGAACATTAGCTATTGAAACCTGCGAGTGTATTTCCAAAAGAAAGATGGATATGACCAAGCGTAAAGAAGTAGAAATGGCTTTGGGTCTTTGCATGCTGGAGAGTGCCCAGCGAAACAATATGGATCTTGAAATGACGGACAGTGAAGCCATGCGAAAGCTTGGTGAGAAAGTAGGTATTCAGATGGCGCCTATTTGTCCAGATGTTTTTAGTGCCTTTATAGAACAAGGAAAAGATGAAACTGATGTGTTAAGCTTAAGCGGTAAAATCAAATCTGTGGAGGAGAAAGACTTTTTATTTATTACACTAAAAGAAAATGGTGGTAAAGAGCACAAGCTGATTTGGCTTCGTTATTTCCCCGGCTCAGATGAATTTCAAGAGGATCCTAAAAAGTTAGTGGGTAAGCACGTAAGCATTACCTATCAGGAAATTGAGTGCTACCTGCCCAAAGCAAAGTTATACTACAATAACAAGGAGATCACAAGCCTGCAGATTGATGAGTAGTAATATAGAGCAGCCTCTGCATTAACGAATATATTTAAGTCTGCCGAAGCACTTCCTTCCTCAGCCATTGCTTCAAATGGTAGCGTTCGCTCAGGGTCAATACAGTGATTGATTTGCGATACTCTTTCCGTAACAGTCTTTTGTCGAAACTTACTTTTGATAAGATGAGTTTACAGTAGTCAAGCATGCTCTTTTTCATATCGCTGTATTTTTATTACCGAATAATTTCAATAATCAGTAAGGCCAAAAGCAATGCCGGCCAGAACCATGAATTACCATTTTTACTGCGTGTAAATGTGTGCATAACGTTAGGGGTTACATTGATTACAATACATAGGTGAAGCTTTCTGATCGACCTCGTAGCTAACCTGATATTGACAGTGTTGACAAACAATTATTTTTTGTTTCATCAGATCGGTTGCTTCTCCACACCATTCGCAAGGTAGCCCGCTGATTTTTTGCTCATCTCCAAAACCAGGCATGTGGCATTCAGGGCATTGTTGCAGAATTTTGTCAACCAGCATTTGTGTAGTGGCTTTGATCGTCTCCATGCGTGTTGGGTTAAAGAGGGCGCGCATGTCTGGTTCTGCGATTAAAGCGTTTGTTTCCAAACCCAATGCTTGGCTAGCTTGATAAAGATCTTCCCAATTATTTATACCCTTTTTTAGCCCGGCATTATTTTCTTGTTTCAGAATAACCGCATGCGAAGGGAAATCAATTGACTGAAGAAAAGTTTCTAAAGCTTGAATGTTATTGATAGTCTCCTGCCTGAAATTAGTTTCAGTGGTAAGGTTTGAAGCAACGATTTCCAGCTTGTGCTTTCGGTCGATCATCATCACCAGTTCCAGTCCACAAGGAATGAAAGGAATTTGTGGATGTGGCCCAAAAGATCCTTCATTGCCAAAACCAAGATCTTGCTGACTCATGTCAAGGGCAGCATTAATCTTGGCACGCAAAGTATCAATAGGTGACAATACTCGTTCCACCTCCCCTGCAAAGGTTCCGAAAACGTCTGTGTCGAATCCCGGAATGGTAAAGCAATCTATTCCCAGGTGCTCGTTCAATAATGGTTGCATAACAGTTTCCTTGCTATGTTTAGTGGCAATCACTGCTTTGCGGCCTTTAAAAAATTCCACAGAAGTTGACATTGTTCTGAGCGGTTATTGTCCTTGTCCTAAAGAGAAGGCAGGCTTACCATCAAACGTGCATAAGTTTTCAGTTTTAACAATGTCAAAACCTTGTTTGGTCATGCGTTCCATCAACGCAAGTATTTCCTGGTAGCTGGTTGGTTTGAAATTGTCTGTTGTAAAACGGCAGCGCCAGTGATCTGTGCAAAATGTTTCGGGCAAGCCATCAGGGTAAACTTTAATACCTCTGTTGGTGATCATGCTTAAATGGAGGGCATCATTGGCCATCGGTTCAATGGCTTTGCCTAATGTATTAGGTGAACCCTCTTTCCAATGCAAAAATATGTCGACCCCTACTGTTGCTTTTTGAGCCTTTGGTTTTTCTTTCACTTTTATAGTGATGGGTTTGTGCGCATTGGCATAACTCACCGCTTTTAAGTGAACCGGTTTTTTACCAAGGTTGCGTATAACTTCTTCCGTAAATGCTTTTGTGCCAAGTTCTCGTTTGCTGATATCAACATGGTAGATATCGGTTGTGTGTAAACCTTCTTCCAGGGTTGCTAACCAGGCATTATGAATTTTTTCTGCTACGGTTGGCTGATCAATATGAATCAGCATTTGTACTGCCGCCAGCAATAGACCTGAGGGATTGGCTTTGTCAAGGCCTGCAATTTTCGGAGCCGAGCCATGTATAGCCTCGAACATCGCGCATTGCTCTCCGATGTTAGCGGATCCCGCGATTCCTACCGAGCCGGTTATTTGTGCGGCCACATCGCTGATGATGTCTCCATATAAATTTGGCGTAACAATCACATCAAATTTTTCTGGCGTATCGGCTAACATGGCGGTACCGATATCGATTATCCAATGTTCGCTTTCTATATGAGGATACTCCAGCGCAACTTCTTCAAACACTTTTCTGAAAAGACCATCGGTCATTTTCATGATGTTATCTTTTGTGAGGCAGGTAACTTTTTTACGACCATACTGATGCGCGTATTCAAAAGCGTAACGAACAATTTTTTCGCAACCCGGTCTGCTGATTAGTTTCAGGCATTGCACCACATCATCGGTTTGCTGATGCTCTATACCTGCATATAAGTCTTCTTCGTTTTCGCGAACGATTACTACATCCATTACCGGATGTTTGGTAAAGACAAATGGCGCGTAAGAAACACAAGGCCTTACATTGGCGTACAAGCCAAGCATTTTGCGCATGGTTACATTAAGGCTCTTCACACCTCCACCCTGGGGGGTAGTAATGGGTGCCTTTAATAATACTTTGGTTCTGCGAATGGATTCCCAGGCATCTGGTTTTATACCTGAACTATGGCCCTGATGGTATAGTTTTTCACCTATTTCAATGATTTCCGGGGCTATTTGGGCACCTGCTGCAGCTAAAATGGCTAAGGTTGATTCCATGATTTCTGGCCCTATACCATCCCCAAAAGCAACCGTTATTGGTTTTTTTGCAATCTCCATAGGTAGTATTAGTTTTATAAGTAAAAGTAATACTTTCATTAACGAAAGCTATAGACTTATGTTCTGATTTTTTCAATAACTTTGTCCAACACCTAAAAATTTAAAGGAAAATGACCTGGCAGCTTCAGATACAGATGAATGAAAAGCTGTTTTTAAGAGATCCGGCCAGTTCTGAACTCGGTAAGCGCATTGTTCAGCAGGGGGCCATTTTAATTGAGCGGGTGGGCCTGGAGGAATTTACCTTTAAAAAACTGGCGGTTGAACTCAACACTAACGAATCGAGTATTTACCGCTATTTCGAAAATAAGCATAGGCTTTTGCTTTACCTGGTGGGCTGGTATTGGCGCTGGCAGGAATACCTGGTCATGGTGCACACCGCAAACCTTCCCAATGCTACCAGCAAAATTGATACAGTGTTAAGCATTTTACTGCACAGAATAGATGGCGACTTAATGGGCGGGCCTGCGGTTGAGAAACGAGTTTTGCAATCCTTAGTAACAAAGGAAAATTCTAAGTCTTACTTAACCAGCCACGTTACAGAAGATAATCAACAGTTGTTTTTTAAGCCATACAAGGATTTATGTGCCCGCATCGCACAGATTTTTCTGGAGTATAATCCGGCCTTTCAATATTCGCGATCCTTGGCAAGTACACTGTTAGAAATGGTGCACCATCAACATTTTTTTATGCAGCATTTACCATCATTAACAGATTTTGGGCAGTTAAAGGATGATCAGGAGATCTTATCTTTTTTAAAGCACTTGGTATACGGCACCTTGGGCTACCGCGTAGGCTAAGGCAGCAAAAATTACTAACAAGCACGGTATTCATTCGCTATTTTTGTAGTCATATCTTTCTGACTATACATGAACAATATTCAACGGCCACGCAGAAATCGCAAAAGTGCAGCCATCCGATCGCTAGTAGAGGAAACAAAAGTTACCACAGATGATCTATTGTATCCGCTTTTCTTAGTTGACGGAAGTCATCAACAAATTGAGGTGGCCTCCATGCCCGGCATTTATCGATTCTCTCTTGATTTAATGTTGAAGGAAATTGAAACATGTTTAAAGTTGGGTATTAAAGCTTTTGATATTTTTCCGGCTGTAGAGGATTCGCTGAAGGATAAAATAGCGACCAGAAGTTACGATCCAAACTTTTTTTATCTGAAAGCACTTCGCGAAATAAAAAAGCAATTTCCGGAGGCTTGTATTATGACGGACGTGGCCATGGATCCTTACAGTAGCGATGGCCATGATGGCTTGGTAAAGGATGGAAAAATTTTGAATGATGAGACTCTTGAAATTTTAGGCAAGATGGCTCTGGCACAGGCGGCCACCGGTATTGATATTATTGGCCCCTCAGATATGATGGACGGCCGAGTGGGCTATATTCGTGAAGTGTTGGATACTAATGGTTTTACAGAGGTATCAATCATGAGTTATACCGCCAAGTACGCCAGTGCTTTTTATAATCCTTTCCGCGATGCCCTGGACTCAGCTCCGAAATTTGGTGATAAAAAAACATACCAGATGAATCCTGCCAATAAGAATGAAGCCTTACTAGAGGCAGAACTTGATTTTGTGGAAGGAGCAGATTTTTTGATGGTAAAGCCAGCCTTGGCTTACCTGGATATCATTCAACTCTTAAAACAAAACTTTAATCTTCCTATTGCTGCTTATAACGTTAGCGGAGAATACTCCATGGTAAAAGCCGCAGCTCAGAAAGGATGGTTGGATGGTGACAGGGTTATGAAGGAAACCTTACTCAGCATGAAGCGGGCAGGGGCTGATATTATACTCACCTATTTTGCCAAAGAATTCGCCATGCAAACAAAATCATAAGTCGATGAGGCTTTACCTTAGCCTGCTTCTTGCACGTTAAGGCAGTGCCTATTCGGAAGAAAATAAACGCTCTGCCTAAACTTAAATAAATGTATTAAGATGCCTTATCGCCTGGACTTATTTGCGATCTTCATTTTTCTGGGAATCGTTCAGGCAGTGTTTCTTTCTCTATTCTTTTTTTCAGAGGAGAACAGAAAGCAATCATTTAATATATACCAGGGTTTTTTCTTATTAAGTGTGGCTTGTTGCTTATTGGAAGTATTCATGCTCTATACAGGCTATGTTATACACGCACTCTACCTGGTAGACTTTTCTGAGCCTATGGCTTTACTTTTAGGGCCACTTTTTTATTTTTTTGTGATTGCTTTGAAGCAAGGACATGTGCCTAAGAAAACTTTTTGGCTGCATATACTTTTCCCAATTATCTATACACTATCATTAATTCCATTCTTAGTAGCGCCAAATGATGTTAAGTATAATGCATGGCTGGTGGCTTACCATCCTGATCTTCCTTTAAGAGAATGGAATCTATCATATGATCCGTGGATGTTTGGTTTGACAGAGTGGCACACAGTTTTAGTATTGATTAGCCTTGTAATATATGTATGTGTAGGTGGCTTTGAAATTCTAAAATCTTTTCGAGCCAAGCATAGCAGTTTTTGGAAGCCAGAAACCTATACACTTCGCATCATGCGCGATAGCATATTGCAAATTTCAACATTAGCACTAGCCATCTTATTGGTGAAGCTATTTAATGAAAATGACACAGGCGATCATTTATCGGCTGCATTTGGGGCAGTGCTTGTTTACTCAACAAGTTTTTTAGTGATTAAGAATTCAAACTTCTTTCAGCAAATTCCCATAGCTACTGACAAAAGATATAAAGGTTCAAATCTTGAAGCCGCAGAGATAGAGCGCTTAACATCAACACTGAAAAGGATTATGGATGAGCAGAAACCATTTTTACAGATCAGTTTTAGTCTGCCTGTGTTAGCGCAGCTGTCTAAGTCTAATGTACATCTGGTATCACAGGTAATTAATGAGAAAATTGGTAAGACTTTCTTTGAATGGGTGGCTGAGCACCGAATTGAAGAAGCTAAGAAACTCTTGAAAAATCAAGCACACTTAAAAATTGAAGAAATAGCAGAACAAGTTGGCTATAGCGCAAAATCATCTTTTAATACCTCCTTTAAAAAGTTAACAGGACTGACGCCTTCGGAATACAGAAATACAGATTGAATTTTTTTGAATCCTACGTAATCGTTAGCACACGGTTAAATCATTCTGATAGACATTATTACAATCGTGAAGCGAAAGCTGGCCTATATCATGCAGCAGGCAGCAGATAGATCTGTTATTATTCGATACCCAAGAAGATCGCAATCATATGATTAATTAATTATTGATTATACAGGATCGATAGTAGAGGATGTGAAATATACAGGTGATGATATGCTTTATATAAAACGGGGTAGTATGTATATGGCAAAAATGATCGTAGGGAATAGATTCTCCATTTATACACTCAATATTCCTTAATTAATTTCTCCGTTTAACAAAGATCCTTATCCCTTTAACGAAGACCTCGACTAGTGTGCTTTTCGTTTAATCCTTAAAATATTAGAACGATATGCGTCACAATTCTTTCAATCAGGTACATAAGGGTCTGCGGGCTCTTTTATTTGAAACCGCCATAAAAATTCAGCAATGCAATTTTGCAGACACGCCTGCAGGAGAAAAAGTTTTGCAGGAACTAGAACAAGTTTTATTGCTGTTTGAGAGCCATGCTCACAACGAGGATCATTTTTTTAATGAGCCTTTGGAGGAGGTAAATAAGGAAGTAGCCAGACTTTTTGAAAAGGAGCACGAAGAAGATCATCGTCTGGCATTAGTATTGGAAACATTGATAAAGGCATGGAGAAAAGCAAATGGACGGGAGGAACGCCTGACGATTGGGCAACAAATGATGTATGCCTTTCATGAATTTATAGCTTTCAACCTAAACCATATGAATAAGGAGGAAACGCTTTTAAATCAGGTATTGTGGGAAACCTACACCGATGATCAGATAAGGGCAACTGAGCAACAGCTGGTGCAAAGCATTGCTCCAGACAAAATGATACAATATGCCCAGTGGATGATACGAGGAATTAATGCAGGCGAGATGATCCATTGGATGCGGGAGCTAGCGGTGAGTGCGCCCAAACCGGTGTATGACCAACTGTATGCTATGGCAAGAGAGGAGTGGGGTACGCGTTGGAAGGAAGTTGAGGAAGCGCTACATCCACAAGCTATTTTGTAGAAAACTTCTGGTGGCATAACGCCACCAGAAGTTTCTAATACTTATTGTTTCTTTTCGATAATCTTTTCAATAGGTGGAAGCAGAAAGTCATCCAAGGCACTGGGCTGTTTCATCAAAGCTTCTACTTCATCAACTTTTCTGGGAGCAGAGATTGATAAGTGCTCGTACCCATCTTTGGTAATCAGATAATCATCTTCAATGCGAACAGCAATTCCCCACCAACGCTTGTCGCAGTTGGCATTTTCAGGAATGTAAATGCCGGGCTCAATGGTAATTACCATATTTTCTCTTAACATGTCGTACTGACCTTTATCGTGAACATCTAAACCAATGTGGTGGCAGCAACCATGTGGATAGTAAAGATGGTCTTCATTTTCACTTTTAATGATTCCTAAATCTTTTAATCCTTTGTTAATAACCTTTCTAGTAGCAAGGGTAAGGTCCTGGAAGCTGGCACCTGCTTTGGTTATCTTCATGGCTTCTTCCTGCGCGGCTAGCACAAGCTCGTAAATTTGTTTTTGCTCAGGAGAGAATTTGCCATTTACCGGAATGGTCCGCGTTATATCAGCAGTATATCCTCTGTATTCTGCTCCTAAGTCCATCAAGATAAGTTCTTTGTTAGTGATATTAGGCTTGTAGTTGTCGATGTAATGAAGGATGCAGCCATTATGTCCGGCACCAACAATACTAGGGTAGCCCAGGTCTTCAGCCTGGTATTTTTTAAAAACAAATTCATGAATGCCTTGAATTTCTCTTTCTGACATCCCGGGCTTGATTGCCTTCATTACTTCGCGCTGCCCCATGCAAGAAATGCTCACTGCTTTGCGAATCATTTCTAATTCTTCTGATGTTTTAATGCCTCGCAAACTCGCCATAATGCCATTCAGGGCACGAGTGTTAAGGTTGTTTTTTACAGGTTCGGTTTTAAGAGCCAGTTTATCCTTAGATGGATAGTTGACTTTCATTTTAAACTGTTCAATCAAACTATATAAGTCTGACGAATCTCTGGGGTTGTCTCTCACATCATTTTGAAAATCAAAAAAAAGCACCTCAGAAAACTTGCTGAAATCGACATTGTACTTTTTAAACTCTTCATTATTAAAAGCATTTTCAAAACCCAGCTTTTGTTTGGTTCCTTCATCGCCTAGCCTGCGGCCTGTCCACATTTCTGCTCTTTCGCTTCGGGGTTGTACAAAAATGATTTCGTTGTATTGCTTGTCATTATTGGCTATTTGCTTGTCTTTAAATATCAGGAGCACTGCATCAGGTTCTTTATAACCACTTAAGTAGAAGAAGTCCGGATCCTGGTGGTAGACATAGTCCACATCATTGCTTCGGTTTCGAACAGCATTAGCAAAGAACACAGCAACGGAATTGGCAGGTAATTTAGCGCGTAATTTTTCCCTGCGTTCTTTATGCCATTCCTTGCTTAAAAAATCTTCGGGCAGATCTCCAGTTTGACCGAAGCTGCTATAAACCAAGCAAAGCAATAGGAATAGATTTGATGCAAATTTCATAAGGTATGGATTTAGCGTGAGGGTAATTTTTTCTCTAGTACCAGAAATTCAAGTGAGCCTTTAGGGATACCCCAGCGTTCATCGGGTACAATAAAGGGCTTTCGCTCACCCGTTAGTACATAACCATGGCGTTGATACCATTTCAGTAATTCCTCGCGCACGGATATCACTGTCATGAATATAGAGGTGCACTTGTGTTGTTGTGCATGAAGTTCTGCCGCGGCCATTAGTTTTTTACCAATGCCTTTGTTTTGGCTAAGCGGACTAACCGAGAGCATGCCGAGGTATAATTTATATCCCTCTTTTCTTAATTCAACACAACCCAGCAACGTTTGCCCTTCCCGGTAGGTGAGCACAGTGGTGTCATCGCGGTTGATCAGATTGGCAAGAATATCTTCATCAATTCGGGTTCCATCAATTAAATCAGCCTCAGTTGTCCAACCTTGGCGGCCACTGTCGCCCCGGTAGGCACCATTGACCAGGGCATTGATTTCAGGTATATCCGCCAGGGTGGCGGCCACAATAGATGCGCTCATAATTCAAATATACACCCATATGGCGTTCGACTTTATAAATTCGACCTTCTAGATTATAAAATCGGTCTTTTGGGGGCATGGCAAAGTACTTCCTTTGGTAAAAAAACAGATATGACTGAGCAAGTTTTAACAACTGATCATGCAAGGCGATATGACTTAGACTGGTTACGCTTTATTGCCATTTTTATTCTTCTCTTTTTTCATACGGGGATGTGGTTTAACCCCTGGGACTGGCATGTGAAAAATAGTGAAACCAGTGGTAGTTTTCGGTATTGGATGATCTGGTCTCATTTCTGGCGCATGCCACTCTTACTTTTTATTTCAGGGGCTGGCACCTATTTGGCTTTGGGTAAAAGAACAGCCGGGCAGTTTGCCGGTGAACGTATTAAGCGCTTATTGGTACCTGTGATCTTTGGTATGTTCGTAGTGGTGCCTCCGCAGATTTATTTTGAGCATATTAAGGAATACAATGGTTACTGGGATTTTTATAAAACTGTTTTCAACTTCATACCTTATCCGGAAGGAAGTTTCAGCTGGCATCACCTTTGGTTTGTGGTGTACCTATTAATTTATTCTCTCTTATCAATTCCACTATTGGTATTTCTTCGGTCAGATAAATCCAAAAAGTTCAAAGCCTTTCTTTACCAATCACTTTCGAACCCTGCAGGCATTTTATTGCTTCCGGCATTCTTCATACTGGTAACACAGGTTTTATTACGCCCCTACTTCCCAGATGAAACCCACGATTTGAAAGACCTTGGCTATATGGTGTTCTATGGTTCCTTCTTTTTGTTGGGTATGCTTTGTTATGCCAATCAATCGGTATGGACAGCCATTGGTGCCAGCAGAAAATATTTACTGATGGCCTCTATACTAATTCTAATTCCTTTTTATGGAACATATTTTCACTTCAGGGAAATTTATGTATTGCCTTGGTCTGAAAGAACCGTTGAAGTAATGTTTGATGTTACAGGTATTTTTATGAGCTGGTTTACGGTGATAACCGTTATTGCTTTTGGTCAACATTATTTAAACAGATCACATCCCTGGTTATCCAAAATCAATGAAGGACTTTATCCTTTTTATATTCTACATCAAACAGTAATAATTTGGATAGGCTACTATATCTGCCAACTGGAGTGGAGCATTGCAGCAAAGTTTTGGAGCATAAGCTTTTTAACCTTGTTCAGCTGTGTAGGCTTTTATGTTGCTTTTATAAGGCCTTTTAAATTGATGCGTTTTTTATTTGGTATGAAGGTATAGTATCCTTTGTTCGGAGATCAGTTTTTGAAGAATCTGCAATTCATTACTCTTTTTATTATCTTGACAGACCAACCAAAACCACCGATCATGAAATACTTTTTTTTGGCCCTCTTTGCGCTTGCCACCATCGCATGTAAAGACTACTCAAGTAAAAGGGGAGAAGTTACCTGGCAAAGCATTGAAAAAAACCTGCAAACACAATTGATCACAGCCGAAAATGGTGACACTATCGATTTACCAGAAGGCTACTTTATGTTTACCAAAAGCCTGAGCATGGATGGTAAGGCCAATATTGTTATCAGAGGGAAGGGCATGGATAAAACAATTTTATCCTGGAAGAATCAAACGGAAGGTGCGGAGGGCATTAAGATCAGTAATGGGCAGAATATAGTATTGCAGGATTTTGCTGTAGAAGATGCGAAAGGTGATAATATAAAAGTGAACGATACGAGAGGCATAACTTTTTTGCGCATTTCTTCTTCATGGGCAGATGGGCCTAAAACTGAAAATGGTGCTTATGCCTTGTATCCGGTGCTTTGCAAAAATGTATTGATTGACGAGTGCATTGCTATGGGTTCATCCGATGCAGGTATTTATGTAGGACAATCTGATTCTGTGATTATCCGAAATAGTAAAGCTTACTGGAATGTGGCGGGCATAGAAAGTGAAAACTCACGCTGGGTAGAAATTTATGGCAATGAAGCCTACGAAAACACAGGTGGTATTTTAGTATTTGATTTACCCGGACTAACACAGTATGGCTACAGCACAAAGGTTTACAACAATCATGTGCACGATAACAATTTCAAAAATTTTGCAGCGAAAGGAAATATCGTTGCCAGTATACCTCCTGGTACAGGCTTTATGGTATTGGCCACTCACGATCTGGAGATTACCGATAATGATATTGAGAACAATACAACCATAGGCATAGGTATTGTGAGTTATGACCTGGTGGCCGCTATGAATGAAGGCGAAGTAGAACAGGCTGAAAGTATTGGTGGTGTACAAACAGTGAATAACAACTATAAGTTAGATACTCTGTACAATGGCTATCCTTATAAAATTAAAATTCATAAAAACCGATTTAGCAATAGTAATTGGTTCCCGGATATGGGCAGCGATTTTGGCAAACTCTTTTTGCTCAAATCTTTTATGAGCCCTCCTGATATCGCATTTGATGGCATAGCAGACCCTAACAATCCGAATCGTGAAATTTGCATTCAGGAAGAAGGTGAGATTACTTTTATGGATTTAGACGCAGCAAATGATTTTGTGAATCTGTCAAAGGATATTAAAAAGTATGCCTGTCAATAATATGAGTAGGTTCAGTGTATTATTCGCTTACTTTTTGCTTCTCATTGCCTGTACGCAAAAACCAACAAGCAAAGTTGTGGTAGTGCCAGAGGAATCTGTTGACTTAACGCATATCGGCAAAGCAACACTCTCTGAGTATGGTTTTTTCAAAGGTGCTCTGAGAGATCTAAATCCGATGGATGATGTTGTTCCCTATAAGTTAAACTCATCTTTATTTACAGATTATGCCTTTAAGGCGCGTTTCGTAAAATTGCCGGCAGGCACCAAGGCCACTTATCATGCAGATGAAGTATTGAACTTCCCAAAAGGGACAGTGTTAATCAAAAATTTCTATTATCCCGCAGATTTCAGGAGGCCAGATGAAAATATTCGAATCCTCGAGACGAGACTTTTATTGCATGAAACAGATGGCTGGAAAACACTTCCCTACATTTGGAATGAAGAACAAACAGAAGCCTATCTTGATGTGGCCGGCAGAAATATTCCGGTAAGTTGGACGGATAAGCAAGGTGTGATAAAAAACATCAGTTATTCTGTCCCCAATATGAATCAATGCAAGGGCTGTCATCTAAGAGGCGATCAGGTAATGCCGATTGGTCCAACAGCCAGACAATTAAATGGCAATTATCATTATACTGCAGGAGAGGAGAATCAACTATTATTTTGGCAAGCACACAACATGATTGAAGGCTTACCTGCAATGGCAACTGTGCCCGCCTTAACAGCTTATGAAGATGAAACAGCGCCAACTGATTTGCGTGCCAGGGCCTGGCTTGAAATTAACTGTGCACATTGTCATCGGAGTGATGGCCCGGCTAAGAATAGCGGTTTGTATTTATTGGCCAGCGAAAAAGATAAGCGCGTATTAGGTGTTGGCAAGGCGCCTGTGGCTGCAGGTAAAGGTTCTGGTGGAAGATTGTATAGTATTGTTCCTGGCAAGCCCGATGAATCCATTTTGCAATTCAGAATAGAATCAACCCATCCCGGTATTATGATGCCCGAGCTGGGGAGACAGCTCACCCATGAAGAAGGTGTGGACCTGGTGAGGAAATGGATTGCAGAAATGAAGTAGTTGGTTAGTTGATGTGCTAATTCGGTGATGTGCTGATAATTTTATTGCTTAATGTATTTGGAGGTAATTAAATAGATGAGGACAGAATCGACTTTGATTAGAGTTCTTGCTGAACCATTTATATCAAACTGCGAACTTCCAATCTCCAGCTTCAAGCCTCGAACTTCGAGTATCGAGCCTCTACATCAAATCTTCCTCAAAATATCCCCGGCCTTCTCCAGCGTCTCATCTTTTTTAGCAAAACAAAAGCGTAATAGTTTATTATCACTCTTATCCTGATAAAACACTGAAACAGGAATAGAAGCAACTTTATGTTTGATGGTTAATTCTTCTGCCATGGCCATATCAGCCTGCTTCGAAATACTTTCGTAAGAAAGCAATTGAAAGTACGAGCCGTAACAATTCAAGGGTTGTAAACTGCTGCCTTTAATGTAGCTTAAAAACTGATCACGCTTTTGCTGGTAGAATTTTCCCAGGCTATTATAATGAGAAGGGGTCTTCATGTATTCAGCCAAAGCCACTTGTATCGGTGTATTGACACTAAATACAATGAACTGATGTGCCTTGCGGATTTCTTTCGTAAGCGTTGGTGGAGCTACTACATAACCTGTCTTCCAACCGGTAGCATGAAATGTTTTCCCGAAGGAAAAAACAGCAATGCTGTTATTGGTCAGCGCAGGCCTTTCTAAAACACTGTAGTGTTTTTTGTCATCAAAGATAATTCGTTCATACACTTCATCACTTAACACAATCAAATTGTGTTTAAGAGCAATACGTTCCAGTTCTTGAATATCTTTTTCACTAAACACAGCACCACTCGGATTGTGGGGTGTGTTAACCATAATGATTTTTGTTCGTGATGTGATCTTTGATGTGACTTCTTCCCAGTCAATATTAAAGGCTGGCGCTTTGAGATTAATGTGAACAGGCACACCACCACTGAGGCGAATGGCAGGATTATAGGAATCGTAAGCAGGATCGAAAACAATAACCTCATCGCCCAGATGAACCAGCGCTTGCAAAATAGAAAACAGGGCTTGTGTACCGCCTGCTGTTACGGTTATTTCAGTTTCTGCTTCGACCGATTTATGGTAAGTGCTTTGTATCACCTCTGCAATGACTTGTCTGAGGGCCGGTAAACCAGGCATGGGGGCATACTGGTTGTAACCATCTTGCATGGCTTTGCTCACCAAATTAACCAGTGTACTGTCGAGTGGAAAATCCGGAAAGCCTTGTGATAAATTGATGGCATTGTTGTCAACAGCCATTTTTGACATGATCGCAAAAATGGTGGTGCCTACATCAGGAAGTTTTGAGTGCATTTCGCAGTACTTAAGTCTTACTACTTATGTGTTTTTACTTTGGGATAGCAATTCTATATTCAGCATTCACTTTGCCCTTAGTGATGTCAGCAAGTTTACCTTTCAGGAGTCTTTTTTTGAAAGGGGATAAGTAATCGATAAATAACTTACCTTCTATGTGATCGTATTCGTGCTGAATGATGCGGGCCTTCATGCCATCATAGCTTTCTTCCTTCAAATTCCACTGTTCATCGTAGTATCGAATACGGATCGTTTCTTGTCTGAAAACACTTTCGCGTAAATTCGGGATACTCAAACAGCCTTCTTCAAAATCCCATTCCTCGCCTTCTTCTTCTATAATTTCTGCATTGATAAAGGCTTTTTTGAAATCACTCATATCCTCGTCTTCTTCGTCTTCTTTCTCGATGCTGGTAGCATCTACGACAAACAGACGTATACTTTTACCGATTTGAGGAGCCGCGAGACCAATACCGCTGGCCGCCTCCATGGTTTCATACATGTCGGCAATCAACTGCGTTAAATCAGTTCCTTTCTCGATGTCCTTGGCCTTCTGGCGCAGTACAGGATCTCCGTAAACAACAATAGGGTAAATCATGTGGCAAAGTTAATGGTTCTGTTAGACATTAGTAATAAGACTTTAGTAGCAAGACGTAAGTAGCAAGATCGGAATTACACCTTATGCCTTTTTACTTATGTCTAAAGTCTTACGTCTAAAGTCTATTAATGTCTAATCGTATCCATAAAAGCCTGTAAAATAATGGTAGCACTTATTTTATCGACATTTCCTTTTACCTGGCGGTCTTTCTTTTTCATGCCGCCATCAATCATGGCTTGCAGCGCCATAGAGGAGGTAAAGCGTTCATCAGCCAGGTGCACGGTTTTGTCAGGAAAAGCTTTCTTCAGGTTCTCTACAAATTTGCGGACCAGCGGAGCAATGTCTGAATCTTCGTTGCCCAGGGTTTTGGGCATGCCCACCACAAATTCATCGACTACTTCTTTTTGAGCATAAGCCTGAATAAACTTTAAAAGTTCATGAGAAGGTACTGTTTCCAGGGGTGTAGCAATAATGCGGTTAGTGTCGCTTACAGCAATGCCTGTGCGTTTAGTACCATAGTCGATGGCCATTATTCTTCCCATAGTGATTCAAAATTGCAGAATTAAAATTCAAACGAAACAAAAAAAGGCCTCGAGTTACCGAGACCTTCTTAATACTTATGTCTAGCTACTTACGTCTTAAGAACCACACGCCTCACATGCATCCGGATTATCCAGTGAGCAGGCCATGTCAGATTTCTTTTGTTCATAATCAGCCACGCGTGCTTCGTAATCGATGCTCTTTTGCGCTTCGGCCATTACAGGAACAGCTACACTGGCTTCTGCCGTAACGGTTTGCTGGCCGGCAGTTTTATCGTGCGTAAACTTAATGGCATCAGCAGCAGAAGTAGAGCGCAGGTAATACATACCAGTCTTCAAACCTTTCTTCCATGCATAGAAGTGCATAGAAGTAAGCTTGCCGAAGTTAGGATCAGTAATGTGTATGTTCAAGCTCTGCGACTGGCAGATGTAAGCACCACGCTCGGCAGACATATCAATGATTACCTTCTGAGAAATTTCCCAAACTGTTTTATAGATGTCTTTCAGGTTTTGAGGAATTTCAGGAATGCTTTGTACTGAACCATTGGCACCAATTAGTTTTTGGCGCATGGTTTCATTCCAAAGACCTAACTCAATCAAATCCTTCATCAGGTATTTGTTTACCAAAATGAAATCGCCTGACAATGTTCTGCGTGTATACAGATTCGATGTATATGGCTCGAAGCATTCGTTATTACCTAGAATTTGTGAAGTAGAAGCGGTAGGCATTGGAGCCAGTAACAAAGAGTTACGCACACCGTTCTGCTTTACTTCGCGCTTCAAGGCATCCCAATCCCAACGATTGCTCTTAGGTGTTACGCCCCACATATCAAATTGGAAAATACCTTTTGATACAGGAGAACCTTTAAAGGTTTCGTAGGCACCGTCTTTCTTAGCTAATTCCATAGAAGCTTCCATGGCACCGAAGTAGATGGTTTCGAAAATATCTTCGTTCAGGCGTTTTGCCTCATCAGAATCGAAAGGCATACGCAACATGATGAAGGCATCGGCCAAGCCTTGTACACCAATACCAATAGGGCGGTGGCGCATGTTGGAGTAGCGCGCTTCTTCTACAGGGTAGTAGTTAACATCAATCACCTTGTTCAGGTTGCGGGTAATCACCTTCGTGATTTCGTACAAACGCTGATGATCAAACTTACCTTCTTCTGTTACAAACTTAGGCAAGGCAATAGAAGCCAGGTTACACACGGCTACTTCGTCAGGCGAAGTATACTCCATGATTTCTGTACACAGGTTGCTGCTCTTGATCGTTCCCAGGTTTTTCTGGTTTGATTTTTTGTTCGCAGCATCTTTGTACAAGATGTAAGGCGTACCTGTTTCTATTTGTGATTCAAGAATCTCGAACCACAGGTCTTGTGCTTTTACTTGTCTGCGGAATTTATTTTCCTTTTCGTACTTCTCGTAAAGCTTTTCAAACTCTTCTCCGTACACATCAGCCAGTCCGGGGGCCTCATTCGGATCGAAGAGTGACCACATCTCGTTGTTCTCCACACGCTTCATGAAGAGGTCGGAGATCCACATGGCATAGAAAAGATCGCGCGCACGCATTTCTTCTTTACCGTGATTTTTCTTCAGGTCAAGGAATTCGAAAATATCAGCATGCCATGGCTCGAGGTAAATGGCAAAGCTGCCTTTGCGCTTACCACCACCTTGATCAACGTAGCGAGCGGTCATGTCGAAGTTACGCAACATGGGCACGATACCGTTGGAGGTTCCGCCAGTTCCTTTTATGTAAGAACCTTTCGCGCGGATGTTGTGTATGCTTAGACCAATGCCACCGGCAGATTGTGAAATCTTGGCGCATTGCTTTAATGTATCGTAGATACCATCAATGCTGTCGTCCTTCATGGTTAACAAGAAACATGAAGAAAGCTGAGGCTTTGGCGTACCTGCGTTGAATAGGGTAGGCGTTGCGTGGGTAAACCACTTCTCAGACATTAAATGGTAGGTTTCAATAGCGGCTTGAATATCTTCTCCGTGAATACCTACCGCCACACGCATGATGAGGTGTTGCGGGCGTTCGATAGTTTTACCATCGATTTTCATCAGGTAAGATTTCTCCAGGGTTTTGAATCCGAAGTAATCGTAACCGAAATCGCGGTCATAGATGATGGCTTCATCTAATTCTGCAGCATTTGCTTGTACGATGCGCCAGGTCTCTTTCGAAACTAAAGGAGCATTTTCACCAGTTTTCGGATCTACATACGTGTAAAGTCTTTTCATCGTGTTGGAGAAAGACTTGCTGGTTACTTTGTGCAGATTCGATACAGCGATACGGGCCGCAAGTTTGGCGAAATCAGGATGCTTTGTCGTCAGGGTGGCGGCAATTTCAGCAGCTAGGTTGTCCAACTCTTGGGTAGTAACACCATCGTAGAGGCCATTGATGACTTTCATGGCCACTTCCACAGGATTTACGTAGCGCTGGTCTAAACCGTAGCAGAGCTTTTCGATGCGCGCGGTAATCTTGTCAAACTTTACGGACTCGCGGTGTCCGTCTCTTTTGATGACGAGCATGTTTGTTGTTGGGTTGTTAAAAGTTTAAAAAATGATTTAGGTGTTTGAAGATATTAAAAATCTTCGTTGAGCGAAAACTTAGGTGCAGTTTCTTTTTCCGCGCTGTTCTTCACGCCTGCTTTTTGGTATTCACCCACTCTTCTTTCGAAGAAGTTAGTCTTACCACGAAGCGAAATCATATCCATGAAGTCGAACGGATTGGTTGCATTATAAATTTTCTTACCGATGAGCTCGCTAAGCAAGCGATCGGCCACAAATTCTATGTATTGACGCATTTGTGCCGCATTCATACCGATCAGGTTTACCGGCAAGGCATCAGTCACAAATTCTTTTTCTATTTCTACGGCATCTTTAATGATGTCGATCACAGTTTGTTCGGGCAATTTATTTACCACATGTTCGGTATAGAGGTGGCAGGCGAAATCGCAGTGCAGGCCTTCATCGCGTGAGATCAACTCGTTAGAGAAGGCAAGTCCTGGCATTAAGCCACGCTTCTTCAACCAGAAAATAGAGCAGAAAGAACCAGAGAAGAAAATACCCTCTACAGCAGCGAAGGCAATCAACCTTTCCTGGAAGCTTCCTTTATTGATCCAGCGCAAGGCCCACTGTGCCTTTTTCGACACGCAGTCCATGGTTTCGATGCCTCGGAAAAGTCTGTCTTTTTCCTTAGGATCTTTTACATACGTATCTATTAATAAGGAGTAAGTTTCTGAGTGAATGTTCTCAATGGCAATCTGAAAGCCATAGAAAAATTTAGCTTCCGTGTATTGTACTTCTGACACAAAGTGTTCGGCCAGGTTTTCGTTGACAATACCATCGCTGGCAGCGAAGAAGGCCAATACGTGGGTAACGAAATGACGTTCGCCATCGTTCAGGTTGGCCCAATCTTTCAAGTCGTGACTTAGGTCAATTTCTTCGGCCGTCCAGAAGCTGGCCTCTGCCTGTTTGTAAAATTTCCAAATGTCGTGTTGTTGAATAGGGAAGAGAACGAAGCGGTCTTTGTTCTCCTTTAAGATTGGTTCTTCCTGTAGTGGTTGACTCATGGCTCTTAAAATGTGCTTTTAGATTAAAAAACTAAATATTCATACGCTTGACCCAGGCAAAAAGCGCTTTGGGCCAAACAAAATTTTCCGTTAAAATTTTTCTTGTTGACTAGTGAAGAAGCACCATCAGGGGAGAGGATTGCGCTTCGAATAGTGTCAAGTGTGCAAAGATGAAAAACGAGACTCATCAAGTCAATAATTCTTTTGGCAATGAGTTGACACAATTCATGTAAGATCGGGGTACTTTTTGAGAGATAAGTGGCTGTTAAATAATTGGTTATTGCGGAATGCTGGAGGGTTGTTTGAGGTACTTATCCACAAAAAAAATTAACATTGATTTTTTTAAGTGCCTACTAATCAGATTTTTAATTTTTGACGAATTGAAAACACCTAAAAAATAAAGTGACACTTTATGTCGTAAGGAATGACCAAACTGTTTTAGTTGGTTAAAACATTGTTTTCTATCTACTAAGTGCATTGCTTTGCCTAAATAAAAAGGCGACTCCGCTCGTAACGAAGTCGCCCCAAAGTGTAAGTTCCCATTTTCCATACTGGATGTATGGCGTTGAAGAACCGCTTCTTTTACCTCAGACTCTTCATTGGATATGAATGTCTGATCTCTAACCGAATGCGAAGGGCCTTTTGGCCCTTTTTTCTGTTTAAGGTAGAATCTATCACCTTATCTATCCCACTACCTATTTTCCAATATGGACTTATTGGTTGGATTCATGAGTTCGAAATACCTTAGTATATAAACTGGATGCTACTACTAAGTTGAAACAGTTGGTATCTTAAATTAAGAATAATCAAGTTTAAAAAACCCATTTTTGAAATATCAAAATGGTAAGCTTAAATGCACTTAATCAATAAGTTGAAAGCAACGTGAGGAGAATCGTGCTTTATCCATTGTCAAGTGTGCAAAGATGAAAAACGAGACTCATCGAGTCAACCATTCTTTTAGAGAGGAGCCCAGGTAAATCATTTAAGATCGGGGTATTTTTAGGGAGATAAGTAGCTGTTAAATAATTGGTTATTGTAGAATGATGGAGGGTTGTTTGAGGTACTTATCCACAAAAAAATTAACACATCTATTTTAAAAGATTGATTTTTAGCCCAAAAACACATCTTTTCAGATATTCTACATTCTCCCCTCGCCAATCTAAAATCTTTTTCTACCTTTGCAGTCCAATTTTTGGATAGATATGTACGCAATTGTAGACATCGCAGGAAAGCAGTTTAAGGTGGCTAAAGACCAGTTCATCTATGCACCCAAGATGGAAGGCGAAGCCGGAGCTAACGTTAGCTTCGACAAAGTTCTTCTCATCGATAATGGAGGCAAGGTAGAAGTTGGCGCCCCAACTGTGAACGGAGCCAAGGTTTCTGGGAGAATCCTTGAGCACGTGAAAGGTGATAAAGTTATCGTCTTTAAAAAGAAAAGAAGAAAGGGTTATACACTGAAGAACGGACACCGTCAGCAGTATACCAAAGTTCAAATCGAGAGCATCGGTTAACCTGAATTTGAAATTTGTTTGACATTAAGCATTTAAGACAATGGCACATAAAAAAGGTGAAGGTAAAGTAAAGAACGGCCGCGAATCGGAAAGCAAACGCTTGGGTATTAAAGTATTTGGTGGCCAGGAAGTGATTGCTGGTAACATCATCGTTCGTCAGCGTGGCACCAAGCACCACCCTGGTAAAAATGTAGGCATGGGTAAAGATCATACCTTGTTTGCACTAACCAATGGTGTAGTGGTATTCAAGAAGGGTAAGGAGAACAAATCTACTGTAGTAGTAGAGCCTGTCGCACAAGCCTAATATTTACCGAACATAACGGTTAAAAGGCCGATCCTAGCAGGGTCGGCTTTTTGTTTTTTTGGCTCTTGCTATTAATTTTTTGATTGGACTATCGTTTAATATCTCATTGAAAATCAGGCATATATAATTTTGTTTGCTGATTTTGCCAGCTTACCCAATATTATTTTACCAGTAATCAGAAACACGGTATTTTGTTTTAAGGATACATACCGTAAATTGGGGACTTTATTTAACCTAAACCTAAACTTAAACCTATGAAGAAGTTTCTACTGCTATGTAGTGCAGTGGTCTTTGCGTTTTCGAGCGTATGGGCCCAGGAACGGACCGTGTCAGGGAAAGTTACATCCTTAGAGGATGGATCTCCCCTGCCTGGTGTGAACGTGGTGATCAAAGGCACCACTAATGGTACAGTTACCGATGCCGATGGTAACTACAAATTAAATCTTCCATCAAGTGGTGGAGCTTTAGTATTCTCGTTTATCGGTTTACAAACTCAGGAAGTTGTTGTTGGCGACAGGACTGTTGTAGATGTAGCCCTGAGTTTAGATGTTCAGCAACTATCTGAAGTGGTAGTAACCGCTCAGGGTATTCAGCGTGAAGCCAAAGCCCTCGGCTATGCAACAACAACTATATCTTCTGCTGCATTATCCGACAAACCTCAAACAGATGTGGGTCGTGCCTTACAAGGCAAAACCCCTGGTGTACAAATTCTTAATTCATCCGGTATTTCTGGCTCTGGCTCAAGAATTAACATTCGCGGTTTCAGCTCAATTAGTGGAGACACTCAGCCATTATGGGTAGTTGATGGTGTACCAATCAATACTCAGTCTAATGACATTAGTAGCAGCTTCGTTGATGGACAGGTTGCTCCTTCCAGATTTTTGGATATCGACCCTAATAACATTGAATCAATGAGTATCCTTAGAGGCTTAAGTGCAACTACTACTTATGGATCTCAAGGCCGCAACGGTGTAATTTTGGTAACAACCAAGACTGGTTCTAAAAAACAAGGCGGAAACAAGTTTTCCGGATCAATTAGTCAGTCCTATTTTCAAATGGAGGCAATCATTCCTGAGTTTCAAAATAAGTGGGCTAATGGTTTCGATGGTGCATGGGGTGAATTCTTTAGCAATTGGGGACCGTTATTTGATGGTACACCAACAGGTGCCAATCACCCATATTTTGAGCATCGCAATTTATTCCCAGAGTTCCCTGAGTTTGCTCAATCAGGTTCGACTAATGGAGGTTATGTACCGGTTGCAGCGCCTAATAACGTATCTGATTTCTTCCAAAAAGGTTATTCAAGAACTACAAACGTTTCCTTGAATGGAAGTAACCAGAATGGAAGTTTGGGCTTTAGCTGGAGCCGTTTAGATGAAGAAGGATTTGTAAAGTACAACAATACCATACGTGACAATTTCTCCTTAGGTGGTAACTATAAGTTCACTGATAAGTTGAACATGTCAGCAACTTTCAACTATTCCAGAACTGATAACTCAACACCACCAGTGGGAGCTGGTACGGGTTCCAACTCAGTCGGAGGTCCTTCCATTTGGGCCAACTTATTTTATACTCCTCGTAACGTTGATTTGACCAACTGGCCTTGGGAAAATCCTGTAACCAACGGGCATGTTTATTACAGAAATATTGTGAACCCGTATTGGACGCTCAACAATTCAAGACAAACAAGTTTAACAGATCGTTTTATTTCTAGTACGAGCTTTAACTATGCTGTTAATGATTGGATGAATGTTACCTATCGTTTGGGTTGGGATACCTACACTGAGGATGGTAAGTTTTGGGTGAATAAGGGTGGACAAGCCTATGCAGCAGAGGTAATTCCTGGTGCTTATAGAAGTACCTCATCCAGAAACACCATTTTAGACCATTCAATCCTTGCAAACTTCAAGAAGGAGCTTTCCTCGGATTTAGATATTACAGGTGTTCTCGGTTGGAATTATCGTAGTAATACATTTACCCAGCAGGGTTTGGAGAGTTTAGGTCAGGTGGTGTATGGTTTGATCGAGCACAGAAATTTTACCGGTACATTACCTCGTAACTTCAGAGGAACAAACCTGAACCGTGTTGAAAATAGCTCCATTGCAGGTGCTTTCTTTGAAGGTAATTTGGGTTATAAAGACATGCTTTATGTAACAGTGTCTGGTAGAAATGACTGGTCTTCAATTTTAGAAGAAGCTAATCGCAGCAAATTTTACCCTGGTGGTAGTGTAGCATTCTTACCTACTGCAGCCTTCCCTAACTTTGCGGCAAACTTTCTTGACTTTATGAAGGTACGTGTTGCCATTGGTACCTCCGCTAACTTTGGATCACCTTATGGTACACGTCCTGTATTGGGTCTTAATTCTCAAAGAAGAGTTGATGCTATCGGAAATGCTGTAACATTAAGCTTGCCCGGATTGTTGGCGAACCCTGACCTAAGACCTGAATTATTAATTGAACAGGAAGTAGGTATTGAAACTAAAATGTTTGAAAACCGCATCCGTTTAGATGTTTCTTTATACGATAGAGGAGCAACCGATCAAATTATCTTTAGAGCATTAGATCCTTCAACAGGATATACAGGAACATTTATCAATGCTGGTGAAGTTACGAACAAGGGTGTTGAAGCGGCTTTCTTTGGTTACCCAATTCGCAAGAACGACTTCAGTGTAGAGTTGGGTGTTAACTTTACTAAGAACGTAAGTAAAGTAGAGTCTTTACCAGAGGGTTCCAAGGAAATTATCATTAACGGGTTTACAACTTTAGCGAACTTCGCTATTGAAGGCCAACCCCTCAATGTTATTAAAGGAACCTACATAGAAAAATCACCAGATGGGCAACGTATTGTAACGGCTAATGGTGATTATAAGCCAGCTAATGACATTGGTATTATTGCAGATCCTAACCCTAAATGGCTGGGCTCACTCATTGCCAATGTTACATGGAAGGGCTTGAACTTTGGTATGCAGTGGGATTATGTACAAGGTGGACAGGTATACTCATATACAGCTGCTACCATGATTGGACGCGGTGTGGCAAAAGATCTTGAAAGTTTTGATCCAACCCTGCCTTTGATATTGCCTGGTGTTAGCGAAGTCCTTGATGGAAGTGGAAACGTAACAGGTTACAAACCAAATACTGTTCCTTTAACTACTTCTGGCGTATTTTTCACAAATACGATCATAGGCGGTGGACCTGACGAACTGGGTGTTTACGATGCTACAAGAGTGCGTTTTGCGGAGGTTTCATTAGGCTACTCAATACCAAAGTCTATTGTATCTAAGCTTAAGGTAAATGGCATTAATGTTTCCCTGCAGGGCAACAACTTATGGTTCCGGGCTATTAATGCTCCAAAATATGCTAAGGCAGATTTTGACAGAACGTCATTCGGTACCAACAATGGTGCAGGTATTGACTTCTTAGGCGGTCCTTCGGCTCGCAGGTATGGTGCAACAATTAAAGTATCATTCTAAAAAGTAATAAAATGAAGAATTTATTTATAAAAGTTGGATTACTATCAATGCTAGTCTTTGGCGTTTCTAGCTGTGATTTAAATGGAGACTTAGATAATCCAAACTCAATTACACCCGCCAAAGCCGATGTTGATTTGCTGATGAACGGTTTGCAAATTGACTTTGCTGATTTTTTTGCCAGTGCGCAATCATTGGTTAACCCGCTTGTAAGGCATGAGGCTATGACTGGCGGCTTCCGCTACCAAACAGCCAATGCTCCTCAAAATGCCAATGGTGTTTGGAGTACTGCCTACCAGGGTGTAATGGTAAATGCTGACTTGATAATTAAGCTGGCACAGGAGAAAAATTTGACTACTCACGTTGCAGTAGCTAAAATCCTGAAGGCCTATACTTACTTGACCTTGGTTGATTTGTTCAATAATGTTCCAAGAACTGAAGCGGCAAGAGCTTCGGAAGGAAGTGCATACTTTAATCCTGTGGCTGATGCTGGAGCAGATGTATACGCCTATGCCATCACACTTTTGGATGAAGCAAGAACAGAACTTGCCAAGACTGGCGTAGCGGCAGGTGCTGCGTTGGCCAGAGACATCTATTATGCTGGAAATCGCGCTCGTTGGAACGCTTTGGCAAATACAATTGAGTTGAAAGCTCAAGTGAATTTGCGTGGTGTAAATGCTAACGCTAATGCCAGAATTGCTACGCTAAGAACCCTGGATTTAATTGATACAGAGGCTGAGAACTTTACGTATAAGTATGGTACAGCAACCGTACCGGTATCTCGTCATCCGCTTTATCGACAGTACTACGACCCAGTTGTTGGAAACGCTGGCGGTTACATTTCAAACTATCTACTGTATGAGATGTTCTCTGCAAAAGGCGTTGAGGATCCTCGTTGGCGTTATTACTTCTACCGTCAGGTTGGTAGCATAACGCGTGCTTTAGAGTTGGAGCCAAAGGCTTTGGGTTGTACCAATGGTGCAGCTCCTGATCATTACGTTACCGCTGGAGTTCCCATGTTTTGTACTTTCGAACCTGGCTTCTATGGTAGAGACCATGGCGATGGTTTTGGTATTCCTCCTGACGGACCCTTTTTAACTTGCGTTGGTGTATATCCAGCAGGCGGAAGGGCTGACAATACATCTACAGCTAATACAAACTACCACGTACCAACACAAGAAGGCCAAGGAGCAAATGGGGCTGGTATTCAACCTATCTGGATGTCATTCTATACCAATTTCCTAGTAGCTGAAATTGAAGCAGGACTTGGCAACAATGCTGCTGCCAAAACAGCTTTAGATTTAGGTATCAATAATTCAGTTACCCAAATCAGGAATTTCTCAACTGGTAAAGGCCAAGTGCTTAATCCAGGTAGAGAGGCATCTACTACGGCTTACCTAACTGCGGTAGACAACTTATATACAGCTGCTGCTAATAAAGTAGATGTAATCGCAAAGGAGTTTTGGATTGCTGCATGGGGTAATGGTGTTGAGGCTTATAACCTTTACAGAAGAACAGGTGCTCCTCGTGATTTCCAACCTACCTTACAAACTAATCCTGGGCCATTTATGCGTACCTACGTTTATCCTGCCAATTATGTTAATTCAAATGACAATGCTACGCAGATAGATGTTAACATTACCAATAAGGTGTTCTGGGATACAAATACAGTCGTTTTATTTTAACTTAAGGACTTATGAACAGACTATATAGAAGCGCATTATTGTTGGCTGCAATTTTTATTGTGGCAGCCTGTGCTGACGATTCTCTTGACCCGCTAAGGTTCAATGATGTAAAAAAGGGCACAATTTTAGCCCTTAGAGGCACTCAGTTAACTAACGTCTACTCATTAGGTAAGCCGGGCGCTGAGTTTTATCCACGAATTATTGCTGGAAATGAAAAGTTTGCATTTGATGCAGAGCTTTTGTCAACAGACCCAACTATTGTTGAGAGTTTTGATGTTTATGCGATCAAGCGTATTCCTGTAACTGGTGGTGTTACCCTGGAGAGGAAATTCTTGAAAAAGGTTAACTTCAGTGAGTTTAAGACGGATGATACTTACAGAGGCCCATGGGTTTCTGTATCCATCAATCTAACGGAGATTCTTACGGCTCTTGGATTAAATTATACTGTGCCAGCTGACGTGGAGACCCTCTTATCAACCTATAAAACAGGTGTGGCCATAGAGAGCGACATAAACTTGACTGACGGATCGAAAATTTTGGCAGCTGATATTGTAGCGGCCGGCTTGTTCGCAAGTAATCAGTTTTATCCAGCTCAGCGCCTCAATTATGCTGTAATTGATTACTGTACTTTTGTTAGCAACTCATGGACAGGCACTTTCGCAGCTACAGAAAATTCAGAATATTTTGGGGCTTATGGTCCATATGATGTAGCAGTTACTGCTGATGGAACTGTTCCCAATCGTTACCGTGTTAATAATTGGTATGATTCAGGTATACCAATTTATTTTGATTTAGCGGTTTCGACAGATGTAGCCACGCAAGTTGCTACTATTCCTAGCCAACCTAACCCGAATCGTCCAGCTAGGACGATTTCAGGAACTGGTACCTACAACCAATGTTTAGGCGAGATTACCTTTAATATGACGTATACTGAAGGATCTACTGAACTAGATGCTTTGGTTTGGAAAATTGTTAAGAAATAATTAGCCGTTATTCATTTAGTGCCTATAGAGGAAAAGGGCCACCGTTAGGTGGCCCTTTTTGCTTTTAACGCAAAGATTTTGAGAGGCTTAAGCTTTTCAGAATATTATTTCGCTGTTTATGGCCTTTTTAGCTGTTTTATTTCAAGCGTTGCGCTGCTATATTGGCGTCATTAATTAAACTAAACCAAAACTTATGAAGAAGTTTCTACTGCTATGTAGTGCAGTGGTCTTTGCGCTCTCCAGTGCTTGGGCCCAGGAACGCACTGTGTCAGGTCGGGTTACCTCAACTGAGGATCGCTCTTCGCTGCCAGGTGTAAACGTGGTTATTAAAGGAACCACAACCGGTACCGTTACAGATGCTGACGGTAATTACCGATTGAATGTGCCCGCGGGCGGAGGATCGCTTGTGTTCTCTTTTATCGGACTTCAAACTGAAGAAGTACCTATCGGAGACAGAACAACTGTTGATGTATCGCTGGCATTAGATGTAACACAGCTTTCAGAGGTTGTTGTAGTAGGTTATGGTACACAAGATAGAAGAAAGGTAACTTCTGCTCAAACCACTATTTCGGGAGCAAACATCTCTAACCTTGCTGCACCTAGTTTTGATACCCAGTTGGCAGGTAGAAGTGCGGGTGTGCAGGTAACAGTAGGCACCGGTATCATCGGTCAGACACCCACTATTAACATCAGAGGTGTTAACTCTATATCATCGGGCACCTTTCCACTAGTTGTGGTAGATGGTGTTCCTATGGTGACAGGAAACCAAAGCGCAGTAACACCGACTAACCCGCTGGCTGATATTAACCCTAGCGATATTGAGTCTTATGATATCTTGAAAGACGGTGCTGCCACCGCTATTTATGGTTCAAGAGCTGCCAATGGTGTAATATTAATTACTACCAAGCGTGGAGCTAAAGGCAAAGGTAAGTTGAATGTTGATCTTTCTGTTACTACTGGTTTCAGTGAAGCAGTTAATAAATTCGACATCATGAATTCTGAAGAGTTTATTCTTATTGCTAATGAAAAATTGACTAATTCGGGCGCTGCAGCAGGTGCAGTAGCAAACCCGGATGGAACTGAAACAGATTGGCAAGACATTATTTTAAGAAGAGGTAATTTCTCAAACTACAACCTTGGTCTAAGTGGCGCCACAGAATCTACCAATTATTATTTTTCAATGGGCTATCAAAAACAACAAGGTGCAGTGGTAGCTAATGATTTCGATCGTTTATCATTTAGAACAAATGTGGACCATAAGTTTAATAAGTACCTTGAAGTTGGTACAGGCTTATCGGTTAATAGAAACAACACTACGGGTTTAAATACTGGTTCCAATGCCCTTTCTGGTAACATTGCCTCGGGCTTGCGCTTATTTCCCAATGTTTCTCCTTACGATCCCACAAATCCCACAGGTTTTAACTTATCTGCTGATGGATCCATTTTAGGTTCAGGACCTAACACCAGAAACATTGACAATAACTATACAAATGCTGCTTTTGTATTAGCTAACAATCAGTTTGAAGCCTCTACAGACAGGGTGTTAAGTAATGTTTATGCGAAGTTAAATATCATGGATGGTCTAAGCTTCAGAACCCAGTACGGTTTAGATTATACTGGCAATTTGGATTTTCAGTCTTTAGATCCAAGACATGGAGATGGACGTGGTTCAAATGGAGTTGTTTTTCAGCAGTTTAGAAGAGTTACCCGTTGGAATACACAGAACACTTTGAATTTCAACCGTGAATTTGGAAATCATGGTCTTGATGTGGTAGGGGGTCTTGAATTTCAACAAACTACAGTAAACAGCATTTTCGCGCAAGGAGCCAACTTCGCAGGTGTTTTCTTTATTCAGGATAACCTCATCAGCGGGCAATTTGTAACACCAACATCAGGTGGAACTTTTGCTCAAAATGGTTTTGCTTCAACTTTTGGTCGACTCAACTATTCCTTCAGCGACAAGTACTTGGTTGGGGTAAGTCTTCGTCAGGATGCATTATCGAATTTACCTGAAGCAAATAGAAATGGAACTTTCTTTGGTGGATCAGTTGGATACCGTTTGTCTGAAGAAGAATTTTTCAAAAACTCTGGTGTTAAGAATATCATGAATGATGTTAAAATCAGAGGTAGCTATGCAGAAGTTGGTAACGTTGAGATTGGATTTTTCCCTTATCAAAATCAATTTGGTGCAGGTAGATATGGAAGCCAAAATGGCGCAAGCTTTAGCCAGGCAGGTAATCCTGATCTTCAATGGGAGACCAGTAAAAAAATTAACGTAGGAGCTGATTTTGGATTCCTTGATAATAAAATCAATTTGGTTTTTGATTATTTCGTCAATGATATTGATGGTCTGATTCTAAATGCTCCAACGGTTCCATCTGTAGGTATACCAGGTAACTCCATCAGCAAGAATGTCGGAGCTATTTCAAATAGTGGTTTAGAATTTACTGTGAATGCAAGCCCTATAAACAAAAACGGCTTTAGATGGGATGTTAGTGCTAACTTCACTTCCCTCAACAATGAAGTGAAGAAACTTGCCACTAACACTTTAGGTGAGACACTTCCGCTCGTTGGAAATTACCTGATCACCAGAGAAGGAGATTCCCAGAATTCAATTTATGGTTACACTTATGCTGGTGTAAACCCTGCTAATGGTAACCCACTATACGTAAAGGGTAACGGTAGCATCGTTCAGAGAAACGGTAATTCAGGTGTTTACTCTTATTATGATGCAGCAAACCCTACCAATGAAACAGTAACAACACTTAATGGTGTAACTGCTCCCCTCAATCCGGCAGATGTTTCTGCTGGAGGTGATAGAAAGATACTTGGTCAGACACTTCCGACCTGGTATGGCGGCCTTACAAATACTGTCAGCTATAAAGGATTTACATTCGAAGCATTTTTCCGCTTTCAAGGAGGTAACAGTGTTTACAATCAAACAAAGCAAGACAATTTGCTTAACCAGGATTTCAATAATGGCGGTAGAGAATTGTTAAACAGATGGACACCCGAAAACCCTAACACTGATGTTCCTAAACTTTGGCTAAACAGAAACGCTCAGGTAAATCAATCAGGTGAAGCAATCTCTAGATTTGTAGAAAAAGGTGATTTCTTGAGATTACAGAATGTTATTTTAAGCTACAGTGTACCAAGAACGGTACTCGATAAGACTGGCGCTTTCAAGCTTTCCAGTGTTAGAGTTTTTGCACAGGCTCAAAATGTGTTAACCTTTACAAAATACACTGGTATTGATCCAGAATTGGGTGTTGGTTTAGATAACAATACCAGCCCTATCTTCCGCACGATCACTTTTGGTGTTAATGTTGGTCTATAAACTTCATTTTAATATGAAAAACTTAAAAAAATATTCAGCCAAAATTGTGGTGGCGGTGCTATTGGTGGCATTTTCCGCTTGTGACGATATTTTGGACTTTCAGCCGGCAAATGCGTTATCTGACGTGACGGCTTTCGCCAACGCTGGCAACATCGAATTGGCGGTAGTGGGTGTTTACAATGCTGCTCAATCAGGGTTTTATCTTGGTGGGGCAGTTCGTGGTTATCCATTTGGAGCTGCACACGTGCAACAAGGTGATAACAGGGGCGAGGATGTTATCAGCACTCAGGCATTTTTTGGAATTACCTATGATGCCGCCCACTCCCCCACAACAGCCAACAATGACTTCATGTGGCAGACTTTATATGCTTTGATAAATCAGGCAAATGTAGTTCTGCAAGGTTTAGAAGGTTCAACGCCTAGTGCTTCGCTTACACAGGCTACTATTGATGCCTACAAAGGTGAAATGCTTTTTTTAAGAGCCTTAGCTCACCACGAACTTCTGAAGCATTTTGCTCGTCCATACTCTGATAATCCTTCAGCGGCTACTGGAGGTGTTGTGTACAGAACAACAGCTGTAACAGATGGTCCATCAGCTGATGCAGCTGCTCAATTAGGGAGGACATCAGTTCAAGCGTGTTATGATTTACTTTTGGCAGATTTAAACCAGGCGGAAACATTACTTCCTGAGACAAGGTCTGCTACGCTTAAAATAACAAGAGCCACTAAAGCTGCTGCAGTTGCTATCAAGACCAGGGTATATTTGCATATGGGTAGATGGGCAGATGTGGTAACAGAAGGTAACAAACTTGCTGCTGGTTCTTCTGCTCCCTTTGCCGCAGCAACCGGTTACGGATCTTACGCCTTGACGTCAACTCCAATCGGACCATTCACGGCTGCCAACAGCAAGAATAACTCTGAATCAATTTTCTCAATTGAGAACAATGATATTGACAATGCTGGTGTTAACGGTGCACTTCCTACAATGTACAATGTGTCAAAAGCGCCAGTAACAGGAAGGGCCCTTGTTTGCATAAGCCCTGTTCTTTGGAACCAACCTTGGTTTCTTGACTCTGATTTGAGAAAAGGTACTGACATGGTGGATACCGATGCACCGGGGCCAGGTAGAGCTGCCAGATTTACAAAGAAGTATTCTGATGCTGTTGCCAGAACAGATAACGCTCCTGTTATTCGTTACGCAGAAGTATTATTGAATATGGCAGAAGCCATACAAAGATTAGCGGGTGCTCCAGATGCCAGAGCATTGGCTTTGCTCAACGCAGTCCGTAACAGATCAGTTACAACTCCTGCTGACCAGTTTACTATTGCAAGCTTTGCAACTGGCAATGATCTTATTACGGCTGTTTTGCGTGAAAGAAGAATAGAGTTTCTGTGTGAAGGATTGCGCTGGAGTGATATTCACAGATTAGCGCAAGATCCTACCTTCGGAACAGGTGGAATTCCAGCTAAGGCTAATCGTACGGTGACTAACTGGTCTTCTTTTTACAGAACAGCAACGAACCCGACACCTGCCGCTTTCTCCATGCAAGCTGCTATTCCATATTCAGATCCAAGATTTATATGGCCAATACCAGCATCTGAGACTACTGTTAACCCCGTTTTAGCTCAGCAACAGAATCCTGGTTATTAATAACTATATTTTTTTAATTGAAAGGCTGCCGAATTCGGCAGCCTTTTTTATTTATAAAATAGTCCTTGTTTCTTTGCACTATCATGCAAAACGATATACTCCTAAGAGCAGCTCTTAATAAGCCCACCTCCAGAACGCCTGTATGGTTGATGCGCCAGGCAGGCCGCATTTTACCCGAATACAGAAAGGTGCGTGAGGCAGCAGGCGATTTTAAAACTTTGGTAACCACACCCGAACTAGCCGCTGAGGTTACCATTCAACCTGTTGATATTCTGGGCGTAGATGCCGCTATTATTTTTTCTGATATTCTGGTGATTCCGGAGGCTATGGGCTTGCCCTACGAAATGGAAGAAAGAAAGGGCCCTGTATTTCCTAAAGTGGTTAGCAGCCAGACGGATATCAACAGCTTGCGCATTTCGCAGGCTGAGGACTTACAGTATGTATTGGAGGCTATTAAGCTGACTAAACAGCAACTGAATGGCCACGTACCTTTGATTGGCTTTGCTGGTGCGCCATGGACCATATTTTCTTATATGATTGAAGGTGGTGGGAGCAAAACATTCAGTAAAGCGAAGAAGATGCTCTATACCAATCCAGAGCTGGCCCATCAGCTTTTAGATAAAATCACCCAGAGCACGATTAACTATTTAAAAGGACAGATAGCAGCCGGTGCCGATCTTATTCAGCTATTTGACTCATGGGCGGGTATTTTAAGCCCGGAGCAGTACCAAGAGTTCTCCCTTCGTTACATTCAACAAATCTGCGAGGCCATCAATGAGGTGCCTAAAACAGTATTTGCCAAAGGGGCATTTTTTGCCAGAGCAGAAATGAACGCCTTGCCTTGTCAGGTGATAGGTCTTGACTGGAATATGGACATTGAAGAATCTAAGCGAATGCTTCCTAACAAGGTATTACAAGGTAACCTTGATCCCTGTGCCTTGTACGGATCTTTAGATGATGTTCGGAGAGAAACCAAAAAAATGATTGATGCCTTTGGATCCCATCCACATATAGCCAATTTAGGCCATGGTCTTTACCCCGATACAGAGGTGGATAAGGTAAAATGCTTCATCGATACTGTAAAAGAATACAGTGCTTTACGATCAAAAAATTGATTTATTAGTAAATTACAGATATGAAGAAAGTACTTCTATCAATACTATTCGCGGTATTTGTTTCAATCACTTTTGCTCAAAAGCCCATTCAGACGCATTTGGATCTTAAAACCTGGTTACCTGATCAGGTAATGGATTTGAAAGCGGAGGCGGATAGCTACTCTTCTGAACAGCAGCAAGGACAGACCTATTTTATTGCGGCCAAAATGTATAAGAACAGCAGCACTCAAGTAAGTGTTGTTGTTGTCGATTACAGGGCGAAGAGTAAAATAGTGACTGATCACCTCACCGAATGGGAAGAAGGGAAGACAACTGAAAGTGATGTGACAAAAACCATCGATATACTGGTTGGTAATACAAAAGCCAAAGAAGTTGTCGAAAAGAAGAAAAATTCCAGTCAGCTTTATCTCTACCACGCGGATCGATACCTCATTACTTTGTCAGCTCCGCAAGATAATGGGCAGCTCCTGAAAAATATGGCCGCGAATTTGCAATTAAGCACCCTGCCTGAATAGGCCCCCAGGTGATGATGTGTAAAACTCTTCTTTTAATATTCATTTTGCAATTCTCATTGCATCCGGTAAAGGCCCAACAGGTTTTGAGTCAAACAGAGATAGCCAAACTCTTACCCAATAAATTAAGTGGTTACTACAAAGACGGAGATACAAAGGCCTCTATTATAAATGTTGGCAATCTAAAATATTCGCTTTGCGAAAGACGTTTTGCAAAGGGTAAGCAAAAAATAAAAATGCTTTTGTTTGATTATAAAGAAGCAAGCATCATGTACAACCAGGCGGTACGTAAGTGGGCCCACGATGTAGTGGTTACCGATTCGCTTGTACTACGCAATATAACGATGGAAGAAGGTCATGGCTGGGAAACCTATAACAGACAAAATCATAGTTCGCAGATTTTTTTGGGAATCAGAGAACGCTTTTTCTTAATGATCTCAGCCGACAATGTGCCTTTAGATGACCTGCAGGAAATTCTTAAATCTGTTCCGCTTCGCAGTTTTCCTGATTAAACTACTCGCTTTTTAAGGACTTTACAGGATTAATGATGGCAGCTTTCACAGTTTGGTAGCTAACGGTTATTAAAGAAATGAATAGGGTAATGCACCCGGCAAAAATAAAAACACCAAAGCCCAATTGAATTCTGTAAGCAAAACTGGATAGCCAGTGATCCATTACGTACCAAGCCATGGGTATAGCAATAAAAAATGCCAGCACTACAAGTTTGGTGAAATCTTTCGAGAGCATCAACACTACACTGGCAACAGATGCGCCCAGTACTTTGCGTATCCCAATCTCTTTTGTGCGTAAGCTGGCAGTGTAGGCAGACAAACCAAATAGCCCGACACAAGCAATGATGATAGCAAGGCCTGAAAAAATTCCAAATAATAATCCGGCTTGTTTTTCCGATTGGTATTGGCTGTTCAAATCCTGATCTAAAAATGTGAACTTAAATGGTTGGTTATTTCCAGCCATGTCCTTCCATATACGCTCAATGCTCTTCATGGCACTTTCTGTCTCGCCTTTTTTAATTCGAGCATAAGCATAGCCTGCCCCGCCTCCAAATGTTTCATTGCTATGAATAGCGAGTGGCGTTATTTCATCACGTAGCGATTGGAAGTTGAAATCCTTAATAACACCAATGATGGTGAAGGGGACCATCACGTTGCCATTAGGGCCTCTTTGTACCTGGTTTAGCTTTTTGCCAACAGGGTTTAGTATGTTCAATGCTTTAACAGCACTTTCATTGAGTATAATGGATAATGAGTCGTTGGTTTCTTCTGCATAGCCTCTTCCTTCAATAAATTGAAAACCTATTGCATTGGCAAAGGCATCATCAATAGCCGTACTTTTTGTTGTCAAAATTTCGCTTGATCCTTCAGGCAAAAATTGAGAACCGAAAAAGTCATTTTGCCTGCCTAACATGGAGAATGAACCTGCGGCACTTACCACTTCAGGTAGTCTTCTAAGTTCTTCAATAAAAGTCTCTGTTCTGTTTATGCGGATGGTGTCTTGTAAAAGAAAAGCACGTTCCACCACTAATACCTGCTCCTTATCATAACCCAGCGATTTATTTTGCATAAACTGCATTTGCTCTGAAACCACTACAGTACCAACGATGAGGATGATGGAAATCCAAAATTGAAAAACCACCAGCCCGTTTCGTAACCACGCGCCTTTGGCCTGGCCGGTAAAATTTCCCTTCATGACTACCACAGGGTTAAAAGATGAAAGCACGAGTGCAGGATATGCCCCAGCTAAAAAACCTACAAACACTGAAAGCGAGATAAGCCCAAGAGACAAGCGCCAGGAGAATGAAAGCATCAGCTCTTTATTAGCTATTTGATTGAAATAGGGAAGCAACCAGTAGACAAGGAGTATCGAAAGCAGCGTTGCAAAAGTGCTTAATAGAACGGATTCAGCTAAAAACTGTAACACTAGCTGACTTTTTGCAGAGCCCATTGTTTTGCGCACCCCAACTTCTCTTGCACGCTCTGCCGATCGGGCAGTGGCTAAATTCATGAAGTTGATACAGGCGATGATGAGCACCAATGCTGCAATGCAAATGAGAAAGTATACATAGTTACGGTTGCCTCCCGGCTTCATTTTGCCCTCAATGTTTGTTGGGTCGAGGTGAATAGAAGGGAGGGCTTGCAGAAAATAACGATATCCGTTGCCCGCATCTTTATAATCTTCCCATGAGGTGCCCAAGTCTGCTTCAATTTGTGAAGCTGCATACGTATCGACCATCGCAGGAAATTTTGCTTCTAGTGCTTTAGGGTCTGATCCAGGTTTAAGTAAAAGATAGACGTGCGATGTAAAAGTGATGAAGTTGCTTCTTTGGTTATCGCCAAAAAGTCGCACGTCCCACTTGGTAAGGAAGTCAAATTTCATATGTGAATTGGCAGGAACGTTTTCACAAATGCCGGTCACTTTAAAATCCTGTCCGAAAAACCGAAGCGATTTTCCAACAGGATCATCATCACCAAAATATCGGGACGCAGTTGCTTCCGTTACTACAATATCGTTTAGGTTCTTCAGTACACTATTCGCTTCACCTTTGCGTAAAGCAATACTGAACAGGTTAAAGAAGTTGGAATCAGCAGCCATGATATAATCTTCCTCAAATTGAACAGGATCGCTGCCGGGTTTTTCATAGCTGACCATAACATCATTAAAGGGACCACCCATGTGCAACACTTCTTCCACCTCAGGAAAATCTTGCTGCATCACTTCCGCATAAGAGTGTGGAATAAAGGCATAGTTGGTTGAATGGTTAGGATATTTACGCTCAAGCGTAACCTTATAAATTTGATCGACTTTATTATGAAAAGTATCGTACGAGAACTCATCCACTACGTACATCACAATTAACAAACAACTCGCAATGCCCACCGTTAGCCCCAAGATATTGATGGTGCTATATGACTTTTGTTTTAATAAACTGCGAAGGGCGATTTTAACATAGTTTCTCAGCATGGCCTTGGTATTGAGGTGTCGATGAATACTGCTAAAAACTAAAGACGCTGCAGTTTACAGAATAGTTGTATGCAGGGCTGGAAATAAAAAATCCGGAAGATCTTTCCGGATTTTTCTGATTTTAATTTATTGAAGCATCTTGAGCAACGTGCTTAAGCGGCTCTTCAAACTTCTTCGGTCTACTATAAAATCCAGGAAGCCATGGTCTAGCACGAACTCAGCACTCTGAAAACCTTTAGGTAAATCCTTACCAATGGTTTCGCGAATAACGCGAGGGCCTGCAAAGCCAATCAACGCCCCTGGTTCCGCTATGTTGAAATCGCCCAACATGGCATAAGAAGCTGTTACGCCTCCTGTAGTAGGGTCTGTCATCAAGGAGATATAAGGGATTTTTGCCTGATCGAGCTGGGCAATTTTGGCAGAAGTTTTGGCCATTTGCATGAGCGATAAACCAGCCTCCATCATACGGGCACCACCTGAGCGTGAAATCATCAAAAATGGTTTCTTGTGCTTAAGACTATGGTCCATCGCGCGGGCAATTTTTTCGCCTACCACTGAACCCATAGAACCACCAATGAAAGCGAAATCCATACAGGCCACTACAATATCAAGGCCGTCCATTTTGCCAAAAGCAGAACGGCAGGCATCCTTTAATTCGGTTTTTGCCTGCGTTTCTTTTATGCGCTTTGGATAAGCCTTTGTATCAACAAATTTGAGTGGATCGCCCGATTCCATATTGGCATCCAATTCGGTAAACTCATTGTTGTCGAAGAGTACTTCAAAATATTCTGCAGAACCAATGCGAACGTGGTAGTCCTCTTCAGGTACTACATAAGCATTGTTTTTGAGTTCGCGCGTATGAACAATTTTTCCAGCAGGCGATTTGAACCAAAGGCCATCAGGCACTTCGCGTTTCGCTTCTGTGGGAGTAAGTATTCCTTTGTCGCTGCGTTTAAACCAAGCCATATTCACTGTGTAATTGGTCAAAATGAAAATTGGCTGATGACCAGACATCAGCCAATTTGAAAAATTTAATTATGCCAAGTCAATCGACTTATCTAAATAAACATCCTGAATGGCATTCAAAATTTCAACACCATCCTTCAAAGGCTTCTGGAAGGCTTTACGACCAGAGATCAAGCCCATACCGCCAGCGCGCTTATTGATCACGGCTGTGCGCACTGCATCTGCTAAATCACTGGCACCTTTAGACTCTCCACCTGAGTTGATAAGACCTGCACGCCCCATAAAGCAGTTAGCAACCTGATAGCGGCATAAATCAATAGGATGTTCGGAGGTAAGGTCAGTATAAATTTTCTCATCGAGTTTACCGTAGCTGCTTCCGCCTGTGTTCAAGGCTTTGTAACCACCGTTGTTCTCGGCTAATTTTTGTTTAATAATATCCGCCTGAATCGTTACACCCAGGTGGTTGGCCTGACCTGTTAAGTCGGCTGATACGTGGTAATCAACACCATCTTTTTTGAAGGCACTGTTACGTGTATAGCACCACAGAATAGTAGCCATGCCCAATTGGTGTGCACGCTCGAAAGCTTTGGCCACCTCCACAATTTGACGCGTAGCATCTGCAGAACCGAAATAGATAGTGGCTCCTACTGCCATGGCACCGAGATTCCAGGCATCATCTACCGAACCGAACATGATTTGTTCAGCCTTATTAGGGTAGGTAAGTAATTCGTTGTGGTTAATTTTTACAATAAATGGAATTCTATGCGCGTATTTACGCGACATCATACCCAATACACCAAAAGTAGTAGCCACACCGTTGCAACCGCCTTCAATGGCAAGTTTTACAATGTTTTCGGGATCGAAATAGGCAGGGTTTTTTGCAAAAGAAGCACCAGCGCTATGCTCAATGCCCTGATCGATAGGAAGAATTGAAACGAAACCAGTGCCACCTAAGCGACCTGTATCCATCAACTGTTGTAAGCTGCGAAGCACCTGTGGACTTCTGTTGCTTTGCGTAAACACCTGATCTACAAAATTAGGATTGGGTGTGTGCAGCTGATCTTTAGAAATGGTTTTGCTTTTGTGGCCGAGCAGGTAATCTGCGTCTTTGCCAAGAAGTTCTGAAATGTTTCTTGCCATGGTTTTAGTTTCTGAAAGGTGACAAAGTTATCAATTATTCGATAAGACGGATGGTGATTTGCCTGTAATTGCAGCAACCGTTTGCAACGTTGCTTAAGGGAGTATAAAACAAAAAAATCCGCCTTTTGAGCGGATTTTAGTGCTTTTATGTAAATGATTACAATTTCTCTTTGATACGGGCTGATTTACCCTGACGACCTTTCAGGTAGTTTAGTTTCGCTCTGCGAACTTTACCTTGTTTGATCACCTCGATCTTATCGATAGTAGGAGCTGTGATAGGGAATACTCGCTCAACACCAACACCGTTAGAAATTTTACGCACTGTAAATGTTTCGCCATTGCTGTTGGTACCTCTGCGCTGCATCACAACGCCCTGGAACTGCTGAATACGCTCCTTGTTACCTTCTTTTATTTTCACGTGAACGTTCACGGTATCGCCTGCTTTGAAAGACGGCATAGACTCACGAACCTTCGCGAATTCCTGCTCTACAAGTTTGATAAGATCTGCCATAACTCGATGGTGTTTTTGAAAATGGACTGCAAATGTATGGAAAGAATCGATATTTAGCACGGGTGACTCCTAATTTTATAAGAATAATGCCCCATACGCTTTAAAAAGGCCTATTTGAGTAGCTCCGGGCGCTTATTTTGGGTCCTCAATAAGGCCTGTTCTTGTTTCCAGGTATTGATTTTGGCCTCGTGCCCTGACAAAAGTACCTCTGGTACCGTCCATCCTTTATAGTCGGCAGGCCTTGAGTAAACAGGGGGGGCTATTAAACCATCCTGAAAGGAGTCACTTAAAGCCGATGTTTCATCATTGAGTACGCCAGGTAATAAACGTATGACCGAATCGGCTACGACTGCAGCCGCCAGTTCGCCACCGGAAAGCACATAATCACCAATGCTGATTTCCCGGGTTATGAGGTGCTCCCGTACCCTTTCATCTACCCCTTTATAATGTCCACAGAGTAAAATCAGGTTTTTTTTCAGGCTTAGTTCATTGCTGACCTTTTGGGTTAGCAGCTCGCCATCGGGGCTCATATAAATAATTTCATCGTAAGACCTTTTGGTCTTCAAGTCAGTAATGCAGCGGTCAATCGGTTCTATCATCAATACCATACCGGCACCGCCTCCGTAAGCATAATCATCAACTGATTTATGTTTATCAATGGCATAGGCGCGCAAGTCAATAATATTGACTGTTACCAATCCTTTTTGTTGTGCTCTTTTTAGAATAGAGTCATTAAAGGGGCTTTCTATGAGTTTGGGTAAGCAGGTAATGATATCGATGTGCATGAAGCAAAGGTACAATTTGTAATTGAGCTCTTGATGAGGAGTAGCAATGGGAGAAGTAAATCGATGATCGAAGCGATTGATGTTTTTAGAGAAGGCTTTTGCTAACTCTTTCCGCTACCATTTGCGGAGTAATCATGGTCATGCAGGCAAAATCACCTCTGGCGCAGGTTTCTTTTCCATAGACTGAACAAGGACGGCAGCTTAGTTCATCATTGCTTATTTGAATAATGGATTCTTCATTTCTTTGGAAAGGGCCGAAACCCACACTAGGATGCGTACCACCCCATATCGATAATACGGGTGCCCCTGTTAAAACCGCGAAATGCATGTTGGAAGAATCAACACAAAGCATGAGATCAAGTTTTTTCATCAAAGCGAGTTCTTGATCAAGCTTCATAACACCAGCGATGATCGTAACCTGAGTGGGAAATTCTTTTTTTAAGGAATTGAAGAACGCAATCTCTTTGGCACCACCGCCAAAGAGGAAGAAGCGAAAAGTTTCTTTTTGGAGTAACAAACTCAAGAGCTGGTGGTAGTTTTCAAGCGGCCAAATTTTGGAGCGATGCATGGCAAAGGGCGCTACACCAATCCATCGTTCTTTTTTTGGTAAGTCATTTTGCACTAACCAAGCATCAAGGACTTGTACTACATTATTTTGTGACAGCAAGTGAGGGCCTTCCAAAAGCGGGAAGTGATAGCCACAACGTTCCAGCACTTCTTGGTAGCGCTCTACTGTATGAGGTAATACTTTATTTAATTTATGATTACTGCGTGTTAACTGCTTTTTTTCTGATCGACCCTTTTTAAAAACTTCTGTATGGATGCCGGTCAAAAAAAACAGACTCCTTAAAAATTTGGTGCGCAGGTGATCATGAAGATCAATGATTAATTCAAATTTTTCAGATTTCAGTTTTTGGAAAAGTCGCCACAGTCCTTTCAAGCCTTTGTATTCTTTGTCAACATCTGCTGGAATAACTGTAACGCCCTTGATGTTTTGAAAGAAAGCAGCAAATTTCGGGCGCGTAAGTACGTGGATGTCGAGGTCAGGATATTTTGCCAACAAGGAACGCAGCATAGGCACCAGCAGCACCACATCGCCCATGGCTGAAAAACGAATGAAAAGAATTTTTCTTGGCAACAAATCAATTCAAGATTTATACTTTAATACTCAAGATTATTGAGTGATTGTTTAAATTTTAACTAGTCAGGTTGATATTTGAAATCATTTTTTCTGATAAAGCATAGGATTCAGGGAAGCGTCATTATACATCTTCATCTGACGATATACTTTAAATCTTCGCTCACCTTTTCCAATGTCTTCCATCAATTCATCAAAAGCCAGTTGCATGTCTGTTTTTTGCTCCATCAGCACAGCTAATTTAGTCTGGCATTTAGCAAGGTGCTCTGCGCTGGCATCGCTGCGAAGGGTTTCAGCCCTCATGTGATAGATCTTGAGCATTAAAATGCTCATACGGTCTAAGAGCCAGGCTGGTGTTTCGGAGTTGATGCGGGTTCCTGCTTTGGGGACTACCTCCTTAAAAGCAGCTAAGAAATAGTCGTCTATTTGCTCAACCCGATCTGTGCGGTCCTGATTGCTTTTATCTATTCGTCTTTTAATGGCCAACGCTTCGGTTGGATTGATGTTGGGAAGCCTGATGATGTCTTCCAAATGCCACTGCACGGTATCAATCCAGTTTTTATGATAAAGGAGGGCTTCAAAGCTATTTTCCGGGTAAGGATTTTGAATAGGCGTGTCAACATTATCTGTTTTGTGATAATCGTCAATACTTCTGTTAAAAATTGTGTAGCAGTTTGCAGCGCTGATCATAACAAATATTTTTGGCAAGTTAGTTAAAGAATTCTTTGAGTGCCTTGTGGAGCAAGGTCAAATTTACGCGTTCAATCATGTGAGGTGTTTCTGGTAATAGACCGAAAGATGCGTGGGCTAATTGTTGGCTTACCTGCTCACTGTAAATACGTTCGACCATATCATCCTGATCGCCAACAGCGATCATTGTTGTTGTTTGCATAGTGCTGAGTACTTCTGCCTTGAGAAGGGGTCTACTGCCCAGCGATCTCATGAGAGAGGCAGTGTTGCGCATCATTTCTTTCCAATCGAGTGGATGGTGGCGTTCCTCCAGAGTCTTGGCAAAGGCAGGAACTTTTTCTACTATTTTTTCAGGGTTTAATTTCTTGATTTCCTTCTCTGCACTTTCTACACTCCAATCGAACTTAGTACCCAAGGTATAAATCTTGCCTATTTTTTCCGGATGTTGGTGTGCAAGCCAAAGGGCTACATAGCCACCCATGCTATAACCAAAAATATCCGTTATGTGTATTGAATGCTGATGCAGAAATGCCAACACGTCTTCCGCAAATATTTCTATACTAAAACCAGCTTTCGCTACCGCTTTGCCGCCATGACCGCTAAACGAAAGGGTATACACTGTTTTGCCCTCTGCTTCAAACAGTTTTTGCAAATCAGCTAATTGCGAGGCAGCCCCCAGGGCCCCGTGTAAGAGTAAGATGGGTCTACTCATCTGCTGGCAGTTACAATTCGATCTTTTCCAAAAAGGTCTTTTATGATACTTGTGTTGCGGTATCCAAAATCTTCAAACATGTCACACATCATCTTGCCCAGTTGCTCATTGATTTCCACAAAAATTTTCCCCTCAGGCATTAAAGATTGCAAGCCTTGTCTGGCAATTTCTTTATAGAATATGAGGGGATCATTGTCAGGTACAAACATGGCAACATGGGGTTCATATATCAGTACATTGTTGCGCATCAAATTTTTTTCTGTGTGCATAATGTAAGGGGGATTGCTTACAATCGCTGATAAATTTTTTTGAGAAATTTTTTCCTGAAGAAAATCCGATTGATCAAAATAAACAGTTGCCTGTAGTTGATCAGCATTTTTTTTGGCTGTCATCAATGCCTGCTCACTGATATCCACAGCAAAAACTTCAGCCTGAGGCATTTCTTTTGCTAAGGTTACAGCAATGCAGCCACTACCGGTTCCTACATCGAGTATGCGAACATTTTTTTGATGAGCAAATTCGGCAACCACGAGTTCAATTAACAACTCAGTCTCAGTTCTGGGTATTAATACAGAAGAATCTACATAAAAAGTGCGACCGTAGAAATAGGCCTCTTCCAGGATGTATTGTATCGGTTCTTCGGTATTGACACGCTTAATGATGGCATTGAGCTTGTCGCTTTGCAGTTCAACAATATCCTGCTGAGCAAGAATTTTAGTGCGGTCTGCACCATATAATTTCTCCATGATCAGGAAAGCGATGCTTTCAATTTCATCCTTTGACTCTGGAATGGTAATTTCCCTGATAATGTTATCGAATAATGCCTTGGCGTTCATTAGTTTTGCAATACTAGCAATTGTCCATGACATCTCCCGAAGTATACATGCAACGTGCGCTTGAACTGGCGGCCTTAGGCTTGGGACGAGTAAGTCCTAATCCCATGGTTGGTTGTGTAATAGTGCATCATGATAAGATTATTGGGGAGGGTTGGCATCAGGCATTTGGTGGTCCACATGCTGAGGTAAATGCCATCCAGTCGGTGATTGACAAAAGTCTGTTACCCGAAAGCACCCTCTACGTCACCCTCGAGCCATGCTCTCATTTTGGTAAAACGCCACCTTGTGCCGACCTCCTTATCCATCATAAAATAAAGCGCGTTGTTATTTGCAATGAGGACATTCATCCCTTGGTAGCAGGAAAAGGAATTGAAAAACTGAAGGCAGCAGGTATAGAGGTACTAGTAGGCATAGAAAGTGAAAGAGGCCTTGCTTTGAACAAAAGATTCTTCCATGCTATAGAAAAGGAGAGACCCTACATCATATTGAAGTGGGCCGAGACAGCTGATGGTTTTATTGCCCAAGAAAATTATTCTTCAAAATGGATCAGCAATGAATACTCACGCCAACTGGTCCATAAATGGCGATCGGAAGAAGATGGTATTTTGGTAGGCAGGAATACCGCCATGTACGATAATCCAAGTCTGAGCGTACGCGATTGGACAGGTAAAAATCCTGTGCGAATTGTGATTGATCGTTTTCTGAAATTGTCGGACCGTTTAAATGTAATGGATGGCTCGCAAGCCACCCTGTTGTATAATGTGCTAAAGCATGAGGAGCATACTAACCTTACCTTGGTAAGAATTGAAGAGCAAGGATTTTTATGGCATCTACTCAAAGATTTGCACAAGCGCGGTATTCACTCCGTAATAATTGAGGGTGGTGCTCATACGTTGCAGAGCTTCATCAATGAAGGATTGTGGGATGAGGCAAGGGTTTTTAAATCAAAACGTAGTTTTGGTTCTGGAATACTAGCTCCGCATTTAAAAGCTCACCTATCTCATACGACAATGGCGCATGACGATCAGTTATTAATTTATAAACCGATCGCTGTTACACTATAAAGTTAGTTTAGCTCTGGATTATCTTGTGTAAGTGTTGCCAAACACAAGCGTATTTCCGTTACAACTATACTGTTGGATACCTCCGGTTGGAGTGGCAACGGGTTGACCACAAATAGAAGCGCTGGTATAGGTTATCTTCATTTCCGTGTCGCTTAAAATTTCATAATTAAACTGAAATAAGCGTGTGCATCCACCAGACGTACATTCTACATCTGTAAAAAAACCAGTGCCTTTTTTAGGCGAATCGGCATTAAATCCAACTAAAGCCTTTTTTGTGTTATCTCCACAAATAGTCCTATTCCATCCTCCCTTTGTAATACAACTGGATTCATTACTCACAGGGTCATTGAGAACCTCTGAATCAAGATAGTTTGAATATTTGTAAGTATTCTCGTAGCCATTTGTAATTGGAGTCACTGAAACCTCCCCATTTGCGTATAGCTCTACTTTACGCACATATCCATCCTTACCAAGCGTCTTACTTGTACCAGGTATTTGAAATGGCTCATAGTTTTGCATGGTGCCAATTGAATACATTCCGCTTTGGATTAAGAGCATATCATTTTGTACAGTACCTCTCTCTAGAACAGTCTTTGTAAATGTAGATCCCGAACCTGTATAGCGAACTTTTTTGATAACATTATCCAAAACAATGGTCGCATTTATGTACTCTTTATTTGGAATTTCAACAGGATAAACACTTCCGGCCCCAACCGTAGAATTGATGTTATAAATATCTGCGGGTTTAACATTGTATTCTGTACCATCATCAGCTGTTAGCTTTAATGATTTAATATAAGTGCTTGATTGAAGATTATCTACCACTATGCCAGAAGTACTCCCGAAACCTGTAAAAGGTTGGTTGGGCACGTTTATAAACAAGAAATTTGAATTGAAGTATACGTAAGTTCTTACTACCTCTTCATCCTCCAGGAAGAGGCTACATGAGCTTAGAAATATCAGGAAGAGACCAACTATTTTTTTCATACTTTTTTAGCAAAATAGTTGAGTTAAGGCAGTATTCACAATACCAAAAAGGGGGTATTTAGTATTGGATTACTCTTTTGATTATTCAAAGCGTTGATGCAAAGAAGCTGACTTGATAATATTGCTTTTTAAGATAATTTTGCATCGTTCAACTTGCACAACTAATAAGAAATTCACCCATTTTGAAACTTTCAAGCAGAAAGCAACCTTGTATAGATAGAGGTTAAAGTGGTGATGGGATAGTTAAACTTGAATAAAATGGCCGAAGAACTAATAATAGCCCAAAGTGCTGATAAAGCAGAAAAGTACGAAACACTGATTCCCCAGATAGAATCCTTGGTGTTAGGCGAAAGCGACCTGGTAGCGAATCTTTCTAACATTGCTGCGGCCCTCAAGCAAACGATGGATTTTTTCTGGGTGGGTTTTTATTTAGTAAAAGATAATCAACTTGTTTTGGGCCCATTTCAGGGGCCTATTGCTTGTACGCGCATAAACCTTGGCAAGGGTGTTTGCGGAGCCTCATGGAAAGAGAAGAAAACCATACTGGTTCCCAACGTAGATGAGTTTCCCGGCCATATCGCTTGTAGTTCTGCTTCAAAATCTGAAATAGTATTGCCGGCTTTTAAGAATAATGAAGTGGCTTTAGTGTTAGATGTAGACAGCGATCAGTTAAACGACTTTGATCAGACAGATGCAGAGGCCCTTGAAAAAGTGATGCGCATTGTAGAGAAACTGTTGTAATAGTTATGACAGCTGCTGAAAGACTGCCCGTTTACGAGCAGCGAAGAATTGATTTCTCTACACAACTCGCTTTACTGGAAAAGCAGATTGTTCGCCTCGCTATTTTCAGAATAATAGTTGGCCTGCTTGTAGCCTTTTCTGTTTATTTCTCTTTTCAGGATCAGCGTTTTCTGTTTGTCGTATTTGTGCTGGTGTCTGTTTTTGTTTGGATGGTTCGCTATCATACCAAATTGTTTGCAGAAAAGGTGATTGCACAAAACCTCTTAAAGATCAATGAAACTGAAGTGGCAGCTTCTAAAGGAGACTACGCCAAGCAAGCGACAGGTTCAGAATTTGCAGACCCACACCATGTCTACTCATATGACCTGGATATTTTTGGTGAGGGGTCAATATTTCAATTTCTCAACCGTACCGCTACCCATTCGGGCAAAAAAAAGTTAGCAAATCTATTAACAGATCCGTTAACAAAAGCAACAGACATCATTAAGCATCAGCAGAGCATTCAGGAGTTAAGCCCTAAAATTTCTTTGCGCCAGAACCTGCAAGCAGTGGCAATGAATTCGCAAGAAACTGCCGAAAGCAGGGTACAGTTAATGGAATGGCTGGAGCATCCACCATTATTAAAATCTAAAAGTATTTGGCGCATTGTTCTAACAATACTGCCGCTGTTAACAATCCTCTTACTTTGTGCAGCTTTTTTTATACCGGCTTGTAAACCCTGGGTCAGCTTGCTGGTGTTTTCACAGTTGGTGATCACTGGATTTTATTTTAATCGCATCACCACTTTTCATGACTATATAAGCAGGAAGAATAATGTTCTGAAGCAATATGCCGCCTTGTTACAAGTTTTTAATGGCGAAAAATATAAAGCGGAGGAATTAATAAACTTACGCGATGTAGCCTGTAGTGCCGAGGAGAAAATATCAAAGCTTGCTTCACTACTGTCTGCCTTGGATGCACGCCTGAATTTGCTGACCAACATTTTTGTAAACGGGCTGTTCTTGTATGATTTACAATGCGTTTATCGTTTAGAGGATTGGAAGGAAGCTAACGCTCAGTCGCTGGAATCCTGGCTGGAAGCCATAGCTGAAATAGAGGTACTCAATAGTTTGTCAACCTTTGCTTACAACCATCCTCACTATGCTTTCCCAACATTCTCCACTCACCAACACATAGAGGCAGTAGGTTTGGGTCATCCTTTACTGGCAGAAAACCTTTGTGTAAAGAATGATTTCTCAATAGGAAATCCTCAAAGAGTTCAACTGATTACCGGTGCTAACATGGCTGGTAAAAGTACTTTTCTTCGTACGCTAGGCGTAGCCATGGTGCTTGCTTACAATGGTGCTCCCGTCTGCGCCCAAAGTTTCTCATGCTCAGTGATGGGTTTACGAAGTGGTATGCGTACGGCAGATTCATTAAAGGATCAGCAATCTTATTTTTATGCAGAGCTACATCGTTTAAAATCCATTACAGATGAGTTAAAGACAAAAAAGCCTCTGTTAATTTTATTGGATGAGATTTTAAAAGGCACCAACTCCACCGATAAGCAAGCAGGCTCTATGGCCTTGGTGAAACAGTTAGTTGAGCAACCTTGCCTTGCCTTGGTGGCAACGCACGATCTTGCGCTGGGCTCCTTAGAGCAGGCTTATCCTCAACACATAAAAAACTATCATTTCGAGCCAACCATAGAAAATGATGAGCTATCATTTGACTACAAATTGAAAGTTGGTATTGCGGAAAAGATGAATGCCACTTTTCTTATGAAAAAGATGGGGATCATACCATCCTGAGCTCCGCGTATTTCTGTTTGTCTTTCTTTTTGACAAAGCGTACCTTCCTCGTCTAATCGATGGTTATGGAAAATGTATCAAGAAGAAATTGGTTTAAATCGGCAGCAGGTTTAACAGTAGGCTTTGTTTCAATTCCCTCATTGGTAGATCAGCTGATGGCTGCCCCGGTAAGTGAGGCAGAACGAGTTTATACCCATTATGCTGGCAATAACATCATTCGATTGGGTTCTAACGAAAATCCTTATGGCCCTTCACCCAAAGCCCGCGAGGCAGTCATTGCTTCCATAAGTGAAGGCAATCGCTATGCTTTTGAAGCCACGAACGAGTTCAAAAAGTTTTTGGCAGATAAGGAGGGGGTAACGCCAGATCATATCATGATAGGGAATGGTTCAAGTGAATTGCTTTGTGTAGCTGGCATCGGCATAGGTTTAGAGGGCAAACGTGTAGTATCGCCCTTTCCTACATTTCGTTTATTGATGGATTTTGCCGAGAAGATGGGTGCTACCTGGGATCGTGTGAACCTGAATGAAAAACTAGAACTTGACTTGGAGGCAGTTGCCTCGGCTGTGACAGCCAACACAAAAATGATTTTTCTGGTCAACCCCAACAATCCTACAGGCACCCTAACCGATTGGGGTACTTATCAAAATTTCTGTGAAGAAATGTCCAGGAAAGTCACTGTTTATTCTGATGAAGCTTACCTGGAGTTTTTAGAGCCATCTGAACAAAGAAGTATGGTTGAGTTGATCAAAAAGGGCAGCGATGTTATTGTATCGCGCACCTTTTCAAAAATATATGGTTTGGCAGGTTTGCGACTGGGTTATGTTATCGCACAACCAGATCGTATTAAGCAGATGAGTAAGTTTCAAATGGGAGGAGGGGTTAATATTAATCAGGCGGTGTTGGCTGCCGCAAAGGCTTCTGCTGGAGATGATGACTTTATGAAAATGACCCGCCAAAAAAATGCAGCTGCCAGAAAAGTACTCGAAGATTACCTGACCAAAAAATCATGGTTCTTTGGAAAGTCGCATATCAATTTACTTTTCTTTCCAGCGCCTATAGATGGAAAAACAATTTTGGCAAAAACGCAGGAAGCAGGTTATCAAATTCGTGTGTGGGATTATGCTGGCAAGGAGTGGTGTCGTGTTAGTATAGGAACTTTAGAAGAAATGCAGGGCTTTGTAAAAGCTTTTGATAAGATTGTATAATTTGATTTGAAACTTGAATTCAACAAAAAGCCCGGCAGTTAATCAACTGCCGGGCTTTTGAATTTTATAATTGAATCTTCTATTACTTCAGCAACTCTCTTGAGATCACCATCTTTTGGATCTCAGTCGTGCCTTCATAAATCTGGGTGATTTTTGCATCACGCATTAAGCGTTCTACATGGTACTCTTTTACATAACCATAGCCACCGTGTATCTGCACAGCCTCTGTTGTTACTTCTTGAGCAATTTGTGAAGCAAAGAGTTTTGCCATCGAGGCTGCCTTAACAAAATCCCTTTTCTCATCTTTCAAATAAGCAGCTTGCCATAACAGTAATCGGGCAGCATCAATTTTAGTAGCCATATCAGCTAACTTGAATTGGATTGCCTGATGTTCTGATAGTTTCTTATTAAAGGCTTTTCTTTCTTTCGCATACTTGAGGGCTAATTCGTAAGCACCTGAAGCAATACCCAGGGCCTGCGCAGCAATACCAATACGTCCACCGTTAAGTGTTGTCATGGCGAAAGTAAAACCAAAGCCATCCGCACCAATACGATTTGCCTTAGGCACTTTCACATCTGTAAACATTAATGAATGAGTATCAGAACCGCGGATACCCATTTTGTCTTCTTTCTTACCTACCACAAAACCAGGCATGTCCTTCTCAACGATCAAGGCATTAATGCCTTTATGTTTTTTATCGGCATCTGTTTGGGCAATCACAATGTAGACACTGGCCGTACCGCCATTGGTGATCCAGTTTTTAGTACCATTAAGTAAATAGTAATCACCTTTATCTTCAGCGGTAGTACGCTGACTGGTGGCATCTGATCCCGCTTCTGGTTCTGATAAGCAGAAGGCACCATGTATCTGACCGGCAGCCAGCGGCTTTAAATATTTTTCTTTTTGTTCTTCTGTGCCGAAGGTCTCGAGGCCCCAGCAAACCAATGAATTGTTGACCGACATGACTACAGAAGCAGAAGCATCTACCTTCGAAATTTCTTCCATTGCCAGCACATAAGATATGGTATCCATGCCACCGCCATTGTATTTGGGGTCAACCATCATGCCCATAAAACCGAGCTCGCCCATTTTTTTGATTTGAGCAGCAGGGAATTTCTGGTGTGTGTCTCGCTCAATTACTTCGGGCAAAAGTTCGGTTTGAGCGAAATCGCGGGCAGCTTGCTGTACGGCTATTTGCTCTTCTGTCAGTTCGAAATTCATGGCTTTATAATTTTGACTTTATAACAACAATTTCCTGTTTCGGTTTAAGACTGGCATTGGCTTTACAAACGCTGACCAGTTAAAAAAAGCGGCCCCGACACAGGTGCCGGGGCCGCAAAAATAAGGAGTATTTTTAGGTTACAAACGTTAGCGGAATGTTTCAGTTGAATTATTCGTCTCGGTTAGCACCCAAAAACATCATCACATAGTAAAGCAAGGTGGTTACTGCGCCAACTGCAGCCACTACGTAAGTCATGGCCGCCCATTTTAGGGCGTCTTTAGCCATGTCATGCTCTTGGCGGGTAACAATACCGCGGGCATCTACCCAGGCAAGGGCACGTTTGCTGGCATCAAACTCTACCGGCAAGGTGATCAAGGCAAACAAAGCAAACACTGCGTAACATACAATAATGATTAGCAAGGCGGTTTTCACAGGTAAGAAGCTTGAGGCGGTAAAAGCACCGAACATCATGGCCATCATGACAAAATTAATAACCTTGCCACTTACATTCTGAATGGGCACCATGGCTGAGCGCAACTGCAAAAAGCTGTAAGCTGTTGCGTGTTGCACGGCATGGCCACATTCGTGAGCTGCTACTGCGGTGGCAGCGGCATTGCGGCCGTGGTATACATCCTGGCTAAGATTAACTGTCTTGTCCATGGGATTGTAGTGGTCGGTCAGTTGCCCCTCAACACAAATTACTTTTACATCGCTAATACCACTGTCAGCCAACATGAGTCGAGCAATTTCTGCACCTGTTAGATTTTTGGTGAGCTGAATTTGCGAATACTGTTGAAACTTACTTTTTAAACGGCTGCTTACGATCATCCCTACGATCATAAAAAACACCCCAATAATTAATGCGCCAAATCCCATAGTTGTTTGTTGATTTTTTGTAAATCTCTTAAGAAACAATCAACGCACCAAATCTTTAAAAGTGACAAAAAGGCATGATTTATCTTGCCTTAGTAATTATAACTTTTTTGATAAAAGGGAGGTGTGCAGCAAGGCAATGGCCCCTGCGATGATCATAATGAGGGTCTGCCAGGCATGGAAAACAAAGACAAAGGCTGTTGAATCGCTGCGTGATACAGCGTATAAAAAAGTGATGCCGGCAGGTACCAAGGTGTGGTAAGCTCCGGCCCCACCGGGCAGGGGGGCGGCCATGGCAATTGCGCCCAAGGCAAAAATGCTTAAAACTGCTCCAATACCTAATGAATTGGTGGCAGGAAAGGCCAGCATCACTACGTAACTCATTAAGAAATATAAGAGCCAAATGCTGATGGAATGAAAAACGAAAAGTGCCGGATTCTTAAGTTTAAGAATGGAAAGTAGGCCTTCTTTAAAACCGATGAATATTTTTTGAAACCAATTCCTCACAGCAGGCTTGCGCCAGATAATCCAAGCCCCTATTGCCAGTAACACCAGACCTACTGCCAGTAGCAGGAGGATTGAAGTAAGTTTGGAGTTGCCCGATGCTGCTAAGGGTAATGATTGAATAAAGGCTAGTAGTTTATCGGCTTGAAGGAAGAAGGTAAAAGCCAGGAGTATAGCCAGACATAAAACATCAATGATGCGCTCCATGACAACTGTGCCAAGCGAAACTTCAATCGAGGTCTTATTAAGCTGTTGCAAATTATAACAACGGCTGATCTCACCACCACGGGGAATAACCAGGTTAACGATGTAGCCTACCAGTAAAGAAAGAAATGATTGATGTAGCGTACTATTACTGCCAGCTGATTGTAGTAACATTCGCCAACGTTCAGCCCTGATTAAATGACTAATCATCGAAAGACCGGCCATCAACAGTAACCAAGCCTTATCAGCAAGTTGCCAGGTTGAATAGAGGTAGTTCCATTTATCCTGAAAGGAGTTAGCTGTACCTTCTACTTTAATGCCTCGCAAAGAAAACCATACTAAAAAGATGGTAGCCCCCAGTATTGCCGTGTATTGAATGATTGACCGGAAGCGCTTTGTCATAGTTAGTTAAGCTAACTTATTATCTGGAGTAGGAAAAACCAGCGTGGGTTTAAACTGTTTAGCCGCTTCAAATTCCATTAGGGCATAAGAAAAAATGATAATGACGTCACCCACTGCTGCTTTTCGGGCGGCAGGGCCGTTCAAACAAATTTGTCCGGAACCACGCTCTCCTTTAATAACATAGGTCTCAAGACGCTCACCATTATTTACATTCACTACTGTTACCTTTTCGCCCTCAATAAAATTGGCGGCATTCATCAATTCTTCATCAATAGTAATGCTCCCTACATAGTGGAGTTCTGCCTGTGTTAATTTGGCGCGATGAATTTTTGATTTTAAGACTTCAATCAACATACAAAGGGGAGTGTTTTGAATTTTTTAAAGCAGGATATTATCAATAAGCCTAACGTCTCCTACAAAACCGGCAATACAGAGTACTGCTTTGTTGGGCTGTTCAACGTGATTTAAATAAGATAAGTTTTCGCGATCTGCTAAATACAAGTATTCCAGACGAAGTTCAGCATCTTGTTCTATTGTATCCTTAATTTCATTTTGAATCGATGTCATTGATTTACCCGCGGCCAATTGAAATTGACAATGCATTAATGCTTTGTAAAAGGCGATGGCTTTGCTCCTTTGTTGTTCCGTAAGGCGCTTATTTCTGGAAGACATGGCCAGGCCGTCACTTTCTCGCAGTGTAGGAACAACATGCAGCGTTAAATTGAAATTAAGGTCATGCACCAATTGACGGATGATGGTGAACTGCTGCCAATCTTTCTGTCCGAAGAAAGCATGCTGCGGCTCTACTATGTGAAATAACTTTGAGACAACCAGGGCAACGCCACTAAAGTGGCCTGGCCGGAATTGCCCTTCCATAGTATTGCTGAGGCTACCAAATTCAAAAGTAGTTACACTTTTGGCAGGATAGATTTCAGCTGCCCCTGGCGCGAATAGCAAGTCACAGCCTGCTGCTTTAAGCATGGCAATGTCCGCCTCCAGTGTTCTGGGGTATTTTTTTAAATCGTCAGGATTATTGAATTGTGTTGGGTTTACGAAAATGGAACAGACCGTAAAACAGCCTGCATTTTTCGATGCTTGGATAAGTGAAAGGTGCCCTTCGTGTAAAGCTCCCATCGTTGGGGCAAAACCAATCACAAAACCTGCTTTATTCTTTTCCCGTAAAAAGGCCTTTAGTGGCTTTATTTCGTGGAAAATCTCCATGGGGGCTGGTTTTAAAGGCCGCAAATATAGGCTTATTTAGAACTTATCTTGAACGAGGGGGGCTTTTTTTGTACTTTTGTACCTCAATTTCCCGTTCTGGTACGTGTTGTAATTAAACAGTGTAGTATGTCAAAAATTCGAATCCTTTATGTGGCCAGTGAGATTAACCCTTTTTTACAGACCTCTGAGGTAGCGGACTTCGTTCGTAAGTTACCCCAGGCGATGCAGGAAAGAGGTATGGAGATCAGGATTCTGGTGCCGCGCTTCGGCATCATTAATGAACGTAAAAACAGACTTCATGAAGTAGTACGTTTGTCAGGCATCAATATTTCGGTGGGTGACGAAGAAAAACCGCTGATTATTAAAGTGGCTTCCATTCCCAATGCAAAACTTCAGGTGTACTTCATCGATAACGAGGATTATTTCCATAGGAAATCTGTTTTCCTGGATAAGGAGAATAAGTTTTATGCTGACAATGACGAGCGTGCCATTTTCTTTTGCAAAGGCGCCATTGAAACGGTTCGTAAATTAGGCTGGTCGCCTGATATCGTGCATTGTAATGACTGGATCACCAGCTTCATTCCCTTGTATTTGAAAACCACGTATAAGAATGATCCGCTTTTCAAAAACGCAAAAACAGTTTTCACTATATACAATAATAGCTTCACCCATAAGTTTAATGCAGACATTATGGATAAAGTGAAAATGTTGGATATTGAAGACAATATGCTTGGTTCTTTGAAAACAGCAGACTTTGAAGGTTTTATAAAGATGGGAGTTGAGTTCTCTGATGCTGTTATTGTAGCAGGTGAGAACAAAAAGTTAGATGACCTCTTTAAAACCATGAAGGAGAAAAAAGTAGAAACCATAGGTAAAGACGAAGACTACACCGAATCATACTACAATCTATATAATGAACTTGTGGGTTAATCGTATAGCGCTGGGGCTGATGGCAGCCGTGGCGCTATTTCTTTTTGCGTGCCTGGATGAGGAAAATATACTGGGCTTTAAAAATCAAAACAAGAGACTAAACGTTGCTTTTATAGAGATTCCAGTAGAATCTAGTGTCGTTTTATTTGACTCTTTAAGAACTTCAAACTACAAGAGTGATGCTACTAAGCGGTTACTCGTTGGTAGTTATGAAGATCCTATCTTTGGAACCGTTCAATCTGAGGCTTATACTCAAATTAGGCCCAGCAATACTTTGAGATCTAGAGAGGCAGGTGCCACTTTTGATTCAGTCAAGATTCATCTTCAGATGGATTTGTATACTTATGGTACTTCGGCAGTAAGTGTTGAAAGTTTTTCTATTCATGAGTTGACAGAAGACATGTCTTTTAGGAGGGGTAATGACTACTACACAGATACTGAAGTTGCGTACGATCCAACACCCTTAGGAACTGGATCTCAGGTAATAACTCCAAGCTTGTTTAAGGCAGAGTTAGATGACATAGCTTCTAAAGATACTGTTATAACAGCAGATATAAGGCTTAATCAAAGATTTGGTTTGGATCTATTTCGTGCCTGGAATCCAGAAAACACATCCTTTACAGACTTTGAGGAGTTCTCCAAAAGATTTAAGGGCTTGGCTATAGTTGGTACAAACAATACAAAGGTTGTCGGTTTATCTTTATCAGACTCAACGAGGATTTCTCTATACTATCATACAACAACCGATACTTTAGTGTATAACTTCTACATGTCTGATGTTGCCTCGTCATCTAGAATTATAGCAGATAGATCTACATCTTCCTTGGCGGGACTCAACACCCCATACACAAACTTTTTACCGAGTAACCCAAACTTGCGTTATATACAATCTGGAGTGCCTGTAGTAACTAAAATTGATTTATCAAAATTTCTAGAATTCGCAGACACTATTGATAACTTATTGATTAATGCAGCAGAGCTAACAATTTCGAACATAGAGGATCCTGGCTCATATGACCCACCACGTACGCTATATCTTCAAATGTTGAACTCAAATAACAGACTTAAGAAATTTAGAGCCACCTTACAAGATACTCTTGACTTAGGGTTCTATTCAAATAAAGCAAGGACTATTACTAACGGCCTGCAAGGTTTAGCCACCTCATTGATTAACACAGACAGCGTTTTTAGTGTTATGTCTGACACACAACAAGATTTTGGTCAATTGACTTATAATAATAGTACTAAGAGCTATAGAGCTTTTATTTCTCTTTTCTTGCAAGAGCTTGCTGTTCAAGAGGAGGATCCTACAACAGGTTTAAAAAAATCTAGATATGTAGATTTTGTTCTCTATCCTGGAAACCCTTTCGCTGCTAAAAGTCTTAACAGGGTTTCCTTTAATAAAAATAATATCAAGCTGAAAGTTTATTATACTACTCCTACAAACTAGTTATTTATGTGTGGAATTGTTGCCTACGTTGGTCAGCGTCAAGCGGCCGATGTTATTATAAAGGGTTTAAAGCGACTTGAATACCGAGGCTATGATAGTACGGGTATTGCACTTTTGAATAAGGGGCTTAACGTCTATAAGAAAAAAGGTAAAGTAGCTGAGCTCGAAGCTTTCTTGAAAGATAAGAACTTGAACAGCACAATTGGTATGGGCCACACCCGCTGGGCCACCCATGGTGAGCCCAATGATGAAAATGCTCACCCTCATTATTCTGCCACTAAAAAGCTAGCCATTATCCATAATGGTATCATTGAGAACTATAGCTCTTTAAAGCAAGAGTTAATTAGAAAGGGTCACACATTCGAGAGCGAAACAGATACTGAGGTATTCATTCACTTTATAGAGGACATAAAGGAAAACGAGCAATGTTCTCTTGATGAGGCAGTAAGACTTGCCTTAACAAAAGTGATTGGTGCTTATGCAATCGTGGTGATGTCATTGGAAGATCCAGATTTGCTTATTGCAGCGCGCAAGGGAAGCCCCCTCGTTATTGGTGTGGGTAAAGATGAATTCTTTATGGCATCTGATGCTACTCCGATTATTGAGTATACCAATGAAGTAATCTATCTAAACGACCAGGAAATAGCGATCATCAACAATGGTAAGTTAACTGTCAAGAACACAGCTAACCTTCCATTAACACCTTATGTGCAAACCGTTGATTTGGAATTAGAGGCCATTGAAAAGGGAGGCTATGATCATTTCATGATCAAGGAAATTTTCGAGCAACCTCGTTCAATCCATGATTGTATGCGTGGAAGGTTGAACTCGGCTTCTGGCAGATTGATTTTGGGCGGACTGCGTGAATACCTGAATAAGCTTGTCAATGCCGATCGAATTTTGATTGTAGCTTGTGGTACCTCTTGGCATGCGGGTTTGGTGGCTGAATATTTCTTCGAGGAATTTTGTCGCATACCGGTTGAAGTAGAGTATGCTTCTGAGTTTCGCTATCGCAACCCGGTGATTCGCGAAGGTGACGTGGTGATTGCCATTTCTCAATCAGGTGAAACGGCTGATACTCTAGCCGCTATTGAATTAGCAAAATCTAAGGGCGCAATCATTTTTGGTGTTTGTAACGTTGTAGGCTCTTCTATCCCAAGAGCCACCCACGCTGGTGCCTACACCCATGCCGGACCAGAAATTGGTGTGGCCAGCACCAAGGCCTTTACTGCCCAGTTAACAGTATTAAACATGATTGCTTTGAGTGTGGCACACAAGAAGGGCACCATTACAGAGCAAAAATATCATGAGATGCTGACTGAAATGGAGAATATTCCTGCAAAGGTAGAGACTGCCTTGAAGTTGAATGAGCAGATCAAGACAATCGCTGCCGAGTTTAAGGACTCCCGTAACTTCTTGTACTTAGGTCGTGGTTATAATTTCCCAGTTGCCTTAGAAGGTGCATTAAAATTAAAGGAGATATCATACATCCATGCGGAGGGTTATCCTGCCGCTGAGATGAAGCACGGTCCAATAGCTTTGATTGATGCGGAAATGCCTGTTGTGTTTATTGCAACCAAGGATAGTTCTTACGAAAAAGTTGTTTCCAACATTCAGGAAGTAAAAGCAAGAAAAGGAAGGGTTATTTCTGTAGTAACAGAAGGAGATACTTTGATTCCTAAAATGTCGGATTATGTTATAGAAGTACCAGCCACCCTGGATTCACTGATGCCTTTAGTATCGGTAGTGCCCTTGCAGTTGCTCTCTTACCACATAGCAGTAATGCGGGGCTGTAACGTAGATCAGCCTCGTAACCTGGCAAAATCCGTTACAGTAGAATAGAGATGCATCAAAATAGAAAAATGAAAATCCCGGGAAACCGGGATTTTTTTATTGTTGTAAATATTCTTTTTTAAGAAGCGCACAGATTTTATAGCGCTCATCTTTTGTGTCTTCATATACCGCCTCAAGCAGCTCATAAACATGGCGTAAACCAATGCGGGCACACCACTCAAAAGGACCGTATGGATAATTTGTGCCGAGCTTCATGGCCATGTCAATATCTTGTCGCGTAGCTGTACCTTCTTGAACGGTGTAATAAGCCTCGTTAATGATCATGCAAATAATACGTGGGGTCACCAGGCCGGCACGATCATCCACCAAACAAAAATTTGTGTTCAGGTCTGAACAAATTTTTTCAAGCGTTTCTTTCGTATCGGTATGTTGAATGCAAACTTCCAGTATTGTGCGATTCAAAAAAGTAGGAAGGCCGTTGAACCCGATTAACTTGGCCGCAGGTCTTTGGGTTAATGTAAAGGTTAACTCACTTAAAGAGCGCTTGGCAGTATTTAGGAAAGCGATAACAGATTTATCTGCGTAGAATTCAATTCCCGTAGGCAATTCATCAATTAAAAAATCAAAAACGACAGAGTCGTTTCGTAATAATTTTTGAGCTTCCGGATAATCACAGGCAAGAGCAAAAGTATGTGTAATTCCAAACTTTGCCTTGCACTCCTCTAAGTTTTGTTCAGTGCCTATTACAATAAGATTCATTCGAAATCCGGATAGATTACAGATATTTATAGCACGAAAATGCTAAAATTATCTGTATGTCTAAAAAAGTTATTTATTCACCTACCGCTCCTGAGCCCATTGGGCCTTACAGCCAGGCAATTCAAGCTGGCAACATGTTATTTATAAGTGGTCAGATTGCTATTCAAAAGTCTACAGGAAAGTTGATTACCGACTCTATTGAGGAGGAGACCCATCTGGTGCTCCAGAATATACATGATGTATTAAAGGCTGCAGAGATGGATTTTAGCCATGTTGTAAAGTGCACCATATTTTTAAAAGACTTTAACGACTTTGTAAAGGTCAATGAGATCTATGGTAAACGCTTCCCATCCTCACCGCCTGCACGCGAAACAGTTGAGGTAAGCCGCCTCCCTAAGGATGTAAACATCGAAATTTCCTGCATTGCTGTGAAGTAATGGTTGTCTTGCCATATTCCTCCGAAACGATTGTTACCACGCTTGAGGCGAGTGAGGTATGCAATCGTTTGGCGAGGAAAACGGCCACTACTGTTGAGTGGGATGTGCAGTATAAGGTAGCTGCAGATAAACTATTCTACGGGTATGTACATGATGACAACTTTCAGTTAGCACTTCGCAACATGCGATTGATGGGCTTTACCCCCATGATGTATGGTAAAGTTGAAAATGTGCCAGGTGGCAGTATCGTGTTCTTACAATTCAAATTATTTATTCTTACAAGGGTACTTTTACTTTTTTGGTCCTCTTTTATTTTAATTGTAGGCACTGCCATAAGTGTTGTAAAGAAGGATTTTATCTTCGTTTTGGCAGCCTGCGTCATTGCTATTCTTTTTCACCTTATTGCTTGGGGCAATTTCAGGCAACAGCTTAAGCCAATGCGAGAAGCGCTTATTAATTTATTGAACTGATAATCGGTAAATCGGGCGTGTTAATTATTTGATCCTGTTAACTTTGCAGTCCGATTTTGGCCCAATGAAAGACGTTAGAGTAAGATTTGCCCCCAGCCCCACCGGAGCTTTGCATATTGGTGGTGTACGAACAGCCCTTTATAATTACCTCTTGGCCCGCCAAACAGGGGGCACCATGATTTTACGCATTGAAGATACAGATCAAACAAGATATGTGCCCGGTGCCGAAGAGTACATAGTAAGATCCCTGGCATGGGTAGGTATTACCATCGATGAAGGAGTGGGTGTAGGAGGTCCTCATGCACCTTATCGTCAGTCGGAGCGTAAAGAAATTTATGCGAAGTATGCCAAACAACTGATTGATAATGGTCATGCATATTATGCTTTTGATACAGAAGACGAATTAGAGCAAATGCGCGAGCGCCTTAAAGCAGCAGGTGTAGACCAGCAGCAGTATAATAGCATAACCCGCATGCAGATGCGCAACTCACTTACCTTATCAGAACAAGAGGTAAAAACTTTAATGGAAGCAGGTACACCTTATGTAATCCGTTTGAAGGTTCCGCGCAAAGAAGAAGTAAGGCTTAACGACTTAATCAGAGGTTGGGTCATGGTTCATTCCTCGCAGATTGATGATAAGGTGCTGATGAAATCCGATGGAATGCCAACGTATCACTTAGCCAATGTGGTGGATGATTATTTGATGAAAATTACCCACGTGATTCGCGGTGAAGAGTGGCTCCCGTCTGCACCCCTGCACGTGTTGTTATATAAATTTTTGGACTGGGAAGAGGTAATGCCTCAATTTGCCCACCTGCCCTTGCTACTGAAACCTAGCGGTGACGGTAAACTTTCAAAGCGTGATGCCGATCAAATGGGATTCCCAATTTTTCCGCTTGACTGGAATGACCCGACTACTAACGAGAAAGCTGTAGGTTACCGCGAATCAGGTTACTTGCCCGATGCCCTTGTAAACTTTTTGGCTTTTCTGGGATGGAACCCTGGGACTACTCAGGAGATATTCTCGATGGATGAACTGATCAAGGCCTTTTCCATTGAAAGAATTGGTAAAGCCGGTGCTCGCTTTGATATCCAAAAGGCGCAATGGTTTAACCAACAATACTTAAAAAGTAAGAGCAACGAAGAATTAGCTATATACCTAATCGATATTTTGAATGCTGCAGGTGTTGATTGCTCTCAGGAAAAGGCCATCAAAATATCTTCTATTATGAAGGACCGCATCACTTTTCCAAAAGACATGTGGGAGCAAGCTAAGTTTTTGTTCTTTACGCCCACTACTTTCGATCAGAGTGTGGCCGATAAGAAATGGAATGCTGATGCAGTGACGGTTATTTCAGCATACAGAGATAGCTTGTCGAAGTTAGCGCACTTTGATGCTAACATTGCCAAAGAAACCCTGGAAACAGTAACCGCCTCCGTGGGTATTGGTGCGGGTAAAATTTTGCAGGCCCTCCGACTGAGCATTACAGGTGCGGGTGCTGGTCCAGATCTCATGATGGTGATGGAAATCATCGGTCAGCAGGAAGTAGTGAAACGTTTGGATTTTGCTTTGCAAACTTTAAAAGTTAAAGTAGCTTAGGTGCATGGCAAAGTCGGAAAAGGCATCCCCTAAAAAGAAGCCCAAGGTGCATAAAGAGCTCGATGGCTTTGAAATGTCCATTGATTCTTTTGGCGAGATTCAGTCGAACCTGGCGATTGATAAGTTGAATGAATTCTTAGATAAAAATGTGGATGATAAGAAATTGGCAGAGCGCGATGACTACGAAGAAATAAAGAAGCCTAAAGGCAAAAAAAAGAAATGAACCAACCAAGTCCCGATTCAAGAGTCGGGATTTTTATTAATTACCACCCATCCTTTATGAAACTAGGTATTATACGCGAAGGAAAAAACCCGCCTGATAAACGTGTTCCCTTCACTCCTCAGCAGGCTTTAGAAATCAGCGATCTATTCCCGCAAGTAAAAGTATTCTGTGAGCGCAGCCCCATCCGTTGCTTCGAAGACCAGGAATACGAAAAGTTAGGCATTGAGTGTTCAAACGATATGCAAGCCTGCGATATACTCATGGGCATTAAAGAAGTTCCTATTGATAAATTGATGGCCGATAAAACCTATCTCTTCTTTTCGCACACCATCAAGAAGCAGCCGTACAACAAAAAATTATTACAGGCAATTCTTAGCAAAAACATTCGCTTGATTGATTATGAAGTACTGCGCGATCGCCTTGGCAATCGTCTTGTGGCCTTCGGTCGCTTTGCCGGTATTGTGGGTGCCTATAATGGTTTATGGGCTTATGGTAAGCGCACAAATCTCTTTACGCTACGCAGAGCCCACGAGTGTTTTGATATCAATGATTTGAAACTTGAGCTGCGCAAAGTGAAATTGCCCCCCATCAAAATAATTCTGACAGGCGGTGGCAGAGTAGGTAAGGGATCAATGGAAACATTAGACACAGCAGGTATCAGAAAAGTTAATCCTCATGATTTTTTAACCAAGCAGTATGATGAACCTGTGTATGTGCAACTAGGCAGTGGTGATTACCATACACGTAACGAAGGAGGTCATTTTATTCGAGAAGAGTTTCATACGAATCCTGAGCGCTACGAATCACATTTCTTACTGTACACTAAGGTGGCGGACGTACTGATGGCTGGCGCTTATTGGAATCCTAAAGCGCCCGTGTTATTCACAAAAGAAGACATGCAGGCTACGGCCTTTAAAATTCAGGTCATTGCAGACATCACCTGCGACATCAATGGTTCTGTGCCCAGTACTTTGCGCGCCACCAGCATCGATGATCCATTGTACGATTACGATCCCTTCACCCATACAGAAAAACCTGCTTTGAGCGATGTTAAAAACATAACTGTGATGGCCATCGATAATCTACCTTGTGAGCTGCCCCGGAGTGCTTCCGAAGAATTTGGTCGTGACCTTATTGATCGTATCCTGAAGCCACTTTTTGGTGATGATACCGAAGGTGTGATTGAAAGAGCGACCATTACTAAAAACGGGCAATTAACCCCACAATTCGTTTATTTAAGAGATTATGTAGAGGGCTAATGGCTTTTTTTGCTAAATTTTGTAGGTTTTGAAACAATTTTGCCATTACTTCCGTTTATGATAGCAATACTATCAAAAAAAGAGGGATGGCTATTATATCTTTCAGATTAAACGAAAAGCTTTTTCTGCGCGATCCGCAGAGTTCTGAACTTGGCCAAAATATAGTTTGCCATAGTATTGCACTCATCGACAGCATTGGCTTCGAGCAATTCACCTTTAAGAAGCTGGCTGATAAAATCGATTCAACAGAAGCGTCCATCTACCGATATTTTGAAAACAAGCACAGGCTTCTGGTTTATCTAATAGATTGGTACTGGACCTGGATTGATTATCGGATTGAGTTTGCTATACAAAATCTACGTTCACCAGAAGAAAGACTGCAGGCAGCACTAAAGGTGATTATTGAGGAGAAGAAGAACGATCCAGGCATTGCCTTTGTCGATGAGCAAGCCTTGCAACGAATTGTTATGGCCGAATTTGATAAAACCTATTTGACTAAACAGGTTGACATTGATAATAAGGAAGGGCTATTTATACCCTATAAAGCAGTTTGCAAAAGATTGGCAGAACAAATCAAGATGGCGAATCCTGCTTATCCGCATCCTCACACATTAATCAGCACAACCATGCTTTCGATTAACCATCAACTTTTTTATGCGCAGCACCTGCCATCATTAACCGACCTTAATAAGGATTCGGCTAAATCGCACCAGGCATTATACGAATTCTGTGAATCTTTTATTTTTAAAGCAATCAAATCATAGGATATGCTAACAAACGATCAGCTTGTCAGAATTTTACGTGAGTCAGCCTTAATGATTAAGCACGACTTCAACCCTATGGATTTACGCTTTGTTGAAATAAATAGGCGAAGTTATGATGATGACGAATTTCTTGAATTTAAAAGGGATTTAGTTGAAGCCGGCAACAAGGTAAGACTCATGCTGCTTGAGTACAGTTTGCCACTAGAGGATTTTCAAAAATTTATCAGCAAAGAGGATGATCCCATTATTGTATTTGATGATAGTAAAGACAGTTTACTGCCCATAATTTTGAACAAGCAAAAAAGAAGGCTTGCCCAAACGTTGGTGAATGAAGAAGAGTCAATAACAGAGGACTTTTCAATAGAAGATGCTTCGCTGTTTTTCAAAAATCAAGAGGGTGAAATCTCCTTCTTTGTGGTTGTTCCCTATCGAGGGCTGGTAAGCGAGTACGGGTACGATCAGGATCTTTCTGGTGAAAAAATGAGTCCGATCAGGAGATTTATTCGCCTGCTTTCTACAGAACGAAAAGATATTTATTATATTTTTTTCTATGCCTTTGTAGTCGGAGGGCTAGGCCTGGTACTTCCGTTGGGTATTCAGGCAACCATTGAGCTAGTGTCGGGGGGTGTGTTTTTTAGCTCTATTTATGTTTTAATCACGCTATTGATCTTAGCAGTTTTACTGACGGGGGCTTTGCAAATTGTACAAATCAGTCTGGTTGAATACTTGCAAAGAAGATTGTTTGCAAAGGCTTCGCTGGAATTTGCCTATAGAATTCCCCGCATCAAAACGGAAAGCATAATGGGCAATTATGCCCCCGAATTGGTCAATCGCTTTTTTGACATCATGACAATTCAAAAGGGCTTACCAAAGTTATTGATAGATCTTTCTTCTGCTGCTATTCAAATTTTGTTTGGTCTGTTTTTGCTTTCGCTCTATCACCCATTCTTTGTTTTTTTTAGTATGGTGTTGGTATTGGTGTTAGTGATGATCTTTTCCCTTACAGGCCCAAGAGGGTTACAATCTTCGATTAATGAATCTAAATACAAGTATAAAGTAGCGCAATGGTTAGAGGAGCTTGCCAGAGCACTTAACTCATTTAAGCTTGCAGGTACAACTGACCTTCCTATTAAGCGAACAGATATTAATGTTAACAACTACCTCAAGTATCGTAAAACGCACTTTAATGTTCTGATTAGCCAGCTTTCTTTTGTTATTTTATTCAAAGCAGCTGTAACGGGTGGTTTATTAATTATGGGTACCATTTTGGTTGTAGATAGACAAATAACATTAGGCCAATTTGTTGCCTCAGAGGTAATCATCATCTTAATATTGAATTCTGTAGAGAAGATAATTACCTACATGGATGTGGTGTACGACCTGCTCACGGCTGTTGATAAAGTAGCAACGGTAACCGATTTGCCTTTAGAAAAGGTAGGTGGTATTGACTTGCCCAAGAAAATTGTAAAGGGTTATGACATCACCTTGAAGGATGTGAGCTATACATATCCCAATGATGAAGTGGGTTTGAATAAACTGAGCCTTTCTATAAAAGCCGGAGAGAGAATTTGTATTTCCGGGCCAGGGGGTAGTGGTAAAACTTCTCTTACCAATATTATTGCAGGATTACAGGGTGGTTTTTCAGGCATTGTTACTATCAATAAATATTCCATCAGGGATCTGGATCTTACTCATTTGCGCGATAAGATTGCCAAGAACATATCACTAGATGATATTTTCGATGGAACAATCTTAGAGAACATCACAGTAGGTAAACCAACAGAAGGCATTGAAGATGCGATGGAAGCGATTGAAAAAGTTGGTTTGAGTGATTTTGTGAACAACCTGCCAAATGGCCTAAACACACATATTCTCAGTGGGGGCAAAGGATTCTCCAGCTCTATTAATCAACGCTTAATTCTGGCTCGCTGTATTGCAAAAAAACCTGAGCTAATCATCCTCAATGATTATTTCAACTTTATGAAGAAGAATGACAAGGTTCAACTGATTGAGCGCCTGGTAAATAAAGAAAACAAATGGACATTCATTGTCGTATCTAACGATCCTCTGGTGATGGCATCTTGCGATAAGGTGGTTGTTTTGAGAGAAGGCAGCCTAATAGCAGAAGGGAAATTTGACGAGTTAATGCAACAAGGTGTTTTGGGTAATTATATAGAATAAGGGGTATGTTGAATTTATCAAAGAACAGAGTCGAAAAAGTAATCTCACAAGACAAACTTTATTCGCTGCGCGCCTTAAAAACGCCCAATGCAGGAAAGACGCTGGCACGTATTCTCGCTGGCTTTGGAGTATTGGCCTTCATCATATTTTTTCTTCCGTGGCAACAGAATGTACGGGGTGCCGGTAAGGTCACTGCCTTTAACCCTGCCAACAGGCCGCAAACTATTGAGTCTGTTATAGCGGGTCAAATACAAAACTGGTATGTAAGGGAGGGAGAATTTGTTGACAAGGGCGATACCATTGTAACCATCCGAGAAGTAAAGGAGAAATATTTTGATCCACAGTTATTACAACGTCTTCGTGAACAGCTAAGTGCTAAGGAGAGCAGCCTGCAATCAAAGGAAAGTAAGGCTAGCGCATTGAGAAGACAAATAGCTGCCTTAAGGGCTTCGCTCAGCAATAAGTTGGAACAAAGTAAAGCCAAACTGGAAGCTGAAAAAGTACGTTTTCAAAATGCAGAGAATCAATTCCAACGCAACAAGAAATTGTATGAAGCAGGAAACATTCCGCTAACAAAGTTTCAGGATTACGAATACAAATTTCAAGGGGCGCAAGCCGATTATTTGAATGCTCAAATTGAATTAGACCGAGTGCAGGCTGAGTACATGGACAAAATAAGCAAGGCCGAATCGGAACTAAGTGCGACACAAGCAGATTTGTACGATACCGAAGGTGCTATTGCCAAGATGCGCAACGAACTGGCTAATATGAAAATTCGTAATGAGCGTTATCAGATACTTGCTCCGCAAGCAGGATTTGTGGTACGGACTATTCAGGCCGGTCTCGGAGAAACTGTAAAAGAGGGTGATCCCATCTGCACCATTATGCCAGATGTATCTGATTTGGCAGTTGAGTTGAATATAAAGGCAATGGATGTGCCGCTGGTTGAGAAGGGCAGACACGTTCGTATTCAGTTTGATGGATGGCCCGCTTTGCAATTCTCAGGATGGCCCAGCGTATCGGTGGGTACTTTTGGTGGAACCGTGAAGGTGATTGATTATGTAAGCAGTAAGCCAGGTGAATTCAGGTTATTGGTAATTCCTGATGACAAAGATGAGGAATGGCCCAAGCAACTCAGAGTAGGTTCAGGCATTAAAGCATGGGTCATGCTTAACGATGTACCTATTTGGTATGAAATCTGGCGACAACTTAACGGATTCCCTCCTAGCTTGTATGAGGAGCCTTTGGATGAGGTGATTGAAAAAAAGGAAAAGAAAGAAAAGAGTAATGAAGATGATGAAGCGTAGCAGTATTACTGTTGCCTATAGGCAAAACATCTTATGCTTACTCCTTTTATTGTTCACTTTTAAAACAAGTGCTCAACAGGATTCTATTTTTCAGGTTCCGGATAATGCTAAAGTTTTTACTTTGGATAATTTATATTATTTGATTTTACAGAACCATCCTTCGGCCAAGCAAACTTATTTGTTAACAGATTTTGCTAAACAGGAGATACGTTTAGCCAGGGGACAGTTTGATCCTAAATTGGAATTATCCTATCAACAAAAAAATCTGAAGGGGACCGAGTACTATGATTTATTAAATGGTGCCATCAAGTTTCCATCTATTCTACCCTTTGATCCTAAAGTGGGGTTCCAGCGCAATGAAGGACAATTCGTTAATCCGGAAAATTATATCAATTCTGATTTTAACTACCAGCAATTCTACGCTGGCATCTCTATGCCTTTGGGGCGTGGTTTGATAACCGATGAGCGCAGAACTATTTTGCGACAGGCAGAACTTTTTCAGTCACTTACCGAAGCTGAGCAGGTCAAGCTAATCAACAAACTCTTATTGGTGGCTACTAAAGATTATTGGCAATGGTATTACGCTTACTACAATTATAGAATACAAAGCAATGGTGTGAATATTGCCCAGGAAATTTTCAGACGGGTTAAGATAAATGCCGTACAGGGAGAAGCAGCCGTGATAGATACTGTACAGGCGCAAATTACCTTGCAAGAAAGATTGGTACAACGCCAGGAAGCATTGCTTGCTTTTAGGAATTCAGGTATACAACTATCTACCTATTTGTGGGATAGCTTATCGAATCCTTTACTCCTGCCAACCGATTGGGTGCCGGTACGACCTGCAGAACTGTGGTCGCTTACACAAGGCGAATTAGACGAATTGAGGAGCCAAGCTCAGAACAATCACCCTGAATTACAAAAATTGTCTATAAAGCTGAATCAGCTGGATTTGGATCGTAAGCTTGCCTTAGAATTTTTAAAGCCAACACTCGATCTAAACTATGCGTTCTTGAATCAGCCTTTCGATCCGAGATGGAATCCTTCTCTTAATATTGGAGAAGATTATAAGCTTGGACTTGATTTCGCATTTCCTGTTTTTCTGAGAAAGGAACGCGCAAAGCTTAATCAAACCAAGTTGAAAATATCATCTACTAAATTTGAAAAGAGTTTAGCCGAGCGCGAAGTGCTTAATAGTATTGATGCAGCGTACAATACAATTAATGTTACTGCTACGATGATTGATCAACTCGGCTCTATGGTGAGTAATTATGAGAGAATTCTTCAAGCAGAATTTCTTAACCTTGATAATGGCGAAAGCGATCTGTTTAAAATCAATATTCAACAAGAGAAGCTAATTCAGGCACAAGCTAAGTACCTAAAAGTATTAAGTGAGTATGAAAAGAATAAAGCTGAATTATACTGGGCCGCGGGAGTTAGTCAGTTAGGTTTTCAAAATTAAGTTGGGGTAGTATAGAGTTTAGCAAGTAGTCCTTCGGCTCTCTACACTTGCCGTTATTAAGCCACTGGATTAAGAATGGCATCAATTACTTCTAACGCAGCGCGTTCACCCGAATTAAGTGCACCATTTACCGTGCCCCAATCACCCTGAAGATCAGTCGCTTCACCAGCAAAGAATAGGTTATCATTTATGGCTTCGGCCAAGCTGACTCTGTCTGCTTCTCCACCACCATTGATTGGATAGGAGTACCCACCCTTAATAAACTGGTCGGCCGCCCAATCTTTTATAATGAAGGAGTCCTTTACATTCGCAGATGCCTTGCCATCAAGAATACTATCGAGTTCAAGCACAAGTTCATTAACAGCATTGTTGCCTAAGGCGCCCAACTCGGCAGCTTTAGGTCCGTTAATGGTTACTGATAATATTTTGTTGAATTCACTTCGGCCAACACCTGCATTAAAATAGAGCGGCCCCTTATTTCCGCCAAGAATGAAATTCGTATCATCTCCCCAAAGGTTTTGTCTGAAATCGAGTACTACGCGCATGCTCGCATCCATACCAACTTTTGCCATGGCACTAAGCTTAGCTTGAGGCAGAGCCGGACTAAATACAATTTCTTCGTTTTTAAGAATAGACAAGGGAACAGCTATGATTACTTTATTTACCGTAACAATTTCCTCGCTTGCATCCAGAGTGTTTGTAACAGATAGGTCGATGGTGTCGCCTTGATTTACGACTCGTGTTACTTTTTTATTGAGTTCAACTTTTTCTACGGTCTGTGCAAAGCGCGATATCAAAATATCCTGCATAGGATTGTCGCGCAAAATCAACTCATCTGTATTGCGCGTGCGTTTTCCTAAAGCTTCGGCAAGACCGCTTGCACCTAGGCTTTCATTGTTAGTTCCGTACTGATTTCCAATGAGAGAGTTGAGCACACCGTGAACACGCGTATTAATGCCTTGTGTGGTAATTGCATTTTTAATGGTACTGCCTGTTTGGTTGCTGAGGGCATTCACAAAATTCTGAGCAGCATTAAAGTCACTATCCAATAATGCCGTTGCTTCGCTACGCAAAGTGCTGTCAATAATGTATTGAGGTGTAGATAAGCTTTTAAAATCTACCGTTGGTACACGCAGCAATTTGATAACCTCGGCCCATGCCGCATCCGTACCGAGCACTCGTTCTGCGCCAATTTCAATAGGGAAATCCTGTCTGGGAAATGAATTGAATTCAGTATTAAAAGCACGTATCGAGTAAATGCGTCCTCCTACTCGATTATTGGCCTCAAACACCCGCACTTTTACACCTTTGCTTCTTAATATATCAGCAGCAAAGAGCCCTGCAGCACCAGCCCCAATAATGGCTACAACACCATCGTAAGCTACCTCTGGGCCAGGATCGTTGCTGATGCAAGAAGATAATATACTGGGCAGCACCAATCCTGCTGACATGCCAAAACCTAAGTGCCTGAGTACTGTTCTGCGGTTCACGGGTAAATATTTATGGGAAAGATAAAGAACCTTATAGTTTTAACGAAATTACCATCATTTTCGCACTGTAGATGCGCATAGCCCTCAACAGATGACCCAACTTAAACGAATTGCCATCGTTGGCCCTGAATGTACTGGCAAAAGTTCTTTGGCAAAAGCATTGGCCCAAGTGTGCAAAACTAATTGGGTACCAGAGTATGCGCGTGAATTTTTAGATGCATTGGATCGACCCTATCAGCAAGCAGACTTACTATTGATTGCGCAAGGTCAATTAGCTTTAGAAGATACTATTGCCACTCAAACGAAATCTTTGTTGGTCTGTGATACAAATTTGGTTGTTATCAAAATCTGGAGCGAATTTAAGTATGGTGATTGTGATCCAGCGATTTTGACATTGCTAAAGGATAGAAAGTATGACGCTTATCTATTGACTAACATTGATATTCCCTGGGAAGATGATCCCTTACGGGAACATCCTGAACAACGCGGGCAATTAATGAGTTTATACAGAGACACTTTAAAGTCTCTTGATCTTGTTTATACCGAGCTATCTGGAACTCCTGAAATAAGATTGCAAAAAGCCCTTTCAGTAATAGAGCAATTATAATATGAGCAAGCATGATGCTTATGCGGCCCTTAAGGTAAAAGACTTTCGTCTGTTTGTCTCTGCTCGCTTTTTTATCACCCTGGCTATTAACCTCCAGGCTGTAGTGGTGGGGTGGCAAGTATATGAAATTACCAATGACCCTTTGTCGCTTGGCTTAATTGGATTGGCTGAGGCCTTGCCATCAATTGCTGTTTCTCTCTATGCAGGCCATGTGGCAGATATCGTTCAACGAAAAAAAATAATACTTATCTGTATTTCAATACTAGTAGGCTGCTCGGTAGCGCTTTTAGTATTTAGCCTCCAGGCAGATGCGTTGACATTCCAATATGGAGTAGTGCCCATTTATATGGTTATTTTTTTTAGTGGAATAGCCCGCGGTTTTTTAACCCCAGCCAATTTTGCTTATATGCCTCAGTTGGTGCCTCGAGAAGTTTTTAAAAATGCCATTACCTGGAATAGCAGCTTTTGGCAAACCGCTTTGATCGCTGGCCCGGCTTTGGGTGGATTTGTCTATGGTTTTTTTGGATTACAGACAGCGTATGTCGTAGATGTTGCTTTAATATGCACGGCCCTCATACTGATTTCTTTTGTATCGTACAAACCCTTACCCCCTGCAACAGAAGAACAAAGCACCAGTGAAAAGATTAAAGCCGGGTTGAAGTTTGTATTTAAAAATAAGATCATTCTCGGAGCCATCTCACTGGATTTGTTTGCAGTATTGTTTGGTGGGGCCGTTGCATTACTGCCGATCTTTGCCAAAGAAGTACTGAATGCAGGTGCTGAAGCACTTGGCTTATTGCGATCTGCACCTTCTGTTGGAGCCTTGCTCGTTGCCTTTTATTTTGCGCACCATCCGATTAATAGAAACATTGGAAAGAAATTATTGTGGTCAGTGGCGGGCTTTGGTGTTTGCATGATAGCTTTTTCGTTATCTACCAGCTTCTGGCTGTCACTTACCTTACTGATGTTGAGTGGTTGTTTTGATGGTGTCAGTGTTATTATTCGTAGCACTTTACTGCAAACATTAACACCCGAAAACATGAAAGGGAGAGTGTCTGCCGTTAATAACATTTTTATTGGCTCATCAAACGAGATTGGCATGTTCGAATCGGGCGTGGCGGCACGACTGCTAGGACTTGTTCCCTCGGTGGTATTTGGTGGGTGCATGACTTTACTCACCGCTGGACTTACAGCCTGGAGGGCGCCAAGCCTAAGAAAGCTTCAAAAAGTGGAATAGCCCAATAATTTTATACTGATGGCTTTCAAGTGAATTGATCTTTCTTTTCATTTGTAGATTAGCCCAAACCTATGAATCACCTGAATGCAGTTGAGCTGGCTCCTTACTATCAAAAAGTAACAGATCAGGCCAACGCTATCGCCAAGCGAGCTACCTTTTCCTTTTTCTTCATTGGAATTTTACTGGCAGCCTTTTACAATACCTGGTCGGCTGGTCTTGTGGGTGGCATTGCTTTGCTGGCCTTATTTTTTGTACCCTTGGCTTTGGGGGCCTACAACCGATATTTAAACGGTCTTATCCTTGCGGGATTCACCATACAGTTTCATTATCAACTTCAGGGTTTACAAGCCTCTCATTTTTTCTATTTTGTGGTGCTAACCATCTTACTTTTTTATGAAGATTGGAAGGTACTGGTGCCTGCTGCTCTCCTGCATCTGTTTTTTGTTTCAATCCTTCATTTTAAAAGTGAACATGAATGGGTACAACCTTTTCTGATGCAAAGTGGCCCCATTTCATTTGGAGATTACACCTTGCATGTGTTGATAGTAGCAGCCTATACAGTGCTTTGTGCCATGTGGTCTGAATTGCAGCATCGACAAACAGGTGAGGCGGCAGAACAAGCAAGTCAAATGAAAAAGCAGTTGGCTTTGATTGAAAGTAATCAGCAATTCGCAGAAAGCATCAGCCAGGGAAAGTTGAAAGCCGAGTATCCTTCTGAGCATCCGGATAGCCTGGGTCACTCTTTGCTAAGCATGCGCAAAAGCCTATTGGAAGCCGATGAGCGGGAATCCAAAGAAAAATTTATGACCCTGGGGTTGGCTAATATCGGAGAGTTGTTAAGGACTCATGTTAATGAATTGCAAACCTTGTGCGACTCGGTCCTTACCGAGATCATTAGCTATATGAAGGCCAACCAAGGCTCCATCTTTACCTTAGAGCAAGGGGGTACCCATGATGAACATCTAAAATTGATCAGTTCACGTGCCTGGAACCGAAAGAAATTTCTTGAAAAGCGGATTGAAATGGGACAGGGTCTAGTGGGGCAGGCAGCCATCGAAAAATCAACGATTTATATGACAGACATACCGGAGGGCTATATAACCATAACCTCTGGTCTGGGTGAATCAAATCCGCGTGCTATTATCATAGTACCTCTCAAAAATGAAGAGCGCGTAGTAGGCGTACTTGAGATGGCCTCTTTCAAAAAATTCGAAGCATATGAAATAGAGTTTCTTGAGAAGGTAGGTGAAAGCATTGCCTCTACCATATTGAACTCGCGCAATAATGAGCGCAACAAAGAGTTGCTGGAGCAAGCTGAAATGATGACGGAACAAATGAAAGCGCAGGAGGAGGAGATGCGGCAGAATATGGAGGAGATGCAGGCTACGCAAGAAGAAATGGAGCGGGCTCAACGCATGTTGTCAGAGCAAACCAGAGAGGTAAGCGAAAAGCAGAATAACCTCAACTCGCTTATCAATGCAACAACAGACTCAATCATTGCGATGGACAAATACTATCGCATTATAGTGATGAACGATGCATTGCGTAAAAGGTATAAAGGAACGCAATACGAAAATTTGGAGGTGGGTGCAGATGCCCTGCAAACTCTGGGTGCTGTGCGCGATGAATGGAAAGCACATTACGATCGCGCTTTAGCCGGTGAGCATTTACAATTTGTGTTAAAAAGTTCTGTGAAAGGAGAAGACTCTTTTAGAGAGTATTTTATCAATCCCATGGTTGATGTGAAGGGAGCTGTATTTGGCCTTTCGGTTGTATCCAGAGATGTTACCCAGCGCCATAAAGCAGAAAATGAAACACTGCGCAGAGGCTTTATTATCAATGCCCTGATCAACTTTACCAACGACTCTTATTTTGCTATTGACCGTGAGTACAAAATTCTGATAGCCAATAAAACGCTGCGCAATCGTTTCAAGGCTACTGGTGTAGAACTGAGTGAAGGAAAGCTGATCATGGAGGTGCTTTCGGAAGAGGCACAAAAAGTATGGAAGCCACGTTACGACAAAGGACTGGCAGGCGAACGATTACATTTTACGGAAGAGAGAAAGGTAGGGGACAAAACCTTATACCTTGAAGTTTTTGTTGAGCCAATTTTAGATGATAAAGAAGAAGTGATCGGTTGTGCCGTGGTAAGCCGCGACATTACCGAACAGAAAAGTGCCATGGAAAGAGCTGCGATGCTGGAAGCAGAGTTAGCGGTAAAGCAAATAAGGTTGTAATTAAAAAGGGTCTTTAAACAGACCCTTTTTGATGATGCTTAATTAAAATCTTCTTCAAATTCTCCTTGCTCTATCGAGAAATCATCACCATCCAGGTAGGCTGGAAATTTATCGCGGAAGGCAAGCAAAGCATTAGCGCTCAACTCAATCGTCTTCTCCGCTTCAACGCCATCAATAGAAAAAATAGTATCGCCTTTTGGCCCGATTACAGCAGAGTTACCGTTGTATTCCATGCCATCATTATCTATACCTACACGGTTTACCCCTATTACATAACTTAGGTTTTCGATTGCGCGTGCACGCAGCAAAGTCTCCCAAGCGTTAATGCGTACCTGAGGCCAGTTGGCTACGTACAGCAATACATCATAATTTAATTTCTGACTTTCATAGTCGAAGCGGTTACGGCTCCATACCGGAAAGCGCAAGTCGTAGCATATTTGCGGGCAAATTCTCCAACCCTTCCAGCTGGCAACTAAAGTACTTTCGCCCGGTGAGTAGGTTTTGTGTTCATTGGCCATTCTGAACAGATGGCGCTTATCGTAGGTCTTGTGTTGGCCGTTAGGCTCCATCCATAAAAGGCGGTTGTAGTACCGATCATGCACATTGCAGATGTAACTGCCTAATATTAATGCCCCAGTTTGTTCTGCCATTTGGCGCATCCATTTAAAGGTGCGCATATTCATCATTTCAGCATGTTTATGGGCATTCATGGTGAAGCCTGTGGTAAACATCTCGGGTAGTACGATTACGTCCGTAGGGCCGGAAATTCTCCAGATTTTCTCTTCGAACATGGCTAGGTTTGCGCCAATGTCCTCCCAATTAATATCGGACTGAATAAGTGAAATCTTTAAATCCTGCATAAATACCTCGTTTTAAGCGCACCGAATGGTGAAAAGAGATGTAAAGAAACAAAAGCAGGGGCACAAAGTCTAAAAAATGTGCAATCCTGCTTGGGCGAAATTAACTTACTCGAGCTCTCTGATCTCAAAATCGGGCCCCTTTCCATAACGGATCAGGTCCTTTAATAAGTATCGCTCAAGTGTATGGATATCCTTCACCTTAAAATCCCCATTGGCGAGGATATCTTCAATAATAAAATCATGACGCTCGCCATAATTAATGAGCTTGTACTTTTTGGCAGTGCGTAATACATCGAAGGAAAGACCTCTCATAATCTTCTTAGAGTTCTTCTTCGCGCTCAAGCATCAGAATAGAAGCCTGAGAAACGATATAATACTTTTCATCCTCGTACATAACCTCAATAGCACCTTTCTGCAGAAAGATGGCTAAGTCACCTTCCTGGGCTTGCAGGGGTAAATATTTTATTTGCTCATCACGCTCTTTCCAAGGCTCATCATCAGTTGGTAAGGGTAAGGGGTAGCCTGGGCCGACTTTAATGATATTGCCGCTTTGAATTTTTTCTTTTTCTTGTACGCTGGGAGGCAAGTATAAACCACTGGCCGTTCTGTCGGCATTCTTTGCCGGTTTTATTAATACACGGTCGCCAACAACAATAAGTTTTTTAAGCTTGATATCGGGAGTCAGTTTCATAGCGTTGCAAAAATATTGAAGTCTGTTGTTTGAAAAACCGAGACAGCTATATTTTGTTCATGGCTATTTTTCAATCGGATAGAGCTGCAAGGCTCCTCTGTAAAAAACATAAGCGGCTACGGCCATTAAAGTATGGCTGATATCAAGGTGGTTGAACCATACATGCGCAGCGACTTTATTCATAAAAACAAGGGCAGCAATGGAGGCGATGCCTACAGCCAGCATAATAGTTTTGCTACCCTTATTTTTCGTTTTGAAATAGACAAAAGCATGAAAGGGAAAAACAATGGCCAGTAAACCATAGCCTGAATGAAACTCTACCCATTTGAAATTAAGGGTGTAGAGTGTAATTGTCATAATAGTAATGAGCTCAATAATGTTAAGGCGTAAGAAAAAACTGCCTACTTTTTTTGGAATGTAAGCTTTTGCATAGTCAATGGCAGAGCGTTCAATGAAGGCCACCGAAAACATACTCACAACCCAGCCGGGTAGTTTCCAGCTGAAACTAAAGGCATATAAAAAAGCATGACCGATAACACCACCCAGCAAGGTGGCAAGACCCATCAATAAAAAGTAATAACGAAAATAAATCAGGCCTTTGCTTTTAGCATCAAGCTTGCGAAGTTTGAAATACGCGTAAAAACAAACAGCACTCACCAGTAAATCGGTAAGGGTAGTCATGGGTTCGTCAATCCGAATACCCAGCCAATGCACAGAAGGTTGCGCCTCAATCATGTTTTTGCTCCGTTAAAGATAAACTTTTGACAGAAGATGAATAGCAAGTTTTCGGTTGAGTGACTTATTCTTTTATTCGATTTTTGAATCCGCAATTTTATAGCTTTAAGCATGGCTAATCAGGATGAATACAATTACCAGCGTATTGAAAAGGCCATAGTATACCTGGAGCAAAACTTCTTAAAACAACCAAGCTTGTTAGAAGTTGCAGAGGAGGCTTCTGTAAGTCCCTATCATTTTCAACGCCTGTTTAGTGAATGGGCAGGGATCAGTCCAAAGCGCTTTATGCAATTCCTGACAGTAGATTATTTAAAGCAGCGATTGAAGGAAGCGCCCAACCTTATGGCCTTGGCAAACGATGCAGGTCTTTCTGGCCAGGCGCGTATATATGATCTCTTTACTTCTTTGGAGGCTGTTACGCCCCAAGAATATAAGCAAGGCGGAAAGGGTTTGCAGATTGATGTGGGTTTTCATGAGACGCCCTATGGACTTGCTTTGATTGGTGCAAGTAGCAGGGGCATTTGTTGGCTCTCTTTTATTACAGCACCTGAGCAGCGCGAAGTTGAGCTGAATCGCTTGCAAACCCATTGGGAAAATTCTACGCTGATTCAGAATGAACAAAGAACCCAAGCCTTTGTTGATAGGATTTTTGATAAACATAAAGCAAATCATAAGCTGCATGTATTGGTAAAGGGTACAAACTTTCAGGTAAAAGTTTGGGAAGCTTTGTTGCGCATTCCTCCTGGTTCTGTAAGCACCTATCAACAAGTAGCGCAAGCTATCCATCAACCCAAAGCTTTGCAGGCCGTTGGTTCTGCTGTAGGGGCTAACCACATTGCCTACCTGATACCTTGCCATCGTGTGATCAGAAAGGACGGAATTTTAGGTGAATACCGTTGGGAACCTATCCGCAAAAAATGTATGATAGGCATGGAGATGGCCCTCTATTCTCCTACCGATAGATAGGGCCTCATGCGCTCAAAATTGCCCGCATCAATTAATTTTATTTTCAACAAGTCATCGATAGCCTGGAAGTGTTTATGCTGAAAGCGGTACGCCACAATGGCCCCAGCTATTTTGTAGCGTATGTATGGGTGTTTCGAAAGTTCTTCCTCTGTGGCTGTGTTCAAATTAAGTTTGATGGGTTTGGAGGATTGATCCACATAAAATCTTTTTAAAATACGATCCACCACGAGGCTGTCAAGTCCGTAGACCTCACGTAGTTGATTCTCATGAATAAAACCGCCAAGGTTGTTTCGGTAAGTCACAATGCGTAAGGAAAGCTTCTCACCAATGCCATAAATCTTTTTGAGGGCCGCTGTATCGGCTTTGTTGAGGTCTTGCTTTATTTTTTCCTGCAGTGCTTTCTTCTTATCGGAAGCCAGATTTACTTTTTGATTGATGGGAAGTGATGCCGGCAGTTGAATGTAGGGCAACAATGATTCATAAAGGGCAGTATCCATGCCGTACATCTTCAGTAAATCTTTTTTGATGGTGAAACGCCCTCCCTTTTTTCGGTAGTTATCAATTCTTTTGGCAAGCAGTGAAGAGAACCCCATTGCCAGGAGATCCTGCTCATCAACCTTATTGGGGTCAAAAGGTCTGTGCGCAGGTGGTCTAAAGTGTGTAGAATCAATCATGTCAGCATTCATCACAACCAAGAGACTGTCTAACCGTTTACTATCAGCACTGAAATCTTTTGCCTGCTGAATTTGCCAATGCCGGTACAGCGGTTCTGAAAAAATGACAAATATCATGAGTGGTAATAGGATCAAAAGTCCATTGGTTTCGGCTCGGGAAAAACCAAAAAAATTGCGCACAATTTTGCGAAGTTTCATACTGCTTGGAGGCCCATCTGGCAACTAAAATAGTACGCAGCGATGGCTGCTCAAAATCAAATGAAGAACTTGTTTAAATTAATTCTAAATAACATTTCTTGTGATTTTCATCACTTCCAGTAATTCGAGAGGCCTTACTTTTGTGGTTCGATGAACGGGAATTTTAGATCATTAGTACTTACCTACAAAACAGCCCCTGTGGCTGTGCGTGAATTGGTGTCTTTGAACGAGGCGGGGGTAAAGCAGCTATTGCAATTTGTGCGTGATTACACTACTGCCAGCGATGTATTGGTGGTATCAACCTGCAACCGGACTGAGATATATTACAATTCTGATAAGGATTATGCCCAGGAGATTTTCAAAGGGCTCAGGCTTATCAAGGGGATTAATCTTGATTTTGAGCCTTATTTTCAAAAATTGAACGATCGGGAGGCCGTTCAGCATCTTTTTGAGGTTTCTATAGGTTTAGATGCCCAGGTGGTGGGCGACTTGCAGATATCAGGTCAGGTAAAAAGTGCCTACCAGTGGACGGCCGATGAAAACATGGCAGGTCCCTTTCTGCATCGTTTAATGCACACAATTTTTTATGCTAATAAGCGTGTAGTGCAGGAAACAGCTTTCCGCGATGGGGCCGCATCCATTTCTTATGCAGCCAAAGAACTGGCAGAAGATGTGACAACAGGCTACCGCGAACCTAAAGTATTGGTAGTTGGCGTTGGCGAAATTGGTCAGGATGTTTGTTTGAACCTGCAGGAATCGGCCATTAAGAATGTTACAGTACTTAACAGAACTGTTGATAAGGCAGAGAAACTGGCTACCAAGTGTGGTTTTAAATTCGGGGGCCTTGATAACTTGCTAACCGAAATTCAGCAATCAGACGTAATTATTAGCTCGGTATCAGGTGAAAACCCTTTGATCAACCGTGAATTGGTGAGTAAAATCAACATCGTTTCTCATAAGTTTTTTATCGATTTGTCGATGCCACGCAGTGTGGAGCCTACCCTGGAAGAAATTCCCGGTGTGATCGTTTATAATCTGGACGACATGCAGGAGAAAACCAATGAAACGGTAGAACGCAGAAAAGCATCCATTCCACAGGTGCAGGGCATTATTGCACAAGCGATGGCCGATTTCGAAGATTGGTCTAAAGAAATGGTGGTGTCGCCTACCATTCAAAAATTAAAAAACACACTTGAGCAAATCCGCAAAGAAGAAATTGCTCGCTTTCTTAAAAACGCCAAGCCTGAAGAGGCTGAGAAACTTGAAGAGATGAGCCGCTCACTCATGCAGAAGATTTTGAAGTACCCTGTGCTTCAATTGAAAGCAGCCTGCAAGCGTGGGGAAGCCGAAACCCTTACCGAAGTATTGAACGACCTGTTCAATCTTGAGCGGGTAGAAGAAAAGAAACACTAGTCTTCAGCCTATTGACAGGCAGCTCAAAGGGGGGGCTCCATCAATTTTGCGTAAGCAAGTAATTTTCCTTCTTATCTTTCGACATATCAACCTGAATCGCTTTACCGCGTGGTCGAATCAGAAAAACCCTTCGTAAACCTTATTAACGAGAATCAAGGTCTTATTCATAAAGTTTGCATGCTTTATGAAAATGATCGTGATGCCCGTAACGACCTCTTTCAGGAAATAGTGCTTCAGTTGTGGAGATCCTTTCCAACGTTTAGAGGAGAGGCCAAGATCACCACCTGGATGTACCGCATTGCACTTAACACAGCCATTTCAGGTTTACGTAAACAGGGCAGGTCTATTAAGACAGAAGATATTCACGAAAGGCATTTCAATTTTTCAGATGATGATGATGACACCCGGGAAGAGAGCTATCAGAAGTTGCAGTGGGCCATACGGCAGCTTACCGAAATAGAAAGGGCCATGATTATGATGGCACTGGACGAAATACCCTATGAAGAAATTGCTGAGACAATTGGTATTACACAAAACAATGTAAGGGTGCGCATGAATCGCATTCGGGAGAAACTAAGGAAACTGATGACTCCGTGATTATGGAATTAGATGAGTTAAAATCGATTTGGAAAAACACACGGCCATTTCCTGCCAAGCAGGCAGAGGAGATAGCGGCTATGTTAAAGGGGAGCAGTAATTCCATTGTTGCAAAATTGAAACGCAGTGTGTGGTTTGAGCTAACGCTTACCATTGTCTTTGGTGGCATTATGCTGTACTACGCCTTTACCTTGCCAAGTGGAGCCATGAAATGGTCAATCGTTTCATTGTTAATTTTGTTTCTGGCGTATTTGGTTTATTACGTTAAAAAAATTCAGCTACTCAATCACTTCGACCCTTCGCAACAAAACATTCGTGAGAACCTGGAGAATTTAATTATCGATTTAAAAGCCTACTTACAGTTTTATAAAACGAGCTACCTGGTTTTATACCCTGTGTATTTTATACTCGGTATTTTATTCGCTGCCCTGGAACGTGGCTTTGATAATTTCATGCATCGTTTAACAGATCCTCAAATGATTTTAAAGCTTGTTTTATTGGCAGGGCTCATCATGACGGTATCATTGGTGTTTACCAATTGGTATCTGAAAAAGCTATATGGAAATCATTTAGAAAAACTGCAATCCTTACTACAGGATTTGAAAGACTCAAGTGCGCAAGGCGTTTAAAGCGCTTGCCAAATCATTCAATAACGAATCCATACTTTCTTGTTCGGTAAGTGTGCTGTTGATAACAAGCGTTAAGCCCGCGTACTCTTCGTCCTGAAAGCGTGTGCGCAGGTACTTAACGAAGGAATCGTGCTTTGTAACAGCTTCATCAAACAGTTGATATGTTCGTGTAGTGTTAGCTGTGATTAGTATTTCATTAAGCTTTTTTGCCTTCTCCAATTCAAAGGATCTATCGCCACTATAAAAAAGTATTATGTCGAAAGCACTTTCAGCCACCGTGTGTATTGAAATATGCAGTACAGGTTTATCTTCCATGGCTATGGCAGACTCCACTCTTAAGCGGTACGGAAAGTAGTATCGCTCTAAAATCAATTGCTTATCGGCATCGCTTAAATTTTCTGATGATGATGAAAATAGCGTTTCATGGCCCAGGGAATGGTTTACATCAACCAGTGCATGCGAAGTTTGGTGACTATAACAGGGTACTTCAAGTAATTGTGATAGAGACATGGCAAGGTCAAGTGCCCCAGGGTCCCATGCCTTTTCTATAATGGCGACATCCGCTGTGCTAAAGGCCGCACGAAATCTAATGGGTATCTGACTACCTCCATGCTCGCAAGTAATAATAATGGATGCCGGCACCTTTTAATTTTTAAAGCACATGAAGAATTTTACTGATGATGAGATCAAATACTTCGAAAAGAATTAAGATAATGATAATCCACTCCAGCCGACTGCTTTCTCGTTGGTTATAGATTTCTCTGAACACCCTGAGATTATCTTCAATAATTCTGAGCGTATATTCTAGCTCAGAAAAGCGCATACGCAAATCAAAGTGCTTGCTCAAACCTTGGTGTAGTTTATCAAGGTATTCATCATCCCATACCAGTTCGGGTGCATCAAAAATGTAAATGTTTTCAGCAATATCATTTTGTGTGTTGAGCGCTCTTCCTAAAAAACGCAACATACTTTTTCTTCCGATGTTAAGGGTGCCGCTATGCTCGAGTTGGCCGGCAAAACCCTTTACCTCTTTCAATAGATTTTCAGCCACAATATGATGATGATCAATGGCCAGGGATTGAGCAAGGTTAAACATGGCGATCCGCACAATGGTGTCGTCCATTCGGCCCACCACCATTTTATCAAAATCAAATTTGGCTGTACCCCCCACTTCCACTTCTATCATAAAATCGTCTCGCAGCGAAGAAGTAAGCGGATTTCGCTGATAAGGCTGAATCGTTTTCAGCGCGTATTTCATTTCTTCCTCTGTAAAACCACAGAAAAGTGCTACGCCAAAATTGAAGTAGTATTGGTACTTTGTTTCACTAAGCTTGTAAAATAACTCTGATGAAGTATCGGCATTGGGCTTTATTTCCAGAAAAGCTTTAATGCCTTTAATGTCTAACTGGTTAGCAACAAGAAAAGCGGTTAGTTTAATGGAATGAGCCATAATATTTACCGTTTATGAAATATAGGTTAATTTATACTGACTCAGTTTTGCATTCATGAGTTTTAATGGAAATTTGCGTCATGAAAATGTCAATCCGCATAATAGTATTGCTTTTTGTTTCGCTTCAGGCTTTTGGCTGGGGGCAAACTGGGCACCGTGCCATGGGCCTCTTGGCCGAAAAACACCTTTCTAAAAAGGCCAAAAAGGAAATCAACCGTGTTTTAAATGGCGAATCCATATCGATGGTTAGCACCTGGATGGATGAGATTCGTTCAGACTCTACATTTCGTTACTCATATGATTGGCACTGGGTAACCATTCCTGATGGTCAGTCCTACGAACAAAGCGAGAAAAACCCCAAGGGAGATGTGATTGCCGCCATCGAACAAATTGTGGCAGAACTGAAGTCGGGCAAGTACAAAGGAAAAGATGAGATGATTCGCGTGAAGATGTTGATCCATTTAGTTGGGGATATCCATCAGCCTCTGCACGTTGGTTTGGGCCCCGACCGAGGCGGCAATAGTGTTAAAGTAATGTGGTTTCGTGCCGATAGTAATTTACATCGTGTATGGGACAGCGATATGATTGAAGACAAGGGCTTGAGCTACTCTGAATTTGCTAATTGGATTGGTTCACCCAATGCCCAGGATTTAACAAAGTGGCAAAGTACCTCCGTGCGTGACTGGGCTAAAGAGAGCATTAGCTATCGCAAGCAGGTGTACGACTATGGTGATGGTAAAATGGGCTATGAATATTCGTATAAATACTTCGACATTGTAAAGCTGCGCATTCAGCAGAGTGGTGTACGGCTTGCCAAGATCTTAAATGATATTTACGGATAAAGTGAGTAACTGAATTAGGGATTGTTGTTACTGATGATCTCTAATTCAGTTCTTCTGTTAATCTCTCTTCCCTCCATTTCATCATCGTTCGATACGAGGGGTCTTTCCTCCCCAAAACCAACTGCTACTAGTCGATTTTTGTCGATACCGTTATTTATCAGGTAGTCAACAACCGATTGTGCTCTTTTCAAAGAAAGCTGTTTGTTAAAGTTATCATCTCCATCGCTGTCCGTATGGCCGTTTACCTGCAAGCGTAAATTCGGATTCTTGGTTAGCAGATTTAGTATGCGATCCATTTCCGCGATTGATTCTTTTTTCAAGTCGGATTTTCCACTATCAAAGAATACGTTTTTCAATACAACCTTAGAACCTGTTTCTGCCTTTGCCATTAAAATATGTGTGTCAATCTCAACATACTCTGAAAAGGTAGGCACTTCAAAGTTCATAGAGTTGAATAGATAACCATCCACTGATGTATTGATACCGTAGTTTCCACCATGTGGTATATCAATTGTAAACTGACCGTTAGCAGGATTGGAGTATACCCTTGAGACAATGGTGTTGGTTTCATTATTAATCAAAACAATTTGAGCCCGTAATGGCAATGATGATTGCGCATCGATAACAGTACCTTTTAAAGCAGTGGCGATCCCTAAATCCTTTTGCAGACTGATGAGTGGATCTACAAATTCATCTGAAGCAGGTTGAGGCATTGTTTCTGCCTCTTCACTTTCTATATCAACGACAGTAACCTCGGGTTCAAGAAAAGTTACCATGCATAAATCGGTTCTGCCACTTCCTTCTTGCCTCACAGAAGCATAGTAGCCTCTTTTTTTATCATCAGTTAAGTGAAAGAAGTTTTCATATTCGGCTGTGTTAACTGGGTAGCCAAGATTTTCAGGTTTTTGCCATTTACCATTTACACTAACTGCTTTGAAGATATCATAGCTTCCTAAACCAGGATGCGTATCAGATCCAAAATAAATCACGCTATCGGTGTGTAAGAAGGGAGCATCTTCATTACCTGGTGTGTTGATGTCAGGGCCAAGGTTTACCGGGTTTGTCCAGTCACCGAACTTATCTTTTTCAACAAAGTAAATATCCAGCCCGCCATAACCTTCTGGCCTATCGCTTGCGAAATAGAACCTTTGCCCATCAGGAGTAAAGCAACCCGATGTTTCATTGCTACCCGCCCCATTGATTTCAGGCCCCATGCTAACCGGTTTTGACCAGGAGCCTCCGTTATAATCAGATCGGTATAAGTCGCCATTCCCTTCGCCATAGTAGACAATAAGGGTATTCCCATCTCGTGTTAATGAGGCAGCGGCATCGTGAAATTGATTGTTAATGTTGTTGCTGATTTTTTGAGGAGCGGTCCACACACCATCTTTCAATTCTGAGATAAAAATTTCTTCAAAAAGAGTTTTTGTTCTGCGGTCGAAAAAGCTTGAGTCGCGGGCAGAGGTAAAAATTAATTTGTCTTCAGATGCATTCAGGAGTGGTCCATAATCATCGTAAGGAGAATTAACTGGCCAGTCCATCACTTTCACAATCGCGGATACTGCAGTATTCATCAGTGAGTCTGCCCTTTTACACTCTTCAATCTTATGATCACAAATGGGCGCCATTCTCTTGTTGCGTTCTTTGTATAATTCGAAGTGCTTTTGTGCTTTTTTAAAATGAAAATTTAATTGATTAGAAACTCCCAGGTAGTAGTGTATATCAGGGTCTACGGCCTGATCAAGTTTATAAGCTCTTTCCAGATGGTTGAGTGATTGAAACTTTGGTGAACTGGACAAATAGGTGAGTCCTATTTTCAATTGAATCTTAGCATCGTTGGGATCTATTTTTTCTGCAGCCTGAAAAGCTGCCCTTGCTTTGATGAAATCCTGTCTTGCATAGAGTTTATCCCCCTGATCCATTAATTTTTTGGTGGGCTGAGCCATTACCAACGATTGAATGGAACAGGCCAAGACAACAAAAGCAACGCGAATTGGGCACATAGTATGTAGGAATCTGTAAATCTATTAAAAAAACAAAAGACAGCGGTAGACCATCTGTCTTATTGGTTCGCATACAGGAATTGATCCTGTATTAAAAGTGTAGTCCCGACAGGAATCGAACCTGTATCAAAAGTTTAGGAAACTTCTATTCTATCCATTGAACTACGGGACCAGGGATGCAAAATTATAAAATTACCTCTGCTCTCCACCATCCATGAATGAAAACTCGTAGCCGGTGGCCAGATAGTTAGGGTACAGCAAAGTATGTTTCTTTTTAACCTCTTCGAAGAGCATTTGTTTTAAAGCCTGTATGTTTAGCTTTTTGGCAGCAGCTATAAAGATTACTTGTTCAAATCCCATTTGCCGGTAATAACCCTTACTTGCCTCTTCATCAAAGTCGGGCCTTTGTGCCCTTACTACATCAACTTTGTTAAGTACTAGAATAACAGGGATATTACCGGCATTTAATTCTGCCAACGTCTTTGATACCACTTCAATGTGATTTTCATGGTAAGGGTGCGAGATATCCACTACATGCAGTATAATGTCTGCTTCGCGCACTTCATCCAGGGTAGACTTGAAGGACTCTATCAGGTGATGAGGTAATTTCCGGATGAAACCTACTGTATCAGAAAGAAGAAAGGGGATGTTGCCTAAATTGACTTTGCGCACGGTGGCATCTACCGTGGCAAATAATTTATTCTCTGCTAAAATATCAGAGCCTGACAAGAGGTTCATCAAGGTCGACTTACCGGCATTGGTGTAACCGGCAATAGCAACCCTTACAATATTCTGCCTTGATTTTCTCTTCGTAACGTGTTGGCTTTCTATTTTTTTGAGTTTTTCTTTTAACAAAGAAATCTGATCCCTGATAATGCGTCTATCGGTTTCTATTTCTCTTTCCCCAGCACCCCCACGGGTACCGGTTCCCCCACGTTGTCGTTCCAGGTGAGTCCACATACGGGTTAGGCGCGGAAGCAGATATTGGTTTCTGGCCAACTCTACTTGCGTACGAGCTTGCGAGGTCTGCGCTCTTTGCAGGAAGATATCCAAGATCAGCAAGCTTCTGTCGTAAATGCGAACCTTTGCCTCTAATTCTTTAGGATTCAATTCTTTCTCCAAGTTTCTGAGTTGGGACGGGCTCAGGTCATCATCAAAAATCACATGGCTAGCCCCTAGTGCCCGCACGTATTCCTTGAGTTCCTCCAGTTTACCTTTTCCGATAAAGAATTTACCATCAGGTTTCTCCAGATTTTGAATAAGGCGCTTTCCGGTTTTAATGCCGGCTGTTTCAGCTAAAAAAGCGAGTTCGTCCAGGTGTTCGGTTACTAGATCTGGGTACTTGGTATTGCCCAAGGCCACCAAAACAGCAATTGTTTGTTTTTCAGTCATTTATAAATAGACTGCGAAATAAAGAGAAAAAACAGAATGCTGCCTTAGGCAGGTTACTTTTTATTAAATTTGAGGGATTGATCAAAAAATTAAAGCCCCTAGACGACCAATTCGACTGACCATCGAAAAGAAGTTGCCTGACCTGAGTCCTTATGAAAGTTGCTGTTGTATTAAACACATCCTGGAATATCTACAATTTCAGGTTGAATTTTATAAAATCTTTGCTTGCCGAAGGTCACGAAGTACACACCATTGCCCCTAAAGACGACTATACCCACTTTCTTACCGACATAGGCTGTATTCATCACAATGTGAAAATGGATAGCCGTGGGGCAAATCCAATCAAAGATTTTGCGCTCTTATTGGAGCTTTGGTCAATCTACAGAAAGCTGAAACCTGCTGTAGTGCTACACTTTACTATCAAGCCCAATGTGTACGGAACGCTGGCAGCCGCCATGTTGGGTATACCCTCAGTGAACAATGTGTGTGGTTTGGGCACGGTATTTTTAAAAGACAATCTGGTTTCTAAAATAGCCATAGCCCTTTATAGGTTGAGCTTTAGATTTCCTTCTAAAATTTTCTTTCAGAATCCGGATGACTTACAGCTTTTTATTTCCAGAAATTTGGTAAGGAAAGATGTTGCCGATATTGTTCCGGGCTCGGGCATAAATCTGGAACATTTTAAACCCGCGGGCTTTCAAAGGAACGAGACTTTTACTTTTCTGATGATCTCCAGGCTTATTACAGACAAGGGTGTGCTTGAGTATGTGGATGCAATTAAACGCTTAAAAGAAGAAGGCTTGAAGGCAAAGTTTCAGGTACTCGGTGCTATGGACCCTGAACACCATCGTGGCATTAAGGTAGGGGTGATTCAACAGTGGATAGAAGAAGGCACTTTTGAATACCTAGGGACCGCACAAGACGTAAGAGGTTTTATCCAAGCCGCAGATTGCGTTGTGTTACCATCTTATAGGGAAGGTACCCCGCGCACGTTATTAGAGGCTGCTTGCTCTGCCAAACCCATTATTGCAACGGATGTGCCCGGCTGTAATCACGTAGTGGAGAATAATTTCAATGGTCTTTTGTGTAAACTCAAAGATGAAAAGGATTTGGCCGATAAGATGCGGGAAATGCAAGGTTTGAGCGACACTATCCTGCAAGAGTTTGGCGCGAATGGCCGTATAAAAATGGAAAGGCATTTTGATGAAAAAGTGGTCATCAACAAGTATCTTGCCGTGTTGAAAAATATTAACATTGCTTCCTAACGTATCTTTTATTGAAACCGGCATAGCTGGTCTAATCCAAATTGTTCCTAAGGTTTTTCCTGATGATCGCGGGCTTTTTTTTGAAAGCTATCGAAGTGAGTGGAATAGTTATTTGGGATCAAATCTCTCTTTCGTTCAAGAGAATCAATCATTTTCAAGGAAAGGCGTTATCAGAGGGCTTCATTTCCAAAGGCCACCCTATGCACAAGCCAAGTTGGTTCGTGTTATAGCGGGTAAAGTATTAGACGTTGTCGTTGATTTAAGAAAAGACTCAGTCACATTTGGAAAGAGCTACGGTTTAATCCTGGATGGAGAAAAGCAAAATCAATTATTTGTACCCGAAGGATTCGCGCATGGGTTAGCTGCATTAGAAGATTCGATTTTTTTCTATAAGTGTTCAAATTTTTATCACAAAGAATCAGAGCAGGGTATTCGCTGGAATGATCCAACCTTGAATATCCAATGGCCTTTTGAAAACCCGATTGTATCGGAAAAGGATGAAGTGCTCCCTACTTTACAAGAGTTAATCAGAAATTCAGTAATTTAACTGCTAAATCAATTAAGCTTTGAAATCATTTTACTGGATATTGCTCTCTGTTTTGATACTGCCTTCTTGTAGCTCTTACAAACAGAGTATTATGTTCAAGACTTCCGAGTCGTCTGCAATCAAACAAGCTGCCACGAATGTTGAACAATTTTACATCCTATCCAATTTTGATGAGATCAGCCTCAGGGTTTTCACTAAGAATGGCGAGCGTATCGTAGACCCGGATAATATTCTGCTTCGCACTAGCCCCAATATGCAACAGCAATCGGCACTATCAGGCAAGAACGAGAAATTTAAAATTGACCAAAATGGCATTGCCAAGTTGCCTATGCTGGGAGAAACCAAGGTAGCCGGATTAAGCCTTCGAGAGACAGAATTGTTATTGCAAAAGGAATTTGCCAAGTACTATGAGAATGTTTTTGTTACTGTGGAATGTGCATCCCACAGAGTAGTGGTGTTGGGGTCAACGGGAGGGCAAGTAGTTCCTTTAATGTTCGACAATACCTCTGTGCTGGAAGTACTTGCTTTGAGCAAAGCCTTTACCATCGATGCTAAAGCCCAAAACATAAGGTTACTAAGAGGAGATGATGTTTATGTTTTAGATTTCAGTACAGTAGAGGGTTACCTCCAGAACGACATGAATGTAATGCCAGGCGATATAGTATATGTAGAGCCTGTCCGCAGACCCTTTGTTGAAGGCTTGCGTGATTATGGACAATTGTTGTCAATCACTACCTCACTGGTAGCAATCTTATTGGTGGCACTTCAATAAACACAAATGGACAAAGGCTTTAATAATAGTGCAGACACCATCGATTTCGCAAAGCTAAAGGCAATTTTTCTAAAGAATATTGCCTGGATCATATTGCTATTCATGCTGAGTAACTTAGTGGCCTACCTCTATATTCGCTATACTAAGAATGTTTACGAAGCCGAAGCTGAAATAAAACTGGAGTTTAATAATGAAGCCAACGAATTTGGTATTACCAAAATCATTGAAGATCAGAATCTGAATCTCATCTCTGGTGAAATAGAGCTGATACAATCTAATTTATTCTTAAGCAGGGTAATTGACTCTCTTAAGCTGGATGTTTCCTATTTCAGTTTAGGTGAATTTTTAGATTATGAATTGTATAAAAATTCTCCGTTCAAAGTAACACCCCTTGCCATAGCAAAGCCTTACTTCAACGTCAACTACGTTATTGAAAAGATTTCGGCAAACCAGTTTGAAATTGAGTTGGGTGATGGTAAGGTAATTACTGGTGAGTTCGGTAAGCCATTAATTACAGAAGGTTTTAGATTATTAATTGAGAAATCAGACCGCTTTACCTTTGAATCTAAAAATACCTATTCGTTTATCATAAGCGATGCGCAATCACTGCGAAAGTATTTTACTGACCGGCTTATGGTCGCGCCTAAGAATTTCAATGCTAACTCCATCCGTATTTCTTTTAAAGAATTCAATCCTGAAAAGGCCATGGATATTGTTAATAAAATTGTGTCGGTTTATCTCAGTTTTAGCAACGAACAAAAAAACTTTGCCAACAAGCATAAAATCGATTGGGTGAATAACGAGTTGCAACAGATTGAGGAAAAGATGGAGCAATATGAGGATTACTTCAAGGATTTTACACTTCGAAATAAAACACAAGATTTGTCAGCCGATATTGGCAAAACGGTAGAGGAGATAAATTCTTTGGATACCTCCCGCTATATAACTAATAATCGTCTTAAGTTGATACGGCAAATCAAAAAGGACTTGGCCGAAGGTAAAACCCAGCGCTATGTGAGCCTCACAGATAAGGAAACAATCCCCCAAGAGGTGGTGACCGATGTATTGGAGTATCAAAAGAAACTGGCTGCTTTAAATGAACTTAAACTGTCTTATAAGGAATCAACTTTTGCTTACCAGGAGCTTCAGCGTGATATCGATTTCACAGCGCGTAAACTAACAACACAACTAACAGAACTGGAGAGCATTGCGCTTGCACAGGCCAAACGATTTGATGAGCGCAGAAAAAGACTTGAAATAGAATTTGCAGGAATGCCTGATAAGGCAACGGAGTACAGTAAAAACCAGCGTTACTACAAGTTGTACGAGGAGTTTTATTTTACATTGATGCAATCCAGATCTGAGTTTGAAATTGCTCAAGCGGGTACTATTCCTGATTTTAAGATCTTATCAGCGGCCACCCTGCCAGGTATTCCTATTTCACCCAACAGATTGCTTATTTCTGCGGCAGGTTTTACAACAGGTCTTGTTATCATATTTTTCTTTGTTGGGCTTCTTTATCTAATCGATGATAAAATCACCAGCGTTCATGAGTTAGAGAGAATTGCGAAAGTTCCAATTCTAGGCATCATTCCAGCTTTTAGAAATTCCAGGAAGGACAATCTGCCAGTGCAGAATCAACCTCACTCCATGGTTTCTGAATCGATCAGGACTCTGCGAACCAATCTTGATTTTTTTAATGTGAACGGGGTCCAAAAAGTGATCTCTATTTCGTCAACAGTTTCTGGCGAGGGTAAATCTTTTGTAGCCCGTAATCTCGGGGCTGTTATAGCAATGTCGGGTAAAAAAGTAGTGTTGGTTGATCTCGATATGCGCAAGCCAAAAGATGATCAGCCTGCCCCCTTTAATAACAGGGCCCTTGGGGTCAGTGGTGTTTTAATACATAAGAATACATGGCAGGAATGTGTACAACCCACTTCCGTAGAAAATTTTGATGTTATTCCTGCAGGTCCTCATCCACCCAATCCTTCTGAACTGTTGGTGAATGGTGCTTTTGAAAAACTTATTCAGGAGCTCAAGGCAGCCTACGATTTTGTGATTATTGATACGCCACCCGTAGGTATTGTTACAGATGGTATCATGGCCATGAAACGCTCGGATGTTTGCATCTATCTTTTCAGAGCGAATTATTCCAAGAAGGAGTTTCTCCATAATTTAAAACGCATCAATTCACTTCATAATTTCTCTAACGTTACTGCCATACTCAATGCTTTACCGGCTACTGCGCAGAGCTACGGATATGGTTACTATCATGAAGAAAAGAAGTCGAAATATTTTGAATCCATTTTCTTTAACAAATAGTGCTACACTGGTTTAAAAAAGAAAAAGTACAAAGTTGGTTGCCCCCGCTAACTACAGATGTGCATTCGCATTTGTTGCCAGGTATTGATGATGGTGTTAAATCTTTTGAGGAGGCAGAGCAGGTTATTCTCAGGCTTCAAAGCTTGGGCTTCAATCGTTTTATTACAAGCCCACACGTGCATGAACTTTATCGCAATTCCTCTGAAGTTATTTTGGAGAAACTTGCCATGTTAAAAGAGCATCTTGAAAAAAAGAATATAGGAGTAAGCATAAGTACTGTGGCGGAGTACAGTTTGGATGAATGGTTGATGCAACAGGTAGAAGCGAAAGTTAAGTTTTTAGCCTTTTCACAGAACCACTTGTTGTTTGAAACGAATTTTTTTTCTGAGCCACTCATCCTCAATGATTTTATTTTTAAGGCAACCACGTTAGGATATAAGCCGGTATTGGCCCACCCTGAGCGTTACATGTACTTGCTGAACAATAGAAATAGAATTGAGGATTTGCTTTCTCGTGGTGTACTACTTCAACTCAACAGCATGTCGCTTGCAGGAGTTTATGGTCCCGATGTGGAAAAGATGGCTCGCTTTTTAATTGATCATAAATTTATTCATATGCTGGGTAGCGATTGCCATAACCTGGCACACACCCAGGCTTTGCAGCAGGCGCAGAAAACAAAACATTATGCCAAAGCGCTTGAGTTACCACTTTTAAATTATTCTTTATAAATGATAGTTGTAACAGGTGCCAATGGATTGCTGGGAAGTTATGTTGTGAGGCGCTTGCTGGCAAGTAACATCCCTTTTGTTGCCTTAAAGAGAGAGGAGAGTGATATCTCTTGTTTGGCGGATGTTAACGATAAGATTAATTGGATAGAAGCCGATGTTACTGATCCGGATGCATTATTTGAGGCCTTCTCTACAGCCACTGGGGTAATTCATTCCGCTGCCCTTGTTTCATACCATCAGCGCGATGCTGATCTGATGAAAGCCATTAACGTAGGCGGTACAAGAAATGTAGTCAATGCATGCCTTAGTGCGGGCGTAAAACGGTTGTTGTATGTGAGTTCTGTGGCTGCCATAGGTAAGGAGAAAGGGCAAAAAGTTGTTGATGAAGAGAGCAAGTGGATAGAAGGGAATCTGGTTAGCAATTATGCAGAATCTAAATATCAGGCTGAGCTCGAAGTATGGCGTGGCCAGGAAGAGGGACTTAGTACAGTAGTGGTTAATCCTTCGGTTATCTTGGCTCCTGCTGATTGGAATAAAAGCAGTGCACAACTGTTCAAGTATGCATGGCAAGAAAGACCGTTTTATACAGATGGATCTTTCAGTGCAGTGGATGTTCGCGATGTTGCCTTTTGTATAGTAAAGCTATTTCAATCCACCATTGAGGCTGAAAGATTTATTCTGACCAATGGTCCGATAAGTTATTTCGATTTTTTTTCCAAAGCAGCAGCGCATTTTGAAAAAAGAGCACCCGGTATCAAGGTGCCGCGCCCTGTAGTGCAATTGGCAGCACGTTTCGAAGCACTGAGGTCATTGATAACTGGCTCAAGGCCTTTGATAACCAAAGAAACGGCACAATTAGCAGGCAGAAATTTCACCTACAGTAATTCCAAGATCAAAAAGGTATTAAATATTGAGTTTCAATCGATTGAAAGCACTATTGCCTGGTGCTGTGCGGAGTATAGGCAAAAAATAAGTCTTAAAAAGTAGCATTTGCTATTTAGTTTTGCCCCTGTATTTGTTAACTTTTGCAAACCGACTACACATGGCAAAAGAGTATCGTAAGCGGGAAGAGGAAAATGAGCTGATCAAGACTTTTGAGGAGAACCTGCGAAAAAAGAAACAAGGATTTTTCGACCTTGAAGGTTATCAGGAAATAATTGATTACTACTTATTAAGGGGCAAAAACAACAAGGCACTGCATGCCGCTAACCAAGGCATAAACCAGTATCCTTTTTCGGCTGAATTGAAAGTAGTGAAGGCACAGATCCTTTCCAACCTGGGTGAGCATGATGAGGCACTGGATATACTCAGTGACGTTGAAAGTATGCAACCCAATGATCCGGAAGTATTGCTGACAAAGGGATCTATCTATTCTCTTCAAAACAAACATGGTGAGGCCATCGAATGCTACGAGAAGGCACTCAACCTGGCCGAAGATAAAGATGAAGTGTATTACAATATTGGCCTTGCCTATCAACAGATGGAGCAGTACCAATTGGCCATTGATGCCTATAAGCAAGCCATTGAATTAAACCTGAATCACGAAGGTGCGTTATACGAACTTGCATTCTGTTTAGATGTAACCGATCAGCTCGAAAGTAGTGTAGAGTATTATCAAAAGTTTATTGACGAAGATCCTTATTCGGCCGCAGCTTGGTACAACCTGGGTATTGTTTACAATAAGCTGGAGAAATTTTCGGAGGCATTGTCCGCCTACGACTATGCCATTACCATCGATGAAACATTTGCCTCTGCCTATTTTAACTTAGGTAACACCTACATGAATTTGAGTGAGTTTACCAAGGCACTCGATTCATTCAAGAAAACTATAGACTTAGAAGGACCTAGTGCAGAAGTATATTGTTGCATAGGTGCTGCTTACGAGAGTTTAGAGCAATTTGAATTAGGCCTCAAATATTACCAGAAGTCAACCAAGATTGATAACCTCTACGATGAAGCCTGGTTTGGTTGTGGGGCATGTCTTGAAAAAATGGAGAAGTGGAGTGAGGCTAATCATCATTACACTAAGGCACTCAAACTGCATACTGAAAACGCTGAATATTGGAAGGCGGTAGCCCACTCTGATTTTAAAATTGGGCATATTCCCAGGGCTTTGGAGTCCTATGAAGAGGCATCAAAACTTGACCCATCAGACAAAGAAATATGGCTCAACTGGTCATTCATCCATTATGATCAGGGCGAGTACGATAGAGCTATCGGCATATTAGCAGAGGGCTTTAATGAGCTGCCCGATGATGCAGAGATGTTTTATAGGATGACAGTTTACTTAATTGCAGGTGGCAAGTTTAAGGAGGCCTTTAACTATTTAGAAAATGCATTAATTTTGGACTTTGATGGTCACGTAACTCTCTTTGAGTTCTTTCCGCAGCTTGAAACGCAGAAGGCACTTTATAAGATCATCGAACAATTTAGAAAAGAAAACAGCTAATGAACTACGAACTAAAGAACCTTCCTGAGCGTACCCGTAAGCCCAGGCAATTTGGTTTCACTATGGCCATGGATAAAGGCCTTAGCGTGCGGGAAGCAGAAGACTTTGTTGCTACCTGTGCCGATCATGTTGATATTGTTAAGCTTGGCTGGGCTACTTCTTTTGTTACACCAAATCTTAAAGACAAATTAAAAGTTTTTAAGGAAGCAGGAATCCCAACTTATTTTGGCGGAACCTTGTTTGAAGCCTTCATTATCCGCGACCAGTTTGATGATTATCGCAGGGTGCTGGATAAGTTTGATATGCAATTTGCAGAAGTATCGGATGGCTCAATAGACCTTGATCATGATAAGAAGTGTGATTACATCACTAAGTTATCTGAACAAGTAACCGTTCTTTCAGAAGTCGGGTCTAAGGATGCAGACAAAATTATTCCACCTTATCAGTGGATTGAACTGATGCAAAAAGAACTAGACGCAGGTGCCTGGAAGGTAATTGGCGAAGCACGTGAGAGTGGTAATGTAGGTTTATTCAGATCTACAGGGGAGGTACGTTCGGGTTTGGTCCAAGAAATTTTAACAAAAATTCCTTTCGAAAAAATTATTTGGGAAGCACCGCAAAAAGCGCAGCAGGTTTGGTTCATTAAACTATTAGGCACCAATGTTAATTTGGGCAATATTGCACCTAATGAAGTGATACCCTTGGAGACCATTCGTTTAGGTTTGCGTGGAGATACATTTTTACATTTTTTAGGTATTGAAAGAAAGAAGAACAATACTACACCACCCTTTGAGGTCGAATAAGAAGTACTTTGAAAAAACCTGTTGATTATATTTTGTTATACCTGAAGGGTATTGCAATGGGGGCAGCTGATGTAATTCCTGGCGTATCTGGTGGTACAGTTGCTTTTATTAGTGGCATCTATGATGAATTACTCAGATCAATTAAATCGGTGGATGGAGCAGCACTGAAGTTGCTGCTTCAATTTCGAATCGTTGATTTCTGGAAGAAAATAAATGGATCCTTTTTATTAACGCTTTTTGCGGGCATTGTAACAAGCTTATTGTCATTGGCTAAGTTAATGACGCATTTGTTGCAGACACAGCCCATATTAATCTGGTCATTTTTCTTTGGACTTATTTTGGTCTCTGCACCATTGGTATTGCGAGAGATTAAGACGTGGTCACCAACTACTATCTTTAGTTTCATCATTGGGGTAGCTGTAGCTTATTACATAACAGTGGTAACACCAACAGAGAGCCCCACTAACTTATTCTTTATTTTCTTCAGTGGTGCCTTGGCCATTTGTGCCATGATTCTTCCCGGTATTTCTGGTGCTTTTATCCTTCTACTTATTGGCAAATATCAATATATGATTACTGCCCTGATAGAATTCAATATTCCAATCGTATTGGTATTTGTGGCCGGTTGCCTTGTTGGTATCCTTTCTTTTTCAAGATTATTGTCGTGGGTGTTAGATCGCCATCATAATATTGCTGTGGCAACGCTTGCTGGCTTTATGATTGGCTCTTTAAACAAAGTATGGCCATGGAGAGAAGTTCAGGAATATGCTACCAATAGTAAAGGTGAACAGATTTCTGTATTTGATACGAGTATCTTACCGGGTCGTTATTTTGAGGTAACTGGAAAAGATCCATTACTTTTACAAGCCATTTTAATGATGGCGCTGGGTGTATTTATCGTGATTTTGATTGAGCGTATTGCTACGCGACTAAAACTAAAACATTAGCATGGAAAAAATATTTGGATTAATTGGCTCAACAGTAAGTCATTCTTTTTCTAAGGCTTACTTCGATGAAAAATTCTTCAGAGATGGTTTGAGAGACCATCGATACGAGCTGTTTCCACTGGGATCTATTAACGAATTAACTGCCCTGATCGAAAATACAAAAGGCTTGTGTGGTTTGAATGTTACCTTGCCATACAAAGAAAAGGTAATAGCTTTGCTTGACGAGGTTGATGCTGCCGCTAAAGAGATTGGTGCAGTCAATGTAATCAAGATAGAGGAGGGTAAGTTGAAAGGTTATAATACTGATGCAGCCGCCTTTTACGAAACCCTTGAGCGTTGGCTGCCAAAAGGAACACACTTCACAGCCTTAGTGCTTGGCTCAGGTGGTTCTTCTAAAGCGGTTCGTCAGGCTCTCAAAAAACTAAAAATTGATTTCAAAATTGTTTCTCGTGAGGCTGGCAAGGGCCAGTTAACTTACGAGCAACTCAATGCTGACAATAAAAAGATTTTGACTGAGTGTAACCTGGTGATCAACACAACGCCACTGGGTATGCATCCCAATACAGAGACCATGGCACCTATTGGCATGGAGAATATTGGTAAGAACCACTTCGTATACGATCTTATTTATAACCCGGCCAGAACCGTCTTCTTACAAAAGGCTGAAATGCACGGAGCTACTATTAAAAATGGCTTGGAAATGTTGCATGTGCAGGCTGAAAAATCCTGGGAAATCTGGAATAGCTAAACCACTCAGGAATATTGGGCCGTTTGCTAAATCGATGATTAACTATATTTAAGGTCTAATCAACGAGTACCAGAATCACCCAAGAAGCCAATTGAGATGGATTTTAAGCTTACAAGCGAATATAAACCAACAGGAGACCAGCCAAAGGCCATTGAGCAACTGACAGCAGGTGTAGAAAGAGGAGAGGCACATCAAACTCTCTTGGGAGTGACAGGCTCTGGCAAAACATTTACCATTGCTAATGTTATTGCTGAAACCAATCGGCCTACACTCGTTCTAAGCCATAACAAAACGCTGGCAGCACAATTGTATGGAGAGTTCAAACAATTCTTCCCAGAGAATGCTGTTGAATATTTTATTTCTTACTACGATTACTATCAGCCCGAAGCTTTCATTCCCTCCTCGGGTTTATACATCGAAAAAGATTTATCTATCAACGAAGAAATTGAAAAACTTCGCTTAAGTGCCACCTCTTCTTTACTCACTGGCAGGCGCGATGTTGTTGTGATAGCATCTGTTTCTTGTATTTACGGTATAGGTAATCCGGAAGAGTTTGGAAAAAATGTGATTCGCTTGAAAGCGGGTGAGACAATCGCGCGTAATCGTTTACTCTTTGCTCTTGTCGATATCCTATATAACAGAACTGAAGCAGAATTTAAGCGCGGTACTTTCCGTGTAAAGGGCGATACAGTAGATATATTCCTGGCTTATGCCGATTACGCACTTCGCATATACTTTTGGGGCGATGAGATTGAATCCATCCAACGCATCGATCCAATCAGCGGTAAAAAAATTTCAGACGAAAAAGTTGTAACTATTTTCCCGGCTAACCTTTTCGTTACAGGCAAAGAATCGTTGCATCAGGCCATTCGTGAAATACAAGATGATATGGTGCTGCAGGTGCAAATGTTTGAAGGAGAAAAAAGACATTTGGAAGCGAAGCGATTAAAAGAGAGAACTGAGTTTGATATTGAGATGATGCGTGAGCTAGGCTACTGCTCAGGTATTGAAAATTACTCGCGTTACTTTGATAGAAGAAAGGTTGGACAGAGACCTTTTTGCCTTCTTGATTATTTTCCGGAGGATTATTTAATGGTAATTGATGAGAGCCACGTGACGGTTCCTCAGATACGTGCTATGTGGGGAGGTGACAGATCGAGAAAGGTAAACTTAGTCGATTATGGATTTAGATTGCCGTCTGCACTGGATAACCGTCCGCTAACCTTCAACGAATTTGAAGAAATGCACAGACAAGTGATCTATGTAAGTGCCACGCCTGCAGAGTATGAATTACGTAAATCAGAAGGGGTTGTGGTGGAGCAGCTGATCCGACCTACCGGATTGCTAGACCCTGAGATTGATGTGCGACCTAGTAAAAATCAAATTGATGATTTGCTCGAGGAAATTGACGAGCGTGTTAAGAAGAAAGAACGTGTACTGGTTACCACGCTGACTAAACGGATGGCAGAGGAATTGAGCAAGTACATGGATAGAGTAGGTGTAAAATGTCGTTACATTCACTCAGAAGTTAGTACACTTGATCGCGTAGAAATATTGCGTGAATTGCGTCTCGGTGTGTTTGATGTATTGATAGGTGTAAATCTTTTACGCGAAGGACTTGATTTGCCAGAGGTATCCCTTGTCGCCATCATGGATGCGGACAAAGAAGGGTTCTTGCGCAATCAACGTTCGTTGGTGCAAACAATTGGCAGGGCAGCGCGTAACGAAAATGGCCGGGTGATCATGTATGCCGATAAGGTTACAGAATCGATGCAGTTGGCTATTGATGAAACAAACAGGAGAAGAAAAGTTCAGATCGATTATAATAAGGAACACGGCATAACACCTAAAACTGTTATAAAGAGCAAGGATTCAATTTTAGGCCAAACAAAAGTAGCCGACTCAAAACGCAGCACGAAGAATTATTATATTGAAAGCGAAGAAACCACTTTGGCGGCAGATCCTGTAGTAGCTTATCTCAGCAAAGAAGATTTGCAAAAAATGGCTGATCGCACACGTAAAGCCATGGAGAAGGCAGCGAAAGATTTGGAGTTTATGGAGGCTGCTAAATTGCGCGATGAGTACATGGCTATTCAAAAGTTAATTGAGGAGAAAAAGGCTTAGTTGTAGAAACTAAAACCGACTGTTAAGTCAAGCCGCCCCAATCCTTCTCCATTATCACCTTCTAGCTTTATTTTTTGAGTGGCATTACCTGATTCAACATCAATTTCATTTAATCTCCCTGATAATAAACTAAGCTGAAATTTCAGTGAGTTCTTTTTAGTTTGTCCAATAGGCCTATCAAAGCCTAACGTTAAATTAAGCCCTGCAGTTTTTCCGGAAATGAAAGATTGTTGTGAAGATATAAACTCGTCTCTGTAGCTCATATAGCCTACACCGACACTAAAAATGAAACTACTTTGTGATGCAGCATCAATAGTACGGAATGATAAGGAGGGCGCGATGTACATTATTTTCACCTTCTCTGAAATTGACCCTGTATAGAATGTTCCATTATTAATTGATACATCATCCGTTTGTTGAGATGATGAGTAGTAATTAAACCGAACACCTAAACCAAATAATGGTGACAAGAAACCTGTTAAATCTGTTCCTAATGATAAACCGGATCTCAGCTTATTTAAATGTTCTTTATAACTGATTGGGATATTAGCAGGATAGGGAGCTGTGCGGTAGCCAAGACCTATATCAAAAGAAAACCTTGACTTGCTATATTTTGGCACTAGTTTTTTAGTGAAGTAACCAAATTTGTAAGACTTAATTTCTTCTGTTGGCAAAGTGGCTTTCATATAGTTTCCATTTACGGAGAATCCATACTCAATACCGTTATCCAAGATATTTATAATTTTACAATTTAGTGAATCACCTTTTGGTGTTACTATAAGGTCGTAATAGTTGGTATTGACAACTCTGGGATTATCTACTGCAGATATAGAAATTGTAGGCAGACCATTTACCGTGATAGGGGTAACGCTTTTAATAAAAGCTGAGTCGACACCATAAAAAGCTTTTTCATATTTTCTTATTAAGCCAATCGGCCTTATTGCGTTTCTTATTTCACTACCTTCTTTATAAGTAAAACAAATTTGCTTAGGTGTAATTTCTGTAATAATACATTTAACCGAATCTCCACGGTTTGTAATCACTAAATCTTGTGCCTTTAAACTGCCGACAAGCATTGTAATGAACAATGAGACGAGAAACTTGGATGAATTCATAAAACAAAACAACTATTTTTTATGAATATCCACAACCGACTTTTGTGTATACTTGCAAATGGCTAAGCGTGTATTTTCAGCTTTGTATACCCTTTGGGTCTTCGTTATATTCACAGGATCTATGATCATTTTTCTGCCTGGCATTGTGTTGCCTTTTCTTTTTGGCGAACGCAGTGGATGGTTGGGTTATAAATTTATATGGTTGTGGGCCTGGATCTTTGATAAGCTTACAGGTATTCGTTATCACTTACTGGGGCGTGAAAATATTAAAGTAAAAGAGTCTTACATCTTTGTGAGTAACCATACTTCTTTTTTAGATGCGCCAGGTGTACGTTTAATGATACCTGGTGAGTTCCGCCCTCTAGCAAAAAAGGAACTTGGCAAAATTCCGGTGCTTGGTTTGATTGTTAAATCTGCCTGTATTATTGTCGACAGGGCAGACCACAACAGCCGTAAGCAGAGCCTCGCCAAACTCACTAATATAATTCAAAGTGGTTTGTCACCTTTAATTTTTGCCGAAGGCACGCAGAACAGAACCAAGGAAATGCTTCAGCCTTTTAAAGATGGTGCCTTTAAAATAGCCATCGATACGCAAACCAATATTATTCCGATGGTAGTCATTGGTGCTTCTAAACTGATGTATCCTGGAGATGTACTGATTACTACTCCGGGCATCATAAAAGTAGTTGCGGGAAAGGTTATTGATGTAAAATCTTTTGGCAGTGATGTAGCTTCTCTGAAGCAACATACCTTTAATGTGATGTTACAAATGATGCAAGCCAATCAATGAAAAACTTCTTACTTGTTTTTTTAGGTGGTGGTTTGGGGAGTGCCGTGCGCTACGGTATTGCCAGGTATATTGCTTTGTATGCGTGGAGTTTTCCCTTGGCTACTTTATTAGCCAATATTGCAGCTTGTTTTATACTGGGAGTTATCGTTGGATTAGCTGACGGAAGACAGCTGATGACTGCCCAAACTCGTTTATTTTGGGCGGTAGGATTTTGTGGAGGCTTTAGTACCTTTTCGACTTTTAGTCATGAAACGCTGCAATTGATAACAACGGGTAGCCAATGGAGTTCTGCTTTATACGTAGTGGGGAGTGTAGTCCTGTGCCTTATGGCAGTATTTACCGGACAGTGGTTAGTAAAGTAGTATGACTACAAAGGCACATAGACCACCTTCTTCGTTTCGAAAAAGTCTTCTTTAAAATAATCGGATAAATTATACAGCTGATAGGGCTTCTTCAGCTCATTCAGTTCTTCATCAAGATCACCTCCCTTTAAATAAAGAATACCATTATCTCTTTCGTGCAGCGATTGTTTTTTGGTTTTGCGATGAATCCATTGATAAAATTCTTTGATACGCGTTACTGCACGGCTGACAATAAAGTCATATTCCTCCTTTAACTGTTCTGCACGTGCTTGCTCTGCCGTTACATTTTTTAGTCCTATAGCAGAAGACACTTCGCGTACTACGGTTATCTTTTTTCCAATGGAATCAACTAAATGAAATTTAACTTCCGGAAATAGAATAGCCAGTGGAATGCCAGGGAAGCCACCTCCTGTTCCTACATCTAATATGCTGGCGCCCGCCTTAAATGTTTGCACTTTGGCTATACCTAAGGAATGCAGCACGTGGTTGATATACAGATTTTCAATGTCCTTTCTTGAAATGACATTAATCTTGTCATTCCATTCTGAATAAAGATTATACAATAACTCGAACTGGTTTTTTTGCAGATCTGTAAGTTCAGGAAAATAGTGTTGGATGATGGCCGATTTCAATCTTAGGATGTAGTTAAGAAAATGTTTTGGTAAAAGATGAAGCCTTAAATGTGCTCTCGCTTATTCTTCACCATTTCGTACATAAGCTCACGGGCCCTGTGTAACTGTGCTTTCACAGTACCAAGGGGGGCATCAATGCGCTCTGCAATCTCTTCGTAAGCAAGCTCCTCGTAGTAACGCAAACGCACCAACTTCTGATACTTACCCGGCAGTTTATCTACAAACTGCAGCAGCAACTCCGATTTTTGTGCCCTGATAGCTTCTTCTTGCGGATCGTTATTTTCGTCTTCCACATCGATTGATACCGAAATGCCATCATCATCTCTATAGGTGTTTTCAATACTCAGCGTTTTGAGTTTTTTCTTTCGAATGTGATCGATGGCATTGTTGGTGGCAATGCGGAATAACCAGGTACTGAAGGTGTATTCTTTTTTAAACTTATGCAGACTTCTGAAAGCTTTGGCAAAAGATTCGATGGTCAGATCGTCAGCATCATCAATATTGCGAACCATCTTCAGCACGATGGCATAAACAGCTCTTTTATAGCGCTGCAATAATTTGGCGTAAGCTGCATCATCTCCATCCACCGCTCGATCAATGAGCTGAAAATCTTCCAGCGCTTTTGGCGAAAACCTGCTATCGTCTAGTTTTTCCATTGAATCTTTTTGGTTAACAAGGCAGCTGTACCAGTGGAAAGATAATAAATGATGTAAATAATGTCTAACACCAATACTGGCCATAGCTCAAACCGTTCTCCCATCCGTTTTTGGGCTATTTGCAGGGTAACGATAAACGCAATGAGTCTTGCCATTAAAGCTATAACGATGGTAAGCGCATTAACGGAAAAAATTAACAAAGAGATACCTAAAATGAGTGAGATTAACCAACTAAACATGAATAGGCCTAAAACAATGCGGTGCCCCAATTTGTAATTTCTGCCGGCTGCCAGATGCCTTACTTTTTGTTGAAAGAACTCCGATACAGTATTTTTGGGTATGGAATAAACAAGGCTTTGGTTCCCCAACACCACCGCTGTATTGTTGCTATTGGCATGCTTGTTTACAAATAGGTCATCATCGCCACCAGTCTGTGATAACATGTGGTTGAAGCCCTTATTCTCCATAAAGAGTGATTTGCGGTAGGCCATATTTCTGCCTACCCCCATATAGGGCATATTCATTAGTGCAAAGCCTAAATATTGGAGTCCGGTAATTAATGTTTCAAATCGAATAAATCGGTTGAGCCATCCTGCTTTCTTTTGGTAAGGCGAATAACCCAAAATGATTTCAGTATTGAGCTTAGTCTGTTCGCTGAGGCTGCTTAACCAGTTGGATCCTTGAGGTCTGCAATCCGCATCGGTTAACACAATCCAATCGTGTGTGGCAGCCCTAATGCCGAGTGTTAATGCATACTTTTTCCCATTAATGTGATTGGGGGTTTGGTCTACATGCACCATGCGCAGGTTACTGTGCTTTTTCGTCTCGCTCAGCAGCCAATCTAAAGTGTCATCGTTGCTCCGGTCATCAACCACGATCACTTCAAATGAGGGATAGTGTTGTTGAAGCAGCGCTGGCACTAAAATTTTAAGATTCTCCAGCTCATCGTGTGCGCATACGACCACAGACAGGGCAGCCCCTTCGGCATGTGATAGTGAACTTGATGCTTTTGCTTTTCTGGAGAAGGCAATGACAAACAGTATGAAGAAGATCAATTGAAGGGTGATGGCAGCAAAGAATAGTAGCTCGAGGTATTGCAAGACAATAATTTTTGGGGCACAAGATAATGAAATGACTTAGCCGGACAGTGAAGGCAAGAAAATAATTGACTTAGTCGTACCAAAGGCCAACCTCGCGTCTGTCATAACGGGGCTTGTGAACTTTTTCCTTTATGTTCTCTGGCTGGGTTTCGTTTTTGCGAAATACTTTGGCCCACAACAATCGAATGTTTGTTAATAGATCGCGCTCATCTTTTACGTTGTTCTTATTTATTTTTACGAAGTAGGCATCTGGATGGTAATCTGGATGTTTCAAGAAATTGAATTTCTGCATCTTAATATTGCCCTGGTAGTTGGCGGCTTTGGCGAAGGCCTTTCCAGGTTCACGCACTTTTAGGGCTGCCTGACTTGAGGATGGGTTGCGTATGTATTCATAAGCCCTGATTTTGCCATAGATATTCTGTGTTGCAAAAACTGACTGACTAGGGTCTCTTTTTAATAAGGCATCTTCATGGGCATTTTTATTTCTGGCCCAGCCTGGTTGTTTCATTTTGATGGTTAGGTTATCGATCAAAAAGCTTTCTTTCGATTGCTTACGTTTCATAATAGAGGCATCATGCGCATTTGGATTTTGCTTGTAGCCCGGACTTTGTACTCTTACCTGCAAGCCATCGGTTTTGAAAACGTTGCTGCCCGGATCTTTCTTTAAAAGAGCATCTTTGTGCGCATTCTTGTTCTGCACCCATCCGGGCTGTTTCATTTTAACGGTGAGGTTATCGATCAAAAAGCTTTCTTTCGATTGCTTACGTTTCATAATAGAGGCATCATGCGCATTTGGATTTTGCTTGTAGCCCGGACTTTGTACTCTTACCTGCAAACCATCGGTTTTGAAAACGTTGCTGCCCGGATCTTTCTTTAAAAGAGCATCTTTGTGCGCATTCTTATTCTGCACCCATCCGGGCTGGTTCATTTTAACGGTGAGGTTATCAACCAGCAAGCTTTCCTTTGATGGCTTACGCTTCATAGCAGCAGCCTGGTTTGCATTTGGATTTTGCTTGTAGCCCGGACTTTGTACTCTTACCTGCAGGCCACCAGTTTTGAAAACATTGCTGCCCGGATCTTTCTTTAATAGGGCATCTTCATGCGCATTTTTATTTCTAGCCCAGCCGGGTTGTTTCATTTCTATATGCAGGCCACCTGCACTGGCAGCATTTTTTTGCTCCTTTTTCAAATTGGCATCTGCGTGTTGGTAAGGACTGCGTTGGTACTTTCCTCTTTTAATAAAGCCAGTGAATTCTTCCCCCTGATTGCTCATTATTGTTATGGTAGCATGTCGCTTGGCATCTCCGCGAAATAAACCTGCCTGTTTTGCGGCATCTGACGGTACGCGTGTGGCGATTGGCAAATTGTTATTGTTCCATTGTTTTCCGCTGATGCTGCCTCCTCCTTTCACAGGCTTTGAAGCAGGAATGTTACCAGTATAATTGATGTTTTTTACCCCGATGCCAGGCTGTCTGTTAATGATGGGTTGCCCATTGTTGTTCCAAACCTTACCACTTATACTACCTCCTCCTTTTAAAGGTTTGTCAGCCTTCATGTTGCCAGCATAGTTGATATTCTTTGCTCCAATGCCGGGTTGTCGATTGATGATGGGTTGCCCATTGTTGTTCCAAACCTTACCACTCACACTTCCTCCTCCTTTTAAAGGTTTGCCGACCTTCATATTACCTGCGTAATTAATGTTTTTTGCTCCGATGCCCGGCTGCCGATTAATGATGGGTTGCCCGTTGTTATTCCAGATCCTACCACTTATACTACCACCTCCTGATTGGGGCTTTCTGCCAGAAAGTTTGCTCTGGTATTGCCCTAGCTGTCCAGTGTTTTTACCAGGTGCTTTGGCAGGCAACGCATTGCCAACTTTACCAGTGGCTGTATAGGATTTGAATCCACTATTGGGGAGTCTTTTGTTTCTTGGATGATCGCCTGTTTTTGGTTGTGTAAGTCGCGGGGGATAGATAGGTGCATTGCTGCTGATTTTCTTTGACTCGTAGTTACGGCCTCGTACTTTTCTACCGGCCACATCGCCAATCCATGCTTTTGGTTGAAGCCTGGAGGCTGATTTATAAGTACCTGCCGCTGGTCCTTTGTAAACACGATCACCAGTTCTTTTACGACCGCGATAAGGGTCTTCTGCACTGGGCTCTAAAATGGGTTGGGGAGGCGATTGATAATTTCGGGTGCGCAGGGTGCGGCCGGCAATGTCTTTGCCTGTTACTTGCCCTTCTTTGCGCTCAACACGGAAAAAACCAGCAAATGGATTGAGGCTTTTATTGCGTATAAAGCTCTTGGAGGCCGATCGGGGCGTAACGGTTGTTCTCTTACCCGCGGAACTTAGGGGCCTGCTGCCTAACTTCTGTAAACGGGCTAATTCTGTTTTGTTTGAAGCAGGCTTTTGAATCACAGGTGATCTGTAGTTTTTGAAAGTGCCACCTTGTTTTGAATTACTGTTTTGCTTTTTAACCTGGCTGCTTATTGAGCGAACCTTTACACGCTGACCAGAAGCAGTGCGTACACTTGCTCTTTGTGTATCTTTGGGCTTTCGCGATGGGTTATTAACATAGCGATAAGTTCTGCTTGAATAAACATTCTGTTTGGAAGAACGGGCAGTGGTAGATCTTACCTGAACGCGTCTTTTGGGCGTAGAGCCACTGATACCCTGTGGATCTCGGGGTTTGGCAGAAGGATTGTTAGTAAAACGATTGGAGCGGCCGGTATATATGTTGCGACTGCTACTCTGTGCTGAGATGCTGCGCGTACCTTGTTGCGGATAAATATTTCGCCTGGATGTATTGGCTGAAGCCGATCGAACCTGAACACGCTTGGCCGGAGTAGAAGCACGCTCATTTCTTTGATCATCGCGCGGTTTATTACTATACACCGGCCTAAATGCCTCACCAGCCTTTTCTCTTCCCTGTCTAGGGCTTTTGGTGGCCGTTCGAGGTTTGGGGTAACTCACGTTGGCACTATTAGCCGATGATTTGTTTTTGGTTCTCAGCTTGCGTCCTGTAATGTCTTTTGTTTTGGCTTTATCGCCCTGGCGCGATTTGGTTTTAAAGCGTGTTTGCCTGGTTTCTTTGTTGGTACCAGCTGGTCGGTCGCCCTTGGTATTTTGAGCCTGTAGTCTTTGTGTAGATAGGAATAAAACCAAACCCAGGGCCAACATGAAAGGCCAGCGCAGCAAACAAGCGATATGACGATAAGATCCTTGCAAAAAATGCTTAAGTAAACAGCTAAGATAACGAAAAAACTTAGAGGGCCGTGTGCATCTTTTTAGGTTCTCTAAGCAGACTCAATTTCCTTATCATCAGAAGGCCATCAGTTTTTGGATGGCTTCCTTGATTCTGCCCTTGGGCAAGAAATTGTTTTCTAAAGTTGGTGCAAATGGAATGGCTGTATCCAGGCTGGCTACCCGCAGTACCGGTGCATCCAGATCGCGGAAGCAATGCTCACTGATCCATGCGCTGATCTCTCCGCCAATACCACCTGTTAGCGTATCTTCATGCAGAATCAGCACACGGTTGGTTTTTCTGACAGTCTCCGCAACAGCCTCTTTATCCCAAGGAAGCAATGTTCTTAAGTCAAGTATGTCAGCCTTGACTTCAGGCATTACAGCCATCACTTCTTTGGCCCAATGAACACCCATACCGTAGGTGATGATAGATAGGTCATTGCCTTCACTGATTAATTTTGCTTTGCCTATCTCTACCGTATAATAATCATCAGGGATCATTTCCTTGATTGATCGGTACATCAACTTATGCTCAAAGAACATGACCGGATTAGGGTCATTGAAGGATGCACATAATAAACCTTTGGCATCGTAAGGATTGGAAGGATAAACAATCTTAAGACCAGGGGTGTGGAAAAACCAGGCTTCATTACTTTGCGAGTGAAAAGGACCTGCAGCTGTTCCTGCCCCTGTAGGCATACGAACCACTACATCTGCTGCCTGCCCCCAGCGCCAATGGGCTTTCGCTAAATTATTTACGATTTGGTTAAATGCCTCGGTAACAAAGTCGGCAAACTGCATTTCCACCATGGCTTTCATGCCTTTGATGGAAAGCCCCAAGCCAGCGCCAGCGATGGCAGCTTCGCATATTGGGGTATTGCGAACACGGGCCTTGCCAAATTTTTCTACAAAGCCTTCAGTGATTTTAAAAACACCTCCATACTCAGCAATGTCCTGACCCATCAATACGAGGTTATCGTGGCGTTCCATACTCTGGCGCAAACCATCGCTGATGGCATCAATAAAACGTTTTTCTGATTGAGTGTTGGAAGCCGGAGGAATGATATTTTGCGTGTAGGGTGCGTACACATCCTGTAACTCCGTTTCAGTGCTTGCCTCCGGGTAGGTTTCTTCGAAAGCGGTAGCAAGACCATCTTCTATTTCTTTCTTCAGTTCCTTACGCAGATTTTCAATATACACTGTATCAATGATGCCTTCATTTAATAGAAAGCGCTCGTAATTTTCAACCGGATCTTTTTTAGCCCAGGTATCCATTAAATCCTTGGGGACATACTTGGTACCGCTCGCTTCTTCGTGGCCACGCATGCGGAACGTGATGCACTCAAGCAATACAGGCTTGGGGTCTTTGCGCATTTTTTCGGCAAGCCTTACCACAGTGCTGTAAACCTCTAAAATATTGTTACCATCTACCTGCACGCCTTCTATGCCATAACCAATGGCCTTATCAATAAACTGCTTGCAACGAAATTGTTCGTTGCTGGGAGTTGACAGGCCATAACCATTGTTTTCAATAACAAAAATCACCGGCAGATCCCAAACCGCAGCCACATTAATGGCCTCATGGAAATCACCTTCGCTGGTTCCGCCATCGCCATTGAATACTGCAGTTACCTTCTTCTCACCTTTTAATTTTGTGGCCAGCGCTATACCATCGGCCACACCATTTTGCGGACCTAAGTGAGAGATCATACCCACAATGTGGTGCTCGTTGGTGCCGAAGTGGAAAGAGCGGTCGCGGCCCTTGGTGTAACCCATCATCGTGCCTTGCCATTGGGCAAAAAGCCTGTCGAAGGGCATCTCGCGCCCTGTAAATACGCCCAGGTTGCGGTGCATAGGCAGGATGTATTCATCTTTTGCCAAAGCCTGGGTAATGCCTACGGCAATGGCTTCCTGACCTATACCGCTGAACCATTTACTGATTTTGTTTTGGCGCAGCAAAATCAGCATTTTCTCCTCGATCATGCGGGGGAAAAGAATCGTGCGGTATAACTTTTTTAAGGTTTCGGGGGTAAGTTGCTGGCGGTCGAATTTCATAAAACAAGTAGGGTGCGAAGATAGGAATTTTAGCAGATGATTTGGGAAGCCACGGCTTCATCCTTATATTCATACCGACTAATAACCAAACAATCCTTAAGCACCATGAAGTTTTCTGAAATTCTAAGCCTTTTCAAACAGGGTAAGGGCACGGCAAGAAGCCACATGAAAAATCTGATTGAGATGGCAGCCGTTGACGGTAATTTTGAGCATGTGGAATTTGAATTATTGAAGACCATCGCCAAGCGCAATGGCATTACAGAAGGGCAACTAAAAGAAATTAAGCAAAACCCAAGCGATATTGTTTTTGAAGTGCCGGCAGATAAACGGGAGAAATTTCACCAGTTATATGACCTTGTGCATATGATGAGTGTGGATAATGCTATTCATGATGAGGAATCGAAATTATGCCATCTTTTTGCCATAAAATTTGGCTATAACCGCGACCGCGTAAAAGAGTTGATAGAGGCTATCCGCAGTAATATTTTCAATAAGCAAAATCACGATGAGACGATGAAGCGCGTTGAGTGGATGATTAATTAATCCACTTTTTAATTTTCTATCAACCAAGAAGAACTATGTTTGTTGTTTACTTTGTTCTTCTCTCATGATTTCATTTAGCGAATTTACACTTGATAATGGCTTGCAGGTGATTGTGCACGAAGACCCCAGTGTACAAATAGCAGTGCTCAATATTTTATATAATGTTGGATCGCGCGATGAACGCCCTGACAAAACAGGCTTTGCTCATTTGTTTGAGCATCTCATGTTTGGTGGCTCAAAGAATATACCAAATTACGATGAGCCCCTCCAGCGTGTAGGAGGAGAGAACAACGCTTTTACCAACACTGACATTACCAATTATTACTTAACTGTGCCTGCTGCCAATCTCGAAACTGGTTTTTGGTTAGAGAGTGATCGCATGTTGAGTCTATCTTTCGATCCACAAGTACTGGAGGTACAACGCAAGGTGGTGGTAGAGGAATTTAAGCAACGCTACCTTAATCAACCTTATGGTGATGTTTGGTTAAAGTTGCGTCCTTTGGCTTACCAAAAGCATCCCTATCAATGGGCTACGATTGGTAAAGAAGTGAGTCACATCGAAAATGCCACTATGGAAGATGTGCGTGAATTCTTTTTTACACACTATTTACCCAACAATGCTATTTTGGTTGTAGCTGGCAACGTTACAGTCGATCAGGTTAGACAATTAGCAGATAAGTGGTTTGGGCCCATACCCAGTGGAAAATTGCCGAGTAGAAATTTACCACTTGAGCCAAAACAAACTCAGAAGCGAACCAACACAGTAAAGGCTCAAGTACCTGCTGATGCCCTTTACATGTCATGGCATATGCCCGGGCGTTTCCATCCTGATTATTATGTATACGATTTACTCAGTGATATTTTGAGCCGAGGTAAATCCAGCAGATTATATAATGAACTTGTAAAGCGGAAGGAGATTTTCACTTCCATTTCTTCTTTTGTAATGGGCACACTTGACCCGGGTATGTTTGTAGTAAGCGGCCGGCTAAACCAGGGCATAGAACTAAAAAGAGCTGAGGATGAAATAAATGCGCTTTTGAGGAATATACTTTCTGAAGGAGTACTGGAGGAGGAATTATTAAAGGTAAAGAATCAGGCTTTATCGACCCTTGCCTTTGGAGAAGTAGAGGTAATGAATCGTGCGATGAATTTGGCTTTTGCTAAACTATCGGGTGATGCCAACCTGGTGAATATTGAAATGGAAAAGATCGAGCAAGTAAGCAGCGCAGATGTAAAGCGGGTTGCTAACGAAATTTTAATTGACTCGAATCTTTCTACCCTGTACTATCAATCCAATAGCTAATAAAATTTAGGCAATGAACATACGCATAGGGATGGGCTTTGATGTGCATGAACTTGAGACAGGTCGTGACTTTTTTCTTGGAGGCATTAAACTGCAAGATGCCCCTAAAGGTGCCGTTGGGCATTCTGATGCAGATGTCTTAATTCACGCATTGTGCGATGCCTTACTGGGTGCAGCCAACCTCCGTGATATAGGTTACCACTTTGCTAATACCGACAATCGCTGGAAGGGGATGGATAGTAAATTCTTTTTAACTGAAGTAATTAAGTTATTAGCAGACAAGGGTTGGCGTGTGGGTAATGTAGATTGTACCATTGTCCTGGAAAAACCAAAGATCAATCCGCATATTGATGCCATGAAAAAAGTGCTGGCACCTTTGATGCATGTTGAAGAAGATGCTGTGTCGATTAAAGCAACCACTAATGAAAAGATGGGCTATGTTGGCAGAGAGGAAGGCGTTTGTGCCTATGCAGTAGCGCTTATTCATAAATAATGTTACATGCCTGAAATTCAATTGATCGAGACAGGTGATGGCTCACACTCATTACTCAACGTGGCATTGAATGAAACCTATCATTCTCGCCATGGGGCTATGCAAGAGTCGCTCTATGTTTTCATCAAGCAAGGTCTGGATTTTTACAATACCAAGTATCAAAGTGAAAACATCCACGTATTAGAAGTGGGCTTTGGCACAGGCTTAAATGCGTGGTTAAGTTTTCAGTATGCAAAAAAGCATAGTGTTTTGGTCAATTATACTTCTTTAGAGACCTATCCTTTGCCTCATGCATTGTGGAAGCAGTTAGTCTATGCAGATGAGGTTGATCGAAAGTATTTTGATGCCTTACATGAAGCTGTATGGAATGCTGAAGTTAAGTTACACCCCTTCTTTGTTCTGCATAAAAGAGAGGAGAGTCTTCAGCACTTTAATCCCTCAACTAATCATTACCACATTATTTATTTTGATGCATTCGCTCCCAATAAGCAGCCAGAGTTGTGGGAGTTACCCATTTTGAACCACGCAGTCAGCATGCTTGCACCGGGTGGAGTATTTGTTACCTATTGTGCCAAAGGGCAATTGAAGCGCGATCTGAAATCTTTGGGGCTTGAGGTTGAAAGTTTGTCTGGGCCTCCGGGTAAAAGAGAGATGCTAAGAGCTATTAAAAAGTAATCAGTTGACTGGGTGTGAGACAGTGGGTAAGCTTTGTGTCGCCAGCGTGCAGGTCATCAATTTCAACAAACTCATCAAATAGACTAAGTCCAACTTTTTTTGCGTCAGGCCGGCAGGCTGCCAGTAGTTGGTCGTAGTATCCTTTGCCATAACCTACGCGATTTCCCAGGGCATCGAAACATAACAGAGGCACTAATACCAGATCTATTTTTTTAGGAGGTGTGGGTACTCCATGTCTGGGTTCTTCTATACCCCAGTTATTTTTCTCTAACTGATGCAATCCTTCAAAATAAATATTATCCATCGTACCATCAGTGTTGATCTTCGGGAGCGATAAGCGGATGTGTGGAAACTCTCTGCGGATGCGATCAATCACTAACCAGGTGTCTGGTTCGCGTTTTTCTCGAATGGGTAAAAAAGCATGAACTGTTTTTAGGAAAGATAAATCTATATAAGCAAAAAAGGCTTGGTATAATGCTAAAGAAAGCTGCAGGTAGCTTGCTTCGTTGAGCGATTGACGCTTTTGGAGATACAATTTCCGAAGCTCAGCCTTTTTCATGAAAGTAATTCTTGATAAGATGAAGATTTGGAAAGTTAAGCACTTAATCTCAAAGGTATATAACGTTGAAGCGAAGATCGAAAGGATCAAAACTTTCAAGCAGCAGCTTGATGAAGTTTGGATTTGACTGATAAAAATTAAGGAAGTTATCGGTTCGCTCTTGTAAACTGCCCTTGGGGTACAAAGCGTTTTTAATGGCTTCTATTTGACCAAGTTTATCACTTTGCTTTCGCTTTTCTGCTTTTAAGAATTTCTGCTCAATTTTTTCAAGACTCTTTTGCATTCTGCGTGTTTCGGCAGCAATCATAAGGCTAAGGCTCAGATCGATCTTACTTGCTTGTTGTTTAATTGCAGCAAATTGTTTTTCAATCAAATCTCTTTCGTCATTCATCAAAAGCTTCTCGCGCGATAGCTTGAGTATATAGTGATTAAACAGATAGTTCTTTTCCAAGAAAATTTCTTCTAAGCCCAATCCTGATCTTTCGATTTTACGTTGGGTGGGCTCATCGATTACCAGGCCGAAGCTACGGGGTAACAAAATGGGAAAGGTGGTATTAAAATATTTGAAGACATCTTTGAGTTGTAACCAGTACACCACTTCTGCCGGGCCACCACAGTAAGCGAGGTTAGGCATGATCACTTCTTCATAGAGTGGCCGCAAAATTACATTGGGGCTAAACTTTTCAGGATTAGTCTCAATGAGTTGTTCAAGCTCTTGGGCAGAAAATTTAAGCGGGGTATCCACCACTTCAAACACATCTCCCTTTTGTTCTATTCTGCTGCGTAGCTGATTGTCGAGGTAAAAGAAATTAATCTCGCGGCAGAAGATTTGAGGTTTATAACCAAGCGCTTCTAATTCAGTATTTGTTTTATCAACCTTTTCTTTGGCGGTGTGCTTAAACACATCGTCTTTCATTACTTCTTTAAAGAGTGCTTTGAGTGTTTTATCGTCACCATCTACCACGAGTAGTCCTTCTGCACCGAATAGATCGTTGATGTAGGCGCGCACGGCTGCAGCAAGTGTGTTGTGCTGTGTATATGCTTTTTTGAAAACCTCAATATTACCAGGGATTTCTGTTAGCAGTTGTTTGAACTCCTCGGTATGAAATCGGCCTACGGCACCAGCCTGCTGGGTTTCCCAAGTGTACTTTTTGTCGTAGAGTCTGAACGATTTTATTTCGTCATAGTCGTGGTCTTCTGTGGCCATCCAATAGACGGGTACAAAATTATAGTCTGGGTAAAGGGCTTTAAGCTCCTTGCAAGCATTGATAACCGCTACAATTTTATATATGAAGTAAAGAGGTCCTGTAAAAATATTTAGCTGGTGCCCAGTGGTGATGGTAAAAGTTTTTTCGCTTTCGAGTGCTTTAAGATTTTGACCAACGGCCTCACTAAGGGTTAATCCTTCATATTGCTTATGGAGTGCTGCTACAAGTGTATTTCTATTGTGTTGAGGATAGTTTTTAGCTTTTTCCTGAATTTGGTCAGCGAAGGATTCCTTTGCCGGAAAACGATGATAGAACTTTTGAAGACTTTCCTTTTGGCTTACAAAATCTACGAAGAAAGGTGTAAACGCATTAGTTTTTTCAAAAGGAAGCTTTTGAGTTTTCATAGATCAGCAAACAGGATAAGCACCAAACATATTGCCAATAACGGCAATTGTTGGAGAAAGTTCACAGATTTTACATGAGTGTCAACTTACTACGCTGCCGTGTAGGTCGAATTCGCTGGCATCTTCAATTTTGACCTGCACAAAGTCCCCAATTCTCAGGTAATTGTCTTTGGCAGAAATGATGACTTCATTATCAACTTCAGGTGAATCGTGTTCCGTTCTTCCGATAAACTCCCCGCCTTCTTTACGGTCAATTAACACCTTGTAGGTCTTGCCAATTTTTTCCTGGTTCAACTCGTAAGAAATGCTTTGCTGCAGTTCCATAATGTCATCAACACGCTGCTGCTTTACTTCTTCAGGCACATCATCTTGCATATTGCCTGAGTGTGTATTTTCTTCATGCGAATAGCCAAAGACTCCGAGGCGGTCAAAGCGTGATCTTTCGATGAAGGTCGTCATCTCTTCAAACTCTGCCTGCGTCTCACCGGGGTGGCCGGCAATCATGGTGGTGCGAATGGCAATACCCGGAACTTTTTCACGTATGGTGTCCAGCAGTTCTTCGGTCTTCTCGCGTGTAATGCCTCTGCGCATTAGTTGCAGCATGCGGGTTGAACCATGTTGCAGTGGTATGTCTATGTATTTACAAATGTTGGGTCGCTCGGCCATCACTTGCAGCGCATCCATTGGAAATCCCGATGGAAAGGCATAGTGCAGACGGATCCAGTCTATCCCTTCAACATCAGATAAATTTTTTAAGAGGTCGGCCAGGTTTCTTTTTTTGTACAGATCCAGCCCATAATAGGTAGAATCTTGCGCGATCAGCAGTAATTCTTTGGTGCCATTTTTAGCCAGATTACGGGCTTCTTTCACGAGCTCTTCGATAGGTCGTGAAATATGACCGCCTCTCATCAGGGGGATAGCACAAAATGAACATGGTCTGTCACAACCCTCTGAAATTTTCAGGTAGGCGAAGTGGCTTGGATTGGTAAGGATACGCTCACCCACCAACTCATGTTTATAATCGGCTTTGAATGTTTTGAGTAAGCGTGAAAGGTCGCGGGTACCAAACCAGGCATCCACCTGTGGGATTTCTTTTTCCAGATCATCTTTATAGCGTTGTGAAAGGCAACCGGTAACATACACCTTGTCTACAATGCCCTCCTCTTTTGCATCTACATAGCGCAAAATAGTGTCGATAGACTCTTGTTTTGCATTATCAATAAAGCCACAAGTGTTGATTACCACCACGCTGGCATCATCTTCTTTTGCCTCGTGCGTAGCGTCAATGCCGTTGCCTCTCAATTGTGTTAACAATACTTCTGAATCCACTACGTTTTTAGAGCAGCCTAAAGTAACGATGTTAACTTTTGTGTTCTTAATCCCCTTGGTTTTCAATGATTTCCCCTCTTTTAATCGGACTGCAAAAATACTAAAAATAATGCGATGGGTTTGTCCTTCCCTGCCTTCCCTTATCTTTGCCCATTATTTATGAACAAGGTGATCAAAAGGGCTTCTGTTTTGGTGTTTTGCGTGTTGGTAGCCGCCTGCCTTGAGCAACCCGATTGCTTTAACCTGATTAATAATTCGGTTAATATCTCATACCGTAAAATAGCGGATGGGGCCTTGGATACTGTGGCCATTGAGGCGGTAAGTATTGTAGGCCTGGATAGTGTTTTTGCCTTAAGAAACACAGGGGCGTTATTACCGCTCGATTTTACTAAAAATACTATTTCGGTTGTGTTGGATGATGTGGAGCGGACACGACTTTTAGCGATTGGGTACAGGGTTCAGCCGCAGTTCGTGTCTGAAGAGTGTGGTCCTCGCTTTCAACTTTCTGATTTAACGGTTTCAAGTCCATCCGGTGATTCTGTGAGAGTGCTATCCAGCACACCCGGTGGCAATTCGGCACATATAGGTGTTTATCGATGCCCTAGAAATAATATGGTGCGAATTGCCTTTAAGCAAAATGCTTCCAGGGGTGTAATCCGCGATACAGTGGTAGTAAAAAGCACCTCGGCAGATTTTCAAGCCTTTACAATTTACCCTTCTGCAGGCTCTTTGAGCTTCATGAACTTGCCGCTCAACAGCAATGCCAGCAGCACACGGATTACTTTACAGTTTAGCGATAACACCGAAGCCAAACTTACCTTCACCTACAACCTTGTGCGTAAAACTGTATACCAGGTGTGTGGTGAGCAAACATTTATTACTAATGTAAGAGCCAGTGCTGATGTTTTTGATATGGAAATGGTTGAAAGCAGCCGTTACGTGACTGATAGTATTTACGATCCACCGAAAATAAATTTTGCGGCCTTTCAATAACATATTGCTGATTATCCTTTTGACAAGTCATTTTGCTTTTTCGCAAAAGAAAGACTCTGTCAATGCAAAAGCCTTTATACCTACTGGTATTCGTTTAGGGTATGATCTTGTTTCCCCGGGAAGAGCTGCTCTTGTTAATACCTTCGATGGCTTCGAGGCTTCAGTGGATGTAGATCTATATCGCTATTACCCAACTGTGGAAATTGGTAATAGCGCCAGAAGCTTTGCGTCTGTTAATGGTAGCACTTATACGAATACAGGAGATTACTGGAGAGCCGGGGTAGATGTTAATTTTATGAAGAAGGATCCTGAGAAAAATATGTTTTTCCTTGGGGCCAGGTATGGAAGGGCTACTTATGATGAGGAAGCTACTATTATCACCAGCGATCCTGTTTGGGGTTCGTATAACCAGACCTTGCAGAACGAATCATTAACCGCTCGTTGGATGGAGCTAACAACAGGCATGCGTATTAAGGTGTGGAAAATTTTCTGGCTTGGCTATACTGCCCGTTTTAAGTTCAGCTTAAAGCTAGATGACAGTGGAGATCTGTTAACCACTGATGTGCCGGGTTATGGCACAACCGACAGACCTACCACCTGGGGCTTTAGTTATTATGCCTTGGTTAAATTGCCAATCAGAAAAGCGAAATAACTTTTAGTCTTTCTTAAACAGAGAATCTACAAAAGCTCGCTTATCAAAAACCTGGAGGTCTTCCACTTTTTCTCCCACACCAATGTAGCGCACAGGAATTCTGAATTCGTCTGAGATGCCAATAACAACGCCACCCTTAGCGGTTCCATCTAACTTAGTAATAGCCAAAGAGCTTACTTCTGTAGCTTTGGTAAACTCCCGGGCTTGCACCATGGCATTTTGACCAGTACTGCCATCAAGTACCAGCATAACATCGTGAGGTGCATCGGGTACAACTTTTTGCATGACGCGCTTAATTTTAGAAAGTTCGCTCATCAAATTCACTTTCGTATGTAGTCGCCCCGCTGTGTCAATGATGACCACATCTGCTCCTTGTTCTACCCCTGCCTGCACGGCTTCAAAGGCAACTGCTGATGGGTCGGTGTTCATGCCTTTAGCGATGACAGGAACGCCAACACGCTCGCCCCAAAGTTTAAGTTGATCTACTGCAGCTGCTCTGAATGTATCTGCGGCACCCAATACTACCTTCTTCCCTGCTTTTTTGTATTGGGCAGAGAGTTTGCCAATGGTAGTTGTTTTACCCACGCCATTTACCCCAACCACCATGATTACATATGGCTTAATGTCCAGAGGTGTTTCAAATTCTTTGAGGTCTGTATCGCTTGTGTCGGAAAGAAGCGCAGCTACCTCTTCTCTTAATATATTGTCAAGCTCGCTGGTGCCCATATATTTATCTCGGGCCACGCGTTGCTGTATACGTTCAATAATTTTTACTGTAGTGTTAATGCCAACATCTGAGGCCACCAGTATTTCCTCCAGGTTATCTAATACTTCGTCATCAACGCTGGATTTACCTACGATTGCTTTGCTGAGTTTAGCAAAGAAGCTTTCTTTGGTTTTCTCGAGCCCCTTATCGAGCGATTCTTTTTTTTCTTTGTTAAACAGACCGAACATAAGTATTACAATGTCAATTCAATATTAATGTGAGGAATGAGTCTTTAAAAAATCCCCATCCACGATAAGGAGTTTTACGCCATTCTTGCTCAAAGATCGATGCGAGCTCAGTTCATCAGAAACGACATAGGTCATGCCTTTACGCAGCGTATATTTTTCACCAGTCTTCAGCTCACTTTCAAATTCACCTTCTAAACAATACACGATGTGTCCTTTCTCGCACCAGTGATCCGCCTTGTAATTAGCCGAATATTCCACCAATCTAATACGAAGCCCATTGTACTGCAGCGTTTGCCAGAAAGATGTGCCGGTCTCTCCTGGATGAATTGTCCGTTCAATAAGGCTCCAATCGATGCTTTGAAAAGGAATGTGCATGCTTAAACAATTATTCAGGCTTGCTGAGCCATGAATATAAATAAAAAAAGTCCCACGGGGGGACTTCCTTTTGCATTGAGCCGTCTTGATTACTTCTGTGAAAGGGTTTCTTTCACGAGTTCAGCCGGAACGATTTCTTCTCTAAAAGAGTAAGCACCAGTCTTTTCAGACTTTACCGCACGAATTACTTTCGCGAAGCTCTTGTTATCACCTTTTTTTAGCGTTGCAACTACCTTCTTTGCCATGACTTTGTATGATTAGTCGTGTTACTTAATTTCTTTGTGAACCGTCATTTTCTTCATTACCGGATTGTACTTCTTTAATTCAATACGCTCGGTAGTGTTTTTGCGGTTTTTTGTAGTGATATAGCGGCTCATGCCCGGCATGCCGCTCGTTTTGTGCTCTGTGCACTCAAGGATCACCTGTATTCTGTTGCCTTTCTTAGCCATTGCCTTGTGTCTTTAATATTAAGCGAGTAAAGTGCCTTTTTGGGCAGCTTCTTTCAATACTGCGTAAATGCCGTTTTTGTTGATAGTCTTGATGACTTTAGTCGATACCTTCAGGGTAATCCAACGGTCTTCTTCCGGCAGGTAGAAACGCTTCTTTTGAAGATTTGGGTAAAATCTTCTTTTAGTCTTGTTGTTAGCGTGGGAAACGTTGTTTCCTACCTGAGGCCTCTTGCCTGAAATTTCGCAAACTCGTGCCATAATCTCTTGATTTTTAAGCCCTTCTCGAAAAGGGACTGCAAATATCGCTAAAAGCCTCGCAATATTCAAAAGCGTTTTAGAAAAATGTGGATAAATCCTTTCAGAAAAGCTTTTTGATGAGCTCCAATGCATTAATTCCTGTAAAATCAGCGATTACTAGGTCACTTTCTGTCAATTCTGCTGCCTGGTGCGTGGTGCTGATCCCTACCACCTTGCATCCTGCAGCCTTGCCGGCCGCAATGCCGGAGAGCGAATCCTCAAATACAATACAATTTTCCGGATCGAAGCCAAGGGCTGCAGCCGTCTTGAGGTAGATTTCAGGATCTGGCTTGCCTTTGCTTACAAATGACTCATCTAATATGGTGTTGAAGTAAGGCCCTATACCGGTGTGTTGTAGGGTAAAGTCAACATTGGCTCGTGGGGCTGAGGTGGCAATGGCTCTATTAATATGGTATTTGTCTAATTGATCCAGGAATGAAATCAAGCCATGAAGGGGCTGCACATCGTTTTTGTAGATATCCCTGAAGAGCGCCTCTTTTTCATTGGCGAAGGCTTTTAACTGATCTTCGGGTAGGTGCCCAAACACGTTTGTAATCCAATCGCGGTTGGTACGCCCATAAATTTTTTCATGCAGTTGTTCTTCGCTCAGGTCATGGCCATGTTTTTTGCAAAAAGTTTTGAGCGCAATTTTATGGAAGGGATTGCTGTCCACCAGCACACCGTCCATGTCGAAAAGAAAGGCAATTGAATTCATTTATTACTGTTGGATGATGTTTGTCGAAGCCACTGCACGACAATTAGGGTTAGTATACTACCAGTCTTCGGGTAATAATAATGCCATTACCAGAAAAGCGGAGCAAATATACACCGGCTTGCATATTAGGTAGTAAATATTCAGAATTCCCCTTCAACACTAGCCAGGTACTGATTGTCTGTCCAGTAGCATTAATCAGTGATGCCATGCCGCCTGTGGTGCTCTCTATTTTAAGTACTTGTGCTTTTTCAAGTGGATTAGGGAATATGGAAAAATTGGTCCCTTCTTTTATAGGACTTAGTAGTTGTAAACCACCCACACTATTGCCAAGCAACAATGAAAATTTGCTGCCTATACGCAACTGACTTAACCAAAGAGGACCACCAAAATTTCTTGATTCAAACTGCCTGCTGATGGTGTTCCGCACTATGTCTTGCTGGGCATTGTCAAAATTGTTGTAGGCTTTGTAGTTGCTTAAGATGCTGATGCTTCCATCTTGCAGTCCCAGAACTAAGTCGCTTTGATTATCTTGATTTAAATCCCCAATGAAGATGGAGGGGTTCTGTCGTAAAAAACTTTGTGTGAGCCCCAGAAAGGCATTACTTTCTAATTGCCATGCTGGCTGCCCGTTTCCTGTATTACGCCAATACTCAACCGCACCATTGGCTTTCCCGATCAGCAAATCCGGGCGACCATCAGTATTGATGTGAGTGAGGTGCACGTTTTCATTGAAGAAGACCGATAAGTTTGTTTCACTTAGTTGATTGGCAAGAGTAAGACCCCGGTTATTGGTATTTGCTATATAATAAAGAGAAGTTTGACCGGATTGATTAGTGGCTGTAAACACCAGATCTACGCTGCCGTCAGTATTCACATCAATAAACTGAGGTTTGAGGTTGTAGAGGTTGTAGCTTGATAAATTGTTAAAATCATCTGATACATATTCAAAAGCTGGGTTGCTGTTTGTGCCTGTATTTTTATAAAGTGTAATGCCGGCACTAAAAAGGCCGTTCTGCAGCGAGCCCAATTTGCCTACAAAGAGATCATCATCTCCATCTCCATCATAATCAAAAAAGGTGGGTACGGCATTTTCACCCACATCAATCATTTCGTTTTGTAAGAACATTTCAGCAGAAGTAAAAGTGGGCAAAGAGGTAGTGCCGTTATTTTTAAATACTCGTAACGATTGCGAGAAATCGGTTGTATCATCGCTCCTGCTAAAAACACCTGAAGAAATGGCTAAGTCCTTTATGCCATCGAAAGTAAGGTCTTCGTAAAAGGCAACAGGATATACTCCATTACCCAGAAGACCCTGCGGGAAAATGGAAGCAGTCGAAAAGATAGGGTTTTCGTTATTGCCCTCATTGATGAATAGGTATAGCTTATCGCAGGTCGATTCTGAAAAGATTAAATCCTTTTTTTGGTCAGCGTTGACATCCAACAACATTAAAAACTTACCTCCGGCATGTTGTCCTCTTCCTGCACTATTGCAGCTATTGTTATTGAAGGCAAACACACCACAGCTGCATTCGGTGATGCCACCCCAGTTTTGAGTGATTCTTACATAGTCGGGTGCTGAGGCTGTTCCTGTATTTTTATGATATTCAATTTTTCCGTTGCCTGAAAAATTCATGCAGAGAATATCCAGGTCACCATCACTATCCACATCTGCAATAGCGGGTACATCATCCGCTTGCAGTTGAATGTTGACCTTACCTGAAAAACCGGTAGTTAGAATAACGGAGCTATTACCAAAAAGTACAGGCTGCCAGTTGGGGAAATCGCCCTGGCTTACATTTCTATAGAGCTTAATGCCCAAGGGGTTGCCGGTAAATATATCTTTGAGGCCATCGCCATCGTAATCGTGTAGAATCAAAAAGTTATTGATGTCTACAGGAAAATATGCTTCGAAATCGGGTGCGTATTGATACTGCTTGTTTTTGACTAAAAAAACTAAAACCTTATTGTTACTTCGTTCAAAAAGTACAAGATCTTCTGTGCCATCATGGTCAACATCAAGTGTGTTTACCTGTACTGAATTAAGTCCTCCTACCCAAGGCAGCAGCATGGTTTCGCCCTCCCGATTTTGTACGGGAATGGAAAAATCTGCCTCATAGGCGTACTGACCAACGGCCTGCGTAGATATAAAAATGAAAAGTAAACAGAATCGCATGATATTTATATCCCTTCACTAACGATTAAGCCTTTAGCTCTGTTATCTTGGCGCATCGATTTTTATCAAAAGTACGCATGGACATCCAAACACTCTACAAGCATTATTTGGAAAGCAGGAAGGTTTCAACTGATACCAGACATATTGAAGCTGGCTCCATTTTCTTTTCGCTGAAGGGCCCAAAGTTTAATGCCAATGCTTTTGCTGCAGAGGCGCTGGCCAAAGGTGCGCGTTATGCTGTGGTAGACGAAGAAGCTTTTGCAAAAGATGAAAGATATATTGTGGTGAAGGATGGATTAGAGGCCCTTCAAAACTTGGCGCGTCATCATCGCAGTCAACTTAATATTCCAATTGTTGGTTTAACAGGCTCTAATGGAAAAACCACCAGCAAGGAGTTGGTGCATGCTGTTTTGAGTAAGAAGTTAAAAACGTTTGCTACCAAGGGAAATTTAAATAATCATATTGGAGTACCCCTCACTATATTGGCAATCGACAGCAGTATAGAAGTAGCTGTAGTAGAAATGGGAGCGAACCATGTAGGAGAGATCGCTTTGCTAAGTTCAATAGCTAATCCCACGCATGGCTTTATAACTAATATTGGCAAAGCACACATTGGTACTTTTGGAGGTTTCGATAATATTGTACGGGGCAAATCTGAACTCTATCACCATTTAATCACCCATAACGGAACCGTTTTTATTAATTCGATAAATCCTATTTTAAGTAATATGGCTAAGCGTTTCGCGAAGCCTTATTTCTATCCGCAAGCTGGTGACTATTATCATTGCGAACTGATCGGGGCAGATCCTTTTGTTCGGATTAAGGCTGAAAATGGCGCTGAGGTAGTGAGCAAATTGGCAGGCGCTTATAACTTCGAGAATATTGCCACCGCCTTATGTATTGCTAAATTCTTTGGTGTTGATCATCAGGCTGCTAACCAGGCCATTGCCGAGTATACTCCCGGCAACATGCGTTCTCAAATTGTAAAGAAGGGATCGAATGTTATAGTGCTGGATGCTTACAATGCCAACCCAAGTTCTATGCAGGCTGCGATTGAAAACTTAGCCAGTATGGAGGCTGCTAAAAAAGTGGCCATCGTAGGAGATATGTTTGAATTAGAAGAGGAGGCAGAGAAGGAGCATGCAGCAATGGGTGAATTGTTGGCACAAAAAGGTTTTGATGAAGTGTATCTCTGTGGAAGTTTGATGCAAGCTGCCAGCAAGCATCTGCCTCATGCCTTCTATTTTGAAAAGAAGGAAGATCTTTTAAATCACCTGAAAGGCAGACCTATTGAAGGCGCTACTATTTTAATCAAAGCCTCTCGAGGTATAGGCTTGGAAAGCGTGCTTGACTATTTGTAAAGGTTATCTCGGCAAATGCTAAACACGGATATTTCAACCAGGTTTTTACCGCACTTACCTCCCTCTATTTCGGAGAGCGAGGTAAAACGTTTACGCCTTACGATCTATCTATGCCTGACATCAATGGCTGTATCGCTTATTTACACGGTGCTGGATGTTGCCAGTGGTGTTTATTTTGCACTACCTTTTTATTCAGCCATTTTTATCGCTCCTATTATTTCTTTGCAGCTGATTCGCAAAGGAAAATTCTTATTAGGAAAAATTATTGTTTTACTGGGTGCCGGAATTGCCATCTTTTTCGCCTCGGTGAGCGATCCTTTCGAAACGGGTGTGATATTAATTTTTGTTCCGTTAAGCATAGTGCCTTTTGCCATGATTGGCTTTAGAAACTCATGGGCCAGTATTAGTATAGTATTCAGTACTTTTTTCTTGTTTCTGATTTCAAGTTTTACAGATTTATTTGCGCCTTATGAAAAGGCCTTACCTTTAGCGTATATACAAATAAGTCTGGCCCTCAACTACCTGATAGCCGTCACCATTTCCATACTCATTGTGTATTTTTTGGCAAGATTACACCGCCAATCAGAAATTGGTTTGATTGAAAAAGAAAGGGCTGTTACTGAAAAAAATATTCAACTCACTAAACTGAATCAGGAGTTGGATGGATTTGTTTATAGTGTATCGCATGATTTACGTTCACCCCTAAGTTCTATTTTAGGACTTACCAACCTGGCTAAGTTTTCCAATAGCAAAGAAGAATTGGTAGAATACATGGCCATGATTCAAGATCGCATACAGGCACAGGATGCTTTCATCAAAGACATCATTGAGTATTCCCGTAATATCCGTACAGACGCACTAGCTCAGCCGGTTAATTTGTATAACCTTACTCATGAAATTATCGAAAGCTTAGAGTTTAATGTAGGATCAGCGAACATACGCTTTGATGTTGACCTATTGCCCGATTTTATCACGCTTTCAGATAAACATCGATGGAAAACGATGCTAAGTAATCTTATTGCTAATGCTATAAAGTATCATGATACCTCAAAAGCAGATCAGTATATTAAGTTGTCTGCAAAGCAAGATTTGCATTGGTTGATATATACGGTTGCAGATAATGGTGTTGGTATAGCAGATCAGCATCTGAATAAAATATTCGAGATGTTTTACCGAGCATCAGATACTTCTTCGGGAAGTGGCCTTGGCTTATTCATCACCAAAGAGGCAGCTCATAAACTAAGTGGCACCATTACGGTTTTATCTCAACCAGGCATCGGAAGCACTTTTGAAATAAGAATTCCTTTACTAAAGTAATCGTAACAATTGATACTAAACTAATGTAGTATGGATATAGGCATTATACTTTCCTTTTTAAAGGCAATTGCTAAGAACAATAACAGGGAGTGGTTTGAGAAGAATAAACCGAAGTATTTAGATGCAAAAGTTCAGTTTGAAGATTTTTTGGAGTTGCTGCACAAAGAATTGATTAAGTTCGATGAAAGCCTTGGTGGGCTCAATCCACGTAAAATGGGTTTCCGAATTTACAGAGATGTTCGATTTAGTAAAGACAAGCGCCCCTATAAAGTGAATATGGGAGCAGGTTTTTCTCCAAAGGGAAAAATGGATCAGGAGCCAGGCTATTACATTCACCTTGAGCCTGGCAATAAAAGTTTTATTGCTGGTGGCTTTTATATGCCAGATGCAGAGAAGCTGGCTAAAATCAGGCAGGAAATTGACTACAGTGCTGATAAGTTTTTGAAAATCCTAAAGAGCAAACAGTTCAAGAAATACTTCGAAGGACTTGATGACTTTGATAAGCTAAAAACGGCTCCTAAAAGCTATCCCAAAGATCATGAACATATAGATCTATTAAAGCATAAAAGTTTCGTGGTGTCGCATGCGTTTACTGATGAAGAGGTAAAGGACAAGAAGTTCATCAAACAGGTAACGACTATTTGTAAAGAGATCATGCTTTTAAATACTTTTTTGAAAGAAGCCATAGCATGAGAATAGCTACCCAGATCTAGGTAGACCAATTGTAAATTCTGCTCTATTTTAAAGGAATATACCCAGAGCATGGTATAACAAATACCCGCTGCATGGCATTTAATGCCGTTTGAGCGCTCTTTACTTTAGCTGTATAAATTATACAGTATGAAGACCCAAGTAATTTTTTGGCTGCTTTTGTGCAGTTTCTCCGTTTTTTCCCAAACAGTGGATATAGAGAAAACCCATGAAGTTTCGAAAGAGGCCATGAAAGGTTTTATTCAATTAGTCGAAAATGATGAGGCACAACAACAGCTAAGCTTTGTTTATCGAGTAAGGGCTAAACGCAATCAAGCGAAGTTCATCACCTACACATTTGATTACAATTTTAATCTGGTGAATGAATCAGAGGAGGTAGTCAATCTTGAAAAAGATATGCCTGCCAAGTATAAGCCTAAGCGCTACAAAGGCGAAGAATATGAAGTAGAAGGGCTTTATGTGGAGCCAAATATGATGGGCACATTGGTGTTGAAAAGAAAGGTAACCCGATTTTCTTACAATTGGCTCAAGCTTATGTACGACTTTAACGTAAGTGTTGAAGGTAAGTTGAAAGCCAAAACAGATGATGATAAAAAACTTTTTTATCACGATCATATTGAAAACCAAAATGATGGAACAGCCATGATTTTGGCTGGGGAAAAAGGAAGTGTAAAGGGTGGCCCCTACAACCACATGATGAATTTTCATGTATTGAAGTATGACATCAACCTTACCAAACTCGCTGATGTTACCTTGAACTTTGAAACACCACAAGCCTTAGTTGCTTCTTACGGTTATCCTTCCGAAGAAGATGCTGACAGAACAGATTACATCGCTGTGTTTGCCACTTTTAAAGAGAAGCGCTACACAGGTCCAAAAATTTGGGGAAAGTCAGCCACAGAGTATACGTATGTGCGTGTATCCTATGATGGCAAGTTGCTAGACAGAATTACCTTTAACTCTCCTAATAGTATTTGGAAGATTGAAGACTTCTTATTGGCCAGTGATGGAGCAGTATATTTTTACGGACCCTCTAATGACGAGGCAGAAGATTACTATCACAATCGTTTAGACTATGCTGATGAGAAAAAGAAATGGCCACGCTTCCAGCTGGCTAAAGTTAAGAACAACAAAGTAGAATTTGTTTCAAGCACTTCTATGGAAGACTTCAAAGCGAAGTTGAAAGCACAACCGGATGGAAAGAAGGGAGAACCATATAATGGAAGACGCATCGTATTTACCAATGCCTCTATTGGTCCAACTGGTGAGATGATATTGTCAGGACAGAATTATGGAATGTTGCGCAATGCTAAAGGCCAGGCTATTGGTAGAGAGTATGAAGATCTGGTTATGTTCCATTTCGATAGCAAGGGACAACTGATTTCGCAGTACACCATGAACAAGAAACAAAAGAGCATCGCCCCCGATGGACAGTTCTTTGAATTCAGTTCAGATGGCAAGTCTTTATATTGGTCGTACTTCGATAATGTATCAACCAAACAGGTGAAAGAACTGGATCTGATAGTAGAAAAGCCTTTGGCGGTTCCAAAAATGGGTAAGATCAATTTAGCAACAGGCACATTTGATAAATACACAGAGTATGGTAAAGGCGAAAATTTTGTACACTACAACACGCTTAATTATCTGAAGTTTACCAACACCAACCAGGTTAGTTTTTTGGGAGAAAACAAAAAGGGAAGTGTGCTCTGGTTTGTACGTGTAAACCTTGATAAATAATTGACTTGCAAGGAAACCAGGTGCTGCTATCAGCATCTGGTTTATTTGTGTCTCTTGATCATTGTAGCTCAATCCACCTAAAGACCCTCTTTATGAAATGCTGCTTTCTGCTGCTTATTTTTTTTATTTCATGTGAAGTAAATGCTCAATCTTTTACCGACTTGCAAACTGCCAAAGGCAGAAATCCATATGATAATGCTTATGTTAACTGGATGCTTAGGTACACTTCAATTAGTGGTAAGGGTACTACCTCGGTTAATGGATTTACCATAAACGCATCAATAGCAGAGGTTGACCATGAAAAGGGAGAGATCAGTTTTTATTGGGAAAATCCCTGGGCCGGTGATTTGATTTGGAGAATATTAAATTACGGAAAGTCCACCACAAATACCCAGGTGTTTACTTCTGGCTTGTTAGGTTGGTTCCAATCATACTACAATGTCGTTTCGGAGGATAGGTTAATAGTAGCACCAGGTTTAAGTTTTGGTGATTATATTTTTGGGGATAATACTGCCTATACCCTTGAGCCCAATGGTTACTATTTGCATATAGGGCCAGCAGTTAAAGCCAGCTATTTGCTTAACAAAGATGTTTGGCTTGATGGTTTCTTGAATTGGGATATCGGTGCAGGTGTTAAACACAGTAGCGATAGAAACAGGTATGAAAGAATTGTAGGCTATCCGAGACCATTCTTTGTAAACCTCACAGTGAATGTGTGTACCAGTAAAAATATTTTTGGCGGAATTCGTATCAATCAACTATTAGACAGGGGTGATAATAAGCGATCCGCCACACGCGTAGATTTTTCTATAGGCTATCGCAGGTTACGGTATGATTAATGTAAAGAATGAAACTCATCAATTCATTAGCAATTAGTTTACTAACGATTTTTTCTGCAACAGGTCAGATACAACCTTTTGTAGAGGATTTTACTAATAATCAACATCAATGGCCCTTCTTGGGTGTGGGCGAAAACTATAGTATCAGTATCGAGGAGGGGCATTTAGTCATGAACGCGTATGGCAGTGCCATTCATACCTTTAAGTCTTTTGACCTGCATGAAGATGACGAGGTTGTCTATCACGCCAATATGATTTTCTTAAAGGGTGATCATACAGGCTGGATGGGCATACGCTTTAATATGAATGCAGAAGCAGACCGCTATTGCACTTTTACTTACAATAACGATAAGGGTTTTCTGATTTCAGAAAGAGTAGGCAAAAAGTATGAAGTAATAAGACAATCCGTTTCGCAAGTTGTAAAGCCCTACGATTATAATTCGCTTACGGTTATTAAGAAAGGCAGCACCTATAAATTTCTAATTAACGATAAACAGGTGCACGAAGCCAAGATTAAAAGTTTTCACGGGCCGCTTTTTGGTGTTATGGCTAATCAGAATCTGTTAATGAAGACAGATGAAGTTCAGCTCTATGATCCGAAGCAGGGGCGTCAGGAAATCGTGCAAGCTTCAAATAGTATGTTTGATAGTGGCCTTGGTAATTCTAGAAAGAGTTATTCTACAGATTTTCAAAACTTTCTTGATCAATTTCCACGCGTAGCCTTTCCTTACTATTTCTCGCCACAAAATGCGCAAGGCGTTGATGTGTCTTCAATACCACTGGTGCAGGAAAGCTTTTATCAATACGTAACAGCTAGTGTAAGGAACAATCAAATGTGGGCTATGTGCCAGCTGAGCGAATGTGGCGATGGCATAGCTTTGTTGATGATGAACCGTTACCAAATCAACAGCCAGGATATTTCACGTTTTTTTGTGGCTGTTTTTGATAGTAATGGGAAGTTGATCCAAGAGCGTGAAATTGGATCTATGGTAAAAGAACATGGTGATTTTTTCAAAGTCATTGATTTTAAAGTCTATAAAGACGCCAAAGTGATGAATATCGAGGCAACAGAAACTTTCCATAACGGTAATAAAAACAAAAGTAGTGTTCGTTATAATACAGCACTTTGTAATTAAGCAGTCATGAGAAAACTGTTTTTATTTCTTTTAGCGGTAGTTACAGTCGGTAATGTCTATGGGCAATACTACGATAGCCTCATGCAAGTGGCTTTTCGTTTATCAGGAGACAAGAAATTTAGTGCATCGCAAGAGATGGTTGAAAAGGTGAGGGCAGCTCAACCGGATATGCTCAATGTTTACATTCTCTCTTCCCATAATTTATTGCATTTAGGGAAGGTAGATGAGGCAGGTCCTTATATCACTCTTGGATTGCAATTAGACCCAAGCGCTTATGCCATGTTTGTAAACTGTGGCCTTTATTTCGCGGCAAAGGGTAATGAAACTTCGGCACAATCTTATTTGAAGGAATCATTAAAAGTTTTCCCTCAGAATTTCACAATGCACGAAGCGAAGGAGGACATAGTCGCTGTTGGCCAGGTACTCAAAATGGATGCACAATTTAATGCACTGGCCAGTTGGTATGAACAAGAACAGCGTAAGGTAACTGAACGCTACATAAGTCTTGATCAGGTAAACGCACATTATGCTCAATTGGTGCAGAACAACCCTGCTGGTTTGCTGCAAGAGGCCAATCGTTATGCTGCCATCTATGAACAACAAGCTTGGCACGAAATGGCATTGGCTGCCTACGTAAGCGCTGCAAATTGGTTAAGAGGTTACGGACATTTAAGCCAGTCATTAGAGGTGGCGCAAAAGGGCTATTCATACTACTATAAAAATGGGTATCGTCAAAATGCTTTGATAGCCTCTTGTATGATTTATCAACTTATCGCATCATACGATGCTGTAGGTAATTATGAAAGAGTGATTCAACATGTGGAAGAACTAACCACCCTGGCTACAAAATGCGATCTCCATGTGTATGATATACTCGGCTTGTTGGCCGCAAGCAAAGCTTATGATGGTTTGAATAAACCTGAAGAAGCCAAAACCTTGGCAGGGCTCACGGTTCAGTTTGCACAGAAATATGGCTTCGGCTATGCTTTGGTATTGGGTTACGAAGCAGTTTTTGTCAACGCGTTTAAAGTTGGCGTGCTCTCGCCTACAGAAATAGTTCAATTTGGTGAGATGGCTCAGGATTATGCATTCTCATACCACTTTGATGATGTAGCCTATGGTATGTATAACTATTTAGCCATTGCTTATTTACGACTGGGTACTACTGATGGTGTGGCCAAGTGCTTTACCACCCTTGGTGGTTTAACCAAATACTACAAGGCAAAGGGGCAATATAATCGGGCAGCCGAAACCATGAATAATTATGGAGCCATTATGTTTCATCAGGGTAAGGATTATGCAGAGGCTGCTAAAATTTTTGAAGAGTCGATCAGGATGGCAGAGCGTGAAATAGGCCAACTCTCCTTTGAAGATAAATTAAGTTTTTACCAGGCACAGATTGGAGCGTACGACTTTCTAACGGCTAGCTATGCGCATCTCAATCAGCCAGCAAGGGCATTTCAAAGCATGGAGGCGAGTCGCAGCCGGGTATTAACCGAAAGACTGGCAAAGGGTAAAGCAATAAAGCGTGCTGCTTTGTCTGACTTACAAAACATGTTGGCAGCTGATGAAGCTTGCCTTATGTATTCTCTTTTTTCAGGGCATGAGGTTTCCATTTTGGTGGTCACCAAAAAAAGTGCCCAAGTTCTTTTTCATAGCGACAATACTTTTATGGGAGGTATAAAAGATAAGTACCTTGATAAATTGAACCAGGAGCATGGTGAGCGCAAAGGTTTGGAAGGAGAAGAGGATTACGATCCTGACAGACGAGTGCAGGTGTCTGACTTTAATAAAGTTACACAGTTAACACGCAAATTTTTCGAGCGGCCAGGAATGGCAGATAATATTTTGCAGGAGTATTTGCAGGGTTACTACCGCTTTTTAATTGTTCCGATATTAAATCGGTTGACTGGCATTAAAAAGCTAATGATTTCTCCCGATGGTGTATTGAACTTCCTGCCTTTTGAGGCACTCATGGCGCAGGATGGTAAATACCTGGTTGAAAAATATGATGTTAAATACCTGCATTCAGTAGGCGCTTTGCAGCAATTGCAACAACGTAACTATGCTGCTGATCGAAAGGGACTGCTTGCTATGGGAGGTGCAGTTTTTGAAGATATGAAGATAGAAGCGGCACCTTTAAAAAACCAGAAAGATAAAAACCAATTGCAAATTGATGTAGCCGAAAATCTGAGTAAAAAATTGTCGCAGCGAAAAGCATACGCAGCAATTTTTGGTACACAAGCCATGGATGCTTTGCCAGGTACTGTGGAAGAGGTTAAGAATATCAGCGCCATAGTACCACAGGCAGATATCTTTTTAGGAGCACAGATGACGGAGAACAGATTGAAACAACTCTCTGTCAGTGGCCAGTTAACGCGTTACAAGGTTTTACATTTAGCCACTCATGGTTTCGTGGTGAATGACATTCCTGATTTATCCGGCATTGCCATGAGCATTTTTGCCAATGAGCAAGCTGGAGAAGATGGCTACGTGACTGTTGATGAAATTGCCTCTTTGCAATTGAATGCAGACTTAACAGTTCTTTCGGCTTGCCAGACCGCTTTAGGTAAAATTTATTCGGGCGAAGGTGTAACAGGCCTTACTCAATCACTGTTAGTGGCAGGTTCAAATGCTGCTTTGGTTTCTTTATGGCCTGTAAACGACAATGCCACCATGCAATTTATGACAGGTTTATACAGAGAGAGTGCCAAGGGTAAGACCTATGTACCTGTCATTAATGAATTGAAAAGAAAATTTATAAAAGGTGCATTTGGCGATGCATTTAAGCATCCTAATTACTGGGCGCCATTCGTTTATTATGGAAGATAATGCCCTACCAATCAAACTCTTCGTCTGACACTTCTAACTCTTTCTTTTTTTGTTTGCCTTTTAGCTTGAAAGCGTCTTTTAGTTCCTGTACTTCTTTCTTAAAATCATTGGCTAATTTTTTTCTGACGGCCTCTGTATCATACTGTACATCGTAGTCATCCGTAGTGCCGGTTATTTTTAAATACACCTTGGTTTTTCCCTCCATCTCTTCGAGGGCACTGCCAGCTTCTTCTATGTTAATCTTCTTTTTATTGCGCAAGGGTGCCACTACCCGGTAGTTCAACTGCTGATCGAAAGTATGGGTGCCACTCAGCTGCATAACGGTTACGTTGCTCCGTATTTCCATTTGTGGTATGTAAATGGTTTTGTTTTCTATATGGATATCATTTTTTAACTCAGCGAAGCGAAGTTGTGCCAGGCCTTCGTCATCCAGGTATTTATTTAAGGCCTGCAAGGGTTCGAAATTATTGAGCTCGCCTTTTCGTATGGTGGCGCTGATATCAGCAACCAAGGTTTCTGGAAATAATTGTAGATGCTGGTCCAGTGTCATCTCCAGTGAAACATCAGCTGTGGTGATGCCTTTTAAATGGCTTGCTTTGATAAATTCCTGATCAAAATCTTCAAACACATAGAAAACGCTATCGACAGCAATTTCATTCATCTTAAAAGAGCTCACCACATCAATCGCCTTAGGGTTGTTAGCATCCATAATTCCGTTAAGGGTCATGTTGCCCTGCATGGTGTTCAGCGTTAGGTTGCGTGATACCGCCACTTGATTTTTAACAAGCAAATCTCCTTTAATGGCAGAGGCATTAAAGCGTTTATAATTAAGTTGGTCAATTTGGCAATTAAAGTTTAAGTATATGTTGGGAGAAATATTGAATTCGTATTCTTTTCCTTCCTGTTCGGTGGCAAATCCATAGGCAAACAGTTCATCCAAATCAATAAAGTGCGACTTTAAATCTGTTTCAATGCCTATCGGCTGATTTTCAAATAACAAAAAGGTGATGATATTTTTAAAGAAGCCATTCATGACAAAATCGCTCTTGCCTACTTCGCCTTTCAGCCCACTCAATGCTAAGTCGTTGTTATTAAACTGCAGATTACCTTGTAGATTTTTGAATGGTATTTGCGCAGTGCCATAAACAAAACTTAGATTATTAATTTCTATGGTACCGGTAGCGGTCGCTTTTTGTGCTGTGCTTTTGGACTGTAGCCAGGAAGGTTTGCCTTCAAAGGCAATATCCGCCAAAATGCTGCCAGATGCCTCACTGAGGCCTGGAACAGGGTAGAAAGCAAGAAGCGATTGTGCATCTAGACTTCCTTTAAATTGAAGCATGACATCCGGATCGGATAAATTTTGAAAAATAAGTTTTGCATTGAAGGTTTCACCGTTTAAGGAACCACTGATGTCGTTCAGGATTAGGGAAGCTTCCTCTGTTTTCATTACATCGTTGCTGGCATACGATCCATTCAACACAGCATTTTCAACTTTAACAGGATAATCAGGATGCGAAATCGTGGCTTTGTTAAATCCGAATTCAACAGATATAGCCGGATTCTTTTGCTGACTGATTTCTCCGCGTAGCGATCCTTTAAAGTAAACATCACCTGCACTTTGATACTTGCTTAATGAAGCGGCTGTAGACGCAGGGAGTAGAGATAGTAAAGTTTGAATATCACTTTGCTGTCCTTCAACTTTCAGATCAATCACATTTTTTGATTGCCAGGCATATTCTCCTTTTATTTCAAAAGCAGCTTGAGCTAATTTTAGCAGACTAGGTTCAATTTGCAGTCGAAGGTCTTTATCAAAATAGCGGATGCTCGTCTCGATATCGAAATCTTTATTGGCCATTATCTCGGTTTTGCCAACTTTGAACTGGCCTGTTGAAAGATCGCCCTTGGCATCGATTAGATAAACATCATCCTGGCTGCTGATGCTTGATATGAGTTCTGTGGTAATCAATTCGAAATCATATGCCGATTTTGTATCGGTATAGTACACCACACTGCTGGACAGGCGTACATTTTTGAGCGAAAACCGGACTGAAGAAGTAGTCTTGGCATCCTCACTTTTTTTCAGAATATTAAAATTGCTTTCGCCTTTTCGGTTAATTTTTAAATGTGTTTCGCTATCGCGGATGGTGAGACCCTTAATGGTATAATTTCCCTTCCACACTTCCCAGGGATGCAGCTGAAAAGCTACCGACTTAGCAGTGAACAAGGCTTCTTTACCGGGATAACTATCCTCAATACTCACCTCCCTGCATACGATACTCAAGTTGGGAAAATCTTCCAGCAGGGTTACTTCTATTTTAGTAATGCTGACAGGTGTGTTCAGATTTTTGTTCGCCTCTCGTATAAATTGCTGGATGATCCTGTCTTTAAACAGGAATACCGATATGGTTAAGCCCAAGGCCAGGGCTGCCAACAAGGCGATGGCATACAGAAAAATTCTCTTTAGGTTCTTCAAAGCTTAAAAAATGACGTATAAAGGTAGTTTTTTTAAAAAAATTATTGCTTAGGCTTGATCAGATTTGTACAAATCAAAAACTGTACTACTTTTGCAGTCCCAAATCGAAGGGAGTTTAGCTCAGCTGGTTCAGAGCATCTGCCTTACAAGCAGAGGGTCGGGGGTTCGAATCCCTCAACTCCCACAAAGCCTCAGGAAACTGAGGCTTTTTTTGTTTCTTACCCTGCCCACTCTAATTTGCCAGTACTTGCTTTGATAGCAAAGCGTTGATAATGAACGATTTTTTTTGAAAGGAAGTATGAAGCCACCTAGGTAGACCGAATCAATTCAGTTCGGTATCGTGCTAGTAATGATGATTTGGAGATGAAGCCGACATAACGCTTACCTTCCACCACTGGCAGATTCCATAAACCGGTGCTATCAAATTTTTTCAGAGCAGTTTGCAGATTATCTTCTGTAGTTAATTGGCCGGAGGGGAGGTTCATCAGGTCTTTTACTACAATTGATTCTGCTCCTTCGCTAGAGAAAATGATTTGCCGCACATCATCTAGCTGAATGATTCCCAGGAGTTCACCCTGTTCGCCTGTAACAGCAAACGTATTACGGCTGGAGGCCGCAATGGCTTTACGCAGTGCATGGAGGTTATCGTTAGGGCGCAAAGTCAAAAAGTTGGTTTCAATGAGTTGAGTCAGGTCGAGCCTGCTTAATAAATACTGATCGCGGTCATCGATGTTGGCGTTCAGAAGTTTGGCTAATTTTTTTGCTTCCATGCTTTTGGGCTGGAAATAGTTGGCAACAGCTAAACTGATGGCTGAAACAATCATGAGGGGAATGATGAGCCCATAGCCTCCGGTAATTTCTGCAATTAGAAATATGGCTGTAAGGGGCGCATAGAAAACACCACTCAACATACCTGCCATGCCCACCAGGGCAAAGTTCACTTCGGGTATGTCAGTACCCAGCGTAATATTGAGCAGGCGTGCGAACACAAAGCCCATGTAGGCACCCATAAAGAGAGAGGGTCCAAAACTTCCTCCATTACCACCACTGCCAATAGTAATGGCCGCTGCCACCGATTTCAGCATCGTAACAAGTGCTAAAAAAATAAGGATAGCGTAGTCATTTTGTATCCAAGGGGCTAGCAAGCTGCGATCAAAAATCGTTTCGGTTTGCAGGCTGGCCAAAGTTTTGATGGAATCATACCCCTCACCAAACAAGGAAGGGAAGAGCATGATCAGAAAAGCTAACACCACACCACCGATTACTACACGTAACCAGGTACGCGAAATATTTTTCATTATTTGATCAAAGAACTCAAAGGACTTTGCATAATACAAAGCCACCAGGCCAGATAGAAATCCAAGTAATAGGTAATAGTGTGTATTGTAATAATCGAAAGGCCTGACCAATACAAAAGAGAGTAGTACACCTTCGGCTAATATAATTTTTGATAGCAGCGCACCGGTAGCTGCCGCAATAATGAGCGGAATGAAAGCTGCTGCACTGATATCGGCCAGTAATACTTCAATGGCGAATAAAACACCAGCAATAGGAGAGTTGAAGGCTGCCCCTATACCCGCAGCAGCGCCACAGGCTAGTAAAATTGTTTTCTCTTTATATGATAGACGGAACCCACGGGCTACGTTCGAACCTATGGCAGAACCAGTACTTACCATGGGAGACTCCAATCCGGTGGAACCACCAAAGCCTACTGTAAGGGCACTGGTTATAATGTGCGAGTAACTTTGGCTGAGTGGTAACTGACTTGATTTCTTAGTGATGGCATAAGTAATCTCTGCACTGCCTTTTTTGAAGGAGACTTTCCAGAAAGTATGAATAAGTAATACGGTCAATATAATCCCCAGCAACGGGAAGAAACTTACCAGTAAGAAGTCCTGATACGAGTAACGCTCAAGCCAATGTTGTATGCTGTGTACAAATGATTTTAAGACAACAGCCGCTCCACCCGAAAGTAAACCAACAATAATACTACTGACAATCAGAAACTGCTTATCACTTAAATGATGTCTCAGATAAATGGCTGCGCGGGCCAATCGATTAATCCTTTCTATCAATGCCAGTAGATTTACTCCAAAAATGAAATGATATGGGCAACCATGCAAGCAGATTATCATCTAAATACTTGTATATACAACAATTGATGGTAATTTCACGTTAGAAGGCATATGTCGTTAGAAGAGGATATTAAACAGGATAAGTTTCAGAGTGAGCAGCACAAAGCAGCCATTAACATCATGTTTACCAGTAGCTGGCTGCATAGCATCAATGCTTCTTACCTGAAGAAATTTGATATCACCCCTGAACAGTTTAATGTATTGCGTATTCTGAGGGGGAGTCATCCTAAAAAACTGATGCTATCTGAGATTACTGGCAGAATGATTGATAAAAGCAGTAACTGTACCAGGCTTGTAGAAAAACTCAGGCAAAAGCATTTTGTGCAAAGAGAAATTTGTGAGAATAACCGCAGGCAGGTTGATATTTCCATCACAGACAAGGGCTTGACCTTGTTAAAAAAAATTGATGCAGATTCATCACTACTCAAAGAAGCGATGGATAAACTTTCGAAGCAGGAAGCGCGAGAGCTGAATAGAATGTTGGATAAATTGAGGAGCTCATAATTTTTTAGGATAGTTGTATTAAGTGAGTATCAATAAGTTTGCTGTGGCATGTTGTTTTCTGTATCTTTTAGCTCGCCATGCAAACCAAGCCTACATTCCATCCATTAGGTGATCAGGCGCTTCTAGTAAGCTTTGGTCATGAAATTAATCTAGAGATCAATGAAGCCGTCTATCAACTCTACGCTACATTGTTAAATGATGCTGAGCCGTGCTGGACTGACTTGATTCCTGCTTACAATTCACTAACACTCTTGTATGATGCTTCTACTTTATTTAAAAAGTACGGACAATCTCCCTACCACTTTGTGAAGGGTTATGTAGCTACCTGCCTGGCATCCCTGCTCCCAACGGAAACACGATCTGCCAGAAGTGTTGATATGCCTGTATGTTACCATCCTGAATACGGTTTAGATATAGTTGCTTATAGCAAGAAGTGCAGCATAAGTGTACGAGAACTTATTCAACTGCATACCGGTATTCGATATCATGTTTACATGTTGGGTTTTCTTCCTGGCTTTGCCTATATGGGCACCGTTGATAAACGCATCGCAGGCCCGCGACTGGATAAGCCACGAACTGCTGTTCCTGCTGGCAGTGTTGGCATAGCAGCGAATCAAACAGGAATCTATCCATTGCAATCACCAGGCGGCTGGAATATCATAGGCAGAACCCCGATTCAATTGTTTGATATTTCAAAAGAGGAGCCTTCTTATCTGCAACCAGGAGATTCGGTACGGTTTTATGAAATTTCAAAAAGTGAGTTTGAGGAAGTGTCGTCTTTAAAATCCAACAAGTCATGAGTATGTTGATTCTTAAAGCTGGCTTGCATGATACCTTTCAGGATGGAGGAAGAAAGGGGTGGCAGCATGTAGGGATTAACGTTGGTGGAGCCATGGATCTGGCATCTATGCAAGTGGCCAATATAGTGGTGGGCAACAAGCCCGATGAAGGTGTTTTGGAGTTCACTTTTCCAGCTCCCGTTATTCAGTTTAACCAGGCCGCTCTGTTAGTAGTAGGAGGAGCTGATTTTGAGGCGAAGCTCAACAATGCTCACTTGGTTGGATGCAAGCCTTTCGTTGTAGCAGCAGGTACTGTATTATCTTTTGCAACATGGAAACAAGGCGCTTACGCTTATCTGGCCGTACATGGAGGATATGAACTTGATGACTGGTTAGCAAGTACAAGTACTCATACAAAAGTAAAGGCAGGTGGTTTTAATGGCAGGAGGCTCTTAAAGGGTGATGTTATTAATTTTAAAAGAAAGGCCAGAGAAGTTAATACCCTGAGAATATTTCCCTGGTATGCAGATGTCAGGCAATTTATGCAGGAATCTGATACGATTCGTTGTGTTACCGGAATAGAGTGGTTGTGGTTAAACAAGTCTGCACAGAAGGACTTTTGTAAAATAAAGTTTGTGGTGAGCAAACAAAGCGATCGCATGGGCTATCGGCTGCTTGGTAAGGCTCTGCTAAAAAGCAAAAATGAGGAGTTACCCTCTGCTGCAGTGAACTTTGGCACCGTTCAATTATTGCCCGATGGTCAGTTGATTATTTTAATGGCCGACCACCAGACAACGGGTGGCTATCCGCGTATCGCCCATGTGGCGAGTGCAGACCGCAGCCGGTTGGCACAAAGGGCTATTGGTGCATCGCTTTATTTTAGTGTTGTCAGCCATCAGGAAGCTGAAATGTATTTCATGCAGCAAGTCACCCACATAGAGCAGCTTGCCTTTTCTATTTCATTTCGGTTAAAAGATGTAATATCGGAGCTTTATGAGCAATCAGACAATTGATTTGAATTGTGACGTGGGGGAAGACATGCCCAACGATGAAGCGCTGATGAATTATATGAGCAGTGCTAATATTGCCTGTGGCTTTCATGCTGGTACTGAGGCAACCATGCAGAAAACCATAGAACTTTGTTTGAAGCATCAAGTGGCCATTGGCGCTCACCCTGGTTTTCGTGACAAAGAAAATTTTGGCAGAGTAGAAATGTCTTTATCATCGGTTGCCCTGCAAGATTTAATTGCAGAACAAATACATTTAATAAGGAAGCATTGTGCAAGCGCAGGCGCCAGGTTACACCATGTAAAACTCCATGGTGCTTTGTACAATATGGCTGCAAGAAGTGCAGAGATCAGTGAGGTTTTTGCGCGGACCGTGAGAGAAATTGATGCATCGCTGATTGTGTATGGCTTAAGCGGTAGCCAAACTACTTTACAGGCATCGCTTCAAGGTTTGATTACAGCCAGCGAAGTATTTGCGGACCGAACGTATCAGGATGACGGATCATTAACACCCCGCACACAACCTAATGCACTGATAACAAATCAACAGGCCTCGCTGGCACAAGTAATGATGATGGTAAAGCAAAAGCGTGTTAAGGCAGTGTCGGGGCAAGAAATATCCTTAGCGGTAGAAACCATTTGTCTGCATGGTGATGGTGATCATGCCGTTTCGTTTGCGCAAATCATCCGACATTTTCTGGAAGCGAATGCAATTGATATTCAAACAATACGAGCGTGACAAAAATTAAACGTTCATCGGCTCTGATAGGTGCTGCCTTTTTAATGGCCACCTCTGCTATTGGTCCTGGTTTTCTTACGCAAACAACTGTATTTACACAAAGTCTGCTGGCCAGTTTTGGCTTCGTCATTTTAATTTCTATTCTACTGGATATTGGCGCTCAGTTAAATATCTGGAGAATACTAACGCAAAGTGAAATGCATGCGCAAGTATTGGCCAATCATGTATTGCCGGGATTAGGCTATTGCTTAGCATTTTTAATTTTGGCAGGGGGCCTCGTGTTCAACATAGCCAACATGGGTGGATGTGGTTTGGGTATGTCCGTTATTACCGGCCTCAGTAACGAGGTGGGCGCAGGCATTAGTTGTCTCGTAGCTTTAACTTTATTTTGGATAAAAGAATTTGGTAAAGCATTAGATGTATTCACCAAATGGTTGGGCATTACCATGATAGTGCTCACACTTTATGTGGCCATTGCATCACAACCACCTTTGGTGGAGGCAGTCTTTAAAACTTTTATTCCTGAGAGGATAGATGCCTTAGCCATTGTTACATTGGTAGGCGGGACCGTTGGTGGCTATATCAGTTTTGCGGGGGCACATCGCTTGTTGGCAGCGGGCATGAAGGGTAAAGAGCATTTACCCGCTGTGAGTAACAGTGCTGTGAGTGGTATCATCATTACCGGTATTATGCGTATCATATTATTTATGGCAGTACTTGGTGTAGTGAGTGGTGGGGCAGTACTCACGAGTACAAATCCCGCGGCATCTGTCTTTCAATACGCAGCCGGAAATGTAGGTTACAAATTTTTTGGTATTGTTATGTGGTGTGCTGCTATCACCTCTGTGGTGGGTTGCGCATATACCTCTGTATCTTTTTTAAAAGGCCTCCATCCTTTTTTTGATCGCCATCAGCGCAGCATGATTTCTTTTTTTATTGTTCTTTCCTGCGGACTCTTTATGTACTTGGGCAATCCTGTTCGACTCTTGGTATCAGCCGGAGCTATTAACGGTTTAATTTTGCCAGTAGCCTTAGCCGTTGTTTTAATAGCTGCTACAAAACATTCGATGATGCCTGATTACAAACATCCTCGATGGCTTGTCGTTTTTGGTTGGCTAGTGGTCATGGCCATGAGTGGCATGAGTGTGATAGCCATACTCAAGTGGTTGAGCTAATCATACAACAAGCCTACGTATTAACCTTTAAATAGAACAGATGCCTTTTGTAACTCTTCAGCCAAAATGGTGTGCGGTCGGTTATGATACACATCCAGCGTAACATTGGCGCCCATTTTTTCCATCAGTCGCTTTGAGTCTTCGCTTCTGCTCAGCGGCACATGTGGGTCGTTCTGGCTATTGCTAATGAAAACATATGTTCCTGCAAAGTTGCCCTGATAGTGATTGGGATAGATGTTATCTCCAATTAAGCCACCTGTTAATGCAAAAATACCACCCCAGCGCTGGGCATATCGGGTGGAGAATTCTAAAGTAAGGCAGGCACCTTGCGAGAACCCACCGATATAAATATTCTCAGCATTGATACCTGCTTTTTGTATATTGTCAGTTATAGTTTTAACAAGTTTTAAGGCGCTGCTAAACCAAGGTTCGTTTTGAGGAATAGGCGCTAAAAAGCTGTAAGGATACCACGTATGGTTAGTGGCTTGTGGAGCTACCACATAAAAATCCTGGACAGGTAAATGGCTGGCAAGACTAATAATGTCTTCTGCTGATCCTCCTCTTCCATGTAACAATACCAAAGCTTTCTTCGCTTGATTAAGAGGTAAACCAATTTCTACTAACTGCTTAATGTGTTCCATTAGTCCATAAATTTATCGGTGTTGACTTGTATAGGCTGTAATCCTTTTTCAATCGTTGCTCTGGATGCTTCCTGCCAAGGTGGTAATTTCAACGCTTCCCCTAAGTGTGCAGGATGTTCATCAATGGCAAAGCCTGGTGGATTAGTGGCTACTTCAAATAAAATACCTCCCGGTTCGCGGAAATAAATGCTATGAAAATATTGCCGGTCGAGTACTGGCGTAACATTAAATCCTTTAGATAATAGTTTATCCCTGACAAGGAGTTGGGTATCATCATCGGGTGTGGCAAAGGCTAAGTGATGAATGGTGCCGCTGCCACCCAACCCTCGACTGTCTTGCGGTGAATGAATGATATCAACAAAATCGCCAGGTACACCGCTGGCAGACATACGGTAACGATTTCCTTTTTCTTTTACGAGCTGATGATCCATCCCTTGTAAAAGCAAAGCAGCAGTGCGTTCGTAGCCCTCTTCAGTTAGTGCCACACCATGGAAACCTTTCACGGCATGTTCCATGGGAGTTTGACCATAGGTAAATCCGGGTCTTTGGTCTTCCTTATTAAAGACAAGCTCTAAGCCTAAGCCGTGTATATCTTCAAAATAGATGAATAGCTCATCATCAAAGCGTTGTTGGGGTGCTGTGTGTTGTATACCGAATTTTTTAAGGCGTTTTAACCAGTAGTCAAGGCTTGTATCGGGTACAGAAAACGAAGTGGCCGTCATCTGGCCTTTGCCGTGTCTTCCCTTCATCATCCCCTGAAAGGGAAAGAAGGTCATGATAGTACCGGGACTGCCTGTTTCGTTACCATAATATAGGTGGTAAACATCCGGTGCATCGAAGTTTACTGTTTTCTTCACCATGCGTAAGCCTAATATGCCTGTGTAGAAATCAACGTTTTTTTGGGCGTCATCGGCCAGTGCCGTTACGTGGTGTATGCCGGTTATCAATTGTTTATTCATAGTGTCTCGTAGCTTTTGTTTGATAAAGATCTTTTAGACCTTTTACAATTAATGAACGAATTACCGGGAAAATAGTTGTATATACAATAATTGTTGTAACTTTAATTTATGCTTTACGTGTACTAGCTAGACAATAACGATGAAAACATTAAAAAACAGCGCTTTTGCCCTTTTGTTAACGATTGTCGTGTTTTCCGCACAGGGCCAGGGCTCAAATAGCAATCAAAAGATGATGAAAAGTGTATTACACAAAGCGAATACGCGCGGTCATGCCAACCACGGCTGGTTGGATGCACACCATACTTTCAGTTTTGCCAATTATTATGATCGCAACCGCATTCAATTTGGTGCCTTGCGTGTATTGAATGACGACATCGTAGCTGGTGGCCGTGGTTTTGGCGAGCATCCCCATGATAATATGGAGATTATTACAATCCCCTTGCGAGGAGCCCTGCAGCATAAAGACAATACAGGAGGTCAAGGCATTATTAAAGCAGGAGAGGTGCAGGTAATGAGTGCAGGCACCGGGGTTTTGCACAGTGAAGTGAATGCTTCAGCAAAAGAAGAAGTGAACCTGCTTCAGATATGGGTGTTCCCAAATGTGAGAAATGTAAAGCCACGATACGATCAAAAGTCTTTTCAAGTCGAAGGGCGCAATAATCAATGGCAAAACATTGTATCGCCATTTCAAAATACAGAGGCACTTTGGATCCATCAGGAAGCCTGGTTTTCACTGGGTAATTTCTTGAAGGGAAAGCGAACCGAATACAAGCTTAACAAGAGCGGCCATGGTGTGTATATCTTTATTATAGAAGGCGATGTCACTGTCAATGATCAGAAATTGAATAAGCGTGACGGACTCGGTGTATGGGATGTAGACAAGCTAAACTTCACAGCAGAAAGCGATGCGCAAATTTTATTAATGGAAGTACCCATGAAATAAACAATCATTAACTGTTTTGTCATCATGAAATCAAGAACTGTCTCTCATTTATTATATGCCCACCCGATGGATATGGGTGGTCTACCTATACGGCAACCTTTGCCAACGCAAAATGTACAACAGGTTGATCCTTTCTTATTATTGCATCATGCTAACATAAAAGTACCGGTGTTGCGTTCAGCGCTGCACAGTGGTGTAGATCCACATCCACATCGTGGCTTCTCTCCGGTAACCTTTGTTTTTCAAGGAGGAGTTCACCATCGCGACAGCCGTGGTAATAACAATGTTGTATATGCAGGAGGGGCTCAATGGATGCATGCAGGCAGAGGTATCATTCATAGTGAAAGGCCGCCTCACGATATTCATGAAATTGGTGGAAGACAGGAGATCATACAACTATGGATCAACAGTCCAGCGAAGCATAAAATGGATCAACCATCATACTTTCCAATTCAAACAGCAGAAGTGCCCACTGTACTTTCTGATGACGGGCTGGTAAGCAATCATGTATTTGCAGGAACCTTGGCTGGTGTTAATGGAAAAATACCCACGCTCAGTCCAGTAAATGCAGCTACTGTTTATGCTAAAAAAGGTGGTAAGATGAGTTATCAGCTCCCAGACAACCACCAGGTGCTGTTGTATTTACTCGATGGTAAAATTTCATTAGAAGGATATGGCCTGGTGGAAGGATTGCATGCAGTATTTTTTAAACAGGATGGTGATGGAATATCCTTCGAAGCATTGGAAGATACACGCATGCTGGTGTTAAGTGGTGAACCATTGGATGAACCAGTCGTATCGCATGGACCTTTTGTGATGAACAATCAAACCCAAATCATGGAAGCCATGCGAGATTATCAAATGGGAAAAATGGGTGTACTAATTGAATCCTAAATATATATGATGACACAATCAAACACGATTACATTATCAAGCGCACTGAAGGCTGGATTAATAGCCGGACTGATCGGTGCTGGCGTCAATCACTTATGGAGTTTTTTGGCTGGCGTACTTGGTGCTACCATTCCTCCGGGTTTTGCGGTGGCCGTTACAATCTCCTCTCTGCTTCCTGTCCTCATTGGGGCTTTCTTGTACTTTATTTTTAAGCGATATATGCCCAAAGGCCAATTACTTTGGATGGTCATTAGCATCGCCTTTGTACTCTTTAGCTTTTACCCAGTTTTTACCAGCACACAACTTCCCGATGGTACTGTATTGGATGAAACTTTTCCTCTTTTAACAGGTCCTATGCACCTTTTCTCAGGATTTCTGGCTATTTGGGGAATTCCTAAGTGGAGTAAGTAAACCGAATGCATTCCAACTTGTTAGATGGTTATGACAACAGAAATTGTGGAGAAACAGAAATCCAGCGCTGTCCAGTTTGAGATAGCAGATTTGATTAAAAACAGAAAAAGCACCAGGGCCTTTTCTAGTAAAGCCATAGAGTCAGAAAAAATTAATTCCTTATTTGAAGCCGCCCGTTGGTCAGCATCAAGTATGAATGAGCAGCCTTGGCATTATTTATATGCTACCAGAGATCAGAGTGTTTTGTGGGAAAAATTCTTTAGCCTATTGAATGATGGAAATAAGGTTTGGGTTGAAAATGTACCTCTCTTAATTTTTAGTATTAGTAGAAAAAGTTTCAAACGCTTTAATTCACCCAATGCCTACGCATTGTATGATTTGGGAGCAGCTAACACATCCATTGCTTTGCAGGCAGTAGCCCTTGGTTTGCAGGTAAGACAGATGGCTGGTTATGATCATGAGAAGGCCCGCCAGGTACTTAATATTCCTGATGAGTTTGACCTGGGTGTGATGTTAGCGGTCGGTTATCCGGCACCCGTTGATACCTTACCAGAAGCGGTAAGAACAAAAGAGCTTGCTGCGCGCGAACGATATGCGCAAGAAGCCTTTATAAAAAATGGTATCTTCTAGCATGGAAGAAAAAATTGCGGTTGCCACCATTGGTACAGACCTTTATAGAACAGAGATGGTGGCAAGACAACATCATGTAATTGCCGATGAACCTTTAGATGCGGGGGGAAAGGATACTGGCCCAAGGCCTGGCGATTTTTTAAGGATGTCGCTAGCCTCTTGCACGGCCATCACCTTGCGCATGTATGCTAACAGAAAAGGTTTTGCCGTAAACCGAATTGAAGTAGCAGTAACTTCCAGAGAGGTAGAAGGAGGCACTGCTTTTGATTCCGACATCCAGATTTTTGGAGATTTACAGGAAGCTCAGCGCCAGCGCATGCTTCAAATTGCTAAATTATGTCCTGTTCATAAAGCATTAACGCATCCGATAGAGATTAATACTATGCTTTCAGTCATCAACGAATCGTCAAAGGCATGAAGGACATTGAAAAAAAATATAGCAATGGTGAAGTAACGATTGTTTGGAAACCAAAAGCCTGTATTCATTCTACTATTTGCTTTAAAGGCTTGGGAGAAGTGTTTGATCCAAGAAAAAGACCCTGGGTTACCCCTGAGAAATCCACAACAGAAAAAATTATTGAACAAGTAAAGAAGTGTCCTAGTGGTGCACTTAGTTATTTCATGAATCAGTCAGCCGATAGTGCACCCGTTTCGGTTCATGCTGAAACCATCGTAGAGCCATCACCTAATGGCCCGCTGCTTGTTTATGGCAATGTGGTGATTAAAAATGCTGATGGTGTGCTGAGCAAAAAGAATAATGTAACAGCCTTCTGTCGTTGCGGAGCTTCAGGTAATAAGCCTTTCTGTGATGGTAGCCACAAAAAAATAGATTTTATTGCCTAAGCGAGTGGCAGGGTAAAAGTAACTTTTGTGCCTGCACCTGTTTCACTGCTCACACTGAGTTTGCCTTCGTTATGGTGAACAAATTCGCGACACAACAAAAATCCGAGACCTGTTCCCTTTTCCTGGAGTGTACCAATTTTAGTAAAATGATCTTTGCTAATTTCCAGGCGCAACAATTCTTCTGGTGACATGCCAATGCCCTGATCCTGAACAGTGATGGAGCACATTTTGTCCTGAACAAGTGCAGTAATAGTAACGCACGTTCCAGCTTTGGAAAATTTGATGCCGTTGTGAATTAAGTTTCTTAAAATAACCTGCACCTGATCGGGGTCTGCATAAACAAGCAGAGAATCCTTCAATTCATTTTTAATACAGATTTCTTTTCTTGAAGCGATATCATTAAGCAAGCGTGAGGCTTCCTCTATTGAATTCTTGATATCAATGATAGTGGGACGGGTGCGTATGCCTTCCATTTGGCTTAATGACCAATTCAGCAGATTTTCAAGGGTGCGTTGCGTTACATTAACACTGGCCCGTAACTTATCAGAGTGTTTCAAAAACTCTTCTTGCGAAAGGAGGTTTCTCGATAATAGATCAAGTAGTGATTGTAAATTATTGATAGGGCCACGCAAATCGTGACTGATAACGGAGAATAACTTTGACTTAAGTTGATTAAGGTCTTGTAATTTCTCGGCTTGCAATTGCATTTCCTCTTTCTGCTGTTCTATTGAAACATTTCGAAGAAATAATTCTTCATTGGCTTTTCTTTGAATGCGCTGTGATCGCATTTGAAGAAACAACAGGGCCCATAATAAAATAATAAAGAGAACTAAGGAGATGACAAGGATTTTTTGTGTTTTACCTTGTTGTTGTTTTAACTCATTTTCTTTTTCCAACAGAGTAATCATATTGTCCTTCTGCTCTGTTTCATATAAAATTTTCATTTCCTCAATTTGTCCTGAGGCACTTGCGTTGTACATGCTGTCTTTATATTGCTCAGCTTGTTTCAAATGATTGATGGCTAAATAGGGCTCTTTCTTTTCTAAGTATACTTTACTCATCGTATTGTGAGCTCTGTAGAGCGCGAGCCAATTGTTAAGTTCTCCGCTAAGTCTTATGGACTTATTAAGGTATATAATCGCGCTATCATAATTCTTAAGTCCCACCAAGGCAGTAGCCATCTGCAGGTTGCTAATACCCAGGGCTCGTTTGTTATTAACCAGACTATCGAGTATGGTGGCTTTACGCGATAAAGCCATGGCTTCTTTGAATTTAAGCTGCGATAAGAGTATACGCGCCTTACGACCTATCAACACACTTTTGTTCAGTGTGTCTCCGCGGAGTTCATAAATTTCAATCGCTTTATCGGATACATACAAGGCTGAATCATTTTGGTTTGTTTCTGCATAGTAAAGCGACAATTCACGATAATAGTTTGCGAGTATTACAGGGTTTTCCGGATGATTCATGGCCAGTTTGTAAACTTTAGATAAATATTTACGGCCTTCCACATCATTATTAAGATCAATAAATGTGCGCGCTAGTTCGAGTAATATGAGTGACTTTTCATAATCATGGTCTGTATGTTCCATGTATTTCAAGGCTCGGTAGCCATACTCGGCACTCAACTTATAATTGGCTTTTACCCAATTGCTGTAGGCAAGTTGGTAATAGGCAAAACCATTGAGGTAATAATTCTCTGGAGTCAACTGGGGCAGTACTTGCTTGGCATAGTAAATAGTACTGTCGGGTTTGTTGAGACGAATGTTTTGGGCGTTTTGCAATAAACGGTAAATAGCGGTACTATCCTCTTTGATTTGGGCATGACAAATTGTGCCTGCAAATATTATTAAGAAGATGTAAAAGCCAGTACTTTTCATTACTCCTGAAAAGTAATGAACTCCATTAATTTAAAGAAGTATTAACTCAATTAAACTTATGAATTAAGGAGCATTTAGGCCATTTTCCAGGCTAACAACCCTCTTACTATTTATTTTTAGATCTTAAACAAGCCATCGGAGATCATCTCCGATGGCTTATAACCTGTTAAATACTTTTTTCCAGCACTAATACTCTTAGATCTGCTTCCGGATAGCCCATGGTTGCGGCTAGCTTATAAAGCTCAAGTGCTTCTAGCTGCGTTGCTTTCTTTTTACGCGGAGCGAGTTTCGTTCTTTGTGCCGCTGTTTCTAAGGCCTGAGCCTGTTTGAAATAGGATTCAGCTTGTGTATCTGAAGTCTTGTGAACTAATCCATCAACTTTTTCTTGCAAAGAAGTAATGCTCTGTTGATTGAGCTGGATAATTTCATTTTTTTGGACTAACTCTTCCTCTTTGCTCTTAACGCTTAGCAGGAGCTCACTATTTGTTTGTCTTACTCTTTGTACTTCTTCTTGTAGGGCTGCTAATTGCGCAGTACTTGATTCAAGATTTTCCTTCAGCTTTTTAATGGCATTGGCATAGTAACGATTATCCACTTTTGACTTTTTGATTGTAGCCTCCATGCTGGCAATCTTGCTCATCGTCACTTTGACATAGTCATTGATGTTGTTCAGCCGCTCCGTATAATTGGCATAGCTTGTCCCTTCTACCATATTTAAGTTTAATGAATTGCGACTGATATCAATGGAGTCAATGAGAACACCGACATCATTCAGTGTTTGCGCAATCTCTACACTTGTTTGTAATTCGGTTTTAAGAGAATCCACAGTAGCCCTGAGTTGTTTGTTCTCTTTCACGTTACAGCCCCAGATCATTACCATAATGCCAGCGCTAATTGCTAAATTTTTTAATGTATCCATAGGTTGTTTATTTAGTTGGCATTATAACGCAACCAATAGGGTATTTTAACCTGTTTCACAGATCATTAACCGCATGCTTCGATAAACGTACTCCAGAATCAATAAACGCTATACTAAGCCCAAAAAATATGCTTGCTCTCATCAGCGATGAAAGCAAGCATATACTAACGAATGTGATATAGAATTTAAATTATGCGCGCTCTATACGAGGAGGGATTAGCTTATAAACTACAGGTGTTACGACTCGCGATAATAGAGTTGAACTAATAAGCCCACCGATGAGTACGATTGCCAATGGTGAAATGAGCGGATTAGATGACCATGCAATAGGTAATAGTCCACCAATGGCTGTCATTGATGTGAGAATAATTGGAAGGAAGCGAACTTCCCCGGCTTCACGAATGGCTTCTTCTAATGACTTACCTTGTTCCCTTAGTTGATTGGTGAAATCAACAAGTAAAATGGTATTCTTTACTTCAATACCGGCTAAAGCTATTAACCCAATGATGGCAACAAAGGAGAGTGAATTACCAGTAATTAGCAAGGCTAGTACTGCCCCCACTATACCCAGCGGAATAACCGATAAAACAATGAGCGTACTTTTAAAGGTTCTGAATTCAAGAATGAGCACTGCAATGAATAAAAATATGGTAACGATGATAACACTTTCAAAACCTCCAAACGATTCTTGTCTGCTTTCCACCTCTCCGCCCATCGCATATGTATAACCTGCGGGCAGTGACATGGCATCCATATTTTTAGTTACTTCATTGATAACCTTGTCTACCAAAAATCCTTTACCAACAAAAGCTGTTATTGATACCATTCTGATCTTATCGAAGTGATTGATGCTGATGGGAGAGGATTCAAGATGAAGATTGGCTACCTGGTTTAGTGGAATGGCTCTGCCCTGCTGATTATTAACGTATAAATTTTCCAAGGCCCGTAAGGTTGATTGTCCTGCGTTGGCTTTTGAAACAATGATTTCAACATCATCACCGTTTTCATCGGAGAATTTACCTACATTCAATCCCGCTACTGCTAAACGCACAGTTCGATCTATTGTGACGGTGGGGATACCCAACATCTGTGCTTTTTCTTTTTGTATATCTACCTTTATGTCAGATTTCAAATGCATCACAGGGTTGTTGATGTATAAAGTACCGGGTGTTTGCTCCAAGGATTTCTCTACTCGCGCAGCCAAGTTGCGCAGCGTGTCTAGATTATCACCAAAGAGCCGTACTTCTACAGGGGCATTTATGGGTGGACCTTGCTCAAAATTTTTCACTTCCACTTTTGCGCCCGGGTAGGGTGTCCAAAGCTTGCGCAATTCTTCAATAAGTTCCAGTTTTCTTATAGGAGATGTATTTTCATATAATTGAACAAAGATTTGTGTATAGTCAGTACGCTCATTTTCGGGAATTACATTGTAATAGATGCGAGGATTACCTTTACCAACATTGGTAGCTACGTACTGTATTTCTTTATGGGTGCGCAGTTCTTTTTCAATAATCTTGGTAATACTGTCTGTATAACTCAAGTTTGATTGAAGTGGTGTAGTAATTTCTACTAAGAACTGTGGCTTTTCTGAGGCTGGAAATAAACTGAAACCAATAACCGGAAATAACTGTAGAGATCCGATGAAGATTACTGCAGCAATGCCAATCGTCCACCAGGGTTTAGCCAGCGCTTTATCAAGAAATGGTGCATAGCTTCCTTGTATTCCTTTCTTTAAGGCGCGCATAAATATATTTCCATCCGGATGTCCATGATTCTCTTTTAACAATCTGCTTGATAAAAAAGGAATGATGGTGAGCGAAACAAGCATCGAGGCTAATACCGAAGTAATGACTCCCATAGGTAAGCTTCTGATGAATTCTCCAGCTGCCTCAGGTAAGAAAACAAGGGGAAGGAAGGCAATGATTAAGGTTGCGGTGCATCCAATTACCGCTAAGCCAATTTGCTGGGTGGCTTTTAGTGTTGCCTCCATTCTGGAGTAGCCTTCTCTCAGCCATCGCTCAATATTTTCGACAACAACAATGCTATCATCAACCAGAAGACCCAAAGCCACTACTAAGCCAACAATGCTGAGCTGATTCAAGTTATAACCCAAGGCATTCATTAACACAATGCCGATGGCCAACGAAAGGGGTATGGAGATCATTACAATAACAGCAGCGCGTTGCCCTAAGGGTAAAAGAGTGATCGCTACCAATAAAATTGCAATCACAAAATCAAAGCCCAGTCCACTCAAGCGTTTGTTCACATTATTAGCTTGATCGAAATGATGTACTAAGTCGATATTAGCAGGTAACTGTTCTTTAAATGCAGCAATCACCGGCTGGTACATCTCCTGGGTTTTTGAAATGTTTTCACCTGGCTTTTGTGCAGCTGTGATAAATACACTACGATGGCCGTTTAACCTTGTGATATGAGTATCCTCTTCGTATGTGTAATAGACTGAGGCAATATCTTTAAGCAATACATTTTTGTTGCCAACAGATAGAATAATGGTATTCTGTATTTCCTCAACACTTTTATAGTTACCACTTGTTTTGATATTAAAGGATTTACTCCCAGCATCTACACTTCCTCCTGGAATGTTGGCTATTTCGCTTTGTAAGTTTCCTGTTACTGCATCCAGCGGGATGCGCAATTGTGCCATTTTATCAAGCTGTAAGTCGATGCGCACAATACGATCGGGCAAACCATGAATTTTTATATTCTTCAGTGACTTGATTTGCTCCAACTTGTCTTGTAAATCTTCAGCGGCACTTTTTAGCTTATCACGAGAGGCGTTTTCTGATACGAGGGCAATTTGTATAATGTTAACATCAGAAGGCAAAACCCTGCGTACTTCAAGGCTTGATAGGTTTTGAGGCAAGCTGCTGCGTAATCCATTGACTTCTCTTACCAGCTCTGCATACTTGTCGTCTACGTCACTTTCGTATTTGTATTCAACAAAAAGTACAGCTACGCCATCAGAAATATTAGTTTTGATTCTCTTAATACCTTCTAGCTCGGAAATTTTTTGTTCAAGTGGTTCAACCACCAATTCTTCCATGTCCTTAGGGCTGGTACCAGGAAACACCGCCACAATTGGATATTGGGGAGCGTGCAATTCCGGATCTTCTGAGCGGGGCATGTTTACAATCGTTGTTATACCTAAGGCAACGATCATCAGAAAAATCACCAGGGTAAACTGATAATTTTTTACAGCATAGTCAGATATTTTCATATTAATTTAACGGCTAATGAGGAGGTTGACTTGCTTATTGATTTGCGCGAATGGATGATCCATCTTTCAGGTAGGCACTACCGCTTACAATCAGATGCTTTTTTTCGGCTAAGCCAGATATGACTATAACTTCATTTCTTTCAATAGACCCAACCACAACATTTACCCTTTCAACTGTTTTCAGATCGTTACTTGTAAAGACATAACCATGCTTGGCATTTCCGTCTAGTAAAGCAGCATAGGGTATGCGCCAGCCTTCTTGCTTTTTAGAAGTTTTTATAATAGCAGTTCCAAATAATCCGCTGGCTAGTTGATCATTGCTTTCAGTAAGACTCAAGTCGATGTTGAATGTTCCGTTCATCACATCGCTGCCTTCAGATTTACGACTTACAATAGCTTTCATTACTTTTTCAGGAAAGGCATCACTTTGTAGAAGGGCCTCATCACCAATACTAATGCGGCTCCATTCGCGGTCACTTACGCCCACTTTCATTTTCCATAACTTGTTTGCGGCACCATTGATTTGTAAAACCGTTGTACCTGCTGAAATAACTTGTCCTTCGTTAGCCATTTTGCGAAGCACAAATCCATCTTTGTTGGCCCTTATTTGTGAATACGATAAATTAAACTCTGCAGCCTCTACTTGTTGCTGTGCTACCTGCATAGCTGTTTTGGCATTTTGAAATTGTTCAAGTGTGGCTACACTGTCTTTATACAAGTTTTCCGCACGGGTATAATCGCGATTGGCTTTTTCAAATCCCAGCTTTGCTTGTTTTACCTGAGCAGCTATTTCAGTAAGATTAAGGGTTGCCAATACCTGATTCTTCTTAACCGCATCTCCTTCTTTAACATAGATTTTTTCGATTATTCCGCCTGTCTTAAAGGATAAATTTGTTTCATCATCTGTGGTGAACAAGCCTGAAGTTTGAATCTCAACATCGATGGCCTCCTTTTGTAGTGGGATAGTACTTACTGGAATAGCATCATCAACTTGTTGTATTGGGTCATTTCCATTGCCTGTACTGCATGCTTGCAGCAGTCCAATCATGGTAAAGGTGAATAGGAGAGAGGTGACTTTCATAATGATATGTTTTGTTATTTTAAAATCTAATGGAATACGAATTTGATTACTTGAATTGATACGAAGCTGATTCCCGTTCTACATGGGCAGCTGCCATTAGTACCTGATAGCGTTTGATATTTAGTAGAAGGTGAGCACTGGTGAGTTGATTTCGGGCATCAATACTTTCAATAAATGTACTGACACCCTCTTTGAAACCTTTTTCAATAAGCTTTTGATAGCTTTGCGCTGCCTCAACTTGTTTTTGTGCAGAAAGAAAATGTTGGTATGCGCTGGTTAAGCTATTCCGCGCCATGGCAGTGTTCATGGCAACTTGATTTTGAACCAGGTTTTTTGTTAAGTCGGTCGACTTCACATCAAGCCTGGATTGTTGTATGCGATGCCGGTTATTAAATCCGTTGAACAGAGGCATATCCAGCTGAAGACCAATCAGGTAATAATTAGCATTTTGATTATAACGAAGATCTTCTGCCTGAGCACCCAAGTCTGCAAAGCCGCTTAGCTTTGGTACCCAAAACGCTTCTTTCATTTTGAGTGATAATGTATTGAGTTCTGCTGCTCCTTTTATTTGGAAAAGTTCTTCTCGTTGAAGAGGCGTATTGGTACCACTGATAAGTCCAGTAATATTTTCGAACACCTTCGGCTCTATGGGGTCAACGGAAATATCCTCAGCAGCTTCTCTGTTTAAAAGAAAGTTAAAATACAACTTAGCGTTAACGGTCTGCTGTTCTGCCTCTATAAGCTGAGCCCTGGTATTTTCAATTTCACTTTCAGAACGAAGTATGTAGGCAGGCAGACCTTTGCCATGGTTAAGTAAAGATTCATTTACACGTTTACTTTCTTCAGCTCGTTTCAGGGCGCTTTCATAAATGCCTTTAGCTTCGTTTGCACTGAGGTAATTGTAGTAGGCCACTTTTATGTTTTTAACAAGCTCTCGCTTATAAATCAGCACCTCGTATTCTTGCATTAGTTGCTGTTGATGCTGAATTTTTTTATTGAAAACCAGGTCTGTGTTAACAATAGGCACAGAGGCTCTTACGCGAACATCATAGAAATTTCTGGGGAAGAAATTTTGATTCACATTTTCTATTTGAGGAAACTGGTCACTGCTGGTGAGTTGGTTCAAGGTAGCATAGACCGGGTTGAGTAGGTCACCTACCGGAAATGCAATACTGCGGCCACCATCGCCCGTGGTATAGTTGCCAATAAGCGCCAAAGAGGGTACGAACATGCCATTCGCTATTTTCAGTGAGAGTATGGCCTTTTCCAAAGCAACGTTCTTTTGCTGCAAAACCAAGTTTGAAGCAATGCCCTTTTCAACGTATTGATCTAGTACGCTAGTTGTTTGTGCTTTTGCGGGGATAGCAAGAAGCAAAACACCTAGCAGGAGCGTTGAGAGGCTTTTTATAAATGGTGTTCTCATACTAAACAGTGTTAAGTGTGTGGGTAAAAAATTTAGTTTTTTAGTTTTTCAAGCAAGTTGACGAAGGTTTCAAAGTTGTGATCGAGCAATGCATTTACATCCATGTTCAATGTGGTAACCTCGGCACAAGAAAGGGCCATATGTTCTAAATGTCCGGTTTTATGTAAAGTGCAAAGTCCGTGCATGGTACTCCAAATGATGAAAGACAAACCAACGGATTCCATATGCTTAAAATAGCCCTCCTCTTTGCATGCTTCTACCGTTTTGTATAGCATGGAAAAAGCACGATCTCCCTCATGCCATTCTTTTTCACATTCTGCTACATGTTGCATGGGCTCTTTCATGGAGAATATCAGTGCATAGACATCAGGGTGTTCGAAGGCAAATTGCATATATGCCCTTCCCAGGGCGATGAGTCTTGCAAAGGCTGGTTGAGAGAAATCGATTTTGCTAAAGTGCTGCATCAATAAGTTGAAGCCGTCTTGATGCAGGGCATGAACAATTTCGTTTTTGTCTTTATAGTAGAGGTAGATGGTAGCGGGTGAGTATTCAATTTTTTCTGCAATGGCACGAATGGACGTTGCCTCAAAGCCTTTTTCAGTAAACAATTGCTTTGCAGCTGTCAGGATATCTTTTTTCAGATCTTCCTTGTGGCGTTCTTTTCTTTCGGCTACTCCCATATCTGACACAAAACAACGAAAATTTTATGAACAGTGTTTAGTAAATTGGCATTATTTCTTCATTTAAATTCATAACTAACTGATAATGAGGATAATAATTTATTACTACGAATTGTCAGCAACCTTCTAATTCTGACTTGTCCACCTTAGTAAAGATTGAGGCCAGTGGCAGTGAAGTTCTTTCCGGAATGATTGTCTTAGTAGCTACCTCACTAAATTACTCCACTACACCCATTCTCAAACCTTCAAATCAGCACATTTTTAAAGAGGGAAATCAGCCATCAATAAGCATCCCTTCTGCCCTTTCTTTCAACTTTTTATTCATTGCATCAAAGCCCTGTAAGGTGTTGGTATCAAGCATTTTTGCGAAAAGACCTACCAGTAATCCATTAAATTTTTCTCGCTGCACAAAGGTGGTGGAACCATCGGAGTTTTCGTAGAGTTCAAAAATATGCTCGCCATCAAAAAGACCAGGAATAAATAGATGACCTAGCCAGCGAAATTCTTTTTGTGGTTTTACACTGAGTAATACAGGCTTAAAGGTCATGCCCGAAGCATTGGGCGGTTCGATGCGCGCTGTGATTGTTGATCCTTCTATGACTTCGCCTTTGATCCATTTAATGAATGGATTCCAGGAAGGATATTTTTCAAAATCAGTCAGCACTGACCAAACAATGGCTGGACTGGCTTTTATGACTAACTCGGTGCGGATTTCTTTTTTTATTTGACTCATACAGGCTGTGTTGTTGATGCGTCAAAGGTGTGCGAATTAACCGCTCGTGCTCTTGACAAAAATCAAGAAGTGAGGGAAGTGGATTTTTTTCTGAGTCGGCTCAGGGTTTCGGGTGTCATACCCAACATGGAGGCCAGGTATTGCAGAGGAACTATATTAAAGAGTTCCGGCTGCGTTTTCATTAGGAGATTGAAACGCTCCTCTGTACTCATATATAAATGACTGAATACGCGTTCCTCCAGCATGCCAAAACATTTTACAATGAAGAGTCGGTCGAGATCTTTCCACACGGGTACTTCTTTACTGAGCGCATCATAGGCATCGCGACTTAAATCCAACATCGTACAATCGGTGAGTGCCTGAATATTCCAGCGCCCGGGTTGGCGGTAGATGTAACTGGAGAGATCTGTCATGAAATAACCGGGTGGTGATATCCACTGTGTAACTTCCCGATCATTCGCTTCAAAGAATACTCGCATGTATCCGCTCTGAATAAAACTTAGCTTTTCGCAATAGCGGCCCGACCGCGCAAAGAAATCGCCCTTCTTTAATTCACTTGGTTTAAAGTAGGCGGCAATTGCCTTCAGATTCTCGGGCGAGAGAGTTATGCTTTGGATGATGTATTGTTCAAGAGAAGTCATGTTAAGAGAAACGAAGTTAGGGATTTGTCAACAAAACAAAATCGCTATTATTAGGAAAGTATCTTCTCCAATTTCAATGTCAGGTGCAAGCAGCAAAAGATTTACTCACCCATCAACACAAAAGCGCCCCAATAGTAAGGATGCGGATACTCTTTTTTAAGATTGAGCTGAGCTGTTTTGAAAGCCTCCGATTTAGTTTTGCCACTGGTCCATTGCTCATAAAAACCCGTCATCAGTTTTTGCGTGGCAGCATCGTCTACTTTCCATAAACTCATGATAATGGATTTAGCACCGGCTGTTTGGAAGGCACGCTGCAAACCATACACGCCTTCTCCATTTTGAATTTCACCCTTAGCTGTTTCGCACGCACTGAGCACGACCATTTCAGTGTTATCAAGATTTAGGTTGGCCGCTTCATAAGCAGTAAGAATTCCGTTGTCACCCGGCAGTTGAAGATGATCTTGTACAAAATTAGCCGCCCCGCTAAAGAGTAAACCCGCGCGAAGCATAGGATCGTTAGTACCTAGCGTACTACTGCTACGCTCGTCTGTAAAAAATCCATGGGTGGCAATGTGCAACAAGCGTGGTTGACGAATTTCTTTTACTGCTTCTTCTGTGGCGTGTTCATCAAGCATTGAATTGACTTGCCAGTGATGACTCTCCAGAATGTTCGACACTTTCTCAATTTCTGTTTTTGTACCTGGCAAAGATGCAATGCCGCTATTATCTTCTGTCGAAAGTAAACTCAGGTCGGCATTCCGTTCTTCCCCCGCTTTCTCTTTCATTTTATCTGCACCCAGGAAATATTTGGGGAAGCCGAATAGCCTGGCGTTGATGCGTGTAAAGCGTACAGATGATTTTTTCAGCAAGACCAACTCCTTGGTGTTAGCCAACAAACTGATTGTTTTCTCATCGGCCAGAAAATTGTTATTAGGTAGTAACAAGGAGTTAAGGTTGATAGAGTTGTACACACCATCTAATGAAATGTAAAGCCTGTTTTTTGTTTTTACGAAAGGCGCCACAGCCGCCCAATATTGGTGATAAGAAGAAGTGTCCGTTACCTGCGCCTGCATAGCATTTTTGTAATAGCGATACACGCGCCCTTCGAGTGTGATACCATCGGGTAAAACCGCCAGAGCAGGACCTTTCGTCATTTCGCTTGTTAAGATCAGTGCCACATACACAATGCTATCAGTAGGGCGAGTGGTGTGGTGGCGAACGCGCATAAATTCAATGGCTGCCTCGTCCGGTTTTAACGCCTTTTGTACATCGCGCCAGGTAATGCTTTTTCCCCTGTCTTTCTCCACTTCTTCTGCGGTGATGTTCAACTCTTTTTCAATTTTTCTGGAGAGAAGTTCGAGTGAGTCGATGGAGAGCTTATTTTTTTTCTGCTCTTCTTTGGAGAGTGTATACCATTGTGCCAGCTGATTGCGTTGGTTCACCCACTGATAGTACTGATTGGTCATAAGTGAATCGCCACTGCTGAGGATACGCTTTCGTATTTTGTTGGAGGTAGAAAGTAAGATACCTTTTGTTTCTAATTGCAGGTTATATAGATCACCCAACAGTGACGGATTCTGTTTGGAATGCTGTACGGCCATTGACTGAAAGTACTCAAAATAGAAACGGTAGTTTTTCCAATACTGTGCTTTTTCATTATCACTCAGAAAGTAGAAGTTAGACATCACATACGCTTTGATGCGCTCTGTAGCCAGGCTCATGTGTTTTTCAGCCAATGCAGGTTTTCCCCAGGCATTGTACAATTTTGCTTTGTTAAGATGATAAGAGGCGTAGGTATTCGCATCTTCTATCTGGAGAGAATCGGAAAGCGCTTTCGACTGATTGTAGAGTTTTTCTGCTTGAATGAACTCCCCTCGTTCCAGTAAGACCGCTGCTAAGTTGTGCAGCGAACTGGCTTGTTGAAAGCTGCCAGCCGTATGGGAGAGGTTTCGCTGCTCAATACAGAAACGAAAATGTTGTTCTGCTTCTGTTAGATTTTGTTGCTTAATATCGGCAAGCCCCAGAATATTGTGGGCCTCCAATACTTGCCAATGATTGGGGCTAACTATATCTGTAAAAAGCAAGAGCCCCTGGGTAGCGTAGTGGCGCGCAGAGTCATAATTTTCTACCTCAAAATGGATGCGTGCACGACTCAACAAGTTTTCAGCATACTTGTATTCTTTGCCCCAGCGTTGGTCAATAAGAGTTAAGGCAAGAGATGAGTAGTGCAGCGCATCTTCATGCTGCCCAAACTTTAGGTAAAATCCCTGAATGTTTTGAAGTGCAGCTATATACCCGCCAAAATTGTCGACTTGATTTATTTTGTAAATGGCTATGGCTTTTAAGTAGGCCTCTTCTGCTTCTTTATTTTTATCTACTTGCATGTAGATGCTAGCCATGTCCAGCAAAAAACCAGCATAGGCAATGCTATTCTCACCTAGCACAGACAGGGCGATGTCAATGGCTTGCCTGCCGTATTTTTCTGCCAGAAAGAGTTGATTATTCTGAAAATAAAAATTGCTGGTGTTGCTGAGTTTGTAGGCATACTCCATGCTGGAATTTCCAAACACTTCTCCACCCAGTGAAACCGACTGCAGGTAATAAGCTTCAGCTTCCTTCAACTTATCCATGTATTTATAAAGCAAGGCAAAGTCAGAAATCACCAATAGGTTCTCAGACGATTTTTCACCTACCAATTCCAGCACCAACTGCTGATTTAATTTGTATTGTGCTTCTGCCTTTTTGTATTGAGCGTTGTCTTGGTACACTTTTCCCAGGTTGCGAACAATGGATGCGTAACGAAAACTTTTTTTGCCCATCAAGGTATCGGTTCGGTGTAGCGCCTCAATATAATAGTGTTCTGCCTCGGTGTACAAGTTCTGGCTTCTCTTTAAGAAAGCCATGTCCAATAATTTGGTTATGTACTCTGTGCTTTGCAGGCCATTGGTGTTTTTAGTCAGTTGCATGCTCTCACGTTGATACTTTTCTGCGACTTCATAATGCAACAACTTACGCTCTACAGCACTTAGGTTGGCCAGAATGGTAATGAGGGTGTTGGGGTTATTCTTCTCATAGAGTCTGGCAATGGGTATGGCTTTCTGGTAGGAGTCAATTGCTTTCGAGTAGCTTTCTTGTTCATAATATAAATCGCCTAAGCTGTTAAGGGCTGCTGCATATTTTAAGGATTGCTTGCCTTCTATTTGTTCTGTGAGTGTTAACACTTCTTGTAAAAGGGCATAGGCTTTTTCGTATTGATCGCGTCCTGTGTAGAACTCGGCCAAGGCCATTAAAATATTTCTGTATTGCCACCCTTTGCCCTGGATCTTTTCCATCAGACCAAGACTTTTTAGTAAGTACCGCTCAGCTACGGCAACTTCTGCCGGATGCACAAGCGGAAGACAAATGCTGAGTGATTGAAGTATGTCTGCATAGAGTATGCTGTTTTCCATATTAAGCTTTTCCAGCAATTGTTTGGCTTCCATCCATATTTCGTATGCTTTTTGTTCTTCATACTCATAATGATAGACTTCAGCAAGCCCATCCAGCGCCAGGGCCTGCCAGCGGTCGTGTTGCCATCCCAACTTTTCGATGGTGTTAAGCATTCTTGTATACGTCATGCGTGTACTGTCCAGTTGTCGATTGCCCACATAGGTATTCCCCATCCTGTCAAGCACATTCAGATAGGCACCACCCCAACTCGAAAGATCGGTAGCAAAAAACTGCTCTGCTTTTTTGAACCAGCGTATGGCTTCTGTGAAGTTGTACTTGGCTCTATGAGCTAAGCCAATATTGTAAAGTGCCAGTCCATAGCGATCCTTTTTTTCTAAGGCTTGCTTTTCTGTAAGTGAAAGTATTTGTTCATATGTGCAAATGGCTTGATCATAGAGGCTGGTATCATTGAGATAAAATGTTCCCAGATTATTTAAAAGAATGAGAGTGTTTTCCGGATTGACTCTGCTTGTTTTTTCTCGTGAGTCTTTGTACTTGATCAGGTAACGTTCTTGGTCCCTCAGGTGGTATAGCTTTCCTCTCTCGTAGGCAATGTTGCAGTGGTGTACCACCTCGTCTCTGTTTTCTATTTTCCGTTTGCTGTAAAAGGGAGTGAGGTCATTGTAGTGTGCCAGGGCCTCGTGGTGCTTACCAAGAGCGCTGTAGGAAATAGCCATGTTGTTGATGGCGCTGGAGTAGTCGAAAGAGGTATCTGCTTTTAATTTACGCAAGCCTCGGATGTAGCTGGCATATTCTGCAATGGCTTCTTCATGTTTGCCGGCATCGCCATAGACATACCCTTTCCAGAAATACATCATATTCTTGCGCAGTTCGTTCTTAGGAGAATCCCGTTTTCTCACCTCATCCAACCGCTTTACTACTTCCCATTCCTTTTCAATCAGGCCTAGTTGTGAAAGTGTTTTTAAACTGTCTTCTAAAGAGAAGAAATTTTCCAAAAAACCATTCGTGTAGTAACCAATTCCTGTACGCTTTCCACGTTCATCGTAAAACTTCCACTGTTTGTGAAATTTTCCCGCTACGTAAAGCCCTTCTGATTCTTTGAAACCCTTGAGTGAATCATAGTAGATCCAATAGCCATCGCGTACATCATTTTTGTAATGACCACTGCTACGCTTGCTCCCTGAATAATAGTAACCAGTGTAGGCGCCTTCACGAAGCTGCTTCACTGCAGTGCCTTCTGATTTTTTGTTTCCATTGACATGATACTCTGTATACGGCCCATCCCATATTCCTTGTGAGTAATTCTCTTCGGTTTTTAATTGGCCATTGGCATGGTACCACTTCCATAGCCCATTTCTTTTTCCGTTAATATAAACTCCAACAGACTCCAGTTGACCATTGTTGTAATACGATTCTGACAAACCATGAAACTGGTTGTGATGATAGGTTTTTCTATTGGCAAGCACTCCATTTTCGTGATAAGATTCATAGGCCCCCTCCAATGCACCCAGCACAAAGTTCTCTAGGGATTCAGTCTGGCCGTTTGGAAAATTATAGATCCATTTTCCGTTTTTCTTATTGTCTATAAAACTTCCTTGCACAACAAGGGTTCCGTTTTCATTGTAGTAAACCCATTCTCCTGTTAGACTGTCGCCAATGTAGTTGCCTTTTTTACTCAGCACACCATTTTCAAAGTAAGCTTCAAAATTACCTTGCCATAAATCGTTTACACATTGCGATTTACTTTTTAGCTTACCACTTTCGTAATAATCTTCATATAAGCCATGTAATTTACCATCTCTTCGCTCCGCTAGTAAGTTTCGATTTCCGTTCGTGTAGTTGTATTGCCACAGTCCCGTGGTGTTGCCTGCCGAGTCGTACAAACCTGTTTTAGAGACTACACCATTCTCGTAGTAAAACCACCATTCGCCAATTTTATTACCGTGTAGGTAAGTACCTTTTGTTTCCAGCTGTCCGTTTTCATAGTAGGTTTCGGCCAATCCTTCCATCAAGTCATGCTCAAAGTACTCGTGACTTTTCAGCGTACCATTTTCATAGAACTCGTCCCACCAGCCATGGGTCTTCCCCATTTTCTTGGTACCTTTTTTTTCCACTTTTCCGGAAGAATAGTATACCGTAAGGGGACCATCAACTACATCATGTTTTCGAATGTTCACGGTAAATAAACTCCCATCTTCCCGATAGGTAGACCATTGCCCGTAGGCTGTGTCGCTTTTCATGTGTCCCTGAGAGAGTAATTTTCCCTGAGGGTTGTACTCTTTTAAAGGGCCATCCAGCAAATTGTTTTTGTAGACTACTTCGTATTGCACCTTTCCATTTTCGAAATAGTATTTTGCTTCGTTCACTTTTATATCTGGATCTACAGATTGTAGATAGCCCTCCCATTGTTTTGTTCCGTTGCGAAAGAAGTCGCGCACTTTGCCAGAGGGGATGCCCTCTTCGAAGTAAATCAATCGGTAAAATTCAGCGGAGTCCGGGTCAATTACTTGTTTCCATTCTTTCGTGTAGAGTAAGGTCCAGTGCCCTATTTTCTTTCCATTCGCTGTTAAGGCGTTAGCAGATACTGGAAAGGGATTGCGCTGAGCCGTGAGTGAGAAGCTCAGAAGCAGGAGAAAAATGGATAAACGAAGAACAGCCATACCGGTAGAAAACAGAAGAGAATTCACTCTAAAAGTGATAGTATGGTATGATGAAAACAATACGTGCTGGACGGTATTTTGCAATGATCGGCAATTCGTGTAACGGAGCCTGATTTGGATATGCCTAAAGCTGTGTAGTTTTGGAAAAAGAATATGGCACGCCTTCAACTGGACCTTCCTGAACACTTTATCTATGCTACGAGCCTCACCGTACGTGTGAACGACCTCAACTACGGAGCGCATGTAGGCAATGATAACATGCTGGTGCTGATGCAACAGGCCCGTATTAATTTTTACCGAGCGCATGGTTTTAAAGATGAGGTAAGCTTTGAAGGCAGTGTGGGCCAGATTATATCAGATGCTTTGGTGATTTATAAAGCAGAGGCCTTTTTGGGAGATGTATTGTCTATTCAACTGGCTGTAGCCGATATTAACAAATATGGTTTTGATTTACTGTACCTCGTGTTGAATGAAGCAAGCGGTAAAGAGGTAGCAAGAGGTAAAACAGGTATTGTTTGTTTTGATTATGAAAAAAGAAAAGTAGCCGCTATTCCTGAGCGGCTACTTTCTGTTATTAGTTGAAACCTTTTGAAGAATCCTGCATCGCGCAAGGCTCTTACGTAAAGATCAATTTATTGTTCTGACAACACAACGGCATCAACATTTTTCTGTTTCACCAGAGTGTTCAGCTTAGGTACGTCTTGGGTTACAATTTTATTGAAGGCTGCTAATTGCTCATCAATCTTACCACTGATTTCTTTATAAACAGCTTTAACTTGTTCAGTAGGTTTGTAATCGCTGCCACTGGCTTCACCGCTGAGGCCGGCAAGTTTGTTGTTTAAGCGTATAGGGAAGTTTAGTGGATCTTGTCCGCTTCTGTTTTTAGTCTGATACAAAGCTTCTTCAATTTTCTTCATATCGCTTAAAATGGTTTTGGCAAGTTCAGTTACATCCTTCATATCTTCTTTGCCCTTCATCGGTTCAGTTACGCGATTGATCTGCTCGCGTGCTGAGCGGATTCGCTTCACTGCATTGTTGGTCTCGCTGAGTTTGTCGCGCACCTGAATTAAGAAATCGAATTGCGCCTTCATATCCGCAGCGGTACCTTCAGTGCGTGGATCTTTTACAATTTCAAATTCTGTTTCTTGTGTTTTGCCATTAACGGTTAAGCGAGCTTTGTATTTGCCTGGCACCGCTTTTGGTCCATTCAAACCACCGCCCCACATAATCAAACCATCGAAGCCATCAGCATTTGGATAACGCATATTCCAGACGTATCGGTTGAAACCTGCTTTCACGCGCAGCTCTTCTTCCTTTGCCTTTTTATCTGGCTTGGTGCTGAATTTTTTAATCAGGGTACCATTTAACTCCATAATCTCTATTGAAGCTGCAAGTTTAGCGGTGTCTTTCACGAAGTAATGAATCATAACACCATTAGGATGATTTTTTCCTTCGGTTTTCGATTCGCCTCTCCATCCACCCTGGCTGCCATTCATGCGGTAGCTGGGCATAGGTTTGAATAAATGAAAATCTGCTTTCGCAACATTTTCATTTAGCTGATGCAGTGGTGTTAAATCATCGATAATCCAGAAGCTTCTACCTTGAGTGGCAGCAATCAGGTTGTCGTTCTTGATGGTTAAATCTGTTATGGGCACTTTTGGTAAGTTTAACTGGAAGGGTTTCCAGCTGGCACCATCATCAAAGGATACGTACATGCCAAACTCAGTTCCGGCATACAGCAAACCTGCTCTTTTAGGATCTACGCGCAACACACGCGTAAAGTGCGGAGCTTTGATGCCATCAGTAATTTTCGCCCAGGTTTTTCCATAGTCTTTTGATTTATACAAGTAAGGCTCATAGTCGCCAGACTTATAACGCGTACCGGCAACATACAAACCGCCTTTGCTATGCGGATCAAACTCTACACTGTTAAACATCGTCCATTCTGGCATGCCGGCTGGTGTAATCTTTTCCCAATTCTTACCACCATCTTTTGTGATGTGTAGTAAACCATCATCTGAACCGGCTACAATAACATCTTTTTCATAAGGCGATTCGCCCACAGCAAAAATGGTACAGTAGTATTCAACGCTAGTATTGTCTTTTGTAACAGGACCACCGCTCGGCCCCATTTTGCTGGCATCATTACGGGTTAAATCCGGGCTGATAATTTCCCAGCTCTCGCCACCGTTGCGTGTTACGTGCAATACGTTGGAGGCAGCATATAATTTTTTATTGTCGTGTGGAGAAAAGAAGATTGGGAAGTTCCACTGAAAGCGATACTTAGCGCCTTCTGCCCCATGACCCATAGGGTTATCAGGCCAGGCATTGATGCTGCGTTCTTCTTTTGTACGGTGGTTGAGACGTGTTAAGTAACCATCATAACTGCCACCATACACCACATCTAAATCAGTTGGGTCTACAGCAATGTGTCCGCTTTCTCCTCCGGCTGTTTCTTCCCAATCGCGTTCACCAATGCTGGAGCCATCCGTACGGTGCAGAATTCTTACGGTAGAGTTATCTTGTTGTGCACCATAAATTCTGTAGGGGAAGTGGTTGTCTGTGATCACTCTGTAGAACTGAGCAGTTGGCTGGTTATGGTAGGTTGACCAGTTATTGCCACCATCATACGAAATGCTTCCGCCACCATCATCTGCCATAATCATGCGCTGATTGTCTTCTGGAGCAATCCACATATCGTGATGGTCGCCATGCGCAGCATTAAATGCCTGGAAAGTTTTGCCACCATCTTTGGAACGATGATAAGCTACGTTTACAACGTATACCATATCTTCCTCTTTAGTGTCAGCATAAATGCGTGAGTAGTACCAGGCTCTTTGGCGAAGGGCACGGTCGTCATTCATCTTTCTCCAGGTTTTGCCTGCATCATCAGAGCGGTACACACCGCCATTGTCATTTTCTATAATAGCATACACGCGGTTTGAATTAACCGGAGAAACAGTTACGCCAGAAATGCCCCAAACACCTTTGGGTAGCCCATTGTTAGCTGATATGTTAGTCCATGTTTCACCGGCATCGGTACTTTTCCAAAGGGCAGAACCTTCACCACCACTCTCCAGGCTGTAAGGTGTTCTGCGAATGCGCCAGGTTGACGCGTAGAGCACACGTGGGTTGTTAGGATCAAAGCAAAGATCGGTTGCACCGGCATCAGCATTGGCGAAGAGCACACGCTTCCAGCTTTTTCCACCATCTTCTGTTTTGTAAACGCCTCTATCGTCAGATGATTTAAACAAATCACCCAACACAGCAGCATATACAACATCAGGATTTTTTGGATGAATGCGCAAGCGCACTACATGCTTAGAGTCTTTCAAACCAATATGGCTCCAGGTTTTACCGGCATCGAGTGATTTGTAAACACCTTCACCAAAAGACACATTACCGCGTACCGTTACTTCTCCGCCACCAACGTAAATCACGTTATTGTCCCATTCGCTTACGGCCACAGCGCCTATTGAATTACCGAAGAATCCATCGGAAATATTTTCCCAACTACCTCCACCATCTGTAGTGCGCCACAAACCACTACCCACAGATCCCATATAAAACAGGTTTGACTTGCCAGGCACTCCTGTGACAGCTGCTGAGCGGCCCCCACGGTACGGGCCGATGCTGCGCCACTCCATGCCTGCGTAAAGTTTTTCATCGTAAGAAACAGTAGCCTTGGCGGGGGCACTGCTCTTTTTCTGTGCCAGGCCTGCATAAGCCATAAAAGCCAGCACGAAACTGAGTAGAACAATTTTCTTCATAGTGTTTTGGTTTTCCGATTGATCGGTTTTTTACGAGTAATGAGTTACTAATTAAGAGGCGGAGAAAATGGTGCTTTTTTATGAATGGTAAATTTCGTTTTTTGGGAGCCTAACTACTGTCAGGCTTACACTGGCTGAACCTTATAATTTACCAAAAACGCTTCTTAGCAGAAGAATGACCCCATAAAAATAATGAAACCAGACTACCGTTCTCTCTATTCTGTTCCAGTTGTCGTTGCCGCACTTGGTTATTTTGTAGATATCTACGACTTGCTCTTATTCAGTATAGTTCGCATTACCAGCCTTAGAAGTTTGGGGGTACCAGAAGATGCCTTGATGAGCACAGGTGAATTCCTGATACAGGCACAAATGTTTGGTTTGCTCGTGGGGGGCATTATTTGGGGAATTATGGGAGATAAGCGAGGTCGCTTATCAGTGCTCTTCGGTTCCATCTTACTCTACTCATTGGCGAACATTGGTAATGGTTTTGTTACAACGGTAGATCAATACGCCTTGCTTCGTTTTATAGCAGGTATTGGTTTGGCAGGTGAGTTAGGGGCGGGTATTACACTCGTATCAGAAGTATTATCAAAAGAATTGCGTGGCTATGGTACCACCATTGTAGCTTCTGTGGGCTTAATGGGTGCCGTGTTGGCCAACATTGTTGCGCGTCAATTTGATTGGCAGGTTGCCTACTTTATTGGTGGAGGCTTAGGTTTATTATTATTGATTGCGCGGGTAAGCATTTTTGAATCGGGCATGTTCGAAAAGCTAAAGTCGGAGAATGTAGCACGGGGTAATTTTTTTCAGTTGTTTACCAATCGCGATAGGCTTCAACGATTCGTTTCTTGCATTTTTATTGGTTTGCCCATTTGGTTTGTCATTGGCATTCTTATCAGTTTCTCACCAGAATTTGCCAAAGCCCTTGGGGTAACAGGTACCATCATTGCAGGTGATGCCGTGATGTTTAGTTATATCGGCTTAGCTGTGGGCGATTTGAGTAGTGGTTTGATCAGTCAATGGCTACAATCAAGGCGAAAAGTGGTGTTGCTCTACATCATCATCACTTTTGTGTTTATCATAGCCTATCTTTTTAATCCATCAGATTCGCCTACTGTATTCTATGTAATTTGCTTCGGCTTAGGTGTAGGCACCGGTTATTGGGCCTTATTCGTAACGATTGCAGCTGAGCAATTCGGCACTAATTTGCGCTCAACCGTAGCTACCTCTGTTCCCAATTTCATCCGCGGCACTGTTGTTCCTTTAGTAGCCATTTTTGGCTTGCTGCGCCCTGTTGTGGGTATTACCTGGGGTGCTTTTGTTGTAGGAAGTGGGACTATTGTGATAGCCTTGATTGCTTTGCGCTTTTTAAATGAAACCTTTGCCCGTGACTTGAATTTTATCGAGAAGGATTAATGTATCTAAAAGCAATGTCATTACCCATAGCACTTGGGCCGCAAGCCATTTTTTTTGGGTGAAATGATATCTTACTCAGCAACCTTTAATTCAGCCGATGAATTGTATCAAAGAAAAATTGAGCAAAAGCTTTGGACAAAATTGAAACCTTAACTACCAAATCTACGTGATGAGGAGTGATGAAAGAATTTGAGGCAGACAAGAAATAAAGAATCTTTGAACGCACGGGCTTTCTACCTTTATTGAAGTTCTTCCTGCTGATTAATTGTAAAAGAGGCAGATAACAGTATCACCAGATAAATAGGGACACTTTGAAAAACCTCATAAAAAATTTGCAGGGCTTCAGCAAAAGCATTCCGGGTACGCCATTATTTTAGGTAGTTTTGTATAAGATGTCTTTGAGATTTACTTTAATCGCTGTTTTCATTTTTTTAATACTGCCTTTCGCAGTTTGGTCGCAGAATTATGAACGAATCAACAAAATAAAGGCACAATTGGCAGCCACCACCGATGGCGTAGAGCAGTTTGCACTTTTAGGTGACCTGGCCTTTGAATATCGTTTTGCACACCCCGACAGCACTATATTTTATAGCAACAAAGCCAGGGAATTAGGCGAAAAGCTCAAGCTCGGCCTGGGATTGGCCCGACCTTATAATTTTATAGGGGTTGCTTTCAATTATAAAGGCGATAGACTGGCAGCCTATGATGCTTATACCAAAGCCCTTGAAATTGGGATAGAACAAAAAGATACCCTTCAAATTGCCCATGCAAAAAATAATTTGGGGCGTATCTTTTTTGATCAGGGCTTACTCTCCCGCGCCTACAATTATTTTCTTGAAGCAATCCCATTATTTGAATCATTGCCCGATTCAACAGGCATGGCCTATGGCTATCAAAGCCTGGCCAGTTTGTACAAAACACAGAGAGATTACATCAAGTCTGAAGAATTCTTCAAAAAGGCATTGGTCATACGCCTGGACTTAAAGAATACCCGCGATATTATGTCTGCCTGGACTTACCTGGGTCGACTGTATAATGAAGCGGGCGATTATGGTAAAGCCACAGAATGTTATCTGAAGGCAGACTCCGGCTACACGGCAACGCATGATGAAATTAACCTGGCGGAGATAAGAATATTCCTGGCAGAGAATTTCATCGAAGACAATAAAATTAAAGAAGCGGAAGAAATTTTTAAGATCGGATACGATGTTATTAGCAGAAGTGCACTCGTTCGGTTTCAACCAAGAGCCCACATTACCTTGGGTAAGATTAATTTTCTGAAGGGTGACTACGCCAAAGCGAAAACAGAATTCGAAAGGGGACTTCGAATAGCCAAGGATATCAAAGACCTTGTTTTGCAAATGGAGGCACACCTTTATTTGTCTAAGGTAGCCGGTAAATTATCACTCCCCTCCGATCAGTTAAGCAACTATAATAAGTATCTTATTTTGAGAGATTCGTTGAAAGATCTTGATGTTGCGAGGCAAATTGAAAGGCTACAGTTTGAATTACAGATAGAGAAAAAGGATCAGGAGAATAAGTTATTGAAACTTAATGAAGAGCGCAATCAGGCCATTATTACACAGCAACGTTATCAAAACATTGCTTTAATTGTAGTGGCTTCATCTTTCCTTTTACTAGGTTTTGTCATTTGGAGAAATGGAAGAAAAAGAGAAGCGGTGAACAATGCCTTGGCGCAGCAAAATGCTGAAATAGAAAAACAGCGTGTTGAAATTCTCCAGCAAAACGAGGAATTGGCGCGACAGAATCATAAACTCTCTGATTTGAATCATGAGAAGGATACTTTGATGAGTATTGTGGCCCACGATTTAAAATCACCGCTTAATCGAATTCGGGGTTTGGTAGAAGTAATTCGTTTAGATGGCAAGCTGAATGAAGAACAAGCCAAGTTGCTCAAAATGATTGAGAGTTCTACACAATCGGGTATTGACCTAATCACCGATTTATTGGATGTGCATGAAATAGAGGAGAATAGAAATGTATTGAAGGCGCCCATCAATATCAATGCTTTTATGAAAGCCAGGCTTGATATTTTCCGATCAGTTGCACTTGCCAAAGGCATGGATATTAAACTGGAAGATGGAGCCCTTGAAGAGGTACAATCGGATGTTGAATACCTGAGCAGAATTCTGGATAACTTAATTTCTAATGCCATCAAATTTTCACCAAAAGGTTCAGTAATTCAGCTGTCATCTGGTATAGAAGGAAATATGGCGTGGATTGCAGTGAAAGATCAAGGGCCGGGCTTTCAGGATTTTGATAAAAAACTGATATATCAAAAGTTTAAGCGTTTAAGCGCAAGGCCTACAGGGGGGGAAAGTTCTAATGGCCTGGGCTTAGCCATTGTGAAGACATTGGTGGATCGCCTGCAAGGCGATATAATATTGAACAGCGCACCGGGTAAGGGCAGTGAGTTCATCATCAAATTCCCCATCGCCTAAAAATATTTATACTACGGTATTAAACCTTTGCTGACTTCTTAAGTCAAAGTCATAAAAATGCTTATGAAAAAGATAGTCATTATCGCAGGTCTGTTATTGGGAGTCATCATAGCAGAGGCACAAGTTAACGCACCTATTAACAGCCGACAAAGAGCACAGCGTGTTCGCATAGCTCAGGGAAGACAGCAGGGTGAGATTACACCGGGAGAGGCAGTTCTCTTAAATAAACAACAAAGACACATCAGAAATAGCGAGTGTATAGCTAAAGCAGATGGTGTGGTAACTATGCACGAAAGACGTGAACTGCAACGTAAACAGCACCGTGCCAATCATGCCATTCATAGAGCCCGAAACAACAACATGCAGAAACGAGGATAAAAGAAAAGAGTCTCTTGATGCTTAACGCCAAGAGACTCTTTTCTTATTTGATATAATTTAAACTTTTGTCAGGGCTTGTTCCAGATCACTGATTAAATCATCAGCGTCTTCTACGCCAATGCTCAAGCGCATGAGTGAATCAACCAAACCACTTTTCAATCTTTCTTCTTTAGGAATACTGGCGTGTGTCATAGAAGCCGGGTGATTGATCAATGATTCAACACCACCTAAAGATTCTGCCAGGGCGAATAGCTCGACACTCTTCATCAAGGTATGGGCTTTTTCAATGCTGTCGTCTTTTAAAGTAAATGACAGCATGCCACCAAAATCTTTCATCTGACTCTTAGCAATAGCATGGTTGGGGTGATCTGTAAAACCCGGCCAGTATACACGCCCCACTTTTGGATGTGCTTTTAAAAAATCAGCAATTTTCTTTCCGTTGATACAATGTCTTTCCATGCGCAAGTGCAGTGTTTTGATACCACGCAACACCAGGAAAGAATCTTGGGGACCTGGTACAGCACCACAAGAGTTATGGATAAAGGCAAGCTCCTGGTGAAGTTTTTCATCATTAACCACCAATGCACCCATGATCACATCGGAGTGACCACCCAAATATTTAGTCACGGAGTGCATGACAATATCAGCCCCCAGGTCTAATGGATTTTGTAAATAAGGCGAAGCGAAAGTATTATCGACAGCCAGTAACAGGCTGTGCTTTTTGGCAATAGCAGCACATGCACGGATGTCAACAATATTCATTAAAGGATTGGTAGGGGTCTCTACCCAAATCAATTTTGTTTTATCATTCACCAGCGGCTGTATGTTAGCGCTGTTGGTCAGATCGATGAAATGAAATTTTATACCAAATTTTTCATAGATCTTGGTAAACATGCGATAAGTACCACCATACAAGTCATTGCTGGTAATCACCTCATCGCCTGGCTTCAATAATTTAACCACCGCATCAGTTGCACCCATGCCTGATGAAAAACAAAGTGCAAACTTCCCGTTCTCCAGGGCGGCAATGCTTTTTTGTAGACTGGCGCGCGTAGGGTTAGCACCTCTTGCATAGGCATAACCTTTATGTTGAGCCGGTCCCTCTTGCACATAGGTTGATGTTTGGAAAATGGGTGTCATAATAGCACCGGTAGATGGATCGGGCGCAACACCTGCGTGTACTGCTTTGGTAGCGAATTTCATATTGTTTATTCTGATGTCTGTTGAATAGATTGCGCAATATAAAGAATGTGATACTTAATCTCTGTTCTTGCCTTTGTGAAAAAAGGTACCATTGATGGATGGGCCCATATTAAACACTTAGACGTCCTGGTTTATTTAGGAAATGCCAGAATTTCGAAGTGTTTCCTGTCTCCCATATTTACTTTCTCTATTTTTATTTTTTTTGAATTTTCTTCAAAACTCTCCAAATAGAAAAGTTCATACCCACAGTCGTCAAGGACATCAAATAATTCCCCTCTCTCTTGAATAGTGAGTTTTTTATAGCACTCTGCCATTATGGTAGGTTTATAAGTTGAAATAATTTTAGTTAGTGTTTTTAATATTTCTTTGTCATAACCTTCTGCATCCACCTTTAGCAACTCAAGTCTTGATAAGCGATCTTGATAATTATCAAATAGATAGTCTTGCAGATTTTTACCCTTTACAGTAAGCGTATAGCTGTGATTGTGTTTTTGATTTTTTAGTTGTGTCAGAAACCCTCCATTACAGAAGGAAGCGTCAGAGTAATTAAAAATAAAATCTCCCTCTGTTTGAGTGGCCGCAAAGCAATGCGGAGCGATGTTGGTTGTTTCGGGATTAAGTTTTGAGTTAGCCTCAAGTATTTTATACACATATGGGTTAGGCTCAAGGGCTATGACTATTCCATTTTTTCCGCATGCTAGTGCCATGGGTACGGTAGTGTCACCAGTATGAGCGCCAATATCAATGATGGTAGCACCGGGTCGAACCAAGCCTTTATAAAAGCCCACGTTAGTGCTTGTGATTTCCTTGACGCTTTCCAGCGGATGAAGCCACTGTGCATATTTGACTTTACCTACTTTGTCAATAATAAATTCATTGACCTGGTACCCGTATTCCTGAAATGTTCTTTTTGATTTATATCTTTCGATTTTATGTTTAATAAAATTCAGCATGGAAATTAAAGTATAATGTGGCTTGTTATTTACTTCCTATTTTTCTCAATCATATCCCACACGTCATCCGGTATGGCTTCCAGATGACTGAACTCACCGCCACTTCTCAACCATTCCCCACCATCGATCGTGATGACTTCGCCATTAACATAGGCAGAATAGTCAGATAGTAAATAAGCTGCGAGGTTTGCCAGTTCCTGATGCTCACCAACCCGTTTTAAGGGAACGCGCTCTGCCGGATCAAATTTCTTAACGAGATCGCCAGGCAGCAGGCGGCTCCACGCACCTTCTGTTGGAAAGGGCCCCGGAGCAATGGCGTTACTTCTGATGCCGTACTTGGCCCACTCTTGTGCCAGTGAGCGCGTAAGGGCCAATACACCTGCTTTACTGCAAGCAGAGGGCACTACATAACCGGAACCAGTCCAGGCGTAGGTGGTGACAATGTTTAAAAAAGTACCTCCTTGTTTTTTGTTGATCCAGTTTTTGCCTGCAGCTAAGGTAGTGTAGTAGGTTCCTTTCAATACAATATCAACAATAATATCAAAGGCTCTGTGCGATAGGCGTTCGGTAGGACTGATGAAGTTGCCGGCTGCATTATTCAATACTGCATGTATCTGACCGAAGCGCTGATCTGCCTGTTTCAATACATTTTCTATTTCTTCATATTTGCGTACATCAGCTGGGATGGCCAGTACTTGCCCACCTGTTTCCTGCATGAGATCCGCAGCCGTTTTATCAATGACTTCTTTTTTCCGCGAGGTGATGACAAGATTAGCACCCAACTCGAGACAGTATTTACCTATAGAACGTCCTAAGCCTGTACCACCACCAGTAATAACAATTGTTTTATCTTTTAATGATCCGGGTTTTAACATGCCTTCCATATACACGCAATTTTTCAGAAAGGTAGAAAATAAAAAAGGAGCCCGTGAGCTCCTTTTTATCTATTTCTAAATAGCCTAAACCATCGTTGTTAAGCCGCTGAGGGCAACTTCCAGCGATTTAAAAATATCTGATAGCTTTTGTTGGCTGCCATCATTGTATTGAAGGTAAGGGCTGGGTTCAGTTGCACCAGCTTCGGTCACCCAAATCACTTTTCCGGCAAGCTTGCCATCTACCGTTACATTGATCTTAATGATATCGTTGAGATCAGGTACCCCTGTTGGATCTTCAGGGGCTGTGATAACAATCGTAAAGATGGCAGAAGCCAGTTGAACCGTCCCTTCTAACTTGCTGAGATTTGTTTCAATTTTTGCCCCTTTATAGCTGGCGGTTAAAGCCCATCCTATCAGTTTATCATTATTCTTGCTCAGGTATTGAGAAAATGTGGTGATGGAAGGTTTGGTATCATCTAAATTAATATCCAATGTATAAGGACTTACAAAATAGGAAATATCAGCAAACACCGGATCATCCGTACCATCGGCTTTGTAAGTTGCCGATAAACTTAAAGAGGCTTGTTTAACATTGTTAATGTCGAGGGTGGCCTCGATGGCTGTTGGACTATAAGCTTCATCTCCAAAAGGCGTTTCTACTTCTGCATAATTGGTTAATCTGAAAACGGCATTGTTGGTAGTGCTTCCATTAGTTGGGAAACGTAATTCAATAATGTTTGACTGTCCGGTGTATTCAAAATCTTGAATGGAAGGCTTCCAGGTATAAATACCTTTATGCTGGGTATAATTAAAGGGTTCATTGCCCTGCGCACGGCTCTCAGCACTAGGCTCGCTAATCATGTGCTGAAAATTGCTAATCGTTTTCCTTACGTAAGCAGCCGGATTTTTTCTGGCATCCTTCATCCGGGCTGTCGTAAACAGAGAGCCACCATTGGTCAGGGAGGCAAGGGTTTCCAGGGCTTTAAATCCTTCTGCATTGCTGAAGTTTTCCAATTCTGCAGAAAGGGTAAAGTCTACGTCACGGAACGATTCTTTCGCATCTGTGGAGGATAATCGTATCGTCTCTTCTTTTTCGCAACTGGTAAAAAGAACCATGGCCGTAAAAAAGAATGTAAACAGGTAAATACTTTGTCTTGACATATATATAGGTTAATGTGATAGTAAGCTAGATTTAAAGGGAATTGTCATTAATTTTGAATGTATTAACGAAGTAACCGTCAATAGCATATGAAAAGAATTTTTTTATTTTTCACACTGACCATTTTTTTAAGCAGCTGCATCGTTTCTAAAAAGAAATTTGATGATATGCTGGCCCAAAAGGTTAGGACAGAGGCTGACCTTAACGAAAGAACAGCCCAATTAGATTCACTCACCGGTAAATATTCAAGTTTAAACCAGCAGTTTGATCAATTAAAGGCTGATACGGGGGCCTTAGGCACTAACCTGCGACAGAACCAGCGCAAGCTTAGTTCACTTGAAAAGGAGCATGAACAGCTTAATACTTTATACAAAAATCTGTTAAGCAACAGTGGTAAAATGAACCGCGATCTGACCCAGCAACAACAGCAGTTGTTAGCCATTCAGGAAAGTTTAGAAAAAACAAGAAGGCAGAATGATTCATTGAGCAGCAGTTTGGCGGAGCGTGAAAAGAAGGTAAATGAATTGGAGCAAATTCTTGCTAACAAAGACAAGGCGGTACAAGACCTTAAAGCGCGCATCAGCAATGCCTTATTAAATTTTAAGGAAAATGATTTAACGGTTAAAGTTAAGAATGGAAAAGTATATGTCTCCTTGGCAGAGCAGTTGCTTTTTGGCTCCGGTAGTATTGAAGTTGATCAAAAAGGGGTAGGGGCATTGCAGCAATTAGCGAAGGCCTTAAAAGATCAGCGCGATATCAATATTATGGTAGAAGGCCATACAGACAACGTGCCGATTTCCAAGAAATCTGCCTATATGCAGGACAACTGGGATTTGAGTGTGATGCGGGCTACATCCATTACCAAAATATTGGTGAAAGGTGGTGTAGCGCCTAAGCAGATTGTGGCAGCAGGCAAAGGTGAGTTTTCACCCTTGATGAGTAACGATACGCCTCAAAATAAACAGAAGAACAGAAGAACAGAGATTATCATTACCCCTGATTTAGATGAACTCTTTAAACTGTTAGAAAGTAATTAAGAATAGTCGCATACGTAAAGGGGTTGTACAACAAGTTGGACAACCCCTTTTATTTTGATGATAGTTTAAGCTTTATCTACCTACCATGATGAAGGCACCCCAGTAAAAAGGCTGCTTGAATTTTTCTTTAAGTTTTTGTTGCGCAATGCGGAATGCATCGTGTTGCGATGGATTAGTAAGCATCTCTTTATAAAACAAAGACATCAATTCTTGTGTAGCCTCATCATCTACACTCCATAAACTCATCACAATGTTTTTGGTGCCAGCCAACCGGAAGGCGCGCTGTAAGCCATATACACCTTCACCATTTTTTACCTGCCCTAAGCCTGTTTCGCAAGCCGATAATACCACCAAATCTGTATTGTCTAAGGTCAGGTTCATGGCTTCATAAGCAGTGAGGATACCGTCATCACCGGCTTCATTCACCGGATCACCCGTTGTAAGAAAGTTTTCGGCACCAGCTAAAATTAATCCTGCCTTTAACAAGGGATTGGATATGTATTGCGCTTTATTGCCTTCGCTGGCGGTCACTTCATCTTCTAAAAAATAGCCGTGTGTAGCAATGTGTAAAATGCGTGGATTATTAACTGCCTTAATGGTATGTTCTGCTGCTTGCGCTTCCATATACACCGCTGGGGCGTCTGTAAACAAAGTGGAGATCTCATTAATTTCTTTTTGCGTGCCTGGTAAAACAGAAATGCCATCTTGTTCTCCGCGCATGTAACGAAGCAAACCTCCTCTGAAGCCACGGCTGATACCCCCACGGGTAGTGCCACCTCTGGTCGTTCCACGAGTGCCTCTTGTTTCGGCAATCTTCGTGTTTCCGCTATCTTCTAAATTGAATTTAGGGAAACCCAACAGCACTGGGCTTTGCCCGACACGCTTATCGGCAATAGGCGCAATTAGGTCTTTTGTATTGGTGAGTAGGTGGATGTCATACTCATCTAGAATATATTGTTGGGTAAATGGATTGCGAACACTATTCAGATTAATCTGATTGTAAACACCCTCTGGTGAAAAGAATACTTTTTGAATTGTATTGTTCTTCAGGTAATCGGCCAAAGGCTCAAAATAATTTTTATAGGAGTAGCGATCCTCTTGCTGAAAGCGTATGCTATTGCGGTAAAAATTAATGAATTTGGTTTCAAGCTCTTTGCCATTGTTAAGTAAAATCAAATCGGGCTGGCCTTTGCTTTGTGGGGTGATGACCAAAAATGCGTATTTAATTTCTTCAAGAAAGCTACCGCCTAAATCGGGAGTGTAGTTGATGAAGCGGATCACTTCCACGGCCGCTTCTCCTGGTTTTAATTTCTGCTGCACTTCCTCCCAGGTATATTTTTTCTTAACATACTGACTCGCAAAAGCAGCTGACTTCCTGGTAAGTTCTTTCTCAAGTAGGTTGGCTCTTTGCACTAAAGAATCCAAAACTTCAGGTTGGTCATGCTGACCATAGAGTTTGGCTATTTGTTCTTTCAAATCTTGCCATGCTTCAAATTGTGCAAGTAGCGCAGGGTCATTCATACTTTGTATGCCTTGCTTTACCTTTTCGGTTGCCATCATAATTACCCCCTTGGTATTGAGCTGATGGTTGTACACTTCGCTTAGCACTGATGGAATTTCAGCTCTGGTCTGCACGGCAAAGGCATTGAACTTATCGAAGGAAGGACGAATATTATTGTAATAGAATTTTGCTTTCTCTTCTTCGGTTAATGCAGGAAAGGTAAGATCGATTTGGTTGTAATAGTTATTAAAAACCTCGCCAAAGGTTTGCTGGGCTTCCTTATTTTGCTTTTGCAGCCATTGGTACTCCGCAATTTTTTGTGCACTCTCTGCGTAGAGTGGATGTTTTTTTCCAAGTAAAGAAGCTCGTATAGATGAAGACGCTTTAAGTAGTTTAATGCCTTCTGTCCCCTTTCCAGCTTTCCAATAGGCCATGCCTAAATTGAAAAGGGCAGTTGCATATTCAGGACTCTTTTCTCCCATATTGCTTTTGAAAGAGGCCGCAGCTCGTTCTAACAGAGGAATGGCTTTATTAGCTTGACCAGAAAGCTGGTAAACCCGTGCCAAGTTGGTTTCCTTTCGTGCATACGAAACAGTTTTTGTTTCTTTATTTTTTCTCTGAACATCTATAGCCTCTAGCAGATTTTTTTCAGCTGCTGCATATTTCCCTTCATCTGTCTGCACCAAGGCAATGTTGGATAGCGTGATGGCATAATCTGGATGGCCAATTCCAACTGTTGCGCTATCAAGTGTTTTTATCTCAGAAAATGTATGCTCAGCTTTTTCCAAAAAGCCGAGCCTACGATAAACGAGTGCTTGGTTATTAAGAGTAGAAATATAGGTTTGTTGTTTAGGGTCTGCCAAGTCCAAAACAGAGTCAAACACTTCTTCAGCTTCTGGATACTTGCCTTGCGCCATGTAAAGAGTTCCCAGGTTGAACAAGGCCAAAATTTGTTCATTAGAGTTGGTACCAAATGATTTTTCTAAAATAGGCAAGGCCTCCGCAAGTGCGGCATTCGCCTTCGAGTATTTTCCTGAGTAGGTGTAAATATCTCCCATCTTGGATAAAAGGAGTCCATAATTTCCAGAGCCCTTGGCTTGTTGCTTGAGCGTAGTTTGTAATAATGCTTCAGCATCGTCCACTCGATCCAGGTTAAGCAATGTTTCAGACGCGTTGATGACGGTTTGAATGTAAGTGTCTCCTGTAGCACCAAAGATCTTTTTATCGTTACTTATTAGCTCCGAAAGTAGTTTGCCGGATTCTGCGTAGTTTCTAGTTTCGATGTAAAGAAAAACCAAATTAGAAAGACTATTGCTATAGTCTTCTGAAGAGGTGAGGCCCAGTTCGGCTCTCAGGTTTTTTTCTTTCTCAAAGTAGGCTATGGCTTTTTCTGATTTCCCTAACTCTAAGAAGGCGCTTCCGATGTAAAAGAGGCTATTGGCTACCAGTGTATCTTTTCTTTGTGAGGCCATCGATAACACGTCTTGTTCCATCTTACTGCAAGCCGAGTAGTTTCCATTATTGTAATGCTGTTCCAATACAATGTATTGTTTCGGAATCTCTTGTGCCAACACTGCGTGGGAGATCAAAAATGATAAAAAACAGGAGACGACTGTTTTCATAGGATATGCTTTAAAGAAGTTTAAAAATACAAAGAAATACCCCCCGCTAATCATTAAGCAGGGGGTAAAGGTTCTGTTTTCGTTGAAACACTACCGTTGAATGGATATTCGAACAGATTTAGCGGTGAGTCCATCAATCTTTATCTTTAACAGGTACAATCCAGCCTGAAGAGAATTCAGGTCAAGGCTGACTGTTTTTTCACCGGCAAGCTTCGTTAATATTTCAATTCCTTGCATATCGAATAAGTTCAGGCTACGCTGTGAGGAACTTTCTTCAAAGATTATGACAACGTTACCTGTGCTGGGATTGGGATAGACATCTGCCGCATAACTGCCAGTTTCTATGCTGGTGATTATTAATTGCCGTACTGTAACTTTGCCCTCTGCTACTAATGCCTCAACATTCACATTCTCATTGAGGGCTGAGCTGCCGATGGGTATGTCGACAAAAGAGTTAGGATCCATAGGATAACCGGGGTACTGAATATTGATACGGTATGTGCCTACAGGTAAATCTGCCAGATTAAATTCACCTTCATCATTAGTGAAAACGTAGGCTACCAGGGGGCCTAGAACGAGACCGCGGCCCGTCCCTTGTACTCTTCGGGCGGATACTCCGGCTCCCCCAACGCGTTTGGTTTTAGCCGTGCGCGCCCCTGCACCATCATCTTCTACCACAACACCCGCGATAGAACCCTTTCCTGTGAGCGGTGCCCCTGGTTTTAGGAGCGAAGTGATATTTAGGCCAATGAGTGAGTTCTGCACAAAAAGCGTATCAGCCTCCTCCCAATAAATGGTGCTCTCGTAGTAAGTAGGTAAAGCACGCTCTTGTCCGGCTACCAAGGTATCGGCAAAACCCACAATCTGATAATCATCCAATACCACCTGATTAAAAGCATAGTCACCCGTTGTATTTATTTTTTGATTATCAATAGTATCATAGCCATTGGAAGAGGTTACCCTTAATAAGCGGGCTATACCTCCTTTTGCAGGGCCTTCAGCAACCAGAAGCTTTCCAGACAGGTTAGCGGTTGCTAAGATGGATACAGGCTTAGAAACTAATGTGAGAGATGGAACAAGGTTATTGCTGACCTCTACTACATAGATGCCCATATTTGCCCTGCCAATATCCTGAATGACCAAACTATCGGCTATGGCACCGCTCACTGCTACACCCGCTCTTTTCCATTGATATCGATTTGCGCTACCGCCAATATCAGTAGGTAAAACAAAATCTTTTCCGGACTCCACGAGGATTGTATCAGGACCCAACACCGGATTTTTCTGGCCGGAAAAATTTATCCCGGTCAGATTTCTATTTCCTTCTAAGGAGGCAAAGTCAAGGTTATTTCCCGACACATTCAATGAGGTAATGTTAGGATAGGTGGTGAAATTGGGTAAGGAGGTAATGGAATTGTTTGACAGGTTAATGGTAGTGACTCCTTCCAAATCTGCAAATTCACTGGGCACTGGTCCCTGCAACTTGTTTGAAGGCAAGTTTACTTGTGTGACACGATTAGCCGTAATGGTTACCCCAAACCAATTGCCGGTGGAAATAGGAGTAGTATTCCAATTGGTTTTGGTGGTCCAGTTGTTGCCGTTTGTTGCCGCATACAATTTAGCTAGCGCGATGGAATCTCTTTTCAGTGATGAGACTTTCACCAGCACTGGCCGAGTAAACAAGGTAAGACCGGGCACCAATGGACTTTGTACCTCAAGTCTGTAGGTGCCTTCATCGGCAAAGACAGGGGTGCCGATGGTAAGGCCGTTACCTGTTATGCCATTGATGGTGGTATTGTTCTTTTTCCATTCATAAGTATTGGCACTGCCACCAACGGTATAGCTAAGGGTATATGGCTGGTTGGTCGGAATTAAAACGGTGTCAGCAAGTCCCAGACTATCTTGAGGTGTATAAAAGATTCCAGGTACACCCACATTGGGCTCTAACGATTCGAAGGTGAATTGATTACCCGTAATGTTAAAGTAGGTTAGGTTCGAAAGTGCTGTAAGAATGGGTAAAGAGGTAAAGGAGTTGTCATCCAATCCGCAACCCACCAGGTTGGTGAGGTTGGCGAAGGAAGCAGGGACGGCCCCGGTTAATTGGTTTTTTTGTACATACAAATCAGTTAGGCTCGTGAGGTTGCCCAATTCGTTTGGAAGAGGGCCGCTGAACTGGTTTTCATCTAACCATAACTTTCGAAGGCTCGTGAGGTTTCCAATGGCAGCCGGAATAGTGTTTGATAAATTATTCCTGGCCATTCCTAAAGTCCTTAAACTATCTAACTGTAACAGGGTAGAGGGTATGCCCCCAGTAAGTTGGTTGCTACCGAAATTGATGTATTTCAGTTTGCTGAAAGTTGAAAAAACATCTGGTATACCATTCGTCAATTGGTTGCCGCCAAGTTCCAGTGAATCCAGGGCGTTTAGGTTGCCGATGGCTGGAGGAATAGAGCCCGTCAGGTTGTTATTTGGAAGCCTAACATCGGTCACCCTTCCATTTGCCACCCGTACACCGTACCAAGTAGTAACGTGGCCCGTCAGCCAGTTCGTTTTGTTCGTCCAGGTTGCTCCACCGGTTGAGTCGTAAAGAGCCACAAGGGCCTCTAAGTCTGCATTTTCCTCCGTGATGTTAATACGCTGGTTGGCTGCTATGTTCAATTCTGTTTGAATGGCACCCGAAGGCCATTTGATAACGACTGAATCAGCGGTGGTGGAAGCACCCAACCCAAACTGTTGAATCAGTGAATTTTGGTTAGCAAAACCATTGGCAGTGAGCACTTGCGCATGTCTCCAGAATCCCCCAGCTTTTACACTCACTTTGGCACCGATGGCGCTGCGATTAGACATCGTACCGGTTAACTTCACTTGCAACCAGTTGTTGCTGTTGCCTTTATTTTTGTAGAGGCCGTTAAAATCAAGACCGAAGGAGGCGGACACAATATCCAAAAACCCATCATTATCATAATCACCAAAGGAGGCACCTACTAAACCCCCACCTCCTTTAAAGCTTTGAGTTAGTTGTTTCGTAAAGGTGCCATTCCCATTATTTTTAAATAAGTACCACCCGGCAGGGGCCTGACTTTGTATACTGAGTAAATCTACATAACCATCATTATCATAATCGGCAAAGGCACTACCACGAGAGCCTATTATGGTTTCGCCTAAAATAGTTGTGGTGGGCTGAAAGGTAAAGTTACCGGCTCCATCATTTATATAGAAACGATTGCCCACGGAATTGCCCATGATGTAGGCATCGAAATCACCATCGTTGTCAATGTCGGCCCACGAAATGCCTCGAGCGCCAGCCAGAACATCTGTCACCAGCGGAGTGGTGGCGTTTAGGGTAAAGGTGTTGTCTCCATTTCCAACATAAAAATTTCGCTGCGTGTCGTCAGGAATATAGACGTCTGCTATATTGTCATTGTTCACATCCACGGTAATAATATTCCATTGGGCACTGGCATTGGTGGAGAATACAGGAAGCGCCATAAAACTATCGTTCCCCTCGTTTCGAAAAAGTGTGGGGAAGGCACCACCACCATTGGTGATAAGATCCACGTCACCATCATTATCCGTATCAGACCAGGTGCCTGCCGAAGCGGTTGTAGGTAAGGGAATCCGTGTAAACGTTTCGTTGCCATTATTTTTATAGACAGAGGCAAAAGAAATGGAATCAGTGGCAGTCGTGTTTCCACCTGGAGCAAAGCAATCTAAGAATCCGTCATTGTTATAATCGGCCCAAGTAGCACTGCGGCCCGAAGCAAAGAAATACGAACTGTTGGGCAGTTTAGAAAAAGTACCATCGCCATTGTTTTTATAGATAAATCCTCTTTCTTGGGTTGCAAAGCCCATCACATAAAGGTCTTCAAGTCCATCATTATTGAAATCTCCCCAACTGCCACTGTAATTTTGGTCAGTAACTTGGTTAACCGGGGGGGCCAAGCCTTCCGTGGTGAGATCCCCTGCGTTGGAAATCCATTCAAAAAAGGATTCAGCTTTAATTTTAACATTGAAATTTGCCGAAGTAAGCGTTAAGGATGGAACAATACTATTTGTAACTGTTAGGGTATACGTTGCAGCATCGGTCAACACCGTTGTAGGAATGGTAAAGGTGATTGAGTTTGTACCCACGTTTGTTGATACTTTTTTCCATTGGTAAATATTGTTGACACCACCTACTGAGGCCGTTAAATTCAACGCTTGCCCTGCCACTACATCAATGCTTTGTAGTGTACCGAAAGTTGCTTGCGGAGAATAATTAGTGACTGCTCCCAGTTTTGAAATATTCGGTTCTAAGTCTTCGAAGGTGAACCTATTGTTTCTAACGACTAAAGTGGTGAGGTTAACCAGTCCTGATAAATTGGGTAGGGAATCTAACTTATTGTCCTGTACATCTAATTGTACCAGGTTGGTAAGGTTGGTAAATGATGCAGGTACTGCTCCGGTTAAATCTTTATTTAATCCGAGGTAGAGAATCTGAAGATTGGTGAGGTTTCCGAGCGATGAGGGTATTGCCCCTGAGACTTTTGTTGCTGAAATTCTTAAGTCAGTTAAGTTAGTGAGGTTACCCAATTCTGTTGGAATGGAACCTGTAAAATCATTGGTGTGTAAAATTAGCTGCTGTACGCTGGCGAGGTTCCCCAATTGAGTGGGTATAGAACCGGATAGCTTATTGGAATACAAATAAAAAATTGTTGCAGCGGTCAGATTGCCTAATTCGTTAGGAATGCTACCGGTGAGTAGATTTCGGTCAAGTTCAAAATTGGTTAAACTGGTAAGGCCAGCAAGCTCCAAGGGTATTGACCCACTTAAGTCATTATTACTTAATCTTAGTTGTAGTAGGTTTGATAAGTTCCCCAACTCAATAGGAATTGAGCCACTGAGTATATTATCATCCAGATGCAACATTTGAAGGAGCGCGAGATTTCCGAGAGAGATCGGTATACTGCCTGATAGTTTATTTACGCCAAGGCTCAAAAATGTTAAGTTGCTGAGGTTGCCTAGTGTAGGTGGAATACTCCCCGTGAGTCGGTTATTGTATAAGTTTAGCGTTGCTAGATTTGGAAGATTTCCTACCTCACTGGGTATACCTCCAGAAATAAAGTTGTTAGACAAGTTTAAGGTTTGCAGGTTGGTAAGGTTATTCAGGGTTGATGGTAACTGACCAAACATGCTATTGGCGCTAAGCTGGATTGAAGTAACCCTGTTGGCAGTAACAGTTACCCCAAACCAAGTGTCAATGCTACCAACAAGCCAGTTCGAGTTATTCAACCAACCCGGCCCGCCCAAAGCAGTATAGATACTTCGAAGGGCAAGAGAATCTGAAACACGATCGTTACCAATAGAGGAAGTTGTGAAACTTCCTTCTAGTGGGGCGATTGTAAAGTAATTTGTAGAGTTGCCTGCCCCGTTGAATGCAAATACATCAAGGTGATACGTAGTGTTCGCTGCCATTAATGTGGAAGTGCCGTTCGTTAAAACGGAGGATTGAACCACCACACCATCACCCAGATGATCGCCAGGGAAGTATTCCTTTCCATCTTTTGGCACACCTGTAGGTGATGATGCAGCTCTGCGTACTACTAGGTATCCATCAGGGCTTCCAGCGGCAGCGGTAAATAGAAAGTTAAAGGAGTCAGCGGTAGGTGTGTTGAAGGTAAGGCCTGTCGGCTGTGCTGTGGGCACCGTAGAAAGCAGCGAATAGCTTGTGGCAAAATACTGGCTTAATCCAGAGCCGCCATTTAGGATGGAAACACCATTGACATCTGTGGTAGGGTCAAGATCAACTGGGGTTGTGTAGAAGGCTGCCATATAAAAATTTGTAAGGGCCACATTTGAAATGGCACCCGGAGCAGGGTCTGCTGCCGTACTGCCCATAGAAAATCCATCGATTAAATTACCGGCTGTAGTCATGCGCAGAAAATACCCATCGGATAGCCCGTTAGAGGTTTGATTGAATACCCCGCTATTAGGGTCTAAATCCATCGTACCTTCAAAAGTACCGGTAAGAAGTAAGGTGTTATTGGGCAGTACCTGTTGAATACTGGCCGTTGTATTGCCGGGAGCACTCCATGTCTTCGACCATACCAAATCACCGCTAGCGTTAATTCGGCAGAGAAAAGCATCTTGTCCGCTACTACTCGTTACACTGGTTACACCTGCACCGGGATCAAGGTCAACAGTTTGTTCAAACCCACCGGCTACATATAAATCCGATCCATCAATGATGTGAAGAGTTCCACTTTCAAAGCCTGCTCCTCCTATTTTCCTTGCCCAATTCAGGTTTCCGTTTAAATCATAACTGGCAAAAGTAAAATCTGACGTTCCATTAAAACCTGTAAGATTGCTTACACCTGGTCCTGGGTCGAAGTCTACCGTAAATCCCGATACCGGAACTGATAGGTAAATAGCATTGTTGGCAATTCTAAGCGCACCGAAATTTTCAAAACCAAGTCCACCAATTGATTTAGCCCACACTAGGGTGCCCGCACCTGTATAACGGGCAAAGAATACGTCAGCACTACCTGCAGAGATGAGGTTGGTGACACCAGCAGTCGGATCAAAGTCCACTGTACCGTTGTAGGTGCCGGTAATATAAACATCTCCTCCATAAACACGTACGCTGCCTCCGGCATCTGCCAAAGTTCCACCAATTGCAGACGCTCCCAGAAAATTTCCGTCCGCGTCATACCGAGCAATAAAGGCATCCGTGCCCCCTGCCGAAACCAGGTTATTAACTGTGCCGGAAGGATTGAAATCGGCAGTGCCGGTAAACGATCCTGTCAAATAAATTGAGCTTGTTACGTTGTCAAAAAAGATGTTGCCACTTGTTTCAGCGCCTGCCGTACCTAGCCGCTTAGGTGTGCCTACTAATTGGCCCTGTGGGTTGTACTTAGCAAAGAATATATCCTGGCTGCCACCGCTGGAGGTAAGATTGGATGTTCCAGCGGTTGGATCAAAATCTAATGTACCGGTAAAGAAGCCAACTATGTACAAGTCTCCGCTGTTATCAATTGTAGAACCTGTTACGTTATAAGTGCTGTTGACATCAGGAGTAATTGTTTGGGAAGTAAAATTCCAGGCATAGGGTAGCTCCTGAGCCATGAGCCTTGTTGAAACCATTGAAACAAAGACCAAAAGCATAGTTTGAGTTCTCATATCAATCAGGTTAATTCCACGAAAAAGGAAAAAAAGAGCTAATGAATCAGTCTAAAATGGGTTCAAGAGAAAGCAATCATAAAACAGTTTACAGTAAAGCGCTTCGTGCAATACCATAAAACTTAAGGACCAGATCAATTATTTACTGAGCGTAAATACCGTTGTGCCAGCTAAAGACTTGGATCGTCCTGTAGGTTCTTCAAAGGTAGTTGCATCCCACTCCAAACTTAGTTTCAATGATTTGTCAGTGATATCACTAATAGATATTTCAAGGTCATCGTCTCTTTTAAACTTCAAGCCTTCATCATCCACAAACTCCCAAGTGCCGCTGCGGGGCCAAACAGGGGTAGTGCCGGTGGTGGTATAAGTACCACCTTTACCAGTGCTGGTAAAAGTGATGGTGAAGTCTTCGAATAGCTCTGGTACGGCCAGATTATTAACAGTAACCGGACTCCCGCTGCTTGGTGTCCATTTGCCTGTGCCACTGGCTAGGATAGCCGCGCGTACTTCTGCTTTCGTTTTTGTTGGGCCATCGTCACCGCAGTTGATCAATAGAGTTCCAAGGGCAAAGAATAGAAGTGCTATCCGTATCGTTTTCATAAGGGTCTATTTTGAGTATCTAAGATACCCTGAAGACAGGGTGTCTGCAATACCTATTAATATGTATTTTAGGAAATCTTCAGACCAAGGTCACCCGCTAAACAAACTATTTTTTTAGGATTGCCAGTGCATATGAGTCGCAAGAAATCAGCTAAGGTCTTTTGAGCCACAAAGTAGCCGGCTATTTGATAATGCCTTTGCCAAGGACTTGACTGGTATCATTAGCTATTGCTGAGCTCAAAAAAATCCCATGAAGATATTGTCTCCATGGGACTATGGTGTGGTAATAGCCTCTTTTTATTCAATCACCACCCGCACTATTTTCTTTACTGCATTCTTGTCTTTTACTTGTAGCAAGTAAGTGCCTGAGGGCATTGCAGAAACGTTCATCGTGGCCTCTGTGGCATTAGATTCTTGCTTGATCAAAGGCTTACCATTAGCATCGAGCAAAATCAACTCGCGTTGTTGTGCCTCGCTTTCAAAGCTAATCCGAATGCTTTCTACAGCAGGATTTGGATAGAGTGATACAGGGTAATCGATGGTCTCATACAATCCGGTAATTACCAATTGGCGCACTGTAATTTTATTACCGTCAACCGCAGCAGCTACTTGAATTTGATTTTCCAAGGGATTGCTGCTGATGGTAAACTCAACAAAAGAGCTCTCGTCCATAGGGAATCCAGGATACTGAATATTCAGTCTGTACTGGCCATTGGGCAACTCTGGCATAGAGAATTCTCCGTCCTCATCCGTCTCTACATAAGAGATTACTTCATATATGGTTTCTTCACCACGACCAGTTCCCTGGGCCCTTCTTGCGGTGACCCCAGCTCCCCCTACACGCTTCGTTCTCTCTACTCTACCAGCGCCATCATCTTCTTCCAAATACCCACTGAGGGAACCTGTGCCTTTAGGAACATTGGCAGCAATGAACTGTGCCGTGATATCTAAGGCAGCAATATTAGCGGTTACGTTTAAAGGGCTGGCTTCCTCCCAGAAAATGGTATTGGCATAATAGGTGGGGATAGCCAGCGGATACAAGGTTGCGCTTGGCTTACACAGTACCAGGTAATCATCCAGTACAACCTTTTCAAAAAGGTAGCTTCCATTGTTAGCAATGGTGATGTTCTTAATGGAATCATATCCGCCTGATGTCGTAATTCTGAATAAATCCATGGTGCCTGCCTGAGCAGGTGTAGTGGCGTTTATGAGCATGCGACCAGAGATATCTGCCACCGCTAAAATGGGAGTTGGGATGGTGCGGAGCGTAAGGTTAGGAACCAGGGGGTTTGTAACAGATACCTGGTAGGTGCCCATGTTATTTCTGTTAATTGCAGAAATAGTGTAGCTTCCTTGGGTACCTGAAGTAACAGAGGCCCCATTCCGTCTAAAGTCATAAGTATTTTGCGTGCCGCCAACATTGGTCATCAAGGTGTAATTAGTCCCTGCTGCAACCAAAACACTGTCACCTAATTGTAGGTCTATTAGTTTTTGATTACTGTAATTAATTACCGATCCTCCCAAGCTTGCATTTCCTTCTAAGGAAGAAAAATCCAAATTGTTGCGAGATACATTAAGGCTTATTAAGGGTAGGGAAGAGAAATCTGGAATAGAGGTGAGGTTATTTCTTGATAAATTCACGTTTTGCAAGCTGAGAATATCGGCTACTTCTGCATTCATGACTCCTCTTATATTGGCGGAATCTAGGTTAAGTGAAGTGATAGCACCTCCAGTTTCCGTTACCCCCTGCCAGGTTCTAATGGGTCCGGTAAGCCAATTGTTGTCTTTTGTCCAGGCAGTGGCGCCTGTGGCATTATAGAAATCAACCAGTGCCAGTGAGTCGGTTTCAAGATTGCCTGCAAAGCCTCTGGCCACAGAAAATAAACCTTGTAAACCACGTGAATAGCTACGAATTCGCACAAGACCGCCCGTGTTTGAATAAATTCGGGCTCCCATACCTTCATAACTTGCTGTTCCTACTTTTCTTGTAAGAATTCCATTTGTGGCATTGGGTAAAGTATTTGGGTATTGTACTTCAACGTAAGAAGCTGTATCGGCTACATTCGATTTTGTGGTACTCCAGGCGTAAGGAAAAGCAATTAAGGCATCGATGCCGGCTCCAGCACTGTACCCCGCGGGGGCATCAATCACTTCAACGGTTACGCTTGGGTTAGTTCCCCGTACATTCAAAAAAGTGATGGGCAATTCGATTCCGTCTTTTCCCACCGGGAAGAATAAATCGCCAGTTCCATTGCGCACTAAATTGCCCCCATCTACAAATGACCCTGGAACACTAATCACGGAACCTGTTTCTGCCACTGTAATTAAATCGGTGGGTGAGGCCGGTGTTAAGAGCCCACCTTGCAACGATAGACTATCGCGTACGGTAAACTGGCCTATGATGGTAGCATTACCAGTACCTGCCTTGGTTAAGAAACCAAAGCTGGTACCCCCTGGGCTGAAAGTTTTGTTAGTAGAATAATTTAAAACGAACCCCCCTGTGCTAGCAGGATCGAGCGTTCCATTATTCGTAAAAGTTTCAGAAGTGGTAATGATTCCATCGTTTTTGGTAATGGATCCGGCATTATTCACCCAATCACCGTTGGTAACAATGTTGGTGTTGTTAGTCATGCTAATGCCATTGTTCACAATGAATTGTGCCTGCACTTGCGAGGCCAGCATCAAAGCAAAGGCAAACAGTGAAAATCTTCTCATGATAAAGCCATTAATAATGGGACAAGTTCTTCTTAAAAGTCTAAACAATCAATACCTGCTTTTGAGTATTTGACTAATTAGTTAACGATTCTCCATCCACTACCAATGAATACAAATTGTCTGATAGTGTTGGGTCCCACGGCTCCAATAACACCGTTAATGTCAATAGCTGTGGCGGTTTCATTAGATACCCAGCAGGTTTCTCCAATCTGAGCACCCCCTATCAGGTTCACATTACCGGAACCAGTTACGCGATATAAAATTGCTTTTGTGGTGATGGTAGTGGGGGCTACGACAGTAGTATTGGATAACCTCAATCCACCCGATTGGATATCAATGGCATATCCATTAGCGAGGTGAAATAGCGAGAGTGCTGCTCCGGCACCACCACTCTGGGAGGTTAATACCCCCTCTGCATTGGGGCTTCCGTTAAACATGCCTGCGCGGCCTGATCCCGTATTCAGTACATATAAGGATTGTGAGCCATTAGAAGAGGTGAAAGAGGCAGCCATACCACCAGAAGAATTTGTCACATCCAGCAGCGTACCGGCAGAGGCTGTGTTGATAGTGTAGGGCAACAAGGGGGCCCATATAGGAGCCGCACCACTTCCTTGAGAAGTAAGCACCTCTCCGGCAGTACCAAAAGTGCCATCGGTAGCACCTACCGAAAGCGCATTTTTAATGTGTACGTTGCCACTGTTAAAGTAGCCGGCCCAGTTAGTAGAGCCGTTTTCCGCAGAAGCGTATACGCCATAGGTCTTTCCGGTGGTGGCCGTAAAATTGTTTGTTACCCCGTATAACCCATAGGCATCACTGGTGCCATTGCCGATGGCCTCTCCGTACACACCTATGGCTCCGTTCGAACCGTCAATATAACCTGTACTATATACACCTATGTTTTGGCCAGTTGATCCAGCAGCATCTGCTTGTAGCCCTCTGTTTTGAACTGCACTAGGGGCAGTAGTGGCAGCATGGATACCAATGATGTTAGTGGCACTGGACACATCCAGCTGAGCGGATATGGGCGTGGAGCCTATGCCTACTTGTCCGGAAGTAAGAATTCGTATTGCTTCGGCATTATTGGCTTTGAATACCACATCCTGCGCATCGCTGGTTCCGATAAAATCAGTACCGGGTGTAGTACCGGCATTGCCACCGATTGCCCAACCAGTATTGGGTAGATTAGTAAGCCCGCTGCCATCGCCAATAAAGCTAGTGGCCTGTATGGGTGCGTTGGCGTTAATGGCATTGCCAGTGCCAGCATGCGTTATTTGTAAAACAGGAGCTGAATTAACTGGGCTATTGACTGTTAGTTGAGCTGCCCCACCAGAACCCTCTGTAATGGCAGTAAAAGCATTGCCTGTGCCGAAGGTAATGGCCGCGAGCGCATCTGATGTACTAGCTGGGTTTGTAATACGTATATCAGCCGAGCGACCGGTTCCATTGGTTTCGGTGTACAATGCATTTTGTGGGCTGCTGGCATTGTTAATGCGGAAGTCTGCCACGCGCCCGCTACCGGTATTGCTAACATTGAAAAGAGTAGCTCCATTGCTAACGGTATTGGTGTAAGGAAGTGTTAAGCCAGAGGGCAAACCTGTTAGCAAACTGCCATCGCCAATAAAGCTAGTGGCCTGAATCGGAGCATTGGCTGTAATGGCATAACCACTGCCCGCATTGTTTACCAAAAGTGTGGGTGTGGAGGCACCTGGGTCAGTTAAAGAAATTTCAGCAGCAGGACCTGTGGTGCTGGAATTTATGGCAGACAAAGCCTGACCACCAGCATTAGAAATCTGCACGGCCGCTGTGTTGGCATTGCTGGTAAATACGCCTGCAGAACCTGTAGAGCCAGTGTTTTGGGCAAGCAATGGACCTAAGCCCGAGGAGTAAATCTCTGTTGTGTATGAACCTGAACCAGCAGATTCGAACCGCGTAGTTCCGTTAGATGGATTTGTGTTAGAAAGAGAAAAAAGATAACCAGGCTGATCAAGTGAATTCGAATATGGCAATACAAATCCGGGAGGGAGTCCGGTCAAACCGCTGCCGTCTCCAATAAAACCAGTGGCAATGATGTCACCAACAGCAGAAATGGCCGGGCCGGTACCATTGGTGGAGATGCTAACTACCGGAGAAGAGTTTGCAACATTGTTGATTGAAAAATCTGCGGAGCCACCGGTACCATTGGTTGCGGCTGCTAATGCAAAATTGGTATTGGCAGGGTTGGTAATTTCTAGTATAGAAGTTATGCCTGTACCCGAGTTAGCCAATGAGAAGAGAGAGCCAGGACTGGCAATATTTTGAGAATAGGGCAACGTAAAACCTGGAATGCCGGTAAGCGCACTGCCATCGCCCACAAAGGAACTTGCCTGAATGGTACCATTGGCGGTAATCGCATTACCGCTTCCGTTGGTGCCTACAAAAAGGGCAGCATTGGCATTGCTTGCATTGTTTATTTCAAAATAACCAGCGTGGCCTGTACCAGTAGTGGTCCCGTTAATAGCCACATCGTTATTGCCGGCATTGGCGATGGTAAAAGTGCCTGCATTGCCGGTAGCGGCTGCGTTGTTAATGTTGATGGGTGCCCCCACCTTACTGCCGATGTCCCAGGCACCACCATTCCAAATGGCCAGGGCACGCAGATCGGTATCAAATACAATAAGGCCTGTATCTCCGGTACCCAGGGCTGCTGTAAAAGCACTTCTTTGGGCAGTCGATAACCGTGGGATGATGATGCCCTGGTTATTGGTGGGCGATTCTACATGTAAAGCGGCATTAGGATTAGGCGTGGCGGTGCCTACGCCTAAACTTTTATTCTGTGCGAACACAGGACTATACATGAGTAGCAAGACGAGGACTTGCGGCAAGTACTTTTTCATAGACAGATTTTAAGATTGCTAATTTCGGACTATTCAGCATTAAAAGCAATTGCACAATTAGTGGAGCGTGATCAGTATTTGTGTCTATAGTTTGGTGAGTCAAGCGCCCTCGAGCTGCGTCTGTACAACATAATAATGTATTGGCCGCTCGCACAAAGCGCGGGTAAGGTCATTCAAGCTATATAGCCACCCACACATGCATTTGAGTCAGTAAGAAGGAGTTTATCAACCTGCAGTTCGTACAACGGAGCCCCGAACACGCTCAGCATATAAAGAAAAACAACGTCAACTGTATCTTCACAAAGTGCTGATAGATTTAATTGAATATATAGTGTGCCTTAATAGAATAGAAAAAGGTCGCAGCATGATGCTGCGACCTTTGCTATTAAGTTGTCTGCCGAATTGCAAATTCGGGAGAGCATGGTGTCGTTTCGTCTCGCTCTAATCTAGAAGCGTCTTAATACACCGCCTAAGTAAATGAGTTGCAACATCTCGTCAGGCACGATTGTAAAAGACTCCACTGTCGCATTTGATGCCCCAATATTATAAAAATAAAAGATATCTCCTTCATTTAACGGGATGGTAAATGCGTAGACATCTGCATCGACTGTGTAAGCAACTGCCCGTACGTTAATGTCTCCACCCCCGGTAAGAACGTGAGTTGAAACTCTCATACCTCCTTGAAAAATCGTGAATGCATTACCATTGGCAGAGTTAATGGCCCCTATAGCAGAGCCACCAGATGCATTGGTCATGGCAAAGAGGGTAGAGGCATTATTTCCACTTTCCTGGTTGTCAAAATTACCGGCACTACCGGTGCCATCACCAGCTTGTTTGGTAGCATAAATCGCATCGGTAGCTCCTAAAGCGCGCGCATAAAGTCCAAAACCTGTTCCGCTGTTAACAGCGCTCATGGCGTTACCTGTACCATTGGTAGTGGCATTGATAGCATTGGCATTGCTAGAGCCATTGTTAATGGTAAACTCACCAGCACTGGCAATACCTTGCTGATTAACACTAACACCAAAGCCATTACCACTCGGATTTTGGAGGATTACATCTACACCAGAACCAAAACTGGTGCTGTTTTGCAAAACCCGTACACCCGGTGCCTGCCCTCTGGTAGAAGCCTGTATGGCAGGGAAAAGGTTGCCTGTGCTGTCATTGGAAAACAATCCTGCAAAACCATTAGTACTTCCAATATTGCGAGCCCTGATAGTAGGACCAGATCCATTGGTTTCAGCAAAGACTGCTGGAAAAGTATTTCCAGCGTTGTTCACACGGAAAGAGGCTGCCAAAGAACCGGTACCGGTGGACTCCCCATAAACCCCTACAGGAGCCACTGCGCCACCAAGATTTGAGTTGGTAGTTCCATATATCGCGGTAGAACCAGCGGCAGCATTATTGACTCTTGAAAAAATACCTATACCAGTACCGTTGTTCTGTATACTTACTGCGCTGCTTCCGTTGGTGGTGCTTAAATTTTCGACCCGCAGTATCCGCTTGTTTTCTGCATTATTATACTTCAGCGCAAAAAGGTCAGTTGTTCCTGTGGCCGTGGTGATGCTATCGACTCTAGGAAGTATAAACCCTCCACTACCGACATTGGTAAGTAAGCTACCATCCCCGATAAATTGAGTTGCCTGTATCGGTGCATTCGCTGTGATGGCATTACCTGTTCCATTGGTGGTGATATAGAGGGCTGAACTATCGTTCGTCACGTTGTTAATAGTAAAGAACCCGGCATTACCTCGGCCATTGGTAAAGGCGCGCAAGGCGGCACTGGCGTTGGTAGGGTTATTAATCTGAATTTGCCCGGCACGGCCTGTGCCCAGGTTATTGGCAAAGAGGGCAGAACCGCTACCGTTGGTTTCTCCATAGAGAGCAGCGTAAGTATTGGCTGGATTGTTAATACGAAAAGCACCGGCTGCATCGCCTGTGCCCACATGTTCGCCATATACAGCCGCAGAGGCAAACTTAGTACCGGCAGACTTACCAAATACCCCAAAGCCATTACCGATGTTATTACCATGAATAGCCGAACCGGTAGAGTCACCGTTGCTCTGCGCAAATAAGGCATGGTTGCGGCTGCCGGCATTGTTGAGAGAGAAGGCACCTGCACGACCATTAAGGGCATTGGTGGTTGCCCCTACCGCATCGTTGGTATTAGCTGGGTTGCTCACCATAAAATCAGCTGCACCGTTAGTGGCACTGTTGGTACGCCCAAAGATGGCGGAGAAACCGGAGTTAGGGTTTCTATTTTCAAAGTGGGCCACCCCAAAATTGCCCACGTCAGTACTGTTGTATACAATGCGCAAGGCATTGCCATTGGGGGGTATAGAGGTAACGGTATCAACTTGTGGGTAACGTATTTTGGCCGAGCTTTCCCAAGCGGTACCATTCCAGATATAGAGTCCTTTCAGGTCATTGTCGTATAAAAGCATGCCGGCATCAGCCGCTCCTAAAATGCCAGCCATGGCCGTGCGTTGTGCGGTGCTCAGGCGGGGCATAATGGCACCCTGGTTGCCTGTAGGCGATTCCACATGCAAAGCTGCATTGGGGTTAGGGGTGGCAGTGCCGACACCCAGCGATTTGTTTTGTGCTTGGGCGCTTGCTGCAAAGAGGGCAAACAAAGCGAGGATAATAATTCTATTCATGGGCATAGTGTTAAAGCAAACTGGCTAGAAATATAATCGATGCAATTGAAGATAGTCCTCGTTGCACTGGCTTTTTTATGCAGAATACCGGACTTTGGGTATGTATTTGAGCGCCAACGAACCCATAGGGGTTATCAGCTTTTATTTTTTGGCTGGATTCAGGGATACATCGATATTAAAAACAAAAGCCCCAGCACGTAGCTGAGGCTTTGAAAATCGAAATTATATATCCAGCCTAGAACTTCACCCAACTGCTGCCCATGTAAACAAATAGTGCTGAAAAACCGAAGACTACTTCGTTGCCGTGTATAAAAACAGAATCCCCAGAATCATTATACACATAGAAAGCATCCCCCAAATTAACAGGCCAATTTATAGTGTAAGAGCCGCTTTGTGTCAGCTTGTAGATGGTTGAGCGGTCAAAAATTGCTCCTGGAGAGGCGGGCTCCAGCACATTATAGCGCAAACCTCCTTGTGTAATGCTCAGGGCAGCACCATTGTTAAACTGGCTCAGCTCTATGGCTGGACCAGTACCAATGCTCTGACTATAAATAACTGGCTGCGCATTGCTCGGATTGTTTACCAAAAAAGTGGCGCCTCGGGTATTGGGGCCATCGGTTCTCACCTGCACTGCTTCTGCGGCCGAATCTGCCATAAAGGTGGCGGCTCTTCCTTGTCCATAACCATATACTTCCAACGCATCTACCAGAGCAAGACTGTTAATCGATACAGCAGGACCGGTGCTCAGTGGGTTATTAGCCGAAAAATATGCAGCCCTTTGCCCACCTGAAGTAGTGGCACTCAGGGCATAACCATTACCACTAGTACTGAGGTCCAACACATTGTTGTTGTTGTTAGGGTCAGTAATCTGAAAGTTAGCCACGCCTCCGTCATTGGTTTTCACAGCATTGATAGCCTGCCCCAAACCATAATGATTAATTTGCAAGGCAGCGCTGGTGTTATTAGGGTTGGTCACCTCCAGGCGAACAGCTGAGCCCGTACCATCTGTTTGAGCCCGCACCGGGTTAGAGAAATTCGTTGTATCGGCAACCCAGAAATAGCCGGCATGGCCATCCGCACCGCTGTGTCTGGCAAAAACGCTATTACCAGTTCCCGCAGTTTCTGCATACACGGCAGCTTTATTGTTGCTCTTGTTGAAAACGCGGAAGGAACCTGCCGCTCCTGCTGTACCTGTAGACTCACCATAAATACTGACGGGGCCAGGGTTGGCATTAATGTTATTGCTGTTATTGGTCACGAATACGCTGCTCACTGCGCTGGAATCGTTACTGTTTTGTACATACAAGCCCAAGCCGCTGCCATTATTACTAATACTTACCGCGCTGCTGCCATTGCTGCGGTTCAGGTTCTCCACCCGTAGCACGCGCTTGCTTTCAGCATTGTTATATTTCAAGGCGAAAATATCGGTTGTTCCAGTGGCGTTGCTGATGCTATCAACCCTTGGGAGCGTAAAACCGCCACCACCAACATTGGTTAACAAACTACCATCTCCAATGAATTGAGTTGCCTGTATCGGTGCATTTGCGGTGATGGCATTACCGGTGCCATTGGTGGTGATGTAGAGGGCAGAGCTGTCATTGGCCACGTTATTAATCGTAAAGAAACCTGCATTACCTAAGCCAGAAGTAAAACCTCGCAAGGCAGCGTTGGTATTGGTTGCGTTGCCAATTTGGAATTGGCCTGCGCGGCCTAGGCCCAATTGATTACCGAAAATGGCGGGGCCGCTACCATTGGTTTCTCCATAAAGGGCGGAGTAAGTATTGGCAGGATTATTAATCCGGAAAGCACCGGCTGCATCGCCTGTACCTATATGCTCACCGTAGACGGCTGCTGAGGCAAACTTAGTTCCGGCAGATTTACCAAAGACACCAAAACCATTGCCAATGTTATTACCGTGCACGGCCGAACCGGTAGAGTCACCGTTACTTTGTGCATACAAGGCGTGATTACGGCTGCCGGCATTGTTGAGGTTGAAGGCACCCGCACGACCATTGAGGGCATTGGTGGTTGCCCCTACCGCATCGTTGGTATTGGCGGGATTGCTCACCATAAAATCAGCCGCTCCATTGGTGGCGCTGTTCGTTCTTCCAAAAATGGCTGAAAAGCCAGAGTTAGGGTTCATGTTTTCGAAATGGGCCACCCCAAAATTGCCCACATCAGTTCCGTTGTATACAATGCGTAGGGCATTACCATTGGGAGGGAGCGTAGATATCGTATCTACTTGGGGGTAACGAATTTTGGCAGAACTTTCCCAGGCATTGCCATTCCAAATGTATAATACCTTTTCATTATTGTCGTACAACAGCAACCCCGCATCAGTGGCACCCAAAATGGCGCTCATCGCATTGCGTTGGGCCGTAGTGAGGCGTGGCATAATGGCACCTTGGTTGCCCGTGGGCGATTCTACATGCAGGGCCGCATTGGGGTTAGGCGTGGCAACACCCACCCCGAGGGATTTATTTTGTGCGTAGGAAAAGCTGGCTATGGATAGCAGTAAACAAGAAAACAGAACTTTGCTCATGGTCACTTAGGTCTTGGATGGGTAAATCAACGACCAAAGTAACCTAAGCCGGGGCTATACCACAAGTTTTGCCTGCCATAACTTTACCAAAGCGCCTTTTTAATGAATGGACAGCCTCAGGCGTTTATTCAGGCATGCTGCATAAAGACGTTTGCATTTTATTTACGGGGATAATACCTACATGGGTAGCCATTGCCCTAATGGTTCTGTTTTCATTCAGTTTGCGCAAAATATTTTTGCGCTGGGTTTGCACCGTATGGAAACTCAGGTTCAACACATCGGCTATAGTTTTGGAGCTCATGCCCTGGGCCATTAATCTTAATATTTCTTGTTCGCGAACGGTAATAAGGGTTTTCATAACTGTAAAGGTTTTTGTCTCTTCTTAGTGCATTAATGCAGTAAAAAGTCCCTCATTGTGATAGAAAAATTTTACTGCCTGTAATTGAACTATGGTAGGTTAATCCTTGTCTAGACATTCATTTTGAGTAATGAGTTTTAGAATATTGTTGAGCAGTACAAGTCCACACAGGGCATAAGCCTCAGGGGCAGTTTCAGTAACGCCTTTGACTTGTTCTAAGGCAAACAGTGCTTCCGGGAACTGATACAATTCAAGATGTATCATTCCCATTAGCAAGTAGTAGTCAGCTTGGATATATCGCTATATTTTTCAAGCGAAGCGCAGGCTGCTTTCTAGTGCATAAACTGTCAAAGGTAGTCTCAATAGGTTGAAATAATGACTATATGTCATTATAATGGATAAAACTTGCGTTTTTAAGTGACACAATGACACAAAAATAGCCTCGGCACGGATTTCCCTGAATAGAGCGTAAAGGGATTTAAAAACTAAAACAATACAATTATGAGCCTTATTAAGTATAACGCAGTGGTAAATGATTATGTGCCCACTTCTTTCAGTAACGTAATCGATCGTTTCTTTAACGAATCAGTGGCCCGCACCGGTGGTTCTACCGCTTACTCTTTTGTGCCCAAGGTAGATGTGTTTGAAGATGAGAAAGCTTTTGAACTGCATGTAGCCGTGCCCGGTATGGATAAAGACCATTTTAAAATCGATTTGAATGAAGATCGCTTAACCGTTAGCGGTGAGCGTAAATACAGCCAGGATAAGAAGGAGAATAACTTCCGCTCTATCGAAAGCAGCTATGGCACCTTCAGCAGAACTTTTACACTGCCAGACAATATTGATGTGAACAAGATAGAAGCGGCTTACACCAATGGCGTTTTATTACTCACCTTGCCAAAAGATGAGAAGAAAGTGCTGAAGACGAGCATTCGCGTGAAATAAGGGAAACAATTCCTGCGAAAGTCTTGTTAAGACAACAGGTTATCGGTGCAAACCGATGGGTTTAGGTTGAGGAAGGGTTCTGGTGGTTCGGAACCCTCAGGAGGCATCTGAAAAGATGCCTCTCTTTTTTTAAGCATTTACCTAAAGCTCAGCTAGCGCTCGTACGAGGTTGAGCAGCAAGCCTTGAGAATAGCCATGCGTTTAAGTAAGGAAGTAGTATCTTTCTATTGTTAATTTTTGGTATGAGAAGTTATTTGTTTGTGGCGGTGGTGTTGGTGGCTGCGTGTATCGGTGGCGTGGTGGGTTCTATTTATACAGCCCGTTTTATCGATACTTCTGTAAGCACTTACCAGTCGATAGAAGAAAGACAAAACAAGGTATTGGCCAAGGCACCACGCGATAGCAGTTATCAGCTGCCGGCCGCTTTGAATTTTTTAGCGACTGCCAAAAGTGTAACACCAGGCGTAGTGCACATACGCACGTCTTATGGCCCGGGCGACTTTAGCTTTAATCCACTTGCCTTTCGGCAAGATTGGTCCGCGCGTTCTTCTGGTTCGGGGGTAATCATCTCAGACGATGGTTATGTAGTAACCAATTATCATGTAATAGAAGATGCCACCAATATTGAAGTGGTGATGAATAATAATCAGCGTTTTTATGCAAAGCTGGTCGGCACCGATCCAAGTACCGATTTGGCTCTGCTCAAAGTAAAAGCCAGGCAACTTCCTTTTGTCAAATATGGTAACTCAGACGAAGTACAGTTGGGCGAGTGGGTCTTGGCCATCGGCAATCCTTTCGATCTCAACTCAACTGTTACGGCCGGTATCATCAGTGCCAAGGCGCGCAACATTGGCATTCTGCGGGACCGCAACAATTTACAGGTAGAAGCCTTTTTGCAAACCGATGCAGCCGTAAACCCCGGTAACAGTGGTGGTGCCCTCGTGAATTTGCAAGGCGAACTGATCGGCATCAACTCAGCCATCGCCACTTCCAACGGGGGCTATCAGGGTTATTCATTTGCCATACCAGTAAGCCTTGTAAAAAAAGTAATGGACGACCTCGTGGAGTTTGGTCAGGTACAAAGAGGTTTGCTGGGAGTACAAATTACCGATGTAAATGCAGAATTGGCCGAGCAATTGGGCCTCATTGTGAGCCAGGGTGTATTAGTAAGTCGTGTGAACGATAAAAGTGCAGCCCAACAAGCTGGCATGCTCGAAGGTGATGTGATTGTATCCATTGATGAACACCGAGTAAATACAGTATCAGAACTACAGGAGTGGGTAGCGCGCAACCGGCCGGGCAAAGAACTGACCGTGACTTATGCACGCGGGAAAAGCATGCAACAAGTAAAGGTGCGTTTGCGCAACAACGAAGGCCTGGAAAGCATTGCACGCAAAGAAGTAAAGTATGAGCTCAATGGTGCTACCATAGAAGATGTGAACTACAAAACCCTGGCGCAATTGCAGTTAGAAGGTGGCGTGCGCGTGAAAGCATTAAAAGAAGGCAAGTGGAAAAAGAGTGGCATGAAAGAAGGCTTCATCATTGGCTTTGTCGATAAGCTGCCGGTAAACAATGTAGAAGACTTTAACCGTATTCTTGAGTTCAAAAAGGGTGGAATCCTGGTAGAAGGCTATTATGCTAATGGAGAAAGGGGTACTTATGGTATAGAGTGGTAGCTAGTAAAATTCTTGTTAGTTTTACATCCTTTAACAAGCACTATCATGAAGAATTTCGGCATGCAAGAAGCCCTCAATACACTGGGGATCAAAAAATCAAATCCTGGTACCTCTACAGGTGCTAAGTGGTTTAAAACTACGGGGGCTAAAATTGAGTCCTACTCACCAGCCGATGGTAAACTAATAGGATCTGTCCAGGCCAGCGATGAGAAAGCATACCATGCCGTTATTACAAAAGCCAATGAAGCCTTTGCCACCTGGCGTTTATGGCCCGCTCCCAAGCGTGGTGAAATAGTGCGCCAGATTGGGGTTGCTTTGCGCAAATACAAAGAGCCTCTGGGTAAACTCGTTTCTTACGAAATGGGCAAATCGTATCAGGAAGGTTTGGGCGAAGTGCAGGAGATGATTGACATCTGTGATTTTGCCGTAGGCCTTTCGCGCCAGTTGAATGGCCTCACCATGCATTCAGAACGCCCGCATCACCGCATGTATGAACAATACCACCCATTGGGCGTAGTGGGTATTATCTCCGCTTTCAATTTTCCAGTAGCCGTATGGTCGTGGAACACGATGCTGGCCTGGGTTTGTGGAGATGTATGCGTGTGGAAACCTTCCGAGAAAACACCTTTGTGCAGCATTGCCTGTCAAAACATTATCAATAAAGTATTCGAGAAGAACGGAGTGCCTGAGGGTGTTTCCTGTATCATCAATGGCGATGCCAAAATCGGTCAGCTGTTATCGGCCGATGAGCGCGTTCCACTGATATCCGCTACAGGTTCTGTTCGCATGGGCAAGGCAGTAGGCAAAACAGTGGGCGAGCGCCTGGGCCGTGCGTTATTGGAGTTAGGCGGCAACAATGCCATCATTATTTCTGAACATGCCAACCTGGACATTGCCATCCGTGGTGCTTTGTTTGGGGCGGTGGGCACAGCGGGTCAACGCTGCACCACTACGCGCAGGTTGATCATCCACGAAAGTGTATATGAAGAAGTGAAAGAAAGATTGAAGAAGGCTTACGCCCAGTTGCGCATCGGCAATCCTTTAGATGCAGAAAACCATGTAGGGCCACTTATTGATAAGCTGGCAGTAAAAGCCTACAATGATGCTTTGCGCAAACTGAAGGCTGAAGGTGGAGAAATATTGGTGAAGGGTGGCGTGTTGGGCGGCAAGGGCTATGAGTCGGGCTGTTACGTAAAACCTGCCATTGCCGAGGTGAAGAACGAGTATGAAATTGTGCAGCATGAAACCTTCGCGCCCATTTTGTACATCATGAAATACAGCACCATAGAAGAGGCTATTGCCATGCAAAATGGTGTGAAACAAGGGCTTTCTTCAGCTATCATGACTAACCACATGCAAGAGATGGAAAAATTCTTATCGCATGCCGGCTCAGATTGCGGTATTGCCAATGTTAACATTGGTACCTCTGGTGCAGAAATTGGCGGTGCCTTTGGTGGTGAGAAGGAGACCGGTGGCGGTCGCGAGTCAGGTTCTGATGCCTGGAAGGTTTATATGCGCAGACAAACCAATACCATCAACTATGGCAGCACTTTGCCTTTGGCGCAGGGCATTCAGTTCGATATCTGATTGTTGAAGGGCGATGTTCCAAAGTAAAGTTTGTCTCCTTTTCATTCGTAGCGTTTGGAATGTAGCCCTATTTGTATATTTTTATTGAATAAACTATCTGTAGTCCATGGCGAAAAAGTACAAGACCGTAATGTTGATTGACGATAATGAGATCGATAATCTCATCAATCAGAAAATGATAGAGGCAGCTTCCATTGCAGAGAACATCTACACACATACTGGTGCCAAGAGTGCCATTGAGTTTTTGAAGAACATGGAAAAGACGGGTGTTGCCGATCAGGTTTTACCCGATGTAATTTTCCTGGACATTGACATGCCACTGATGGATGGCTTTCAGTTTTTAGATGAATTTGAAAAGCTGAGTGCGGTAGCCAAAAAGAAGTGCAGAATTGTGATGCTTACTTCTTCTATTAACCCTCAGGATTTTAACCGTTCAAAGAAATACGAAAACGTAAAGCTTTATCTGAACAAGCCTTTATCGCACGAGAGCATTATCAAGCTCGAAGTTTAATCTTTGATATTAATCGTTAACCGGCTCTATGTCGGTTAGTTGCTTCACGAACTTTTCGTCAAAACGGATTAACAGCGTAGGGGCGAAATATTTTACCTCCAGCGTTTTGAGCCTCGGCAACAAAGCGCTGATTTTTTTTGCCTTTTCCTTTTTGGCTTCACTGGTGGTAATCTTTAACACTTTCAGGAACAGTAATATGTTCTCGCAAGAATCTTTGCCCAATAACCTGATCTGACGCTGTATGCTGTTGCTCAGCTGGTTGAATAACTCATAGTCTTGCAACATCACATATTGTAATGACAGCAAGGCCTTGATCTCCATGAAGGTGATCGGGTATTTTTTTAAGCTCACTTCATTGAGCAGGGTATTCAGCATTTTGGCAGCTTCATCGTATTTGCCGGCATAATAGCAAGCCAAAGCCCTGTAGGTGATGTAAATGGTATGTTTGGGTACATCCATCGGGTCTACTTCAAAATCCAGGAAGAGCGTTTCATTCTCTGCATATAAATCGGCTTCCGTACCCAGGCGCAGGCTGCGATGGATTTTGGTAATCAACAGCTGTGCAGGGAAAGTATAGGTTGGATAATTGATGAGTAGGTTTGTGGCCGCGTCATTCACCTCTTCAAAATACTTTTCTGATTCGCGGTACACTTTGTAGTGTGTGTAGTACTCGAGATGCAGAAACTCGAATACAAGATTTAAGTGATAGTAAATGGCATCGAGGTTATAGGTCTCGAATATCTTCTGCACTTTGGCAAAGATGTCTTCAATTGACTCCAGCTCATGGCTGTTGGCACCGTCTGTTTCAACAAAGAGTCGATGGAAAATGGACATGCAACTGTGGTAAACAAACAAACGGTGAGATTCATACAACTTGGCCACATTATCCATTTCCTTCAGCAGGAGGCTGAGGCTAAGCTTTTCTACTTCGCCTCCGGTAAATAGATAATCGCCATACTTCTTGAAGTAATCAGCCAGCAGGTCTTCAGCTTTGTCAAGGGCCAACATGTAGGCTACGTGGCGGTTGTAGAGCTGAGAGTACTGGAAGTAATCCGGAGAATTAATATTGAGCTTCTTAAGCGACTTGTAAATGGTGGTTAGTTCGTTAGCAAGGTCATAATCAAGTAGTTCCTTCTCCAGTTTTTTAAGGGTGGCTACTGATATCGCTTTTTTCTTAGTGAATAATACCTCGTTGATGTTGGCGAGTTTTTTCAGCACATCCGTTCTGGGGCTTTCCAGCTGTGCCATTAAATACTCTTCAATCTTCAGGTTAAGGCGGGAGCGAAGTGTGTAGTAAGCGTTGGCATTTACTTCCAACTCAGCCATTATTTTATTGTCAGACAGCTGGCGTTCGCGCAATGATTTCAGCAAGTAAGCCGATTTGTCAGCATTACTTTCCACTAAACTATCGTGAATTGCCTGGAAATCTTTTTCTGAAAGCTGTTTAACAATATTTTTAAGCTTGGCCATTGGTCGGTTCTTTTCAATGTTCAAGATAAAAAATATTTCTGTGCGCACAATATTCGATGAAGCACAGCAGTAGGATAATGAGGGAACTTGTTCTTTCCTTACCTTCACGGTTCTATCAGCATGAAAAAGCGCTTACTATTACTCGTTTGCACCCTCGTTTTGCTCCTGCGCATCGATGGACTTGCGCAGTTAGCTCCTGAGCGCCTCGCCTGGAACAATCTGGGGAAGGAACGCTGGCTAAAGGCAGAGATGCAAATCAAAAAATCCTTACGAAAAGATAGCCTGAACCTGGGGGCGCAATATGCGTATGCCTGGTTTTATTTTACCCTTGCAAATCCAAAGTACGATATTGACTCTGCTTCACTGCTCACAACTAAAACATCCAGGTATTTTCAATCATTGAGTAAAAAGGAGAGAGAAAAAAATATCCGTTTTCCTTTTGATAGTATCGGGCTTCGAAACTTGCGGATTTATATAGACAGTGCCGCCTTTGGCAGAGCCAAGCAAGAAAATACTGAGGCTTCATACACATTTTTTATTGAGCATTTTAAAGGGGCGAGCCAACTTAACATGGCTATGGAACTGCAACAAGAAGTGGCCTTCCTGGATGCACTCAAAGAAAATACCTACCAGAGTTTTGAAGTTTACCTGAAGCGTTATCCACAGTCGGCCCGCCACACGGAGGCCAGCAGCCGTTATCATAAGCTTTTGTTCGACAGTAAAACCAAAGACAAAAGGTTGACCAGCTACCTTGCTTTTTTGCAAGCGTATCCAAATACCCCTTACCGAAAAGTAGCGGAAAAAGAAATTTTTCAGTTGTCTACCGCTTCCGGTGAGATGCATGCATATCAGACGTTTATCAAAAATCATCCTACCAATGCCTATGTAAGACAGGCTGGTAATTTTCTTTTCTATATACTGAAAAACGAGCGGCAAGATGTGAGTGCCTTGATGAGCGACTCCCTGATTAAAGTAATGCGGCAAGAAGGTAAACTTTGGACAGCCATTTGGAAAAATGGTCTTTATGCCTTTATGGATGCGGATGGGAGGGAACATTTGCTCAACCGGATAGACTCTCTGGAGACAAACCTGCTGTGTAATGGATTTACAGAAGATATTTTGCTGGCAAAGAATCGACTCATCACACGTGCCGGGGTTGTGCTCGCTGAAGAGGTAATAGATTATGAAGACCTCGGTTTTGGTTTCTTATTAATTGAAAGGCAGGATGAGTCTATGGGTATTCTTCACAAATCGGGTACTCATTGCCTGCCACATGAGGCAAAACTACTCGGTCATTATTTCTTTTTCAGTAAATCAGGGGCGACAGCCACCTTATACACTTTGCATGGAAGGAAAGTACTGGCTGGTGATTGGCAAGATGTTTTTGCTTTGAAAGATGTGATTGTTTTTAAATCAGACCAAGGTTTTCGTATGAGCACAGCCAGGGATATTGGTGCGCATGTTAATGGTTCGCCCATTTCTTTTACTGCTTATTATGATGAAGTGGAGGCTCTCGATAATCAATACTTGCTGGTGCGCCAGGGGAGTCAGCGTGCTTTGTTGCGTTATGATTTAAGTGTAGCATTGCCCTTACAAGATCAGGAAATACACAAAACCGAAGACTTGATTATTATTAATAGGAATAATAAACGCTTTCTTTATAACCAGGAAAGTGAGGATACAGCACAAGAATTTGTAGCCGCTAACAGCCTGTGGCTGTTGCGCAAGGATACAGGACAATATTTTTTGACCAATAGAAAACTTCAGCGGTCTTTTTCTTTTGATAGCGCAAGGCTGATGGCACAAAGTGCCATTGGTTTTCGTAAAGATTCTACTATGCTATTGTTTGAAAAGCATTTCTATACCTTCTCATCAGCAGTAACAATAGATCTGTTAAGCCATGCTGCAGGAAATTATGTGATGGTATCAGAAGGCGATCGAAAAACGATTTTCTCATCAGCAGGGGAAAGGCAATTTGCATTGCAGGCAGAGAAGATGGAGTGCATCAGCGATGGACTTTTTGTACAGCAGAAGCGCGATAAGCGTATACTGCTCAACGATCGTGGGCTGACAATTCCCCTGCCAACATTCGATGCCTTTGGAAATACTGTTGGACAGACTACGGCAGTGTTAGCAAAGAAGAAATTCGGATTGATTCATCGCAGATTGCTTCAAGTGATTAAACCTACCTACGACCGCAATCTTGTGGCCTATAATGAAGAATTAGTAGTAGCTTATAAAAATGGCTATTACGGATTTATTGGTTGGGATGATAAAGCAAAAAGCAAATTTGAGTTTGATGAAGTGAAGTATTGGAATGATTCAGTGGCTTTGGTGAAGCATAGCTTTGTGTGGCGTTTATTTGATTTGAATTCCTTCAGCTTTCGCCCGGGTAAAATCACCGCCTTTACAGAGTATACAGATTCAAGCCTCGAACACTTTCTGCTATACAAGCAAGATAACTTCTATGGACTGATGACCAATAGAAGAGGCATATTATTGGAACCGGTGTATTCTTCTATAGAGAATGTGGGAAGCCCGGAGGAACCTTTTTACCGAACTGATAAGTATGTAGAGGAGGCAGCAGTGCATATTGTGATTTATTACAATCAGGATGGCAAGCAAGTAGCCCGCTATATTTATGAGGAAGAGGAGTTTGCTAAATTACTATGTCCTGACTGATCCATATAATTAACAGCACGTTCATCACTTTAGTGTATTGACTGCGAACACTATTGCTTATTATTGTTTTTGATTTTTATCAACGTATGAAAATAGCAGGTATTCTTTTAACAGCTGGCTTGGTGTTTAGCCAAACACTCAGCAATGCTCAGGAAAACAAAGCCAAGACACCCAAACTTATGGTTGGGGTGATTGTGGACCAAATGCGTCAGGAATACTTATACCGATACGAGGCAAAATTCAGTGAAGGAGGTTTCAAACGCCTGATGCGCGAAGGTTTTATGCTGACCAATGCGCATTACAATTATGCCCCAACGGTAACCGGGCCCGGTCATGCTTCTGTTTATACAGGCACTACGCCTGCCATTCATGGCATCATTGGGAATGACTACTATGATAAAGAGCTGAAGAAAATGGTGTATTGTGTGGAGGATCCTGCTCAGCGCATGGTAGGCAGCACTATGCCCGGTGGTGTGTCGCCCTGGCGCATGCTTGCTACAACTGTTACTGACGAATTGGAATTATTCACCAACAAGCGCGCTAAAGTAATCAGTATCTCCATTAAAGACAGGGGCTCCGTTTTACCAGCAGGCCACATGGCCGATGCAGCCTATTTCCCTGAAGGCCGTGGAGGGAATTTTATCACCAGTACTTTCTATCGACAAGATTTGCCGGAGTGGGTAACAAAATTTAACAGCAGGAATTTGCCAGCCACCTATATCAGTAAACCCTGGACACCCCTCTTTCCTATTGAGCAATACACAGAAAGCGGTCCTGATGATTCGCCTTATGAGCGCAAGTTGGCCGGTAAGGATAAAATGACTTTCCCGTACAATTTTCAGGAGATGATAGCCAAGGGCAACGGAGAGCTATTTGCCTATTCTCCTTATGCCAATGATTATGTTACTGAATTTGCCAAAGCGGCTTTGTTAGGCGAGCAAATGGGTAAAGACAATGTGCCCGACTTTCTGGCGATTTCTTATTCAACACCTGATATTTTTGGTCATGCAGTTGGGCCGCGTTCTGTAGAGCTGGAAGATATGTATCTGCGCCTTGATCGCAATGTGGAAGATTTATTGAAGCATCTTGATAAAGAAGTAGGTGTCGGCAATTATACACTCTTTTTATCCGCTGATCACGCAGTAGCCGATGTGCCACAGTATTTGAAAGACAATAAAGTACCCGCAGGTTATTTTAATGACGAATATGCCCTTGCGAAACTCAACGAATACCTGGCAAGCTATTATCCTGGTAAAAAACTGGTAGAGAAGATCAGTAATGAACAAGTGTTTTTGAATCATAATGCTTTTGATGGTGATGCACGTACCTCAGGCTTAGATATGTTTGTGGTAGCAGAATTAACCGGCAAGTTTTTAATGACCCTGGATGGGGTAGCTAACTATTACACTGAAGCTGTTATTAAACAAAGTGATTTTGATGAAGGTGGAATTAAAGGCAAGATCATACGAGGCCATCATGCCCAGCGCTCAGGCGATATTGCTTTTGTATTGGAGCCTGGTTGGTTTGAAGGGAATAGTGTGCAGGGAACCACGCATGGTTCTCCTTATGCTTACGATACCCACGTACCCATGCTTTTCTTTGGCCATGGGGTAAAGCAGGGAACTTCAGCGGTGTATCATCCCATAACTGATATAGCACCAACCGTTTCAGTTATTCTCAAGATCATGTTTCCGAATGGCTGCACAGGCCAGCCTATTAATGAATTACTCAAGAACTGATAAGGAATGATTGTTTACACTGGTGGTTTTTGTAAGCCTGTATTTGTGCTTCGTGTAAATTGTTATCTTGCCTCCTTTACTTGTAATCTATGAGCGAGAAAAGCTTTAAACCTGTACTAGGTCTGTGGGATGCTACCATGATTGTGGCAGGCTCTATGATAGGCTCCGGTATTTTTATTGTGAGTGCCAACATTACCATGAATGTGGGAAGTGCAGGCTGGTTAATTGCGGTGTGGGTATTAACCGGTTTTATGACAATCACCGCTGCAGTGAGTTATGGCGAACTGAGCGGCATGTTTCCAAAAGCAGGAGGCCAGTACACCTATTTAAAGGAGGCTTACAATCCTTTAGTAGCTTTTCTATATGGTTGGAGTTTTTTCGCAGTCATACAAACAGGCACCATTGCTGCTGTTGGTGTAGCCTTTTCTAAATTTACAGCCTACCTGATACCTGCAGTAAGTGAGGATTTGGTGTGGTTGGATTTAGGGTTTGTTAAAATATCACCAGCACAAGTGCTGGCTATATTTACCATCATACTGCTCACGTATATCAATACAAGAGGTGTTAAGAGTGGTAAAATTATTCAATCGACTTTAACTACTGTTAAGCTTGTCAGCTTGTTTGGTTTGATTGCCGCTGGCTTTTTTATGTTCAAGGCCGATGTGTGGAATGCCAACTGGAGCAATGCCTGGGACATGAAAAAATTATTGCCCGATGGCAATATGGAAACGTATATCACCATTGGTGCTTTTGGCGCTATTGCTTCGGCTATGGTAGGCTCGATTTTTAGCAGTGATGCCTGGAACAACGTAACTTTTATTGCTGGTGAAATCAAGAATCCACAGCGCAATATTGGTCTCAGCTTATTCCTCGGCACATTGATTGTTACCGTTATTTACGTTTCGGCCAACGTAATGTATACCGGTATTTTACCTTTGAATGAGATTGCCTTTGCCGAAAACGATCGGGTGGGTGTAGCTGCCTCTACTGTTATTTTTGGTGCCGCGGGTACTATTGTGATTGCGCTGATGATCATGGTCTCCACCTTTGGGTGTAACAATGGCTTGATTTTATCGGGTGCACGCGTGTATTACACCATGGCCAAAGATGGTTTATTCTTTAAGCAAGTGGGAGAGTTGAACAATGCTTCGGTGCCGCAGAAGGCGCTTTGGATACAGGCCATTCTTGCTTCTATCTGGTGCTTGAGCGGTAAGTATGGAGATCTGTTGGATATGATTTCTTTTGTGGTGGTATTGTTCTACATGCTCACCATTGTCGGAATTTTTATTCTGCGCAGAAAACGTCCGGATATGCCTCGCCCATACAAGGCCTTTGGGTATCCTATTCTTCCTCTCATTTATATAGTCATGGGCATCACCTTCTGTTCACTGTTGATCATCTACAAGCCTGAGTATACCTGGCCTGGGTTTATCATTACGCTGATCGGTATTCCTCTTTACTATATTGCTTTGCGTAACAAGAAGGAGTGATGACTAAAATGGGCATCGTGTAAGCTGACAGGTATCTGAGTAGAATCATTTTTAATCAGAAACTTGCGTATTATATTTGATATCATGCTAGTACGTTCCCTGCTTGGTGTTTTCTTTTGGCTGCAAATTCAACTGGCTCTAGGTCAGATGAATGCTCCCTTTCATCCCAAGCAAGCACTCAATCAGGTAAGCGCAGTACGCTGGAGCTCGAAAGATGGACTCTCTTCTAATAACCTCACCTCTTTCTTTCAATCTCAAGAAGGGTTAATATGGCTCACTTCCTTCAATGGCTTTATGTCTTTCGATGGTAGAGTCGTTGTAAATTTTTATAGGAACAATCTTTCTTTCTTGGAGACGGATGGTTTTTATTCGATTGTGCAAACAGTCGACTCAACCTTGCTTTTTGCTTCTCAGGGCAGTGGAATTGTTCAGTTTAAGAAAGGAGTTTTTAGTACCTATACTACCAGAAAGGGCTCCATTCCTAGATCCATCCGAACATTTCTGAAAACAAGAAGTGGTAAAATTTATGTAGGCACCAACAATGCGGGATTGCATTGCATCGAGGGCGATTCTATTTACGCCATTACCCATCCGAGTCTTAATGAATCAGCTATTATGAGTATGGTGGAGGATGCGCAAGGAACGATCTGGATTGCCACTGATGGTAGCGGACTTTTCTCATGGAAGGAGGGCATAATGAAAGGGTATACAACCCGCGAGGGGCTGTTGGTCAATAATGTTTTGGCACTTCAACTGTCAATGGATAACAAGTTACTGATAGGAACTACCAAGGGATTACAAGAGTTAAGTGAGAACGAAATATTTCACACACTGAATCAATTCAACAGCAAACAAATCAATACGTTGTGGGTAGACGAGTGGAACTCTATTTGGGCAGGAACCGAGTATGGACTTGTTCGTTATAATAAAGCAAAGAATACGTTTGAAGAATTGTTGGTGAAGGGTTCGATAGACTTTGTCCGCATCACCTCCATTAAGCCCGATACGGAAGGAAATATTTGGATAACCTCCAATCGCTCCGGCCTGATTCGACTCAAAGAAACGAATATCTCCAATCTCTCCACTCCTTCCTTGTCCAGTAACCGAGTGAACATTATTAAAGAGGATGCGGATCATGTTCTTTACATCGGTACGGATTTAAATGTTTTGAACATTTGTGATAATTCGAATTGCCGACAGCAAGCGATTAAATCGTTAAGTTCCAGTAATGGCATACGCGATATTTATCTGGAGGGTAAAAATTCTTTTTGGTTAGCCACCTATTCAGGCATTATCCATGTTGTCAATGGAGTGGAAAAGGTGTATGGCATGAAAGAAGGAATGCCGGCAGAAGATTTCAGAGTGATTCACAAAGACAAGAGTGGTAATTTTTGGTTTGGCTCTCGATCCGGAGGATTGGTGAAATTTCGCGATGGTAAGATTCTCGACATTTTTAATAAGAGTAATGGGCTTCAATCCAACTATGTGTTGTCAATAGCAGAGGATGAAGGGGGTTCCATTTATGTTGGTACTCACAGTGGAGGGTTAAGTATAATCTCTCCTGGTCAAGCCATTGTCACGTTTCTCATGAAAGAAGATGATGCAGGCATCTTGTTGTTCAATATTGACATTGACAAGGATGGGAAGGTGTGGGTAATGGCGAATATTGGACCGGCTTACTTTGATGGAAACTCGTTACGCTTGATCACACTTCAATCTGACAGAAGAAGTAAAACATATTTTGATTGGGTGGATGATGAAAGAGGAAAGATGTTGATCACTACCAACATCGGCATCATTCAAGTTAGAAAAGAGGACCTTTTTTCTTTCCTAAAAGGTGCAATTAAGGAGGTACCCATGAACGTACTTGATGAATCGCACGGAATGGCCAATCAGGAGTGTACAGGCGCAACACGGGCAACGCTATCTTCATCAGGCATTGCTTACATTCCAACTTTGGGAGGTGTGTGTATGGTAGCACCACTACAACAACGTGAGCAACATTTTGTGCCTCCTGTTCGAATTGCACATTTTAAAACAGATGCGTTAGAACAAAATGTGGAAATAGATAATGCTCGAATAGAACCAGGTACCCTTCGCTATTCTTTTCGATTTAGCGTATTAAGTTATGCTGCGCCTGATCAAAACCAGTTTAAGTATAAGTTGGAAGGATTTGATAAGGAGTGGAGTCCGGCCCTCAGTCTTAACGAAGTTGAATATACCAACCTACCACCGGGTAATTATACCTTCAAGGTGATAGGATGTAATGCCACCAATACTTGGAATGAGGTAGGTGCTTCCTACTCCTTTCAAGTAAGACCTTTCTTCTACCAAACCATTTGGTTCTACCTTATCCTTTTTTTAATAATTGCTTCGGTGTTGTTTCTATTTTATAGGTGGAGAATTTCTTTAGTGAAAAAACAAAACGAAGCCTTGACAAAAGTAAACACGGAGTTAGATCGCTTTGTCTATAGTGCCTCCCATGATTTACGTTCACCACTCTCTTCCCTGCTTGGTTTGATTCATGTAGCACGCGAAGATGATCGGTGGGACAAGCAGGAATATTTAAACCTGATGGAGAAGAGTGTGAAGCGATTGGATACGTTCATCAGTGATATCATCGATTTTTCCCGAAATGCCAGATTGGAAGTAGTGCCCGAGAAAATTGGATTCAATTCTTTGATATCAGAAATCCTCGAGGACCTTCAGTATGTGGATAATTTTGAGAAGATTGAGAAAAGCGTAGAGGTGCAAGTTGTTCGCGATTACTATACTGATAAGAAAAGGCTGCGTATCATCCTTACGAATCTGATTGCCAATGCCATCAAACATCACATTCCTGAATCCAGGGAAAAACCGTTTGTCAGAATCCTGATAAAACAAGAGGGAGTTGGAGTGAAAATTACGATCAGCGACAATGGTCCAGGCATAAAATCCATTTACCTGAAAGACATCTTTAAAATGTTTTTCAGAGCCACTAATCGTTCTGCAGGTTCCGGATTGGGACTGTATATAGTTCAAGAAACAGTAGGCAAGCTAAGTGGAGAAATAGGCGTTGAATCCCAGGAAGGAGTAGGCACCCACTTCATAGTTACGCTACCCACTTCAAAGAAAGTTTGATGAGCAGTGCTGGCGCCTAGTTTTGTAACTGTCCTTGCAAAACGGCAAGCCCCTCTTTAAAGGAGCGTGGCTCATAGCCTAATTCCTTTCTGGCCTTATCGATAATAAAGCCTGTGGTGAGAGGCCTGCTGGCTACCTGTTTAAATTGAGTAGAATCGGTGGCGGTAATGAGTGACTTATCCAACTTAAAAAAATCTGCTGTTTGTATGGCGATGTCGTGAGGGCTCATAAAATCCTTGCCAGAGATGTTGAAGATACCTTTCGCCTTTTTCCTGGCGGCAAGGTAACAGCCCATAGCCAGGTCTTCTGCCAGGGTTGGGGTGCGCCACTGGTCATTCACTACTTTAATACTCTTTCCCTGCTCAAGGCTGTTCTTCACCCATAACACGATGTTAGACCGACTCATGTCGGGTGTAATGCCATAGACTAGTACAGTTCTCAGTATGCTCCAATCGATGTTTGATTTTTTTATTGCTTCTTCTGCGGCCAGCTTGCTCTCACCATAGTAGTTTACTGGAGCTGGCTTTTCATTTTCATCTAAAGGCCCATGGCTGCCATCGAAAATAAAATCGGTTGAGACATGAATAAAATGTGTGTTGTACCATTGGCAAGCTTCGGCCAGGAATTGTACGGACGTTACATTTGCCTTCCAGCATTTTTCTTTTTGTGTCTCACAGTCATCAACTTGCGTCATGGCAGCGGTGTTGATGACGACATCAGGTTTGTGTTCAAAAAATACGTTGACAATGTCCTCCTTATTTTCAATATCCATCTTGGCATAGGTACCTCTGTCGAGGGTGTAGCTAAGTGGATTACGGGCGGTAGCGACCAGTTCCACTTCAGGATCTTCATCTAATAAATGCGCCAATTTTTGTCCCAGTAATCCGTTGGCACCAGTAATCAGTATTTTCATAGGGTAGGCTCAGTGTTTTAGATAAGATCCATGTAATTTGAAGCCTCAAAAGTATAGATTCATTTTAGTAAAGCATTTCTAACCGCATGAAAATTTCTACAAAGGCTATTTATAAACTTACCTTGTTATGGGCTTTTGCTGAAAGTGGGCTTGGCGGCATGCTGCACGCCTTTCGGTTACCCGTAACTGGTTTAGTTTTGGGGGCTTTTGCTGTGATTATCATATCCCTGATTGCCCAGTATGCTCAACACACTTGGGGCGATATCATGAAAGCGACCTTATTAGTATTGGCGGTTAAATTAACAGTCAGTCCCCACAGTCCTTTACCGGCCTATATAGCCGTTTTTTTTCAAGGCTTAGCGGGAGCTTTTATTTTTTCGATGTTTGGCAGAAATCGTACCAGTGTTTTGTTTTTTTCAGTGCTGGTATTGGTAGAGTCGGCCCTTCAAAGACCGCTATTGGCCACATTGTTACTGGGCACTGAAGTGTGGCTGGCTATCGATGCGTTGATCAATCAGGTGCTTGGATTTTTTTCTTTCACTATCGATCATAGTTTTTCATTAATTTTTATTTGTGTGTATACATTCTTGCATTTGGTCTGGGGAGTGTTAGTAGGTTTTTGGTCGTATGCTATTCCAAAAAAGCTTTCAATGCTCTCCGTTGACATTGAAAAGTTACCGCGTAGTATAAGTACAGAGAGGCCACCCATGAAAAAATCAAAACTTATTTTTTGGATGCTTGTGATGGTGGTGATACTAGCCTTGGTTTTGTATTTGCTACAAGCAAGCAATCCATTCTATTATTTAGTAAGAACAAGCTTACTTCTTGCAGGTGTATATTTTGTATTGAGTCCTCTGCTTCGTGCATTTCTTAAGCGATCGGCTGCCAATAAGGAAAATTTTTTAACAAGCTTTTCACAAGCAGTGCCATCGCTTCAATTATCAGTTGAAAGAGCTTATCAATTAGCTTCGTCAGAGAGTAGGTTATATAAGCGTTACACAAAATTTATTCTGTACTTACTTTTTCTAAATCTTAATGTCGATGCAGTCGATCACTGATGTCTATATCTTGACTGGAAAGATAGCTTCAGGTAAAACCACGGGTTTGTTGGCTTGGCTTGGTGATAGGGATCCGGGTGGCTTTGCAACACCTGTTGTTAATGGAAAACGAATGCTGTACTTATTGAAGAAAAAAAAGTATTTGCCATTTGAGTGTGTTGATACGGAAGCGCAGGATGTTGAGATTATTGGGCGCTATCGCTTTTATAAGGAGGCCTTTGTAGCCATGGATGAAATGCTCCAACAAGCAATATTACAGAACACACCTTGGTTGATAGTAGATGAAGTAGGCCCACTGGAGTTGAAAGGCGGTGGCTTACATGATGCGCTGATTAATCTTTTGCATCAAAGAAAGCAGCCTGTGCTATTGGTAGTGCGGGAGGGATTAGTAGAAGAGGTCTGTAATAAATTTTCAATTATCCCCAAAGCGGTGCTTGGTATTGAAGATTTGAAGAAGCTATCCGATAAAGGTGAATAAAAAAATAGCCCGTTTAGCGGGCTATTTTAGTATTTGGCTATAGTTTAAATTAACTCAGCTTTAAACCCTGCTTTCTCTACGGCTCCTTTTATTTTGGCGGAATCAGACTCGGTGTCAATGGTTAAAATTTTCGCTGGATTAGTCAAATCAACATGCCACTTTCCTTCCCCAGCAGTTTCGTTTAGATGGGGGGTCACTTTGGCAAGGCAACCTTCGCACTTAATGGTGGTTTTAAATTTTAGATTTTCCATATAGTTAATCGCTGTTAAATCAATTTTAAATGATAATGGTAAAAACGTATTGAAAGTTCCCTATATTAAATCTTAGCAAATTTGAGCCGTAAGCTGTTGCTGACAACGCTCACAGAACTAAGTGCCATCGCAGCGCCTGCAATCATTGGGTCAAGTAAAAATCCATTAATGGGGTAAAGTACTCCAGCGGCCAAAGGTATACCGATGATATTATAGATGAAGGCCCAAAATAGATTTTGTCGAATGCCTCTCACAGTTTTAGTAGACAAGTTTAGGGCTTTTGGAATGACGTTTAGATCTGAAGTAATTAAAGTCATCTTAGCTACATCCATAGCAATATCCGATCCCTTTCCCATGGCGATGCTTACGTCTGCTTGCGCCAAAGCATGAGAGTCGTTAATACCATCACCAACCATGGCAACAATCTTTCCTTGCGCCTGTAATTCCTGTACAAAGGCTGCTTTATCGGCTGGTAATACTTCAGCTTTATATTGTTTTAGTCCTACTTGTGAAGCCACAGCGCTGGCCGTTTGTTGGTTATCGCCAGTGAGCATGTATACTTCAATGCCTTTTTGAAGTAGTGTTTCAATGGCTTTTTTCGAGGTATCTTTTATTTTATCGGCTATGGCGATGATAGCAAGGACTTTATGATGGTCTGCAAAATAGACAACCGTTTTTGCCTTACTTTGCCAGTCAGCAATTTTGGTTTTGATTGAAGGATCTACCTGAATATTTTTTTCAAGCATTAATTTTTCGTTGCCTGCAAAATATTGCTGATCGATACTTTGCGCTTCAACACCTTTTCCGGTTACGCTGTTAAAATTTTCAAGCGTAATCAGCTGTGCATTTTTTTCTTTCAATGCATCAACGATCGCCTGGGCTAATGGATGCTCTGAATGAGCTTCCATGCTGTACAGAATATTTTTATTCGCTTCGAAAGCTTGATCTCCTGCAGGCCAGAACATATCCGTTACCCGTGGCTTACCTTCTGTGATGGTCCCAGTCTTATCGAGGATAATAGCGTTTACCCGATGAGCAAGCTCTAAGCTTTCAACATCTTTTATAAGGATATTATTTTCAGCACCCTTGCCAACGCCTACCATGATGGCCGTAGGTGTGGCCAGGCCCAGTGCGCAGGGACAAGCGATGACCAATACAGTAATGGAGGTGAGTAGCGCATGCGTAAAAGCATTATCTCCGCCTACCAGCATCCATGTAGCAAATGTTAGTAAAGAGATAGCAATTACGATCGGAACAAAGATGCCAGCGATTTTATCCACCAGTTTTTGTACAGGCGCTTTACTTCCCTGGGCTTCTTGTACCATCTTAATAATTTGCGCCAGTATAGTATCAGCCCCGACTTTCTTTGCTTCAAACTGAAAACTGCCTTTCTGGTTGATGGTACCTGCAAATACCTGATCATCTTTCTTTTTTTCAACAGCAACAGGTTCTCCTGAGATCATGCTTTCATCTACAAAGGATGTGCCATGCACAAGACTACCATCTACAGGAATTTTTTCGCCTGGCTTAACGATTATGATATGACCTGGTTTTACGGAGGCAATGGGCCATTCGAACTCCTGACCATCCACCATTACCCTGACGGTTTTGGGTTGTAAGCCCATTAGTTTTTTAATCGCAGAGGAGGTGTTTGATTTTGCTTTTTCTTCTAATAGTTTTCCAAGAGAAATAAAGGCTATCACTACGGCTGCAGCTTCATAATATACATGGGCATGAATACCTCTATTATGCCAGAATTCGGGGAAGAAGGTATTAAATACACTGAAGATAAAGGCAATGCCCGTTGAGAGAGCCACGAGGGTGTCCATGTTGGCCTTTCCATATTTAGCCTGTTTCCAGGCATGCACAAAAAAGTTTCGGCCAAAATAAAATACAACCGGAGCGGTAAGTATCATGGATATATAATTTCCATAGGGCATATCCATATAGAACATGCCTATAATGACCACTGGCGAGGCAAGGATGGAAGACCAAATAGTTCGAATCTTTACTTCTTCATATTGCTTGCGCTGCGCTTCTTCTTTAACTGCCTGAGGATCTTCTGTATCAATCACCAGGTCGTATCCGATGGACCGAACTGCATTTTGAAGATCAAGGGGTTGCGCTAAGCGACTATCATATTCTATGATGGCACTTTGATTTGCATAATTGACAGCTGCAGATTTTACACCTGGACTTGCTTTCAACATTGACTCTACACTGACAGCACATGCAGCACAAGTCATTTCCAATACAGGAAAACTTTGCTTGGTAAATTCATTTTTCATTTTAGATGAAGCGTCTTGTGTGATTTTAATTGAAAGGTATTGATGTTTTATTTCTTGTTGAAATTCAAATACTTTGTTTAACACAAATTCTAATCAAGGAATTTTTGATTACTACCTTAAGATTTTACACTATTATAGGTGGTCTAGTGATCGCCTTACCTGGCTGGGCTGCCTGTTTTTCTTAAGTGTTGAGGGCGTCATACCAGTAACCTTTTTGAACTGAGCCGACAAGTGTGCCACGCTGCTATAGCCTAAGTGGTTAGCAATTTCGCTCAAGGTTAGCTCATCATAAAAGAGGAGTTCCTTTGCTTTTTCAATTTTCTGACGGATGATATATTGCTCAAGGGTAATTCCTTCTATTGATGAAAAAAGGTTGCTGACGTAGTTGTAATCGTAATGTACGTGTTCTGAGAGGATAGTAGACCAATTATGCTTCCGGTCAAGCTCTTTTTGGTGGTGAATCAGTTGAATGATTTTGCTTTTAACCGATTCAATAATCCTGGCTTTACGGTCATCAATTCTTTCAAAACCCAGGGATGCTAAGGCCTCATCTAGTTTCAGCAGCTTTTCTTCTGGTAGCTCTTTTTCAAACACAGCCTCTCCTAAACTAAGGCTGGCAGGCTCTAGCTCAAGTTTAGTAAAGACCTGTTTCACAGCGGCAATGCATCGCTGGCAAACCATGTTTTTGATAAATAGAGTATGCATTACTGAATTAGTAGGTGACAAAAGGTGTTGTGTTCTGCTGTGTAAATGTAAGAACACACATCCACAACATTTTATACAATTTACTGATTCCTTTATAAGGATTCTTGAAACTATTAAGTAATCATTCTTTTTTTAATGGTATGCTACTTCATTCAAGTGCCTCTTGCCTATTTTTTGACTACTGGGTAATAGTCCTATTCTCCGAGTAATGAATGTTAAAATCTAATGGCAGGTTCTTTTTAAAACTTCTAATTCAAAATGATGCATCTATATTTGTACAGTTATCACAGATTAGATTATTGAGACCTTGGTCTTCATATAAAAATGTTTAAAAGAGTTTACCTCGAAATATCTAACATCTGCAACGTGCAATGTTCTTTTTGTCCGGTAGTGGATAAAGACAAGAAGATCATGGATGTGGCGGAATTTGAAGCAGCACTAAAAGAGGTCGCTCCTTTGGCTGAAATTGTTTGTTTGCACTTATTAGGAGAGCCCTTGGCGCATCCCAGGTTTTCTGAAATTCTGGATGTATGTGAACGGTATAAGGCACAAATTGATTTGACCACAAATGGTATACTGATCAAGCGGCACAAAGAACGTATTCTTCAATCCAGTAGCATCCGACAAGTCAATTTCTCCATTCAGGCATTTAAAGATAATTTTCCAGAAAGAGACTTGGGCCCATATCTATTACCTCTTTTTGAATTTACGACCGCTGCTCATGAGCAACGACCCGAGCTCTACACAAATTTCAGATTATGGAATCAGCAGAGCAATGATTCGGATAATGAGGAAGTTTTTTTACAAGTGGAGAAATTCTTCGGGATCACCATCAATCGAAATGTTGAGACGGGGGCCATCAAGTCCAAACGAATTTGGAATAAGCTCTATCTTCATTTTGATTCCCGCTTTGAATGGCCCTCTTTTGCCTTACCGCATCAAGGAACCAAAGGTCGTTGTCACGGCACTGTGAATCACATCGGTATCCATGCAGATGGAACGGTAGTGCCCTGTTGCCTCGATAAAAGTGGTGTTATTAAACTTGGAAATGTCAAAGAGCAATCCTTACAGAAAATTTTGGAAAGCGAACGATTTATAAAAATGCGCGATGGATTTTTGAATGGCGTGCTTGTAGAAGACTTGTGCCAACACTGTTCGTACATCAAACGCTTTGATAAATCAGAAAAACAGGTGCAGAATTTGGCTTCCAAGGATAGCTGAAAAACCAAACCATAATCCGTAAACAAATCCGATTTTAATTGGCGTCTAACGAAAATAAAAAGACCTCAGATCGAAAGATCTGAGGCCTTTTGTTGTGATCCCGCTGGGACAAGATAACTAGCATCAGTCAGTATCAAGTAATACCATTAAGAACTCATTCTGGTGTTAAAAGGGTATTAAAAGAAAACAAAAATGCCTCAGGCGTTGATTCAAGAAGCACTAAATGGGATCTCGCAAAAATCAGATTTAGCATTTACCCAAAGGGTATTTGAAAATATATCTGTTATCACAATCGGTAAATTAAATTTGTTGACCAACTACAATGAGTATATTACGATACTAATTGATATGCACCTAATTTAAGCTATACTTGTTTTGGCCACGCTCATGTTACTCTATTACTTATGTAGATTACTTTGATTTAATGACTCTGGAAAGCTGAATAATTTGATGCAGCATAAAACACCCGTAAGGCCAACAACACCAACCCCGCAGATTAACTTTTCTGTTTTATAAATTGTGCCGGTACTCATGATGCCCTTACCTACTCTACTTACTAAGCAATTGAGTAAATGGCTCAATATCCTTTTTGGAGCAATTTATCCCATAGTATCTATGTTGATTATTGAGGTAGAGATTGGCAGCGAATGGAACGAATTTTTTGTGTTTTACAATGTTGTTGAACTTTTCGGATGGGTAACTATTCTGTGGTAGGCGTGGAAATGGCCTATATAATCTTGTAGTGATTGTGGTTTTGGTCGGTCTTCAAATCAATAACTTGCATAAAACTCAACTTTCTGTTTTAATATTTTTTATGCCTGTCTTTGCAAAAAAAATGAACTTCAGTAAATTTAGAATTCATTAGACTTTTAAATACCTCACAGTTGAAGCTACTTCTTACTTTCCCATTGTGCTGCTTTCTAAGTATATGCACATTTGGCCAAAAACTAACCGTAACTGACATTCAAGTAAAAGAACAGGTAATTATTGTAAGCTATAACCTGGAAGAACTTCCGCCAGGAAATGAGCTGCAGCTTCAATTATTTAGTTCTATTGACAATTTTATTGCTCCATTAAAAAAGGTTTCCGGGAATATTGGTTCAATGCTTGAAGCCGGATACAATAAATCCATTACCTGGAATTACGCAGAAGAGTACCCAGGTTATAGTGGAAAAATTTCTGTGGAAGTACGAGGGAAAGCCTTTATACCTGTTGCGCGCTTTCGAAATGTTACAAGCGGAATGATTTACAAACGCGGAAACAATTATGGTATTGATTGGAAGCCTGGAAACAATAAGGTAGTGGATATTGAAGTTTACCAAGGGTCTAATCGGGTACAGGGCGAATCGAACATAAACAACTCGGGAAACTACAACCTGCAATTAATGCCCAATTTAAAGCCAGGTAAGAACTACAGAATCAAAATTTCAGATTCCCGTCATCCCGAAGAATATGTCTATTCAGAGAGCTTTACAGTAAAGCGAAAAATTCCATTGCTTGTAAAGGCTGTACCCATATCCATCATTGGTGTGCTGGGCATATATGCCATTCTCAACACATCCTCATCAGAAAAATCAAGCGAAATACCAGGCGTTCCGGGCCTACCAAGTGGCAATTAATTTTTACACTGCACATGAGAACAAAATTTCTTACAGTACTTATCACCGCAACACTACTAAGCTATCACACCTTTTCTCAAGAGGCGAACTGGGAAAAAGTAACAGATATCAAAGGTGCGCATGTAAACAAAATCATCATCGATAATAAAGGCACGATTTATTCTCTGACAAAAGTTTCTGAAGGAAGGTATTCAGATGGCACCTTCATAGAAAGGGCTAAATTGTATTCTTCTACTGACAATGGCGCTAATTGGATTGCTGTTCCGGGTACACCAACTGAATTGGAAGATATTGTGTTGGCTGATGACAAATTGGTTGGTGTGGGAGGGAATACCATATATTGGTATAATACACAAAATGGTGAGTGGTTAACGGAGAAGGTTGTTGACAACAATCTATATAATAAAATTTATTATATAGATAATGGGGTATGCCTTTTAAATGGGGTTTACAGCTTTGCAATGTATTCATCCATTACTAAAGAAATTACTTCACCCTTTCTTTATGTTTCATTCAAAGATATTGCAGTTTCGAATGGGTTTATTTACGGGATAAACTCGGGTAATCAAATAATGAGAATACCCGTTCAATCGAACATTTCTAATTACGCTCCCAATAACTGGGAGGTGTTATTTAGTAATGGTTATCGGCCTATATATGATATAGAAATTGCAGGGGATAGAGTAGTAGCTGCATACGAGTCCGATTTTGTTGCAGGAGTGGCAATAGGATTTAGAACGGCTTACATAACACATTCTGCTCCGCAGAACTGGATTACTATTCCGCTTCCATTCAGCTCAGATCCATTTCAATTGGGCAGGGGATCAACACTTAATGTTTCTCCAACAGGAAAAATGTTTTTGTCTTATTTGGGAGTTAGTGTTGAGTCCGGAACGCAGTCCATGATAAGCAGAATGTGTGTGTTGAACACGACTACATGGAGTTGGGAAAATTCAATGAAATATCCTGGAGCAAGTCTTGCGGCATCGCGTCTTACTACAGGTCTGGTATGGAAAAATGAGCAAGAGGTCTTCGCAGGTACCGATGGAACAGGTGTGCTGCGATCAATAGACGGAGGGAATGTGTGGAGTGCTCGAAATGGAACAGGAAATAATTCATTAAATGATATTACGTCAGGCCAGTTCTTCAAAGTAGGCACGGGGCGCTTATTATTTGTGCCGGGCTCACTGGTACGAGGCTATTATTTTTCAGACAATAATGGCGAAACCTGGAAGTTTTATACGCCTTACATTAATGGGCAGCCCTTAACCTTCCTTTCTTTTTGTTTGCTAAGCAATTCGGGTTTACTCGCCAACACCACCGAGAATGGATTTCAAGGGAAAAAAATTGTATACAGCGTTGACGGGCTAAATTGGAGTTATAAAAACGAAAATATTATAACAGGAAGCTTAGGAGAAGTAAATGGAAGGGTATTTAGCCTATACGGCAATACAATTATGTATTCAAATGACCTTGGAGCTACGTGGATGAATGCTGGACTTTCCCAGCAACAGCCTGACCGATTTGCCATTCTGGATGACTACATTTTCTTTCAAAATAGGAGCGACTCTTCAAGGATTATAAGAGTTAATACATCCACCACACCGTGGACTGCAAAAAAAATTATCACAACTAGAAATAGAGTATCTGGTATGTTTGTCATGAATAGCAAACTGTACTATGGTGACTATGACGCGTTTTATGTAAGTGATAATGCCGGGGGAAGTTTTACGAAAACATCATTTCCACATGCAGAACTTGTGCCGGTGAGAGAAAATTCAGGAGGTATAGCCCTGATCAAAAGAACCACCTGCACAATCACGCAAGATGATGGTCAAAGTTTTAATAATACGCCAACACCGCTTGCAGAATGGGGAGGATTTTTGCAAACTAATACAAAGCAGTTGCTAACATCTTCTTTATACGGGCCGGTACTCCGCTCGCAACAATCGCTTATCAAGCAGGAAGATCAGTTGCCTGATAAGATCACATCAGATTGGATAAGAATGGATGGAGTAGCAGGAGGAAATGTAAACCAGATTTTTACAGCCAATAACGTGTTGTACAGTGTTTCCTACAATACGTTATACCGTTTTGATGATACCCAAAACAAATGGTTAAGATTGTATTCATCTAAATGGCCAGAACAGTTTCAACCCTCCCTTACAGTGACGTTTGACCCGACTGACGGAAGGCTTTTTCTTAGTAATGGTTTTGAGCTGCTAAAATTGGATCCGCAAAGTTTATCATTAAAAAGTTTATTTAACAGTGGGGGCGAGGTGTATAAAAATGCAAGCGGAATTTTTATGCTCAGTGGCGGTTCAAGAATAAATAAATCGACTGACGAAGGTTCATCTTTTACTCCCGTTTTACAAGCAGATAGAATTTACTCTTTCATAGAAATCAACGGAACATTGTTCGCAACTATTCAGAATAACGGTATTTACCAAGTTGTAAAATCAGGTGATGGCGGTAGTACATGGAGCCAGACCGCTGCAAATATTAGTTTTAACCTAAACGGCTCTACTTATTTTAACCTCTCGGCCACAACCACAGGAGCCGTTTATCTCGCAACAGAAACACAGGTTTATAAAACCAGCGATGGCATAAACTGGGCTTTGGCTAACCTGCCATCAGCGCCAACAAATTATATATATAACATCGAAGCGGTTTCAATTTCAGCTTCAAAACTGTTTCTGATATTAGAATGTTTTGAAAAAAACTATTTATATCTCTCTACCGATGCAGGAACTTCGTGGACACTTATCAGGGATGATCTTCGAGTAACTAGCCTTGTGCCGTATTCAAATATGATCCTAATTGGCACCCGAACGTCTGGTGTGCTGCAATCAACGGATGATGGAAGGTCAACTTCTGTTTTTGCAGCAAACAATGGATACTATGGTTACTTTAATAAATCGTTTGACATGGTTAATGATAATTTGTTATTAAATAACGATAAGTCATTTGCTTATTCTAATGATAAGGGGGTGTCATGGAACTCAGACAGCAAGCGTGAAAGTGTTTTTGTGTTTGACGATGAAGTGCTTTCATACCAGTTGGTAGCACTCTATCGTTCAATAAATAACGGGATGTCATGGGACTTTGTGTCTTCTTTTCCCGGTCATAGATTTCAATTCTTAACGAGGTCACCTCAAAAAAATTATTTTTCAATTTATTCTTCATGGTCTGAACAAAACGTTTTGTCTTACTCGACAGCGTTACAATCATGGTCTGCTATTGCAAATAATCTTACGGTTAACCAACGATCTCAAGTAAAAGCACTTGAATACCTGGAAGGTTACTTATATGTTCTTGAAGGAGGGAATGTTCATAAGGGAATGTTCAATGTTGCCAATAATAGCGTAACCTTTGAAAAGATTCCAAACCTTGAGCCAATAGAAAATTTAATATTGAAGGACGGAACATTTTATGCTTTTTCGAAAAGTGGTATCATTTACAGTGCTAAAAATGGCACAGCGTGGACCAGCCAACTTTGCCCAACTGCAGACTCGTTTTATGTTACTGATTTGAAATACTTTTTCATAACATCCACCAGCGGCTCGAGTTTTGTTTCAAGAGATGAAGGGAATACCTGGCAACGCATGAGTTATATGGAGACGAACAATCCGATTAATATACAGTTAGATAAGAAATCAGGATATGGTTATCTGGCGTTGACAGATGACTTTATTTACAAATCGTCTAACGTGTTAATTAAGAATGATAAAAAAACTCCAACATTAACTTCCCTTGTTCCGGCCCATCTGGCTTCTGATGTGAATACGGACTATAAGATTGAACTTCGCTTCTCTGAAAGTGTATTTCCAATAGCAGGTAAGCAAATCCGGATTTTTGAACAGGGTAACTTGTCTGCTCCGGTTGAGGTAATCGATGTATCGCAAGGCATAAGAAATGACAATACATATGTTTTTACACCCCAGGTAGCCAATGTATCCAGCAAATCATATTTTGTTTTAGTTGACCCTGGATCATTTATTGATTTATACAATGAATTGTATACCGGAATTACTACCGTATTCCAGTGGAGTTACGCAATGCAGGATGTTACACCTCCTCAGATAACGCACGTACCCGTAAATTTGCAGAAAGGATCATTAGCAAGACTCCAGGTCGAAGTAGCTGACAACAATGTTGTGCCTTCTGATAAAACGAAAATTTTTTATCGCGGCATTACCAAACCCTCAACAGAAACATTTTCTCCAGCAGTGCTACTCGCGCTAAGCGGTGTGGGCACAAACAATTTAAGAATGGAGATCTCGTTGCCGGAAAGTGCCTACGATGCCATGGGCATTGAATACTATTTTGAATCGGAAGATGCAAAAGGAAATAAAGTACGCAACCCACTAGCAGAAAATATATTCTACTATTCTTATATAGAATATCCTGTACCTAATCAACCTAAACTTAACCAGGCCTTATCATTTGGAGGAGGCATGGAGAATTATCGTATCGTATCTTTTCCTTATAAATTTGCTGATAGTACAACTTCCGTTGTTTTAAAATCATTGCAGCCTTATGATAGAACCAGGTGGCGCATGTATGGCTATGCTGATGACAAGACCTTTAATGAAAACCCCGAGTTTATTGAAAGGGGAAGGGGATATTGGATGAATGTTAGAAATCCAATTGATGTGTTTTTAGAAGGAGCAAAGAATCCGGTTAACAACAAAAAATCTTTTTATACCATAGAACTAAAACCCGGATGGAACCTGGTAGGGAATCCATACCCTACGCCTATCTCTTGGAATGAAGTAAAATCGACTTTCTCTGAAGTTGGTGCCATAAAAATTTTTGGAGGAAATGGTTATGAAAACGGAGATGTGTTGTCAGCTCATCAAGGTGGTTTTGTTTTTGTTAATGGTAAAAATGATCTAAATATTAAAGTCCGCTTTAGATATATTTTAACAGGAGGAAGAATCGGTAAGCCGCACGAAACTGTTACCGATGATAATTGGATACTACCTTTACTTGTTCAGTCTGCCAATTCACAAAGCGGCATAGGCGGTATAGGCATGAAGACAGACGCACAGAATAGCTTCGATAACCATGATGATTTAAATCCACCATCGTTTTTTAACTATTGTCAGATAGAAAGCACGGATGATCTTACCCATGGACTTGCCAAAAGCGTGGTGGCTTCGGCTGAGGATTATGTGTGGAGCTTTGCCGTAAAATCAAACTCAAATGAGCAAACCAAGTTATCTTGGGATTTAAACATTACATCGGCCTTAAGCCGGGACCTTTACTTATTTGATGTAACAAGTCAAACGCTTGTTGATATGCGTACTTGTTCTGTACATAATTTAACCGGAAACAATTTCAGAATTTATTACGGAGAGCAACTTGATGAAAAGATTAAGCCAACAATGGCTTCATTACATGTAACTCCAAACCCTGCGACTCATTTTGTAGAGGTTAGCTACAGCTTGCCAGATTCAGAAGTGTATACGAGAATTGAACTTATAGATCACTTAGGAAAAACTGTAGAAATTTTGGAAAATGGTATACTACAATCAGGTTTCTATAAGCAAAAAGTAAATATTTCTTTACTTGGCCAAAACATTTATATAGTTCGCATGAGCACCCGGTCAGCCAATGGTAATTCTGTTATCTCAAAAAAACTATTAAAACTGCAATGAAAAAGATCATACTATCTATTGCGCTAATAACTTGTTGCCTAGGGGTTTTTGCGCAAAACTTTTCATTCAAAAGCAATGAGTTTTCAGTAGACTCTAAGAATAGCCAAAAGGAATCATCAATTGCGTTTATTACCTGGAGTAGCCCCTCTCAAGATGTGAACTTTATTTTCGATAAAAAGTTTTTACTCAAGTTTGAGGTGAAGTCTTCTGTCGAGATGAAAACCATTACGGTATCGGTAAAAAAATCAGAAAAAGAAAATCCCTATGCTTCGCGTGTTATTCAGTTAGAAGCGGAAGAGACCCGGTTTTATAAATACGAAGGCAATTTAAATCTGGATGAAGGTGAAAATATAGTGGAGGTAAAAGTGGAGAACGTAGATGGCATTAATTCCTTTTCGCAAAAGAAAATTAAGTTGGGTTCAGATGCCCTCGCCAATATAAACAGTTTGGACAGAACTGATTATGCCCTGCTTATAGCTACTGATAAATATGATCACTGGGGAAATCTTGTTAATCCTATTTACGATAGCAAAACTATTGCAAAATACCTGGAAGAAACTTTTGGATATAAAGTAACTATACTAGAAAACCCATCCCAACAAGAAATTTTAAGAAAGCTTAAAGAATTTGCAGAACTAAAGTTTAACCCCCTCGATCAATTATTTATATTCTTTGCTGGCCATGGAAGTTATGATCAGATATTTGGCGAAGGGTACGTTGTGTTAAAAGAATCACTGATTGATGACGATGCGCGCGCATCTTACTTATCATATAACAGACTTCGATCCATTATTAACAATATTCCTTGTGATCATATCTTCCTTGTTATGGACGTATGTTATGGAGGAACATTTGATGAGCTGCTTGCCTCAACGCGTGGTGAAGGAGAGTCTGTTTATAAGGAGAGTAACCTAGGCGAATTTATTGTGCGTAAGATGGCAGTTAAAACAAGAAAATATTTGACTTCTGGCGGTAAAACATATGTCTCCGATGGAATTCAGGGAATGCACTCGCCTTTTGCCAAATCACTTATAGAAGCACTAAAATCGAGAGGAGGCAATGACGGAATTCTTACTGTTTCTGAATTGAATAGTTTTGTTGAAAAATTAAAAATTCAGCCAAGAGCGGGAGAATTTGGAAGCAACGAAAATGGAAGTGATTTTTTATTCATTGCTAAATAACATGAATAAGAGATTTCTCAATTCAATGTTTTACCCTTTTCTATACAACGTAAGCATTAACACGATAGAATTTTAAAATAAAGATTCTAAACTGTTAGCCACGTATTGAACATAGTTCTCAAAGAATTGGGTAAGAAACTTGGATGGGAGCGGATGATTATGTAAAAAAGTAATATTGTCGAATTCGTGAAGATACTATTCTGTTATATGCTTTATAATTCAGAAAAGTTTAAAGTTCAATCAACTGTTTGGATGGCTAAAGTTTAATAGCACCAATATGTCGAACCCAAAACTCAATAAGTAGATTCCCTTATTCCTGGAATCGAACTCAAGTATGTTCAAAGCCATGCAGTACCACAAAGTAAACATAAGTGATATTGACAAAGTGTGGTTGGCCTTGGTTCAACAAAAAAAATGTGATGCAATGCTTGGCAGATGGTTGATTGTCTCAGAATGTTAAATGAATCTGCGTTAGTGGCTTACCATGAAATAGCTCGAAATTACTTCTTGACTAGTCAGGATGAACGCGAGAAGAATAGAGCAAAGTTATCAGGAGGCTGGTGAGTACTTGGATTGTAGCGTCAGTACAATCTAATGACTACTTGGGCAGGGAAAATTCAGGAATGTAAAGTATAATAGGTATCAGATCATACTCATTGATACTCATGTTGATGAAAATACCATTCCGTGTTAAAACGGTGTTAAAGAAAAAAAAAGCTCCAGATTTTTCAATCTGAGGCTTTTTTGTGATCCCGCTGTTACAAGGACATTAGGGTCAATTAGTATCAAACAGTACCCATTTTAAGCCGGAAAGGGCACTTTAAGCTTAATGAGTATCAGCTGGTACCTATAAATACTCATTCTGGTGTTAAAACGGTATTAAAATTCAACTGTTTGAAAACAAAGTAAATTTTAAAAGATGAAATCATAGAACAGACTTAAATAATGCAGCCGACCCTTCGCGTTTTTAATAGGACTATGCTTCGCTTGCTCTATATATTTGCCACATGCCATAGCCACTCAAGCCCACCGTAACACCACAGCTAGGGAAAGAGCCAAGTTCAAGCCCACAAAACATTAAGCATACTCAGGATCACATAAATTATCCATCTACTAAAGGGTAATGGGTTTTATATTGTATGTTAGAGCCGTATTGAGAAGATTAATATTGGTTTTTAGCACACTATCAGAGCGCACCCAGTCGTCCTTGACATTCCGCTTCGCTCCATTGCTAAGACATCGTAGGTTCCTCCCATCATAAAAAAACACGTAATTGGCAACCCTAAAGGACGACTGTGCAACAATTAAATCGACATTTGAACAACTCAAAATATAGGTTTAAGCATGAAAATGTCCACTTCACGTGTATAACGGTTCACGACAAAAATAAGAATAATTACCTTTGCCTATTGTGAGAAATAGACTTAACAGAATAGCCTTATATACATCGCCCATCATCGCGGCTTATGGAGTAGCTCCTGTTTTTTTATTAAATTCAATAGATGTAGTTCCTTTAATCGTAGCGTATTTATCACTCTCGCTACTCATAGCATTTTTTTGGTGGCTAAACATTTTTCTGATTGGAACGGAATTGAAATCAATTAATAGATACGTAGTTAGTTACTTGGTAATATTCATTTCGCAATCAACGATTCTGTCTTTAATTCCCTCGTTTCCCGATCAGCAGAATCCGGGAGATTTTTTATTGTATTCAGTGGCTTCTACTATCGCCATCAATACAATAATTCTGGTAATTATAAATTCTGAACTATTAAGAAAGAGTAAAGATATTGCTGAGTATGAAATCCAAAATCTGAGGTTGGTCAATCTGGAAGCTCAAAAGCAAGTTTTATTGCAACAGCTTCAGCCTCATTTTCTTTTTAATGCGCTCAGTACGCTAAAGTCTCTCATCACTGAAAATCCCAAAAAGGCGGAAGGATATGCTATTCATCTATCGGAATTTTTACGATATTCTGTTCATGCTAATCAAAACGATTTGGTAACGCTCGAACGAGAGTGCGAATTCACACATGATTTTTTAACACTTCAAAAAGTGCGGTTTGGCGAAGCACTTCAATGGACAATTAACATCGAACAAGAGGAGTATCAAAAAATAATTCCTGTTCTATCATTACAAATAGTAGTTGAAAATGCTATTAAACATAACACCTTTACTGAGAAGAAACCTTTAAGGATTTCAATAATCAATACAGGTTCAAGAATAACGGTTAGCAATGATAAATCGCCCAAACAAGTTGTATTAAAATCAGGAATAGGGTTGAGAAATTTAAGTGACCGATACAGGTTGTTAACCCAAAATGGATTGGAGATTGAAGAAACGGAGAACAGTTTCACAGTTCATTTGAAACTACTGGAAAGATGAAAGTTATAATCATAGAAGATGAAAAGTTAACTGCTAAAGATTTAGTCAAAACTTTATTGGCAATTGATTCAGACATAGAAATTATTGCCACGATCCATTCTGTGGAAGAAGGTCTTTTGTTTTTTCAGCATAGTCACGAATTGGATTTGATTTTTTCCGATATTGAATTGGGCGATGGATTGAGTTTTGATATTTTCCAGAAACATCAAAATACCGCTCCTATTATTTTTTGTACGGCTTACCAACAATATATGCTTGATGCTTTTAAAACTGCTGGCATCGATTATGTATTGAAGCCATTTAGCAAAGCATCCATTGAAAAATCATTAACAAAATTCAAGAGCCTAAAAGAAACTTTTGAAAAGCCGTCAGCTGATCTTACCCATATTTATGCTTCATTAAAAAATGCTTTATTTGGAAAAACAGCTTCAGTAATTGTTCACCAAGGGGATAAGATAATTCCAATCAGTGGAAATAATATTGCACTTTTTTACATAGAAGACGAGTCCACATTTGCTTTTACTTTTGAACAAAAAAACTATTTACTCAATCAGAAAATGGAAAGCTTAGAAAAAGCCTTTCCAGACTTTTACAGAGCCAACCGACAATTCCTCCTCAACAGAAAAGCGGTAAAAGATGCTTCTCACTATTTCAACCGGAAAATGTTAGCTAATTTAAACATACCCTTTAAAGAGCAAATAATCATTGGTAAGCTCAAAACCACTGAGTTTTTAGCTTGGCTTTCGAACAGCTAAACCGATTCAAGTCCAGTTCAGTTTCTATTGTGTCCATTTCGCCTACAACCTGCTGTTGTAGGCTTTTTTATGCTTTCATCTTTGCATCATCACATAAAAAATTGATGCAAATGAATAAACCAATAGTAATAAACAAGTCGGCAGCATTGATACTCTTAGTGGTATCATTCGCGGCAAGCGCCCAAACGTCCACTTCCATACTAGGTCAATGGAAAGATGCTGAACATCCGGAAAAGCAACTTGAGATTACCAATCAAACAGGAGCGTTTGTTGGTAAGGCCATCAATTCTACCAAAACTTCTGAAAACGGTAAAGTTATTTTGAAAGACTTGGTTTGGAGTGATGCTTCAAAATCTTATAAGGGTATTTTGATTAATCCCGATAACGGAGATGACTTCAAAATCGAAATTAAGATGGTTGGTAACGATCTCTTTCGGTTCACAGCTGGCAAATTTATCTTTTCAAGAACGTTTAATTTTAAGCGAATAGCGTCATGAGAAAACTAGCATTGTTGTGTTTGTTAGTTGCTCATATGCTAGTTGCTAACAATTTAAGTGCTCAAACTCAAGCCATAACCTCGTTCGATGATTTTATGAATTTGGCTAAGTCCAAAAGTATCACACTGAAAAACGGTGAAGTGCAATTGTCTGAATCCAAAAAAGCAAAATTGGCAGCGATACTTGGTGTCCTTGATCCAACAGGTAATGTAGCGCTAACGTATCAAAACAACACGCAACTTCCCGTCAACTTAATCCCTTCTGAAATTTTAGGCGGACAAGCAGGCACTTTTCAAGAGGTAAAGTTTGGTGTGCAATACAGCACCAATTTTAATACAAGCACTGATATAAAATTGATAAACCTTGTTGGTTGGGAAAATCTGAGATTATCAAAACTCAATCTCCAGCTCACTGAAATTAATAATAGAATAGCACTTAAAAATTTATATGAAAACAGTGCCGCTATTTTCTACAACATTGCAACGCTTCATGAACAATTAAAGTCCACAACACAAAATCTGGGAGGAGCAGAAAAACTACATCAAATAACTTTAAACAAGTATCAGACAGGACTGGTTAATCAGCAGGACTTGAACGAAAGTATTGCCAATAAAAAATCAATTGAAGAACAGATCAATCAAATCAAATTTTTACTACAACAGCAATACATTGCCATAAAATTACTTTGCGATATTCCGGAGGAAGTTCAGTTTACTATTGAACCGAAATCCCAAAGTACAACCACAATGAGTGACGTTCAAAACAATCAACTCTTATTTAAAAATGCAGTATTGAACGAACGAATAGCGTCTAGTAACTATAAGAAAGTTAGTTATTCATTTTTGCCCACATTATCGCTTTTCTTTTCAAGCACAGAACAGCAGTTTAGTACAAAGTCACGAATTTTTGATAACAATCTTAACTGGATACCCAGTAGCTATGTAGGGTTTCGATTAAGTATGCCGCTTCCTTCTGCCTCTGCTGTTTCACAGTTTTATAAAGCTAAGTATAGTCATCAACTAGCCAGGAATGGCGCAGAACAATTTATGATTCAATCAAAACTGAAAACCAATCAATTGATGGTTGATCATAACAAAGCCGTTTCTCAAAGGGAGTCTAACAAAGCAATTTATGAATTGCGAAAGGATACCTATGAGAAGAATCTGCAAAATTATGAAGCGGGTATCATAGGCCTGGAGCAAACCATCAGAAGTTTCAGCGAAATGATAAACAGCCATTACAACTTCATCTCATCCGAAAAAGTGGCAGAAATGACACAGACAAAAATCAACATTAACAACACTATAAAATAAGAAAATGAAAGACATAAAGAGTTTATTAATAATGATTTCAGCCATTGTCATGCTATCATCTTGCGGGAAAAAAATTCAAGAAACTAGCTCCATTCGCAAAGATGTAACCGAAACGGTTTTTGCATCAGGTAACCTGGAGGCACACCAAACCTATCAATTGGTGGCGCAGTCAGATGGGTATTTAGTAGAACTTAACTTCAAGGAAAATGATGTGGTAAAGCAAGGCCAGATATTGGCAGTGATTGATAATAAGCAAAATGAAATCAATAAAGAAAGTGCAAATGCCTTGTATAATATCGCTCAACAAAATCTAAAACCGGATGCACCTCAGTTGTTACAGGCAAAAATTGCTATGGACAATGCAAAACAGAAATTAGATTTTGATCAAGAACAATCCAATCGGTTTAAAAAACTTTGGGAAACTAATAGTATTTCAAAAGTGGATTATGAAACTGCTGAGTTGAAATTTCAGACTTCAAAAGCGGAGTATTCGAAAGCCTCTGAAAACTATGCGCTTGTTAAACAACAAGCAGAACAGCAGTTGGTTATTAATAATGCTCAAAAAAATGCCAATACTGTTCTTTTAGGTTTTAATCAAATTAAAGCCGTTTACACAGGAAAAGTGTATCAACGATTTAAAGAGAAAGGTGACTTCGTGCGTACGGGCGATGTGATAGCCACGATTGGCGATGCTAATTTTCTATACGCCAAAGTGAGTATTGATGAAAGCAGTATCTCGCACGTAAAAGTCGGACAAGAAGCAGTAATTCAACTAAATACCAACAAGCAGAAAACCTACAAAGGAAAAGTAGCCGAAATACTACCCGCGTTCAATGAGAAAACGCAATCTTTTCTTTGCAAAATTCATTTCGCTGATTCGCTTGATTTTAGGATTGTCAATACTCAGCTACAAGTAAACATCATCATAGGCATCACAAAGAACGCTTTACTCATTCCTAGAAACTATTTGCAATACGGTAACCTGGTTAAGATAAAAGGCGAGATCGATCCTGTGAAAATTGAAACCAAATTTATAAGTACGGAGTGGGTGCAGGTGTTATCTGGCTTAGATGAGAGCACTACCATTATCACCGATAAATTCAAATAAGATGAAGCTCAGTGTAAATTACGAAATAGCCTCAACCCATATTCTCACCAGAAAGAAACAAACGTTGGTGGCGGCAATGGGCGTAACCATTGGCATAGCCTTGTACATATTCTCCAACTCCATCGTGTCAGGGTTTGGTGTGTATTCAAAAAGCAACATGTTCAAGTCTGCTCCGCATCTCCGGATTTATAACAAGGACAAAGTCAGTCAGCCATTGTTTACATCTGGTAACAATGTTGTGGTGATCAGGAACCCCAAAATCACTACGTTGACAAATAATATTGTCAATCCATTTACCTTATTGAAAGACGTAAAAACAGAAGTGTACATCACTTTTGCAGCTCCACAGGTAAACGTGGATATGTTCTACATTAATGGGAAATCGCAATTAAAAGGAGTTGGAAATGGCGTAAACATTTTGGAGGCAGATGCCATGTTTAATATTCAAAGTACTATGCTGGCTGGTAATCTTGAAACACTCACCTCAGACCTCAATGCAATAGTTATTGGCAGTGGTGTGGCAGAAAAATTAAATGTGGGTATTGACGATAACCTTACGGTTTCATCGGCACAAGGCGTTCGAAAGATTATGCGAATTGTAGGAATTTTTAGCACAAGCAACAAAGGAGTGGATGAATCCAAATCGTATATCCATATCTCTACTGCACAGCAATTGGCTCAGCAGAGCAGTGATTATGTGACAGACATTTACGCCAGTGTTTCAAACCCTGACGAGGCAGAAATATATGCTACCCAGCTGCAAGAGATCACCACCTATGATGTAGAAGATTGGAAGGCAGCAAATGCTGATCAATTGGCTCAAGACAACATGTTAGGCACCATGACTCCGCTTATTTCATTTTCAATTATGCTGGTTGCCGCCTTTGGTATCTACAACATTTTGAATATGACAATCACGCAAAAGATGAATGATATTGCCATCCTTAAAGCCAATGGATTCAAAGGCAAAGATATCATCCGAATTTTTGTATCGGAAGCATTTATTATGGGCTTCATCGGTACACTATTAGGCTTGACCATTGGGTTTATTTTGGTAAGTATCATGCAAACCGTTTACATCGGTCCACCCATTGGGTATTTCCCCATATTCCACGATCCCAACGTATATGCAACAGGTGCCGTCTTTGGCTTAGTAGTTTCATTAGGTGCAGGTTATTTCCCTGCTCGTAAAGCTTCTAGAATTGACCCAATTGAAATCTTTAGAAAATAAGAAAATGAACAGAGATATAATTTTGAAGACCATAGGTTTAGGTAAATATTTTCACGAACCTCAAAAGTTTAAAGCCTTAGATGACATCAGCTTTGAAGTTTCAAAGGGAGAATTCTTAACCATCGTTGGAAAGAGTGGATGCGGTAAATCAACCATGCTGTATTGCTTGAGTACGATGGATACCGACTACGAAGGCGAGTTATATATTGGAAATGAAAAAGCTACAGGAAAAAGTACGGATAAGCTTGCAACACTTCGGAATGAAAACATTGGATTCGTTTTTCAGTTTCATTATTTGCTGCCTGAATTCTCATGCTTAAAAAATGTAATGATTCCGGCATTAAAATTAGGAAAGTATTCAGAGGAAGAAGTGGAAAGCAGGGCCTATCAAAAATTAGAAATGCTTGGACTGAAAGATCAGGCACTGAAGGAAGCCTCCAAACTGAGTGGCGGACAACAGCAGCGTGTTGCGATTGCAAGAGCTTTAATCAATGACCCGGCCATTATCATGGGTGATGAGCCAACCGGAAATTTGGATAGTAAAAACGCTCAGATCGTATTTGACATCTTCAAACAGCTATCGCATGACTTCGGACAATCGATCATTGCCGTAACCCACGACAATGATTTTGCAAAAGCTAGCGATCGCACCATTGAAATGGCAGACGGAAAAATTATCGATCATCATAAAATATTTGAATTATGAACAGTATCAATAATTTTCATTTAAAATTTTTAAAAGCAATGATCATTCAGAGAAATGAGTATCAAATGAAACTCAATCGTACCCATTTTAAATTTTGAGTGATTGTTTTAAAATCAAAACAAAAAAGCCCCAGATTTTTCAATCTGAGGCTTTTTTGTAATCCCGCTGGAACAAGGACATCAGTGTCAATCAGTATCAAATAGTACTTATTTTAAACTGGAAAGGCATTTTTGGGTTCAATCAGTATCATATGATACCGATGAATACTCATTTTGGTGTTACAACGGTGTTAAAAGTACGACTGAGATTGTAATTGTTATTCAAGTTCCTTATTTATTCGGGTGGTATGCGCAATTCTTAAACTAGAAGCATCTTAAAATTTATTAAGAGATGTATCTGTAATGTCACCGCCCACAAAAGCTTCCAACTCTTAAATGCAACATTATTGCATTTAAGAATAATTCTTATTACGTTGCGGCTGAATTTCAAAATGGCATCAAAAAGGAAAATAGCGCGAACTGCTCTCACCCTGTTAAAAGGCGGGGTGATGCTTTCATTGCTTTTCCTCTATGCGATCAGTTCCTCCAACCTGGAATCGCTCCACAGTCTTATTCACGAACATGAAGCCACCGTGCTTCATAACTCTAACACGGATAGTGATGCTTGTGATATCCGATTGTATAATCCAAATCGTGATGGAGGGTGTGACCATGATGCTCATCTTGTTCAGGAAGAAAAGTGTTCACTTTGCGATGTTCAGTTAAACAACGCTCAGATAACGACTAGCAGTACAGTAGCGCTTCAAGTTACTTTCTGCCTTGTTTCTTCTTCCGATCCTTTCGATCGCTGTATCGAAGGAAAAGATTTCCAATCTCCAGGTAGAGCTCCTCCTCTTAGCTAATTACCACCTCACTCGTTGCGAGTGTTATTCTGCGCATTTGGTTTACTAACCATTCACGTGCGCCTGTTTCTGTTTAGTTCCATTTATCATGTTTTATCGAAAGCGAGTATCATTCATGATGATAGTTTTATCTATCATAGGGCAAGCCTTCGGACAGCAAAATTGCCGTTCGACTTTCTCTGGCATTGTCGTGTCTGAAACAGGTGCCCCATTATATGGAGCCTCCATCCTGCTTGCAACAACACCATCATCAGGTACTACAACAAATGAAGATGGCAAATTCAGTTTCGATAATCTATGCACTGGGGAGTACCAGCTAACGATTCAATATGTAGGATACAAAACAAAACGCCTTTCAGTTTTTGTAGACAAGCGTATTGAACGTACCATACAATTGGAAGTAGATGTGACACAACTCCACGAAGTTGTTGTTAAAGAAAGTCTGTTAAATACAGAGCATGCTCAGAATTTTTCTACCCTTACGGAAAAGCAACTCGCGGAAACTGCGGGCAAAACATTGGGTGAGTCACTAAGAGAATTGCCAGGCGTAAATACGGTTCAGTCTGGCCCCGGCATTTTCAAACCTGTTATTCATGGTGTTCACAGTCAGCGCATCCTCATTTTAAATTATGGCATCCGGCAGGAAGGTCAGCAGTGGGGTGCAGAGCATGCTCCGGAAATTGATCCCTTTGTTGCTTCGAATATCGTGGTGATCAAAGATGCATCGGCCATCAAATATGGTACGGATGCGCTGGGAGGTGTGATTGTAATTAGTCCTCCTCCGCTTCCTGAAAAAGCAGTTTTGGGCGGATCATTCAATACGGTGCTGCAAAGCAATGGAAGATCAGGCACCTTATCGGGAACGCTGGAAGGAGGTGCTAAAGGCTTAACAGGCTTCGGATGGCGTGTACAAGGGACAGCGAAACGCGCGGGTGATTTCACCTCTCCAGACTACATGCTTACAAACACAGGTGTGAAAGAATTAAATTTTTCTGTAGCCACGGGCTATCACAATGAGCACAAAGGGCTTGAAGTATACTGGAGTCATTTTAGTACAACGCTTGGAATTTTAAAAGGAACCTCCGTAAGCAATCTGGATGATTTGGTGAACGCCATGGAGCGAACGCCACCACAATATACTTCCGATTTCAGCTATACGATAGAGGAGCCTCGCCAGGAGGTAAGCCACAACCTCTTAAAGATTAACGGACACATACATTCTTCTCTCGGTGAATGGAGGGTTCAATATGCATTTCAAAATAACAACCGTAAAGAATTTGATATACGGATTGGAAGTCTTTCAAGTATCCCTTCGATAGACTTAAAACTCAATACACATACAGTAGAAGCAGAACTTGAAACAAGCAGGAATAATAAACGCACTACTTGCTTTGGCATGAATGGGATGTTTCAGGATAACAATAACATCTTTGGTACACAACGTATTCCTTTCATTCCCAATTTTACTTCTTTGACAACAGGAGTATTTGGCATTAATAAATACTTTTTCAATAACCTGACGGTAGATATTGGTGCTCGCTATGACTACCGACTCTACAATGTAACAGGCTATGATTTTAAAAACTCCTTATATAAAACCACTTCAAACTTTCATAACGCAAGCACTACCATTGGAGCCACTCTCCAACTAAAGGCAAATCAAGTGCTAAGCATGAACATAAGTAGTGCATGGCGACCACCACACGTGGCTGAGCTATACAGTTTAGGCACACACCAAAGCGCTGCCGCTATTGAGTATGGTTTACTTTTAAACGACACCACAAATGAAGTGATGGACATTGATGATGTTTCCTTCAACACCGAACAAGCTGTAAAGTGGGTAAGCAGCTATCAGAGGCAGTGGAAAAATTTCACGCTGGATGCTACGGTCTACGCTAACTACATTTTTAACTATATCTATTTACGTCCAACAGGTATTACACAAAATGTAAGAGGCGTATATCCCTATTTTCGCTACACGCAAACAGATGCACTCTTTTTAGGTGCAGATCTTTCTGGGATATGGAGTATAGACCCCCATTGGAGCTTAAGTAACAAGGTGGCGCTTCTGCGTGCTTCGGATGAAACGAATAACGACTACCTCGTCTTCATTCCCTCTAATCGCTACGAAGTGGCTTTGCGCTACCAAAGTGTCTCCATTGCCAACTCCGGAAATTTCTTTGCTGAGTCCAAAGTAAAATTCATTGATAAGCAACACCGTGCACCCCGCACAATTACTGTTAGGGAGTTTCAGGAAGCTATTGAGAATGACACCGATCCACTGCAAGGCAGCGAAGACAATTTCGATTTTATGGATGCTCCAGATGCTTACTGGCTTTGGAATATGTCAGCAGGCATATCGCTGCGCAGGGAAAAGGTTAAGTATGACTTTATGGTAACTTCTGAAAACACGCTCAATACGAAGTATAGGGAATACACAAATCGATTCCGATACTATGCTGATGACTTGGGGACAAACCTACTTCTTTCTATCAAGTGTACATTTTAAACTAAACTATAATTAATCATGAAACACAAACAATTTTTAATTACTCCCAATTCAATTCGTTTATTAATGACTGGTTTATTGATTTCTTCCATGGCAGTATTGTCGGGATGTGAAGAAGACGATCCAAAAAAGGAGGATACTCCTGAATTAATTACTGAGGCCACACTCACCTTTACACCAACAGGTGGAGGAACTACTGTGACCGTTACTGCCACTGATCCAGATGGTGAAGGCGTTCAAGACTTAACGGTGGATGGTCCTATTAATCTGGTTACCAATAAGGCTTATACACTTACGATTGAATTAATCAATGGACTGGCTGACCCTTCTGAAGAGGAGTACGATATAACCGCTGAAGTAGAAGAAGAAGGTGATGAACACATGTTTTTCTTTGGCTGGACGAACAATGTTTTTTCTAATCCTGGCGGTAATGGAAACATTGATGCTCGTGCAGATGCGGTGAATTACAATGATGAAGATTCCAATGGTTTACCCCTAGGCCTGAGTACATCCTGGACAACAGCTGCTGCAGCTGCATCAGGGACTTTCCGTGTTGTACTAAAGCATCAGCCTGATCTAAAAACGACTACTTCCACATCGAGCACAGGTGAATCAGATATTGATTTATCCTTTACAATTAATGTGAACTAAGACTTTGGACTGAGCAGCTGGTTGTCATTTAGGTTTGTATTTAGGTGAATTACTCCTATCTAACTTTAGCTGTCTCAGTCCATATTTTGATTTTCACATCATATAGAACTTTACTAACATGAAATCATTTTTTATCCAACCTTCCCTAGATACCACAGGCTTTTGGGCGTCAACAATTTGTGCCGTAAACTGTATTGCCGTGCCCATGCTCTTGTCATTCTCCGCGTTTGGTGCTTTATCCTTTTTGGAAAATGAGACTATTGAATATAGCATCATTGGTATTAGCAGTATTGTTGGATGTTTCTCATTATTACCTTCCTATTTCAGGCATCATCAAAAGTTGAATGCCTTGCTTTTTTTGCTCACTGGGTTTGCCATGATTTTGCTAGGGCAATTCATAGACAGCGGGCTATATGAAATTCTTCTCACCTCTATTGGTGCCCTATCAATTGCTCTGGCACATTTTATTAATTACAAACTGTGTCAAAAACACCATACTGGAATATGAGACTTATATTACTCGTTTTGTTGGTAAGCACCCTTCAAATTCACGCACAAACCGTCAATGGTTGGGAGGCTTTCGCAAGAGTTAAATTCTCTCCTAAGTTTTTAAAAGAGTATGATGAGTATTTTCTGATTCCATTTTTCGATAGCCAAATCAAATCATTAGAAGGCAAGGAAGTAACCTTGCGCGGACACTATATGCCTATGGACTTAGATAACAACCAAACTCTTATCCTTTCAAAATATCCTTATTCGCAATGCTTTTTTTGTGGTGGCGCTGGCCCCGAATCAGTAGCTGAAATCGTGTTTCCATCCAAACATCCCAAACTAAAATCAGACCAGATTATAGTGGTAAAAGGTATTCTTCATTTAAATGATGCTGATATCAATCATATGAATTTTATCCTCAAAGATGCTTCACTCATAACAAATTGAATATGAAGAATCAAAGAATTGTATCCATTGTATTTCTATCACTTTATATGACGCAATGTTCTCCCTCCAAAAAAGAAGACGAGCTGTTAACGAATGCTGCCCAATTACACAATGAGGCAGTTGCCCTGGCTTCTGTGTTGGATCAACAACTGGACACGCTGGAGCAGAATATAAATTATGTAAAGGACTCTGTCGTGGCTTGGCGAACTGCCTTGAAAAAATGGGAAGGCAATTTGGTGGAAGTGCCGGGAAATGAATCTCACGAACATGATCATGCCAATCACGCACACCATCATGAGAAGGCTGTTGAACTTACTCCAGAGCAAATATTTTCGGTTCAACAAGAGATGAAAGCACAAATTGAAAAACTACAGAGACGAATTAATGCACCGATAAAAAATGATGAACCCTTTTAAAAAGACCCGTAAACTACCAGTAACCGTTTTGAGCGGATTTCTCGGTGCGGGTAAAACAACCCTGCTTAACCACGTGCTTAACAATCGTGATGGATTAAAGGTAGCTGTTATAGTAAACGACATGAGCGAAGTAAACGTAGATGCCATGTTAGTAAAAGACGGTGTTAAACTATCGCGCACCGAAGAGAAGTTAGTAGAGATGAGTAACGGTTGCATTTGCTGCACACTTCGGGAGGATTTGATTAAAGAAGTAGCCACGCTTGCCAAGCAAAACAAGTTTGACTATCTGTTAATAGAAAGCACAGGTATATCAGAGCCGATTCCGGTAGCACAAACCTTCACGTTTGATACAGGGGAACAACTACTAAACCTGGCTGACATCTCAAGGTTAGACACAATGGTTACGGTAGTTGATGCTTTCAATTTCTTTAAAGACTTTGGTAGTGCCGACACAATACTTTCTCGCAAGATGATAGATGACGCGGAAGACCAGAGGAGTATAGTAAATCTACTCACAGAGCAGGTAGAGTTTGCCAACGTCATTGTGCTAAACAAAACCGATTTGATTAGTGCCGAAAACCTTAAACTATTAGAAGGTACCCTTATAAAACTTAATCCAGACGCACGGATCATTAAAACATCTTTTAGTAAAGTTGAGCCTGCTGAAATCTTCAATACACATCTTTTCAATTACGAAAAGGCACAACAGTCTGCCGGATGGATAAAAGAATTGAACAATTTGCATACTCCTGAGACCGAAGAGTATGGTATAAACTCATTCGTGTTCAGAGACCATCGCCCCTTTAATCCTGAAAGGCTCTGGAAATATTTACAGCAACAATTTCCTACTTCAGTGATTCGGAGCAAGGGCATTTTTTGGATGGTTTCCAGACCTGACCAAGTGATACTCTGGAGTCAGGCAGGTGGATCAGTACGAGCAGAAATTTATGGGAAGTGGTGGGCATCTGTACCTAAATCGCAACGGCTAAGAAATCCAGCATTTATTGAAAGCCGGGAGGCACTCAAAATGAAATGGGATGCTACCTGGGAAGATCGATTAAATGAACTAGTCATCATCGGACAAGAGTTGAACATAGAGAAAATTACAGAAGAACTTACTGCATGCCTTTGCAATGAAAACGAAATCAAGCACTATTTGAATGGGGGGAAATTTAGTGATTCCTGGCCTTTAGAATGACGGACTATTGATGACCTTGAATAAATTGACGATGACAGAGAAGCATGATAAGGTTGTTCACCAACTAAGCTTAAGGAACACGCGTTTGCGCGATGAGGTAGTAACTCATTTTACTAATAATGCTGGACGTGCCTTTTCTGAAAACGAGCTAAAGCAAGTCGTTTGTTCACCATGTGATAGAACCACTATTTACCGCACTATTAAAACCTTATTGCAAAAAAAATTCATTCATAAAGTGGTTTGTGAAAATGGGGTACTTAAATATGCATTAACCCCTCCTGGAGCATCCGTTGCGAATCATGTTCACTTTGAATGCACTAGATGTGAAAAAGTATTTTGTTTGAAAGAGTACTCTTTATCACTTCCACGAGTGCCGGAAATTTTTAATGCCGAAAGTTTTCACATGCTGATAAAGGGGAGCTGCAAGGAATGTGAACGATGTCCATCAAAAAATAAGTAGTACCATGTTAGTAAACTTTTTTACACCTCGGCTTTGCAGAGCTGCGCAAGTAGCAAGCCTGCGCGAGTTATCCGCTATCCAGTCGGAGGAAATAAATCTGGCTTGTTTAAAGCGACCGATCCAGGAGGAGATAGTGCAGTATGCAACAATTCTTATTGAACATAATTTCAAAGGCATACATGCTGTTGTAAGGCGCGATAGTGTCAAGGCTGTAGTGTCAGAGCAACTGGACAACCATCAATGGTATCTCACCGGCAAATGTTTTTTAACCGATGATGTAACCAGGCTGACAACTGCTTTTATGGACATCATAAAGGAAGACGTTGTACAGCTACACCTTAAAGTGGTTAGTGATGACGCCTGTAGCAAATTTCACACGGACCGCTATGACTTACGTTTGCTCTGCACCTATATAGGCAAAGGCACCGAATGGGTTGAAGATGCTTATGTAAACCGTGCTAAGCTTATGAACGGAGAGAATCATCAGATCATCAAAAATGAATTTAAGATCCAGCACATGCAACCCTTTGAGGTTGGTGTCCTAAAAGGAGAAGGGTCTTCAAAAAACAAAAACAAAGGAATTGTTCATCGCTCACCACCGGTTTCGCATGCCGGAGAAAAGCGGCTCTTACTCAGACTTGACTATTAATACATTAAAATAATAAACACATGCTGGAAGCAAAGAACCTTTCGAAAAGTTATAACGGGCAAGTGGCCCTTAACGCTGTAAGCTTTACTGTAAACAAAGGCGATGTATTTTGTTTGCTGGGTGCCAATGGTGCGGGCAAGACAACTACAATCAACTTGTTTTTAAATTTTGTCGAACCATCAGGAGGAGAAGCCCTCATTAACGGCTTATCCGTTTCGAAACATTCACTGGCTACTAAAAAACTATTATCCTACATCCCTGAGAGTTTGATGCTATACCCGAATCTTACGGGTTTAGAAAACCTGGCTTACTTCGCTGGCCTGTCCGGCAGCAAACAAAATAAAGAGGTGTTGCAAAGTGCTTTGTCGGATGCAGGCTTGCAAGTGGATGCACATGCTAAACGGGTATCTACCTATTCCAAGGGAATGCGGCAAAAGGTAGGTGTGGCGCTTGCCCTCGCCAAGAATGCAGAGGTACTATTGTTAGATGAGCCCACATCAGGACTTGATCCAAAAGCGAGTAATGAATTTTCTGAATTACTGAACAAGCTCAAGTCGCGAGGAGTCGCCACACTCATGGCAACACATGATCTGTTTCGCGCAAAAGAAACGGGTACACACATCGGTATTATGAAGCAAGGGACTTTGGTTGAACAACTTACTACTGATCAGATCAACCATACTGACCTGGAAAAGCTCTATCTCCAACACATGAATTAATTCAATTTGTTTATGATAAGAACAATCGCATTCAAAGAACTAAAAGAGCTTCTTCGCGAAGGTCGCTTTCGCGTGATGGCATTTGTGATGGTTGCCTTACTTGTGGTGGCCGCAGTAATTAGCAAAAACTATTATCAGTGGGTTAATAACCAACATGTAACGGCTAAGGAAAACGCCAGGAATGTTTGGGTGAGTCAGGATAATAAAAATCCACATTCGGCAGCGCATTACGGTACCTACGCATTTAAGCCCAAATATTCTTTGTCGCTAATCGACCAGGGTGTTGATAAGTATGCGGGCATAAGTATTTACCTGGAGGCACACAGGCGCAATGATGCACAGTACATGGCCGCGCAAGATCAAACTGCGATTTCTCGCTTTGGTGACCTCACTCCGGATTTCATTTTGCTCTTCATCATTCCACTCTTCATTATACTTACCGGCTTCAACAGCTTTACGAGCGAACGTGAAAACGGAACCTTGCGACTGCTTAAGAGCCAGGGAGTATCCTCACGTATATTGACAGGAGGAAAATGGCTTGGGCTTTTCATAGCTGTGCTCTTGGTCATCATTCCTGGTTTTATTCTTAGTGTTTTGTTGTTAGGCAATGTGCAAGACTTTGGTGAATTTAGTATTGGAGCCTTAGCCATTCTGTTTCTGTTTTATTTACTCTACTATGCCGTGTTTACTAACATTACACTGGTAGTTTCTGCATGGGCAAAAAAATCAAACATTGCGTTAGTGTCACTGCTTGCTATTTGGATGGTAGCCTGTTTGGGTATGCCTAAAGTCGCCAATCGTATAGCAGAAAGCATGAGTCCCTATCCAACACAAAGCCAGTTTGTAGCAGCCGTACAGGAAGACGAGCGTAAAGGATTGGATGGACACAACCCTTTTAGTGCCGAAGCGAAACAATTGGAACAAGAAACACTGAAAAAGTACAATGTGGACAGTGTGCAGCAATTGCCTTTCAATTGGGATGGCTACCTCATGCAAAAGGGAGAAGAGCACACCGCAGAAATTTATTTTAAGCATCACGAACAACTGAAAACCACTTACGAGAATCAAACAAGTGTTTACCGTGTGGCATCAGTTCTTTCACCGTACTTACCCACTCGTTTTTTATCGATGGCCTTGTGTAGAACTGACTATGCCTCCCACTGGCACTTTAGCAACGCAGCAGAGAAGTATCGCATTATGATGATGGATAAACTCAATATGCACTTTGCCGAAAATTCAACCTATGGAGATTGGGATTATCTTGCCGATAAATCATTATGGAAGGATATTCCGGATTTCACTTACGAGCCAGTGACCTATAGCCAAATATTGAGCAGTAACCTGAACAACATTGGCGTACTCATCGCATGGTTAGTGACTACTTCGCTTATGCTAATGGTATCTGTTAAAAAAATGAGCATTCTTTAAATTGAACTCGTATGTTTTTACATCAAATAAAATATGAATGGTTGCAGCTATCGCGCGATAAGTGGGTATCAACACTCTTGATAATTTTTATCGCACTTTGCCTCTTTGCTGCCAATAACGGATCAAAAAAAGTGGCTTTACGTCAAGCCGAGGTGGAAGCAAGCCTTGCCGTAATGCGTGCAGCGGATAGCGATTTTAAAGCTAATATTGATTCTGTAGAGCGTGGCTTGAAGACAGTTGAGCCTTGGCTTAATCCACGAAGATTAAATTTTATTGGCAACCGTGCACCAAGGGTAGCAGCTATGCAGCCTGCTCCTTTGGCATTTCTTTCAACTGGTCAGAGCGACTTGTTTACGCACACCATTAAACCAACTCTTTATGGAGAATCGTACGTGCTAAGTTTTGGCGAGTTGAGCAATCCCGTGCAACTCATGTTTGGTAGTTTTGATTTGGCGTTTGTACTAATTTACTTATTACCCTTATTGGTATTGGCCTTCAGTTATAATTTATTATCATCTGAAAAGGAACAAGGCTCATTAAGGTTAACACTAGCCCAACCAGTGTCGCTCTTTGCATGGCTGTTTAATAAAATGATCTTGCGCTTTTTTATTATGACAACCATTGTGACAACATCTCTTATCCTTGCCTTGGTAATTGCAGGCATCCCCATTGTAGAAGTATTTTCATCAGTTCTTTTGATAGTAGCACTGGTTACCCTTTACATTTTCTTTTGGTTTACCGTTTCACTCATCGTAAATGCTTTTGGCAGGTCATCTGGTACTAATGCCATAACGATCATTTCTTTTTGGGTGATTTTGGTCTTGTTACTTCCGGCTGCAATCAGTCAGTTGGCGAATAGTTTATATCCTGTTCCTTCACGAATCAACATGATACATGAAATGCGCATAGCAAAGTCAGATGCTGAGAAAGTGGCTGATACAATTCTAAGCAGTTACTATCGTGATCACCCGGAGTTGGCACAACGCGACACAACCATTCAGAATCAATATCAGTTTTACCTGGGATATTTTGCTTCGCAAGATGTTGTGAAAAAGTCAGTGGCTCCGGTGCTAGAAGAGTATCAAACAAAACTAAGCGCTCAGCAGCAGTTTGTAGAATCGTTTCGGTTCATCTCACCCTCCTTACTTTTACAAAACGCACTGAACGATGTGGCAGGTACTTCATCACGTCATTATGATTCCTATCGTAGTCAGGTCGTGGCATTTGCCGAAGAATGGCGTGCTTATTTCTTACCCCGCATGTTCAATAACGAATGGATGACAAAAACTGATTTTGAAAGACTGCCAACGTTTACTTTTCATTACGGTCAAGTTGATTCAACAAGTAGCGCTGACATTGTAGGGCTCTTAGTCTTTGCAGTACTGACTTTTGTGATTAGTTCACTGGTTTATAGAAATATTTCACGCAAAGTATTGATTACCTAAGTGAAAACTATTATGAGATTCACTTGTTTGCTATTGACACTATTACTCCTTAACAGTCGAAATGAAATTAGTGATTTAGGTATATCCTCGGCTTCGGTATCAACCGATTTGGCTACTGCTGAAATCTGGTTGGCACTAAATCCACTTGTCCAGTGGAACAGTTTTTATCAATAAAATTCAGCAATTAATAGATCCACCTTAAACACGCGACTCCAATGGTAGTATAAACCCTTGTCATTCATTTTTTTTGGTTTTGAATGATAACCGACAGGATTTTACAAATAATGAGACACAAGTAACGTGTCGTATTAATAGTCAGCAAGGAGTTTTTAAGATTGTATATTTGAAGCAGTTTTAGGTGTGGGCAACTCGTAATTTTGGTTTCCTATTTAAGACGTTCACCAGGATAGTTTGAATTTTTGTGATGAGTAGCAAATGATACTCATTGATACCCATTTTAAATTTTTGGAAGATTGTGTTAAAACCAAAATAAAAAAGCCCCAGATTTTTCAATCTGAGGCTTTGTTGTGATCCCGCTGGAGTTAAAATTTTTTGCCTGGGATTGCTTCAGGTTTCCTCAAACCTGAGTTAAACCATGAGTTTTATTGCCACTTCTTCCTAAGGCTTCCTCACAACTTTGCCTCCATTTTGCCTTGTTTTTTGAGGTATTTTTTTCTTTTGCCACCAAATTGCCACCACCTTTGCCACTATATTTAGTGAAATTATTACTCATGGTTAATTATAAAAATAAGATCGTATGTTTTATCGATATCCTTGGGTTTGGAAAAATGGTTTCCAAAGAATACCTAGACAACCCATTCATGATTTACTCAATTCTTAGGAAAATTGATGGATTCATTAGAGACTGGTTTAATGCTACAATAAATTCCGAAAGCGAATTAGAAATAACGCAGTTTTCAGATTCGATAGTGCTTTCAGTCCTACCGGTTGGTCATTATTTTATGAATTTCAACTTTTTCAAAGAACTGAGTATTGCGATGATTAAAGAAGGAGTTGTTTTTAGAGGAGGTATAACATATGGGCAAATCCATCACGACACTGAATTTGTTTTCGGGCCAGCCATGAATTGCGCTTATTATTTAGAATCCAAAATTGCAAACTATCCAAGAATTTTGTTGGACAAATCTGTATTAGATTTAAAAAATGGCGATGATAAAGTAATTGCTGATTATCCTGGGCAATTTGTAATTGCGATAGAAGAATCTGGCTATTCTCATATTGATTATATTAAAGATGTACGCGCTTACACAGATCAAGCCACCTATTATCAAAAATTAAGAGAAATGATTAGCAAGGGATTACAGAGCGATGATGACAGTATAAAAAATAAATACGAATGGATGAAGAAGGAGTATAATCGTGCTAAGGAAAATTTTAGCGAACTAGAAGCACTGTAAGCATTTGAATAGAAGGTTGTGTTCCATTTTAAACAACGTAGGTTAAAACATTCATAGCTTCATCATAATGCCCCGATTTATAAGTCGGGATGCATCTGATCCAATACCTTGTTCCTGTTTGTTCATTTCCGGAGATGTTAGCATTAATCCAATTCTGTAATGCGCTTGTGTTTAAGTGATATGCCCATGTACTTGATGTATCAATTCGTGTTTTATAAGACACTGCCGATAAAGCATTTGTAAAGTCGTCCGTTAAGGCTGTAATTTTTCCACGCATAACAAAGCGGTCTCTTCGCAGACTTTGGTTGTGATCGTCATCCCATTGGCTATCGGGAAAGTAAAATTGAAATTTTCGTTGTTTAAGATTAAGTGCTACAAGAGCATCTGCTAAATCTTGGATACGAACAAGGTCTGCATCTGAGAGAATCGCATTTAACTCTTCTAAAGTATCAAAGTCTTCTCTTTTGAGTGACTGCATACCTTGAATGATGTTATAAAGCTTCTCCAGTGTATTCGCATTTACAGGAACATTCCCACGCAAAGCCATAATTGTATCGTTGAACTGACTTTGACTAATAAGTTCTCCATCCTCAAGAATGGCATTGAGTTTAGAAAGCGTATTAATATCGTTTGCTGTTAGTCCAGGCATACTTCCTCCCTGAAGCTTTAAATAGATTTTATAAAGCAGTTCATCGGTTCTCGAATAAAATGGTGGAGTAAGTCCTTCCATTAACTATTGATATTTGGTTTAAAAACCCAGCCCAAAGCGATAGCAGCGAAAACAGTTGTTGCTGTTATTACTCGCTTGAGCGTAATTCTTCTGAGCGATCTGAAATCAATCAGGGTGTAACTGAATTTATTTCCATAAAGCTTTGCATGGTTTTTACAAAGCTCCATAAACACCAGAAAGTCATCTGCACTTTTAAATACCTGGCATCCGGCAGAGTATTGGTCAATAGATTTTGTTGTTCCTGAAACAGATGCTCTGTGAATGTTGATTCCAAAATGCCCTGTTTGGTTTTCGCCATTGTTAAAGTCCAGAATAGCATCGCGGTCATAATCGCGTATGACGGTAACTGGTTTTTGCTGAACAAGCGCTTCATACTTTCCTCGATGTTTTCCAATGGAGTAGGCATCCACATTCTGACCCTGGGCAAGAATGGCTGTGCCTTGTGGATAGGCAGGATTATTTAACCAGAATGTTCCTGGATCAGTGGTTGCTGGATAAATGTGATAATTCCATTTGCCATTGGGCAAAGTGTAAAACACATGAATCTCATCATCAAAGGAATTTGATTCTACACTTTTACTTCGTAGCCCAACGATGTTAAGCTCATAAGGCCTTGTGTATAGGACAAAGCCGTACTCTTTCAAAATTCCCTTTATTCTTGATAGCATGTGTTTTACTCTTTACCTGTTTGATTTATGCAGCTTGCTTAAAGCGGAATGAATTCACTCGATTCATCCATCCATCATAGAATACAATTTGGTCTGGCCTTCTCTTGATGATGTTGTTCAAGAATACCTGACGTTCAATCTTAAGTAGATTAAACAAACGCTCCTGATCAGCACAGTTGATTGCACTAAGTGTTTTTGCTCCTACAATTCCATCAACGTCTACCTTAATGACACGCTGCACAATCTTGGCAACTGTCTTCCTTCCTGAATTGTAACCCCAATCGACAATGAACTGAGCTACTGATTCATTCAGGATGAAGTCTGCCTGGAAGTAATCCCAAAAGATTTTCTTTGCGATCCACTTCGCATCTTCTTCACTGAGTTTTTTGATGTCTTCTGCATCAATGTCTCCATCACCATCTTTGTCATGGCCGTGTTCCTTCCACACGGAAAGAATGACTCCATACTTAGTCGGGCCTCCTTTGTCCAATGGATGATTCACATACCCTCCCTCTAATCGCAGGAGTTTCCCTGCGAAGTTTTCAAACTTTGCCATTGTTATTATTTGTTTAAGTGTACTTCGCGTCCTGCGTTGGGACTTTCAGAATGCTGTTATCAATTGACTTGAACCATGTCATTCCATTAGCGACTTCCAATTCATCTCCGAGTATTGTATTCCTGCGCACAGGTATCCGGTTATTCCTGGCATCCGTTACCACTGTTTCGCGGATAGTGACGAGGTCTTTGTAGAGTCGGATTCCTTGTAGGCTCCACGTTCCCGCAGAGCTTACTTTTAAACCTATGCGCAGGAATTCATTTCGTATCTGCACCTTGGCAGCTTCATTGCTTTTGAAGGCATATTCGAGAAGATCGGTTACGATAGTCTTTGAGATAAAGCTTTGCTTTTTGTAGTACTCATTCACCGCTGAATATTCTGTTACAGATTTTAGCTGTTTTAAAATATCCATCACTTGAACAAGATTCTTGGCTTGGGCACCTTTGTAAAGACTCTCAGCTAATGCCGAAGGATTGAACACCACCTGGACAGAACCTTTAGTCGAACCTGTGATTTTGTTGAAGAGTGTTTCATCAACAATTTCAGGATACCCCGCTGTCTTTAATGCTCCCGCTGTTTGTGGTCCGAATTGTCCATCAATCATAATGGATGGAGTAGTCTTCGCTAAGGCCTGTTGAAGCATGGTGACTCGCGTACCTCGGCTTCCTCTCTTTAAAGGGAAACTGTCACTGGCTGAACTCAGAACTCTTGATGTGAAGGTGCTAAACGAAGCTGGTAGTGTGTTATTGATAATGATTGTATCGTTGTTGTCTGAAGGCAACTGATTTTGTTCAGCCAACTTCTTTCTTTTAATCCTATCATATACCAGATACCCACCACCGCCAAGGGCAGCTAGAGCCAATGCGTAGATAAATACATTCGCAGGTTTAACAGCACCCTTCTTGCCTTGACTCTTTTTTGGTGTTGCTGTCTTTTTTGCTTTCGGCTTTTTCGTTTGTGCTTTCGTCTTCCCCTTCAATGCCTTTTTCGCCATTAGTTCTTCGCGTTTAAAATCCTTATCAGCTCGTTATACTCTTCACTGCTCAATTCGTCTTCCAGGTCTGCATTCAGACTTTTGCCATAGAGGTTGGCGTACTCCTTCTGTACTTTTGAGTACATGCTCTTGGATGGTATTTCATTAAATACTTGCATCACCATCTTTTCATTCGTTCCCCAACCTGCATAATTGTCATTATCAAAGGCCATCTTCAATTGCTTGGCAAATGTTGCCGGATCGCCTACCTCTAAACTTCGCTTTTGAGATACATTCGCTCTTGTCTTTTTGTAAAAGTGACGCGCCAGAAAAAACAGTCCGGTAGCAGTGCCAAGTCCTAGTGTCGAATAGATCACTACGGTCTTGAGATTTT
>JALHOT010000002.1 GCA_022842845.1 Cyclobacteriaceae bacterium | reverse complement strand
TTAGCCATGTTGCGCAGTGTCATTGGATAGAAAGCAAAATCATGCTCTTCCGAAAAATCACGCAAAGTCACCTGTCTGTCATTAAGCTTAAACTCAATTTTATTATCCAGAACACTAGAAAATACCCGTGTAGAAAGCGGATGCTCTGAATGAGTCTTATGCTTACCAATACCTTGAATGATGATTTGCCCACCTGTACGATGATAGTCTTCTTCAAAGTGATGGAGATGTTCTAAAAAAGTATGATCAATAATTTTAGCTTCCGAAAAATTGAAGATCACTCTTTTACCTGGTTTAATCTTATCTAAAGATTTCTTGAAGCTCAAATAATTCGAAAATATTGCCGAACCCTTGACCTTCACCAGGTATTCATCTTTACTCTCTTCCACTATTGCGTGCGATTTGAAGAGGACATTAACAGAGGCTCCGCGAATAATGTGTAAGGCCAATTGCATTACAACTCCTGCAAATATCCCCAGCAATAAATCAGTCGCTAACGTAACGACTATCGTGGTTACAAAAATTATTAGCTGGTCCCATCCTATCTTCCATGTTTTGCGAAATTCTTTGGGTGATGCTAACCTGAAACCGGTATAAATAAGCATGGCTGCCAGAGCAGCGTTAGGAATTAATCCAATGAGTGGTGCAGCCAAAGCAACAAAGAGCAATAAGAACAGGCCATGAAAGAAATTAGACCAGCGGGTTTTCGCCCCATTATTGATGTTGGCAGATGATCTGACTATTTCAGAAATCATAGGCAACCCTCCAATTAAGCCAGCTGCCAGGTTTCCGGCACCCACCGCCAGTGTATCTTTGTTTAAATCAGACTTGCGTTTATAGGGATCTAATATGTCAATTGCCTTGGCACTAAGTATAGATTCTAAACTTCCTACTAAGGCAAACATGATAATGTACTTAATAGAAGTCAGAGAAAAAATTTCGCTGAAATCCGGAAAAGTTATTCCTCCCAAAAAAGTATCCGGCAATTGAACCAGCAGGTTATCCGGGATGATATGATAACTGATGGTCGCTAAAGAGTAATCATGCTCATGTTGAAAATCGTAATACAAACCAAGTGGTACTGCAATCAGCAATACTAACATTGGAGCCGGTATCAGCTTAATGAATCGGTTTTTTATAGTTGGCAGGGTGAATAAAATAATCAAACTAATAATCCCTATAAAAGCCACCTCGGGGTTCATGTTGGCCAGCATATAAGGTATATCGGCCAGTAACTCCAATGGTTCTTTGCCTCTAGCCTGCTCCCCAAACAAAACCGGTAGCTGTTTGGATATAATAATGATGCCAATAGCCGCCAACATGCCATGCACAGCAGATGCTGGGAAAAAATCACCCAGCTTGCCTGCTTTAAACAAACCAAAAAGAATTTGTATAAGCGATGCTATAACGATAACGGCCAAGGTTAGCTGATACCCCTTCATATTATCTCCTCGCCCCAACTCCTCAACAGCACCCACCGAAATGGCAATTAAACCTGCAGCGGGTCCTTTAATGGTAATGCGTGATCCCATAAACAAAGACACAAGCAAGCCTCCGATGATGGCCGTATAAATCCCGGCAATCGGAGGAAAACCAGAAGCTTTTGAGATAGCTAGGCAAAGAGGCATAGCAATTAAGAAAATCAGAAAGCCTGAGATCATATCCGATCGCCAGTTTTCCTTAAGGCCTTGAAGACCATCTTTTGGAATATTGATGTTTTTCATATTATTATCTTTTCGATTAAGTGATTAAGAAGATCGGTACGCCATTTCGTACATCGACTTTACATGAGGCCCCATAAAAACCCTGGCGTACATTCTGATAAGTGCCAAGCCATCTATGATAAAACTCAAGGCTACCATAAATGCCAATACAAACTGGTCTTCATGTATATGACTAAAAATTAAATCTTCGCCTAAGAATGTAGGCGTGATTGGAAAACCTGCCAGCCCCAGGCAGGCTAATAAAAATACAAATGCAATTTTTGGATGTTCGTATGAATAGCCATAGAATCTTTCTAAATCAACTTGCGGTTCCAATGCCTTCAAACGAAGCAAGGCCAAATAACCTAACAAGCCTGACACAACTATTCCACTGAGATAGATTACTGTGTGGTCGTAGCCAAAGTGTTCATTGAAAGATACTGCCAGGGCAATCATAAAGTGATTGGCGACTACCAGCAATAAACTCACCTGTACATTTTTCCGCTTGGTAAAAGCTTTGAAAACCATGATAAGACCTATAAGCCCAAACACATAAGGGAGATATTTACTGAAGACCATTGGAATGTATGCCTGATACAAAATAGCCAACATGCCAATCAATGCCGCAACTATCAGAAAAATAATTACGCCCCGAGCTTGCAAAAAACCGAGCTTGTTACCCGCCCATTTTATTGGCTTCCATAAAAAGCGGTACATGAATGCATCTAAATGCCATTCCTTTAAGCAAAGCATGTAAATAGTATACTCTATCTTTTTAGGAAGCGAATCTTCAATGGTGTGCTGGCGAGGAACAAAATGATAGAACTGTTCCCGTATTAAATAGCTGACCACCGAAGGAGAAACCAGCAACTGATACGTTCTCAAAAACGCATTACCAGCAAAATGGAAAAGTGCCAGGTTATCGAACCCTGCGGCCACCTCTATAAAGATCAAACCAATCTGTGCAATAGAAGAATAAGCAATCTGGCTCTTAACAGATGACTGAACCCTGGCAATGCCCGTTGCTACTAAACTACTGAATAAGCCAAGCAGACCTATTAAAATTCGAATAGAGAGCTGGTGTTCCCAGAAATGAAAGGTCCTTAACAGAATAAACACTCCTATATGCACCGACAGCGATCCGTAAAATATAGCACTTGATGGAGTAGGGCCTTCCATCGCTCTTGGTAACCACGATGAGAAAGGCAATTGGGCGGATTTCGCAGCAGCTGATAAAAGAATCATCAGCGATACCAAGATGCCCACCAGCGCGTGCGATTGTAATTGTGCATTGACAAGGGCTCCATTATCAAACTCAATAAAAGTGATGTTTTGCCCCCATAAATGATGACTTAACCACATGGCCAGAATTAGACCTACATCTGCAATGCGATAAATGGAGAAAACCTTTACAGCATTTTTTACTGGTAAATAGCGATCTCTATAAAAAGCGATGAGCAGGAATGAAGAGATTCCCAATATTTCCCATCCTATAAAAAGCGTTTCCAAATTTCCGGAAAGCACTACAATCGTATAACCCAGATAAAAGAAAAGCACTGTATTAAAAAAGCGCTTGTATCCTTCCTCACGATGCAAATAGAATCTGCTATAAATGGTTACTAAAAAGGTGAGGATAGAGCCGACCATCAGGTACACAGCAGCCACTTTGTCGAAACAGAAATCAATCAAAAACTCGTAGTGCTCCGATTGAAAAATAACAAAGTCGCGAAGGTTGAGTGTAGCATGACCTGCAAGAATCCACCAAACAGTGAATACGCTTACCAATAGTACATTTAAACCAACGGTTACAAAAGCTATGCGTGACAGCAGCGCCTCGCTGGTGCGAGATGCCAATAAGCTTGTGATAAAGCCAAGCAAAGGAATAACAATGAAAATTTGTAAGTAGTATTCCATGATTTACGCAATTAAGTATACAGGTAAGTTTTCTTGATGCGTCTCCACCAGCTGCTCCAGATTGTTGGCAATGCGGGTGGGCTGATTTTCCTGGATGCGCGAAATAAGTTGACCTTCACGGTAAACAAATACTTCTTTTGTTTCTGGATGTAGTACTGCCAGATTCACCCAATTATTGATAAACCACTCATGTGTTTCCTTCGTTTGTTGTATCACATTGGCTACAACCTCCGGAAAATGCTGCACAATAATCAACAAACGAATTGGATCGTGCACTTCAATCATCTGACTCGGTAAGCCTGGACGTAAATCACCATCAATGCCATTGGCCACACCAAACAAGCCCATTACATTATGCGGAAGCTTAGTGCCTGCACCCAGTTTTTGATTATCGACTCTGGAGAAATAATACTCCAGATTGATACCACCACAAACAGGAGCTGCTGCTTTCAAAATAGAGAACAGGTATTTACCATCAGGATCTATTCTATAGTCGTATGAATTAAGAAATGAACGCCTGTCTAGAAATAATCCCTTAGTTAAGGACCGATCGCCTACAATGCACAAGGCATTGGTGGCATGATTAAGCTCTGGTCTTGGTTCAAATAAAGAAACAGACCGCAGTTTCACTTTGTCATGAACCATTTCTGCACTTAAAGAAGAGTTAACAATCTCAAAACGCCTGGATCGCTCCTTAGCGTTATGATCTAATGCTATGGCAAATACTTGCTCATTACTAGTGTGCCTCCATTTATTCTCATCATTCAAGAACGTCTCATCGAAAAAGAGTATTTCATCGCGCGTGGTATCGTGCAACGCACCAACAAATTGTGTAAGCGCAGGTATTGATATGCCTCGCCCCGCTAAGATTTCGCGCACGCCTTCATGATTAGCCATATGGCAAATTACCCTGGCATTTACTGAGCCTGGTCTACCCGAACATGCGCCACAGTCGTAAGCAGCAAAATGCGGATTGTTAACGCTACTAGAACCATGGCCTACTACATAAACTAAGGGGGCAAAATCTTTTACTAAGCCAATGCTCTTAAGAAGACCCTCAACCCTGGTGGCCATTTCTTCAACAGTGAAGCCAACTTGTAAATCATTCTCGCGGTGATCAAGATTATGGTTCTCTATGGTAAGCTTTGAAAACTTATCCATGTGCCGAAAAGAGCTGGCTGTTGCAGGGCTGAAAGAAGGTTTAAAAATATTGACAAACAGTTTAATGGCTGACCAAAACCCAAGTGTTTGAGAAATAAGCCAGCCACGAAATAAGGAGTGTGTTTGTTTCGTAAAGTGTAAATCTCTCTCGTGTTTCCCTCTACCTTCAATTTCTTTAATTAAATATTTAGGCGTTACGGGTGCAGGACAAAGTTTTGTGTGAAACTTTCCATGCTCTGGTTTATAGAAAAACTCAACACCAAAAAACCCGGGTGTACCAAAGGTTTGGCAGTTAGAATCAAATTTTTCCAGATACCGCCTGATGGAACACTCCCGGTCATCAATACAAAACATGGCCTGAAAACTTCTGCCTGCCTGTATTGGCGCTGAATGTTGACTTTGCAAACCTGCTAATGCATCATTGTAGTAAGTCCATTCGTAAGCCTCTTGAAACATCATGAGGGCCTCACTCAATTCGCTTACTGGCACTGTGGCAAACAGAGGAATAGTTCTTACTGTCATTACTGTGCCTAATGCCTGCCATTCATTACCAAGCTGATCCTCTAAAGCATCCAACTCTAATAATAATTCTAAGATGATGAGGTCGTGCAGCGATATTTTTCTATGATCCAGCAAGGTGGCTGGATTGTCTTCGATAGCAGATACCATCCCCGACCAACCCTGATGAGCGAATTGCTGATCGAACAAGTAGCCCTCGAAGAGGGTAGGATCACCAACGATAAGGGTTAATAAATATTCAATGCCACATTTACCTTCGAGTAATAGATTCCTTACTTTCTTTGTTTTAAAGAAACTCGTAAAGCTGGCTCGCTCCATCTCCCGAATAGATGATAGAAATCCTTTATGCCATACTGGAAAATTCCACATAGCAATACCCTGATCGAGGTAACTGCACAGAATTCTGAAAAGGATTGGGTGCACCCATGAATCCAAATCAATGCGGTAAACCTTTTTCCAATGGCTGCGAATAGAACCAATGCGGGTTGTGTTTTCTGTTTTAAATTCCTGATGAAGTAGTTTCTTCATCCACACCTCTACCTGGTCTTCACCCTTAAGCCTGGCTATTGTTTCGCGAAGTACTGATTCGCGAATAGCACCAGCCAATAGCAGTTGGCGATATTCATCTATGGTTAAAGTGGTTTTATAACCGAATATTTCACTTGACTCTCGCATGGCAACACGAAAGGGAAGATGTTGAAATGCATGAAGTGTATTATGATGTATAAAATCTTTTAGCGGAGCTTGAGCCGGTAAAAAATGTTTTAATTTATGCAGCACCTCATGCTCGTGAAAAGCTGTTGATTGCACGTTAATAGAAATTAATGTTTGAAATTATTTTAACCGGTATTGGCTTTGCCATTAATCAGTACAGCAAAGGCATACAGTTAAATGCCCAAGTACCGATTATACCGGTGAAAGAACTGATGAGAATCAGTTGGTTTTCAAACTCAAATAACAAAAGTGCAAATAAGGACACGCAAAGAAGGTTCTTGTACGTGTTGTGATCTGGAGTTGAATTGAAGTGGAGAGCGGATTGAAAAAAGCCGCTCACAAAATGAAACCGAGAAGTCGTGGAGAAGAGTCGAAAGCAACTTATCTCTTTCTTCCTCCTCGCTCTCTTTTTCTGTTTTCTCAAATAGAGCCGTTAAAGAGGAAGGCGAATGATGTTTTTGAAAAGAATGATTATGATGAAGTGCTTCTGCCGGAGCAAGGGAGGTGCTAACAAAAATGCAAGCAAGCAGCTGAAAGCAAAATAGTATGAGTACTGCCAGGATTAAATATTTAGAACTGCGTAGCCTCATAGTAGATATTGCACAGTAAAGGTCAACTATTTTTATTGAATTCCCCAAGCAATACCCATTTAACCAGCAAAGTAACCAGCTAAACTGATGTGAGTTTTACCAACATTTATGTAATAAACGAAAGCGAATACAGCAGAAACAACTACTTAATTATGTCGAAACGGGTGTATGGAATCAAGGCTTTGGGCACCAAAATACCATCCTTAGTCTGGTTGTTCTCTAATATAGCGGCTACAATTCTTGGCAAGGCCAGTGCGCTTCCGTTAAGTGTATGTAATAGTTGGGTTTTACCTTCTTTATTCTTGTAGCGAAGCTTTAGCCTATTCGCCTGGTAGGTTTCGAAGTTACTCACAGAGCTAACTTCCAACCAACGCTTCTGCGCCCCTGCATACACTTCCATGTCGTAAGTGATAGCACTGTTTACCCCCATATCACCTCCACACAACAACAACTTTCGGTAAGGCAATTCAAGTTTCTCTAAAAGGCTTTGCACATAGGTGCACATTTGATCGAGAGCTGCAAAAGATTCCTCTGGTTTGCGTACCTGTACTATCTCTACTTTATCGAATTGATGCAAGCGATTTAGACCACGCACGTGCGCACCCCAGCTTCCAGCCTCCCTTCTAAAACAAGGTGTATACCCTACATTTTTGATCGGGAGCTCCTGCTCATTTAACATGACATCGCGGTACAAATTGGTAATCGGTACTTCTGCTGTTGGTATCAGGTAGAGGTTGTCCGCTGTGGCGTGATACATTTGACCTTCCTTGTCTGGCAGCTGACCCGTTCCGTAACCACTGGCTTCGTTCACTACAATTGGAGGCTGTATTTCATAGTAGCCTTGCTTTTCTGCTTCATCTAAAAAGAAGTTGATGAGCGCCCGTTGTAGCTTAGCGCCTTTTCCTTTGTAAACAGGAAAGCCAGCACCCGCGATTTTTATTCCTAAGTCAAAATCGATGATATCATACTTCTTAATCAGGTCCCAATGTGGCAAGGCATCATCCGCCAGGGTAGGAATCGATCCATAGGTATGGACAGTAATATTGTCGTCTGCACTTTTACCAGCTGGTACTATTTCAGCTGGTACATTGGGAATGCTATACAAAAGCTTCTTCAGTTCCTCTTCAATCCTATTGAGATCGGGACCTAACTCGGCTGTCTGATTTTTAAGTTCAGCGGTACGCAACTTCAATTTCTCTGCCTCCTCCTTCTTACCATTCTTCATCAAATTTCCAATCTCCTTAGCCAGGCTGTTACTCTCAGCCAATAGGTCGTCTTGCTTACGCTGCAGTTCCTTGCGCTGTGTGTCCAGTTGCAAAACCTGCTCTATGGTTTCGTTAATCGACTGCAAGCCGCGCTTGCGAAGGCCTTCAATAACTTTTTCTTTCTGTTCGCGAATAACATTTACCTGTAGCATGATGCAGATTTTTAAGGCGTCAAAAATAGTTGATTTTTTGAGAGCATAATTTGTTTTGGTTTTAAAATCGCCTATACTTGCAGGGTCAACAGGGCTTTATCCAAAGCCTGTTACTTATAAATCACCTTATTTACGCTACTCAACCCAAATTCTTAACTATCTGTTTTGCCTTAGCCAGACTAGGGGGACTTTAAGTTTTACACGACAAACTCAACTTTTCTAAAATCACATGTACACTATTGACGATCTGAATGTCAGACTTCTTTCTGAACTGAAAGAAATTGCCGAAGGCATGGGCGTAAAAAATGCCAAAAAACTCGGTAAGCAAGAACTCATCTACAAAATTCTTGACGAACAAGCTGCCAAGCCCGAACTCGCCCCCAAAAAAGAAGCGGCTGAACCCGGCAAACGCCCCCGCAGGCGCGAAAACGTTGCCCCCAAACAAGAAGAAAAAGAATTATCGGCTGATGAACTCCTTCAGTCCATTGATATAGACCTTGACTCTCCCTCTATTACCGCCTTCGATGAAGACATTAAGCCGGTAAGTTTCGAAGCCGAAAAACCTGTTGCAGAGGCGGCTCCACGAGAAGAAAGACAAAGAGAGCCAAGAGAAGAACGCCAACCTCGTGAAGAGAGAGGTCCGCGCGAACCCAGAGAAGAACGCCAGCCAAGAGAGGACAGAGGCCCACGCCCCGAACGCGAACCTCGCGATGATAAAGCGCAGCAACTGAGAAACTCCATTCGTGAATTTGATGGTGCCATTGCCAACGAAGGCGTACTGGAAATTATGCAAGATGGTTACGGCTTCTTGCGTTCAAGTGATTATAACTACCTGGCCAGCCCTGACGATATTTATGTGTCCCCCTCGCAGATCAAGTTATTTGGTTTAAAAACAGGCGACACCATTAAAGGCTTGATCCGTCCACCTAAAGAAGGAGAAAAGTATTTTGCGCTGCTCAAAGTGGAATCCGTGAACGGCAAAACAACTGACGAAATACGCGACCGCGTTGCCTTTGAATATTTGACGCCTCTTTTCCCAGAGGAGAAATTAAAACTCAGCACCACTCCGGACAACATGTCGACACGAATTCTCGACTTGTTCTCTCCTATTGGTAAGGGCCAGCGCGGTATGATTGTAGCGCAGCCGAAAACCGGTAAAACGGTGTTGTTGAAAAACATCGCGAACGCCATTGCAGAAAATCATCCGGAAGTTTATCTGTTGATCTTATTGATTGATGAACGCCCTGAAGAAGTGACCGACATGGCCCGTAGCGTAAAAGCTGAAGTAGTAGCTTCTACCTTTGACGAGCAGGCTGACAGACACGTAAAAGTGGCCAGCATTGTATTGGAAAAGGCCAAGCGCATGGTGGAGTGCGGCCATGATGTTGTTATTCTTTTAGACTCTATTACACGTCTTGCGCGTGCTTACAATACAGTAGTTCCTTCCTCAGGTAAGATCCTTTCTGGTGGTGTGGATGCTAATGCCTTACATAAACCAAAGCGCTTTTTTGGTGCTGCCCGTAAAATAGAAAATGGCGGGTCCTTAACCATCATTGCCACAGCCTTGATTGAAACCGGCTCTAAAATGGATGAAGTGATCTTCGAAGAATTTAAAGGAACCGGTAACATGGAATTGCAGTTGGATCGCAAACTCGCCAACCGCAGAATTTATCCTGCTATTGATGTTCCGGCATCAGGTACGAGACGTGAAGATTTGTTAATGAAAGAAGAAGAACTTCAGCGCGTTTGGATTCTTCGCAAATTCATGAGCGACATGAATTCGGTAGAAGCCATGGAATTCCTACAGCAGAAAATGCGCGGAACACGCAATAACGAAGAGTTCCTGCTTTCCATGAATGGCTAGCAAATCTGTTTTTGATACTGAGAGGCCCTCCAAAAAGAGGGCCTTTTTTATTGGGCATGCTCCTGTCTTCTATTTAGAGTAAGCTATTTAACTTTGAAAAAAAGCATATTCATCAAACTTATTACATCATACACGCCAAAAGAGTAGACATACGCATTATTTAATAACTTTAAGAACTTACCAACCCTATGTCCCAAAGGCTTTTATCATGCATACTTTTTCTCACTGCCGTTGCTGGAGGACAAACTATACATGCCCAGAAGCAAAAAATCGATTCTCTTGAAGCGGTGCTTACCCAGTTGCTAGATGATACTTCACGGATAAACACAATTAACGATCTAATTTATTACTATAGCGATAGCAATAATGCCAAGACTCTTGAGTTGGCCAAGCAAGCCCTACAGCTTGTTGATAAAGCCACCACAAAACGTCATGCAGCAACCGTTTACCTTAATTATGCCTATGCTATTGAAACAATAGGTCAATATTCTGAAAGCATTCGGTACAACGAAAAAGCACTTGAGATTTTAAAGGAGCTCAATGACACCAGCAGCTTGTCAGTAATTTTTAATAACCTGGGTATTGGCTACAACCAATTAGGTGACTATAGCATGGCGGTTCATAATTTACTATTGGCAATAGAAATTGATGAAGCCAGAAAAGATACAAAGGGCTTGGGCATTGATTACATCAACTTATCTGAAGCTTATTACTTCTCAAAAAATTATCAGGCAGCGCAGTTTTGGGCAGAGAAAGCATTCAATACAATAAGTTCCAAAAGTGACAAAAGTGAGTTGCCCTATGCTGCCGAAACACTGGCATTAGCTTACATAGAGTTGGGCAGGCTTGATTCTGCCAAAAGACTAGTTACGCTTTCTGCTCAGTTAGCCCAATCACAAAGTATCGATTACCTCATTAGCAGAAACGAAAGCCATTGGGGACGCATCCGTTTAAAAGAAGGTAAATACGATAGCGCACGGATACACTTTTTAAATGCCATTAAACTCAGCAACAATCGATACATATCGGATATTCGTTTGCCTAGTCTTATTCTGTTGTCCAAAGCTTACTTAAACCTGGGAAAAGCCGATGATGCTTTATCGCATGCCCAAGAAGCATACGACTCAAGCATTTCCATCAGGAATAAAGTATGGACTGTAGAGAGTTGCTCGGTACTGGGTGAAATTTACGAGCGGAAAAACCAAGCCCAAGAAGCGATCCGCTATTTTAAACTAGCCTCGGTCTATAAAGACTCTATCTTAGAACAATCGGTTCGTGGAAGTATTCAGGCAAAAGCATCAAACATTAATCTTGAAAATGAAAAGCGTGCTAAGCAAAAAGCACTTCAGGGCTTAGAAGAAAAAGACCGTGTTGTTTGGATGCAGCGTTCTGTCTTAATCGCTGCGGGAATATTATTGCTGAGTCTAATCACATTTATCTATTTAATCAGGCGAGCCAGTCTTGAAAGAAAGAAAAACAATGAACAGTTAATCAAAAACAATATTCAGCTAAATCGTTTAAATCAGGAGGTAAACGGCTTGATTAATACGATCGTGCACGATTTAAAATCTCCCCTCAATAGCATGCATGGCATTTTAAATGTGATTGAGATGGATCTGACCAATAATCTCGCAGCAGCTGAAATGATTAAACATGGTCACCGGGTTTTAGAAGGCGGCCATGAGATTATCAAACAGCTGTTAGAGTTACGCGAACTGGAAGAAAAGCAATCCGCTCCTAAAATTGAAGTTATCAATCTGAAACAATTCGTGCTGGGCCTATGCCAAGAGTATGAACCCTATGCCAATCAAAAACAAATCGCATTAGTTATTGATGTGGATGATACTTTAGTAGGAATCGATCAACAACTAGTGAAGCGCATGATTGGTAATCTGATATCAAATGCTATTAAATACTCACCTTCAGGAAAGCAGGTAGAAATTCGCAGTGTTAAGAAGAGCGGTAAGCTGAGTTTTGAAATCAAAGACCAGGGGCAAGGCTTTACAGAAAATGATCGCGAAAAAATGTATCAGAAGTTTCAAAAGCTAAGTGCGAGGCCTACCGCAGGAGAAAGTTCGCATGGCCTGGGCTTAGCCATAGTAAAGCTTATTGCCAGCCGTCTAAAGGCTACCATTCAACTGGAAAGTGTCCCGGGAAAAGGATCAAAATTTTCAATAGAGATTCCAATTACTTAGTCTGACTTGCGAATTAATTCTCCACTTGGCGATAAGTGGTATTCATGCGAAGCTTGTGTTTTTGATTTAATATGATTCAGCTCGATCCTAAAGTGCTTGATCCCGCTTGCTACTTCCCGGCTAAGATCGATATCAATCACTTGATTGACACACGCTATACAAGTTCTTTTGAAAAGTACCTCACCAGTAAGGTCATTCATAATTAACAAATCAACGTCAGATCTCCTTTTAAAATTCAAAGGAACTTTTGCCACTATACGGCTATTCAACATGTCATTAACCTGCCTGAAATTAACGCTCACCCTATTTAAAACTTCGCGAAATGGCGCCTGCTCAGTAATCCCAACGATGGAGTACTGATATTGGCCTGCCGAGATAAGTGTGTCGGTGTAAAAGTACTGATCTAACATTTTACCCTGAGCATTAGCCTGCAGCTGAACTGTAGTGATTAGTGTGGCTTTATAGTCATTTCGCTTCTGTCTAAAAATCTCAAAATGCTCCTGGCGTGATGACGCGTGTTTTTCGATACGCCAATTCAAATGAACCAATTGCTGTTCTTGCTTAACTGTAACATCGAGCGTATATAACGATAGGCTGCGCATCGGAAAGCCTTTAGGTTTGGTTGCAATTTGAATATTGAAAGAACAAACATCCCCTAAAAAGCCGTCAATATTTATCAAATAAGTTTTTTGAGCAACAATAGAATCTAAGGCAATGAAGGTATCGTTTTGATCTGTAAACGATTCGCAGTGAAGCAACCGATAGGTATTGGTTTCACAAGGATTACCTTCAATAAGCAATACCTGCACTCCGAACTTCTTTTTACATTGCTGATTGCCAACATTTAAATAAAGTCGGCCACTAGTGGCAGATGTGAATGTAAACCATTGATCGTTGTGGTAAATAAGGCACTTCTCGGTTAGCTTTTTATTTATACATGCCCACTCGACTGTAGATTTATCTGTGGTGGAGATAGTGGCGGCATCATCAATGAATAGCTGTGCGCGCTGATGAATATTGTTATTACTAACTTGTGCAAGAGCATTTGTAAAAGTAAGCAGCCCTAAAAACACAAATACGCTTACTCGCTCAAAATGAATACTCACACTTCTACTTCTTCTTTTTTCTCTCATGAAAAGCGCCTTGAAAGCTCGGATCCTCTTTCTTCTTTTGCCAATCAATCTCACGGGCCATGTCTTTCTTTTCTTCGGGTGAAGTTTCTTCTATTTCAACAGCACCTGGCAATGACTTCACCGGAATTTTTTCACGAATTAGTTTCTCAATTTTTTGAATATGATATTCCTCTACAGGTGTTACAAAAGTAATCGCCTTGCCTTCATTGTATGCCCTGCCGGTACGACCAATTCGATGCACATAATCATCATACACAATAGGCACATCGAAGTTAATAACATGCGAAACTTCGTTCACATCAATGCCCCTGGCAGATACATCAGTCGATACCAAAATCCGAATGCCCCCATCTTTAAATTCATACATGGCATTAATGCGCGTGTTCTGTCCTTTATTAGAATGTATAACCTTCGTAGGGCCAATCTCTTTACGCTCTAAAAATTTATAAATGTTATTGGCTACTTCTTTCGTACGCGTAAAGATGATCACCCGATTAAAACTCTCTTTATCTTCGAGCAGATGCAGGAGCAAATTGATTTTAGTTTTGATATTAGGGACCTGGTAAAGTTCCTGGCTAACTCGCACTGAGGCCGTTGCAGGAGGTGTTACCTCAATGCGCACCGGAAATTCTAAGAAATCTTGTGAGAGTCGTTCTACTCGTTCTCCGAAAGTTGCCGAGAACAATAAATTTTGCCGCTTGCTGGGTATTACTTCAAATATCTTTCTGAGCTGAGGCATAAAACCCATGTCCATCATGCGATCGGCCTCATCAAGTACTAAAGTTTTTATTTGTTTCACGGGCAAATCTCCCTTTAAATATATTTCCATGAAACGCCCGGGCGTAGCAACTAAAATGTCAACGCCATTGCTTATGGCATCTGCATGGGCCTTTACCCCCACACCGCCATATATGGCAACTATTCTCAGATCAGTATACTTGGCAAAGTTGCGGGCATGCTCTGCCAGTTGCACCACCAATTCTTTTGTGGGGCCTAGAATAACCGCGCGCGGTTCTTTGCCTTGAGCATACTTGACCTTCATCAACAACGGCAGCATATAGGCCGCTGTCTTACCTGTACCCGTTTGGGCAATTCCAATAACGTGCTGCCCGCCCATAATGACTGGAATGGCCTTTTGCTGAATCTCAGTTGGCGCTTCAAAACCCAAATCGCTCACTGCATTCAGCAGTTGTTTGTTCAGATTAAATGTTGAAAAGTTTGTAATGGCTGACACGATTTGGTTTTACCTTTATGACGCTATGAAAAAAACACTGATTGTAAACGCGAATATAGTCAACGAAGGTAAGGTATGGCAGGGCGATTTGATTATTGTAGGAGAACGAATCGAGAAAATAGGTAATGATTTGGCTTCCTCAGCGGCAGATGAAGTAATTGATGCCAAGGGGCAATACCTGCTTCCAGGCGCCATTGATGATCAAGTTCATTTTCGTGAACCCGGCCTCACGCACAAAGCCAACATTTTCTCAGAATCTAGGGCTGCAGTAGCTGGGGGTATTACCAGTTTTATGGAGATGCCTAATACTAGTCCGCCAACTTTTACGCAAAGCCTTCTGGAGGACAAATACAAAATTGCCAACCATTCATCGCTGGCCAACTACTCATTTTTTATTGGCGCCTCTAACGATAATTTGGATGAGGTAATGAGAACAAACCTCGGTGAAGTATGTGGTCTTAAGATTTTCATGGGCTCCTCCACTGGTAATTTATTGGTTGATAATCCTCACACTCTTGAAGCTATATTCTCAAGATTCCCGGGACTGATCGCCACCCATTGCGAGGACGAACAAAGCATTCGCAAGAACCTGGAAGACGCTAGAACTAGATTTGGAGAAGAAGTTCCCATTGAACAACATCCGATTATTCGCAGTGAAGAAGCTTGCTATCTGTCATCTTCTATGGCTGTAGCCATGGCCAAAAAACATGGTACGCAGTTGCACATACTGCATATTTCAACAGCTAAAGAATTGGAACTCTTTGACAACACCATCCCGCTTGAAAAGAAAAAAATTACGGCAGAGGCTTGCATCCACCACCTATGGTTTAATGATGCAGATTACAAGCGATTAGAAACGCTGATTAAATGGAACCCTGCTGTGAAAACTGCTCTGGATCAGCAAGCCATATTAAAGGGTGTTCTGGCCAATAACATTGACGTGATTGCCACCGACCACGCCCCGCATTTACTAGAAGAAAAACAACAAACTTATTTCAAAGCGCCCTCTGGAGGGCCTTTGGTGCAACACAGTGTGGTAGCCATGCTGGAAATGCATCACCAGGGTAAAATAAGCCTGGAGCGTATTGTAGAGAAGATGGCACATAACCCCGCGATTTTATTCAAGATCAGAGACCGAGGCTTTATCCGCGAAGGCTACTATGCCGACCTCGTGTTGGTGGATCTTCATAAACCTTGGACCGTTGAGAAAAAGAACATCATGGCTAAATGTGGCTGGTCTCCCTTTGAAGGGCAAACTTTTCAATCTACCATAAGCCACACTTTTGTTTCCGGCTACCTGGCTTATCACAATGGCATGATAAATAATGGGCAAATGGGGCAAAGACTGCTATTTGACCGAAAGTAGGTTTGGCAAATTTCGATCGACTGGCTACATTTGCAACCCAATTGAGGCTTTCGGTCGAAATCTTCAGTTTTTATGGTGGATGTAGCTCAGTTGGTTAGAGCACCAGATTGTGATTCTGGGGGTCGCGGGTTCGAGCCCCGTCTTTCACCCAAAAAAAGGTTGCCAGTATTGGCAGCCTTTTTTGTTTTTGCCAGGTGCTGTAATGTACTTTTCAACGGATTACTTATTGGATCCATATCAGATTACTACATTTATTTAAATGTATCATTGCTACATCCTCGTCTCTACATCTTCTGGTAAGCTTTATATAGGTCAAACTAACGATCTCAATGATCGGTTAAGAAGGCATAATGAGGGATACAATCTTGCCACTCGTAATAAAGGCCCATGGCAACTTTTATTCTCTGTTTCATTCGAAACAAGGGCTGAGGCAGTAAAGCTTGAAAGAAAACTCAAAGCTTTTAAAAATCCTGAAAAGGTAAAAGATTGGATGAAGCGGCAGGGTTAGAGCATCCCGACCGTGGTCGGGAGGGTCGCGGGTTAGAGCCCCGTCTTTCACCCATCAAGCCTCTCGTTTACGAGGGGCTTTTTTTATTATCCGCCCGTCACAAAGCCGTGGTTTTGTTGTAGCAAAAAGGCTAAATCGTTTTACCTAACATCTAAACACAACACCCATGGATCAAAAAATCATAAATCTGTTTGATGAATACACCCATAAGCCGTTGAGCAGAGAAGAGTTTCTTAAGAAGCTTGCCATGCTAACGGGAAGTACTGCCGCGGCCTTGTCGGTGTTACCGCTACTAGAGGTAAACTACGCGCATGCAGCCACTATTGGCCCACAAGACGATCGTATCAGCACCGAGTACATCAACTACGAGGTAGAGGGTGTAGTGATGCGAGGATACCTGGCAAGACCCAAGAAAAAGGGAAAGTACCCCGCAGTAGTTGTCGTGCATGAGAATCGTGGACTTAACCCACACACTGAAGATGTAGCCAGACGTTTTGCTTTAGAGGGATTTATTGCCCTGGCCCCTGATGCGCTTTCTCCCTTAGGTGGGGCACCTGCCGATGCTGATAAAGCAAGAGAGTTGTTCCAAAAGTTAGATGCCAGCAAAAACGCTCAAAATTTTATTGGCGCATTTCAATACCTAAGAGATCTGAAAGGTTGCAATGGCAAATTTGCCTGCATAGGTTTTTGTTGGGGTGGTGCTATGGCCAATACCTTAGCGGTTAATGTACCCGATCTACTGGCTGCAGCACCCTTCTACGGAAGGCAAGCAGAGGCAGCCGATGTTCCTAAGATTAAGGCAGCATTGCAGTTGCACTATGCAGAGAAAGATGAACGGGTAAATGCCGGCATTGCTGCTTATGAAGAAGCGCTTAAAAAAGCGAATGTCAAGTACGAGTTGCATATGTACATGGGAGCACAACATGCTTTCTTTAATGACAGTGCCCCTACGCGTTATAATGAGGAAGCTGCCAAACTCGCCTGGAGCCGCGTGTTAACATTCTTTAGGGCAGAACTTAAATAGGTGTTGTGGCTATAAAAAAACAAAAGCGCAAGTCTCTCCAACTTGCGCTTTCTTTTTGCCTGATAGGTTAGAATTACTTCACGTTGTTGTTCACAACTTTCGCTAACTCGAACATAGAGATTTGCTTCTTGCCAGCAAACAAAGCCTTAAGCTTCTCGTCAGCATTGATCATACGCTTGTTCTTGCTATCCTGAAGTTTGTTCTTCTTGATGTATTCCCAGATCTTCTTGATGATCTGAGTTCTTGGCAGACCTTTGCTACCAACAACTGCTGCCAGGTTTTCACTAGGCGTTAATGCTGCCATGAAAGCTGCATTAGGTTTTCTCTTTGCAGCCTTCTTAGCTACTTTTTTAGCAGCCTTCTTAGCTACTTTCTTTACTACTTTCTTAGCAGCTTTCTTCGCTACTTTTTTGGCTGCTTTTTTAGCAACCTTCTTACTTGCCTTTTTTGCCATAGCTCAAGTGGTTAATGATAATAATTGTTTGTTTAAAAAGTGTCGTATGTTTTCTCCTCTCCATTTTACATTCGTTGATCTCTCAGGCGATCAAGATAACAAAGCCATAGAAAGGCATACTGGGCTTAAAAATAGAGGTGTGTTTCAAATTATCCTAATTTTCTCTCGTAATACACACCATTTCCCTTGGGAGAAAGTACTGTTAAAGGCTATTTTCCCTAGGGAAAACATACCATTTCCCTATGAAAATGCAAGAGTAAAAAGGCAAAACAACAGGGTTTCCCTAGGGGAAATTCGCTTTTCACCTAGAGAAAATCAATAATTTCTCTAGGTATATAAGGCCATCTACCTCTTGAAAAAATCAAAATGTAGCTGGCTTTTTATGGTAATTCTCCTCGGGAAAAGCTTTTCATTGTACTTTTATTATCGAAATAAATATGAAGTTTCCTCTTAATTCAAGCACGCCCCTAAGGACCGTTAATGTCACACGGTACGTTACCCCCTTGCGCGAAGGAGGATCTCTACCCGCATTGGTCGAGGCAGATGATCAATTCTTATATGTATTGAAATTCATAGGGGCGGGGCAGGGGAATAAAGCACTCATTGCAGAACTAATTGGTGGGGAACTCGCCAGAGCACTCGGCTTCAATGTCCCTGAAATTGTACTAGCTAATTTAGATAGTGCCTTCGGCCGCATAGAAGGAGACGAAGAAATTCAAGACCTTCTCAAAGCCAGTACTGGACTTAATCTGGGACTTCACTATTTATCTGGCTCCATCACCTTCGATCCGCTGGCTGTTAACCTTGATAGTCTTCTTGCTTCTAAAATAGTATGGCTGGATGCGCTCCTGCTTAACGTTGACAGAACTGTGCGAAATACCAATATGCTTTGGTGGAATAAAGAATTATGGCTTATAGACCATGGAGCCTCTCTGTATTTTCATCATACCTGGCAAGATTGGGAAAAGCCTGATAGAACCTTTCCTAAGATTAAAGACCATGTACTCCTACCCCAAGCCTCGCAACTTGATAAGGTCAACGAGGTTTTTCAAAAAATTATTACCCCAACACTTTTAAACACCATCGTTTCAAATATTCCAGCGCCATGGCTTAATGATGTGGCTTTTAAAACCTCTGATGAAAACAGAATGGCATACGTTCAGTTTTTACAAACCAGACTTGATCATGCTGAATTCTTTATAAACGAAGCGCGCCATGCAAGAGAATCACTTATTTGAATATGCCATTGTGCGCGTGGTGCCAAGGGTAGAGCGCGAAGAATTTATCAATGTCGGGGTCATCCTGCTCTGTGCTAAGCAAAAATATTTACATGCGCTGCTGTCACTTAATCAAGTACGCTTACATGCGCTTTGCCCTGATATGGATGCATCTCTTATCCAAGATCACATGCGATCTTTCGAAAGAATTTGTCAGGGTGGAAAAGAGGGCGGACCCATTGGCTTATTATCACAATCTGAGCGTTTCCGTTGGCTAACTTCCAGCAGAAGTACTATTGTACAATGCTCCCAGGTTCATCCCGGTCTCTGCGCTGATCCTGCCGTTACCTTGCAGCGTTTATTTGATCAGTTAGTTCAATAGACCAAATATTTTCTTTTCTATCATCAGCAACAGGAAGCACCAAAGATCAAGGCTTCTTCAGTTTTGCCCTGACTATGGTTTTTCTATTGTCTAGGATAGCTTCTGGTTTCACTGCTACGGAATAAGCAATACTATTGCGGTTACAGCCCAGGGCCACCAAGGCCGCCACAATGGCTTCCGCTTGTTTTACAGTTCTGTCGTTGTGGTAGGTGTACTCTGCCATGATTGTATCGTGACGGTATAGCTGCCCTAAAGAATCGATCTCATCAAAATAATACTCAACCGAATCAACCCTTAACTCGGTAAGATCGGGTGATGAGCTGATGCTATCTTCTGCGTATCCCTTCAATTCAATAGCTATTTCCAATTGCAAGGAGGGATTGCTCTTCGCCAGGCGGCTTAATCTTCTAAGTTCGTTGCTGGCAGTTTTTTCTATGGTGCTTGAATAAGGTGCAAAAGTGATGGCCTCTAATACCCATTCATCCTTCTCTGCCGCTGGCTTGATGTTGGCCGTATAGCGCTCAAAAGGTCGTGCCATAGGCTGCGTTAAATCGTACAATTTGCTTGCATAAATATTAGTGCCCATTTCAGGTTCGATGGCCACTTCATACTTACTTCCTTCCACCATAAAAACAGTGAAACTTCCGTCCTTCGTAGGCCTGCCTGAATAAAACTGTTTCCCTTTACTTATATCATTCACCAAAACATATACAGGGATAGTTGGATCACTCATCTTACCATCAATACGCAAAACTCCTTTTGGTTTTAGTGCTGCCGGAAACAGATACTCAATCAGCTCTGATCGTCTCTCTCCCTTGGTGTCCCTTAATAAATACTGGCCCTGGCCTGCAACGCTCACAAACTGATCATCCTGCGCTGTATTCACAAAAGCCAATGGCATCGGGTTAGTCCATTGGTTGTCGATTAAACGGCTCTGATATAAATCCATGCCACCCTGGTTAGGCTGCAGTTTATTGGAAGCAAAAATCAGCGTTTCACCATCAGCCATAATTCTGGGGGTTTGCGAATTGCCAGTATTAATGCTGGCCGGCAATTCAATGGCTTCTCCCCATCGACCTCCAGGTTGCTTTTTACTCATCATAATTTTACAGCGATCTGCCTGCTGGCTATTCATTACCTCACAACGCATAAAGTACATGGTCAATCCATCGGAAGTGATAGAAGGTGCTGCATCGTGTAATTTTGAATTAACAGGCAAGCCAATGTTAACCGGTGTAGAGAAGAGATTGCCCTTAAGGCTACTGCTGTAAATATCAAAGCCACCTATTCCGTTGGATAGTTGTGAGGTGAGGTATAGTGTTTGTCCATCTGGGCTTAGGGTAAAGCCTTTGATGAAGTTAGTCATATTACTAAACGTGCGCGCTTGAATAACCGGTGTTGACCAATCGGCCCCTGTGCGCTTGCTGTAATTGAGGGCAAGCGTGCCATCATCTGTATAGTCGTTTAGAAATACAATAGCATTGCCATCAAAACTGATATAGGGAGCATAGGCATTTAGCGAAGGTTGATTGAGGGGATGCGGCAATTTGCGAAGGCTTCGGGGCTGCGAAAACGTTTGTAGTGTACCTGAAATCAGCAGCATGAAAATTATTCTGTATTTCATAAGAAAAGGATGCATGTAAATCAAAATTACTTATTTCTTTTGTCGTACCTTAGAAATAGAATTAGCAAAACATGATCCAAGTAATACCATCTATAGCCCTGCGAAAGGGAAAAGTTGTTAAAATGCGCAAAGGCGACCCTGCAAGCGAGAAAGCCTATGATGAAAACCCTCTCGATTTGGCCAAACGTTTTGAAGACCATGGCATTGAGGTAGTGCATTTGGTTGACCTGGATGGTGCTGAAAAGGGAAGCCCTAAAAACTTCCATGTGGTTGAGGCCATCGCTGGTTATACTGATCTTAAAATCGATTTTACCGGTGGTATTTCTAATGATGGTGACATTGCTAAAGCCTATGAAGCCGGAGCAGATTACATAACTGCCTCCAGTATCGCTGTTACAGACCCCGAGCTATTTGCCTCCTGGATTGTAACCTATGGGCGCGAGAAAATTACTTTAGGTGCAGATGTAACGGATATTGAAAGTAAGGAGATATCCTTTAGGGGTTGGCAGAAAAAAGCACATAAAGGACTTGTTGATCACGTGGGTTATTTCTACGAGCGTGGCTTAAAGTATGTTAAGACAACCGATATCTCACGTGACGGTGTGCTGGAAGGCCCTGCCTTTAATTTTTATGCCGACATGATTAAAACATTTCCGGAAATATGCGTGCTCGCCAGTGGTGGCGTGCGCGGCATTGATGATATCCAAAAATTGAATGATATGGGTGTCTTCGCAGTTATTTTTGGTAAAGCCTATTACGAAGGCATATTGAAACTAAAAGATCTTGAAAGATTCTTAACAAAAAAGGAAGCATAAGCTTCCTTTTTGTTTTTTATACTATGCCTATATCAGTTCTGATAATCTTGGTAGCTAATTCTTCCATCACTCCCTATTCCGCCATCCAAGCCATCAACTCCCTGCAAACCATTTAATCCGTATTTTCGGTTTGGCCCCATACCGCCAGAACCTGAATATCCACCTCTGCCTCCGCGACCATAGTCACCGCCTTTTAATGATACGCGTATCATGTCATCGAGTTTACTTCGCTCCTCAAGAGGAATGTTGATTTGTAAGTTTCCACTATTTCCTCCATTGGCACCTGTGCCGCCTTTACCTCCGTTTCCGCCATCTCCGCCCTTACAGTGAATAGTACCCGAGCCGGCACTACCACCATTACCGCCCTTGCCTCCGTTGCCACCCTTACCGCCATTCAAGGATACTGAAAGTGGTCCCGCTAGTTCAATACGTTTTACATACATTAACAAGCTGGTGCCATGAGCACCATCACTTCCTGCCTGCGCATCATCGCCATTGCCCCCACTTTTACATGGAGCCACCAATGAAACTCCTGCCCTTCCTGCTTTGCCTGCTTTACCATCCTCGCCAGATCCAATAATGGAGCAATGTTCTCCAACAATTAATACCCTGGCGTATAGATAGTTCTCTTGCTTTGATTTATTCAGTTGAATAACTGAAGAGTCTTGCATGATGAGTGTATCGGCCACTACAATGTCTGATTGTTCGAAAGAAAAAACCTGGCCTGGCTGTAATACCAATTTAGTATAACGCAATTGAGCTTGCACCGCCAGGCTTAACAACGATAGAAAGATGAAAGCAAAAAATTTCATTGCCTAAAAGTAAAACATCTATCTATAATGCACAGCGACATTCTTAACGAGTAATACATAATTAATAAATAGAAAAGGCCGTCATTGACGGCCCCTTCCCTTTAACCCTTACCTAAACTTGAAAAAAGAAAGACTAATTCACCGCTGTAACGTTGAATGTAAATTGAATGTCAACATCGGTCTCTCCCACATTGGACCCGCTACTGGCTGATTTCAAATCAGGTTGATGCTTGAGCATTATTCTGAATTTGCGATTTTGGGTAGCTGTAGCTTGCGTGCTCCAATCGGTTAACAGTCCTAGTGGTAATCCTTTGCTATCATTATCGGCATATCTAACAGGATCTGTTCTGTTATCAATGTTTCCATTACCCGTTGGATTGCTGAAACCTCCATCCCAGGAGAAAAAAAGCATGTGCTCATTTGCTTCTTCCAACACTTCTTCGGTTATATCGTAACCAGCTTCTGTCGGACTTAATAGGCCATTAAAAAATTCAATGGAAAGCCTATAGTTTGTGCCTCCGATAAGGTTGATTTGACCATCAGGGGCAATATCCTGCACACCAATACCATCAGGATCGGTCGCTGTAGCTACTATAGGATTGCCCCCACCTGCTGGGGTAAAGGTGAGTTGAATTTTAGTAATCAACTCAGGTGTATCTTCCTTGCCAGGAGCATCTTCCTCACAAGAAAACAATACGGATGCAGCCAATATAATGGCGGATATTTTTAAGAACTGGGGTTTTAGAATACTTGTCATAGGTTAATAATTTATGCAACAACGTTGCAATAATAAACACTCTTGTGGCTAAATGCAACAGTGTTTCAAAAGATTTTATACTAAAAGCTGTATTTGAGGGAGATGCTGACGTTTCTGCCTATCTCATCCGAAAAATAGCGCATGCGGTTGGTGTATTCTCGATAGGCACAATTAAAGAGGTTATCGCATTGAAGCTGTAAATCCAATTTCTTACTCCTAAGTTCGAATGAAAGCCCTACACCGGCTTGTGCCAACAGGTAGCCCGCGGGTGCTGCTGTAAAATCAAACATACTTTTATCAGTAGCCAATAGATCCTGACCTTCATTACTAGCCTGTATGATTTGGTCTATCGTAACTACCCGTGGTGCTCTGCTTTGCCTGGCTGTATAGCTTGTGCCAAACGTTGCAAAAGCATTGCTTAACTTCTTATCAAATCTCTTTTCGTATTTCAGCAAGAGCTCAGCCCTGTTAGCGGGTATATAAATAAGAAAGTCGCGATTGCGAAAATCATTTGCCCTTAAAAGGGAGGCCTTCGCCACCACACTTACATGGCTTGCGAGTACCTGATCCACCATCACATCAAGTCCAACAAAAGATGCATCGGTTTGTCTGTACCTGAAGTATGGATAAGCACCCCGAACATCGCGGGTAATGCCTTCTGGTTTTAGAAATATGTAGTTAAAAATAACATTTGCATAAGCAGTTATCTCCATTTGCGTTAATGATTTGGCCAGCTTGAAAGTATTGACCCACTTAAGGGCTTGTTCGTTTTTAAAATCAGAATCTTCAATGTCTTTAACCCGATTAGTTGTTTCGTCTAACAATAAACCAAACTCTATGGCGGCAGCGCTTTGGTGCGTGCCCACACTATAAAGCTCTGCGACATGCGGGGGGCGCCAGGTGGTACTCAGTCCGGTAATAAATTCACCTGCCGTGCCTACTTTGCGTGTGGCCCCCATGGTAGCGCTGGCATTGGCAAAAACCATGCTGCTGGTATACACTGCATTACTGAAATCTCTGCCGGCAACAGTATAGTACCGATAATCAAAGCGAAGTCCTGCCTCTAAGTCCCAGTTGTTTAATGTAAAATGTTGGATGGCGTAAAGCCCTCCGGTGTAGCTGGTAAAGTTAGGAATGAAGGGTAGACGTTTGGTGCCAAAATTATTATCATTGGTTTGGAGCATTGCATTAAAACCAATGCAACGAAAATTATCTTGTTTCAATTCTTGTTCCCACTCTGCATCAAGGGTATGTGTCTGTAACGTAAGATCTATTGCCGGTAAACTATTCAAAGAATCTCTTCGTAAATCAAACTCCTGTCTTTCGTTTAGCTGCATGGCATATTGCACTGAGAATGTATTATGCCCCCGGTGAAAGTGCGCATTGGCCTTTAGTAAGTTGTGTTGTACCTCTTGCCTGGGTGATTGTATGGTATAGGAAAAATCAGTTGAGTACTGGGGTACTTTGGCGTTAAATGCATTTTGTAAATCCTGCAGACTGCTCACAGAGGCGCCTCTTAAAATGCCAATCTCAGATGAAAAACGGCTATAGAATACTTCGAAACCTGCCTCTTCACTTTTATGGTAGCCTAGGGCAGCAGAAAAGTTTCTCTCTTCAAAGCCTGTGTTGGTCAATACATAATCAGGGCTATTGAAGTCGCCCGCCTTTTTTACAGAGCCGTGTGTGCGCCAACTCAAGCCTTTTATCTTTTGGCTGGCGCCTTCTACTATACCTGCAGCGGTGCCTGATCGCCCATTGCTCTGCCATACAGAATGAAAGGCTCCGCCTATACCTGGTGTGGTGGGTAAGGCTGCCGGATTTACAATAACGACTCCGCCCAACGCATCAGTTCCATATTTAATGGCAGAGGCATCTTTGATAACCACAATATTGGATGCGATAAAAGGATCAATTTCAGGCGCATGCTCAGCGCCCCACTGCTGCCCTTCATGGCGTATGCCATTATTAAGCATTAAAATTCTTTGGCTGTGCACACCATGAATAACTGGTTTGAATATGGCGGGGCCAGACTGAATAGTATTAACCCCTGTTATATTTTTAAGTGCTGCGCCAAGCGTTTTTCCGCGCAATGCTTCTAATGCAGCCCCCGACAATACAGCATTGGTTTGCGACTTGCTGATGTGGTCGTAATGTTCTTGAACCACTACTTCATTTAAAAGTGTTTCGTCTTGCTCTAGCGCAATTCTTATGGTCTCGTCCTTCTTAATTCTGATTTTGATCGTAGCTGTGCGGTAGCCTACAAATTTCACCTCGAGTGTATAAGTGCCCTCGCAGAGGTTCTGAAAGAAAAATTCTCCCTTAGCATCACTTACAATGCCCCTGGTCTGTTCTATAATAACCAGTGAGGCACCCGGTAAAGCTTGACCTTCATGATCAACTACTTTACCACCAATGGAAAATGAACATATTGGATTTTGGGCAAGTCCAAAAAGTGATGTGATCAGGATTAGGAAAGTGAAGAGGGCTCTCAAAGCATTTGCAACGAAGTTGCAAATATAGGATTAGTCTTCGATTATATCAGAGGTTTTGAATCGCTGTATGATGTAATACAGAAAATTGAAAGGAACTGCGTCTTCCTCTGCTTTTTTGGTAGCCTTTGGTGATTCGATGGCTGATTTCTTGATGGAATTCTTAAAGAAAGCAGAATCCGCCTTCGATGCGGCTCTGAAGGCATTAGGATCGCCTTCCGCATTGCTTTCGTAATAGCGGTTTTCGTTTTGACCCTCTAAAGTGCCGTATTGCCGTGGATTAGACTCTTGCGCATAAACAAAAACCGGGGCTCCGATGAGCAACGCAAGCAAAAGCAATGGTTGTAATAGAGTTTTCCTCATTTTCGTTCAGGATAGACCTTTTAAACGGATTTGTTCAGCTTTTTGTTCTCCTTTTTTAACAAATCAGTGGACTAAATTCCACATTTTGAATGGATTTAAGAATTTCATGTAAGTTTTATCTCAAAATATTATACAAATGACAATTACCTGGGCTGATTTTGAGCGCGTTGAACTTAGAAAAGGCACCATAATAAAGGCAGAAACCTTTGAAGGCGCCCGTAAACCTGCAATAAAAGTGTGGGTAGACCTGGGTGGAATAGGGGTAAAAAAGTCAAGTGCGCAGATTGCCTGGCATTATAGTCCTGAAAATCTTGTGGGTAAGGCGGTTATCTGTGTGTGCAATTTCGCCCCTAAACAAATTGGCAATTTTATGTCTGAAGTACTGGTTACAGGCTTTCCCGATGAGCAAGGCAATATTGTGCTAAGCACGGTTGATAAGGCTGTGCCTAATGGAGCAAAACTTTTTTAATAGGGACGCTTTATCATCTTGCACACTAATGTCCCGATCTATAGTAATATTGCTTCATTAATGAGCGCTCTCATTCAATTTCACTTTTACCCAATATGATTCGTTTTTCTCAGTTGCCCGATATTACCCAAGGCAAATTAGTACAGCTTGGGCATGATGTGATCATTGAGCAACTGTTGATCGACAGCCGAAAAACGATCGTTTCTAAAGGGCTTGTTTTTTTTGCGATCACGGGTAGCAGAAATGACGGACATCAATATGTAAAATCACTTTACGATCTGGGGATAAGGTGTTTTGTGGTTGAACGAAGTGTTCAGCTACCCGATGATGCCAATGTGCTATTGGTATCCTCCAGCATTCATGCCTTGCAGCAAGTGGCGGCTTTTCATCGAAAAAGTTTTTCATTACCCGTCATTGGTATTACTGGCAGCAATGGGAAAACAATTGTGAAGGAATGGCTGTATCAATTGCTTTCTCCCTTTTTTACAATCGTCAAAAATCCAGGTTCATACAATTCTCAGGTAGGGGTACCGCTTTCTGTCTGGAAGCTACGGGATCATCATACCTTAGGCATCTTTGAAGCAGGCATTTCGCAAAAAGGTGAAATGGAGAAACTAGAAAAAACCATTCAGCCGACTATAGGACTCTTCACCAACATCGGCACTGCCCACGATGAGGGTTTTTCGAATCAGTATGAAAAGGCCTCAGAGAAAGCTAGGCTCTTTGTCCATTGTGATGTTGTTATCTTTTGTAAAGACCAAGCTTTGGTAAGTGATGTTGTTGAGAGCAGGGCACTCAAGGGATTGAGTTGGGGGTATCATGAAAATGCTGATATCAAAATTTCAAAACACCTCAACTATCATATTCATTATGGTGAAAAATCATTTGAGTTAAAACTTCCCTTTTCGGATGCGGCCTCTATAGAAAATTGCTTTCATTGTGTTGCAACGATGCTTTATTTGGGTATTGATGTGCGCACCATTCAAACAGGCATAGAGGTATTGCAAGCGGTGTCTATGCGCTTGGAATTAAAAGAAGGGGTCAATCAATGCCAGCTTATTGACGATTCTTATAATAACGATCTGGCAGGCTTACAAGTAAGTATCGATTTTCTTACCAATCAGCAACAAAGAAGCAGGAAGACATTGATATTGTCAGACGTGCTGCAATCAGGCGTGCAGCCCAGGCAGTGGGTTCAACAGGTGGCTGAAATGCTTCGTCAAAATAAAATAGAACGCTTCATTGGCGTGGGCCCTGTGTTGAGTGAACATCGATCTCTTTTATCGGGCTCAACTCAATTTTTCACAAGCACCGAGGATTTTCTTCATCATCTAAAAGATGAAGATTTTAGCAATGAAATAATTCTGATTAAAGGTGCAAGACCTTTTGCTTTCGAAAAGATTGTCGCTCGGCTTCAGCGTAAAGTGCATGGTACCATCATGGAAATTGATTTAGGTAACATGATTCATAACCTCAACTATTTCAGGGCTTCGCTTAAGCCAACTACCAAAATAATGGCCATGGTAAAGGCTTTTGCTTATGGAAGTGGAAGTAAGGAGGTTGCCAATCTGTTGCAGTATCATCGGGTAGATTACCTGGGGGTGGCCTATACAGATGAGGGTGTAGAGCTCAGAAAAAATAACATTCGTCTCCCGATCATGGTGATGAATCCTTCGCCCGATACTTTTGATACCCTATTAAAATATCGGTTAGAACCTGAAGTATTCAATCTCAATCAGCTTCAGCAGTTACTCACTTTTCTACATGGAAGGGACTGTAGCATTCACATTAAGTTTGATACAGGGATGCATCGCTTGGGTTTTTCGGGTGAAGAACTTAGCGCACTTTGTAAACTCCTGCAGGAAAACAGAAACCTATCGGTAGCAACAATATTTAGTCATTTGGCCGGAGCCGATGATCCTCAACACGATGAATTTTCTAAAGAGCAGGCCATGCTTTTTCTACAGATGGCAGATACTGTAACAGAAACGTTGGGCTATAAGCCATTGTACCATTTGCTAAACTCACCCGGCATTTTGCGTTTACCACAATACCAGTTCGATATGGTTCGCCTTGGCATAGGCCTATACGGTATCGATCCAACACCAGAAAAGAGTAAACAGCTAAAACCAGTAGCCACACTTAAAACAATCGTATCGCAGTTACACAACCTGAGCGAAGGGCAAACGGTTGGCTACGGCAGGCATGGTAAAATCAAAGGGCAACAACGCACCGCTACCATTGCCATTGGCTATGCTGATGGATTCAGCCGCGCTTTCAGTCGGGGGATTGGTAAAGTGCTCATCAAAGGAAAGCTCGTACCCATTATCGGTAATGTTTGTATGGACATGAGCATGGTGGATGTAAGCGGTTTAGATGTAAAGGAAGGCGATGAAGTCATTGTTTTTGGTCAGGAGCTACCCATTGAGCAAGTGGCCGAAAGCATACATACCATACCCTACGAAATTTTGACAAACACCAGCGAAAGAGTTAAGCGTGTTTTCGTTGCCGAAGGCATCTAGCTAATCAGCAAAATTTTTACATCTGCTAAACAATCTGCCGTTTAAAACCTTAATAAGCAGAGTTGGATTACATATGGTATTAAGCGATCAATTTCTGGATGAACAACGTGCCGTTGGTGATGCACAAGCTGACAGCCTGGTGAATAGCTACATGAGCACAGGTAAGGCTAAACAATTGTATCAAATACTTGCTCAGGAGGCTTCGGAAATTCCACAACAACGTGATACTAACGATTTACTCACATTTCTGACATCGCAACGCACACAACCTGTTTGGTATAACGAGCAGAGGATAATGAGTGGCCAAAAGGTTTTTAAGAAATACGCCCTGGACATAATGACACTGCTGGGCGCCTTATCGCTTCCCTATTGCTATGCCGCAAGTCCTGGTAACAAAGCATTATACCAAACGGAGAAAATGCGCAAGACCCCTGGCAAGCGATTGGTTGAAACTGCTGATTTCATTATCAATGTGCTCACCCCAGGAAATCTATCGTTAAATGCGTACGGCCATATTCAAATCAATAAGATCAGGCTGATTCATGCTATCGCACGCTACTACGTGGCCAAAGGCGATTGGCATCAAGACTGGGGCTTGCCCATCAACCAGGAAGATATGGCAGGTACAAACCTGGCTTTCTCTTACATTATTTTAGTTGGTTTACTCCGTACAGGTTTTACACTAAATCATCAGGAACAAGAAGATTTTCTTTACGTCTGGCGATACATCGGCTATCAAATGCATATTCATGATGCGCTTTTGCCCGGCAATAAATCAGAAGCTGCGACTCTAGAGCAGAAAATTAGACAACGACACTTCAAGGCATCTGAAGAAGGTAAAAATCTGACCTTGGAACTCATCAACCATTATAAAAGTTACTTCCCACCAATGGCTGCGTATTGGGTAGCTGCCCAAATGCGTTACCTGGTAGGACCGCAAGTCGCAACAATTTTGGGAATGGAGCCAGAACCCATTAAAGACAGTATCCTGAAAAGTTTAAATAGTCTAAAGGAGTTGACTAATTCGTTTTACCAAAATAATAAAGCATACGAGACCATGCTTAGCAATCATGGAAAGCTTAAGATCCAATTCATGAAATAGGCGGGGAACAAGCTAGCCGCATCCTAAGTTTTTTTTTAAATCGCGGCTTGGTAATATGCCCATGGCCTGTATCAAGTCATTTTCTTCCTCCCTCAGCTCGGGCTCTTTGTCAGGCTTCAGGCTTTCTGCCCCCTGTGGCTGGGGCTTTTTCCTTACAGCTTTTTTCTTTCTTTTACCCATGGCCAAAATCATTGCGCAAACACTAAACCAAGTCTATATTTGCCTTGTTTAAATTTAATCTAAATTAAACAGTGCCCGAAAAAGAAAAAAATGTGACGATGATGAAGCCTGGGGAGATAGCCATTATTGCTGGCTTCACAGATGCTGAAATATCCGCAAAACTCATGGAAATGGGGTGTTTGCCAGGTGCTGCAATCCGTTTCAACTTTAAGGCACCTTTTGGAGATCCTGTTTGTATTAGTGTTTTAGGCTACGAACTCTCCCTTCGGCTTGAGGAAGCAGCTACCATTTCAATCATGAATTAATGAGTTCTGCTAAGCCGACTAAAATCGCTCTTATTGGTAATCCTAACTCCGGGAAATCCTCTTTATTTAACTTTCTGACCGGCCTCAACCAAAAGGTGGGGAATTTCCCTGGCGTAACGGTCGAGAAAAAAATTGGATACACGCAGTTGCCTGATGCGGGTAGTGTAGAGGTAATTGATTTGCCTGGCGTTTACAGCATTTATCCACGCAGTTTGGATGAGCGCATCGTAGCCGAAGCCTTGTTGGATGATCAATCGCCCGACTCCCCAACCAAGGTGGTAGTGGTCGTTGATGCTACTAATATCAAGCGTGGCCTCTTATTGCTCACACAAATTATTGACTTAGGCAAGCCAACGGTTTTGGTACTAAACATGATGGACCTGGCGGCCAAAGCCGGAGTCAGCTATGATTTCATTAAGCTATCTCAAAAATTAGGTGTACCCGTAGTACCTATGAATGCCCGAAAAGGTGAGGGCATAGAGATACTGAAAAAGGAACTCTCAAAAGCTGAAAGCAGTAGCGCACAGCCCGTATTTCCGATATGGGAAGAGGCTAAAGTTCCTGTTCAGAAACTACGAGAACAATTTCACCTGCTTAACGACTATCAGGCTTATCAGTTTTTAGAGCAGCCGCAATCACTCAATTTTTTAAGCAAGGAAAAACAGCAATCGATAGAACAGTTGCGGCAGCAGCATGGTTACTTTCCTGGTAAGTTTCAAGGAGCCGAGACCATACAGCGTTATGGATACATTCAAGATCTGCTGAATGAAGCAACGCTCAAACAAGCCGATTTTGCCTGGAAAAATTTTTCGCACAAACTCGATAAGGTATTAACACATAAAGTTGGTGGCTATGCCATTTTCTTTGCGGTACTCTTCCTGGTTTTTCAATCCGTTTTTGCCTGGGCCTCTTACCCCATGGATTTTATTGATGGCCTCTTTGCTGATTTTGGCTCATGGCTTTCAGTAACACTTCCAGATGGTGCCCTTACTCGCTTACTGGCAGAAGGCATTATTCCTGGCTTAGGCGGTATTGTGATGTTCGTGCCGCAAATTGCTATTCTATTTGCCTTTATAGCCATTTTGGAAGAGACAGGCTACATGGCGCGCGTTGTTTTCCTGATGGATAAAATCATGCGCAAGTTTGGCCTGAATGGTAAGAGCGTAGTACCACTCATGTCAGGTATGGCCTGCGCTATTCCGGCTATAATGGCCACGCGCACCATCGATAACTGGAAGGAGAGAACCATCACCATTATGGTAACGCCCTTGATGAGTTGCTCTGCGCGCATTCCTATTTTCACCATACTCATTGCCCTTATTGTACCTGACACCAAAGTGATCGGGTTCTTCAATCTGCAAGGTCTTGCCCTCATGGGTTTATACTTGCTTGGCCTGATGGCTGCACTTGTATCAGCCTGGGTAATGAAGAAATTAATCAAGGTAAAAGAGCGCAGCTACCTGATGATGGAATTACCGACCTATCGCTTACCGAAAGGATCGAATGTACTCTTAACCCTTGTCGAAAAAACCAAGTCATTTGTTTTTGAGGCTGGTAAAATCATTTTGGCCATTTCAGTGATTTTATGGGTGCTGGCCAGTTACGGGCCTGGTGACAAACTTACGAATGCGGAGGCCTACGTTATGCAGGAAACTGCCAACATGCGCCTGACAGAAGATGGACTTCAAGATAGGATCGCTGCCTACAAACTTGAACACTCTTATGCCGGTCTAATTGGGAAAACTATTGAGCCTGCGATTAAACCTCTAGGATACGATTGGAAGATTGGTATCGCCCTCATTACATCATTCGCAGCACGAGAGGTATTTGTGGGGACGATGGCTACGATATATAGTATTGGTAGTGTTAGCGAAGACGACCAGAACACCATAAAAAGCAGAATGAACCAGGAGATTAATCCTGACACAGGAGAACCAAGGTTTACACCTGCCGTTGGTTTGTCACTTCTTATTTTTTACACGTTTGCCATGCAGTGCATGAGTACCATTGCTGTCGTATACCGCGAAACAAAAGGATGGAAATGGCCGCTGATACAGTTAGCCTATATGTCAACCCTGGCCTATGTATCTGCTCTGGTGGTTTACCAACTTTTAAAATAGACCTGTTGCTAAATAACCTGTACCTTTAGGTTTAAACTTTAAATAGCCTTGAAGTACCTAGTATCTCTCCTCTGCTTGTTGGCCATTAGCGCTTGTACCGCTAAAAAAGATATCGTCAACTCTTTTTCAGACAACACACTTGTATTGATTAGCGATCTGCAGGACAGAAGGCAAAGCGATAGCTTATTACTTTTTCTTGAGAGTGAAGATGCAAAACATCGCCAGGCGGCTGTACTTGCCTTTGCCTCCGTACAAGACAGTACGGCTATCGAAGCCCTGGGCAAAATATTATTAAGAGACAGTGAACCAACTGTCAGAGGTACTGCGGCATTTTCGATTGGTCAAACTCCTGGCCAAACTTCAGCGAGCGTACTCGAGGCTGCCCTTCTTGCTGAGAAAAAAAATGAAGTGCTTCGTGAAATACTTGAGGCCCTCGGAAAAGTTCTTACCCAAGAAAAAGTAGGCATATTATGTAACTACACCGCTATCGATTCTGTATCGGCAGAAGGTAAAGTATGGGGCTTGTATCGTCTGGCCTTGAGAAATGTTTTAAATGACGTAGTTGTTCAAAGTGCCTACGAGAATCTAGCGTCTCCTTACACCCAGGTGAGGCTGGGGGCTGCTCACTTTTTTGCTCGTGCAAATCTGACCAGCTTCTCCGATGAAAAAGCCTATCTGCAACAGGCCGCTCAAGACGAAGATGTTTTCGTGCGCATGGCGGCTACTTCCGGGCTGCGTAACCTTAAAACAACGGATGGCTTACTTGCGCTTGAGAAAAAATTAAGTGATAGGGATCCTCGCGTACGAATAAGTGCGGTGCGTGCTTTGCGCAATCATAGCTATGAAACTGTGCAGGGAATGTTATTAACATCACTAGCCGACAGCAGCGACCAGGTTGCAGTAGCAGCGGCTGAAGCCTTCATCAATTTTGCTCCTTCCACTGCTTACGAAAGCATTCTTGGCTCGGCAGAAAATCATCCACAGTGGAGAGTGCAAGCAACCTTGTATGGTCTTGCGGCATCACTCAATCCACAACAATTCCCATTCGATAAAATCAAAGAAGTCTACGAGAAAACAAATAACATTTACCAAAAGGCCGCACTATTAAATGTGCTTGGAAGATCTGCGCAACAGGTGGCATTTATTGGTAATGAATTAATCGAAAGTCAAGAGCCCTTGATAGTTTCTGCTGCAGCAAGTGCTATGGTAGCCTGTAACAACGCCAAAGATTTTACCGAAAATCAGAAAGCAATCTTTTTGAATTGGTATCAGTTGGCCCTAAAGGAAGGCGATGCAGCCGTCATTGGCATTGTAGCACAAGTACTGGGTGATAGTACAAAACAATTCAAACCTCTGATTAAGAACCTTGACTTTTTAAGAGAAGCAAAAATGAAACTATCCCTTCCAAAAGACAATGAATCATTGCAGCCTGTGGAGGCAGCCTTGGCGTATTTGGAGGGGAGACCTGCTATTGAAATTAAGAATGAGTTTAATCACGCTATCAATTGGTCATTGGTTAAAAACATCAAAACTCAACAGCAAGCAATCATTAAAACTAGTAAGGGCGATATTGTGATTGCATTGCTTGTTGACGAGGCCCCGGGATCCGTAGCTAATTTTGTACAGCTGGCCAATCAGCAATATTATCATCAAAAATATTTCCATCGAGTTGTTCCAAACTTTGTAATACAAGCCGGGTGTAACCGGGGCGATGGATACGGTAGTGAAGACTATTCGATTCGTTCGGAGTTTTCTGCACGTAGATACACGGAAGGATCGATAGGTATGGCTTCAGCTGGAAAAGACACTGAGGGAACACAATGGTTCATAACCCATTCACCCACGCCACACCTGGATGGTCGGTACACAATTTTTGCTGAAGTGCTCAGCGGTATGGATGTGGTAAATGCCATCGGTGTTGGCGATAAAATAATTAGTGTAGAAATTTTAAGCCTTGATTCAAAGTAAATGCAAAATCAGTTTAACAAAAAAAAGTTAGGCATATTAGGCGGGGGCCAGTTGGGTCGCATGCTTATTCAATCTGCCATCGATTTTAATATAAGTATTGCTGTACTCGATCCGGACAAAGCAGCCCCGTGCTCCTTCATCAAAGATTTTACAGTTGGGAAACTAACCGACTATGACACAGTACTGAATTTCGGTAAAGACTGCGACATCATTACAATAGAAATAGAGAACGTAAACACACAGGCCCTTAAGGAACTTGTTAACATGGGGAAGCAAGTTTTTCCTCAACCTGAAGTAATTGAGTTAATTCAAGACAAACGCACACAAAAGAAATTTTTTGAAGAATACCGGATTCCAACGGCCCCCTTCATTCTTGTCAATTCTAAGGAAGAAGTGATCACCAATCAAAACTTCTTGCCAGCTGTAAATAAATTAGGTAAAGAAGGTTATGATGGGCGTGGCGTACAAATACTCCGCACCTCCAGCGATTTGCCTAAGGCTTTTGATACCCCTGGTCTATTAGAAAAGCTTATACATTTCGAAAAAGAAATAGCTGTTATCGTAGCACGAAACGAAAAAGGAGATATTGTTTCTTATCCCGCTGTGGAAATGGTTTTCCATCCAGAAAAAAATTTGGTGGAGTATCTCTTTGCTCCGGCCTATTTAGCTGGTAATGTATTACAGGAGGCGGATCGAATCGCCCGAAAGGTAATCAAGTCATTGAACATGGTAGGGTTACTGGCGGTAGAAATGTTTGTAACTAAAAACGGTGAGGTGTTAGTAAACGAAGTGGCGCCAAGACCTCACAACAGCGGGCATCAAAGCATAGAGGCAAACGTTACTTCTCAGTATGAACAACACCTCCGCGCTATTTTCAATTTACCTCTTGGTGCCTGTAATACTTTACTACCCAGTGCCATGGTAAATCTATTGGGTGAAGATGGTTACGAGGGCCCTGCGCGATATGAAGGCTTTGACTCAATAGCGCAAATTTCAGGTGTGCATGTTCATCTCTATGGAAAACAGCTTACAAAACCATATCGCAAGATGGGCCATGTAACCATTGTAGACAGTGATATTGAAAGACTGAAAGAAAAAACATTGATAGTAAAACAAACTTTAAAAGTGATTGCATGACACAAGTAAGCGTTGGTATCATCATGGGCAGTCAGTCTGACTTGCGAATTATGAAAGAAGCAGCTGAAGTACTTGATGACCTAAAAGTACCCTATGACCTCACCATTGTATCGGCCCACCGCACACCATTACGCATGGTTGAGTTTGCGCAACAGGCCAAAAGCAAGGGCATGAAAGTAATTATTGCAGGGGCAGGAGGTGCTGCGCACTTGCCTGGTATGGTTGCCTCCATCACAACTTTACCAGTAATAGGGGTTCCTGTGAAGTCTTCCAACTCCATTGATGGTTGGGATTCTGTACTGTCTATTCTGCAAATGCCCGCTGGGGTACCTGTGGCAACCGTTGCTTTAGATGGTGCCCGCAATGCCGGTATACTGGCAGCCCAGATCTTGGCAACCTCAGATGAAGGTCTTTCACAACGCCTTGAAAATTTTAAGCAAACGCTCAAACACAAGGTCGAAGAGGCTGCGCAAAACCTTGAAACCAAAGGGTGGAGAGAGGTGATCAAGTAAATTATCCGAAGAAATCTTTAACTTAGATTACTTATCCCCAACGCGCAGCATGAAAACACTTGAAAAAGGATGGCTTGAAGATTATTTGGCATTCCGTAAGGACTTGTTAAAAGATCTGACTGCAAAAACTAAAAGTAAATCATCTCATCCTGAACACTCGCTCTATAGGATTTTACAGCCAACAGGCTTAATGTACGGACATGGCTTGCAGCTCGAGGGTAATATTGATGAAAATCTCTCCGAAAAAGATAGAATGAAAATTCTATTGGCAGAAAGTCTTATTAGCAGTTCACTGTTGTATCACGACAAACCCATCTCAACCCCGGATGAGTTTTCTAAAGTGATTGTGAAAACGCTTGAGAATATTGGTAATTTTTACAACAACATTTTTCCTGAGTTAGCCACACCATCAAAAACATTATTTGGTCGCAAGAAGACTCCCTTGGAGCTTGCTGAGAAAATTTTGGAAAAAAGAATTGATAAGACGGCTGACTTTAAGGGAAATTTTTGGTCTCACTTTTTTCATAACAGCCTGCTCTTCTTAGATGTTTTCATTTTTGGTCAGTGGATACACACCAATGCAGATAAAATCGTTTCAGACTTTTTCAGGTACGAACGTGATGAGCTACGCTTTTCTGTTGTTAAAGTAATTGCCGCTTCTGCTCATGCCAATAAAAAGGTAGAGTTTGAGGAAAAGCGATTGCTTGAGTTATTCATTCAAAGCACAGACCTGTCGAGCGATAAACGCAAAGAAGCCATTGCGATTTTTGAAAAAGGCATAGATATTTCTGAGATCAATTTGCCTTCAGAAAATTCGTGGATCCTGAAAAAATTCTTCTTAGAAATTTCTATACTCACTATGTGGGCCGACCGCAGGGTCGAAAAACAAGAAGAAGATTTCTTAAAACGCTTTAGCGAATACCTTGGATTTAACGATGAAGATCTTGAAAACAGCCTGATTGCCATTGAGGGCTTTGTGCTTGAGCACTGGGAGCAGCTTGAATACCTACAAAATAAACAAGACTATCAGCTGGTAAGCGAGCATTTTATTAATAGGGTTTCAAGAATTGCCGAGAAGAATAAAAGCCGTTTGCAAAGGGAAATTCAAGACAATGAAGAACTCGGTGAGCTTTTAAAAAAGTCAAGATCTGCTGAGTTGAATCAAGCAGAACAGGAAAAAATGCGCGAACTACTGATCAAAATGCTGCATACGGTGCCAACTTTCGTAATCGTTTCGCTACCTCAGAAATTTCTTACCCTACCCATTTTGTTAAAGATCCTACCTAAAAATGTTTTTGGAGAAACTGAGGTTTAACAATAAGAAAAACATCTATTCATCATCTAAAGAAGCTTCCTTAGCCTTAGGGATCAAGACAGAGAAAACAATGGCCATGGTTAACGTGGCAATGATTACTGTGAAGGAGAGTAGTGGTGGCAAATGAACATCCCAAATATCTAACAGCATTTTAGCGCCAATAAAGAATAAGATGATCGAAAGCCCCTTCTGCAGCAGATAAAACTTATCAATAACGCCTGATAACAAGAAGAACATAGCACGAAGTCCCATCACAGCAAATATATTCGAGGTGTAAATGATGAACTCATTTTGAGAAATAGCAAAAGCTGCAGGTATTGAGTCTACTGCAAAGATCAAGTCAGTTGTTTCAATTAGGATAATCACCAGGAACAGAGAGGTAAAAACCCACTTGCCGCCTTCTTTAACCATGAAGCTATCGCCATGTTCTCCTTTAGCCATAGGCAAGTATTTTTTGCAAAGCCTAAGAATAGGGTTCTTTTCAGGCTCTATCTTCTCATCATCATCTTCAAAATAAATTCTGATTCCAGAGTAAATAAGGAAAACACCAAATACATATAAAATCCAATGGAACTGGTGAATAAGTAATGCACCTACGAAAATGAAGACAGCCCTGAAAACCACAGCGCCTAAAATGCCCCAGAACAGCACCTTGTGATAATACTCTTCCTTAACCTGAAAGTATTTTAAAATGAGAAGTATAACGAAAATATTATCTACCGATAGGGCATACTCTGTTAAGTAGGCAGAGAAATACTCCATCATGCCGGTTGAGCCCGATTCATCATAGAGATAGATAAACACACCAAAAATAGTGGCAACAATTACCCAAAAGATGCTTTGGTAAAGAGCGGATTTGGTTGTGATTTTCCTGGCAGTTTTGTGAAACAGGCCAAGGTCAAGCGCCAAAAAAATGGCGATTACCAAGCCAAAGGCCCCAAAAAGGATGGTTTCAGCACCGTTGCTATCTCCAAAAATGGAGAAGAATAAAAAGCTCGCTATAGACTGCAATGTATTGCGTTTAAATCAACCAATTTCTGGGTAATCTCGATCACGTGAAAAGCCCGAAGATGCCAAAATACGAATATATTTTTAACCCAAAAACTTACACGGGCGATTTATACCGTAGGTGTTTAAAGGTAACCTGCTTTACGCGCAATTGACGCAGGTTCCTTGAATAAGCAGATTTGTCTCTACCGATTTATAGCCCTTGGGTAGTTTAATGCCCGGAATTTCAACGTCTAAACAGCTAGTTTGGCCACAAATAGTACATTTAAAATGCACGTGGTTGTGGTGGTGGCCTTGGGTGCTGCAATTATTGTTACAAAGGGCATATTTAAGCCCTCCCTCATCGTCAAGTACTTTATGTACAAGGCCTTTGTCCAAAAAAGTTTTTAGGGTTCTGTATAGGGTAACCCGATCAAAATCCTTCGGCATGGAACGCTCAATATCACCATGTGACAGTGCATGGCTGTTCTTTAAAAAAATCTGCAGCACCTCTTGCCGCCCTGGTGTAGAGCGGAGGTCAAAATTTTTCAATAAATGATCAGAGTGACTCATTGTAATTGCAGCTTGAGCAAGTTACTATAAATACCATTTTGCTGCTGGCTTAGTTCAGCGTGTGAACCAGTCTCCGCCAACTTGCCTTCCTTAATAACAAATATCCTGTCAACCTTTCTAATAGTGCTTAGCCTGTGCGCAATAATTAGTGTTGTTCTGCCTTCCATTAGTTTTTCCAGTGCTTCTTGTACCAATACTTCGCTTTCTGCATCCAGCGAGCTGGTTGCTTCATCGAGAATTAAGATGGCAGGGTCGCGTAATATAGCCCTGGCAATGGCTATGCGCTGTCTTTGCCCACCCGAAAGTTTTACTCCACGTTCACCCACCATGGTTTGCAATCCATCAGGGAAACGCTCTATAAATTCGTAGGCGTTGGCTTTGCGTGCAGCTGCTATTACTTCCGCCTCACTTGCGCCTGGCTTGCCATAGGCAATGTTTTCCTGAATTGTGCCTCCAAACAAAATAACTTCCTGGGGCACTACACCGATGTTGTTTCTATAGGCCGTTAAATTATAACTGGTGTTATCGAGACCATCCACCACAATCTTACCTTGCGACAAAGGGTAGAAGCGCATCAAGAGATTAATGATCGTAGATTTTCCAGAACCACTTTGCCCAATAAGGGCTACTTTTTCTCCAGACTGAATACGAAGATTAAGTTTGTGAAGCACCTGGTAATCTGCTCTGCTGGGGTATGAAAAACTAACCTCATTAAAAGAAATATCACCTTTCAATTTCAAAGGATGTACCGGATCTTCTTTTTCATCATTTTGTTCAATGATTTCAAGCATGCGTTCTGAAGCACCAATAGAGCGCTGAATCTGCGCGTAAATATCACCAAGGCCGGCAATAGAGCCGCCAATAAAAGTGGTGTACAACACGAAGGATAGTAAATCGCCAATAGTAATTTCACCGCTTTGTACGAGCGTAGCTCCGTACCACACTACAGCTACAATACCACCAAACAATGCGAAGATGACAAAGGATATAAATAAACCTCTATAGCGGGCAGAACGTAGAGCAATGTCAATCACATGATCAAGAGCTTTTTTATAGCGGTTCGCTTCAAACCATTCGTTGGTATAAGCTTTCACTACAGTTATGGCTTGTAGCGATTCTTCTACAATCACATTGGCTTCGGCCAGTGTATCCTGCACTTGCTTAGAAAATTTACGAATGGCTTTGCCAAATACTAAAGCCAATAAAATAATAGCCGGGAAAGTCAGCAGCATGAAAACCGTGAGCTTGGGGGCGAAATAAAAAATAACCCCAATACCAATAATTAATGTAAGTACCTGCCTGATTAGCTCAGCCAGTGTTACGGTAAATGTGTCTTGCAGGATAACCACATCAGAGGTTATGCGGCTGGTTAATTCTCCCACTCTTCTGTTATCAAAAAATGTAAGTGGCAACCAGATAATTTTTTTGTAGACAGCATTGCGAACATCTGCCAGCGAACGCTCACTTACAATAGCAAAGGTGTAAACACGCGTGAAAGAAAAAATACTTTGCACTACCAAAATGCCCATCAATAAAAGCGCAATAGTATTAATGCTGTTGAAATAGGGCACAGACTTTCCACTTGCCACGTCCAGTAACTTGCCCGCAAAGAAAGGAAAAGCCATTAGCATGACACTCGACAGCATTAAACAAATCAAGCCTATGATAAAAGTACTCTTGTAGGGAGCCAGAAACTTAAAAATGCCAAGCAGCTTCTTCAGTGTAGTTTTAGTGATGGGGCGTTTTTCCTCTTCGCTCAATGCCTCCCTCGATTTCTTTGCCATAGGTTATTGAATCTGTATGCTGCTGTTTACTTCAAACTGAACTGTATCTCCCAATATCATATGCTGCCCTCCCCTTACCGAATAAGCAGTAAGCATTGTTTTATTGTTCACTGCTGAAAAATGGAGCGTGAGTATTCTTGCGCTGCTGTAAAGGGCATTACTTTCGCTAATAACACCTTCAATTCTCTTTAAACGATCAGCGCTTTCGAGATAATAGATTCTTAGTTCCCGCAGGGGCAATTTGTTAGTTGTTTTCAAACTACGAATGGTCAGGTTACTGGCTGTATCAGCCAGTACTTGCTCTACATAAGCATCTTTGTTTATGGGCCTATTGATGGCCGACAATTGCCCGAAAATCTGAAGTTCATCAGACCATTCTACTGAGTCGGTTGGGGTAAAGAATTTTTGCTCGAGACTATCATTCATCAACACTGTTTTGTTAATACTTGCCTTGGCGGCAAGTAGATTTTTAATTTGATCAGTCAAAACACTGTCTATAGGAAATACGGTTTTCACCAATGTGTTTTGTTTCTGTTGGCAGGCAAAAAACAATACTGCACTTACAAAAATAGCCAGGGTTTGAAGTCTCATCGCGTCTAATCAATTAACACTGTTCCGGTCATCTCTTTGGGTATATTCAACCCTATGAGCCGTAAAATGGTAGGCGCCAGGTCTCCTAGTTTGCCATCTTTCATTTTTCCACGATAATCCTTATCAACCAAAATGCACGGAACAAGATTGGTACTGTGGGCTGTATTAGGTGTCCCATCATCATTTATCATATAATCGGCATTGCCGTGGTCAGCAATAATGATGGTCGTATAATCATTCTCTAAGGCTGCGTGGGTTACAGCTGCCGCACAAGCATCTACTGTTTCGCAGGCTTTTATTACAGCCTCAAAAACACCTGTATGACCAACCATATCGGGGTTAGCAAAATTAAGACAGATAAAATCTGCCTCTCTCTTTTTAAGCTCCGGAATGATAGCGTTTTTAATATCGTTCGCGCTCATTTCTGGTTGTAGATCGTAGGTAGCCACTTTAGGGGAGGGGCAAAGAATTCTCGACTCACCTGTGAAGGCTTCTTCACGACCACCCGAAAAGAAGAAGGTAACGTGAGGATACTTTTCTGTCTCAGCAATGCGTATTTGTTTTTTGCCAGCATTGGCCAAAACCTCGCCAAGGGTATTATTTAAATTATCCTTGTCGAACATCACTTTTACACCAACGAAACTATCATCGTAGTTGGTAAGTGTAAGGTAATGGAGTTTTAATCTCTTCATGCCCTGATCAGGAAAATCTTGCTGCGTAAGTGCTTGCGTAATTTGTCTTCCTCTGTCGGTACGGAAATTGAAACACAAGACTACGTCACCTTCTTGTATAGTGGCGAGTGGTTGATTGGCCGAGCCTACTACTGCAATGGGTTTAATAAATTCATCTGTAACGTTAGCTGCGTAATAATCTTCTACAGCTTTTATCGGATTGCTGCTGAGGATACCTGTGCCATTCACCAATAGATCGTAAGCAAGTTTTACTCTTTCCCAACGCTTATCACGATCCATAGCATAATATCTTCCAACAATGCTTGCCAACTTACCAGTGGTCTTGTTCATATGCGCCATTAAATCGCGGAGGTACGCGGCTCCGCCCTTGGGATCTGTGTCGCGACCATCAGTAAAAGCATGGACAAAAACATTGTTGAGGTGCTGATTGGCAGCGATGGTTAACAGACCTTTTAAATGTTCGATATGAGAATGTACGCCACCATCCGAAACAAGCCCCATCAGGTGTATACTTTTATGATGTGCCTTCGCGTAAGCAAAAGCTTCTTGCAAAACAGGATTAGTGTCTAACTCCTTTTCTTCTACAGCCTTATTGATTCTTACCAGATCTTGGTACACCACACGGCCCGCGCCAATATTCATATGACCCACCTCAGAGTTGCCCATTTGTCCGGCAGGAAGCCCCACAGCCAGACCAGAAGCCTCAAGTTTGCTGTTAGAATATTGGCCATAAAGAGAGTTCATAAAGGGTGTTTTGGCCTGATCGATAGCCGAAACCTTTTTGTTTTGGGCCAACCCCCAACCATCCAGAATCATTAAAAGAACCTTCTTATTCATAAAATCTTTAAAATCGTGCAAATATAGGGCTTTATTAGGCCTGGAGGTGACTATTCACCTAACAAACACATTAACAAATAAGTGTATCTTTCGGCACAGTTTTGGTTCAATTCCCCCTATGAAACAAATTACTATTCTAAGTTTATTTCTTTCTCTTGTCTTTTGCATGCATGGCGTGGGTCAAGGCAAGGGTGATATCATAAACGATGTAAAAGAGACTATTAGAGCCGGTAGTGCTAAAGAATTAGCACGTTTTTTAAATCAAAGCGTAGATATTGAACTTAACGGCAAAAAGGAAACCTATAGTAAAGCACAAGCAGAAATAATTCTTCGTGATTTTTTCAAGACGAACGTACCTGTCGATTTTAGCATCATCCACAAAGGGCAATCTAAAAGCGGACAGCCATTCGCCATTGGGCAATACAAGACTAGCGACAGTAATTACCGTGTTTTTATGAAAATCAAAGCAATTGAGGAACAGCAGCTTATTCACGAGATTTCTTTCTCAAAAGAATAGTTAAAAACAGTAAGCCTACTCCCTCTTTCCTATTAGCGACTTACCTTTGTCCTGTGCGTCCAGATTACATAAGCCCGGAATTTTTACAGCATTTTATCAAAAATGCCTTCATCGAAGATGTAGGTGATGGCGATCATAGTACCCTGGGCTCCATACGTGCGGATGCCAATAGCAAAGCCATTTTGAAAGTAAAAGATGAAGGCATCTTAGCTGGGGTTGACTTAGCCCTAGAAATTTTTAAATATTTTGACCCTACCCTTTCAGTACAAATTAGTTTGCAGGACGGGGCATGGGTAAAACCTGGAGATATTGCCTTTACTGTGCAGGGCCGCTCACGCGCTATTTTAACATGTGAGCGCTTGGTGCTGAACTGTATGCAGCGCATGAGCGGTATTGCCACCAAAACGCAGCACCTGGTAAAGATATTGGAAGGCACCTCTACCAAGCTTTTAGATACTCGCAAAACAACCCCCAATTTTCGCCTGCCAGAGAAATGGGCAGTAAAAATAGGCGGTGGAGAGAACCACAGAATTGGCCTTTACGATATGATCATGTTGAAAGACAATCATATTGACATGGCCGGGGGTATTCGCCAAGCGATCAATCAAACAAAAGATTATCTTCGCGCCTCAAACAAAAAACTGAAGATTGAAGTGGAAACACGAACGCTTCAGGAGGTAGAAGAGGTACTGTCAACTGGTGGAGTAGACATTATCATGTTGGATAACATGAGCCTTGATGTATTGCGCAGCGCTGTTCAGCTTATTGGACAGCGTGCCAAAACAGAAGCCAGCGGAGGTATTACCGAGCAAACGCTAAGAAATGTAGCGGCTTGTGGGGTGGATTATATTTCCGTTGGGGCTTTAACACATTCCTACAGAAGCCTCGACCTTAGTTTGAAGGCAGTGTAAAAAATTAAGAAATAAAAGTATAAGCGACATGATCGTAAAGACAAAAAACTATAAACTCGATAAGAAGGTATACATTAAACTGGCCCTGACGAATATTCTTTTAAAGCAAGGCTGGATTGCCCTGCTTGCTGCTTTAGCCATTTGCCTTGGTGCCTTATGGGTATTTAGCATATGGTGGTTCATTACTGCCTTTATTGGTTTAGGACTCTATGTTTTATTCTGGTGGATCCAGTTCTTCGGTGTTACGCAACTCGAGCAAGGAAAAATGCTTTTCGAAAAATTTTCTTACGAAATCAGCAGCCAGCAGATTTTAATGAAAATAAATCCACGTGAAGGCATGCCCATGAAGTGGGATATGATACAAAGCGCCAAAGCCACCAAAGATGCCTTTATTCTTATGGTGAATAAAGCACAGATGATTTACCTGCCTTACAAAATTTTTAATACAGATAACGAGCGGAAGTTTGTTGCCAGCGTATTAAAAACAAAAGGGCTTATCAAGTAAAACTGCTTCGTGCCATGACGGTACAAGAAGCTAAAGTTAAGCTGTATCGCTTCTGCGCGTATCAGGAACGTTGCCACCAGGAGGTAGAACAAAAATTATTCGAACTTGGCATCCGGGGCGATGAAGTTCAGGACATCATACACCATCTCATTCAAGAGGGCTTTCTTAATGAAGAGCGCTTTGCACGGATCTTTACCATTGGAAAATTCAGACTCAAACAATGGGGAAGACTTAAAATCATCAATGAGCTCGAACAAAGAAATCTATCAAAAAATTGCATACAGGCTGGCCTGAGTGAATTAGGAGAGGATGAATATCACCACACATTGCGCGAACTCCTCAACAAAAAATCCCTACATATCAATGCATCAAACATCTATACTTTACGCGATAAGCTATCGAAATATGTAATACAAAAGGGCTTTGAGCCCGATCTTGTATGGAAGGAGTTAAAAAGTATACTCCCAGATAATTCCAAGTTTTGAATAGTAAGGCAAGCGACAAATCGGTACAAATTAAAACCACTCATACCCTTTTCTCGTAACTACGGCTGGACCATGCCTCAGAATATATCAGAGAGCTTGGCATTTCTTTATATTTGTTTAGCTCAATCCTTATGAAACCTCAAAACGCCTGCATTGCCATTCTCAACCAGCTCAGTGATTTTGTAAACCATATTCACGAAGAAGACTACAGTAAACCAGTAAAGACCCTGAGTCAATCCACCATTGGCCAGCACTTGCGCCATACATTGGAGTTTTTTATTTGCTTCGAAAACGGATTTGAAAAGGGCATCATCAACTACGATAAAAGGTCTCACGACAAGCTTATAGAGAACGACAAATTCATAGCTTTATCAACCATTTCGCGTATTCAACAATTTATTTCAAAAAACAATAGTGATAAATCGCTTATACTGGAAGTCGGTTACGACCCAGACAGCGAAGCATCTGTTTCTATTAATACGAATTTCACACGAGAACTTGTTTACAACATTGAGCATGCTGTGCACCACATGGCCATCATGAAAATTGGCATTCGTGAAGTTGCTCCATATATAACTCTTCCGGCAGATTTTGGTATTGCTACTTCTACCATACGCTATAAAGAAGCGAACAGTAAAACGCTTTCTTAGTCTGTGCTATCCATGAGTTTTCTTTCAACCGTTTGGCGCAGCAATTTTTTGATCAAACTCCGCCATTGGGAATATTGGCCTTTTGGTATTCTGCAATTTCCTGTTTTGTTTTATTACTTATGGCTTTCGCTTCGGGCCAGGTCTTTCTTTTTCTTCACGGCCTCCAATCCGGGTATAGAAATGGGAGGACTATTGGGAGAATCAAAATTTAAAATCCTTGATAAAATACCCGATGCCTATAAAGCCACCAGTATTTTTATTGAAAGCAGTACAACCGGAGAAGTATTGCTGAGTAAAATTGCTCTGTCTGGTCTAAATTTCCCCCTCATCTTTAAACCAGATTTAGGCGAGCGAGGCTATCAGGTTAAACGAGTCCACACAAAGCAAGAGGCCTTGGCTTATCTTCATTCCTTTAATCATGATTTTATTATTCAAGAGTTAATCGAATTGCCATTAGAATTTGGTGTTTTTTATAAAAGACTTCCCTCACAAAAAAAAGGCATGGTGTTTTCTATTGTTGGCAAAGAAATGCTTGCTGTGACTGGCGATGGAAGAAGTACACTGGGGGAATTGATCCTTGCGAAGGATAGGGCAAAGCTTCAATGGCAGAGGTTAAAAATTCAACACAGAGATTCATTGAGCAATGTGATTTCAAAGCATCAACCAGTATTGCTTAATGCAATAGGCAATCATTGTTTAGGCACCACTTTTCTTAATAATAATGATCTGATAACAGAGCAACTCTCTGATAGCTTTGATAAGATAGCCAAACAAATTGAAGGGTTTTACTATGGCCGCTTTGATCTTAGGTGCGAATCAATAGAAGCATTGCAAGAAGGTCGTGTGAAAATTTTAGAGCTAAATGGTTGTGGGGCAGAGCCTGCTCATATTTATCAGCCGGGGTATTCCTTTTGGAGAGCCGTTGCAGATATGCTCAAGCATTGGAATAGCATCTTTACCATCGCTCAAGAAAATAAAGAGAGAGGCATTCGCCATTTGAATTACAAAGAGGTAAAAACCTATTACAAAAAATTTAAAGACGCTGTGCAGCCATGAGTTCGCTCCTTGCTTTTACATTGGCTTTTGCCTTCAGCTTTGTGGGGACCATACCCCCGGGAACACTGAACTTAAGTGTTTTGCAACTGGGCTTAGAAAATAAACTGAAAGCTGCCTGGCAGTTTTCTATAGCAGCAGCCCTTGTGGAATATCCCTATTGTTGGATTGCTGTCAACTTTGAAGAGTTGATTACTTCTACGCCTACTATAGTCAGTAACTTTGAACGTATTGGGGCCAGTGTTATGATCATATTAGGTCTTCTGAATTTGCTCTCATTAAGAAAACAGCGTATTAAAAGAGTTGATGCAAAAGACTATGGATTCTCAAAGGGTTTAATCCTCGGTATCTTAAATCCATTAGCGATACCGTATTGGATTGGCATTACAGCCTATTTAAAAAGTCAACACTGGCTAACGATAAAAAATGCCTATGATTTACACGCCTACCTGATAGGCGTAGTCTTGGGAGCGCTTACTTTCTTCATACTTGTTGCTTATGTGGCAAACAAGGCTTCCATTTTACTAAGGGGGAACTCTTTTATAAAATATATTCCTGCCATTACATTGCTTGCCTTAGGCATCTATGGATTACTCTATTCATTGATATAGGTAAGCATACTTCCCTTTTCATCTACACTTAAGTTAGCCACAGCGCCTTGTATAAAAGCGATGTTGGGTTCTTCATGGCCTATAGGAAAATCAAAGGCAACGGGGTAACTATAATCCTTTGCATGATAACGCACAATATCATAAACAGACTCACCAAAAGGGATTACCGACTCTTTATTATCAGTAAAGTAACCTAGTACCAAACCAGCAAGATCTTGCAGTTTCCCTGCTCGCTTTAACTGCATCATCATTCGGTCAATTCTATAATAATGCTCCCCAACATCTTCCAAAACCAAGACCTTTCCCTTTGTAATAATTTCAGATGAAGAACCTAAAGAATCAACCACTAAAGAAAGATTTCCTCCTACCAATCTTCCTGTAGCATGACCGATTCTATTATGAGTTGATGCGCTGCTTGCAATAACAGGTTTAGCACCAAATAAATTTTGCTTCATGCTAATCACCGATGGAGCTGATCCTTGCTTAGCGAAAAGTGCGGGCACAGTACTGTGCAAACTTTGCACGTTGATAGACTGCAGTTTTAAATGTAAGGCTGTGATATCACTGTACCCGCTTATCCATTTAGGCTGCTTTAAAAATTTGCTAAAATCTAGGTTATCGATAATGCGGGTACTGCCATACCCTCCTCTGGCACAGATAATTGCTTTGATGTAATCATCATCGAGCATCTGCTGCAGGTCATTAATGCGATGCTTATCGTTAGCTGAAAAGTAGCTGTGCTCATCAGCAAAAATGTTTTTACCCAACTGCACATGTAAACCCCAGCTTTCAAGTATTGGAATGGCGGTATCTATTAGATCACGATCAATTTTTCTGGCAGGGGCTACAATGGCAACCGTATCTCCTTCTCTTAAACTGGTTGGTTGAATCATGGATAAAAATAAAAAGCCTTCCTAATAAACTAGGAAGGCTTTCACAATAAGATCAACAAATTATTTTTTAGGCGCAGTGGCTGGAGCCGGGGTTACACCCATTTTCTTTAACACCATGTCAGATACATCTGCGTTTGTATCGCCATAGAGGATTACATCCAAGCCACCAATTTGCTGGTTTAGCACCATAGTGTATCCATTTTCTTTTGCAACATCTTCAATGGCCTTTCCCACTTTAGCATATACAGGTTCCATCAGACTAGCCTGCTTCTTTTGAATTTCAGCCTGCGCATCTTGCTGCATTTTTTCAAGGTTAGCCTGAAGCTGCTGAAGTTCGCGCTCGGTGTTTTGTCTTACGGCATCCAACATAGTATTTAAGTTCTGCTGGTACTCTGCTACTTTGCGCTGAAACTCCTGGCCTTTTGCCTCAAGGTTTTTCTTCAATTGATTTTCTAAAGAGCGCATATCAGCATCGATTTGCTTAAACTCAGGCATTTGGCTAAAAATATAATCCACATCTGCATAACCGATCTTCGTGGCAGTTTGGGCACTTGCTACAGATGTTATCAATCCGAAAGCAAAAAGGAAAAGTAGTGTTCTCATGTTAGTTAGTTCAAAGTTCAAAATTAATAATCGTCAGTTTGGTTAGTTCTTTACTGTGTCGTTAGGATCTCCCAGCCCCAAAGCTTCGAGCACAAATTCGGTGTAATCGTAGCGTGGGTCTGTATAAATCATTACGAGTTGTCCTGCTTTATCAAATACAATGGCCAGGTTGTTTTGTTTAGCCACTTTATCTGATGCATCCCAAATTTTATCTAATACTGGTTTAATCAATTCTTGTTTCTTTAAAAAAAGAAGCCCTTCAAAGCCAAACACCTTTTTTTGGTATTCTTTTAATTCATTCTCCTTTTTTCGAATGGCCGCTTCGCGCTCCGTTTTCATTTCATCTGTTAGCAACACTTGCTCTGCCTGAAGAGCGGCATACATTCCATCAATTGCCTTCACCATCTCCCTGGCCTCACTTTCCCAAGCTTGCGAAAGTTGATTGATTTCATCTTCCGCCTTCTTGTATTCAGGCATTTTCTTCAGGATATAATCCGTGTCGATGTAGCCGAACCTCTGAGCATTTACAAAAGTCAGGCCGAAAATGCAGAAAAATGTTGTAACCAGCAGTTTGCGCATGATTAACGAATTTGTTGTCCGATGGTAAAGTGGAACTGTGACCCGCTAATGGCGCCTCTACCGCCAATAGGTACTGTATCAAAGCCATAGGCCCAGTTAAGTCCGATAAGGCCAAAGGCTGGCATAAAAATGCGAGCACCAAAACCTGCCGAACGATACATTTTAAACGGATTAAAGTCTCTGTAATTGCCCCAGTTATTTCCGGCTTCCGTAAAGGTAAAACCATAAATAGTAGCCGTGTTACCTGTGGTAATTGGGTAGCGCAATTCCAAACCAAATTTATCGTAAGCAATACCTCCTCTTACATCTGAGTTGCTATTAAGGGTGCCCCCGAAATCGGGTGGGGTAATGGCGTTATTCTCGTATCCTCTTAAACCAACCACTTCTTGTCCAAGTACAAATGAGCTGAACCCTCCGGCCAGTCCATCGCCACCGAGGTAGAAACGTTCGAAGGGCCCAATGCCGGTTTTGTTTTCGTTATAGGCACCCAAAAATCCGAAGTGAGCTTTGGCTTCGATCACGAGCTTCTTCTTTCTGTCGAGCGGCAAATACCACTTTGCATCAAACATCCACTTGTGATATTCCTGGAATCTGTTTTTCTCCTCTGCTGTAAGGCTTGTATAGTCTTTATTATTGAAAGCAGAGTAGGGAGGTGTTAAGGTTGCCGTCAACGATATTTGAGAGCCTTGTGCCGGATAACGGGGGTCATCAATGCTACTTCTCGATAATGAGGTGATTAAAGAAATGGCATAAGAGCTACAAGTGCTGCAACCCAGACCGTAGTTAATATTCTCGAGATTAAAAGAAGAGAATGAAAGTGAGTTGTTCAGTGTAAAGTAGTTGTCAGGCCACTCCAGGAAACGGCCCAGACCAACTGAAATATTATCCAGTTTAATCAGTGAGTTAAGATCGAAAATGTTTCTTGCCCCTATACCGGCAGAACGGGAGAATGATCGGGAGTAACTAATGGTTAAAGAATGCGGCTTGCGCCCTCCCAACCAGGGTTCGGTAAATGAGAAACTGTAATTTTGGAAAGATCGGCCGTTGGCTTGCGCCTGAACTGATAAACGCTGTCCGTCTCCAACAGGCAGTGGTCTCCATTCCTTCAATTTTGGTACGTTTCTTAATGAGAAGTTATTAAAGGTTAGACCAAGTGTTCCCACGAAACCGAACTGACCACCCCAACCACCAGAAAGCTGTATCTGGTCATTTGATTGTTCTTCTAACTGCCACTCAATATCAACTGTTCCATTGGCAGGATTGGGGACAATGTTTTGACCAATCTTGGCAGGATCGAAATAACCCAATTGACCAAGACGTTGTTGCGTACGGATTATGTCAGATCTTCTAAACTTTTGCCCTGGCACTGTACTTAATTCCCTGCGCACAACATGGTCGCTGGTTCTTTGATTGCCACTGAAAGTAACTTCATCTACGATGGCTTGCTCGCCTTCGAAAATTCTCATCTCTACATCAATCGAGTCTCCTTCTACCACCCGTTCAAAAGGTTTGATGTTAAAAAAGAGGTATCCATCATCCATGTAAAGACCACTTATATCCATCCCTGTTTTCTGGTCGAAAGAGATTTTACGGTCAAGAAGTTCTCTGTTGTACACATCTCCTTTTTTAATACCCAGGTATGCCTCAAGGGTTTTGTTATTGTGAATGTAATTACCCTTCCAGGTAATGTCACGAAAATGGTATTGCGGTCCTTCAACCAATTTTATATTGACGTTAACAGTACGCTTGTCGTAAGCATACACAGAATCGATAAGTATCTCAGCATCGCGATGGCCTTTTGAATTATAAAAGTCAATTAATTTTTTCTTGTCCTCTTCGTAGTCAGTCTTAATGTATTTAGATCCTGCAAATACATTAAGCTTCACGTGATCATTCAAAAATGTTTTTATGTCAGTCCAGGATACGGAATCGCCCATTTTCCAAACCTGTTTTGTAAATAATGCTTCGCCAATTGCCCTATGTAAAGTGAAACGAGGGTGCTCGTGTGTGGATTTTAACTTACGTTTTAATTTACCTGCATAGATGGTTTCATTTCCTTCGATATTGATTCTGTTGATCTTAACCTTAGAATATGGTTTAACCTGAATATTAAGTTTGATACCTTCCCGGTTGAGTGTGTCTCTTTCCTGAATAATTTTTACCTCTGTATTTAAAAAACCTTTTTTAACGAAATGTTTGCGTACAGCATTTTCTGTATTACGTACCAAGGCATCGTTTACAATTTTACCTCGGATCAAATTCAGGTCTTCTTTTAGAGCTGATTCCTGACCTTTACTTATTCCTGAAAAGTAAAAAGTAGTGAGCCTGGGCCGCTCAGAAAGTTCAAGAATCAGGTAAATATTGGAGCCCTCAATACGGTCTACTTTAATCGATACATCACCTACCAGGCCTAGCTTCCAAAGTTTCCGAATCGCACTTGAAATACCATCTCCCGGAATTTTTACTTTATCGCCAATCTTTAACCCAGTCAGGGCGATCATTGAATTTTTGTCAAGCACATTGAGGCCTGCCACTTCTAAGCCAGCAAGAGTATATTCACCTGGGTTGGCGTAATTCAACGTATTATCGCTGGGGGTTCCAGCGCGTTCGCGACTTCTTCTAAACTGTGCAGAAGCTGCTGTTGCAAAAAATACAAGCAGTAAAAAAAATAGTACAGATCGTTTCATCATCCCACAGGATTCAATTGCTCACTGGTTTTACCAAATCTTCGCTCGCGCTGTTGATAAGACCAGATGGCTTCATATAAATTTTCTTTTCTAAAATCAGGCCAAAGTGTTGGCGTAATATATAACTCTGAATAGGCTATTTGCCACAACAAGAAGTTGCTGATACGCAACTCCCCGCTGGTGCGGATTAACAGCTCTGGATCAGGGATGCCAGCAGTTTCCAAATAGTTTTCTACCACCTTGTCTGTAATAGCCTCAGGCTGCAAACTGCCCTTTTTAACTTCGAGGGCCATTTTCTTTACGGCCTCGGTTATTTCCCAACGGCCAGAATAGCTTAAGGCTAATATCAGGGTCAATCCATCATTATCCTTGGTGGTATCCTTAGCCCATTGCAGGTTGTCTTGACAATCTTGAGGTAAATGAGAGGTCTCTCCTATTGTTTTCAGGATGACCCTGTTGTCCATCAACGTTTTAATCTCCTTTTTCAGGGTGTTGACCAACAACTCCATCAGTCCATCTACCTCTTCCTTGGGTCTTCCCCAATTTTCTGTAGAAAATGCATAGAGCGTTAAATACTTAACCCCTAATTCTCCGCAAGCCTCTGTCACATCTTTAACAGACTGAATGGCATTGCGATGTCCAAAAATGCGTAAAGCACCTTTCTTTTTAGCCCAACGTCCATTACCATCCATTATAACGGCAATATGGCGGGGTAAATTATTGAGGTCGATATGTTCGCGGTATGAGGCCACAAGGCGGCAAAAATAAGGATAATAAGTTATTGGTTAATAGATAATTGTTGCTGTATTATTTTGAAATCTAGCTCAATACCAATAAAAATGCTGTCCGCTACTTATAGGGGTTAGTGGGGCAAGGAATGGTATAGAAAGTTCGGGTAAGGGTTAGGCCTAAAAAGTGGTAGCTGTCATTGTCATTAGGGTTGCCGTAACGATAGTTTTTGTTAGCCGGATTACCTTCAGAAACATTATCGAGGTAGTCAAAAAAAGTTCTTCTGGTGGCGAACTCAATACCCAAATACCAAAGGGGATTAATCACGTATTTAAAGCCAACACCCAACTGTACGGCTGGCTGAATAGTACTATACTCAGCAGCCTTGCTCGGAACTCCTGCCAAACCAAAAAGACCCATGCCTGTAAGGACATAGGGGGTGAAGCGCAAGGGCCTTTTTTCACTTCTCCAGTCTAAAAAGTGATATTCTGTACCCAAAGCAAGCTCGTACAAAAAGAGGTTAAAGGATGCAGCCCTTTGCGTAGCGAAAGCATCAATTGGCCTACTATCGCTGGCGCTAATCTTTCCGGCAGTTAAGGAGGCTCGAAAGCTAATGGCCCTTCCCAGGTTGGATCGGTACATTACGGTACCAGCAGGCTTAACATTTAAAATATTATACGTTCTTACAAGATCTCCGGTGTAATTCCAGGTGCCCAAGCCAAAGCCTATTTCAGCACTCTGGGCCTTTAAAAAAAGGGGTAGACTTAAAATGATAAGTACAAGCTTACAACGCATTATCTGAATTTAGCCCTGTGAAAGGTTTTTCCCAGTATATACGTTACACGTATGGTTGTCATTGTGTAGATGTCGCGATCATTTATATTGCCCCTCATATTATCAGGATGTTCTGATCCAAAGCCATTAACAATTGGCTGTCCGTTATAGGTTAGACTGGTACTGGTATTAGCCATAATTGCCGCAACCCTCTCGCTTGCTGCTGGATTAACCAAATCACTTCTGTACGAGAATCGAGCAGCCTCTGGTGTTAACAGGCTCAAATCAACATAATTCTGGCTCACATCATCGATATAATCTGTGAACAGGTAGCGAAATCCAAATTCAGCTGAAATATCAACTACTTCATTCACCCGAAAGCGGGCTCCAATACCAAAAGGTATAGCGAGCTGAATTTTTTTATATGGCTCTATACCATAGTTTACATCTGTTGGGTTTAGCTGAGCGAATTGACCTTCCGTTCCTAGTGGCTGCAAATCTACCCATTCACCGCTAGCATCCTGGGCTTGCGGGTTATGATGAAAAGCAGCTATCCCTACAAAGGCAAAGGGTGTCCACCTCACCCTACTGATATATGTTCCTTGATTTGGGAAAAGATCAAATTGACCAACTAATGACAATTCTTTTATTCTATTTCTGAAGCTAAGGTTTCTAACATACCTGTAGGATGAGCCTTGATTGTTTGGATCAGCCGACTCTGCATCGGACCCAGCCAAGGTGCCATAGGTAAAACCACCCGTTAATTGGTAGAAGGGGCCAAAACGGTGTGTAAAAGAAACCCCCAAAGCGGGTCTGGTAAAGGCAAGGTCTGTACTGATTCTGTTGGGCAGAGGGGCAATGTCACCATAGTAGTTCATGGCATTGAGCGAAACCCCGAGCGAATTGTATTTTTTGGCAGGGTCAAAACCCCTTTTCTTCCCTTTAAAATGGGCGATGTGGCGATTATTTTTCTTAATCTTCTTACGACTCAATTGAGCGTAGGAATCTACACTCACCAAGAGAGACACTAAAGCCAAACAAACAATTAAAACCCTGCGCATACCTATAAGATTGATACTGAACCAATAACAAAAGTAAATAAAATTTAATTGCGAATGTCTAAACCCCAGTTAAGCTTATTGCGCAATGTCTTAAAATAATGTTGCCCTTCCAGCTGAATGAGATGGGCCTTAAAATGCTCTCTTTTAACGTTGAGTTTCATGCCCGACTCACCTGTAGCCACGCGACTGTCTAGTGTAATGAGAAAATGTTTGCTCCGGCCTTCAACTTCCAGTGTTATTTCAGAAGAGTCTGACACAACAATGGGTCTGGCGGTGAGATTGTGCGGACTAACAGGCGTTATGATAAAATTTCCTGACCGGGGAAAAACCAAGGGGCCACCACAACTCAAATTATAGCCTGTACTTCCGGTAGGGGTTGATACAATGAGTCCATCTGCCCAGTACGAATTCAAATACTCCCCGTCAATATGTGTATGCACGATGAGCATGGTGGCGGTATCCTTTTTCATGACTGTTAAGTCATTTAAGGCAAAGTTTACACCCTCGAAGAGGTCACCCTTCATTTCAAGCTTTAGCAATGACCTTTTGTCCAGGGTATAAGCCCCTTCAAATACTTTTTCAAGGGCTATGGCGGTCTCATCTTTATTGATAGTCGCCAAAAAACCTAATCTGCCAAGGTTGATACCCAAGATAGGTAGTTCAGCACGGCCAACATGCGACACAGTTTCAAGCAAGGTGCCATCGCCACCCAAACTCAGCATAAACTTTAAATTTTTGAGCGAGTCCGCCTTTTCATACACCCTAAATCTGTGTTTACTGCCAGCTTTCTTAAGTTGAGCCGCAAAAGATGCAGAAACTACAGACTCTGCACCATGATCATGTATGAGGTCAAGTACACGCTCAACAACAGGCAATGATTTTAGAGAAAACTCCTTTCCATGCAACCCTACTTGCATACATTTGACTTTAAGTAGACCTTGTTAAATACCTGAAAAACTTAAAGATAAGAATCTTTTAGGGAGAAATTAGGCAGGTTTATTCAGATTTAAATGTCCAGGTATCTAAAAAGCATGTCAAGCCTTTCTTTGTCAGCCGGCTCTTGCTTAACCTCCTGATAACGGCCAATTACGCGATAACCAAATCGTTCCAGGGTAGCAACAATTCGGGAGAGGTCGGTCTGATTGATTTTGAGGATTAAACGCAGGCGCGTGTTTTCAGAGGGGTCTTCTTTTACAAGGCTGCTCAGCACTTTGGAATTGTTTTCTTCAATAAGCCGGCTAATTGTTGCCAATGAATAATCCACATGGCTCATAGAAAGTACCAATACACTGCCTGGCATTTGTACTGCGGCTGTTTGGGCAAAAGAAGCCAGGGTATCCTGCACTGTAATAACTCCAGCGTACTTATTATCATCATCCATCACCGCTACCATCTGCACCTTATTATCAGAAGCGACCCTGAGAATATCGTAAAAATGGGTGCCCATGGTAACGAAACTCTTCTGCCCTTGCAAAGTGAAATTCTTCACTTCTCGGTCTATGTCGTTTGTCTCAAGAATAATTTCTTCTGAAATAAAGCCAAGCAGGTTGCCTTCATCCACTACAGGCAGGTAATTGCAACGAAATTCCTCCATCCAAACAATAGCTTTATGTGCATCGTCTGTGCCCTTTAAGGGCGGAATCATATGATTGATCAGGTCTTCCGCTATCATTTTGGCAAGGTTCCGGCATGTGCCAAACTCCTTCTATTTAACCATAAACTCTTCTACAAGTTCATTGAATTTTTCAGGGTGCTCCATCATGGGTGCATGGGAACATTTATCGATAAATCTTAAGGTTGAATTAGGAATGAGCCTATTGAATTCGTGGGCAACAATAGGCGGGGTGATGGTGTCATTTAACCCCCATACCAAAAAGGTTGGTGCTTTAATGTTAGGTATATCTGCAGCCATATTGTGGCGTTGGGCCGATTTCGCAATGGCCACAATGCGCATACATTTTGGGATGCTGTTAGTTGTTTCGAACACTTCGTCCACCAATTCCTTCGTGGCTACTTTCGGATCGTAAAAAGTATAGGCGACTCTCTCTTTTATGTACTCATAATTACCTCGCTTGGGGTAAGAACCGCCCATGGAATCCTCAAAAAGCCCGGAGCTGCCTGTTAATATAAGCTTTCTAACCTTTGTTGGGTTTTTAAGTGTATAAGCTAGTGCCACATGACCTCCTAAACTATTGCCCATGATGATCATGTCGTTTAGGTTCTTCAAAGCCACAAACTCTTCTACAAATTTTCTCAAGCCATCGATACCCGCCTCTCTGATGGGCATCTCATAAATAGGTAGCATAGGAATTACCACCCTGAAGTTTTTCGAGAAACGGTTGGTAACCCCCTCCCAGTTACTGAGTGCGCCAAATAAGCCATGCAGCAACAATACTACAGGTCCGCTGCCTTCATCTACATATTTGAACTCTCCTTCTTCTTTAACAACTAAGGCCATAGGCTTGATTTCAACAGATAAGTAAGCAAAAAAACAGAAATATACCTCAACCTACAATTGCTCTTTCTTTACATGAGCATGAAGTATTAAAAGACATCTTCAAAAACCGGCAGGTATTCACTAATCCAACTGGTAAGGCCAGGGGCCAGGGTGGATAGTTTGGGGTAAACCCAGGCTCCCTGGGTCCATTTTTCTGGCAGTTCTAATTGTAAGGAGTGGATGATCCACAAACCCACACTAAGCATGAAGGCTGTTTTAAAGGAGCCTAACACAGCGCCTGCAGTCTGGTCTACCCTCCCTAAAAAATCTTTATCGATAGAAGCCTTAATCGCTCTGCCTATGAGTGTTACGATTACTACCACAAGAATAAATACCACAGCAAAAGCGATGTAGGGTAATACTGATTCATCGATGTTGAATTGTTGATCTAAAAAGACCATTGCATTTCCCATCAATTTAAAGCCACCCAAAATACCTAGCAGGATTGCCAACACAGAGAAGAGTTCCATCAAGAATCCCTCCTTATAACCGCTATAGGCTCCAAACACTAGAAAAAGTACCAGGGCAATATCAACGTAGCTCAAGACAATAATTTTTTTACCAGTTCAGAAATTAATTTACCATCAGCTTTGCCTGACAACTGTTTGGTTGCAGTGCCCATTACCTTACCCATATCAGCCGGTGATTTTGCACCAACGGCTTCTATAATTTTCTTTAACTCTGCTGTTAAGGCTGCTTCATCCAACTGCTTGGGTAAATAACGACTGATGACTTCTAACTGCTTCATCTCCTTATCTGCCAACTCAGGTCTATGCTGCTGCAAAAAAATATCGGCCGATTCTTTGCGTTGCTTCGCTGCCTTCATTAATAACTTGATCTCCACATCAGCGGCTACTTCACCGCTCCCTCCCTTTTCTGTCTCAGCCAGCAGAATAAGTGACTTGATACCACGCAGTGCTTCAAGTTCTTCTTTATTTTTGGCCAACATGGCCTGCTTAATGTCTTGATCGATTTGTTGCTTTAGGCTCATACTTTGTTTTTTCTGCTGTAAAGATAATTTTGTGAAACGATTTCTCCCCTTATCTGTTTTAAAGTTGTGATTCGATTCAGCGTCAATATTAACAAATTCGCCACACTCAGAAATGCACGTGGTGGCAATAACCCGGATGTAATAAAAGCAGCCATCGATTGTGAACGTTTTGGTGCGCAGGGCATAACAGTACACCCGCGACCCGATGAGCGACATATCCGCTTAAGCGATGTAATGCAACTAAAAGAGGCAATAAGCACAGAGTTTAATATTGAAGGCTACCCAGATGAACGCTACCTCAAAATTATCCGAGAGGTAAAACCCGCTCAGGCAACTCTGGTTCCCGATGGGCCAGATGTGCTCACTTCCAATGCCGGATGGGATACTATCCGCAACCAGGCCTTTTTAAAGGGTATCATTTCTGAATTAAAAATGACTGGAGCCCGCGTTTCTATATTTGTTGATGCACAACCACAAATGGTAGAGGGTGCTGCGCAAGCCGGTGCCGACTGTATTGAGTTGTATACAGAACCTTATGCACGAGAATTTCATGTCAGCCCTGAAATAGCAGTAAAGCCTTATATAGAGAGTGCCAAAGTAGCACACTCGCTGGGCTTAGGTGTTAACGCTGGCCACGATCTCGATATGCAAAACCTCCACTTTTTTGCCAAATCGGTTCCTCACTTAAGCGAAGTGAGCATTGGCCACGCGGTAGTATGCGATGCGCTTTACTTCGGTTTAGAGAACACCATTCAGCTTTATCTGCAAAAGCTTAAAGTATAGTGCATTTTCAGTTACTTTACGGCTCATCATCATTGTTATGAACCTTCAAAAGAAATTCAGTGAGGCTGACCTTCAGCGAATTAAAGAGGCTGTAAGGCAAGCCGAAAGTAAAATATCGGGTGAAATTGTGCCTGTTATTGTTGAGCGCAGCGGTGTATATGCGATTGCCAGCCATCGGGCCGCACTCCTATTGGCAGCTATCACTTTTTCAACAATTGTAATTTTCGATCGCTACATACCTTCATTAGCCATTTACGACCCACTGATTATTTTTATTACTGTGCTTAGCATGAGTTTTTTGGGTGGTCTGTTGGCTCATTTCTTCGACCCTTTTAAACGCCTGATGCTGACCCAGCAGCACATGGACAAAGCCACAGCTCTAAAGGCAGAATCATCCTTCCTTGAGCAGGAAGTTTTTAATACCAAGCAGCGCACAGGCATTATGATCTTCATATCCTTTTTTGAGCATGAGGTAATTGTAATGGCCGATAAGGGGATTAGCAAAGTTGTAGCACAAAAAGAGTGGGATCAGATGGTCAGCCACCTCATCAAAAAAATCAAAGCTGGCGATACGGTGGGAGGTTTAGAAGATTGTATTAATAAATGTGGTGAGATATTGTTAGCCAATAACTTTATCATTTCTGATGATGACACCAACGAACTCAATGATGATGTACGCCTGATCTGATACATGTCTTCTTTTGCCTATAAAATTTCCATGAAAAAAATTCTTACACTCCTATTCCTTATAGGAAGTATCAGCATAAGCAAAGCACAACTTGTCATACCCCAGCTTTGGGGCATGCGCGTACACGATGAGGCCAAGGTACTGTCATCTCAAACCACACAAAGTCTTGAGCAAGCCTTAAAAGTATTTGAAGATTCAACCAGCAATCAGATTGCCATCCTCATTATCAACTCACTGGAAGGTGAAGCCCTGGAAGATTATGCATTGAAGGTGGCAGAGGCCTGGAAACTTGGCGACCAAAAAAATGATAATGGAGTACTCTTGTTAATCGCGGTGAACGATCGCAAAATCAGGATAGAAGTTGGCGAAGGACTGGAAGGACCGCTTCCTGATGCCATGTGCAGCCGTATTATCAGAAACGAAATAGCACCTGCCTTTCGCAGGCAAGCTTACGATGAAGGCGTCACTGCTGGCGTAGTAGGTATTATGCAGGCTATTAAAGGCGAATACACTAATAACGGCACCACTAGAAAAAGAGAGAAATCCGGTAATCCATTAATCACCATCATCATCATTATGGTTGTAATCATTATTCTTAGCCGTTTTCGTGGTGGAAATAGTAAAGGGAGCGGTTGGTCATCTGGTGCCGGCTGGTGGGGCCCGGGTATGTATGGTGGTGGCAGCCGTAGCAGTGGGGGCGGTTTTGGCGGATTTTCAGGTGGGGGCGGTAGCTTTGGGGGCGGTGGCAGCAGTGGCTCCTGGTAGGGATGCAACTGTTCTGTTAAAAGATGCGTCTAAATGGGAAAACCAAATTCCATGAAACCCACATTTGTATTCATTCTGTTATTAGTCTCGCTGGCGGCATTTGGCCAAACCGATGACTTTCACCTTGATAAAGAGTATGCCATCGCTAAAAATGGCACTATCGACCTCAATTCGTCTGATGCGGAGGTAATCATTACCGGTACTTCCAGAGGAGCCACGGCACGGGTAAAGATTGATCGAACCGTTACCATTAAAGGCTGGTATAAAAGCGAAGGCAAATTTTCAGTAGATGTATCTGCCGATAATGGCAATCTCATCATCAGAGAACAACAATCGAGTGTGAACATTGGCCTAGTAGGCTATTATAACGAAGACTACAAAATTCAAATTGAAGCACCTGAAGGAACAAGCCTTGTGATAAGAGGGGATGATGGCGATTACTTCATCAAAAACATTGACGGCTCCATTTCTATGACATTTGATGATGGCGATGCGCAACTCATCGGCTGCGATGGAAAAGATTTTAAATTCAGACTTGATGATGGCGACATTAAGATGGATAAAGGCAGAGGATCTCTAAGCGTAGTGGCTGATGATGCTGATGTAGAAATTTTAGAGGCTTCCTTTAGTTCGATTGATGCCCGCCTGGATGATGGTGATTTCATTGTACACACCGCACTGTCAAATGATGGTGAGTACAGCATCGACTCTGAAGACGGCTATGTTTCCTTTCATGTGTTGAGCGGAGGAGGCGAATTCAGTATCCGCCATGATGACAGCACTATCAGGGCTGATGGCGATTTTAAAGTGATGGAAGAAACCGAGAGTTTTAAAAAGCTTTCACTAGGTAGCGGCACAGCTAAAATTAAGGTGCGGGCCGATGATGCCAACGTCCGTCTGATTGCCCAGTAAGCTGCTAACATTTTATAAATGGCCTGCATGATGAAGATCAGCAGGCCATTTATATAATAAAACTGCCCATCCCTTTGTCACAAAGCACGGGAAATATACCTTCGCGCCTCTATGCTCAAACACATCGCAATTGCAGGCAATATTGGTTCAGGAAAAACAACCCTGGCCGCAAAACTGGGGAAACACTATGGATGGCAAGTGCTTTTCGAATCTGTTGAGGACAACCCCTATCTGCGCGATTTTTATGAAGACATGAAGCGCTGGGCCTTTCATCTTCAAATTTACTTTCTGAACAGTCGCTTTAAACAAATCAATGAGATCAGAAGCGCCAGCAAGGCTACCATTCAAGACAGAACCATTTATGAAGATGCCTATATATTTGCGGCTAATCTTCACAAAAGCGGCCACATCAATGAGCGCGACTATAACAGTTATCTGGATATTTTTCACTCAATGGTAAAATTCGTAGAGCCGCCTGATTTGCTCATCTACCTGAGGGCTGACATTCCCAAACTAGTAGAGCAAATTCAAAAAAGAGGGCGCGATTATGAAAGTGCTATTCGACTAGATTATTTGAAAACACTAAACGAGCATTACGAAGATTGGATAGGATCTTATAACGCAGGCAAACTCCTGATTGTTGACGTTACCAATATGAACTTTCTTGATAATGTTGAGGACTTTGCTACCATCGTAAATAAAGTGGAACTGGAATTAAATGGACTATTCCCTTAACTTAATTTTTTAAACAAAGTCTTCTAAAGGCTGTTCTCATCTCATGAGAGCAGCCTTTATTTTTCCGCATCAATTGTACGAAGCAGTACCCTTTCCGAAAGATACTACTCTCTATTTGTTAGAGGACCCATTATACTTCACACAATTTCAATTTCACACACAGAAGCTTGTATTACACCGCGCCTCCATGCGGTATTATGAAGGCTACCTTCAAAACAAAGGTTATACAGTACATTATATAGAGGCTACAAAATCATCCTCGTTAGAGAATGTAATTATAACACTTGCTAAGAAAGACTGTAAAGAAATCTTTTACACGGACACTACGGATTACTTGCTTGAGCGAAGGCTTGCACGCTTCTCAAAACGTTATTCAATCAAGATCACTAAAAAAGATACTGAAAACTTCTTGATGACTGTACATGAGTTTGGGGCCATGCTAGGCAAAAATAAAAAGTACTTCATGGCCCCATTCTATATTCAGCAACGCAAAAAACTTAATATACTCATTGAAAAAGATGGAAGTCCGGTTGGTGGCCAATGGAGTTTTGATGAGGATAACCGAAAAAAGCTCCCTAAGAACATTTCTATTCCAGCGCACCCAACGTACACTGAAAATTCTTTTGTGAAAGAAGCAAAAATTTATGCGCAGCAATCTTTCACGCAAGCTTATGGATCAGTCGATACATTCAACTACCCTGTTACGCATACACAAGCGCTTGAAGCCTTGCACAACTTTTTGTACAGGCGTATGCAACAGTTTGGAGAATACGAAGATGCCATCGCACAAGAAGAATCCATTCTATTCCACTCCGTATTAACACCCGCCCTAAATATTGGCTTGCTTACACCCAAGCAAATCATTGATGAGGTCTTTACCTTTCATGCAAAACTAAACTACCCTCTTAATAGCCTCGAGGGTTTTGTACGCCAGGTTATTGGCTGGCGTGAATTTATGAGAGGCGTCTATGCTTGCGAAGGTGTACGCGAACGAAAAACCAATTTCTTTGGCTTCAAAAGAAAAATCCCTCAAAGTTTTTGGACAGGTGAAACCGGCATAGAACCCATAGACAAGACGATAAAAAAAGTTTTGCAAACCGGTTATTGTCATCACATCGAAAGACTGATGGTGCTGGGAAACTTCATGTTGTTGTGCGAGTTTGATCCTGATGAGGTCTATCGATGGTTCATGGAGTTGTTTATTGATGCCTACGATTGGGTGATGGTGCCTAATGTTTATGGTATGAGTCAATATGCAGATGGGGGCTTGATAACAACAAAGCCTTACCTGTCGGGCTCAAACTATATTTTAAAGATGAGTGATTATAAGAAAGGCGAGTGGTGTGAAATATGGGATGCTTTATACTGGAGATTTCTATTCACCCATCAACAAAAGTTCAAGAACAATGTGCGCATGAGCATGATGCTTAATCTTCTGAACAAAATGGATCAAACTAAATTGACTCAGCACCTTGAAAAAGCCAACGCTTTTTTGAATCAGCTGGACCTAGTTGATCATCGTTAACAAATCTTCCACATACTCCCTTGTGTTGGATAAGCGAGGCACTTTGTTCTGCCCTCCCAACTTACCGCGCTTCTTCATCCAATTATAAAAAGTGCCCTCTGGTGCACTATGAACGACTGGTGCGATCAGAGCCAAGTCTTTAGCCCGCTTCGCATCGTAGTCAGAATTAATTGAACGCAAGGTCTTATCTAAAATATTTGTAAAGACGCCCAGGTCGTCTGGTTTCTTTCTAAATTCAATAACCCATTCATGCCCACCCTTTTTTCCTTCTTGTAAGTAAATGGGGGCAGCTGTAAAATTATCGATGATGGCCCCTGTTTGTTCACAGGCCTTGGCAATTCCCTGCTCGGCATTCTCAACAATAAGTTCTTCTCCAAAAGCATTAATAAAATGCTTGGTGCGACCAGAAATTTTTATCCTATAAGGATTTTTGGATGTAAACTTTATGGTATCGCCAATGTTATATCGCCAAAGACCAGCATTGGTGGTGATGAGCATGGCATAGTTTTTACTAAGCTCCACTTGCTCCAGTGATAATGCCCGTGGATTTTCTTTATCGATCTCATCAACGGGTATAAACTCATAGTAAATACCATAATCAAGCATGAGTAAGAGCTCTTCTGAGTCTTTTTGATCCTGTATTCCAAAAAATCCCTCACTCGCATTATAAGTTTCCCAGTAATGCATCCCTTCTGATGGGATAAGTGATTTAAACAATGAGCGATAGGGCCCGAAGGCTACCGCCCCATGAAAAAATACTTCTAAAGAGGGCCACACTTCTAAAATATTTTTTTTCCCTTGAAGCTCTACTATTCTTTGGATGAGCAGTACCGTCCAGGTGGGAACACCCGCAATTTGTGTTACATTAACCTTGGAAACTTCTTGGGCCATGCGCTCAATTTTTTCTTCCCAACTATTCATCAGGGCTGTTTGCAAACTAGGGGTTCGGATAAACTCTGCCCACACCGGCAAGTTTTGCATGATAACAGCCGATACATCTCCATAAAAAGATGATGCTGTTGGATCAAGATCATTCACCTGATGACTACCCCCAACGCCCAAGCCCTTACCATCAAATATTTTTGTTTCCGGATAGTTGTTGATATAGATCGATAAAAGATCTTTACCCCCTTTGAAATGACAATTATCTAAAGCCTCTGGCGTAACAGGTATGAACTTACTGCGCGCATTGGTGGTGCCTGAGGATTTTGAAAACCACTTGACTTCACTGGGCCACAATATATTTTGTTCTCCTTTTAAAAGTCGCTCGATGTATGGATAAAACTGTTCGTAGGTATGAACCGGAACTCTATTGCTATACTGCTCGTAAGTTTCAATAGAACGAAAATCGTATCGTTGCCCAAACTCTGTATGGCGGGCCGATAACAAGAGGTTTTGCAAAAGCTCCGATTGCACCTCGTGGGGATTATTCATAAACCGCTCAATTTGGCTAAAGCGGTACTTCATTGCCCACGTTACAATCGTGTTAAATAAACCCATGGATGAGATTTAGGTAGCCTCAAAAATAAGCTAATCCTGACAAGTGCAAAACTCGGGTTAAGCTTATAAAATTGGTCCTGACTCCTCCTTCCAGGCATCGGCAGCTTGAGCCACTTTGGCTCTTCTCAACTCAAAATTCTGGCCCAGGTATACTTTGCGCACTTGCGGGTCGCTGGCCAGTTCCTCGGCTGTGCCAGATTTAAATAATTTACCATCAACCATTAGATAGGCACGGTCGGTAATGGATAGTGTTTCGTCTACGTTATGGTCAGTAATAAGGATACCAATGTTTTTAGTTTTTAATTTAGATACGATTCCTTGTATCTCTTCAACCGCAATGGGGTCTACACCAGCAAAGGGCTCATCGAGTAATACAAATTTAGGATCTACAGCAAGCGCTCGGGCAATCTCGGTTCTTCTTCTTTCACCTCCGGAAAGTGACATGCCCATATTTTTACGCACACGCGTTAAGCTAAATTCTTCCAACATCTCTTCTACGCGCTCTTTACGTTGCTGCTTTGTAAAATCGCGCATTTCAAGTACGGCCATTATGTTTTCTTCAACCGTTAGTTTTCTAAAAACGGAAGCTTCCTGTGCCAGATAGCCGATACCCAATTTCGCGCGCTGATACATCGGTAGGGCGGTGATGTCCTCTGTATCTAAAAATATTTTACCCTCATTGGGTTTGATCAGACCCACCGTCATGTAAAAGGTTGTTGTTTTGCCGGCACCGTTAGGGCCAAGCAAGCCTACAATTTCACCTTGCTGTACATGCACCGATACATTATTAACAACCGTTCGGTTCTTATATTTTTTGACGAGGTTCTCTGCCCTGAGTATCATAGTTATTTTCAGTTGTAACAAAGGTATTGATTCGGATTGATAGCAAAAATTAAACCATATTTTATGGGTCTGTCTCAAGGAGGAATAAGAAAAATTACACTAAAGTCAAGCTTGTCTGTTGATGGATTTTAAACCAGGTTTAAGCAATGATTACATGGCCGGAATATAGAAAGCTAAGCTTTGCCGATAAAGTAAGTAGGCTCTATGAAGATGGGTCCTTTGTAATGGCTATTAGGTACTATCAATACAAAGTAAACCTTTACCTACTGGGTAATTTTTATGTAGAAGTATTTGTAGAGCACAAGGATTCTACCATTGCAAAAATTGCCTTATTGGAAAATCGTTCAAGTCGGTTGCGATTTTACTCTGATCAGATAAAGTTACCTGTAGAATTATTAAAGTAGCCCTGCTAACCATAGGGTCAGCAGGACTAAATTTTAAAATTTTCCAAACTTCATTGCCAGACTTAGGCTAGGCCCGCTTACTTGTTTATTGAGCGTTCTTTTGTTGTTGTCATAGGCAAATCGGTAAGAGATTCCTGGAGATAGACGCATCCATTTAAAAAGATTCAGCTCAATTTGTAAAGCAGGTTCACAGACATAGTACCATTGGATATCATCAACTTCTTCCTGATACGGAGTATTGTCTAACTCATCCCAGTGAGGCCTGTTATACTGTAGTGTAAAGCCAGCACCATTAAAAACATGCAATACAGGGTGGATTGGACTGTTCGAGGCAATTACCCATTCATTAACCAACCCGGCCTGGCCATATAAATAACTCATGCGCTGAGTGGGGTTACTGCTTTCAGCGAGTGGAACAGGTATATAATTGGTGGTGGCTCCTCCTCCAATACCTACCAGCAGTTTTTTTCCTACAAACCACCCTCCATATACCTCTGGCATGTTGGCAAAGCTGCCGTGGATGGTGGTAAACTTATTGGTTAGGGCTGCGTATCCACCCGAACCTTTAGAGGATTTGAAGATTGTTTTTATTTCGCTTGGCGCCTGATCCTGGCCCTTTACTCCCGTACTCAACAAAAGTATGGTTGCAAAAAAGAGTGTGATGTGCTTTTTCATTTCAACGTTTTGGCCCTATGACAAGCCAGCAACGAATTACCCCTATGCAGAAAAACACTTTCTCAATAAAAAAGGGGCCGAAGCCCCTTTTTATTAAATTTTAAATGCCTTTTTCACGGCATCAACATAATCGAGTTTTTCCCATGGGAATAATTCAACTTTTATCTTCTTCTCACTCTTCTTTCCTTTGTTAAACACCTTTTCTACTACTTTATGCTCACGGCCCATGTGACCATAAGCAGCGGTTTCAGAATAGATTGGCGTACGAAGCTTAAAACGCTCTTCAATAAAATAAGGGCGCATATCAAAAATCTTTTCAACCTTCTTAGCTATTTCTCCGTCAGTCATGCTCACTTTGGCTGTACCGTAGGTGTTAACATACAAACCCACTGGTTTGGCCACACCAATGGCATAGGCAACTTGTACCAAAACTTCTTCAGCCACCCCGGCAGCTACAAGGTTTTTCGCGATATGACGCGTAGCGTAGGCAGCAGAGCGGTCTACTTTTGAAGGATCCTTCCCTGAAAATGCACCACCACCGTGTGCTCCTTTTCCGCCATAGGTATCTACAATAATCTTTCTGCCTGTTAGGCCAGTATCTCCGTGAGGACCGCCAATCACAAACTTACCAGTTGGATTAACATGATAAGTTATGTTGTCTGTAAACAACTTTTGTATACGCTTGGGCAGTTTTTTCATAATACGCGGCACCAAAATATTGATGACATCATCTTTTATCTTCGCCAACATAATGCTGTCTTTGGCAAAGTCATCGTGTTGTGTAGAGATGACAATGGTATCGATGCGTTGCGGCTTATTGTCATCACTGTATTCTATGGTTACCTGCGATTTAGCATCAGGACGCAGGTAAGTCATTGTTTTACCCTCCTTGCGGATGGCAGAAAGTTCACGTAATAAAAGGTGAGCCAGTTCCAAAGGAAGCGGCATGTAGTTATCTGTTTCGGTTGTTGCATAACCAAACATCATACCCTGGTCGCCTGCACCCTGATCTTCTTTCTTTTTGCGTTCAACACCCTGGTTGATGTCAGGTGACTGCTCATGAATGGCTGAGAATACACCACATGAATTGGCTTCGAACATGTACTCACTTTTCGTGTAACCAATTTTCTTAATTACATCGCGGGCAATGTCTTGAACATCCAGATATGCCTCTGATTTTACCTCGCCAGCCAACACCACCTGGCCTGTAGTTACCAGTGTTTCACAGGCTACTTTTGAATTAGGATCGTAGGCTAAAAAAGAATCGATAAGCGCATCTGAGATTTGATCAGCTACTTTGTCTGGGTGACCTTCAGAAACTGATTCGGAGGTAAAGAGGTATGGCATAGTTAAAATGATGTTATTTCAGTCGGCAAAGATAATAATTCCCTCCAAACGACTAGAGATCTTATGTCCTGGGTAGCATCTATGTTAAGATTTTATTAAAATTTAATTTCTTTGGCCAATTCCTTTCATAATCAACTGGCTCTTCCTTACTTGATTGTTTAATCATTCTACTTGGCAGAAATAGATCTACACGATCCTAAAAGACAAGCATGGTTTACCGTGAAAACTGCATTGTCCATCATGGCAGCGCTATTGCTATTCTTTTTTGCCATCGACTTAATGGTGTCATCCATCCAAAAGTTAAGTGAGGGCGCTGCCGAAGCGATACTCTTGGCCACTTCCAATCCATTTACCGGATTATTTATTGGACTATTGATCACCGCACTTATTCAAAGCAGCTCCACAAGCACCGCTTTAGTAGTGGCCTTTGTTGCCTCAGGCGCCATATCGCTGGAAAATGCTGTCCCCATTATTATGGGTGCCAATATTGGCACAACCATCACAAGCACCATCATATCTCTTGGCTTTATCAATAAACCAAAAGAGTTTAAAAGGGCCGTTTCTGCAGGTACCTATCACGACTTTTTTAATATCCTCACAGCACTCATACTCTTTCCGCTTGAGTATTATTATGGCTTCTTATCTTCCCTTTCAAGCTTTATCAGCAATACCCTTTTTGTTCCTGCCGAAACTACCAATACGATAAGCACTCCCCATGTGGGTCTGGGCTTTGGTACAATTGTTAATTGGCTGGTGGAGTCTATTCCTAATGGCTTTGTTTTGATACCCCTGGCTTTTGCGCTTCTGCTTGGTTCAATTTTATTATTCAGAAAGCTTATCTCAGATTTACTTTTGATAAAATCTCCCGAAAAACTAAACCTGTTCTTTTTCAAGAACGACTTAAAAGCTTTTGCCTGGGGAATGGCAATAACAGGAGCCATTCGCTCCAGTACCATTACCACCTCATTGGTTGTGCCATTGGTCGCGAAGCGTGTGGTTAAGTTGAAGGCTGCTGCACCCTTTATACTGGGCGCCAATATTGGTACAACTGTAACTGCATTCATTGCTGCCATTCTTTATGCCAATAACACAAGTGCCATTACGATTGCCATTGCTCATTTTCTGTTCAATTTTATTGGCGTTATCATATTCTTTCCAATACCTACCTTAAGAAAAATACCTCTTGATTTGGCTATCTTTTTGGGTAAGCTAACACTTAAGTATAGAATGGCTGGTTTCGCTTATCTGCTTTTGACATTCTTCTTCATTCCTTTTTCGCTTATCTATCTTAACAAAAATAGTTTTAGCACCAGTACCGCTGTATATGAAACATCATCAATGGTTAGCGGAGAAAAGTCGATGAATAAATTGATCTTACGAATTAACAACACAACCAATAGCGGACAATGGGTTGAATTCGCCAATGAAGAGGCGGGGATCAGCAATGTTTCAAATAAAATACAGAACATTTACTTTCGTGATCAGGTGCTCTTTATAAAAGACCGAATGCTCATGTTTAGCAAGCCGGGATTCTGTTGGGATGGTGAGGACTCACAAGGTAAGTATCAAATTTGTGTCGACTCCATTTTTCAACATTATGACATTTCTCCGTCCTCTAAAATTGATTCGGTTTACTTTTTTAGTGTTAAGTATTATGCCGATAGCACTGGGAGAAAATCTGAAATATATTTAAGCCCTTTGCTGCCTATTATACTAAAAAAGGTAGAAGCTGACACTAGTGGTGTACTGGAAATAAAAAAAATTGTCCGTCTGGAAAACGAGTAAACAGACAACTTTAATATAAAATTTAAATCGAGGTATGTTGCTATATAATGTAACCGTTGGCATTGATAAGGGTGTGGAGCGCGAATGGCTTCAATGGATGAAGACAGAGCATATGCTTGATGTATTAAACACAGGCATGTTTAAACAGGCAAAGATTTATAAGATTTTACACGAAAGTGAGGAGGAAACTGTCTCGTACTCAGTTCAGTATTTTGCCGAAACCATAAACCATGTCCAGCGCTACCTGGAAGAATTTGCCCCTGCCCTACGCGCAGAAGTCGATAAGCGTTTTCATGGAAAACATGTTACTTTTAGAACATTGTTGGAAGAAGCTTAACTTTATTCTCTTCTTACCCCCTTCAACCAGCTTGCAATACTCCAACGTGTGCTTTCTTGGACTACAGCCCCGCTTTCTGATGCTCTGTTTACTTTCTCTACAGTGTAAAAAGCCGAAGGCAAAATTTCTTTGAGGGTGCTTGTCAGTGCTTCCAGTTTTTCTCTTTCTAAAACAGTAAAGACTACATTCTCTTCGCCATCGAGTCCCTCCGCTTTTAAGATTGTAAATCGGTGTTTTTGTTCAGCCAGGTATTTGATTAACGGATTTATTTCTTTCCGGGTAATAATTCGAACAATTACTTTTCCATAGGCAATGCGTTCTTCAATAAGCATGCCCACTAAAATACCCATGGCAAAACCTGCCGGGTAAGCAATGTAAGAAACCCAGTTGTCGAGGTGTTGGAAGATTTGCCGAATTGCCATTAGCCATACAAAAGATTCAATAAAGCCCAAAAAGGTTGCAGTTAATCTTCTGCCGCCTAATACGTAAATGATGCGAATGGTGTTGATAGAAACATCGATGATTCGGGCCAGAAAAATCAATAAGGGCAGAACAACGTAACTAAAAATCTCTTCAGAAATACCTAGCGATTCAATCATGATTCAATTTTAGAAAGGCCTCTTGCTTAACCAAATAAATCAGCAAAAACCTCCGTTAATTTTCCAAAAGATTTAACTGCAATTTTTGTCTTGCTTAAATCAAGCGATTTCTGCGCGAACTTAGAAATGTAAATAAACTCAAAGCCAAGTTTCTCTGCTTCTGATATACGCTGGTCAACTCTGTTCACTGCGCGCAATTCTCCTCCCAAACCAATTTCAGCTGCAAAGCATATCTTGTCTGACACAGCCATTTCTTCCATCGAAGATATGAGTGAGACACACAGTGCCAGGTCAATAGCTGGATCTTCCACAATAATACCCCCCGCCATATTAACAAAAACATCTTGCGTGCCCATTCTGAACCCACATCGCTTTTCTAACACGGCCAGTAGCATATTCAATCGCTTCTGATCAAAACCATTAGGGGTGCGCTGTGGCGTCCCGTAAGATGCCGGGCTCACTAATGATTGAATCTCTATTAAAAGTGGTCGATTACCTTCAATGGTGGCACCAATGGTAGCCCCTGTATGTTGACCATCCTTTTGTGATATTAATATTTCTGAAGGATTACTCACCTCCCGCAATCCAGAGCCAAGCATTTCATAAATACCGATTTCAGAAGTCGATCCAAAACGGTTTTTAGTGGTGCGCAAAATTCTATAGGCTAAATGTCGATCACCCTCAAACTGCAACACTGTATCCACCATGTGTTCCAACACTTTTGGGCCAGCCAACATACCATCTTTAGTAATATGGCCAACCAAAAAAACTGGCGTGTTGGTTTCCTTTGCAAACTTCATCAACTCACCTGCACACTGCCTGACTTGTGCTATACTTCCTGCTGCTGAGTCCAGCATGGTAGAATGAAGGGTTTGAATTGAATCAATTATGACAAGCTGTGGCTCGCTCTGCTCGATAGCCAAAAAAATGTTTTTAGTATTTGTTTCTGTAAGAATAAAGAAGTTCTCGCTGATTTTTTCTTTCGGCAAAATTCGCTCTGCCCTCATTTTAACTTGCTGATCGCTTTCCTCACCAGTAACATACAGCACTCTTATATTCTTCAACGCAAGCCCTACCTGCAGCATAAGGGTTGACTTGCCAATACCCGGCTCCCCGCCAATGAGCATTAAAGAACCAGGAACAATACCTCCACCCAGCACACGATTCAGTTCTGCATCAGGCGTGATTATTCTTATTTCGCTGGCTGATGTAATTTCATTGAGTGTTTTAGCTTTGGCAACTCGCTCGCGCCCACCTTCTTGTCTCCACTCATTTTTACTCTCCTGCTTTTGCACTACCTCTTCGACAAAAGTATTCCATTGCCCGCAGGCCGGACATTTACCTAACCACTTTGGTGACTCATGCCCGCAGCTTTGACAGAAGAAAAGAGTTTTAGTTTTTGCCATTACTTAAAAGGCGAATCATCTTCGCGTGCCATAAAATAGTAAGTGATCTTATCCATCAATGAGGGGAAGAGCTTGGTAAGCCAAACGGCTAATTTGCCTTGTGTGGTTAACACCAAATCTCTTCTTCTCTTTACAATTGCCTTGTAAATATATTCTGCAGTTTCTTCTGCCGACATCATCTTGCTCTCATCACGGGGGGATTCTCCTTGCGCATGGCCATCGGCAGTTAGTGCAACGTTTCGGATATTAGAAGTGGTAAAGCCAGGGCATACAGACAACACATGAACACCCTGTTTCATAACCTCCATGCGAAGCGATTCCAGAAATCCTTCCATGGCATACTTAGAGGCTGAGTAGGCAGTACGGGCAGGTGTTGCTCGTTTACCGTTAATAGAAGATATACCAACAACAGAGCCTTGGCTTTGCAATATGTGAGGCAAGGCATATTTTGTGCAGTAAACTGTGCCAAAGAAATTGACATCCATTACTTTCTTGAAAACTTCCAATTGCAGATCCTGAAACAATGCCCGCATTGAAATGCCCGCATTGTTGATTAGCACATCTATTTTACCAAAGCGATGAATAGCTGCCTCAGCAATATTTTTGGCATCCGCTTCCTTACTTACATCTCCCGGCAAGGCCAGGACTTCAATGCCCTGCTTTTTCAGATTTTCGGCAACAGATCTAAGTTCTTCTTCTCTTCGCCCCGTAATAACAAGCATAGAGCCTTGCTTGCCAAATTCGTAGGCAAGGGCCTTTCCTATACCAGAGGTGGCACCTGTTATAATGATGACCTTATTTTTCATAACCCAAACCTCAGTCAATACGTTGCACAGAGCTACTAAGTTTACCCAAAAATACTAATACTTACTTAACTTGCTTCGTAAAGATTTGTTGCCATGTGGCTGTTGAAATTACTTGCTCGCTTGCCTTTTCGGGTACTTTATCTTTTCTCTGACTTCCTATTCCTTGTCAGTTACCGGATCCTGGCATACCGTAGACGCTTGGTACGATCAAATATCCATAACTCCTTTCCGCATTTAAGTGATCTTGAAAAATTAAAGATAGAAAGAGCGTATTATAAAAATCTTTGCGACTATGCTGTTGAAACCCTGAAACTAATAACAATTGAAAGGGGAAGTCTTCAAAAACGTGTTCGCTTCCTTAACCCTGAGTTAATGGCCAGTTATACTGATAATGGGCAGTCTGTTATTGTCTTATCCTCTCATACTTTTAATTGGGAGTGGCTTATTGCAGCAGGAAGTTTCTCGCTTCCGGCACCTGTTGATTTTGTATACCAGCCTGTAAAAAATTCATTTTTTGATCTAATTATGCTTGAGGCGAGATCTCGTTTTGGGGCTTATGCGGTTAAACGCAATGAGTTAGCAAGAGAGCTCATCAAGAGGAAAGATATTGTGCGTGCTATTGCAGTTGTGGCCGATCAATATCCAGGACATGGAAATGATAAACGGCACCTCACTAAATTTTTAGGGCAAGACACAGTGTTTTTCTTTGGAAGTCAACAAATGGCTACCCTCACCCAAGCCCCCGTATTATATGCCTCGTTGAAAAAGGTGAAACGAGGCTTTTATACTTGTCAATTAGAGCTTGTTGGGGAGCCCCCCTATCAGAAAACAGATACTTTCATTATTGATAATTATGCACAAGCTGTTGATAAATCCATCAGAGAACAACCTTCAGGATGGCTATGGTCGCATAACCGATGGAAAAAAAGGCACCTAAAGAATTGATTGCTTCATATTTACCAGTCAATTTTTTTCTGACCATGGGCATGTATAACAACTAAGCCCACTATTAGCACCATACTATACTCAACCCCACCTGTTGATGGGCCCACCACAAACCAACCTTGTTGAGCGTGAACTAATATAATTCCTATCAAAAGTTGAAAAGCCCAGACAAGGGAAATCCATTTGGTAAAAAAGTTTAGCAACAAGGCCAAGCCTGCTATCAATTCGAATAACGTTATCCCCCAGGCTATTGGAACTCCCAACAGAAAACCTTTGCTGTTTAAAAATTCTCCAAAACCATTTACGGTATTAAAATATAATCGCTGAGTGCCGTGCGCCATCATACAGATGGAAAGCATGATGCGCAGCAAGTGGATGGACCTTTCTGTTGTAATGATCTGTTTCATAAAAGAGTTTACGAAAAGATCGGAAGGATAGATGTATTGGCCATACCTCCAAATGAGGTATAATTATTATGCTAACATTTGGGCGATGTCTTCACGCGTTAGCTGCTTCATAATACTCTCTTCAGTCGTGATTAAGTCGCTTGTTAACTTAAGCTTTCTTTGCTGAAGCTGAAGTATTTTTTCTTCTACCGTATTGCGGGTGATGAACTTATAGGTAAACACCTTTTTTTTCTGACCAATTCTGTGCGCTCGGTCTACCGCCTGGGCTTCTACCGCAGGGTTCCACCATGGATCTAAAATGAAAACATAATCGGCTTCAGTAAGGTTAAGACCCAGACCACCAGCTTTAATAGAAATTAAAAATAACTTGAGCTTAGGATCTTTATTAAAACGCTCCACTTGCTCCTTGCGGTCATTGCTACTTCCATCCAGATAAGCAAAGTCTATTTTTTGCTCCTTCAAATATTGTTTCACCAACTCAAGGTGTTTTACATATTGACTAAAAACAAGCACCTTATGATCTTCGGCCAAGGCACTGGCCAGCATGTGCATGATGTCTTCGAACTTACCTGAATCTCCATCATAATTCGCATCAATCATTTTTGGATGATTGGCCAGCTGACGAAGTTTTGTTAAGCCCTCCAATATCATAAAACGACTGCTGCCTAAACCTTCCTTATCAATCTGATCAAGAATTTTACCTCTGTAAAATGCTTTTGCCTCCTCATACTTTTCTTCCTGGGCAGCACTCATTTCGGAGTACTGCACATTTTCAACTTTCTCAGGAAGTTCCGTGGCTACCTGTGACTTATGCCTGCGCAGCATAAAAGGTTTAATGATGGTGTGAAGACGCTTTGAACGAACCTCATCACCCTTCTTTTCGATAGGGTTGAGGAACTCGTTCTTAAAATACGTTTGTGGCCCAAGCAGACCTGGATTAATAAAGGTCATCTGCGACCATAAATCCATGGTCGTATTTTCTAATGGTGTACCAGTTAGGGCTAATCTTTGTCTTGACTTTAACTCACGTACTGCCTGAGCGATATTAGAAGTAGGATTTTTAATGACCTGCGACTCGTCCAGAATGATATAGTTAAAATAGAAATTCTTAAAGAGTTCTACATCTAAACGTACAATACCATAAGAGGTAAGCACTAAATCGTACTGATCAAAACGTTTAACATCTTTATTTCGCTGTGTGCCTGTGTAGGTCAGTATCTTTAATTCAGGTGTAAATTTCTTGGCCTCCATCTCCCAGTTATACACCAAAGAGGTTGGCATAACCAGTAAAGAAGTTCCGTGGGCAGATTCCCTTTCAGATTGAAGCAGGGTAAGTGTTTGCACTGTTTTACCCAAACCCATATCATCTGCCAGCACGCCACCCAGTCTGTATTCGTTTAAGAAACGAAGCCAGTTATACCCTGCTTTTTGATAGGGTCTTAATTCTCCTCCAAAACCTTTAGGTATGTCGTAGTTTTTAATGCCTGTAAATGAGCTCAAACTTCTCAGGCGCTCGCTGATATGAACCTTGGCCAGATTACCTTCTTCTAATTCCTTCACCAGCGCCAGATGATGCTTTCGCAATACGGGCTTTTCATTTTTTCCTTCTGTTTCACTTAGGGCAAAAAGGTCTGAATATTTAGTTAGCCACGCATCAGGAATAATGGCGATTTCGCCATTCGGTAATTTAAACTCTACTTTTTTGCGCATGATTAATTTGCGCAACTCTTTAAAAGGTATGTCAAAATCGCCAAATCGAATTTTTGCATGAATATCAAACCAGTCGATATTCTCTTTTACTTCAACTTCAATAATCGCTTTGCCAACAAAATATTTCTTGTCTCTGCTTTCAGGCTGGCTCACTTCAAAACCGAGGTTAAGCATGTTAACACGGTTTTCGTTGAGCCAGGAAAAGGCTTCTGCTTTGGGCACCGCTACCCTGAAATCTTTGAAGGGAAGGCCCAACTTTTGAAGCGTTTGCAAGAACTTCTTTTCCAGATCAGGCTTACGCGTTACCCTATGAAAAACATATTGCTCATCATGTTTCTCAACACTCACATTGATGGCCCCACTTGCGTCTCCTCGAAAGCGGTACTTTCCATATTTAAACGAAAGATCAAAAACCAACTTGCCACTTTCATCTGTTTTATCCTCCTGTGGAGCAGGGGCTGTATCAAACAAAGTAGCAGCCTGGGTAGATTGGGCTGTGTGTAGTTCTGACAACGTAAGCACGGGATGAGGATCATGTTCATGCTTTTGTATTTCAAAGCCTTGGGCTTCTATGTGATCAAAAGAAGCAATGAGTGGAGCTACGAAACGGTTGTAATAGGTTTCCTCTAAATTTTTAGGAATGGTAACCGCCTTCTTCGTTAAAAAAGGAATGAGTTTTTTTCCATCAACACCCTTTTCAAAGCCATATAACTTGCCGTTGAGTACTAACCAAGCCGGGTGCTTGCATACTAAAAATGCAGCCGGATTCGGTAACTCTATTTTTTTTCCTTCGTAGGATAGAGTCGGGTAATACTGGGTGTTTTCTGGGGTGCGCATAAAATGGAATTGTACACTGGCACGCTTATCCATTACCTCCAGTTTGCGCCAGGTGGGTTCTCCATCGTTCCCCATTTCAAATACCATTTTGCCTTTTAGCAAATCAAGCACCTGTGCACGTCTCTTCTCCATGTAATCTTCTATCTGCTCCTGTATGAGTTCATTGCCCTTTACCTTGTCATAGGTTTTAGAGAAAAACTCTTCCGGCTTCATCTGCTTAACAGAATATTTCTTCACGATAACATCCTGTTGCATGGCATCCATGATTTCTATGAGTTTGAAATCACGATCATCAAGGCCTTTGGCAAATTCGCGTGCATTTTTGTGTGATATGTTTTGATGCTGGTAGGTCAGTTTCCCCCGCTCGTCCAGGTGCACGATATAAGACTCAAACACATAGCCCAGGTACTCGTGTTGAAAAACCGAATACACAATTTGAAATGGCTGTGCCGCTGAAACTTTCATAAATAGTCAATCAGATCACGGTTTTGAGGCAGGCATCATAGCAGCCTAACAGAACCAAAAACATGCTAAAAAGTAATTAAAACACCCGAAAAAAGGCTTTTCATAGCCACGGGAACCTGAAAGATACTAAAAGTATTTGAGCAATTGGTAAAAAATAAGCGGTAAAAATGACGGTTACAGATGCTCCACTGCAGCAGATCTGGCAGCCAATTGTGCGGGCCTGATTGAAATAAGAATGGTGATGATGGCTACCACCATTAATGTAATTACAAAATCCGACAAAAGGGGTTTGATAGGATAACCTTCTGTTACAGCCGATTCCATGCCCATAGAAATCAAGCCAAAAGTCATTTGCAACCATACGATAAAACCACCCAGTAGTAAGCCAAGAGAAGTGCCCATCATGGCAATAAAAACCCCTTCTCCAATAAAAATTTTCTTGATCATTGTGCCATCAGCTCCCATGGCCATGAGCACTGAAATATCCTTTTTCTTATCAAGGGCAAGCATCATTAAGCTGAAGAAAATGTTAATGGCTCCTATGCCGAGTAGCAACGTAAAGGCAAGAAATGTAAAGAGCTTTTCCATTTTTAAAAGCCTGTATAAATCTTTATGCTGCTCTTCGTGGTTTAAAACTAAAAACGTGGAACCCAGCAACTCTCTAAGCTTTTGCTGAACTGCCAGTTGATCAGCACCCTCTTTGGTCTTTATTTCAAGCGAGGTTCGTTTTGCACCACTATCCATTAATTCTTGTGCAAAGGTTAAAGGCACTATTACATAATTGTCGTCAAAGCTTTGCACAATAGAAAAAACAGCGCCTGGTATAATATTTTTCTTGTTGTAAAGTTTTGAGGGATCCAGGCCGGTTAATTTGGTGTTTTTGATATAATACACCTGAAGCGGAAACAGCGGATCATTAACCGCCACGGATAGATTGTATTCGATGCCACGCCCTATTAAAGCATAGTCTATTCCATTTTCTCTTAGCGCGAGCTTACCCAGCACGATGGATTTATTAATGCGCTGCTGCTCTATGAAGTTATCGCTTACACCTTTAAGTGTAATAATCTGGTTGGCATCGCGGTAACGCAGGTAGGCATAGTCTTCTAGTACTTCGGTAACCAAAGCAACACCTTCAACTGATTGTACCTTTTGAAACAGGGAATCAGACATGAGAAAGGTCTTTCCCTCTGCTGCCTCAATCTTTATCTCCGGATCAAAGGAATTGTTAAGTGAGCGAAGGAGATCGCCCAAACCATTAAACACTGATAAAACGATGACAAGAGCTGCCGTAATAAAGGCCACTACCACTACCGATAGCCAGGAGATAATGTTAATAAAGTTTTTCTTCCTTTTAGAAAACAGGTAACGTTTCGCTATGAAAAAGGGCAGGTTCAAGTATTTAGCACCGTTTAAAAGTATTATTCTGCCGGGGGGATATCAAGATTTTTAATGATGTCATCCAAACGTTGAGCATTCTCTTCCACCTCATCGAGGTAAAACACAATTTCTGGTACAATGCGCAACTGCTTGCCCACTTTATCGCCCAATAATTTTCTAAACTCCTTTTTATGATCGTTTATCTTCTGTAACAATGCCTGCTTATCTTTTACCAGCAGCATGCTTAGGTATAGCTTTGCCACACTTAAATCGGGGCTTACCCTCACCTCAACAATACTGAGAAAAGCATTATCCAAAAGACCTTTTCTGTCACGCTGAAAAATATCGCTCATTTCCTTTTGAATGAGCTTGCCTACTTTCTGTTGTCTGGTACTACCCGTCATAAGCTTGCAAGTTACGGCATAGCCAAGGTATTTAATTAATCTGAAAGGGTTTTTTATCAATCTGCCCGCAACGCTGGTAACATTTCAGTATTTTCGGGCAAAATTGTAACACTTGCTTAGCTTTTTTCGCATAAACGATCCGTACAGGCTTTTGGGTTTACTCATCCTGTTTTTGCTTATCTCACTGCCCATTTTACTCTTTAATCCGGGGTTAACATGGCCTGAGCTGAGCAGCTTTATTGTGGGCGAAAAGATTAATGACGGTTTAAGTCCTTATTCGGAGCTAATTGATTCAACACCCTTACTCAGTCAGTGGATGTACGGTATGATTAATTGGCTAAGTGGCAGGAGCCTGGGACTCAGGCATAGTATAGGATTTGTTATTCTGTTTTTTCAGGCATGTTACATCGGCTTTATTTTTATTAATAGAAAAGCTTTTACCGAAAACACTTATATCCCCTCTCTTCTTTTCTGTTTACTATGCGCCACTTCATTTGATGTACTGTCAGTTACAGGCACCTTGCTCGCATCAGGTCTACTGCTGCTAGCTATCAATAGCCTTTTTAGAGAAATCGAATTTAGAGAACCTAATGATGCATCGCTGATCAAATCTGGCGTGTATTTAAGTTTGGCTTCATTGGCAGTATTTTCTTACATCATTTTTTTTATTGCGGCACAAGTCATACTTGTGCTTTTTACACGAAGTTCTGCCAGAAGGCAAATTCTTTTTATAGCAGGGTTTCTGTTGCCACACACATTACTTTTTAGCTATTACTTTCTTTGGGGAGAGCACGTTGCGCTCATTGAATTTTTCTATAAGGCAAACCTTTTTGCTGACGAGCGTGTGTTCATTAGCTGGCAAACACTGTTAATGATTAGTGCCGTTCCGATTACCTATTTTCTTATTTCATTTTTAACTTTGAGCAGTGCCATAAGGCTAACTAATTACCAGACACAACTATTGCAGACAATGTTTATCTGGTTAATTGCCGGTATCATTCACTTATTCTTTACACGGTCCTTACGCCCTCAAAGTTTATTACCATTATTTCCCCCATTAAGTTTTTTGCTTGCTCATTTTCTGCTTTCCATCCATCGAAGAAAGCTGGCCGAAATAAACCTCTGGATATTGGGGATCGGTATTATCATAAGTGCTTACGTGGTGCGCAACAATTACTTTAACAATATTGGTTATAAAAACCTGTTGGTAGAGCAGCGTGCGATTAGCTTAAAAGACAAAGACCTTTGGATTATTGGTGATGATTATTCTGCCTACCTCGCAAATAGACCTGCTACAGGTTTTAGTGAGTGGGAACTCGCCAAGGGCATTATAGAACACCCAGAATACTACGAAAATATCTTAATGATCAATTCACAACTATCTATCAACAGACCAGAGATAATTATTGACCCTAACAATCTGTTAACAGCGTTTTTTGTGCACCTACCGCAGTGGAAAAAATTGTATAAAAAAGAGGGCGACACCTACACTCTCATTCAGAACAATGGAAGCAAATAGAAAGCTGAGTATGGAAGAACTTGGCCGTATATCGGTGCAGGAGTATCAACAAAAGATAAAATCATCGCTGGTGGTTGTGTTAGATAATGTGCGAAGTCTGCATAATGTAGGTTCGGTCTTTCGTACGGGCGATGCTTTTACTGTGGCCCATGTTTATCTTACCGGTATTACTGGCACACCTCCTCATAGGGAAATTCATAAATCTGCCTTAGGTGCCACAGAATCTGTGCCATGGTCTTACCATGAACATACTCAGATTCTTATCTCCCAACTAAAAGAACAGGGTTATGAAATTGTTATTGTAGAGCAAACAACGAACAGCCAATCTTTAGAGGTTTTTGAACCAAAAGCAGAAAAAAAATATTGCCTGGTTTTTGGCAATGAGGTAGAGGGTGTGAGCGATGAAGTGGTGGAAATGGCCAATATTTCGCTGGAGATTCCCCAAAGTGGCACCAAGCACTCACTCAATGTTTCAGTTTGTGCCGGAATTGTGCTTTGGCATTTTTACAAGCAATTATCATTATAGAAATTTGATCAACTTTGTATTTCAATCCCAATACTGTGAGCTCTGACCGTTATAATCAGCGAGGTGTTTCTGCCAGCAAAGAAGATGTACACAAAGCCATCAGCAAGCTTGATAAAGGCCTCTTCCCCAAAGCCTTTTGCAAAATCACCGAGGACTACCTAAGCAATGATCCAGCCTATTGCTCCATTATGCATGCAGACGGAGCGGGTACCAAGTCATCTTTAGCTTACTTGTATTGGAAAGAAACCGGTGACTTGTCTGTTTGGAAAGGTATAGCACAAGATGCTATTGTGATGAACATTGATGACTTGCTTTGCGTTGGCGCAACCGGCAATATGCTCTTATCATCTACGATCGGCAGAAATAAAAATTTAATCCCTGGCGAAGTTATTGCAGCCATTATCAATGGTACTGAAGAGGTGTTGGACATGCTTCGTAGCCACGGCTTGAATATTATCAGCACCGGTGGCGAAACAGCCGATGTGGGTGATCTGGTGAGAACTATTATTGTTGATAGCACGGTTATCGCCAGGATGAAGCGTAGTGAGGTAATCAATAATGCTAATATCCAGGCAGGTGACGTTATCGTTGGTCTTGCTTCGTATGGGCAAGCCACTTATGAAAAGGAATACAATGGCGGAATGGGCAGCAATGGATTAACCTCTGCCCGCCACGATGTTTTCGCAAAACAATATGCATCTCAATATCCTGAATCATATGATGGTGCTGTGCCAAAAGAACTCGTTTACTCAGGAAGTTTAAAACTTACCGATACCGTATCGGGTGTTCCTGTAAATGCCGGCAAAATGGTATTGGCACCCACCCGTACCTATGCTCCGATTGTTGTTAAAATGTTGCAAGAACTAAGGCCCTACATTCACGGCATGGTTCACTGCAGTGGTGGTGCTCAAACTAAAGTATTGCACTTTATCGATAAGCTGCACATCATCAAAAATAATTTGCTGCCCGTACCCCCTCTGTTCAAAATGATTCAATCGCAGAGTAAAACCGATTGGAAAGAGATGTACAAAGTATTCAATATGGGGCATCGCCTGGAAGTATATCTTCCTGCGCAATACGCAGAAAGAGTTGTCGATATCTCAAAAAGCTTTGGTGTAGAGGCACAAATTATTGGAAGGGTCGAGGCCTCAGAAAAGAATAGAGTTTCTGTAACGAGTGAGTACGGCTCGTTCGAATATGGCGATTAAGCTTGACGGCTCAGCTTGTGTGGCTAGGCTGAGCGTTCTGGATTAAAATTACCTGTTTCTGTCTTTGGTCAATGCCTGGCGAATTTCCCGCATGGCATCTCTCTTAAATCTTTTGTAGACAGGTTTTGTTGGATCAGCATAAAGAATGCCTTTCATGTAGTGAAGCACTCTTTCAGCTTGTTCCGAATCCAACACTTCCAGGGTCTCCAGAATCTGGTTCCGATGATTTGAACTTGTCATAATTGTAGTGGTTGACATTAAGTTAAACGAAATCATCCAATAAATGTTCCTCATTATCATTTATTAACCAAAAAGTGAAGATTTGATGATGCACTAATAATATGAGCCTTAGCAGTTGTATGAAAAAGCTGGGCCTACCTGCACCGGCCCAATCGGTAACAGGTAAGCTTACAGCATAATTTGACTAGGGCCAACTACCAACGAGACAGAGATTAGTTTAGGCTATAGCCTGGGAAAATATCTTCGAGATGGGACAGTCTTCTTTCTTTAAACTTGTTCTTTTGGCTTTGGAGCACTTCCTCCAACTGCTCATCATTTAATTTTAGGGTAGCCGCAGCCCCTAAAATATGACTGAGATAAGTGGTTTTATGATTAAGCTCTTCTGCCAAAAAAATAACCGGAGTGGTTTTATTAATGGATGAATTTCTGAGTGATCTCACCAATTCAAAACCAGTGATCACAGGCAGATCAGTACCGCATACAATTAGATCAAACGATTCGATTCTAGCGGCCAAGAGCCCATCAAGGCCGGAATCGTAATACCGAATGACTGTTTCTAAGGATGCGAATACTGTTGCGATTTGACCAATAACCTCCTTCTGCCTGTTGATCACCAGAATTTTCATAAACATCTAATACAACCTAAACCGTTGATGTTCAAATATGGTGATTGAAAAACTAGCCGTTTGGGCCCTCTGCTGGCGAAATGCCTGCCGGCTCCGCATCAAAGAAGTCGGTAAGCTGTAAATCAATGATAATCTGATTATTACAGATTCCCCATTGTTTAACCTTGCGAACCGGCCTACCTAATTGTAGGTAAAAGCCCTCAGGCAAATTGAGTAAAAACCCCTAATGAAAATTAGTGCTGTTTTAGGTGAGCAATCCATTCTCGTAGGCATAACGCACCACACCAACGATATTTTTAACACCGATTTTCTCCATTATTCTGGCGCGGTGGTTTTCTACTGTTCGATCACTCAAAGAAAGTCTGCTGCTAATCTCTTTGGTAGAGTATTCTTCACAGATTAAGCGGAGGACTTCCAACTCTCTGTCGCTAAGGCCCGGGTTAAAATCAGGGCGTTTAAGGTTGTGTTTTTCACGTAAACTTTTTCGAAGTATCGAGGCTATTAATTCGTTATGATAAAAATCCTTATCGGCTACAGAATAGATGGCTCGTTCTAACTCATCAGGTTCAACATTCTTAAATAAAAAAGCGCGGGCACCCAAATCCATCATGTGCAAAATATAACGCTCACTATCGTGCATTGAAAGTACGATCACACGCACATCAGGGTACTTATTGTAAAGATGTTCACAGGCCTCAGAACCATCCATAACGGGCATTTGAAGGTCCAGCAAGACAATGTCCGGTTGTTCTTCTTTTACCAAAGCCAACAACTCTTTACCATTCTCTGCGTCCTTAACAGTAGCCACCCGTTGAAATGATTGCAACAGGCTCACCATTGCCTTTCTAAAGATGGTGTGATCGTCTGCTATATAAATTTTAAGTGCGTTACTCATGGCTATGCTGCTGTGGGAACTTTAACTGTAAACTGTGAGCCTTTAGGAAATACCGTACTGTAATCTAGCTTTGCGCCCAAGAGGGAAACACGGGTTTCTATGCTGTATAAACCCAATCCGGCCTTGCTTGCATTGTGGTGATCTTTAAAGCCTTCATAATCGAAACCTTGCCCATTATCCTGAATAATGATGTCGAGTGTTTCGGTCCACACCAACTGCACTTTGAGTAAAGATGCTTTGGAATGACGAATGGCATTGTTGATCATTTCTTGTATGATTCTATACACCATTACTTCCCTTTTTTTATCCATTTCAATTTTATGGCCAGACTCTGATAACTGTACTTCTATAATCCCAGACATATTGATTCGTTCACACATTTCCTGCACAGCGTGCGATAAGCCAAATCGTTCCAGGCTTGCCGGTAACAGATCTCTGCTAATTCTGCGAACGGTTTCTATCGTTTCATCTAGTAACTGCTTGGTTTGGTCCAATGGCTGACCGTTACCTGCCTTTACAACAGGATGCAGTGTGAGACGTATAGTTGAAAGCATAGCACCAACACTATCGTGCAAATCACTGGCTAACCGGCTTCTTTCTTTCTCTTGCGACTCAAGTGCCGCCTCAAGCATTTTTTGCTGATACCCGGCCTCGAGTAACTGCCGTTTAAGTTGTTCTGACAATATTCTTTTCTGATAAAAAATCACAAAAAGAATAATGCTGAGGGCCAGCAATAACATCACGGCTGTGGCAATGGAAAACATAACGATAAAGTCTATTCTGGCGGGCTCCATACCGTAAAATTATAAAATTCAGGAAATAGTATTTTTTGGTCCGGTCTGATCGGCCAATTTCCGGGCCTTCCAAATACCAATACAAATCACCACACAAAAACCAGCTCTCAGAAAATTCTTAAAGGCCCAAAAAAACTGGAAATCATCTCTTAATACCTGGGCAATGTAGTCCATGGTAAGAGACAGTATAAACGTACAGCTAAAGAAAAAGAGGATACCCGAATTGAACCAAAATGTAGGGATGGATAATAGATTGTTGTTTGGCAAGTCAGCTAGTAACTTAAAAAAAGCAACAACCGAAAAAAATATCAACAATACACTCCTCGTTGCACTAAGCACTGCATACCAGGGGTACGTGGTGTTACCAAGAAGTACCATCCCATAAATACTAACGCTCAAGAAAGCTGAGCCAAGCAAAGCGAGACGCAAATAGCGATTATTGACAAAGAATACATAGTAGAAGGCTAAAAAAAGCAAGGTTTCCAAAAACACATAACAATCACCAATGGCGTTGAGATATCGAACACCAAAAAATACTTGACTCCCAGTTTGAAGAAATTGAAGTACAACACTCACAAGCCCCATTAAACCCAAGATCTTAATACTCCCATCATATCGCGTATAAGAGGCAAGTACTAAACTCATAATTACAAAACTGCCTAACCACTGAGCGTAGTTGGACAGATTGTAGATCATTAGAGAACTCATAATTTATTATTGAACTTATATTGAGGACAGCACATAAACGGATTATCCAATACTGTGCTGTTTATTTGATTTATCATTTGATTGATTGTTTAGTTTACGTGCCTTCCAAATACCTATACAGATAACCATACAGAAACAGGCTCTTAAAAAATTATGAAAGGTCCAAAAAATGGTAAAATCATTTCTAAGTATTTGAGCTATGTAATCCATTGTGAGGGAAAGCATAAAAGTGCAACTATAGAAAAACAAAACAGCTGCATTTATCCAAAAGACTGGCATGTCAAGAAGATTCTCTTGTGGTAAATCCTTTACCAACTTGAAAAACAACATCACTGAAAACAAAATCAACAATGCTCCCTCAGTAGAACTTAGTACTGCGTACCATGGATAACTGGGGTCTCCAACATTTACCAACACATAAATTGATGAAGAAGTTATTGCCGCTACCACTACCAAGAATCTTGCAATTCTATTGTTCACAAAAAGCAGATAATAGAAAGTAAAAAGTAAAAGGGATTCAAGGTACACGTAGCAATCACCAATTGCATTAAGATATAGCATATTTAAAAAGTGTAAACTGAAATTTTGCATGGATTGGAAAATTATACTCACCAATGCAACAATTCCTATTATCTTTATCTCCTTTGAACATGAGCTGTACTTCCTAAATACTAAGAAGGCAATTAAGAAACTGCCTAACCACTGTGAGTAGTTAGACAGGTTTTTTACGAATTCAATTGTCATAAATCATTTGGAGGGCAGTCTGTAGGACAACGTAACCCATTATCTAACAAGGAATACGATTCAGTTAAACTCTCTTCGCTGCTTGGTAATAGGTTACCGCCATTAGCATCCGTACCCACTAAAACAAAGTGCTCCTTGCCTTCATCATCCACGGCATTGTACACACGCAGCCCTTTGCATCTATCTTCGTGGAGCATATCCATTATAATCTTCCTACTGAAAAGCCTGGTTTTGAGGATACTGCGTCCTTTTAAGTAAGCTCTGCTCTCTTTGACAAATCCCTCGCTTTCCAAATGCCAATGCAGATCGCAATGCAAAATCCGAATCGTAGAAAATTGCGAAAGGCCCAAAAAATTGCAAAATCATCTCTCAATACTTCTGCGATATAGGACATTGATAAAGAAAGTATAAATGTACATGAGAAAAAAAACAGAATAGAAGAGTTAACCCAAAACATTGGATGAGAAAACAATCTCTGTTCAATCGGGTTCCTAAGCAATAATCCAAAATATATGACAGAAAACAGAATCATGGATACATCACGATAGGAACGAATCTCGGAACCAAGTCCCTTGTAATCAGAAAAAAGATAATTTGTAAAGAATACGAGAAAGATAATCCCTATAGTGAGAATGGTCGTTCTAATTATGGCATTCTTTACTACAAAGTAGTAAAGAAAAAGTAAGATGCTGGTTTCAAACAGAACAAAAAAATCACCTATAATATTAAGATATTGTGTTGCATCAATGAATGAAACTGATTTCTGTGCTAAAAAAAACAAGAAACTCACAAGCCCATAAATTCCTATAACTCGAATTTCCCTGAAAGAGTTTGAACGTGAATAAACAAGTGCCAGAAAGAAAATTAGAAGACTGCCAAGCCCCTGAAGATAGTTTGACAGTCTGTAGTATTCAATTAATGTCATAAGTCATTAGGGGGGCATTCTGGGGGACATTTTTGCCCATCATCAATTAGAATTGGATCTCCACCCGCACTATCCAAAATCGTTTTAGCAACATACTCATCAGTTGGTGGTAAAATGTTGTTCCCATTTGCATCAGTTCCTTCTAAAACAAAATACAACTTCCCTTCATCATCCATTGCGTTGTACACGCGTAGCCCTTCGCATTTATCTTTGTTGAGCATATCCGTTATAATCTTTTTATTGAAAAGCATAGTTTTGAGGATACTGCGTCCTTTTAAGTAAGCTCTGCTCTCTTTGACAAATCCCTCGCCTTCCAAATACCAATGCAAATCACCACACAGAAAAAGGCTCTTAAAAGATTACGAAATGTCCAAAAGGTACCAAAGTCATTTTTCATAATCTCGCGTATGTAGTCCTGTGTGAGTGACAGCATAAATGTGCAGGAGAAGAAAAACAAAATTCCGGATGCTACCCAAAACATAGGTATTTTAAATAAGTTATCTTCTGGCAAATTCTTTAACAAGAAGAAAAAATACACAAGCGAACAAAGTATCATTACTACATCTCGAATAGTTCTATAAGATGCTGAGTTAATTGCAGGGTCATTAGAAAATACAATTAACCAAAAAATAGTAAAGCCAAGTGCAAAAACAAGAATCAGGTAGCGAAACACCTTATTACTAATAACTACATAAAAAAGGTATAGCAAGACAATTGTTTCTATGAGCACATAAATATTACCAACTACATTCAGGTACTGACTTTCCTTAAAATAAATAAATCCTGTTTGAATGGACTGAGCCAAAAAACTATTCGCACCGTAGATGGCAATGATGAGTATCTCCTTGGTAAAACGAAGGCTTAATACTAGAATCGCTGAAAAAATAATAGAAAAACTGCCGAACCACTGTAGGTAGTTCGACAGTTGTAAAACTTCAGATGATGTCATATCATAACTCTTTTGGGCAGCCTGGAGAACCCGGGCAAGGCATACCCTCATTAATTAAAACAGGATCTCCCCCAGCACTATCCAAAATTGTTTTTGCTATATATTCATCAGTCTGTGGTAAAATGTTGTCTCCGTTTGCGTCAGTACCTACTAATACAAAGTGCAATTTACCCTCATCGTCCATTGCATTGTATACTCTAAGCCCTTCGCACTTATCTTCGTTGAGCATATCTATTACAATCTTTTTGTTGAAAAGCATGGATGATAAGTAGTTCTTATCCTTGCTGTGCTTTGCCTTGTAGTTGTTTACCCACTTTTTTGCTTTTGCCTTACTGATTTTTTCGCCTTTTGCCATAGATTAGGTTGGTTGGTTTTAGGCCTGAAAATAGTGGTTTTTTTTGAACGGGAATTTTTTAAGCTGCATGGGCCCTATCTTTGTTCTTTACTAAAACCATGAAACACTCAAAGCTTACCCAAAGCGTACATGCCGGCTCGCCTGGCGATCCCCAGTTTAAGGGAGTGGTTACTCCTCTCTATCCATCCTCTGCGTACGACTACGAAGGGCAGGCCATCCTCTACCCGCGCTATTACAATACGCCCAACATGAAGGCAGCTTCTGTAAAAGTGGCTGCCTTGGAACATGGTGATGCCGGATTGATGTTCAGTTCGGGTATGTCGGCAATCCTAACGGGTCTGCTTACTTTTCTAAAGGCTGGTGACCACGTTATCTTTCAAAGCGACTTATATGGGGGTACCTATTACTCCGTTACCACCGAATTGCCTCGATTAGGTATTATCTACAGTATGGTAGATGCAACCGATCCGCAAAATTTTGCGAAGGCCATCAAGCCCGAAACAAAAATCATTTATATAGAAACACCCTCCAACCCGACTCTAAAAATCACGGACATCAAAGCCGTGGCTTCTATCGCGAAGGCGAAAGGCATTCTTACCATGATCGACAATACCTTTGCTTCACCTGTTAATCAAAATCCTATCGATTTGGGAATTGATATGGTGGCGCACAGTGGCACAAAATACATTGGCGGCCATAGCGATTTAGGCTGTGGTTTTTTAGTGACCACGAATGCGCTCATGGAAAAAATTCACAGCAAGGCTATTAATTGGGGCGGCTCGTCTGATGCCAATACTGCCTGGTTGGTAGAGCGTAGCTTGAAAACAATTGTACTTCGGGTACGACAGCAAAATGCAAATGCCCTAGCCTTGGCGCGTTTCTTAAAAACGGATGATCGCATCGGTAACGTTTTTTATCCTGGTTTGGAAGATCACCCCCATCACGCGATAGCGAAAGCACAGATGCCAGGGGGCTTTGGTGGTATGTTAAGTTTTGAGGTAAAAGACGATGCCCTGGCATTTACCAATAAATTAAAATTGATAAAGCGTGCACTAAGTCTTGGTGGTGTGGAGTCAACTATCTGCTCTCCTCTTAAAACCTCTCACTCAAAAATGACGGCAGCCGAAAGAGCAGCGATTGGTGTTGCTGATAACTTGCTTCGCTTTTCAGTAGGTATTGAAGAAACTGAAGATTTAATCAACGACATCAAGCAAGCATTGGGTTGATATCCTAATGATTAATTTGTTGATGTGCTGATTGATTTCTCAATACTTACTCAAGATTGTAGATAATGCGCCTGAATGATCATTACTGAAAAGTATATTGATCAGGCGCATTTCTCCTTTATTAAGCAAGTTGTTTGTTTGGTTAACGAGTCAAGATCTCATTAGCACATCAACGACTCGACAATTAATAAATCATTACTCAACCTCTACAATCATTTCAATTTCTATGGCCATGTTAGACGGTAGGGCATACATACCCACGGCTGACCTTGCGTGCTTGCCTTTGTCGCCAAAAACCTGCACCATCAAATCACTAAAACCGTTCATTACTTTGGGTTGATCGGTATATGTCTCCGTGCAGTTCACCATGCCCAATACTTTTACCACTCTTCTTACTTTGCTCAAATCGCCAAGCTCTCCTTTAAGGGTTGATAGTAAAGAGATTGCCGTTTGACGCGCGGCTGCCGCTCCTTGCTCGGTTGTTAAGTCACGCCCTACTTTTCCGGTAATTAAACTTCCGTCAGCCTTGGAGGGACCGTGACCGGATAAAAAGATTAAGTTACCAGTACGAACCGCTTTGACATAGTTTGCCATAGGCTTAGTCGGGGTCATTAATTCTATGCCTAATTCATTTAACCTTTTTTCAGGATCAAAAGGCTGTGCAATAATGCTTAGTGTCAATAGGGTAAGAACTGTAATTAAAGTGAATGTCTTTTTCATAGGTTATTTGTTTTCATAATTTCAACTACTTCACGGGCTTGTGCTAAATGTCTTTGCTCATGCGCTACAATAATATCAAAAGCCCTGCTGAGTTTATACACAATGTTTTTATTGGCGGGAGAAGCTATTACAACACCATCTCTCAAAAACCCTTGACAGGATATTATGCTTCCTTTTAGTTTTTCCTGATGTTCCACAAACTGTTGAAGAATGTTAGCATCCAAATCGCTGGCAGAGGGTTCCCATAGTTTAAATGTTTTCATTTTTCTTCGTCTGTCCGGCTGCACGGACTTCAAAACAAAGTTGCCGAAGAAATTAACGATGAAAGTTACGCGACCAAGCCATGATACCTTATAAGTACCCTTATGCAGACCTTCAATAATTGGAAAGTAGGTGCGATTGATGACGATAAGGTGGTGAATGTTTTGTGCCACGCTCCAGGCATCGGCAGAAGGCTTCCTATTCAGTTCGGCTAGGGATAATTTTCCAAAATCATCTCTAAAAGCTTGGGTCAATTCATCAATGCGCTTTGTCCATTGATGGGTGTCAAGGGTTGGTTGCATAGGGTTGGGGCTTTTGATAACTTGTACAAGTTAAAAAATACTATGAGCAAAAAGGAAATAGTTCGCTGTGCCTGGTGTCTGAAGTTTGATCAGTACATACAGTACCATGATGAGGAGTGGGGAGTCCCCGCGCATGATGATCTTACACACTTTGAGTTTTTAATATTAGAAGGAGCACAGGCCGGCTTAAGCTGGAGTACCATTTTAAAAAAGCGTGAAGGCTATCGGGAAGCCTTTGCCAATTTTGATCCTCAAAAAGTGGCCCGCTTTACAGAGGCCAAATTGGAAAAACTTTTGCTCAATCCTGCGATCGTGCGCAATCGTTTAAAAGTGTTTGCAGCGGTAAACAATGCCAAGCGCTTTATAGAAGTACAAAAAGAATTTGGCTCTTTCGATCAATACATCTGGGGGTTTGTTAAGCACAAGCCCATCGTAAACAAGTGGAAAAGTCTTAAAGAAATTCCTGCTACCAGTCCTGAATCAGATGCACTGAGTAAAGACCTCATTAAACGCGGATTCAAATTTGTTGGCAGCACGGTGATGTATGCGCACATGCAAGCCTGTGGTTTGGTCAACGATCACTTGGTGGATTGCTGGCGTTATAAACTTGTTAACAAATGATGAAACTACTTGAGGACTAAAGTCTCAAATAACTTATTCTAATTGCAAAAGTTTTAATAGCTATCTGCGAATATTACAAACCCAATACAATTTGCTTACGCGAAAAGTAAATGCTCCACACACCTTTCACCTCATCAACACCATCATCTCGCTTCACCACAACAGGAACAGTGTAAAGCAGTGAGTCTGTCCCTATCTTTTGAACATTATCCATAGTACCCCCTGAAATTTGGGTTAGATAAGCTTCAATAAGCTGCTGCTCCATTGCTGTTGCATCTGACTGCCCAGCTTGCAGCCATTTTATCTTTACCTTTTCTGCACTTGCTAAAGAGTCGGCAGTGCTTGATTGCTTTAAAACTGCAATAAGTCTTCGGCCATTTTCAAGTGTTGCCTCTGTTATTTCAGCCTCACTTATCTTCTTAATCTGGCTGGTTTCCATTTCCTGCTTAATTTTTTTGCGCTGCTCATCGCTTAAACTGCCTCCACAAGAATTCATCATAAAAGCACTGACCAATAAAAGAACGGAAATATTGAAGCTGTTCATGTCCATCGAATTATGCTGCAAAATACAAACAAGGCAAACGCTTGCCTACACCATACTGATGGCTGGCTACTTTTTCATTATTTTTGCGCCTGTTTTAGGTTATGATTGAAAAATTAGAAGAAATAAAGCTGCGTTTTGAGGAGGTTGGGCAATTAATGGTGCAGCCCGACATAGTGAACAATGCCAAAAAGTCCTCTCAACTGGGCAAGGAGTACAGAGATTTGGAAAAAATTGTAACAAAATACAATGAGTACTCTAAAACGCTTGCTCATTTAAAGCAAGCAAAAGAAGTTTTGGAAAAGGAGAAGGATCAGGAGCTGCGAGAGATGGCCAAAATGGAAATTGACGAGCTCGAACCCAAAGTTGAAAGCTTAGATCAAGAGCTTCGGGAAATGCTCATTCCAAAAGATCCTAATGACGATAAAAACGTATTGCTTGAAATCAGGGCCGGTACTGGTGGTGATGAAGCCTCCATTTTCGCAGGCGATCTGTGGCGCATGTACCAGCGTTTTTGTGACAAGCGCGGCCTTAAAATGGCCGCTCTCGATTTCACCGATGGAACCGCAGGGGGTTATAAAGAAATTATTTGCAGCGTAAGTGGGGAGGGCGCTTATGGCTTATTGAAATTTGAATCAGGTGTGCACCGCGTACAGCGCGTGCCGGCTACCGAAACACAAGGCAGGGTGCATACTTCAGCTGCCTCTGTAGTGGCTCTTCCGGAAGTAGATGAAGTGGGGGCTGTTGAAATAAACCCCGCAGATATAGAAGTACAAACATCTCGCTCTGGTGGTGCGGGTGGTCAGAACGTAAACAAGGTTGAAACCAAAGTACAGATGACACACAAACCAACCGGTATTGTCATTACCTGCCAGGTTGAAAGATCGCAACACGGTAACCGCGAGCGTGCCATGCAAATGTTGAAAACAAAACTCTACGAAATGGAAGTAGAGAAACAAAACAGCGAGTTAGGCGCTGCGCGCAGGTCTCTGGTACGCAGTGGCGATCGTTCAGAAAAAATACGCACTTACAACTACCCACAAAGCCGCGTAACAGATCACCGCATTGGTTATACCGTATATAACCTGCCCGCTGTTATGAATGGCGATATCGATGATTTCATCGAACAACTTCGCATTGCCGACAGTGCAGAAAAAATGGCAGAGGGAAGCCGGTAAATCGGTTTATCTCTGGTAAAACTTATCTTGTTCTTCGTGGTTAATAAACCATGAAAGAAAAACGGAGTTTACTTTGGTTAAAAAATGAATTGCGCTTGCACGACAATGAGGTGTTGTTTCGGGCAGCAAACAAAGCATCTTTTGTTCTTCCCATCTATATCATTGACCCAAGCTATTTTGAAACAAATCATTTGGGTTTCAGAAAAGCTGGCTATTTCAGAACACAGTTTTTGTTGGAAAGCCTGGAGGCACTCCAACAATCATTACAAAATATAGGCGCTGATCTGCATGTTTTTGTAGGCAAGGCAGAATACATTATCCCCAAGATAGTTCAAGAATTGGGTATTACAGTGGTGTATGCTTCGCAAGAAGTAACCAGCGAAGAACTCACTATCCATCTTCAAGTAGAGCGCTTGCTGAAGAAATCTGGTGTTCCCCTCGAAACTATCTGGCAAAACACTTTGTACCACTTTGATGATATCCCCTGGCCCATACAACGTCTGCCAAACACCTTTACAAATTTTAGAAAAGAGGTAGAACAAGAAGCAAGGGTGCGCGACTGCTTTCCTATTCCTGAAGTTTCTTATCGGAGAGAAATCGATCCAAATCCAATTCCAACGCTACAGGAGTTGGGCTTTGACTATCAAGCGCAGGATTCACGTAGCGCTATGATATACAAAGGCGGTGAAGCCATGGCGCAAAAGCGCTTGCAAGAATATTTTTGGGATAAGGATTTGTTACGCACTTACAAAGAAACACGCAATGGTTTGTTGGGAGCCGATTATTCTTCCAAGTTTTCTGCCTGGCTTTCCTTAGGTTGCATTTCACCGCGTAGCATATACCAGGAAGTAAAACGTTACGAGGCAGAGCGTATAAAAAACGATTCAACTTACTGGCTCATTTTTGAATTGCTCTGGCGAGATTATTTTCGCTTTGCTGCGAAGAAGTGCGGAAATAAAATATTTCAACAGCAAGGATTAAGAGACAAGGAAATAGAAAGCCAAAATAATATGAAGCTTTTCGAAAAATGGCGATTAGGCGAAACGGGGGTACCCTTTATCGATGCCAACATGAAAGAGCTTTTGCTTAGCGGTTTTATGAGCAACCGCGGCAGACAAAATGTTGCGAGTTTTCTTACCAAAGATTTAAAAGTAAACTGGACCTGGGGCGCTGCCTGGTTCGAAAGCCAGCTGATCGATTATGACGTGTGTAGTAACTGGCTCAACTGGGCTTATGTTGCAGGCGTTGGTAATGACCCAAGAGAAGATCGCTATTTTAATACGGAGAGTCAGGTAAAAAAATATGATCCCAAGGGGCATTATGTTCAACGCTGGTTGTCAAACCAAGTTACTGAGTCAAGATAGTTCACTTAGAAAAGTTGCTTTAACATTTACCTTGTAAGCCTCCTGTATGCAAAAGCATAATACGACTACCTTTAGGAAAGAATTGCTTTTTGATCAGGTCAATCACTCCGTAAAACATTTTTCCAGTATACACCTGCTCCAGGGGGATGTTATACTGATGCTCTGCGGCTGCAATAAAATTGATTAAGCTTTGATCGTATTTGCCATAACCACCAAAGTGATAATCATTGTTGATCATCCAATTGTTAAATGCATCACCGATCATTTGCCTGATTTCTTGCTCAAGAAAACTGCCCTTCAGCGAGGAGAAGCCAATGATTTTTTTTTCTGGCAAAGCCTTTATTAAGCCAGCGAGTGTGCCGCCCGTTCCTACTGCACAGCACAAATAATCAAAGTCCGCTGCTGTCTCCAATGCTAACCCAAATTCTTCCACACCCTGAAGGGCCAGTTCGTTAGTACCGCCTTCTGGTATGAGATAAAAATCTCCGAACTCATTTTTCAGATCAACCATAAACGCAGCCTCTCCTCTTTGTCGATACTGTTCCCTGGTAACAAAGTGAAGTTGCATGCCATGATTATTGGCAAATTGTAAGGTTGGGTTGGCCCGCTCGGTAAGCTCCTCTCCGCGGATAATGCCTATGGCCTTTAAGTCTTCTTCTTGAGCGGCCGCGGCTGTAGCGTAAATGTGATTGGAATGAGCTCCGCCAAAAGTAAGTACAGTACGATGATCAGATTTTCTGGCTTCTTCCAGATTATACTTCAGCTTCCACCACTTATTACCACTTACAAAAGGATGGTTTAAATCTTCCCGCTTAATGAATACTTGCACATCCTGCTCTTTAAAAAGTGGATGAACCAATACCTGAACTGGGGTAGGTGCGTATGAAAGCATTAAAAAATGTAAAGCGTTTTCTTTACTTACAATTCTTTTTGATCTCCGCTTTTGCTTCAGGTGAGCCTAGCTCCTCAGCCTTTTTAAAATCAAGACATGCATCATATTTATTACCTGCCTGCAGCTTCACCATGGCGCGTTGATAATAAGTTTCCGGATCCACAGGATATAATTCTATAGAAGTAGTGTAATCTTCGATGGCTCCTGTAAAATCTTCTTTCTCTGTTTTACTGAGCGCACGATTATCGTAATACATAGGATTGCTCGGGTCTAATTCGATGGCTTTGTTGTAATCAGCAATGGCACCATCATTATCTTCCAGGGTATACTTAATCACACCTCTCAGGTTAAAAGTCTCCGGATCTTCATCAAACAATTCTATAGCCTTGTTATAATCTTCGAGCGCACCCTTATAATCTTCTTTAGCGCTTTTCGACAAGGCTCTGTTCTCAAATTTCAAAGGGTCTTTGCCATCTAATTTAATAGCAGCATCATAGTCGGCTATGGCCTTATCGTATTCGCCAATATTGTAATAGGCTACGCCCCGGTAGTTCAATAAATTCGGATCAGCTTTATCTAAGTCAATAGCCTTGTTATAATCATCAATAGCACTAATAAACTCGCCTAACTCAGCCTTCACTACGCCTCTGTTAAAATATTTATCAGCATCGGTGGGTCCAAGTTCAAGAGCTTTTGAAAAATCAAAATAAGCCCCTTGCAAATCCTCGATATTGTACTTGGCCAAACCACGGTTGGTATACGCATCGGCATACTTGGCATTGAATTTTATAGCTTTGTCCAAATCATCAATAGCACCATCATCATCGCCTAAAAGCATTTTAGCTTCTGCCCGGTAATTATAGGCCTCTGTAAAAGTACTGTCCTGTTCTAAGGCGAAAGTTAGATCGCTTATAGCACCGTAATAATCCTGTAAAGCGATACGCGCCTGGGCTCGCAATGACAAAGCCCTTTTATTCTTTGGGCTGGCCTCTATCAATTTGCTTGCCTCTGCTTTTACATTGGCAAAATCACCATTCGCCAACTTTTTCTTAAGGCCTTCAAGATCCTGACCTGTGCTTACAATGTTCAGTAAAAGGAAAAATACGATAATCAGCTTCTTCATGTCTGCAATTTGATGCCGAATTTAGGAAAATCCTTTTACACTGCTTCTTTGCGCTTTCAATACGATAAAGTCCGTTAACAAAATATTGTGAATCCTATTGAAGTCTTTTCACGTTCTTGGAGAAAACTGACAGTATGAAGAGGCTGACCTTATTTCTATTATTGTTCACTGTAGGCACGCTTGCACAAAGCCAAACGATGGATTTTGAAGCCTACGATCCCCCCTCCACACTGGTGGTAGAAGAGCATAAACTTACCAAAGCGAAATTTCCCTTCATCGATATCCATAACCATCAATTCAATATGCCTAGCCAAGACCTGGCCAAGCTCGTTGCCGAGATGGATAAGCTCAACATGGTGGTAATGGTGAATTTAAGTGGTCGAGGCCGGGGCAGTACAGAACATTTAGATGGATCTCTTAAAAACGTAAAAGACAATTTTCCAAAGCGCTTTGTGGTCTTTACCAATATGGACTTCAGCGCCATTGATGACCCCGAATGGCAAAGTCGTATGCTGAAACAGCTAGAAGATGATGTGAAGAAGGGCGCACAAGGATTAAAGATTTACAAAAATCTAGGCATGACCAGCAAGGATAGTAAAGGCAACAGAATCCGTATAGACGATCCGCGCATTGATCCTATCTGGGCTAAATGTGGTGAGTTAGGCATCCCTGTACTGATACACTCTGCCGACCCAAAACAATTCTGGCAACCCATGGATGCCAATAATGAAAGATGGTTAGAGCTTAAAACCCATGAAGGCCGTAAACGCAGCGACACCGATCCCGCTCCATGGGAAAGCATTATACAAGAACAGCACAACATTTTTAAAAAGCATAAGAAAACAACCTTCATCGCAGCCCATATGGCCTGGTATCCTAACGATCTAAAAAAGTTGGGAACCATACTAGATGACATGCCGAATGTGGTCGTTGAGATTGGAGCCGTAATCGCAGAGTTGGGGCGACAACCCAGGGCTGCCAGAGATTTTATGATTAAATATCAAGATCGGGTGCTATTCGGAAAAGACAGCTGGATGCCAGAGGAGTACCAGACTTATTTCAGGGTACTTGAAACAGCCGATGAGTATTTTCCTTACCATAAAAGGTATCATGCTTTCTGGCGCATGTATGGGCTGGATTTGCCTGATAACGTCTTGAAAAAAATTTACTACAAAAACGCACTGCGCATTTTACCAGGTATTGATGCAAGCGACTTTCCTAAGTAAAATTATCGCACCCTAGATTGGCAGGTATCGATAAGTGTATCACCTTTTGAGAGCGGGTTTTCGTATTTTTAATCAAGAAACCCGCTCGCCATGATACAGCACCCTATCTTAAAACAAAATCCTTCACTGATTATTTTCCTGCCCCTGTTCTATGCCGTTTGGTCTGATGATGTTTTAACACCAACAGAAATCAAGACCTTGCATACACTTATTAATAAACAAAGATGGCTTAGCCCGGAAGAACGTTCCTTTTTAATTAACCAGATAGATCCTTCGCTGGCACCCTCTGCAGAAGAGCTGAAAAACTGGTTGGCAGAAATAAGGCGCGTTGATTCCTCTCATGCCACCAGCTTTGCAAATCTGGGCAATGCATTAGCAGCACTACACGGTCAAATAATGTCAGCAGAGGTTAAGCAGTCATTAGAGGGTGTTGAGGAAATGCTCGGAGTCATTTCTCACGAAATTGTTCATACGTTCTATCCTGAAAAACGCAAAACCCTAACCCAGGCGCAAAGCACGCAACAATCCTTTAACACTGAGGCTATGGCAAGTGTGCTGGAAGGAAAGCACGCTAATCTCATTGCAAAAGTAAAAACGCTTCTTTCTGATCCTGAGTTTGCGTACCTCGATACCGATAGTTTATCTCTTCAAAGAGAAAAAGTATTGCAATGGGCAAAACACCTCGCCAATCAGGGCTTTGGTTCTATTGCCTACCCCAAAGAATATGGCGGGCAAAATGATATGGCTGCGTACTTCACCATTATGGAAACGCTAAGCTATCACGACTTAAGTTTGGTTGTAAAGTTTGGTGTTCAGTTTGGTTTGTGGGGGATGAGCGTCTATTTTCTAGGTACAGAAAAGCATCATAAAAAATACCTGAAGGATATTGGTACACTTGCTTTACCAGGATGCTTCGCCATGACAGAGACTAACCATGGAAGCAATGTGCGTGGCCTGGAGACTACAGCAACCTATAATCATCAGGATAAAACTTTTACCATCCATACACCGCATGTGCTGGCGCAAAAAGAATATATAGGCAATGCAGCGCTGCATGGTCAAATGGCTACAGTATTTGCCAAACTTATGATTGATGGCAAGGACTACGGAGTAAATGCTTTTATAGTACCCTTACGCGATGCCTCCGGAAAAATATTACCGGATATAAGCATTGAAGATTGTGGTCGAAAGATGGGACTCAACGGTGTTGATAACGGAAAAATTTCGTTCAATCAGGTTATCATTCCAAAAGATAATATGCTTGATCGATTCGCTCAGGTCGATGATCTTGGAAAGTTTTTTAGCCCCATTGCCAGCGACAACCGCAGGTTCTTTACCATGTTAGGCACTTTGGTGGGTGGGCGCATTGGTATACCCCGCTCTGCTTTAGCAACTTCTAAATCAGGTTTAACCATTGCCATCCGATACGGAGATCAACGAAGGCAGTTCGGCCCTGAAGGCGCCAGCGAAGTGCCCATTCTGAACTACCGCACACATCAACGAAGGCTCATGCCCTTACTGGCCAATGTTTATGCCCTGCACTTTGCTTTACAATACCTGACTGACCGCTTCATTAATCGCAACGAAGAAGAGATGCAGGAAATAGAAGCACTTGCGGCTGGTCTTAAGCCCTTTGCAACCTGGAGCAACACCCAAACCTTGCAAGAATGCCGTGAAGCTTGTGGGGGTAAGGGCTACCTTTCGGAGAACAGAATTGATGCGCTTAAAAATGACTCAGACATTTATACAACCTTCGAAGGTGACAACACTGTGCTATTGCAGTTGGTTGCCAAGAGCAGGCTCACAGAATTTAAACAGGAGTTCAGCAACATGAATGTGCTGCGAATTTTAAATTACGTGGCCGATCAGGCTAAAACTTCGCTCGCAGAATTAAATCCCTTTACCATCCGCAATACAGACGAAGAACATCTCCTTGATCCAGCCTTTCACCTGAGTGCTTTTAAATTCCGCGAACGCGATATCCTTACTTCAGCAGCCAAACGCTTAAAGCGCCATTTAGATAGCGGTATGGATTCTTTTGATGCCTTTAACGTATGCCAGCATCATTTAGTAGAGGTGGGCTTTGCTCATGTAGAGCGTGTTATACTTGAACAGTTTCAGTTGGCTGTGCAAAACGTAAAAGATGAAAACTGTCAACAAGTGCTTAACAAGCTCTGTACATTATTTGCCTTGAACTTACTTGATAAAAACAAAGGTTGGTATTTGGAGAATGGTTACATGGAAGGTGTAAAAACTAAAGTGATTCGAAAACACCTCAATCAGTTGTGTTGGGAAGTGCGTCAAGACGCTGTGCCCCTTACAGATGCTTTCAAAATTCCGGAGGCATGCCTGGCAGCGCCCATTGCAGTAAGGAAATAAGCATATGTGCGCAGACAGTTGTCGATTTACACTTTCGTGTATTTTCAAAACAACAATCTGCGCACACTATGCCTATCTATTAGTATTTGGCTGGCACACCTTTGGCTGGTGTTGATTTAAGAATGAACTCACGAATGTGTTCGTTGCTGCTGGCTAAATCTTCGGAACGTAAATACATCATATGCCCGCTTCTGTAACCTTTAAAAGATAGTCTGCTTTTCATTTTGCCACTCGGATCAAGTTGCCACATAGAATACTTAGCGTCAAAATAAGTAGTAGCTCCATCATAGTAACCTGATTGAAACATAACGTGCAGGTAAGGATTTTCCGCCATGGCTAAACGAAGGTTTTCTCCGGTGTTGTCGTTACTGTTATCCCAGGGCCGCACATCGCCAAACATATTATATTTAATATCTGTCTTATACTTTAACACATCGCGCAAATAATGATTGATGGCTGGTGTAAAGGAATGCAACCAGGAGGTAAGCTCAGCACTGTAATCCGGACCGCTGCCTGTCTCAATACGATCAATACCCAGGTAGCGGGAATCCAATCGGCCAATGGTAAGGCCCTTATCTCTTAGCAATTCCTTCCAGAAAAATTGGGGTGTTACTACTAAGTTATTTTGCAGAAACACTCTTTCGGAAATGCCAGAATAGCGCGACATTCTTGCTGCAATTTTTTTCTTCTCTGCTTCATCTATAAAGCCTCCTTTACTTATCGCTGGAATCAATTCATTAATAGCAAATGCTTCTGCTTCGGGCAGAACGGCATCCAGATCTTTCTGTTGCAGATCTGTTGGCAATGCTTTGTGATACCAGGCGGCAGCTGTAAAGTATGGCAGGGAAAGCGCATCATTTACTGGCCCCTCGCGCTTAATACCAATTTCGGTAGGAGATACCAGTATGACACCATTCAAATACATCCAATGCGCATTCTGTAATTCAAGGGCAAGCCCTGATACACGCGTAGTGCCGTAGCTTTCTCCTATCAAATATTTTGGTGATGTCCAGCGGCTGTTACGCGAAACGAAAGTATTTAACCATTCGCCTAAATACTTTATGTCCGCATTTACACCAAAGAAAGTAGAGCGTTCTGCCTTTGGATCTAAAATACGTGAGAAGCCTGTATTGACTGGATCGATGAAGACAATATCTGCGACATCTAAAATAGAATGCGGATTATCCTTTACACCGTAAGGTTGAACGGGGTAGCCTTCGTCATCAATATTCAACACTTTGGGACCGGTGTAAGCAACGTGCATCCAAACAGAAGCAGACCCAGGACCACCATTGAAAGACATAATCAGTGGCCTGCGACTTTTGTCTGATACATCTGTACGCTCGTAATAAGTATAAAATAAAGACGCAATTACCTTTCCGTCTTTATCCCAAACAGGTTGTGTACCTGCAGTAGCTTTGTAAGGAACAACTTTTCCTTTAATGGTTACCTGACCATTAGAAACAATGGCCGATTCAGCAGGTAAAGATCTTTCTTGTGCAGACAGTGTAAGGATACAAAGGCACAAAGCGGTGAAGAGTAGCGTAAATTTTTTAAGCATAGTTTAATTGGAATAATAGTGAAACCTATTGCTATTAAATGAAAGAGGCAAACCAAAGGTGGCAAAATGGTGATGGTCGGTATGAACGGAAACCCATCGTGACTAAAGGACTATTGATCTTTTGTGATGAAGTAAACTTCCTGAATTTTACCTGCGGCCACTTTATAAATAGCAATGGCTTCCATAATAGGTCTATCCTTGGTAAAGAGTACTCTCTCCTCATCAATTACGGTATTGCCTAACAACATGCGACTCTTCAGTGTGCAATGCAGATCAGGCATATTATTAAACATACCTTCATAGCCGCTTCTCATTCTATCTTTTCCTGTGTACATAAGTTTATCGGGAAATAAATAAACTCTTACTGAATCGCTGTAGGCTTGTAGAAAGAGTTCCACATTTCTTTCATTGTAACCCTTTAACTGAAGATCTGCCAGTTGTTCGGGGCTTAAGGTTTGGGCCTGTACATACAAGCTCGTTAACAAAAAGAGTAGCGTAATGCTTTTCATAGTCATTTATTTAGGCGAGATTACTTAACGAAACTCAAATCAAACTACACAATTTTCTGCAGGCTATATGCATGAATTCTTGAATAATCTGATCAGGCAAAGGCGATCTGTTTTCCCCAAAGACTATACCGGAGAAAAAGTAGATGCAAACATTATCCATCAGATGCTTGAAAACGCCAATTGGGCACCAACTCATAAACTAACAGAGCCCTGGCGCTTTGTGGTTTTTTCAGGAGCCTCTATTGAAAGATTAGCCGCCTTTCAAAGTGAGTTGTATAAAAAGGTAACGACAGCCAAAGGCACTTTCGATGCAGATAAGTATGAGGGCCTTCGCTTAAAACCTCTTCAGTCCTCGCATATCATTTCCATTGGCATGAAGCGCGATGAGAAGAAATCTATTCCCGAAATTGAAGAGGTTGGGGCCGTATATTGTGCTGTGCAAAATATGTACTTAACTGCCACTGCTTATAAAATCGGATGCTACCTAAGCACCGGTGGCATTACTTTCTTTCCTGAGGCAAAGTCCTTTTTTGGATTAGGGGAAGAAGACAAATTGCTTGGCTTTTTGCATGTGGGTGTGCCTAAACATTTCGACCAGAAGAGTAGACGCAACGCCATTGATGTAAAGGTGCGCTGGGAATATTAAACTTTGCAATACATCATTATGAAGAGATCGCTGCTTATCATCCTATTGTTATTTGGCAAAGCCTCTTTAGCTCAAAACATCTATTACATTACTGCCGATCGGGTTTTTGATGGACAGCAAATGCACGAAGCATGGGCTGTTATTGTAGAAAATGATCTTATCAAAGCAGCTGGTCCAAAGGCACAGTTGGCTATACCGAAGGGTGCTGTACAAATTAGTTACCCTAATACTACATTAAGCCCCGGGCTCATTGAAGGGCACTCGCATCTTTTTTTATATCCATACAACATAACAGATTGGGACACGCAAGTACTGAAAGAAACAGATGCTTACAGAACAGCGCGTGCTACCGTTCATGCTAGGAATACTTTAATGGCAGGCTTCACTACCGCACGCGATCTGGGAACTGAAGGGGCAGGCTATGCGGACGTTGCCCTTAAACGCGCAATTAATGAAGGCATAATACCCGGCCCACGTTTGCTGGTGGCCGGTAGGGCAATCGTGGCAACAGGTTCTTACGGTCCAAAAAATTATGACCATGATCAGGAAATTATGTTGGGAGCAGAGCCTGCTGATGGCAACGAACTTATTCGTGTTGTTCGGGATCAGATTGGCAAAGGGGCTGATTTTATCAAAATATATGCTGATTACCGATGGGGTTTACGCGGTGATGATCAGCCTTCTTTTACCCTTGATGAACTAACAACAATTAACGAAGTAACGCGTAGCAGTGGGCGTGTAATGGTTTGTCATGCTAAATCCAAAGAGGCCATTAGGCGGGCAGTGCTGGCAGGTGCCGAAACCATAGAGCATGGCGATTTTATCGATACAGAAATTGCTTCATTAATGAAAGAACATAATGTAGTGTTTTACCCCACGCTTGCTGCTGTAGATATGATCTCACAATACCGTGGCTGGAAAAAAGGCATTGGCCCAATGCCGCAAAGTGTCATCAACAAAAAGAAAAGTTTTGCAGATGCACTAGCCTCAGGGGTAAGCATTGGCATGGGGGGCGATGTGGGTGTGTTTCCACATGGCGATAATGTTTTAGAAATGGAGCTTATGGTGGAGTATGGTATGAAGCCATTGCAGGTACTTCAGGCTGCTACCAGTGTTAATGCAAAAGCTTTTCACTTAGACAATCTTGTGGGTTCAATCAAGCCGGGGCTAAAAGCAGACCTCGTCATTATAACGGGCGATCCTCTCAAAAACATGGCTGATTTAAGAAAGGTTAACTTTGTGATGAAAGATGGTGTGATCTACAGAAACGAAAAGTAAGGCTACGACTTTACCAATTCAGCTACACATTCTATTTCCACCAATGCTTCCTTCGGCAAGCGACTCACTTCCACCGTAGTACGTGCAGGTTTGTGTTCGCCAAAAAAAGCTTCGTAGGTTTTATTCATCAATTCAAAGTCAGCAAAATTTTTAAGGAAGACTGAAGTCTTAACAATGTGGGTTCGATCACAGCCTGCCGCTTTCAATACCGTTTCTAAGTTGTTTAAAACACGAAGGGTTTGTTCAGACGCATCGCGGCCTTCAATCAACATGGTGTCCGGATGCAAGGGTGTTTGGCCTGAGCAAAAAATTAAATTGCCACTTTGTATCGCATGCGCATAAGGGCCAATGGCTTTGGGCGCTTGTTCTGCATAAATCTTTTTCATGGTGTATGGAGTCGCTTAGTTGTATTATTTCTTTTGTTGAAATGGAATCGTTACCAGGGTTTTGTCCCACAGCAACACCATCTCGGCCTCCTCATTCATTTTGGAAAACTCAATAGTGAACTGATCAAACTCACGTGTCTGCAGCACCGCATGAACCTGCACGCTGAGTACATCTTTTGTAGGATCGCGATTTGGCTGCCCTTCGGCATTGACGCCCCACTGACCGTGTTCTTTATTGAAAATAATTGTCCATTGGTCTTGCCCAGGAATTGTCCAGAAAGAGTATTTACCTGCCTTTAGTTCCTTGCCTTCTATTATCAGGTCGCGGTTGGTTTCAAAGGTAGTCGCTTCGTTGGCCCCGGTTCTCCAAACCTTTCCGTAAGGAACCAATACACCAAATATCTCGCGCCCCTTTTTGTAAGGCCGGTTGTAAAATACATCGATCTCCAGCTTGCCCTGTTGAAAAAGGGCATGTTCTTCGGGGCTAAAGGACTTTTGGTAACGAGTGTTCATCTTATCAATCCCGACAAAAAGCAGGATGATAACCACCACACCGATGCCCACAAAAATTAAAAATCTTCTCATACAATAGGGCTAAACATCAATCTTGGCTTAACGCCAAAGGCTTAAAAGCGCTGCATTAAATATTTTTTAATTGGTTATTCCAAATTATTCTGGCAATGCTACTATTTTTACACATTAAACGGTAAAATCATGGATGCATCCTGGACACCTTTCTACGTAGTAATTGCGCTATTTGTTTTAGCCATCATCTCTCCCTGGGTATTCCCCAATAAAGGCGTGAGCAATAACACCCACGACAATAAGTTCTAAAAGCCTAGCCAAGGTCTTTTCATGAACATTTGTGTTTTCTGCGGATCATCCACAGGCAACAACCCTCTATATGCATCTGCAGCTCAGACTTTTGGTAAGCTGCTGGCAGAAAGTGGGCACTCTCTCATTTACGGAGGCGGCAACATAGGCCTTATGGGTATTGTAGCAGATGCCGTGCTGGAGAACCACGGAAAGGTAATTGGTGTAATCCCCTCTTTCTTGGCTGAGCGCGAGGTCGCACATCAGCAACTTACCCAACTTGAGATTGTCGGTACCATGCATGAACGCAAAATGCGCATGGCTGAATTGGCCAATGCTTTTGTGGCACTGCCTGGCGGATGGGGAACACTGGAAGAGCTGGCAGAAATCCTTACATGGAAACAATTGGGGTTGATTCAGCAGCCTGTTTTCATTCTAAATTCTAATCAATTTTTTAATCAATTACTGGACCAAATGCGTTTGATGGTAGACGAGGGTTTTCTGCGAGAAGAGAATCTTCATTCACTGTTTATTGCGCATAGCCCCCAAGAGCTCATTTCCATGATACCGTAAGGCGGGTGACGCGCGATAACGTGCTTTTTGCCGTATCTTACATTACGTATTGTGACCATGCTCTGCCGTTTTTTCTTTCTGCTTATTCTTTTAGGTGCAAGTTGTGCTGTCCATGCACAAACACTTGGCTTTTCCATTGCAGAAGGCAAAAAAAGGGTAGAAATTCCAATAGAAATTCATAATAACCTTGTGGTAGTTCCGGTATTGCTTAATGGCATGCTGCCACTCAAGTTTATTGTTGACACCGGGGTACGCACAGCCATTCTTACACAGAAAACTTATACTGATATTCTTAACCTCTCTTATTCAAGAAAGTATTCCATTGCCGGTCCTGGAGGAGAAAAGCTTATAGAAGCTTACGTAACCAGTGGCGTGGACCTACAACTTCCTGGGGTGGACGGGCACGGTCACTCTCTACTCGTGCTTGAAGAAGATTATCTGGAACTACGCAATCATTTAGGAACCGATGTTCACGGAGTGCTGGGTTACGAACTCTTCAGTCGCTTTGTTGTAAAAGTGGACTACAAAGCAAGAATGCTGACACTAATGCTGCCCGAAAAGTTAAAGACTGGCCGTAAATATGAAACGATACCAATTAGTATAGAAGATACCAAGCCTTACATCATGGCAAACGTAACACAGGGCAATGGTGAGCAGAAAAAATTAAAATTTCTTATTGACTCAGGCGCCAGCCATAGCATGATGATTGAACCCCGATCTGATTCCACGCTAGATATTCCTGTGAATTCTGTGAGCTGCGTGGTGGGCAGAGGATTGGGCGGAGAGATCAGAGGCAAAACAGGCCGGATTAAAGAGCTTTCGCTCGGTAATTTCAAAATGAGTAATGTTATTGCCAACTATCCTGACCCCAATAGTTACATAGATACACTTAAGCTCGGAGAAACGTTTAGAAATGGAACCATAGGAGGAGAGGTACTAAGTCGTTTTAGTGTTATTTACAACTTTTCCGCTGAGGAAATACGCCTCAAAAAAAATGTGGATTTTAAAAAAGGATTCTATTACAATCTTAGTGGCATTACCTTAAGAGCCAAAGGAACACATCTAAATAAGTATGAGATTACCGACATTAGAAAGTCTTCTTCTTCTGACAAGGCCGGTCTTAAAATTGGTGATGAGATTATCAGTGTTAATGGAATTACTGTTTCTGAAATCAATCTCAATCAATTAAATGGTCAGCTCAACTTAAGACCTGGCAAAAAAGTTGAAGTAACGGTGAAGCGAAATAATGTTTTAACATCCACCAAAATGATACTGGAGAACAATTTCTGATCAATCCTTTAGTACAAAAGACAGCAACATTCTTTTTCTCTTGCTGTAGGCTTTATACAGGTAAAGTTGGGTTCTTCTTACCTTAATACTATTGCGAATGCTGGCATACAAAGCCTCTGCAGTTAAAGTTGTTTTTAAGATATAGTCAAAAATACTTGAAGAGCTGTTTGATTCCTCATAGTTCGAATTTTTTAACACTGTGATAGGAACATCCTTTGTTTTTCTATTGTGCGCTAATGTCTTTACACTGTTATTAAGTTCGGCTACACCTATATTGTCGTCAATAAGTATAAAATTTGGTTTGAACCTATTCAATCTTTCTAAAATGCTTTTAGCATCGAAGGCTGTTTCCATGTTGATAACACTCCCTGGCTGGCGTCTAATTTTTTCGAGCATGGAGCTTAACTCCAGTGGATTGTTACCAACAACAAGCACATTTAAGTGTTTAATGCCTTGTTCTGTTTCTACACGCGTATTCATACTATTTCTACTTGATTAAAGCTGTCACTATTTTACGAAGATTAATGCATTTTGGGTTGGTAAAGCCAATCATTTATTTCAACTAAAGTTTTACACAATTTGTCAACATTAGAAATTAACGAGAAAATGAAGGATGTTGTTATCATTGGTGGTGGATTAGCGGGTTTATTGAGCGCTCTACAACTAGCCAGAGAAGGCTTATCTGTATGTGTTATCGAAAAGAAAAGCTTTCCCTTTCATCGTGTTTGCGGAGAATATATTTCTAATGAAGTAGTTCCTTTTTTGCAATCTTTGGGAGTCTTTCCTGAACAACTACACCCAACCAACATTACACAATTTCAACTTTCTGCTGTTAACGGAAAAAGTGCTACTCTTCCCTTAGATCTCGGAGGTTTTGGCATAAGCCGCTACAACTTTGATTTATTTCTATACGAAAAAGCCAAACAGGCTGGTGTAACGTTCATTCTCAACACAGAAGTTCAAGGTGTTTCGTTCCATGAAAATCATTTTTTGGTAAGTCATGGAGTTGAGAAAACAGAAGCTCGTTTAGTATTGGGCTGCTTTGGTAAACGCTCCAAACTGGATGTTGCTCTTAACAGAAAATTCATCAGCAAAAGATCTCCTTACGTTGGAGTGAAGTATCACGTCCGTACAGACTTTCCAAGCGATTTAGTGGCGTTACATAATTTTGAAGGAGGCTATTGTGGAGTAAGCAATGTTGAAAATAACATTACCAATCTTTGCTATCTGGTAAATCGCGATTTGCTCAGAAGGCATGGCAACATCGCTAAAATGGAAACAGCAGTTTTGATAAAGAATCCTCATCTAAAAAAGCTCTTTACAGAAAGTGAGTTTCTCTTTGAAAAACCAGAAACCATTAATGAAATCTCTTTTGCCACTAAAGAACCTGTACAGAACCATATGCTTATGATTGGCGATGCTGCCGGCATGATTACACCCCTCTGCGGTAATGGCATGGCCATGGCCATCCGTTCATCAAAAATAGCCAGTGAGTTAGCCACACGCTTTATGGTAGAGACAAACTATAGCCGACAGAGTTTAGAAAATGATTATACAAAACAATGGACAGCAACCTTTTCTAAACGATTGTGGTTCGGGCGGCAGGTTCAAAAGTTGTTTGGCAGTAAGTTGGCTTCCAACATGGCTATCAAACTAATTGTACACTCTCCTTTTTTAGCGCATCGTATTGTAAAAGGCACACACGGTGAAGTTTTCTAGCAGGATCAAAAAGCATCAAGAATGTGCGAAGAGTGTAGAAAAAGATAAACAAAAAATGCATTTAGACAGGTTGCCGAAATAAAGTTGAGCCACATGGTATATGTGTAATTAGCTTTAGACGCATCTTTATAAACCTGGTAAAACCAAAAAAGAAAAAACAACATTACCGGGCTAAGAGCCATCAAAAAAACAAAGGCATAGTGCAAAGCAAATGCGCTGCTGAGGTACCACACAAAGGCAAGGGCCGCGAAGCTAAACACAATCAATACGAAATAGAAAGTTCCACGAATGCCGAGCTTTAAACTCAAGGTCATATCCCCTCGCTTAGCATCTTCTTCATGTTGATACACTTGCGTCATCGGATAATTGGCCCATAACATGATGCTGCTCAACAGCGCAGGTATCAATATACCTGGCTTCATCGCCTGCATGAACTCGTACTTATTTACGCCCATATAGCACATGATGAAAGTAAAGGCGCCTTGAAACAACCCAGCAATAAACCAACTCCCGAAGGCGTATTTCTTCAGGCGCACCCACGGATGGCTGTAGGCACGCGAAACAGCACTGTATAAAAAAAGCATCCACGCAAAATCCACCGAAACCTTCGTAATAGCTAAAACGATAGCGGCTACATCGAAAATCAGCACTAAAAAATACAAACCCTTGTTAACAGGTGGTGGATTCTTCAAACCACCTATGCTTTTTTCATCTTTATCGTAATAACTATTAAAACCGTTGCTGGCTGGGTATAATAGTAAATGGATAATTAGGAAAGTCCATAACAGGGGCTGCTCGCTAATGTTGGGTGAAACACTGAGTGAGAAGAGAAAAACAGGTAATAAGAAGTACGAAAAGGGTATGCGCAAATGCAACCAGGAAGATTTTGAAAACATAATGTCCTAAATTAGGTTTTTTTCAGTTGATAAGTAAACTCATGAGTTTTATTACCGCCATCGCAACAGCCAATCCTGCTCATTTGTTCAAGCAGCAGGACATCGCTGTTTTCATGCAGCGATCCATGCAATTAAATGAACAAGATACCCGCAAACTCAATGTGTTGTTTAAAGCCAGTGGGATCGACACGCGTTATTCCATGCTCGAAGATTACGGGAAGGCTGGCGATTTTACCTTCTTTAGTAATCTCGATTCATTTGAGCCTTTTCCTTCAACCAAAAAAAGGAATGAAGCCTATCAGCAATATGCGCCCTTATTAAGCACTGCTGCTGCCCGCAAAGCCTTGCAACAAAGTTCGGTAGAGGCCAAGCAAATAACACACCTCATTACTGTTTCGTGTACGGGTTCGTATGCCCCGGGCCTTGATATTGATTTAGTTGAAGCCCTGCAACTTCCTTTGTCCGTGCAACGCACCAACATACACTTTATGGGTTGTTATGCGGCCTTTAATGCCGTTAAGGTGGCTGATGCTTTTTGTAAAGTACATGCTGGTGTTAAAGTTTTAATTGTTTGCACTGAACTTTGCACCCTGCATTTTCAAAAGCAAAATACTGAGGACAATCTGTTAGCCAATGCACTTTTTGCCGATGGCTCTGCTGCCATTGTCATGGAAGCCGAAACGACAAAAAAATCACTCACACTTAAAGCCATGCATAGCGAATTGGCCCCACAGGGAAGCAAAGAAATGGCATGGGCGATTGGCGACTACGGTTTTGAAATGAAGCTTTCCAGCTACGTGCCCGATGTCATTCGAAGCGGAATTAAATCACTTACAGAAAAGTTGATGGGTGCGCTAAACTATTCTCAGGAAAACATCAGCCATTATGCCATACACCCCGGTGGAAAAAAAATAGTAGAAACCATTGAGCAGGAACTGGGCCTTTCAAAAGAACAGAATAAATGGGCTTACCATGTGCTGAAAAATTATGGCAATATGTCGAGTGCTACCGTGCTTTTTGTTCTGAAAGAAATTTTTGATCGACTAGGCCAAGAAAATGATAAAGAAAACCTGATAAGCTTCGCCTTTGGCCCAGGACTTACGTTAGAAAGTATGTTATTCCAATACAAACATGGTTGATTTATCGGAACGCTCGTCAACAGAAGAAATCATGGATGATTTGGCATCCTCGGGCCCTGTTATTAACCAAACCTTGCAAGAATTAGAAACCATCAACACTTTATTGGGAGGCAACTATGTTACCCTTAACGGTTTGGATAGGCTCATAAACGGAAGGTCATTTAATCAAAAATTACGCATTGCCGATTTGGGTTGCGGAGGAGGAGATATTCTCAGGCTTATCAGCCATTGGTTCGAAAAGAAAATAATCAATGCGGAACTCATTGGTTTTGATGCCAACCCCCACATCATTGACTTTGCTCAAAAACATACACATCAGAAAAATATCAGTTATCAGGCTATCAATATTTTCTCTGATGACTTCAAGACCCAAAAGTTTGATATTGTAGTGAGCACACTTTTTTTTCATCACTTTACTTCTGAAGAACTGGCCCGTTTTTTAAATCAGCTACGCAAGCAAGCCAATATCGGTATTGTTATTAATGACTTGCACAGGCATTGGTTTGCTTATTACTCCATCAAGTGGTTAACGGCTCTTTTTTCTAGATCGCCCATGGTAAAAAATGATGCGCCTCTTTCCGTGGCGCGATCTTTTAGAAGAAAAGACTGGATTGAGATATTGGAAAAGGCCGGCATCGAAAATTATACGATGCGATGGATGTGGGCCTTTCGCTGGCAGATCATTATTAATTGAGGGTTGTTGCTTATTCGTTGTTAGTGCCTTTCGGTAATCCTTTGGCCTTAACCCTAGAACTTTTACCTCATTTTTGTACAGTCGAACAACCAAGCACTAACAACTAACAACCATATTTGGCATAGTTTTTAAAGAGTAATCCTTAAATTTCTGTTATGAAATCGACTATCATAATCATTTTAGCTTCTTTCGTGGCTTTTGGCTGCGCATCTACCTTTGGAAAAAAAGTAAAGGAACCTTTTGCAGGTGCTGCATACGAATCCAACAGTCGCTTTTGGCGAGCCTCCGGCAAAGGCCAGAGTTCTCAAGATAATATTGCACGGGGCAAAGCGGATATAGATGCCAAGGCCCAACTGGCTGGCCAGGTAAATACTACTATGAAGCAGGTGGCAGATCAATACCTGGGCCAAACAGAGAATGCTGAGGCGGCCGATGTAGCAGACAAATTTCAGAGCCTGGTAAGGCAGGTGATGAATACCGACATTGCCGACTTAAGAAAAACAGGTGAGAAAAAGTATTTCAACGCTAAAAAGAATGAATACACAGTTTTCATCGCCTACGAGATCAAGAAAAATGCTATGCTACGCTTCATGAAAAAACAAGCCAAGACCGATCAGAAAATTGATGAACGGCAAAGGGCTGTGATCGAGAAAATCATTGATCAGGAGTTGGCCAAGGTTGAAGACGACAATTAGTAGCTACAAGCCATAAGCTGTGAGTTTACATCAGTGAAAAACTCGTAGCTAATGGCTAAAAGCTCGTAGCTAAATTATGTCATCTCCCCGTTCTGCTGTATTTTTGGGCGCATTTATCAAGCCTGAAACACGCATGAAATGCCTTTGTATATACTTTACAGTCATTAAAAGTCTTTACTAAGTCATAGCATCAGACCTTAGCCTAAAAATCATACAGAGATGAAACGCGACAAGATTATTTTCGACCTCATTCAAAAAGAACAGGAACGTCAACAACACGGCATCGAACTTATTGCCTCCGAAAACTTTACCTCTCCTCAGGTAATGAAGGCACAAGGTTCTGTACTTACCAACAAATATGCCGAAGGTCTTCCCGGCAAACGCTATTATGGCGGTTGCGAAGTGGTTGATGAAATTGAGCAGTTAGCCATAGACAGGGCTAAAGAACTTTTTGGCGCTGAGTGGGCTAACGTTCAGCCGCATTCAGGCGCACAGGCCAATGCTGCAGTAATGCTTGCCTGCCTTAAGCCTGGCGACAAAATTCTGGGTTTTGATTTATCCCATGGCGGTCACCTTACGCATGGTTCACCGGTAAACTTTTCAGGCAAATTGTACCAACCCAGCTTCTATGGGGTTGAGCAGGAAACAGGATTGATTGATTTTGACAAAGTAATTGAAACAGCTAAGCGCGAGAAGCCAAAGATGATCATCTGCGGTGCCTCCGCATACAGCCGTGATTGGGATTATAAAAAACTTCGTGAAGCAGCCGATGCTGTTGGTGCGGTATTACTGGCCGATATTTCACATCCTGCTGGCTTAATTGCCCGCGGTTTGCTGAACGACCCGATGGAACACTGTCACATCGTAACAACTACAACACACAAAACTTTGCGCGGTCCACGTGGTGGCCTAATCATGGTAGGTAAGAATATTGACAATCCTTTTGGTTTAAAAACACCTAAAGGTGAAATCAGAAAACTGGGGTCAGTTCTTGACTCAGGTGTTTTCCCTGGAACTCAGGGCGGACCGTTAGAGCACGTTATTGCCGGTAAGGCCATTGCTTTTCAGGAAGCATTGTCTGACGAATATTTTAAATACATCATGCAGGTGAAAAAAAATGCAGCGGCCATGGCCAGTGCATTTGTAGAGCGTGGTTATAAAATTATTTCAGGTGGCACCGACAATCACTTAATGCTGATTGATCTTCGCTCGAAAAATCTTACCGGAAAAATTGCTGAAGAATCGCTTATCAAAGCAGATATCACCATCAATAAAAACATGGTGCCTTTCGATACGCAATCACCCATGGTTACTTCAGGTATGCGTATTGGTACACCGGCTATTACCACACGCGGCCTGATGGAAAAAGATGTTGTAAAAGTAGTTGAACTCATTGACGAGGCTTTACAAAAACCAGCCGATGATAAGCACCTGAAGGCTGTTAAGAAGAAAGTAAATCGCTTGATGGATAAGTTTCCTTTGTACTAATCTGACCTCACGGTTTAACGAGTTGTTTTAAATATAAGGGGATGCCCCATTAATGGGGCATCTTGTTTTAGTAATATGAGCGAGGAGAAAGAAATGTCGTTTTTAGATCACCTGGAAGAATTGCGCTGGCACTTGATGCGCGCCTTCGTGGTGATTTTTGTTTTTATGATTGCTGCCTTTGCCGGAGCAGAATGGATTTTTTCGAACATTGTTTTCGCACCAGCCAAAGCAGATTTTATTACGTTTCGATTCTTATGTGACCTCAGCCACTGGGCAGGACTCAATGATGCGCTATGCGTTGAAGCAATTCCCTTTAAAGTACAGAGCCGCTTAATGACCGGACAATTCATGATGCAGCTCACTGCCTCCTTTGTTATTGGTCTCATCATTGGCTTTCCTTATCTATGCTGGGAACTTTGGAAATTCATCAGACCCGGACTTCATAACAAAGAACAAAAAAAATCAACAGGGGTTGTCACCATTGTATCGTTACTATTCTTGGTGGGTATTGCCTTTGGCTATTTTGTGGTTACTCCCATGACGGTCTACTTCTTAAGCACCTATTCCATTAGCGATATTGTAGTGAATGAGTTTGATATTACATCATACGTTTCTACAGTGGTAACGCTTGTATTCGGTAGTGGAGCGCTCTTTCAATTGCCCGTCATCATTTATTTTTTGACTAAGGTTGGTTTTGTAACACCTCAGTTCTTACGCAAATACAGAAAACACTCCATTGTTATTATATTAATTATTGCGGCTATCGTAACTCCTCCCGATCCTTTCAGCCAAACTATCATTGCCATACCACTCTACATTCTTTTCGAAATAAGTATTTTCATTTCCGATCGTGTTTACAAACGCAAACTGCGTGACGAAATGGAAGAGGAACTAAAATCATCCAGATCATGAAACTAACACTAGCTATTGGCAGCGACCATGCCGGTTTTGAACAAAAAGAGTTTTTAAAGAAATGGTTAAGCAAGCAAGGCTATGCAGTAAAGGATTTTGGTGCCCATAGTGCCGATTCTGTTGACTATCCAGACTTTGCGCATCCGGTAGCGAGTGCAGTAGAAAAAAAGGAGTTTGACCTCGGCATATTACTTTGCGGAAGCGCTAATGGTGTGGCCATAACCGCCAATAAGCACCAGGGCATACGCGCAGCCCTTTGTTGGACAGACGAAATTGCTTCATTGGCACGTCAGCATAATAATGCCAACATCGTTTGCATTCCGGCACGCTTTGTAACAGATGAGTTAGCACAAAAGATTACAGAAACATTTTTAGCTACGCCTTTTGAGGGTGGCCGACATGAAAAGCGTGTAAACAAAATTTCTTGTTAGGTATTAACAACCCTGAGCTATTGAAGGGCTAGTCGAAGACTTAAAAAAGACAGTAGGAAAGTAATGGGCGTAAAGATATACGTCTCCAGATTATTAAACGCCATTAGATTACCGATAGTGTTCAGAAAGAAAAGTACAAACATCAATCCAAAGATTACGCCCATAAAAGTTGGGAGATGGGTTGATTGAAGGTGCCTCATTCTGATAATAGTTGCCCAAAGCATTAGTCCATTCAGTAGTATAGAAACTGCTTCAAACACATATAACTCCTCTTGTGTTTTTAATCTGCCACCCCAAACCATATCCATGGGTACTTGTCCAACCAGTACGGCAAAGTGAAAAAGAATAATCAGTGAGAATAGTGCTATCAGCATAAGACCGGCTGATTTTGCTGTGATTACTTTTTGAATCATAGTATTTTCTTAAATGCCTAATACTGATTTTAATCTCGTAAATCCCGACTGACTCAGCGGTATTTGAGCACCACTCTTCAGCAAAGCAATGTGATTATCCTTTTCCATGGGCTCAATACGCGTAAGTTCTTGCAGGTTAATCATATATGATCTGTGCACCCTTACAAACTGAGCTGCATCAAGCAAGCCCTCAAAATAAGACATGGTCTTCTTTTTTAAATGCATGCCTTCCTTTGTGTAAATCTTTACATAATCATCATACGCTTCGAAGTAATAAATCTGATTTACAGGAATAATGATGATGTTACTTCCCTTCTTTACCACTACGCGGTTATTCTCTTCGGGTTGTGGGTTTCTCTTTTCAATAAAGTTTTGTGTTGCTGGTGTCTGATTTGTTGTTCGCTGCACCAACCATTTATGCAAGGCTTTTTCAAACCTTTCTTTACTAAAAGGTTTCAATAAATAATCAACCGCATGGGCTTCAAAGGCCTTCATCGCAAATTCATCAAAAGCCGTTGTGAAGATTACGGCCGGAGGTGTTTCAATTAATTCGAGCATTTCAAAACCATTGATCTTCGGCATTTGTATATCCAGAAAGATCAAATCTGGTTGATGCTGCACAATAGCTTTTACTCCCTCAAAACCATCGTTACATTCTTCCAACACTGCAATGTCCGCAAAAGACTTTAAATATTCTTTCACAAGGCTTCTGGCCAGGGGCTCATCATCGATTATCAATGCTTTAATCATGCTTGTGGTATTCGAAGGATAGTTATAAAAACTTCCTCCTCTTGTTTTGTGTATACTAAATTATTTTGCGCGTACAGTAAATAGAGCCTTCGTTGCACCGCAGCTAAACCAAAGCCCGTTCCTCTTTTTGTCTGAGCCGTTACCGGATCATATGGATTTTTAATTTCAATTTGTAAGTCATTTCCATCAACGCTTGCTTTAATTGAAATGATGGTCTCACCAATTGTATCATACAACCCAAACTTGATAGCATTCTCGACAACGGGTTGTAATAAGAGTGCAGGAATTTTTTTATCAGCACTCATAGCATCCATCTCGATCTTTGTTTGCAAGCGATGGCCAAAACGAACCTTCTCTATTTCCAGGTATAATTGAAGATGGTCTAATTCATCTTGAAGTTTTACGAGTGTGAGTTCCTTGCGAATGGTGCCTCTCAAAAAATCGGAGAGTTGATGGATCATGGTGCGGGCGCGTTCGGGCTCCACTGCCACCAGTGCATTGATGGAATTAAGACTGTTGAATAAAAAGTGTGGTTGCAATTGAAGTCGCAAACTGGATAGCTCGGCCTCCCTGGCCAACTTCTCACTATCCTGTTTTCTTTTCTCGCTTTCGTTTTTATCGCTGAAGTAAGACCAGAACCATGTCAGTACGGCCACCAGCATAATCATAAGAAAGGCAAAGGCTCCTCTAACCATCATGGTTATATCAACAAAACTTAAGAAATTTGGATTACTTGTTACTAAATACTGAAGCAGCCAGCGCTGAAGTACCAAACACAAAAAAGTGAGGGCAAGACTCCACACCAAAACATATAGGGAGTTTCTGGCGCTTGGCTGATAGGAGTGCATGCTTGTGTTGATAGCATAGCCTGCAACAGCAATAACCAGCTGCGTAACTAAGGCATCCTGCAAGGCTGTTTCCCAGCCAAAGCCCGCCTGAAAAACCATCACTGCTTGTACCACCATCCACAGTAAACACCAGGCGAGGTAGAGAAAAATAATTTTTGCCTTGCCGGTAAAAGTCATATCAGCTGGGTTGTTTGCAGATCGCTTGCCCGTAAATGTACATAATGAATGTAGTCCTCACTTTTGTCCTTCTCAAAAATTGTTGAGTAAAGCTGGACACCATCAATAATATCTTGTATTGGCTGAACATCTAACACATTAACAAACGCCCACCTTACACGTTGCTTACCGTTAACAAAGCCATCTTCTTCCTGAAGGCCGAGCACCCGTGCCTTTAATACAGCCTCCTCTTGCGATTGGGCAGCAATCAGGTGCAGGTGCTCGTCAAATTGATCTTTGCTTGTCTCTACATCAGTTTGTATGCTGAAAACTATTCTTGCGATGTACCAGTGCATGCCGACTTAATTAGTAACTGCGTATATCGATACCTCCAAAAATTGATGTGCCCTTTACATTTAACACTTTTGTCTCATCAACATTAGTAGGTGCCGGTCTTTTATCGTCAATGCCGCCAAGTATAGAAACCAGCTCAGAGGTTTGTACTTTCCAATTAGCCGGAACAATCAATTTAGTGCCCCCAAAAACCTGCACGACCTCTAGTGTAACCACACCATTAATATCAGCCTGACTCATGTTCAGCTCGCTGCCACCAAAAATGGTCACCATTTCACCTCCTTTAAAATCTTTTGATATGATGTTTTTATTACCCCCAAAGATGGATACCGATTCCCAATTACTATCAGGGCTATTGCTTGTTTGTGTATTCTCTTTCCAGAATTGACCAGCCTTGCTTTTCGGTTTAAAGATGAGATACAAGCCTATGCCGATAACAATGGCTGGGATGAGGTAAGGCTTCAAGTACACTTCGTCTACATAATCATCGATTATAAAAACTGATCCCACGGCTACGGCAATCATCCACCCACCTGGTTTAAAAGAGCGCTTGGCTCCTACATACAAAGCAATACCAATTAGCAACATCTTCCAGGTAAAGAGCCACTCGGGCACATTCACGTTCATTTCTCTGGCGAGCAATACCACGCCAATGGCAACTACTATTAAGCCGCCCCATATACGACCATTATTGTTGTTCTCAATTGGGGTACCGGGTGCTGGCTTTACGCCTTTGTCATATGTTTCCATAACTGTTGAATTTATGCTCAAATGAACGGCTAAAAGGCTCATTTGGCCATGACGAATAGGTACAAAGCATCCGATTGTAGGTAAACGGGGCAATTCCGTAGGTGAATCAGGATTGTTAAAAAATGAGATGCTGTGTAAGCTGTAGATAATCTGACAATTTGTGTCCTGGCTTTAAGATGGTCACTTGTGAAAACGTCACAAGGGCTACTTTAGCAATATGAAAGATCCGCTGAAGAATGAAGACTACATCAAGGGGCGTGGTGCACAAATTAAAACACCTAATAGATTTTTAAAGCAAGCCTCCGTGACTGAACACCTAGAAGGCATTGATGAGGAGAGTGCTTTTAATCAGCGCACGCAAATTTTCTATGAACAATCTAAAAGGGTAGTTAATAAAATTAACAGCCCTGATTTAAGTTTGATGTATTCGCTTAACCCTTATCAGGGATGCGAACACGGTTGTATTTATTGCTATGCGCGCAACAGCCATGAATACTGGGGTTTTAGTGCAGGCTTGGATTTTGAAAGCAAAATTATTGTCAAGAAAAATGCACCTGCCTTATTGGAAAAATTTTTACTGCATCCCGACTGGCAGGCAACACCTATCAGTCTTTCCGGCAATACCGATTGTTATCAGCCGCTGGAAAGAAAGCTAGAAATTACGCGCAAGCTTTTGACAATTTTTGCCCAGTACAGACATCCGGTAAGCATCATTACAAAAAACGCTTTGGTGCTTCGTGATGTAGATATACTACAAGATCTGGCTAAGGACAATCTTGTTCATGTTTACATCTCTATTACAACACTTGATGAAGATTTAAGAAGAGTGATGGAGCCGCGCACTGTCAGTGGAAAAAAGCGCTTGCAGATCCTTGAGCAACTGGCCAATGTCAATATACCTGTTGGTATTATGCATGCACCTATTATTCCTGGGCTTAATCAAGATGAGATTCCTGGCATTTTAAAAGCAGCTGCCGATCATGGAGCACAGGCCGCAGGCCTGACAGTGGTGCGCCTAAATGGATCTGTCGGAAAATTTTTCGAAGATTGGCTGCGCAAGAATTTCCCTGAGCGCGCTGAAAAAGTTTTGAATCAAATAGCCGGCATGCATGGTGGCCAGGTCAATGATTCACAGTTTGGCAGGCGTATGCATGGGACTGGCGTTTATGCTGATCTTATTCATCAGTTATTTAGCAAGACGAAACGCAAATATTTTGCTACACGCACCATGCCCGCTTATAATCTTACCGCTTTTAGAAAAGGAGGAAACTTGCAGCTATTCTAATACTTAGTCTCCTAAGTGTACTTGACATAGTGTTCCCATTTTGCCAATAAGTTTTTAAAATCTTCTGGCAGCTCACTTTCAAACATCACAAATTTGTTGGTATGCGGATGTATAAAGCCAAGCGTTTTGGCATGTAGTGCTTGTCTGGGCATTACTTCAAAGCAGTTATCAACAAACTGTTTATACTTGGTAAAAACAGTACCCTTGAGTGGTTGATCTCCTCCATACGTAGCATCGTTGAAAAGAGGATGCCCAATGTGCTTCATGTGCGCACGAATCTGATGTGTTCTACCCGTCTCCAACTGGCACTCGATGAGTGTTACATAACGAAGCGTTTGCAAAGTTTTATAATGAGTAATGGCGGTGCGCCCAAAATCTCCCTCCGGAAAAGCCGCGGTGACACGTCTGTCCTTCAGGCTTCTTCCAACATTGACATTGATGGTACCATCGGACGGCACAGGTTCGCCCCATACGACAGCCCAATACTTCCGCTCAATACTATGATCATAAAATTGCTTTGCTAAGTGGGTTAGCGTGTGCTCATCCTTAGCAATGACCAATAAGCCGGAAGTGTCCTTATCGATCCTATGCACCAAGCCTGGTCGGCCATCATTGCCAGGCATCGTGGGCAGCTGTTGAAAATGATAGGTGAGCGCATTTACCAAAGTGCCTGACCAGTTTTGATAAGCCGGATGGACCACCATACCTGCTGGTTTGTTGATAACAAGCAAATGGTCGTCTTCAAAAACAATATTTAAAGGAATGTTCTCAGGTTTAACATCTGTATCGCGCGGGGGTTTGGGTAGGCTAATGGTAATAACATCGGCAGGATGAACCTTATAATTAGATTTAATTACCTGATCATTCACCTTTACAAAACCAGCCTCAATGCCGTTTTGTATTTTAGAACGGGTTACGCCTTGCAGTTTACCACTTAAGAATTTATCAATCCGCAAAAGGCTTTGACCGGGGTCTACCACAAAACGCTCGTGCTCAAAAAGTATATCGTCCGACTCTTCCTGTATTTCTTCTTCAATCATGCTGCAAGGTACGATTTACCGGCCACGTTTTCAGTTTTACAATTCCTTCTTCCCAAAGGCTCAGGTAAAAATCGTACATTTCATTATGAACTTCTTAACCTTGCTCTCTCTGGCTTTGGCCCCGGGCATTGCCATTGGTATTTACATTTATCTGAAAGACCATCACGAAAGGGAACCCATTGCTCTGTTGCTTATGAGTTTTTTCTATGGCGCCTTGAGTACGGTTATAACTTTGCTTATCAGCTGGCCCTTAACAGCCAATGTCTCTATCGATCCAAACAGCGTCACAGATCAATTCTTAAATGCCTTCTTCCTAGTTGCGCTGGTTGAAGAGTTTAGCAAATTCCTGTTTGTTCGATTTATCCTTTACAACAACAAAAACTTCAACGAACCCTTTGATGGCATTGTATATGCCTTAATGGTAAGTATGGGTTTTGCCACTTTAGAAAACGTCTTGTATACATTTCAGTATGGTGTAAGTACTGGCATTTTGCGCATGTTTACTGCTGTACCCGCCCACGCGACCTTTGGTGTGTTGATGGGCTATTTTTTAGGAAAAGCAAAGTTTACGCATAGGCGTGAGTGGCTTTATGCGCTCTTAGCCTTATTGGTAGCTACGCTCTTTCATGGTGCTTACGATTACTTTTGGTTTATTAATTACATTCCAGGGGTGTGGGTTGGCGCGATTGCGTCTCTTATAGCGGGCATAATCCTGTCCAAAAAAGCCATAAAACTTCACCAAACAATATCTCCTTTCAATAAGGGCAAGGGTAGTTATTGATTTTACTGCTTCTTTTTAGTAAGTTGAAGCATGTACTATTTAGTGTATAGCAGTACCGCTTCCGTTGGCTTGTCTGAAGAAGACCTTCGCGATATTCTTCAAAACAGCTACCTCCGTAATTCAAATGCAAACCTTACTGGTATGCTTTTGTATTGTAACGGCAAATTTCTTCAAGTGCTGGAAGGTAAAAAGGAAGACGTACATGCTTTGTACTACCATATTAACAAAGACCCCCGACACAAAGACCTGACAGTACTCTTAGAGGGCACTATTCCTCAAAGAAATTTTAAAGACTGGTCTATGGGATTTAAAGCCATCGATGAGGCTACTGCCAGAAGCATAACGGGTTATGAAGATATTGATCAATTCTTTACGAGTCATCCTGTTTCTAATAGCAGTCATCCGGCACTCATTTTCTTAACGCTCTTTTACAAGAAAAACTACTCCGATCACCTGCAATACCTCTGATAGAATTTCTTTTTTTCTAATGGCGGGGGTTTAGTAGTTTAGGCCATCCAAAAACTATTTACATGAAGAAATTTCTACTATTCGCATTGTTGTTAGTCACAACAGCAACGATTGCCCAAAAACAAATCACCGTTGAAGATTTCACCATGCGGCCAACCTTTGGAACGCGAAGTGTGAGCGGCATTAACTGGATGAAGGATGGGAAATTCTACTCCTCTCTCCAAAACAACAAGGTGGTAAAGTACAATATTACTACTGGCGAAGCGGTCGAAACCCTGGTGGATGGTTCCCTGCTTTCACCCGCCATCGATATTGACGATTATTCGTTTAGTGCTGATGAAAAGCAAATTTTATTAAGCACTGGCTTTGAGCCCATCTATCGCTGGTCTTTTCGGGCAGATTACTATATCTATGATCTCAGCACCAAAACCATTAAAAAACTTTCTGCCAATGGTAAGCAGTCTTACGCAAGTTTCTCTCCTGACGGGAGCAAGGTAGCATTTGTACGTGGCAACAATCTCTTCTACGTGTCATTATCAGACATGAGAGAAATACAGGTAACCAATGATGGTAAGTTTAATGAAATTATCAATGGCAGCACTGATTGGGTGTATGAAGAAGAGTTTGGTTTTACCACGGCATTTTTCTGGTCGCCTGACAATAACAAATTGGCCTACTACCGATTCGATGAATCCAAAGTAAAAGAATACAACATGCAAAAGTGGAATCAGGGCGCACTCTATCCACAAGATTACAAGTTTAAATACCCAAAAGCCGGAGAGGTTAATTCAGCTATTGAAATTTACGTATATGACCTGGCCTCACAACAAAAAATGAAGGCAGACCTGGGCACCAACACTGATATTTACATTCCGCGGGTCATGTGGACACAAGATGCCAGTACACTCTCTATTCGCAGGATGAATCGTTTGCAAAATCAATTAGAGGTTTTGCATATGAATACCCTTTCTGGCGCTATTGCCCCCGTGCTCACAGAAAAGAACAAAGCCTATGTCGACATCAATGATGACTTAACCTACCTGGATGATAAAAAGCATTTTATTTATGTAAGCGAAATGAATGGATATAACCATATCTACTTATATACAATAGATGGAAAGCTGGTTCGACAGATCACCAGTGGCAGCTGGGAAGTGACATCTTTCATTGGATTAGATGAGAAGAGCAAAACCGTTTACTATCAATCTACAGAGGTTTCTCCGCTTGAAAGACACATCTATTCGACAACATTAGATGGTAAGAAGAAAGTTAAGCTTTCTACAAACCCCGGAACGCACACAGTTAATATGAGTAATGACTTTCAGTTCTACATCAATTACTTTAACAGTGCAAGCCAACCTAATACTGTAAGTCTATTTGCTACCAAAGGAAATAAACTTATTAAGGTCTTAGAGAAAAATGAAACACTACAAAAAACTGTGGCTGAATACGGTATTGTGGCCAAGGAGTTTTTCACTTTCAACACGGTAGATGGCCAGGCTTTGAATGGCTTGTTCCTAAAACCAAAAGACTTTGACGCTAACAAAAAATATCCAGTACTTATCTACCAATACAGTGGTCCTGGATCACAAAACGTAAGCAACTCTTGGGGAGGTGGTCATTTCTACTTTCATCAGATGTTGGTGCAGAAGGGTTACATCGTAGCGGTGGTGGATACACGCGGAACTGGTTTTCGTGGTGAGGCCTTCAAAAAAATGACCTACAAACAACTGGGTAAATATGAATTAGAAGACCATGTAGCAGCCGCAAAATATTTATCCACACTCTCCTATGTTGATGGAAGTCGCTTAGGCATCTGGGGTTGGAGCTATGGAGGCTACATGTCCTCTTTAGCCATGACGAATGGCGGTGGCATCTTTAAAATGGGTATAGCGGTGGCGCCTGTTACCAACTGGCGTTATTATGATACTGTGTACACAGAACGTTACTTACAAACTCCACAAGAAAATGCCAGTGGGTATGATGACAATTCACCCTCTACTCATGCAGCTAAATTGAAAGGTAACTTCTTGCTTATTCATGGTACAGGCGATGACAATGTACACTTTCAAAACTCAGTTGTTCTTCAAGAAGCATTGGTAAATGCCGGAATACAATTTGATTCCTTTTACTATGTGGACAAACACCACGGTATACAAGGTGGCAAAACACGCCAGCATTTATACACACAAATGGTTAACTATGTATTAGAAAACCTTTAAATCAATCCTTGCCTGCTCAGCGTTCGTTGTTGAAGCCAAGCAAACGCTGAGCATGGCAAAGACTTATGAAAAACTCATCAGATCTGCAACGCTATTTTCTGGCGATCATCCCACCGGAACCAATACTCAGCGAAGCCCACGCATTAAAGCTGCATTTTAAAGAAGCCTATAACAGCAAAGCGTCACTTCATTCACCTCCACACATTACCTTACACATGCCCTTTCTCTGGAAAGAGAAGAAGGAGCGCATGTTGATTGATTCCTTACAAAGCTTCACCTCCACAAAAGAAAGCTTTGATATCACGCTGCACGATTTCAAGGCTTTTGCTCCGCGGGTTATCTATATCGATGTTGAGCCTAACCCCTTTTTGCAGCAATTTCAAAAAGAGCTTGAGCGATTTTGCAAAAAGAGTTTTCAGCTATTTAACGCCAATCGTTTAGATCTTCCCTTTCATCCCCATCTTACCCTGGCATTTCGCGACTTGAAAAAGGATACATTTAACCTGGCGTGGGATGAATTTAAGTCTAGAGAATACCGGTGTGGTTTTAACCTTGATAGGATTGCATTACTCAAGCACGATGGGCAAGTCTGGCAAATTCAGGCATGGTGTAGCTTGTCGCCTAATAAAGACCTAAAGTAAATTATACCTTGTTTTTACTAGCGATACTTTTTGTTTAAGTAATAGATAAAGAAACGGTGATTCTGCCAAGGATTTATTGTTTTCAAATCAACAATTTAAGGTGATCTGTACTAATTTTTGGGGAGCTCTTTTAAATTACAAGGCTTAGTGCTTCATCAGTTGCAGCTATCAAAACAATTAATTAAGTTTCATATTATTAAATCCAATCGCCCCAATTGGATCGTACCTATTGGCATAGTCTATTTATGAACAGGTTGATCGTTTTGGGGGTTCTGTTAATTTGCTTTACCAGCATGGGTTTCTTGTTTTGGCACCAGGAAATGAAGTATGTGTTGCCAACACCTGTGCCCGTTGGCTATGCGGCTAAGCTTCCAGCACAAGTAATTACACTGCCTTCTTCTTTTCAATTCCCGAAGAATCAAGCGCTCTACCTTCATTTTTTCAATCCTGATTGCCCCTGTTCACGTTTTAATCTGAAGCACTTCCAATCTTTAAAAAAGCAATTTGAGAACAATGTTAAGATATACGCAGTCATCCCGGCCTATGCAGATTATGAGTATGCAAAGGATATGATTGATGATGAAAGCATAATGGTTATTCAAGATCGTGACGACCTGATGGCTAATGCTTGTGGCGTATATGCTACTCCACAGGCTGTCGTGATTGATGCACAGCAAAAATTGTTTTATCGCGGCAATTATAATAAGACGCGCTACTGTACTTTAAAGGAAAGCAATTACGCAGAAATTGCGCTTACTGCCTTAGTAGGGGGTGAGCAGCCACCTGTTTTTGATATGTTCGCAACACAATCGTATGGATGCGAACTTCCTAATGACCAATAACCCAAACGCCATAGTACATATGCAAACTCAAAAAGACTCCTCTACATCGCATCGAAAAATTATTTTTGAAGAGATAACCAAAAGGTCCGACCGGATCATGAACGTAGCTTTATGGATATATTTTGCCGTTGGCTTCTTTTGGTCATTCTATTACGACACTCAATTAATTGCTGCTGGCATAGGTGGTCTTTGCCTGGTGGCGTACTATACCACTAAAATACTCTTACCTAAGAGCACGCTTTATCAATACGTACTCTCTGTGATCTTTGGGGTATTTTCTGCCCAATACATCTACCAGATGCATGGAATGTTTGAGATGCATTTTATGTTTTTAGTTGGTTCAGCCTTACTAATCACCTTCCAAAATTGGAAACTGCAGCTGCCCTTGCTTGTGTATATCGTTATTCACCACGGCTCCTTTGCTTATCTTCAGTACACAGGCATGAAAGAAATATACTTTACTCAGCTGGAGTATATGGACCTGCAAACTTTTATTATACATGCTACCGTTGTAACTGTCATTATGTTCATCAATGGTATGTGGGCCTTTAACCTGGCGAAAAAAACCACTGAAGAAGCAAAATCTAAAGAAGCACTTGAGTCGCAAATTGTAACAGTGAAAAACAATATTGCTTTCGCTGATGAGATTAGTAAAGGGAACTTAAAAATTGAATACACCTTACTAAGAGAAAATGATGAGCTCGGAAAGGCACTTATAAAAATGCGGGAGAATCTTCTGATTTCTTCTGAGCGCGAACAACAAGAAAAATACATTACCCAAGGCTCTGCAACCGTAGGAGATATTCTGCGCAAGTATGCAGATAATACAGAAATGCTTTCCAATGAATTGATTCGGGAGGTAGTTAAGTATACAGGCTCTAATCAGGGTAGTCTCTTTTTGTTAGAGAAGGATACAACAGGTGAAGAGTACCTGAACCTCACCGCCTGCTACGCTTATGATCGCAAAAAATACATCAACAAAAGAATTGAAATAGGCGAATCTTTAGTAGGGCAGTGTTTTGTTGAGAAAGATGTAATAATGATGACCAATGTTCCGCAGAACTATGTTCAGATTACCTCAGGGCTCGGTCAGGCTAATCCAACATGCATTATACTAATTCCATTAATTTCTAATGAACAAGTTACTGGTGTGCTGGAGCTTGCTTCCTTTGAAAAGTATGACAACGGCCATTTGGAATTTTTAAAGAAGGCCAGTGAAGCCGTGGCTTCTGCCATTATTAATGCCAAGACAACTGAGCGTGTTAAGCTTCTGCTGGAGGATTCTCAGCAAAGAAGTGAAGAGTTGCGTACACAAGAAGAAGAGATGCGTCAGAACATGGAAGAGCTCAGCGCAGTGCAGGAGCAAATGGAAAGACAGCTGAAGGAATCTGAACGCGTACAGAAGGAGCTTGAACAAGAAAATGAAAGGTTACGCAGTCAATTAAAACAACTCGCATCAAATAATTAACATGCAAAGGGGTCATTCACAAAATGACCCTTTTGCTATCCAAAGGTTTTTAATTTGGATTTCAAATAGTTGCTCTTGCACTGCAGGGCTGGCCTCCACTACCCTTTGGTCAAGGTCGCCCTTCATAATTAACATACTTCCCTCGTGGTCCCCGAAGCTGGCTTCAGCAACTACATTTCCTGTTTGCACCAGGCTCTTCATGTGCTCTTCATGTTTGCGCAAGGTGTTTGACGCTTGCTGTACATTAAACTTGGTGACGGTTAATCCGTAGCGAATGAAATGATAGCTTACCATCTCATATGGCTCTGGAGCCTTACAAGCCTTTCCCGCCCGGAATGACATGGGTAAAAACTCTAATCTCCAACGCTCGGCCTTAACCCCCGGATCATCTGCCAGCCACTGCTTGGCCTCTTCAACAGAACTGGTTTTAAGAATAAATATTCCGCCTCCGCCTTCAAAAGGGCCAGCCACCAACAAACGACCATCTTTGGCCATGGCATTAATATTGTCCATGTGTCCTTCCATAATTTTGTCAAGCTCTTCTTTAGGCATTATTGGCAGGTCGTTGCGCTTGTTCAAAAACACAAAGAGCAGCTCTTCTTTCTGTGCAAACGTGGCACTGATCATGAAGAGAAAAAAGACAAAGAGCATTAGCTTTTTCATAGGCATGATTGTAAGATCCGCACTAATTTTTTAAGATCATCTTTAGTATTATATACGTTGGGGGAAATGCGAATGGCATCTCCTCTGTAAGAGACATAGATTTTCTTTTTGAGCAGTTCTGTCTTTACTTTTTGTATATCCAATTCTAAGGGCGCTCTGATGCCAAACAGATGCGAGGCCCTGTAAGCCTCTTCCTCTATCCAAAATCCTGCTTCTTGTAAATCCTCGATGGCTTTTTTGGTAATTGAACGGCAATATTCCTGTATGTTTTCAGGCTGCCAAAGGTTAAGCTGTTCTATTGCGCGAAGTAACATGGGCACAGCTATAAAATTGCTATGTTCACCTACTTCATAGCGAAGAGATCCCGGTTGATAAGCCGATTCGTAATTTACTAAACCAGCAAAGTTTTCGCTGTTCTTACGATTGATCCAGTTTTCTTCAACAGGCTTTCCCTGGTCGAAGTATGGGCCATAATAAGCCAAACCCAGCGAGTAAGGACCTAACAACCATTTATAGCCAGCACAAATCAGGGCATCGGGCTGAATACTTTCTACATCGAAAGGTAATGCTCCTATTGATTGTGTTCCATCGATAACTAGTAATGCCCCTACCTCCTTCGATCTTTTCCGAATGGCCATTAAATCAAATAAGGTACCATCGGCCCAATGCACATTACCGAGCGCCACTACTTTAGTATCGGTGTTAATGGCATCCAGTATTCTTTCATTCCAGAACTTAGCTCTTTGTGTTTTTGTATTGGGTGGAGATACAATTTTTACTTCAGCGCCAGCTTCTGCACAAAGTACCTGCCATGGATAATAATTGCTGGGGAATTGTTCAGCTGCTACTAAAACATGTTGCCCTCTTTTGATATCCACATTCTTCACAACATTGGCCATCCCATACGATACAGATGGAATGATGACGATGCGATTACTCTGTGTAGCTTTTATAAGTTTGGCAAAGGCATGCCGAAGTTTATCTGTATCAGTGAAAAAATCTTCTTGCGAAATGAGGGTTGGGTTGCGCTTCTTTTTGAGCGCTTCAACACCAATCTTTTCTACACTTTTAAGTTGTGGAGACATGTAGGCCCCATTGAGATAGGTAATACTCTTTGGGAGGCTAAAATCCTTTTGTCGATTGCTTAGCATTTACTTGCGGTTTGCAATGTAATTTACTAAGCTTTGCTTTACTGTATTACTAAATTTTCGCCTGAGAAAGGGCAGTAAAATAAAAAGATAACCTTTGAGGCCAAAGGCCATTATAAACCATTTGTTGAGATTAAAGTTGTCTGTGTGCTTTATGATTTTCCCTTCAGCAAAACTGAACTGTGCGTGGATATGGTTAATCACCTTTCGGCCAGAGCGAGAAAAAGAATAAGTAGCCACCCAGTTTGCGGAGCCCGTAAATTCGTCCGCTTCAACATTACTAAAGGTGATGGTGAGATCTTTACTTCTTCCCAGCAACATTTCCCACATTGCGCCAGCCTCGGCACCTTTTAGCACACCAAAAACCGGATCTTCAAAAACAATATCCTGATGATAGCAAGCTGCCATCGCAGCATAGTCTTTAGTGGCAAAAGCCGTATAAAAATTGTTGATGAGCTGACGGTATTGTTCTGCTTGGGTCATGCTTATTTTTTAGGATTCCACTCCATAGTATTAATCATGTGCATGATTTCTTTTTTCATGAACTCGATGGCCGGTTGTAGCGAGTCGTTATTAACCTTGGTGTTAAAGTACAAAGCACCGCGCAAGAAATTTTGCGTAGAGTCGGTAATGGTAAACTGAAATTGGCTGGGTACTTCTCCCTGAAGTTCAGCTATAACGGCTGTTTTACCGGTATTTGTTTTTATAATCACTTCATCAATGGCATTAGCCTTTAGCTGATGTTTCGAGGTTAAAACATACGCATCATTAAGATACTCGCGCAATAACTTTTCGTCATTGTTGATCTTCTTGTAGGTAACGTGCACATTGGCCTTTAACGTGGGGTAATAAATTTCCACCCAAAAGCGATCTCTGATCCAGGAGGTGTCCTTTAATAATTGCGCATGCTGTGAATATTCAAAATAGTAGGGTAGCGTATCCGGTAATGACCTGTAAGATGTTGCTGGCAAAACTATTCGATTATACCCCAAAGATTTTGGTAAGTAGTGGCGTTCGCAGGAAGACAAAAAAAGCATGGCACTTATCGAAAGTGCCAGTCCTTTAATTACAAGTTTTGAAGTATAATTCAATTTGATAGGATTATCAGAATGGTAAATCATCGCTTCCTGCATCCATATTAATGGGTGCCGATTGAGGGGCCGGTGTTGATCCATAGCCGCCACCGGTAGCGCCACCGGTACCCTTAGGCGTAAGCATGGTAAAGTTATCTACTATCACCTCCGTGGTGTAGCGAGTCTGACCATCCTTCTCCCATGAGCGTGTGCGGAGTTTTCCTTCCACGTACAACATGTCGCCCTTCTTCACATATTTCTGAATCACGTCTGCTTGTTGAGGAATTCTTGCCACAACATTATGCCAGTCTGTAATTTCTTTTTTTTCACCTGTAGTTCTGTCCTTATAAACCTCAGAGGTTGCCATAGTAAAGCTGGCGATCATACCTCCGTTTTCAAAATTTCTAATCTCCGGGTCCTTTCCTAAGCGACCAATCAGAATTACTTTGTTTACACCTGCCATATCTGGTACTTTATAATTTTCAATGTTACTGTGGACAAATATCGCACATCATTCTGACAATCTATGTCGTGGCCTTGTTTGTCTATTTTAAAAATCCCTCAGCTTTTAAATATCTGCTAATCAAAACTGGTTTGGGAAGCTCAGCCACCTTCTTCAACGAAAAGTATTCAAGATCCTTGCGCTTGCTTTTTTCTTCAAGCAATACAAAACGAGCAAAAATAATTTGGTGTGTCAGCACATGCTTATACTCTGGTGACCAACTCAGTTTTATTTGCCCTACTTTTTGTGCCAGTGTTGCTTCATCAAGCGGCTTTTGGCTCTCATGCAAATCAAAATCATACAGGCTGTGCCAGATATCTTTTGATTCACGTCTCTTCATCGCCAAAGACTGTGCTTGCTTTCTTACCACATAATAGAAATAGCGCTTGCGCACTTTTACCTTCTTCTCTTTTACTGGTAGCAGGCTTTGCAGATCTTTTTGTTTGGCCACGCATATCTTTCCCAAAGGGCATGTGCTGCACTTCGGGTTTTGTGGGGTGCAGTGCAAAGCGCCAAACTCCATCACCGCCTGGTTGTAATCATCAGGGCTTTCTCGACTTATGAGGGTATTGGCCAATGAGAAGAACTCCTTTTTCGCCTTGGGGCTGTTAATGTCTGTATCTATGCCAAATGTCCGAGCTAAGACTCTGTACACATTGCCATCGACCACAGCAACCACTTCTTTAAAACATATGGAGGCAATGGCCGCAGCCGTGTAATCGCCAATACCAGGTAATTTTTTAAGCGCCTCGAAAGTTGTGGGGAACACACCTTGGTGCTCGTCACAAATTTTTTTGGCGCAAGCATGCAGGTTTCTTGCGCGACTATAGTAACCCAAACCTTGCCACAAACGCATTACTTCTTGAATTGGAGCCGATGCCAAGGCCTGAACATTGGGATACTTCTCCACAAAACGCTGATAGTAGGGCAGACCCTGGCTCACACGCGTTTGTTGCAGAATAATCTCTGATAACCAAACATTATAAGGCTGAGGGTCTAATCGCCAAGGAAGATTTCGCTTATGGTCATTATACCATAGCAACAGCTGATTCGCAAAATTTTTAGGCAAGGCTTTGCTCATCGCGCCAATATGCTTTAAAACTTCGAACGTGCAAGCTTTATCATAAAAAATTGATAATCAGCCATTCAGAGTTTGCGTTTATAGTTGACTAGGTTAACTTTGGGCCCTTGTTCCTGAGTATTAAACCATTACAGTCGTGACAAAAGCAGACATCATCAACGAAATTGCAGAAAAAACAGGTGTAGATAAGGCCGATGTAAATGCTACAGTAGAAGCCTTTTTAAGTGTTGTCAAAAACAACATGGCTGGAGGCCAAAATATCTACATCCGTGGTTTCGGAAGCTTCATCAATAAAAAGAGAAAGAAGAAAATCGCCCGTAACATCTCTCGCAACACCGCCATTGTAATTGATGAGCACTACATTCCTGCCTTTAAGCCTGCTAAGATTTTTGTGAACAAAATCAAAAACAGCGAAAAGGTGAAGTTGATGGCTGAAAAGGCCGAACAGACTGAGGACATCGATTAATCCATTAATCTGATCAAGTACGCACTAGCTTATTGCTCAAGCCTCCATGTTAAAAACCAGAATCATATTAGTGGCAGTATGCGCCTTATTGGTGTTGCTTTTATTTCAGCTACCCAAATCGGTGGTAAGTAATGAGAGTGCCATGCCCGAAAACACCAGTAAGGCTGAAGAAGGGACAAAAGCACAACCCCATATGGAGGCGCCTGCTGCCTTGAAGGAAAAAATAGATGAATACCGCACTTTATGGGCAAAAACTGCTGAAAAAGAAAAAAAGGCTATCTTTGCCGACTCTTTGGCAAGCTACTATGCAGATGCTGGCATTTTTGACAGTTCTGCTTGGTTTTCTGAAGAGGCTGCATCGTTCTTTAATACTGTAGAAAGCTGGAAAAAGGCGGGTAACAACTATTACCAAGCCTACACTTTTGCGTTGGATGCTAACAAGCAACAAAAGTTAGCCTCCAAAACACAGGAGTTTTACAACAAGGTTTTAGGACAAAGCCCCTTGGATCTTGAGGTTAAAAACAACCTGGCCATGACTTATCTCTCTTCCAATAACCCTATGCAGGGCATTTTGATGTTGAGAGAAGTGTTAGCGGCCGATGCTAAAAACGAAACCGCATTATTCAACCTGGGCATATTGTCTATACAATCAGGCCAGTTTGACAATGCCATTGAACGCCTTAATACGCTTATTGGGTTAAACCCGCAGCATATACAGGCGCAGTTATTATTAGGAGTGGCTTACATGCAAAGTGGTGATAAGGCGAAAGCCAAAAGCCAGTTTGAAAAAGTAAAAGATATGGATAAGGATCCCTCTGTACAGGCTACAGTTGATTCTTACCTGAAGGATTTAAAATAATTGTTTAACAGCGAAAGCGCACTAACGAAAAGAAGCGATCTCCAATCCGGATTATTTCTTTCGTAAAATGCTTTCAAAAACCAGATCATTTCTATGCCAAGCGGAAAGAAAAGAAAAAAGCATAAGATGGCTACTCACAAGCGCAAGAAGCGTTTGAGAAAGAACCGTCATAAGAAGAAGTAATAAGTAGCGTCATTTTTCAGAGAGCAGCTATCAATAGAACCCAGACAACTATTCAATTAATGGTTATCATGTTCTTATTGCCCTGCCTTTTGTGAAGTGACGCTTCTTGTTTTTGCTATACAAATTCATTTTTAAACAATTAAACTTTAATGTTTTGAGCAACGAGCTAATCATCAGCGCGACTCAGAACGGAAGTCGTATAGCCCTTCTAAGAGACAAAACTCTTGTTGAATTTCACAACGAAGAAGAAGGTAGCAAGTTTGTAGTAGGCGACATTTACCTGGGCACTGTAAAAAAAGTGGTGCAGGGTTTAAATGCAGCCTTTATTGAACTTGGTTACGATAAAGATGCCTTTCTTCATTACCTGGATTTAGGTCCGCAATTCGGTTCGTTAACTAAGTTTACGAAACTGGTGCGTGCCAAAAAAATCTTTGGTAAACTAGAGAAATTCACACTTGAACAAGACATTGACAAGCATGGCAAAATAGGCCAGCAACTCACCAAAGGTCAGGTCATACCTGTTCAAATTGTAAAAGAACCCATCTCAACAAAAGGGCCACGACTTTCGTGCGAGTTATCCCTTGCCGGGCGATACCTGGTAATGGTACCGTTTAGTAATTCGGTAAGCGTTTCTAAAAAAATTACCAGCAGCGAAGAACGTAAGCGTCTTCAGCGTCTTATCACGTCTATTAAACCAGCCAACTTTGGGGTTATCATCCGTACTGTGGCCGAAGGGGTAGAGGTGGCAGAATTAGATAAAGACCTGCGCAACCTTGTTAAAACCTGGGAGGATGGTATAGCCAAACTAGCAGAAGCACAAACAGCCGATAAGCTGATTGGTGAACTTAACAAGACATCATCTATCCTTCGCGATCTTCTTAACGAGTCTTTCGACAACATTCATGTCGATGACAAGAAGTTGTACGATGAAATCCGTGCCTATGTGCGCAATATTTCACCTGATTTAGAAAATATTGTAAAGCTCTATACCGGCCGTGCTAAAATATTTGAGCACTATGGTATCGAAAAGCAAATCAAATCTGCCTTTGGAACTACCGTAAGCTTAAAAGGTGGTGGTTATTTGATTGTAGAGCACACCGAAGCCCTGCATGTAATTGATGTGAACAGTGGCAATAAGAGCAATCGCGAAGAAAGCCAGGAGAACACTGCCATATCTGTCAATGTAGAAGCCGCAAAAGAAATTGCCCGTCAGCTTCGCTTGCGCGATATGGGAGGTATTATCGTAGTCGATTTTATTGACATGCGCAACCCTGACCACAAGCGCATGATCTATCAGGCCATGAAAGATGCCATGAAGGATGACAAGGCCAAACACACCGTGTTGCCCTTGTCTAAGTTCGGCATTATGCAGATTACACGCGAGCGTGTAAGGCCTCAAATGAACATTGTTACCAAGGAAGTCTGCCCGACCTGTAACGGCACCGGTAAAATTACAGCTTCCATTTTGGTGTCTGATCAGATTGAGAAGACGTTGGAGGATTTGCTCAGCAAACAGAATGAGAAAAATCTGGTGTTAGCACTTCATCCCTACTTACATGCCTACTTCACCAAAGGTATTATTTCACAGCGCGTGAAATGGTTCTTTAAGTATAAGAGTTGGGTGAGGATGGAAAAGGATTCTTCCATGGGTATGACGGAATTTAAGTTCCTCAATAAAGAAGGAGAAGAAATTCAGTTAACAGCCTAAATAAAAACCCCTCTTATTCGAGGGGTTTTTTATTTCTCTTCCTGGATATTTCGAAGCCGTAGAGACCAATGAACGATCCTTTCAATTTATTGATTTCAGACTTATCAAATTATTCTTCTGCGGCATCATCTTCACTTTCTTCATGCTTATCAAGCAGTTTTTTGCGTTGCTCGTCTACCTTTTTACCATGCCAGGCCATAATGGGTCCATACAAAAAATACGCAAAACCAGCATAAGCACCCGCAAATTTGTGGTTGTAAAAGACCAGCACGATAAGCACAGAAAAAAGTGGAATAGCACCCAGCAAAAAATTAGTTTTAATACTAGTCTTTGTATCAAACAGCTCGAGTTCATTTAAGTCAAGCTCTTCTCTTTTTGTTAAGGCGTATCGGTACATCAACACCAAAATAAAAAAAACACTGGCCGCGCCAAGTCCATAAATAATCATCAGATCGGCCATGTTACCGCCCACCATCATGGCTCTCAGGTCCGTTTTTAACCAATCAATATCAAATGGAATAGCAATAAGAAATAGTGATAGTTTGGTAAGAAACTTAAGTGGATACACATAAAACAACATGATGACTAAAAATATGGTGTTCAACACAACCACCTTGTTATCGCGCAAACCATAGCGGTAATAAAAAATAAAATGCCCGTGCCACACCAGTACAATTAAAGTGATGCACATGATAAAGGGTATCAGATCAAAGGCAAATTTTTTAATCTGAATAAATGTGGTAGGTGGTGTGGTGGAGATGAGCAATAAAGTAATAGCGAGTGCAAAAACCGCATCACTAAAATTTTCTAAGCGACCAGGTTCTATTCCACGAAAGCGAAACTCCTGGTTCATTCCGATGTTCTTTTTAAAAATGTCTCGTACCATAGTTGAAAGCTAAAATCTGGTGGCTATGACAATGCGCTTTCTAAAGGTCTTAACAAATCCATTAGTATCAAATACCTCCAGCCAAAGCGTATAGTAACCAACATTTGCCTTCGTTCCATCTTCCTGATCTCCATCCCAGGTAAAAAATCCCTCGGCTGCTAAAAGTTGATTATTAGCAAGCTGTTTAATTTCACGCCCCCTGGAATCAAATACTTTTGCATTGGCTGCCAGGCCCGCCTGCGCAAACTTGTAATGTATACTTGTAAAATTTGGCTGCCCGACTATCGGTTCAAAAATTTCAGGCTCAACCATTACCTCATCGTTTGTTACTGCAGAAGTCATGCTATTAGCATTCATCACTCCTGGCGTGGCAAAATTAGTAGCAAGCACTCCAGAACGCCAGTTATCCCTTTGATTGGTACTGGTCGTCATAGAAATTCTTTCGAGAGAAACGCCCTGCTCGTCTTTTAACAGAGGATTGTGCATGTGATCAGCATATCTAAAAAAATCAAATATGTTCCCTAACGAATCGCTGAGGGCTACTGAGCCTTCTTCATCAGGAAGCGATGGCATGGTCATTTCGAAAAAAGTTTCTCGTTTGCCTTGTGGATAGTGATTGTGCAGCAGGCCTGCATCAGAAGTAAAAACCAGAAAACTATGCGGGGCAAGGATTAGGTTTTCTTCTGCAATTGTTTTGTGATTGATGATAGCTTCATTTTCAACATTACCTATCTGCCACTTTTTCAAACTCAAATACTTCGGTGAACTATTATAGATTTCTACAAAATCAACTCCGCCCGACCTTGGGTTGAATAAAACTTCATTTATCAAAACATCCCCTGCCATGGCTTCTTGTGGCAACAAGAAGTTCAGTTGCTTATGATTATCATCTATTCGATTGCCGGTACAATCATATATGTTTTCTGCTTTTACTGCATACACAACTCCTTCACTTAAGAGAGTGGAAAGGGTGAGTCTGATAGAATGTAACGATAGGTTTGTAAAAGATAATCGCTCAATCTCGACCCAAGGACTCACGCTTAGATCATAAATGGAGGGCAGTTCCTTACTAAGCCTCTCATCGAAAGTTAAAATTACTGCACGCGTGTTTTCGACCACAGCCTAAACAATTTACGGTCCCATTTGATCGGACATGCTTGCTGCTACAGAGTTGGGTCTTCCGGGACTTCCTCCGCTGTCATCTTCACTGGCAGTCCAATTTTCTGAGTTGAGGCAAAAATTGTCAAAATCAATTCGCTCTAAACTCCAGCCTCCTTCTGCTTTATCATCATCTCGATACCAGTCAAGGTCATAGTGAACAGAATCAATTGTATTTCCCTCCGCACTTTTAAATAATACTAACTCACCTCCATTATTCAAGGTGGGAAAGTTGCGCACGCCAAGAGATTTATACGCTCCTTGAAAAAGATTCAACGATTGATCAGGCACAAGGACTACATACTCTTTAGGAAAAATTAAATGATGGGGTAAAATACCTTTGCTGCTGGCATCACTTAATTGATAGTCTAGTAAATCAATAATCTTTTCACTGCGGTTATAGATCTCAACAAACTCTGCGGCTGGCAAACCTACGAAAGGAGTAGGGTCTGCGAGAATTTCTGTCATCACCAGATCACTTAGACCTGCCTTCTCTGGTAAAACAAAAGTGTTCTCATTGTTCTGGTCAATTGTGATGTTTCCACTACAATCGCTTACATCGCGTATTCGTAAAGTATATACCTGGCTTGGCACTAGTATGTCATCCAACTTAATTTTAACTAGTTTAAGAGAAGTGGAATCAATGGATACAGACTGAATCACTTTTGCGGGATCTATCAAAAAGTTTTCTGTTATTACGCTTGTTGCCTTCAGTTTTTCAGAAAATGCTATTTCAATCAAATCGTTTGCTGCTACTTGTATAGATTGAACGGTGGGCGGGCTTATGTCTGGGGAGTTGTCTAAAATTGAATTCGCCTTCCCGGGAGTTCCTCCTGTTTCAGACTTTGAGGCAAGCCAGTTTTCAGCATCATCCAGACAGGTGCTCTCCTGATTCATTCTTTCTAAAGAATACCCTCCGGTTTTTTTCTCATCATCTCCGTACCACAAATCACTGTAGGTTACGCTGTCAATAGTTTTGCCCATCAGATCGGTGATGGTAAGCCGTTCTCCGGCATTAGTCAGGTTCGGAAATGAAGGTAGCCCCAGTACTTTACTATTCGTGACAAAGAAATTAGCAGCAGAGGATGAAGTGATCAGCAGGTATTCGGATGGATAGAGATAGACGGGTGGTAATGGTATGGTGGTGGTCGCATCTTTGAATGTAAGATTCGCTGTATTGATTACTTTATTACTTCGGTTATACAACTCTATGTACTCTGCTTCAGGCAAGCCTCGACTAGGGGTAGGGTCAGCTAATATTTCTGAAAAGATGACATCCCTTCTCTCAATTGGTTCCTGGTCAAAGAAGAAAAAAGTGGAGGAAATACTGTCCTGCTTGTTTCCGAGCAAGTCACGCACATTCATCATATGCAGAATATTATCAGCTGCATTTGTAAATTCTTTTTCAAAATGTAATTCAACTGACTGTTCATCATCGAGTAGGTTTGCGGTAACACATTTAGTGTCGTTGTTTAACTGATAGTTGAATGGATCACTCGCGCTTTCTCTTGTTACCTTCTCATTGAAATTCAACAACAGGCTACTGCGACTCAAGGGCGTAATGGTCTTGATTGTGGGACCCACGGTATCCGATACCATTTTTTGAACCTGAATGTTGTCAAAGAAATGTTTGTTAAAAAAGCTTGCTGTTGATTGTGTGATGCGTATACCCAGATGAGTGCTTAGGCTGATACTGCTATCGATGGCTTTGCCCTCCGTAAAAAACACTTGCCCTGTGCCTGTCGTGTCTCTCTCCAATGTCCATTCGTGGTCAAGCGTATGCTTCACTTTTATGCTAATGGTATTATTGCTCTTGTTGGTAGAACCATTTCTGCCGTTGATTAAAATTGTTGAAATTCCTTGCTGGATTTTATACAGACTTATTTCATCTGGTGTTCCCCCTATTCTTACAAAGTAGCCATTAGCGACCAGGCTTAGATTTTCTTGATCAGCTGCTAAAAAAACATCTACATAGTTAGCACCGGAGGTATTGAACTGCAGCTGGGTAAAAAATTGCCACTGTGTTTTGTTAATACTTGCAGAGGGGGTGCTGATATAAAAGCTTGTGTTGGTGGTTTGCGCATTGGAGCGTAGTCGGCCATTGTCTATAACCCAGTTTGAGGTATTGACACTTGACCAAGTGGGGTTGTTTGAAAAGTCCCCATCTTCAAAACTATCGCTTACCTGAGAAAAGGCTACGAAAGGAATACTGCACAGCAGCAGCCAAAAGATTTTTTTCATACACAACGAGGTCTTAACCAAATCTAATAATTTTGCGGCTCATTTAAGAAAACTCAAATATGAAACTCGCAATTGTAGGTGCTACTGGTCTGGTGGGTCAGGAGGTGCTAAAAGTGTTAGAGGAAAGGAATTTTCCTTTTCAGGATTTGTATCTGGTGGCCTCGGCTAAATCAGTAGGGCAGAAGGTTTCATTTAAGGGTAAACAGTATAGCATTAAAAGCATGGAAGAGGTGTGTAACCTTGTTCCTGATGTTGCCATCTTCTCAGCCGGAGGCGGCACATCTTTAGAGTGGGCACCTAAGTTTGCAGAAAAAGGAACTGTCGTTATCGATAATTCTTCTGCCTGGCGTATGGACCCCAACAAGAAGCTGGTAGTGCCTGAAATTAATGGTAAAGAGATAACTGATGCTGACAAAATTATTGCTAACCCCAATTGCTCTACCATACAAATGGTGCTTGCCTTGGCTCCCCTTCATGCTAAGTATAAGTTAAAGCGTGTTGTGGTATCTACCTATCAATCGGTAACCGGCACAGGCAAGGATGCAGTACAGCAAATGATGGATGAGCGTGCTGGCATTGAAGGAAACAAAGTTTATCCTTATCGGATAGATATGAATGCACTTCCTCACATCGATGTGTTTCAGGATAATGGTTACACCAAAGAAGAGATGAAGATGGTGAATGAAACCAGAAAAATTCTAGGTGATGCTACCATTGGTGTTACTTCTACTACCGTGCGCATCCCTACGATGGGTGGCCATAGCGAAGCGGTGAATGCAGAATTTTACCATGACTTTGATCTGAATGAGGTAAGAGAAATACTGAAGAAAACTGCTGGAGTTATTGTTCAGGATGACCCTAAGAACAATATTTATCCTATGCCGCTATTCAGCCAGGGAAAAGACGAGGTCTTTGTGGGTCGTTTGCGCAGAGATGAGTCGCAGCCAAATACGCTTAATATGTGGGTGGTGGCCGATAATTTGCGTAAGGGCGCGGCTACCAATGCCGTTCAAATTGCTGAATATATTTTACAGCATAAACTTGTTAATGCTTAAGGTTGATTCTTAAGAATTACGCTTAATAAAAAAAGGAAGCTTGTGGGCTTCCTTTTTACTTTTTTACAATGTTTGGTCTTATTTCAAAATGCCCAGAAAGTTAGCACCCAGGTTATCAACAATAATCTTGCGGTAACGAACTCCTTTCTTATACTCGGGAGTCATAAACTCATTCCAGGGTTGATCCCAGTCTGTTTGTTTAGCCATAATAAAGGCAAGCTCTTCAGCAGCACCAAAGTTAATGCTCTGGCGTTTTACCGGAAGCTGTCTTCTGGTAGCATCAATGTATTCGGTAAAATCTAACACTGTAAAAAACTTTGGCCCACCCGATAACTCCTTCAATATTTCACCCCCTGAGTTGGCGTAGCTAACTTTTAATGAGGGTGCATTTTCCTTCTTGATTTTTTCAATCACTTTTACATGCGTGCTTCCACTGATAATCTTAGCACTATAGTCCTTCAGCGTAGTGCTGATTTCTGTTACACTGGTAATGCTTGGTGCATCCTTATGGGTAAGCATCACTACGGGATTGGCCATAAAAGAAGGCGTGAACTTCAGGATCTTTTTCCGCTCATCAGTCACTGTTACATTGGTAACACCTAGTATGTTGGGGGTAGTTTGTGTGATAGACAGAAACTGTGGAAAAACCTGTTCTTGACCCGCATAATTAATGGTAAGCTTTTTACCATATTTATCCTGTACGTATTTGGTAAAATCTTCCAGGATATCGGCACACACACCTTTCATTTTACCGGTGGCCGCATCTTTGTAAATCAAGCCGGGTTGTTCGTAATAAATAACGGTGAGGGTTCCTCCGCTTGCTTTTACCTTAGCCCATGAGTCGCCCGTGTACTTTTGTGCGTGGACTGCCGTGGCGAGCAGCAGCCCCATGAGAAACAAAACTTTTTTCATTGTGCATTGGGGTTATTAGTCAATGCGAAGATAAAAGCTTGTTCTTGTCTTCAAAGCCTTATTTTACATTTGGTCACCTGCTATTGCTTGGGCGGCCACAAAAGCGGTGGTCCATGCCGCCTGAAAATTAAAGCCCCCAGTTTCACCATCGATGTTAAGCACCTCGCCCGCAAAAAACAGATTTGGTATTTTTTTGCTCTCCATTGTTGCCGTATTGATCTCAGCAAGATTCACACCTCCGCAGGTAACGAACTCCTCTTTAAAGGTTGTCTTTCCTTTTATTTCAAACCGGCAACGCAAAATATTTTCTAAAAGCTTGTTCAGATTTTTCATGGCCAATTCGTTCCAGATTTTTTCCTCCTCTATCTCTGCCAGCTGGCATAGCTTTGTCCATAGGCGTTGCGGCAAAGCAAAGAGTGGATTACCCATGACACGTTGTTTAGGATATTTAGATTTGTACTGGAGCAGATCTGTTCTTAAAACTTCTTCTTGCTTATCGCCAATCCAACTGACCAAGGCATTGAACACATATTGCTGTTGAAACAGGTACTCTGCTGCCCAGGCTGAGAGTTTAATAACGGCAGGGCCACTTAAACCCCAATGGGTTATCAATAATGGCCCTTCTTTCGAAAACTTGCTTCCTTCAATTCTTACAAAGGCATTTGGCACTGCAACACCCATCAGTTCAGAAAAATGTTTTTGCGCTGCGTTAAAAGTGAAAAGAGACGGGATGGGCTTGTCAATAGGATGGCCTAAAGCACGAATAAAATTATAGGCATGACTATTGGGGTGACCACCTATGGCTACAAGAATTTTTTTGGCCTGAATCTTTGTCCCACTTTCCGTTTCAATTTCAAAATGTCCTTTTGTACTTGTTATCTGGCTTACGGCAGCATTAAGTCGGATGGTAACATCATGCTTTTCTGCTTCACGAAGAAAAAGATCAATTATCGTTTGGGAGCTATCGCTTATAGGAAACATTCTGCCATCTTCTTCGGCCTTCAACTCAACTCCTTTGCTGGCAAACCAATCAACAAGGTCTTTGGCCTGATATGTTTTGAATAAGTCTTTTAACAACTTCTCACCTCTTGGGTAATGCCGGGATAATTTCTTAGCATCAAAACAGTAGTGAGTAACATTACAGCGACCGCCTCCTGATACTTTTACTTTTGATAAAAGCTTATTCGTTTTTTCAAGGATGAGAATGCGAAGTCTCGGGTTTTTTGCTGCTACCTGTATAGCACCAAAAAATCCCGCTGCACCTCCGCCTATAACAACTACATCAAACATGACAGAAAGCTAAAATTAAAATACACAGAATACGCAAGCATTTTTGTTGCTTTGCAAAATTTTATGGAGTTCATTCAACAATATTGGTTGTTTGCCTTGGGCTTTTTCGCGCAAGGTCTTTTTGGTTTGCGCCTCCTTATTCAGCTTTATCTATCCGAGAAGGCAGGTAAGTCTGTTTCACCCACCATTTTCTGGCAGATTAGTCTACTGGCCTCTTTTCTGTTTTTGATGTATGGCATTTTAAGAGCTGATGCTGTTATTATCATTGGTCAAAGTTTGTCATACCTAATTTACATACGTAACCTTCAATTAAAGAATGCCTGGAAGCAACTTCCTGTTCTGGTAAAGCTTCTGATTCTACTCTTGCCTTTGAGTGCCTGGTTATGGATCATCTGGCAATCTCAAACCTTGCCTGAACTTTTTAATACCACAAACATTTTTTCCTTTTGGAGTGTAGTCGGCACGATTGGTATGCTGATGCTCAACTTGCGCTACTTATATCAGTGGTACAAGTCCGAGCAACAAAAGGAATCTGTTCTACCCTTTGGCTTTTGGTTCATCAGCGGCATCGCCTCTTTGCTGGTGGTGTTATATGGGCTTCAAAAAAAAGATCCGGTGTTGATTGTTTCCCAGGGGATGGGCTTGGTTGTTTATATCCGCAATTGCGCACTGCTACTTCGAAAGCGAACAACCTAACGTTTAGGGCTAGGGGTTTTTACTCAAAATTGCCGTTGTAAACACCTGAAAATGTTGGTTTTAGCTTTTACAAAAGGTCTGTTTTGGGGGCAGGCGGGTTACTTTGGCCTAATTTTCGCATTTAACCCCAAAAACCTCAATTTTTTATGGCCCCAGCTATTTCACTATCAATTCAAAGACGCATCAACATTTTAGACAGCATTTCTGTAGTAAGCATTGTATTAGCACTTATTTCATTCCCCAGTGTATTGATAATGTCTGTTTGCTTAAGTGCTTGTTTATTTACCCAGGGCCTCGTTTTCAGGGCCTACTTCAAATATATTCAAGACAACTTCCGAATGGCTAAACGCCTTGTTTTCATCGTTGGCAACTTTGTGGCCATTATTATTCTCTTGCTAAATCTGTAAGGATATCTTAACATCACATCATAAAAGCCTGTACGTTTGTGCAGGCTTTTTTGCTATATGATTCACCTCGCACTCCTTCAACCAGATGTTCAGGCTTTCCTATCATCGCACGAGAGGGATGATTCTCGAAAAATTGCCTTGCTTACCAAAACCATAGGCAATATTCCTGCTGCTTTATTGGCCGCACAAATAGCAGGCAGGCAAAAAGCAAGCGTTAAAATTCCGGCTTACTACCACGCAAAGCATATTCTTTATCCTCCTTCGCTTAATCTGGAGCAAAGCTCATCAGAGTTAACTGCCCAATATAAAGCAAGGTTGTTAAGCAAAATCTTCTCTGAACAATCTTTCGATATAGCGGATCTAACAGGTGGCTTCGGCATAGATAGTTTCTTTTTTAGCCGAATAGCCAAAAAGGTTTGGCATGTAGAGCCTAATACTGAGCTTCAACAAATAGCCAGGCATAATCATCTGCAGTTGGATGCTGCAAACATTGAATACGTTAATACGGCTGCTGAATCTTTTTTGACTGAGAACAAGTGGTTTTTTGATGCTATCTATCTAGATCCTTCACGAAGACTTAATCATCAAAAAGTTTTTAGTCTGGCAGAATGTGAACCCAATGTACCGCTACTATTGGATAGCCTATTTGAACGAAGTGCGACTCTTTTGATAAAAGCTTCTCCTCTTTTAGATCTAAGCGCTGCCATTCAAAATCTTCGTGGTGTAAAGCAAATCCATGTGGTGTCGGTCGAAAATGAGTGCAAGGAGCTTTTATTTTTATGTGTTCGCGGTTTTACTGCTGAGCCGGAAATCTTTGCCGTTAACATTCTTTCCAATGATCAGGCTGCTGCGCCATTCACTTTTTTTGCGTCAGCAGAGGAAAATCTCTCTCTTTCCTTTGGTGAACCTCAAAGCTATTTATACGAACCAAACGCCTCTGTTTTAAAAGCAGGTGCTTTCAAATCCATTACTCAAGCTTTTCCCATAGTAAAGCTAGCGCCCAGTACGCATATATACACTGCGCCAGCGGTGGTGCCTGATTTTCCGGGGCGCATCTTCAAGATAGAGCAGCTTGTAAAGTCAGACCCTAAGTTCATTGAGAATCTATTACCCGACAAAAAAGCAAATGTGCTCACCCGTAATTATCCTTTATCTGTTGAAGCCATTAAAAAGAAACTAAAGATAAAGGATGGGGGGTCTCTTTATATCATTGGCTTTTCTTCCGTTAAACAAAAATACCTGGCCCTTTGCAGTCGCGTTCAATAATTCAGAAAAGCCATTGCAACAACCATAAGCCTGCGGCTAAGCTTCCATATAGTAAGATCACTTTTTTTCGATTTTGAACATGCTCCCACCACAAAACCACCCAAGGTTTGTATAAACCCAATAGCAATAACAGGAAAGCTGTAAAGGACGTAAACCGAATCAGTAGCTTTAGAAATATCACGCAACTAAAGTAATAGAAAATAAGACAGGCATGTGGGGTATTAAGCACTTGATCCTATCTTTGTGCCCCTTGTAGAGTAGACCGTGAAGGCGAATGATTTTTTAAGTATCTACACTGCGGATGGTTTTATCAAGACCGTGGCCGCAGGGGTTAAAGCGCCCTCGCCTTCCAATATTCGCTTGAAGGGTTCACAGGGAAGTTTGGATGCCGTTATCCTGGCCGCCTGCTTCAAGCTTCATCCTCAAGACTATTGGGTTATTCTTCAAGACCGCGATGAAGCATTTTATTTTCTGAATGACCTTCAAAATCTATTAAACCGTGAAGCCCTTTTCTTCCCCCTATCATACAAACGACCCTACGAATATGATGAGGTAGAAAATGCGAATGTCTTACAACGCACCGAAACGTTGAACAAGCTGGCCACTAAAAGTAAGCCTGAAATTGTAGTGACTTACCCCGAGGCCTTAGGTGAAAAAGTAATTACGAAACGATCGCTCAGCGCCAAAACATTTACCATTAAAAAAGGTGAACATTTAGATCTCGCCTTCCTGGAAGAGTTTCTGCACGATGCGAATTTCGAAAAAACTGACTTTGTATATGAAGCCGGGCAATTTGCAGTAAGGGGTGGTATTCTCGATGTTTACTCCTTTTCGCACGAACTGCCCTATCGCATAGAACTTTTTGGTGATGAGGTGGATAGCATCCGCTCTTTTGAACCTGGTTCACAATTATCAGTTGATGTAGTTGAGTATGTAAACCTTGTGCCGAACTTACAGGGTTCTTTGGTGAAAGAGGAAAGACAATCCATTCTTGATTTTATTCATCCAGACACCAAACTATGGTTTAAAGATGTACAGCTTGTTTTAGATGTAGTTCAAAAAACATTTGATAAGATTACTCAAGCCTACGAACACAATACCAGGGGAGGAAAATCCAGCGTACTCTTACCACCCGAAGAAATTTTTGAAAGTGCCCCCGATTTTCTGCTCAAATCACAAGTCTTTACACGTATTGAATTTGGAAGTCGCGCTTATTTAAAAGAAGCGAACGTTATCGACTATCAGGCAGCAGGACAACCTTCTTTCAATAAAAACTTTGAGCTGCTCTCTACGAACCTTGTAGAGCAGCATGATAAAGGATACAGCAACTTCATCGCCTCAGACACACCCAGGCAGCTGGAGCGCCTGGCTGGCATTTTTTCAGAGATCAACCAGCAGGTTAAATTTCAAGGTCTTGAATTTTCTCTTCGCGCAGGCTTCGTTGATCAAACATTAAAAATTGTTTGCTACACCGATCATCAGATTTTCGAAAGATTCCATCGCTATAAGGCCCGTGAAAAGTATACTAAATCAAAGGCCCTTACTTTACGTGAACTGTATACTTTACAACCCGGAGATTTTGTAACCCACATTGATTATGGAATCGCCAAGTTTGCCGGGCTTGAAAAGAAAGAAGTCAATGGCCATGACCAAGAGGCTATTCGCTTAATCTACCGAGATGACGATTTGCTTTATGTGAGCATTCATTCGCTGCATAAAATATCTAAGTACACCGGCAAAGAGGGCACACCGCCTGTCATGAATAAACTTGGCTCGCAAGAGTGGGAGAACAAAAAGGCCAAGGTTAAAAAGCAAGTAAAAGACATAGCCAAAGAGCTTATTGCCCTTTACGCTAAAAGAAAAGGCGCGCCTGGTTTTGCTTTTTCTCCTGATAGTTACTTGCAGGCTGAGCTCGAGTCCTCATTCATTTACGAAGACACCCCCGATCAGGCAAAGGCCACTGAAGATGTAAAGCGCGATATGCAAGAGGCTCACCCTATGGACAGACTCGTTTGTGGTGATGTGGGTTTTGGAAAAACTGAGGTAGCCATCCGTGCTGCTTTTAAAGCAGTAACCGATAGTAAACAAGTAGCCGTGTTGGTGCCTACGACCATACTGGCTTTTCAGCATTACAGAACCTTCAGCGAAAGACTTGCTGGCTTACCGGCCCGCGTTGAATACGTATCGCGTTTCAGAAGCGAAAAGGAAATCAAAGAAACTTTAAAGAGAGTAAAAGAAGGCCAGGTTGATATTTTAATTGGAACACACAGGGTTGTAAGCAAGGATATTGAATTTAAAAATCTGGGTTTACTCATTATTGACGAGGAGCAAAAGTTTGGTGTTAAAACCAAAGACAAGCTGAAAGAAATGAAGGTGAATGTAGATGTGTTAACGCTGTCTGCCACACCTATTCCGCGCACACTTCACTTCTCATTAATGGGGGCGCGCGATCTTAGCATCATTGCTACACCGCCTCCCAATCGCCAACCGGTTACAACAGAACTCCACACTTTTAACGAAAGCATCATCCGCGATGCCGTTAGTTATGAGTTAAAGCGTGGCGGGCAAGTCTTCTTTGTGCATAACCGTGTTAGCGATATTGAGTCTATTGCCAACATTATCTACAAGCTGGTTCCTGATTGCCGCATCACCATTGCCCATGGGCAGATGGAGGGCCATCAATTAGAAAAAGCCATGCTCAAGTTTGTAGAGGGCGAGTATGATGTGCTTGTTTCTACCAATATCATTGAATCAGGCCTCGATATTCCTAATGCCAATACCATTATCATTAACCAGGCGCATATGTTTGGTTTGTCTGACCTGCACCAGATGAGAGGTCGCGTGGGCCGATCTAATAAAAAGGCCTATTGTTACTTGCTCACACAACCCACCTCTGTCTTAACTGCCGATTCGCGCAAAAGACTCGCTGCACTGGAAGAATTCACCGAATTGGGCGATGGATTTAAAGTGGCTATGCGCGACCTCGATATTCGCGGGGCTGGTAATTTATTGGGGGCTGAGCAAAGTGGCTTCATCAACGACCTGGGTTACGAAACCTATCATAAAATTCTGGATGATGCCGTGCAGGAACTGAAAGAAACAGAGTTCAAAGATCTATTTGCCTCTGAGCTGGCAGAAAAGGCAAAGCTCATTGTTCAGGATTGCGTAATAGAAACCGACCTTGAAATACTGATTCCAGATAGCTACGTGGCCAATATCAGTGAGCGCCTTGGACTATACTCCCGACTCGATAGCATCAAAGATGAAGATCAGCTCCAAAAAATTAGTGAGGAGCTAAAGGATCGTTTTGGGCCTTTGCCTGGACCGGTACAAGAGTTGGTGAATACTGTACGCCTGCGTTGGCTGGGAGAAAAGCTTGGTTTTGAAAAACTATCGTTGAAGAATGAGCGACTCCGGGCTTACTTTGTTAGTAATAACGATCGATACTTCAGTTCGGAGGTATTTGGCAAAATTCTGGCTTACATTCAGCAGCATCCCCGCCAGTGCAAGATCAAAGATCAGGCTGGTAAGGCTATGATGGTGATTGAAAATATAAAGCATGTTGATCAGGCAATTAACTTATTAAATCACATGCACGTTTTTGAGCTCAAGTCATCCAAAGAAATATCTTCTAAATAAGGATCGAGTCCTACAAGCTTGTCGAAAGCATTGATCATCAGTACTTTTTGGTACTTCGGTGAGTAAAATACCTCTGCGAAAAAAGCCCCTGTGTCGTAAAGAAACACCTTACAATCACCCAATGTGCGCTGCAAAATGTAAGTGCCATTGAAGGTAATCACATCACATTTCTTGTGAAAAGGCATCAGGCGGAAGTCCGTTATTGTGTACATAAGTACTGGTTTTCCTCAATGCTTATAGGAATAGCGTGCCAAAATCTGATTAGCACTGTTTTCGCCACTTAACGGCAGAAAAAGCATTTGGTAGATATCTGTTCTTCCCAAAAAGAGAAAGTACAATCTCAAAACAATAGACTGAGCGATAGGCCGTTTCACTCTCATCTATTGAAGTTTTAATTTAGCCTCAACGGGTTTGGAAAACTTTTGCAGATATCTTTATATTAGCATTTCTTTTTAAAATCAAATTCCAATGAAATACTCTTTCAGAGTCCTTTTTGCTACAGTAGGTGCTTCCGCAGCACTTACAGGGTGTTCACTTTTTGGCGGAGGTGGCGGCAAGCCCACTGCGCAGAACCCCGGACAAATGAGCACGGCTACCGGCCTTGCTTACAATAATGAAGACGAAGGCGGCTTTATGGTAAGTCCTTTTGAAGGACAGCCAGATGCACCCAACATGGTTTTCATCGAAGGCGGCCGTGCCGTAATGGGTTCTTTTGAAGAAGATGTGATGGCTTCTCGCGATAACATCGAAAGAACTGTTTCCGTGGCTTCTTTCTACATGGACGAAACTGAAATCGCCAATATCCACTGGTTAGAATACCTGCACAATCTTGCTAAAGATTCTACACAAGAGGCTTATCAGCGCGCTTTGCCTGATACGCTTGTTTGGAGAAGCCGTTTAGCTTTTAACGATCCGTACGTAGATCATTACCTGCGTTACCCTGGTTTCCGCTATTTCCCGGTTGTGGGTGTTAGCTGGACACAAGCCAGCGCTTATGCTACCTGGAGAACTTTGGCCGTGAATAAAGTACTTGCCTCTAACGCAGGCGAAGAGTATGCAGAAACAGATGGTCGTATTCCTTTGGAATCCGGCATCGTAATTCCTGCTTACCGCCTTCCTACAGAAGCAGAATGGGAGTATGCAGCACAAGCGCTTATAGGTACACAATGGTTAGAGGAAATGCAAACCCACCAACGCATCTATCCATGGGATGGTCACGCAGTGCGTAACCCTTACGGAGCTCAGATGGGTTTCATGCTTGCTAACTTCAAAAGAGGCCGTGGTGACTATGCCGGTATTGCTGGTCGCTTAAATGATGGAGCCCTTATTACCTCATACATCTACGAATTTCCACCTAACGATTACGGTTTGTATAACATGGCCGGTAACGTAAGCGAGTGGGTGCAGGATGTTTACCGCCCTATGTCTTACCAGGATTTTGATGATCTAAACCCTATCCGTAGAGATGGTTTCTTGGATAATGCCAAAGGTAACACAGGCGATAACGGCTATAACAACATTGAGAAAAACCCAGAGGCTTTCTTCTCATTGGTAACAGATAAGGCCCGAGTTTACAAGGGTGGTTCTTGGAAGGATGTTGCCTACTGGATGTCTCCAGGTACTCGTAGATATTTAGATCAAGATTCTGCCACAGCTACTGTTGGTTTCCGTTGCGCTATGATCCGTGCAGGTTCTAACTACTAAGCATAAGAATTTATACATAAGAAACCCTGAGACTTTGTCTCAGGGTTTTTTGTTTTATGCCACCGCCATGCAGGCAACAGAAATACAAGAACACCCTGATTGCATCAAAGCGGTTGAGCAAGCCTCCAGCGTAGCACCCGTAGTAACGACATCGTCTACCAGCAAAACATGTTTTCCCTTAATTTCATCCTCATTCATCATTTGAAAAACCTCGCTCACATTCCTCCATCGGTTTAACCTGGATTTCCGTGTTTGGGTGGTTGTTTGTACGCTTCGCTTAACAAAGTTTTCTGTATAGGGAATATTCAAAACCTGCGAAAGGCCCTTGGCAAATTCTGTACTTTGATTGTAGCCGCGGCTTCTTTGGCGGTTAGGGTGAAGCGGCACCGGAACAATCATATCAAAAACCTGAGCGTAGCCAGAGGATAAAAGTTCTGTGCCATACACAGCGCCCAGTTTTTGTCCAATCTCAGGATGGTTCTTGTATTTAAGTTCGTGCAAAAGCTCTTGCACCCGACCTCCTTTTTTAAAATGGTAAAGAGCAAAAGCATGGCGTAAGGGTATTCGTAACGATAGACGCTCAAATAAAGGATTGTCAGATTGCTTATGAAAATTGGTTTTTGGCAACTCTACTAAACATTCTGTGCAAAGAATTTCTTCGCCCTTAATTAAGGATCCAGCACAGGCCATGCAATAGCGAGGATAAAACAACGATAGAAAATCGAGAAAGATATTGCGCCCGGATAACTTCACAACGAAACGATATATTTGCTGAAATTAAGTTACAAGAAAATGGGATTAGTAGAAGACTTCAATAGCTACCGCAGCAAAATGAATGAGAGAATCATGGCATCTGATAGCCTGATCATCAAGCGGATTTTTAACCTGGACACAAACGCCTATGCTCCTGGCGCATTAGATGTAAAATCCAAAGAACTGATCGGTCTGACTTGCTCTCTGGTGCTGCGTTGCGATGATTGCGTGCGCTACCATTTGGGAAAATGCAAAGAGGTAGGATTAACAACAGATGAGGTACAGGAGGCCATGGGCATATCTACTTTAATCGGTGGAACCATTGTAGTACCCCATTTAAGAAGGGCTTTTGAATATTGGGACGAGCTCAATAAAAATGTATAAGCGCGATCTTGATTTCGACAGAAAGTGGGCTGGTTTAATGAAATACCTTCAGCAAACCGTTGGCAAAAGACCTAAGGATTTAAACAGTGTTCTATTCCTCATAGGGATGCAGGAATTGGGCAGGGGAGCTCAATATTTTTCTAAGGAAGAAAAGCAGGACCTGATGCATATTGCTATTTGCAAGGTGCTAAGCTTGTCAGGCTATTATGAATTAGAGGGCTTGGATGAACAAGGGTGGCCCCATTGGAAACTGGTTAAAAAACTTCCACATGTGGATTTACTTTCCCAGGAAACACTGCTGAAGATGCACGTCATTGAGTTCTTTGAAAAGGAATACGGTTGGGTGTATGAACTGCCCGCTGCTTTGCGAACGCAGGATGAAAATCCTGAAACTTAAGCTAAGCAATTCATGAAAATTCTTACCTACAACATTAACGGTATCAGAGCTGCCCTTGAAAAAGATTTTCTGGCCTGGATCAAAGCAACGCAGGCAGATGTGCTTTGCCTGCAAGAAGTAAAGGCAAACCTTGACCAGGTAGATCTTAGTCCTTTTCAAGATTTGGGCTACCACATATACTGGCACTCGGCTCAGAAAAAAGGCTACAGCGGTGTGGCTATTCTAAGCAAGCAAAAACCTTTACACGTGGAACATGGCTGTGGCGAGTCAAAATATGACAATGAGGGTAGGGTGTTAAGAGTAGATTTTGCCGATGTGTCTATCCTTACCACCTACATGCCCTCTGGCTCCAGCAGTGATGAAAGGCAGGTGTTCAAATTGGAATGGTTGGATTTTTTCTCTGACTATATAACAAAGCTTCAAAAAAAAGTACCTGACCTAATCATCAATGGCGACTTCAATGTTTGCCATCAGGCCATTGATATTCACAACCCTGTTGTCAATAAAAATTCTCCCGGCTTTACCCCTGAAGAACGTGCCTGGTTCAGTCAATTCCTAACCTTAGGTTACATAGATGCTTTCAGGCATTTCACCAAAGATCCGCACCATTACTCCTGGTGGTCGTATCGGGCAGGATCACGAAAGAAAAATTTGGGTTGGCGAATCGACTATCAGCTGGTAGCTGCTTCTCTTGAGAAAAGATTGAAACGATGCATGCATTTGCCCGATGCAAAACACTCTGACCATTGCCCGGTTTTCCTTGAATTGAAGCAGTAAAGCCCTGCCAAATACCCTTCTGCATAAAATGCTTGACAAGCCTGATTAACTCACTATTTTTATTAGTTGCAAACTCTGCAGCTTGATTTTTCGTTTTTAGTTTAACGGACTGAGTACCACACGCAAAATGGGGGAGGAAATAAAACAGGTGCATGATAAGGTCGCTGCCTTTCGCAGGAAGTATTATCTCAACACTTTTTTAAAAGGAGTTCTTCTGAGCACCTCCATTGTGCTGGCTTATTTTCTCTTAGCTTCTTTATTGGAGTATGCTCTTTGGCTAGATTCTTCTGTGCGTCTTTTATTGTTAGGTCTTTTTTTCGCTGTTATTGCTTTTTGCCTTTACCAGTTTTTGCGAGAGCCCTTGCGTTTTTGGCTGGCCAATCAAGGGCTTGACAATGAACAAAGCGCCCGACTGATCGGTGAACATATACCACAAATCAAAGACAGGCTCTTAAACTTCTTTCAATTATCAGCCAGTGATTCTTTTTTAGGTGCAGCCAGCATTCGGCAAAAAGCCCAAACCTTTCAGCCTTTCTCCTTCGATGGCGTCATCAGTTTCAGGGATAACTTTCGCTACCTCAAATTTCTGGCAGCTCCACTTCTTGTTGTACTGGTCATTTTACTTGTCAATCATAGCGTTCTTACCCAGAGCACAGAGAGAATCGTTAAGTTTAATCAACAATTTTCGCCTGAGGCACCCTTTCGCTTTATCATCAGAAACAAGAGCACACAAACTTTTGCCAATGAAAACTTTACGCTCGAAGTTGCTTTAGAAGGTAAAGCCTTACCCGGTGATATGTATTTGATGCGCGGCAAGCAACGAATGAAACTCGTCAATGCCGGTAATAATATTTTTACATACGAATTTGATCGCCTGCAGGAAGATTTCTCTTTTCAGTTAGAAGCCGCTGGTTTCTACTCCGATGAGTATACCATTAAAGTCGTCAACAGACCAGAGCTAAGAGACTTCAACCTCTTGTTAGAGTACCCTGGTTATCTTCAAAGAAAACCTGAAGAAATAAAAAATGCCGGCAACCTCGTGGTGCCTCAAGGAACGCGCATAACCTGGCGCATTGGTACTAACAATAGTAACAATGTTACCCTGCGCTTTTCCAACGATGCCCAGTCACCCTATTTGTTGAGTAAGGCTAGCGATAATCTTTTTGTTTTTAGTAATACATTTAAAAACTCTGCTGAGTATGAATTAACACTTAACAATGATAACGGCACAAATAAAGATCAAATCCGTTACCAGTTGGAAGTGATCAAAGATCAGCACCCGGAGCTTGCCATCATGGCTGCCAAAGATTCTGTTCTGTATCAATATGTAAGCCTGAGTGGTTCGCTTCGCGATGACTACGGTTTGAGAAAACTAAACCTTGTGGTGTTGGACGAATCTGTTAAAAAAGCGCCACGTGAAATCAGCATCCCTATTGTAGCCAATCAATCGCAGCAAAACTTCTTCTTTCTCTGGCGATTGGATACGTTAAATCTAGCAGCAGGTGGTAAGCTGAATTATTATCTGGAAGTGTGGGACAACGATGCCGTTAACGGAAGTAAGTCCACACGATCGGCCACTTACACATTTGCCTTGCCCACAAAAGAAGAACTGGCCACCAACATTCGTCAATCAGAAAAAGCAACACAACAAAAAATTTCGCAGAGCCAGGCGCGTGCAGCAGAATTGCAAAAGCAGTTAGAAGAATCTGCCAAGCAACTCAAGTCAACCCAAAGCATGAACTGGCAGGATAAGAAAAAGCTTGAAGACATTCTGCAGCAGAAAAAAGAGTTGGAGAATTTATTGAACGAACTGAAGCAAGAAAATAAACAGCTGCAAGACAAAAAGGAAGCTTTTACTGAAGAGAGTGAACGCATTAAGGAAAAGGCTGAACAAATTCAAAAGTTAATGGAAGACCTTCTGGACGAAGAGACCCGAAAGCTTTTTGAAGAACTTGAAAAACTCTTGAAAGAAAATGCAGATGCCCGCGAGATGGAAAAACTCCTGGACAAGATGCAGAAGAATAGCAGCAATCTGGAAAAAGAGCTTGACAGAACTTTAGAGCTATTCAAGCAACTGCAACTGGAGAGCAAAGTAGAACAAGCCTCGCAACAACTTGAAAAAAATCTGCAAGAACAAAAAGAGCTGCTTAAAGAAACAGAAAAGAATGATAAACGTAGCAAGGGCGAAGAAAGCAAGAGCAACGAAGAGCTGGCAAAGGAGCAAGAAAAAGTAGCAGAAGACTTCAAGGAGCTGGGCAAACAGTTGGATGAAATCAAGGACCTTGACAAAGAGGTCTCTGGTACTGACTTGGAAATGCCCGAAGAAGAGCAACAACAAAACGTGGAACAACAACAGCAGCAAAGCAAAGAGTCTTTAGAAGAAGGCAAGCCAGGTAAATCTAAAGAGGCGCAGCAGAAGGCCATTCAGCAAATGCAGCAGATGAAAGAAAAGATGGAAAGCATGCAAAGCGCCATGAGCATGGAAATGGATATGGCCAATATGGAAAGCCTTCGCCAAATCATTCATGGGCTTATCAAGCTATCTTTTGACCAGGAAAATTTGATCAATAATTTCCGTGAACTGAACCAAAGCGACCCGCGCTTTAACCCCCTAGCACAACAGCAAATTAAGATCAAAGATGATGCTAAGATATTGGAAGACAGCTTGTTAGCTCTTGGTAAACGTGATCCGATGATGGGCTCTATAGTAACCAAAGAAGTGACAGAATTAGACGACCACTTAGATAAGACCATTGAAGCCAACAAAGAAAGAAGAAGGGGGCCCGCACAAACAGAGATGCAATTTGCCATGACCTCCATTAATAACCTGGCCCTTATGCTTGATGATCATTTTGATATGATGATGCAAATGATGGCCAATGCCAAACCAAGTGCCGGCAAAGGAAAGAAGAAGGGCAAGCAGCAAAGCCTTTCCCAAATGCAGCAGCAGCTTAACCAGCGAATCCAGGAAATGAAAAATGGGGGTAAGAGTGGCAAAGAGCTTTCTGAAGAATTGGCCAAAACAGCCGCTGAACAGGAAAGAATTCGAAGGGCCCTGCAGGAGTTTCAGGAAAAAATGAAACAACAAGGCAAAGAGATGCCTGGTGGTGATCTCCTTAATAAAATGGAACAAAGCGAAATGGATCTGGTCAATAAGCAGTTGACTGAGCAACTTCTACGCAGACAGAAAGAGATTGAGAGCCGATTGCTGGAAGCGGAGCAGTCTATGCGAGAACAAGAGGAAGAAGAAGAGCGTAAAGGGGAGACGGCCAAAGACTATAACAAAGAAATGCCCAAGGCTTTTGAGGAATATTTGCGACTCAAGGAAAAAGAAGTAGAATTGCTGAAGACGGTGCCACCCAAGCTTTTCCCTTACTATAAGCAGGAGGTAAACGAATATTTTAAACGATTGCGCGACCAATAGATATGAATAGCATTAGTGTTCAAATTCCTTCCATTACTGAGAACATTCGGATGATCGAAAGCTTCATCGATAATGCCAAAGAGCGCTTTCATTTAGATGATGACATTTATGGCAACATCATGATTGCTGTGACAGAGGCCGTAAACAATGCCATCAAACATGGCAACATGGGCGATTCCTCTAAAAATGTGTTGTTGAGCCTTACTCTTAATGAAAACCTGCTGAAGTTCATAATTAAAGACGAAGGCAAGGGCTTCAATTTTCACAGCCTTCCAGATCCCACTTCACCAGAAAATCTTGAAAAGCCAGGGGGGCGTGGGATCTTTTTAATGAAACACCTTTCTGATGAAGTTCAATTCCGCGATCATGGACGGGAAGTAGAACTTAGTTTTTACATGAATGCCTGATGGGTTCTGTTCAATTTTTCTACGAAAACATACCCTTTAAGCTAAAACAAGCTTTAAAGCTCAAAGCCTGGATTAAAGAGGCCATACAAAAAGAAGGCTTCCAACTGAAGTCGCTCAGCTATGTATTCTGCACTGATGAAGACCTGCTGCAGCGAAACATTCAGTTTTTAAACCATAATACCCTTACAGATATTATAACCTTCGATCTTTCGGAAGAAGAGGGGTTGATAGAGGGGGAGATTTATATCAGTATTGATCGGGTGCGTGAAAACACCACAAAGTTTTCAAAGACCTTCGAAGATGAGCTCCACAGAGTGCTAATCCATGGAGTGCTGCACTTAGCAGGGTATAGGGATAAAAAGGCCGACCAAAAAGCAGCAATGAGAAAGCGTGAGGATTTTTACCTCAAAAAAAGAAGGCTGTCTTGATCTCATCACCCTTTTCCTCTTTCATCAAGTCCAGACCACCCTTTGCCATCTTTTGCTTCCCTTCATCCAAATCAACACACTACAGTATCTTTGCATAAGATTTTAACCGTTCCACGTGGAACTAAACACATTGTGGATAAGCTTGTGGATTTGTGGACTACTTAAATCTGCAATTCGGTTTATTAAAGTCTCACCGGCAGAATGGGTTCTTTTCTTCACCAACATACCCTCCTAGATAGGGATTATGTTTCCGAAGAATCTGTATAGTGGTCATAGATGCTGGAGTGAATTGAAATAACAAGTGGAACCTGTAGTTCCACGTGAAACATATAAAAAAGGAGATGTTTAAAGAATACGATGTAGTGGTGGTGGGCGCAGGCCATGCCGGCTGTGAGGCAGCAGCGGCAGCAGCCAATATGGGTTCTAAGGTTATGCTTGTAACAATGAACATGACCACCATAGGACAAATGTCTTGCAATCCTGCCATGGGTGGCGTTGCCAAAGGGCAAATAGTACGAGAAATCGATGCACTCGGGGGCTTGTCGGGTATAGTCAGCGACAAGTCAATGATTCAGTTCAGAATGCTGAATCGCTCTAAAGGTCCTGCCATGTGGAGCCCCAGAACGCAAAACGACCGAATGCGCTTTGCAGAAGAATGGAGACTGGCATTAGAAGCCATACCTAACATCGACTTCTGGCAAGAGATGGTCAGTGGCATTGTTGTAAAAGATAAAAGGGTAGTGGGGGTAAGAACCGCACTGGGTATTGATATTCCCTGTAAGGCTGTCGTCCTAACCAACGGAACCTTCCTTAATGGGCTAATCCATATTGGTGAAAAAAACTTTGGTGGCGGAAGAAGTGCCGAAAAGGCTTCAACAGGAATAACAGAGCAATTAAGAACATTAGGCTTTGAATCTGGTAGGATGAAAACTGGTACACCACCACGCATTGATGGCAGAAGCCTTGATTACACTAAAATGGAGGAACAGCCAGGAGATGTGATTCCTGGTAAATTCTCATATCTGAAGGAAAGCAAAGCACCAGCGAAACAAATGAGTTGCTGGATAACCTATACCAACGACAGCGTACATGATAAGTTGAAAGAAGGCTTTGATAAGAGTCCTATGTTCCAAGGACGTATTCAAGGCCTCGGACCCCGGTACTGCCCATCTATTGAGGACAAGATCAATCGATTTGCTGAACGTGAACGACATCAAATCTTTGTAGAGCCAGAAGGCTGGAACACAGTAGAAATCTACGTCAACGGATTCTCCACCTCTTTACCAGAAGATGTTCAATATCAAGCCCTCACTAAGATTCCTGGCTTTGAAAATGCACGCATGTTCCGTCCTGGATATGCTATTGAGTACGATTGGTTTCCACCTACGCAATTAAAGATGACATTAGAGACTCAACTCATTGATAATCTGTACTTTGCGGGTCAAATTAACGGCACAACAGGTTATGAAGAGGCCGCTTGCCAAGGCTTAATGGCTGGTATCAATGCGCACCTAAAAATTAAAGAGCAGGAGCCTCTTATCTTAAAAAGATCGGAAGCCTACATCGGTGTATTAATCGATGACCTAGTAAACAAAGGCACACAAGAACCTTACCGTATGTTTACCTCAAGGGCGGAGTATAGAATTCTCCTTCGCCAGGATAATGCTGATTTACGTCTTACCGAAACAGGCTTTAAAATAGGATTAGCTAAAGAAGATCGCTACCAGCAATTCCTCAATAAAAAGGAGGCGGTTGAAAAATTAACAACAGAACTCTCAACCATCAAGGTTTCCCCAGAAGAAGTAAACGAAGGACTAGAGAGGGTAGGCAGCGCTGCCATTCGCGAAAGATCGCTCTTAAGCAATTTGATCAGAAGACCACACATTGGCTTTGATGAGGTTAAATCTTTGAATGAAGAACTTGGTAAAACTTTCAACCAGTACGAAGGTGAAATTTTGGAGCAAGTAGAAATTAACCTCAAGTACGAAAGCTATGTTGACCGCGAGCAAAAACTAGCCGATAAAATTGGTGCCTTGGAAAACTATAAAATTAAAGTCGACTTCGACTACGACCGGGTGAAGGCCCTTTCATCAGAAGCAAAAGAAAAACTAAAAAAGGTGAGGCCCGAAACCATAGGACAGGCATCCCGAATCAGTGGTGTATCACCAGCCGATATTTCTGTACTAACTGTTTACATGGGCAAATGATACACGTCACTACTTGTCCTGTTTGCAGTCAGGCTAACTTCAAACCTTTTCTGACTTGCCAAGATTTTACCGTCACTAAACAGTCGTTTTCCCTGGTTCAATGTTCCACGTGTAGCATGGTGATGACAAATCCCAGACCAACAGATCATGACCTTGGAAAATATTATCTCAGTGAAGAATATATTTCCCACACTTCGAAGGCTAATAATCTTGTTAATCAACTTTACATGATTGCAAGGAGCTTTACCCTAAAACAAAAGAAAAAGCTTGCCCGCAACCTATTTCCCGCCAAAGGCAAACTTCTTGACATTGGCTGTGGCACGGGTGACTTTCTTAGTATTTGTGCTGAAGACGGGTGGCATAGCACTGGTATAGAGCCAGGCGAACAACCAAGAAACTTGGCAAAAGCAAAAGGGCTAACAGTCTATCAAGATCTGAGCGAAGCGACTCATAATTTTTCTCTCATTTCTATGTGGCACGTTTTAGAGCATGTTCCTGATCTTAACAAAACGCTGGATAAAATCTATAGTCTGTTAGCCAAGGATGGAAGATTGTTGATAGCCGTTCCTAACTATAAAAGCCTGGATGCAAACATTTACCGCGAACACTGGGCCGGATATGATGTACCCAGGCATCTGTGGCATTTCAGTCAGGAAACTATGGAGAAACTTTTGCTGAACCATCAATTTCATTTAGTTAAGAAAATGCCCATGGTTTTAGATTCATACTACGTAAGCCTGCTCAGCGAAGCCTATAAGAATACTGGGTTGCTACGATTCCCAAAAGCTTTTTTCAACGGCTTACGATCCAACCTACTTGCTAAACAAAATCAAGAATATTCAAGCATTATTTACATTTTTAGAAAATGAAAAAATTAGCACTCTTCTACACTCTACTCATTTTCTCATGCGCCCAACAAACACAACCCACCGGAGGCCCAAAAGATCAGGCAGCTCCTGTGCTTGAAGAGTCGAATCCTGCAAATGGTGCCACCAACTTCAAGGGCACCCAAATAGAACTCTCTTTTAACGAGCTAGTTCAACTAAACAATGCAAAGGAACAAATCATCATTTCTCCAGCCATTAAAGAAACAGAAACTTCCTATCTAAGAAATAAAGTAATCCTGAAGTTTAAAACAGCCCTGAAGGACAGCACCACGTATACCGTTAATTTTAGAGAGGCCGTACAAGACATAACCGAAAAAAATTCTGCCAAAGACCTGAAACTTGCTTTCTCAACAGGGTCCTATCTTGACTCCCTAACTTTAAGCGGTAACGTTTATGACTTGGTGTCAGGAAAAGTTTTAAAAGACATCACCGTAGCCCTTCACGAAAAAAATGACACCTTCAATATATTTAAGCATAAGGCCGAAATAATAACCAAGGCAGATGAGAAGGGTAAGTTCATCTTTGAAAACTTAAAGCCCTCTCAATTTTTCATTTACGCCTTTCAGGATAAAAACAAGAACCTGATGGTAGATGGAAGAAATGAGAAATACGGATTCAAGTCTGCTCTTATCACACTGGACAGTAGTAAGAGTAATGCAAGTGTACCACTCATTTCACTTGATTCCAGAAATCTGTTAATCATTAACGCAAAACCCCTGCAAAACTATTTTAACATTAAAACCAATAAGGCTCTCAATACATTTAAGATTGAAGGAGATGGTATAACATTTATAAGTCAACGAGGTAGTGACAATTCCTCGATCAAAATATATCCGAAACACACGACTACTGATAGTACGCTTACCAAACTCACCATAAAGGATAGTCTTGATAATAAAGTAGACACAACACTATATGTAAAATTCAACCCACCCAATCCGCAACTTAAACTAGATAAGTTCAACGTTACCATAGATCCTATAAACATTATTGACAAAACAAGAGAGCTCACAACAAGTGTATCTTTTAGCAAACCACTAAAGGCAATAAATCTTGACAGTATGTTGTACAAAGTTGACTCTCTTACACTTTACACTTTTAGTAAAGAAGAAATAAGGTATGATACAAGTCAGCATTTACTAACCATCAAAAAAGTCATTGTAAAACCTAAGCAAGAGAAGAAAGTCTCTATTAAACAAATAGATCAATTCGTTTTTGGTAAAGCAGCCTTTATTAGTATTGATAATGACAGCTCAGCGAGAATAGAACTAAAACCAAAATTACTTACGGAGGAATCTTTGTCAGTTATGTTGGTCGAAACCAATACCAAGGCTTCTAACTACATCATCCAATTATTGGATAGTAAGGGCAAGGTAATTCAGGAAAGCTATAATACTCCGAAAGTTACCTTTTCTAATCTTCCAGCAGCAGAATACTCACTTAGACTCATTGACGATTCAAATAATAATAAGCAATGGGACAATGGTAACTACTTTAAAAAGATAGAACCTGAACTAATCTACTATTACTATGACGAAACAGGAGGCATGAAGATTAGCCTTAAAGCCAACTGGGAACTGGGGCCTCTGTTGATAAATGGGCAAGTTCCTGTGAATAACTTGAGGAAAACAACTCAGAAATAAATCGTTTGGGACTAAAACTCAGAATTCTAGAAAACCATGTGTATAGCTTAAAGATAGTCAACAATAATAACCTCAAGGCTATCAACAGCGTTTATATAAAAGGTACTAACACGATGTTGATAAAGAGCTAACTTATTATTTATTAAAACTTTACAGTCCACAATTCAACAACAAAACATAAGCAAAAGAATAAGTAGCGAGTTATCCACAAAAACACATGACCTATTATAACTACATATATATATATATAATAAGAATAATAAGGGAATCCACATTGTGTTTTGCTCTTCTCGTTCCTTTGTCCCTGATAGGTCAAGATCAGAATGACATTCAACTTGCTAACGAATATTTAATAAAAGGCGAAAAACTGAAGGCCGGAGAAATTTACCGCGAGCTTTCAAAAAAGCCACAGAACATTCCACTTATCCACAACAACTACATCAACACACTCATCGACCTGGCCGAATACAACGAGGCCCAGGATTATTTAAAAAAATTATTGAAGCGAGAACCTGAGCAATTGCTATACAGACTTGATGTTGGTCGTATTATGATGCGTTCGGGAGATGTACAGAAAGCGGATAAGTATTTCAGAGATATTATTGTTGAAAACAGTCTCAGCCTGGGTCGCGTCAAAATGATCAGCGACTATTTTATGTCACGATCTCTCTTTGATTATTCCATCATTACATTGTTGCAAAGCAGAAAGGATTTGGATAATCCGGGTATGCATTGCCTCGAGTTGGCAACACTTTACCGTGTTAAAGGCGAAAAAACAAAAATGACAGAAGAGTACTTGAACTACGCTACTCAAAATGTTGGCAATAGTCAGTATATAAAAAATGTCTTGCAGGTTTTACTTACCAAGCCGGAAGAATTAGAATTATTAGAAAAGCTGTTATACGCAAAAGTGCAGGAAGAACCAGAACAACAAGTTTATAGCGATCTGTTAATTTGGGTTACTATGCAGCAAAAAAATTTTTATGGTTCTTTTATTCAAGCGCGTGCTTTTGACAGGCGATATAAAACTCAGGGAGAAAGATCAATGGAGGTAGCAAAGGTTGCTTTGAGTAATAACGACTACGAAAATGCCGCACTCATTTATAAATATGTGATCAATAACTTTGCAGCAGGCGAGAATTACCGCGATGCTCAATTGGGCTACATCCAGGCAAGAGAGAAGAGACTACGCGAAGTATATCCTATCAATAAAGACTCTGTTGAATCCTTAATTCGATCCTATCGAATTTTTATAAACGAAAATCCGAAACAACCCATTGCGCTCGAAGCCATCAGAAATATTGGAGTCATGCAAGCAGAATACTTAGAACAACCAGATACGGCCATTAGTATATTAACAAAACTCATCGCAAATCCATACGCTTCAGTTCAACTAAAATCTAAGGCAAAATTAGACCTGGCCGATATTTATATCGTAAAGGAAGAACCCTGGGAATCTGCGCTTCTGTATGCACAAGTTGAAAAAACACATAAGGAAAGTCCTCTGGCTTATGAGGCAAAATTGAAAAACGCAAAGCTATCCTATTATCGGGGAGACTTTCAATTGGCGCAAGAACACCTTGACATACTCAAGGAAGCTACTACCCGTGAAATCGCAAACGATGCTATGGACTTAAGTATGCGAATAAAAGAAAACATCGCTTTAGATTCGGCAGGTCTTGCCCTCAGGGAATTTGCCAAAGTAGAATTATTGCTGAAACAAAATAAATTCGAAGAAGCCTTGATTCGACTTTCCCTGATTCAACAAGGACAAAATGCCTCGAAAGAAATGACCAAAGAAGAGAAATTTTTGCTCAACATTGATCCCAAAGACACAAGCTATTACACATTTACAAACTATGCTATCAAAGACGATTGTTACTGGCTCGAGGCTCAAATAAAATTAAGGCAGAACAAAGCAGAAGAAGCTAAGCAATTATTAGAAAAAATTTTGGCAGAGTATCCCGAAGATATTCTGGCAGATGATGCTTTTTTTATGATAGCCGAGATCTACGAAAAATATCTGGACGAAAAAGAAAAGGCCATGGAACAGTACCAAAAATTGCTGGCCCAATACCCAGGCAGTGTGTTTGTAGCTGAAGCGAGAAAGCGATTCCGCGCCTTGAGGGGAGATTTTAAACAGGAAGAACCCAAATTATAGTTTTCAAAAAATCTGCAGTTCACGCCCTTCGCTTAACAATTCAATTCCTAAAATTAACAGCTCACGAAAGCACCCTCGCTTTCACCAAATATCTTCCGTTGTAAATGTGATTTTAACTAAACGAAAAGTTATGACACACAACAACTATTTATCGCGCAGCCTATTTTTAGGGCGTATTATTGTGCTTACGTTACTCATGGCTTTTACAGCCATCAGTTGCGATGACGATGATGAAGTAAACAGACAAAACATTGTGCAATTGGCCCAGGGTAATTCAAACCTCAGCTCTCTTGTGCAGGCGCTCACCAAGTTTCCCGACTTAGTAACAACACTTAGTACTTCAGGTAACTTTACAGTTTTCGCTCCAGATAATGCAGCCTTTGATGACCTACTCAATTTTCTGGAACTGGAAAGTGTGGACGAAATTCCACAAGAAATACTGAGAGATGTACTCGAGTACCATGTGATCGCGTCAACAAAGCTTAAGGCCAATCAACTGCAATCGCAAAGCTATGCTACCGTTAACGGTGAGTCGGTTGTTGTTTCAGTAAGTAGCGCAGGTGTAGTAATCAATAGTTCAACCAATGTAACGACCGCAGATGTTGAAGCCTCCAATGGTGTTGTGCACGTAATCGATGAAGTATTAGTACCGGCAGCTGTACTAGAAGTACTAACGGCTCCAACTCAAAACATTGTTCAATTAGCGCAGGGCAATCCAAACTTATCAACTTTGGTTGCCGCACTTGTAAAATTCCCCGACCTGGTTACTACCTTAAGTGGCACCGGAACCTTTACTGTATTTGCGCCAACCAATGCTGCCTTCACAAATCTTTTGGGTGTTATAGGCCAAACATCCCTTGACGCAGTTCCTGAATCTGTTTTAAGAAAAATTTTAGAGTATCATGTAGTGGCATCTGCCGCGGTTAGCTCTACCCAATTGACGAACGGTTCAGTAAACACAGTAGCCAACGAGCCAATTCAGGTCAATGTTAGCAGCGGTGTAGTATTAAACGGGAACAGCACCGTTACTACTGCAGACGTTGAAGCTACCAACGGAATTGTACACGTAGTAAATGCGGTATTGGTGAATCCCTCCATTCTGCCCATTGTTAACACAGTGGTAGAACCAGCTTATTTTAACAAAGATTTTTCAACCTTAACTGCAGCTGTGGTACAAGCGGGTTTATTAAATGCCTTGATCGATCCGAACGCTAACTTAACTGTATTTGCACCGAACAATGCAGCATTTACAGCTGCAGGTATTACAAGCTTGCCTACCGATAACGATGCGCTGGCTGATATTTTAAAATACCATGTATTGCCAACTGAGGTGCTTGCTGCAAGTTTGCCATCCGGTAGTGCCAGCATCGAAACATTGTTGGGCAAAGACTTCTACTTGAGCAACAATGGTTCAGCGGGTGTTTTCATCAATGGTAAAACTCAGGTTACTGCTACCGATGTACAAGCTAACAATGGTGTGGTACATGTAATCAACAGAACATTGTTGCTACCATCGCAAAATATCGCTCAAATAGTGATAGCCAATACAGAAGCTACGCAACCTGAATTTACACAATTGCTTGCCGCACTACAGTTGGTACCCACACTGGTAGAGGCTGCCTCTGATGAATCAGCCAACTTAACAGTGTTTGCACCAACAGATGCTGCCTTCAGAGCTTTGTACACAGCGTTGAATGTAGATAATTTGGACGGTGTAGTAGATGCTATTGGGCTAGATGGTTTAGAAAAAGTGTTGAAGCACCACATTGTTGGCGCTCGTGCTTTCTCCAAAGATCTAAAGGCAGGGGGCTTAGCAACGCTTGAGCAATCAGTGAATGTTAATGTAACAACACTAAAAATTACAGGCGCATCAGGCAGTACCAATCAGGCGGGCCTGGCAACAAGTTCGCTTGATATTCTTGCAACGAATGGAGTTATCCACGTGATTGATAAAGTGCTCTTACCAGTATTATAAATATGGTTGTTAGGTGATGAAAAGCCTTAGCCTGCGGGCGGGCTTTTCATTTTATCTATATTGCATATCTTAATCAAAACTATCAGCAAGTGTTTTCTGTTCGCTACCGGTATATTTTTATAGTGCTGCTCTCAGTCTATTCTTTTCTGAATATACTATTCACAGTTGGCAATAAGTTTTTCGACTTCCAATTAGAAAGCCCTTACCTGCTGGCCGTTTTATTTTTGGTTGTTTGGGGTGTTTGGGAGAGTAACCACTGGGTGAGTAAGCAAATCGAAAAAAGAACACCGGCTTATCAAGTGCACCCATTGATTTTGCTCTTCTTATTTAGCCTTCTCAACGTGGCAGTGGTCGCATCCCTATCCTTGTATTTGTTGTATTTGGTATTGGGTATGCCTTTTGTTTTCAACGTAACCCACATCACCTTGTTATTGGCCTTTGGTTTTAGGGTAAACCTTTTCCTGAACTGCGTTAATGCCATTGTTTATTTTATGGACAAGCTGAAGCGCGCACAGATAGAAGCCGCTGAACTCAAACAGCAGAGTACAGAGGCCCGGTTTCAAGCTTTGCGCAATCAGATCAATCCACATTTTTTATTCAATAGTTTCAATGTATTATCTTCTCTCATTTATAAAGATGTTGACAAGTCAGCGAAATTTATTGATCAACTATCATTGGTTTACCGATACTTACTCAATAATCAGGATAAGAAACTTGTAACGCTCGAAGAAGAAATTACTTTTATTGAAGCATACTTGTACTTATTAAACATTCGCTTTGGTGAAGGGCTGGACGTACAAATTGAAATAGAGCAGGGTAAGAAAAAATTGTTTATTGCGCCATCATCGCTTCAGCTCCTGATCGAAAATGCAATCAAGCATAATGTACTGTCCAAAAAGGAAGTGCTTCATCTTTCAATCAAAACAGCAGGCGATCTACTAATCGTCAGCAATAACCTTCAGGAAAAAATCGATAAAGAGCCCTCTACCCAAGTGGGCCTGCAAAACATTAAAAGCCGATACCTGTTTTTAACTGAGGTGCCAGTCGAAGTAATAAAAACGCAAGACTCGTTTACCGTTAAACTTCCTTTACTTGATGTTCAGCAGGTATGAAAATACTAATAGCGGAAGATGAACCACTGGCAAGCGAGCGCCTCATACGATTGTTGGGGGCTTGTGTTGATGATTTTACTGTTTTTGCCCAGACAGATAGTATTTCAGAAACTGTTTCGTTTTTAAAGGAAAATAATAAACCTGACTTGCTCCTGCTAGATATACAATTGGCCGATGGAAAGAGCTTCAGTATTCTTGAGCAAACCAAAACAGACATACCAGTAATTTTTACAACCGCTTACGATGAGTACGCGCTAAAGGCTTTTAAATTCCACAGTGTGGATTATTTGTTGAAACCCATTCAGCAAAGTGAACTGAAGGCGGCAATCGAAAAGTTTAAGCGAACAAAGGATACAAGCACAAATAACTCAGTTGATATACATTTACTTAAAGCCACGATAGACAAGCTGGGTAAGAAATACAAACAACGGTTTGTGGCCAAAGCCGGTAATAAACTTGTTTTCTTAGAATCATCAGAGGCCGCGCTTTTTTATGCTGATGGAAAAACAGTTTACGTTATTGCAAAAGGTGATGGTAAAAAATTATTGTTAGATGCTACGCTGGATGAGCTCGAACATTTGCTAGACCCACTTTTATTTTTTAGGATTAGCAGAAAATTTATTGTGGCCGCCTCTGCCATTACAGAAGTAAAGGGCACCGTATCGAACATGGAAGTTAAATTATCCGTCAACACCGGTATGGAGCTAAGCGTAAGCAGAGAGAGGGCCGCACAATTTAAGCAATGGCTCGATCAATAAACACAAGCAACCCTCTCTTTACATGATTAAAAAAATTTTTCTCTTCCTATTGATTTTATGTGCTTACCAAAGCCAGGCACAAAATGACGCAGCCCAGCAGTCAATCGAAGATCAAATACTGGCCCTACAGGCAGATGTTGATGATATAAAACTTAATCTGAATTTATCAGAAAGTAAATTTAAAAGAGGCATAGCTACCGCCACCATCGGCTATACAGTTACAATAGCGGGCGGCCTGATGCTGGGTCGAAAAAATGATGAACTGGGCAAAGCGCTTTTAGTGACGGGAGGCGTAACAGGCATTACCGGGACGATATTAATGGTAGATGCTTTTAAATACTTAGGCCGAATAGGCAAGCGAAGACTTGACTGATAATGACATCAGCAAGGTCTTCACTCATGGTGTTTTAATTTTATTCGCTTCTCAACGACTTCACCGGATTGGATAAGGCCGCGCGTATTGATTGATAGCTCATCGTAAGCCATGCAACCCCAAAGGCCACGACACCGGCTAGTGCATATACCCACCAGGCAATCTCTACTTTGTATTGATAGGCCTCCAACCATTTGTTAACGCCCCACCAGGCAAAAGGAGTTGCTATGACGAATGCAATTAGTACCAGCTTTCCAAAATCTTTCGAAAGCATAAATACAATGCTACTAACACTCGCGCCCAAAACTTTACGAATCCCAATTTCTTTATTGCGCTGTTCAGCCGTGAAAGCGGTAAGTGCAAATAGTCCGAGACAGGCAATTATAATGGCCACGGTAGAAAAAATTCCAAAGATTGAACCAAGTCTCGTTTCGGCCGCATACATTTTACCGAAGCTGTCATCTAAAAACTGATAAGTGAAAGGTTGAGCCGGAGCCATTTCCTTCCATTTCTTTTCCAGTAAGGAAATCACCTCTTCAGTATGGGCCGATTGAAAACGAAATGAAATGAACCCGCTCGGCTTTTTTGAGAGAAAGAGCATTAAAGGTGAAACGTTTTCTTTGAGTGATTCAAAATGAAAATCTTCAACAATGCCAATAACGGTCAAACCCTGTAAGTTTACTTTATCAATATTTCCATTTTCGTCATCATTAAAAGTGGCAATGCGTTTGCCAATAATACTCTCGTTAAGGGACAGGGCCTTGGCTGCTGTTTCATTCAGGATAACTGCTCCCGAGTCGGACGGAAAATCGCGAGAAAAATCCCGACCCTCTTTGATGTTCATTCCAAAGGTTTTGATGTAATCATGATCAACCCGCCAGTTTTGGAGGCTCACCATATTTTCCTGCGTAGCTTCTTTTCCCTCCATCCACCAGGGTGTATCGCTGCGCCAGGTTCCGGCCACAGGCAAATAACCAGCTATGGAGGCACTTTCAATAAAACTGTTGCGCAGTATTTCTTCTTTATAACCAATGTGCTGATCGCCCAAAGCATAAGCATCGTCAACCATAATTACCTGATCTTTATTAAAACCAAGCTTTTTGTTTTGCATGTAATCGAGCTGCATATACACAACAACAGTGGCGATCACCAGAAAAATGGAAATCATAAATTGGAGCACAACTAAAGAACTGCGTATGAAACCACTCTTCATGCCAAGGGCCACATTACCCTTTAAAACATTAACAGGTTTAAAAGCAGACAGAAAGAAGGAAGGATACACACCGGCAAATAATCCTACCACCAAAGCACCCAGAAGAATCAATAAGTAGAAGGATATCTGATCAAAGGGTAGTTGTAATTGTCGTGCCGCAAGATTGTTGAAAACAGGAAGCAACATATAAGCTAAACCTATGGCCATCACGAAGGAGAAAGTGCTTAGCAAAACAGACTCCATTAAAAACTGGCGCATTAAATGTGAACGCAAAGAGCCCATTACCTTTCGCACACCCACCTCTTTAGCCCTGTTAGCCGAACGGGCTGTGGACAAATTCATGAAGTTGATGCTGGCAATGATGAGTATAAAAAATGCAATGGCAACGAAGAGGTAGACGTAGGTGATATCGAAGTTGGGCTCAAACTCTCCCTGCAGATTACTTTTAAGGTGAATGTCTGTAAGAGGCTGTGCTGCATATTGTATTTTGTTGCCTGCCTCTGCAAATTTTTCAATGCTAAAATCACCACCAAGTAATTCCTTCATCTGAGGCATTACATGTTTGGCAATCATATCTGGAAACTTGCTTTCCAGATTTTTGATATCAGCCTGTTCACGAAGTAAAAAGTAGGTCTGAAAATTATTGCTATACCAGAATGGTCTTTGCGCTTCTTCCAAACCAACCATAGCAATCAGAACATCGAAATGAAAATGACTGCTTGCGGGCATGTTTTCATAGACAGCCGTAATCTTCATATTCATGTCATTATCGAGTATGAGTGTTTGGCCGAGCGCACTTTCGTTTGGAAAAAACTTATCGGCAATTTTTTGAGAGATGGCAATTGAGTTGGGCTCGGCCAAAGCAGTCTCTGGGTTGCCGGCCAATACAGGCACCGTGAAAATTTTGAAGAAGTCCTTGTCTGTCCAGATAACGTTGCTCTCTTTAATGTTTTCATTTTCACGCTTAATTAAATACGATCCTTTTTCGCGAAAACGAACAGCGGCTTCTACTTCAGGAAACTCAGACGCCAATGTAGCTGCCATAGGCGCAGGTGCGTAAGTCATGTCGTAGTGGTTGCCGGCAAAGTCTACAGTGGCATGCGCCCTGTAAATGCGTTCAGCATTTTTGTGATGCCTGTCGTATTGTAATTCATTTTGCACGAAGAGCAGAATAACGAGGCATATGCTTACGCCAATGGAAAGGCCAGCTACATTAATTAAAGAATAGAAACTGTGCTTGCGAAGATTGCGCAGAGCAATGGTGAAGTAGTTGCGTAACATAATGATGGTTTTGGGGTTTTCTTGTTGTAGGGTTTGAGCTTGTGTTTTTCTTAAGCCGCCTGTGTGACCAAACTCGTGTAACACTTGGTGATAAGCATCGATAAAGCGAATATTGCCGGTAAGCTTATCTTCCACAGCAGAACAAATGTGATCGATAAGTTCTTCCTGAAGACCATCATGCACAATCCCACGATAGTTCAAGTCTTGCCTGATGAATTCTATATGTTGATCGCTTAGTTGCATTAAGCCAGTTTTACCTGCAACACATTTGACATGGTTTTAATAAAATCCGCCAACTCGGCCACACGCTCTTTAACAAGGCTTTTTCCCTGCGGTGTAAGCGTGTAATATTTACGAACACGTTTACCGATGCTTTCACTTTCTGTTTTTAACATGCCTTCTGCCTCAAGCTTGTGCAGGGTGGGGTAAAGTGCCCCTTCAGTTAAAAGGATACGCTCATCAGAAAGTTCCTTAACGCGCTGCGTAATTTCATAACCGTACATGCGGCCATGGTCTTTGAGTACCTTGAGCACGATGGTCTGTAAGGTTCCCTTTAATAATTCAGGTGAATGCATAAAAGCCTAATACATAATTGTCTTAGGCATTAGACGTTAAAACCCTCGCATAGGTTGCATTTAGTGGAGAGATTTGATTGTTGGCCAAATAAACAAGGGGGTCAATAATTTCATTAAGCAAACATCAGTCAAGAACCTGCTGAACTGGATACAATAAAAAAACCCCGGAGAAGCTCACCGGGGTTTTAATCATTTGTGGAACAATTTTACTTTTCCCAGATACTGCCTACACCTGCTTTCCAGAGTTTTTCATTGTAAGCAGGAATTTCTTTTTCAAGCAACTCAAGCCCGCGAGCCTCTAGAGTTTTCCACTGTTCATTTAACTTCTTTTGCAGATCAAGAGAAGCCTGATTAACACGCGGTATGTCGCTTTCTGTTTGATTGATCATAAACAGATAATTAGCGGTAAACTTGTTAGGGAAGTTTTCAACATCATCATAAGCAAGCGATTTGCGCTGGATCATGTCTTCGTCCCAGGCGTTAAGCTTATTCACCAATGCGAGGCCTTCCTTTTTAAGTGCCTCGTTAGAAACTGCACCCGAAAGCAATACAGATAGTTGTTGTTGTTGTTTGAATAAAGTATTGATAAGGCGATGCATTTTATTGAGCGCCTGCTCCATTTCATTCATGGTGTTGTGGTACTGCTGATACCTGGCGGCATCAATATTGTAAAGTGGATTGGGCAGGATCTCAAAAGCAGCGCTACTTGTTTTATCACCAACCGTAACACTTAGGGTGTATTTGCCGGGGCTGGCCTTGTGTCCACGAAAACTACTTTCGATATAAACATTGGGCACACCCACCATGGATGGATAGCGCATATTCCAAACGAAACGATTGAGGCCTGTATGCTTCGAAAGAACAGGATCGGCAGGAGGGGCGCTGTCGTACTCTTGATAAGTTGAGTCAGGAGTAGAAGTGAAGGAGCGAACAAGGTTGCCCTTATCATCTTTAATCTCCATGCTTACAACTTCTTTTTCCTTCAACTCGGGCAATTGATAGTACACAACGATTCCATTGGCAGGGTTAACACCACGATAAGGATGCATACCGTTGAAATCCGGATTTGTTTTATCAAGTTCGCTGCCCCCGTTAGCAATGACTGCTGCCTCTGGCTGATATACGTGGAGGCCGGCAGGTGCTGAATTAAATTGGCGAATCAAAGTAAGATCGTCCAGAATCCAGAAAGAGCGACCTGAGGTAGCCGCTATCAAATCGTTTTGATGAACGCGCAAATCGGTAATGGGTGTAACAGGCAGATTAAGCTGGAAAGGAGACCAGGTACTACCACCATTATAGGAAACATAAACACCTAACTCAGTACCTGCAAACAACAGGTCTTTCCGCACATCATCTTCACGAACAACACGGGTGAAAGCATTGGCCGGAATGCCTGTGGATATTTTTGTCCAGGTTTTTCCATAGTCTGTTGTTTTATATAAACCCGGATTATGATCGTTGAACTTGTATCGGGTAGTGGCAATGTAGGCTGTTGCCGGATTATGCGGAGAAACCTCAATGGCATTGATCAGGCACTCTTGTAAGCCTGCCGGAGTTACATTTTGCCATGACTTACCATTGTCACGGGTAACATGAACGAAGCCATCATCACTGCCTGTCCAGATGACGCCTTTCTCATGTGGCGACTCCAGGATGTAGCTGAGGGTTCCGTAATTTTCTGCACCTACCGCTTCGTTAGTATAGGGGCCACCACCTTTGCCTTGTTTAGCTTTTTCGTTTCTGGTTAAATCAGGAGAGGCCTCTGTCCAGGTAAGTCCTAGATCGCTGGTTTTGAGCACATGCTGCGAGCCATGGTAATAAGTATTGGGTTCATGTTTAGACCAGATAATGGGTGCATTCCAATTAAAGCGATATTTCATATCCTTGGCGTCCATGCCCAGGTATTGGATCGGTGCCGCCATGATATTGGTACCTGCACTGGCTTTGGTATCTAAAACCTCTATAGTGCCCTGGTAGCTGCCGCCAAGCACTTTGGTAGGCTCGTCTGGGTTAAAGGCCAGAAAGGCGCTCTCACCGCCCGCAGAGTAGGTCCAGCTGGCTGTTGAAATGCCCCCGCTGCCCAACTCACGGCTGGCAATGCGAACACTCGTATTGTCTTGCTGCCCGGCATAGATGTTATAAGGAAACAGATTGTCGACATTGATGCGATAGAACTGAGCTGTTGGGTAAATGTATTGAGAAGACCAGCTTTGCCCACGATTGAATGTGATGGCCGCTCCGCCATCATCTGCCACAACCATGTTTTTAGGATTTTTAGGATTGATCCACAGATCGTGGTAGTCGCCATGTGTGCTGGAGATATCTTCCCAGGTTTTTCCACCATCGATAGAGCGTAGTGCCGGGGCACTCATCACATAAAGCAAGTTATCATCAGCCGGATCGGTGAATAACTCAATATAATACCAGGCTCTTTGCGTAAGGCGTGCATCAGCCGATACACGAGACCAATTCTCTCCTCCGTTATTAGAAACAAATAAGCCACCAGAGCGCTTATCGGAATTACTCTCTACCAAAACATACACACGCTCGGAGTTAGAACGGCAAACAGCCACGGCCATTTTACCAAGTTCTGAGGGCAATCCATTCTGAATTTTTTTCCAGGTCTCACCTCCATCAACCGACTTGTACAAACCACTGCCAGCACCACCACTGATCACCTTCCAGGGTAAGCGACCATATTCGTTCATGGCCGCATACAAAATGCGGGGATTGTTCATATCCATCGAAAGCTCCACACAACCGGTCTTATCATCTACATACAAAACCTTTTTCCAGGTTTCACCACCATCAGTTGATTTATAGACGCCACGATCACTTGAGTTACTATACAAGGCACCTTGCGCTGCTACAAGAACGGTATTGGGATCGTTTGGATGAATGACTATCCGTGCAATGTGCTGTGTTAAATCAAGCCCCATTTTTTTCCAGGTCTTGCCGGCATCAGTCGATTTGTAAACACCATCACCGTGGTGTGTCATCACGCCACGAACTGCGTGCTCACCCATACCTACATACACCACATTGGCATCACTTTCTGCCACGGCCACAGCGCCCACCGAACCTGTTTTGAAAAAGCCATCAGAAATATTTTTCCAGGTAATGCCCATGTCTTGCGTTTTCCATACACCACCTCCAGTAGTGCCCATGTAGTAGGTAAGCGGATCGTTAACAACACCCGTGGCGCTTACCGATCGACCGCCTCTAAAGGGTCCGATGTTGCGCCACTTCATGACTTTGAAATAATCATTTACGCTGGGTGAACTGGCGGCAGGCGTTGTGGCTGCAGCGCTCTCCTTTTTAGCACGTTGTGCATACGAATGGTTGGTAAACAAGAGGGCAAGCAAAAGCAAAGAAATGTACCTGGTCATAGAATTGGTTATTAGTCTTGTAAGATAAAAACAATTTATTATCCGAGACAGTAAATCCAGTATCTTGGTAAATCTATTCCTTTACTATGAAGAAGTTATTACTGAGCCTGTTACTGCTGATCATTGTGCTGATCGCAGTGTTGCTTGTTAACACCCTAACTTTTAAGAGCGATCAGCAAGAAGTTACTGCCATTCCTGCACCGGCTTTACAAGCACAAAGCATCCAGCACTTTCAGGAGGCGCTTACCTATAAAACGATTTCTTATGGCAGGCCTGAGCTGTTTGATTCTTCACAGTTCATTGCTTTTAGAAAATTTTTGGAGAGAACCTACCCGCTTACCCATGCTAAATTACAACAGGAGATCATTGCGGATTACAGCTTGCTTTATACCTGGCCGGGAAAAAACGAAGCCCTCAAGCCGGTGGTGTTAATGGCACACATGGACGTGGTGCCGGTAGAAGAGGCAACACTTGCTATGTGGACCTACGATGCTTTTGCCGGTACGGTAAAGGACGATTTTATTTGGGGACGCGGTACAACCGATGATAAAATCAACCTCATTTCAATTTTCGAAACCTGCGAAAAACTTTTATCCGAGAATTTTCAACCAGAGCGAAGTGTTTACCTCGCCTTTGGCCACGATGAAGAGATAGGAGGAAAGGGCGCTGTAGCTATCGCCAGGCTGCTGAAAGAACGAAAGATTGCTGCGGAAATGATATTGGATGAGGGTGGTATTATTACGAAACAAAAAATGCCAGGTCTCAGCAAACCGGTAGCACTGTTGGGCACAGCTGAAAAAGGTTACCTCTCATTGGAGTTAACAGTCGAAAAACCAGGCGGTCACTCCTCTATGCCGGATAAAGAAACAGCCATTGATATTTTAACAAGAGCGCTGGTTGCCCTGCGCAACAAGCCCTTTGATCCCAGTTTTTCTGAACCCATGCAGGGCATGATGAAAAGTGTAGGACCGGAAATGTCCTTTATGCAAAAGATGGCTTTTGCGAATCCCTGGTTATTTAAAAATATGATCATGGATACCTATGCTGAAAGTCCTACAGGTGATGCCATGATCAGAACAACCCTCGTTCCTACCATTATTAATGCCGGTATAAAAGACAATGTCGTGCCCACGGTGGCAAAAGCAACCGTTAACTTGCGCTTATTGCCCGGTGACAATTCCGAAAAAATAATTGCTCAGATAAAGGATATTATACAAGATGATCGGATTGTGATAACCAAGCTTAGCACCATCGCGGAAGCATCGGCCGTTACGCCCGTTAAAAGTTTTGGCTATGCTAAAGTGAGTCAGGCAATAAAAAAATCATACCCACAAATGATTACATCACCCTTCCTGCTCATGGGAGCTACAGACTCACGGCACTTCGGAGAAATATCTTCCAACATCATTAAGTTTTCGCCCATGATTGACCCCATTGGTTTTCATGGAATTGATGAACGGGTAAGCCTTGAGAGCTACCAAACAGCCTTATGGTTTTATGAGCAATTGTTGCGCGATCTCAACTGATTAATGAAAGAAAACAGAACGATTCAATGAAATTACCTTCGCTAAAAATATTGCAAGACGCCACCAAGGCAGTATTATGGCGCTTTCCCTTAGAAATTTTTTGTGCCAGTATAGGCACAGCTTTATTGTTATGGCGGGTGGAGCAGAACGATTTAAATGATTCCATTACGCGACTCATTCTGTGTTCAGTTTTAGGCCTTGTATTATTTCTATCCCAAACCATCATGGCCGAGAGTTATGGCTTTAGCAAGCTAAAACGCTCAATTGCCCAGGTGGTAGTCGTAATCGTACTAATCATCAGTTGGTTTACGATATCGCCAATTGAGGCTGAGACCAGTATTATTCGATTTGGATTTTTAGCAGTGGCCTTTCACTTGTTGGTATCCTTTGCACCTAAAACAAGTATTGATGGTTTTTGGGAATACAACAAGCAATTATTCTTACGCATACTCACAGCTCAACTTTATTCCTGGGTTTTATTTATAGGTATTTGTGTCGCAGTGGGCAGTGCTGATTTTTTATTCTCCCTTGATCTGGACAGTAAAATTTACCTGAGACTTTTCATATTAATTGTAGGACTTTTCAACACCATCTTCTTTTTAGCAGGAGTTCCTCACAACTATCAAAATCTACAACAACAATATCCAAAAGGCTTAAAAGTATTTACGCAATACGTATTGATACCATTGGCAAGTATCTACCTGACGATAATTCTTTTTTACGAAGCGAAAGTATTGCTGGCCTGGTCTCTACCGATGGGTATCATCTCCTGGTTAATTCTTGGCTATGCCGTGTATGGCATACTTTCAATTTTGCTGGTGCACCCGGTGCAATTGGCAGCTGGCAACACATGGATAAAAAAGTACAGCCAATGGTTTTACGTTTTGCTCTTACCCCTATTACCGCTTTTGTTTACGGCCATCATTGTGCGTATTCAAAACTATGGCCTTACCGAATTCAGGTATATCGTCTTGGTGCTTGCCACCTGGCTTTCGCTTATCACCATTTATTTTTTGTTTGTAAAGCAGCAGAACATAAAACTAATTCCTGTGAGCCTGGCCATTGTCGCCCTTATGAGTGCATGGGGACCACAAAGTGCTTCAGCGGTGTCAGAAGAATCGCAGCGCAACAGGTTAATTAGAATTTTTGAAAGCCAGGGTAGTTGGCAAAAAGGCAAACTTCAGCGCATGCCTGAACAAATTACAGACAGCATTGGAAATGAGGCAGTAGAGCAATTGCGCTTTGTGATTGAACGATACGGAGCAAAATCATTACACGAGGTGCTCAGTGATGAGATGAATGCGTCTGTAGGAATAAAGGACAGCATCAAAAACAGATACAGTAAACGATATGCAGAACATGAAATACTTAGAAAGGAACTTGGACTAAAACCCTTTTATGCAGCAAACTCAGCATTACCAAGTCGATACTATCAGGTACGGGCGCTAAATGATGATGTGCCCTTGGATGGCTATACTACACTTCGAACCATATCCTGGAAGTCCTATCAAACAGATGACAAAACTATCAAGATAAAAGGCGACACCCTCACGGTGATGATCGATGGTGAAAGCAGAGTATTTGATATAGCGAAGATTTTTAATGTCGTTGAGAACAGTGTTGACAGCGAAGGGCAGAAATATCCAAACACAATGTCAGGAGCGCTGATGAGTACAAGCGCTATCAATGCCACAGAGCCTGTTTCTTTATGGGTAAGGTTCCTTGATTTTGAAAAGAAGGGAGATCAAAGACGCTTATCAGAAATTGAAGCCATCATATTACGTTAGTCAGAGCTCCACTCATGTAGTTTCCAACCTTAACTAAATTTTGTGTTAACGAGTACGCTTATTGTTTGCCTGGCTTCTTTTGTGGCGGGTTTTATTGATGCCATCGTGGGAGGAGGAGGCTTGGTACAAACCCCGGTCCTTTTTATGACTTTTCCCAACTACCCGGTAGCCACGCTTTTGGGAACTACTAAAATCCCATCCTTTTCAGGAACGGCCGTTTCTTTGTATCAATACGCCAAGCATGTAGAGATTAAATGGAAGTTGTTGGTGTGGATAGCCCTCGCAGCATTCTTATCAGCCATGGCAGGCTCTCGTTTAGTGGTGGCTATCAGTAATGAGGTGTTCAAGCCTATTATTCTTGTGGCCTTGATTGTGGTAGCCATCTATACATATTCCAAAAAGAATTTTGGACAACACGAAGAAAAAGATCTTTCTTTCAACAAAGCATTGATCAGAGGAGTTTTAGCCGGATTGATCATTGGATTTTATGACGGCTTTATTGGTCCAGGAACCGGTAGCTTTTTGGTTTTAATGTTTATCACTTTGTTGGGATTCGATTTTATGCATGCGAGTGCTCATGCAAAATCAGTAAACCTTGCTACCAACGCAGCTTCGATATTTTATTTCACCCTTTCGGGTCACGTGCTTTTTGAATTAGCCATCCCCATGGCTATTTGTAATATGGCAGGAGGTTTTGTTGGAACACGCTTCGCCTTATTAAAGGGCAATCAGTTTATAAGAGTATTTTTTCTGGTGATAGTTTGCGCAACCATCATGCGCTTTGCCTACGATATCTTAGTGAAGGACTAAGAGTTAACATCTAATAAAAGCACCAGGTTGAACTGAACCATCAACTCTTGTTGAATTTTGATGAGCCCCATCATTTTTTCTGGTGGGGTAAGGTTAAAGTCTGAAAATAGAAAGGACCTTCCACCACTTAAATGTATGTGGCCTGAGGGTTTGGTGTGAATGGAACAAACAACATCAACGACTTTGCTTACACCCCCCAAAGAGATGGTCATGGTGCCATTAAACTTGTCTTCTGCTTTTTTGTAATCAGGCAGGCGCTCAAATGATTTAAAATCAATAACGATATAAGGATACTCTTTTGACTTTAATGTGGCATTAAAATCCTGTGTCATCATCTGCATGCCACAATCAAAACGAGATGCCTGCAGTGCCACCTTTCCTTTTATAAATAGTGGTTTGCGCAGCGGGCCACCCTCCTGAATTACCAAAGTATCTCTTCCGGTATATTGACTTATCCCACAGCGAAAGGAATTTACATTGGTTTTACCATCGATGGTAAGTGTGCTGTTGGGTTGAACAATGAGTCTGTGAATAAGAAAGGGAGCTGGCTCTTCGTAGCGAAACGAAGTGAGAAGTAAAGAAAGAAGTATAATAGCCAGGCGCATCATTGGTTACGAAGTTAAAACATATAGTCTTAAATGAAAAGTTCCGGTCTTTTGGACCGGAACCTCCCTTATTAATTAAGTACTCAGGTGTTAATTAGAAGGAGATGGCACCTTGAATCACAAAACCATCAAAGGTAGCTTTAGATAAGCGTTGGGTATCTGGATAGTCGTTATAGTTTTGCTTCACATACTCACCTTTCAACAACACGTTGCGAGTAATGAACCAACCGCCACCGAAGCTAGTACGGTCGATGGATACATCTTGATTTGTTCCTTGTGCTCCTGCAGTTTGGCCAAAAGGAAGCGTAGAGCTAACTTGTATGTAACGCGCACCAGCATAAAACTGTTGAGATTTACCAAATCGGTACAAAAGTTCGCCAGCGATTTGTTGAGTTTGACGATCATCAACACTTAAAGACGCTCCTGCAGGTCCCCAAGTGTTGCCTTCACCGTTTTCTAATTGGTTTCTTCCTTTGGCTGTTTCATATGTTCCAAAGAATTCTAGTCCGTTAAACTTTACAAAAGGGTTGATCATAATGGTAGTTACGTTATCGCGGTAGCCAGGGTTGAATCGGCCGGAAGTGTAGGCTGTTGTTAAGGTAGCGGTTGTATTATCGGTTACAAACTGGTAGTTAGATCCGGTTCTGTCTCCACCAAAGATGGTATTGCTGGCAGAAGATTTAGTTGTGTAAAGAGAACCTGTTAAGCGAACACGAAGATCATCGTTTACTTGTTTGTCGTAGCCAAGTTTACCGTAGAATGAAGGCTTACGTTTTGCACCATCAGGGAAAGGAGGGTTGGCAATATTGCCTTGTATCTCACCATCGGTCATGGCAACCATGGCAATGATGCCATTCTTCTGCCAGTACAACTCTGCTCCAATTTCGGTAGTAAACGCATCCATGATATTGTTCTCAATCCAAGGGTTCTGCAAAGTGTGGCCACCATCGCTTCTGCGGAAGTGAGCATCGCCATAGTTAATCTCCATATGGCCTACTTTCAACGTTAGGTTTTTCCAAAGTCTATCAAAGAAGGCACTGTTCAAGAAACTTACTTTGTCAACTTTCAAAAATCCACCTTTCACCCAAAATTCGTTGTGGTGGTGAGAAGACATATAAGAAACCAAGTTAAGGCTTACCCCATCGGCTAACTGTACATCGATATTTAAGTTTGCTTGTGCTAGAGGAAAACCACCTGCCATTGCATACAGTGTATTCGCGTCAACAAACTGCGTTACAGTAGCACCCTGAGTGGCAGCCCAACCACCATAAACATTCGGATTTTTTGCGATGGTGAGACCTGCTGGAAGTGGATTGCCATTAGCCAACGTGAACGTGCCTGAACCGGGTGCAGTTTCTAAATACGTACCAAAGCTAGCTCTAGCACTGTTGCTGTGATTCATGCTTTGATAGCCTTGAGTAAAACCTGCACCGAAGCGAACCTTCAGACCATCGAAAGGAACAGAATCGTTCTTCGAAGTTTCGAATACATTAATACCGCGTTGGTCATAAGGGCGGAAGTATTGTATAGCAGGCTGTTGTGCATGTGCAATACCCGCCATAAAAAGTAAGCCCAGCGCGAAGATTGAGCTTAGTCGGGAAATCATCGTTTTCATAGTTATTAAGGGTTAAAGTGTAATTATTAAAGATTAGCTTTTCTTGAAGGTAAGGTCAAACTCCAGGGTTATGTCATCACCGGTGGTAACAGATCCGAACATAAATGAAGGAGGTTCAACTTTGAATTCTGTCATTTTAAAACTCTTGCTGGTTTTACAAACAATGGTATTGTCTGCATTAACTGTGCAAGTGCTTTCTACCTCCATGGTTTTGGTAACACCGGCTATTGTTAAACTACCGCTGCAAACAAGCTTGTTGCCCACGAGCTTAGTTGAGTTGATGGTGTAGGTAACCTGTTTGTGGTTATCTGCCTTTAATGCTGCGTAGGCATTTTTGTCCATAGCACCTTTGCCACTTTTAAGACTTTGAACCGGAATGCTAAGCGATAGAGATTTTACGCCTGTTACTTTATTATCATCAAGTGTGAAGGATGATTGGCAGGAGAAATTCTCACCCTTCATTTCCCAATCGTGCAGGGTAGAGGTACCCTTAATAACGACACTTGCTTTTTGAGCCTTGTAAGCCTCTTGAGCAAGAGCAGAAAATGCAAAGGAGAGCATCAATACAAAAACCGCAAGTGTGCGTGCCTTTGTTAAAAAATGGGTGGGTGTTCTCATGTTGCTTGTGTTTGTGTGTAATTGCATTACAAGATTAAGCGTGAAGAGATTCTCCGGCATTGACCCTGCTTAGTAGTCAACATGATCTTTGTCATGAAAAAAGCTGATGATGTGATAGAATTAAAGCCTAGGAGTTCTGCAAGCGAAGTAGAATAGATATAAAGTTTACTGAGGTATTGAAAAACAAATGCAGAAGCTGTATAAAACCGATTTCAAAAAATTGTATTGGAATACTAAGGTTTAGTCGGACAAACCTTCTTTAGCAGAGCATCTGTTACTGGCTGCCCCAACCTCTTGGCTATCTGTAAATCGCGACAAGCTGATTGAGTGTTTTTTAATTGGTAGTAAGCAACACCTCTATTGTAATAGGCAGCGCCATACTCTGGGGTGTAGGTAATGGCGGCTGTATAATCCTGAATGGCTTCGGTGTGTTTTTGAAGACTGAGTAAAACGTTGCCTCTGTTTAGCCAGGCCATCGCAAAATCTTCTTGTAGGTAAATAGCCTTTGTATAATCATTATAGGCATTGTTGCCCTGTTTCAACTTTTCATAAACCAGGCCTCGGTTTAAATAATACTCGGCCGTTGTGGGGCTTAGTTTGATGGCTTGATTATAGTCTTCCAAAGCGGCTTTGTAATTCTTTTGCTGAAAGCTGATGTGAGCCCTTTCTGCATAGCCATAGGGCAGCCAGGGGGCCGCGTCAATGAGAGAATCCAAGGGTTCAAGCCTGGCAACGCCAGTGTGCTTGTTCAGGCTATACAAATTATTTTTAGCCAGAGCATGTTGAGGGTTGATGCTGAGCGCACGCTTAAAATCATCTAAAGCAAGCGCTTGTTCACCATTAGTCAAATGGACAATACCCCTGTTAACATACGTATCGGCATCGTTGGGCATATAATGCAAGGCAGAATCAAAGGCAATCACTGCCGCAACATGATTATTCAATTTTGTTTCGGCCAGCCCGAGCAATTGGAATATTTGTCCGCGACTGCTGCTGTGGGTGGTCATTAATTTGTCTACACCGCCCGTATGAGCATCTCGCCTGAAGTAAACAGTATTGGTTTCAACAGAACGCTGAGCTAATAGTTCAATGAAATCTTCTTTAGCCTGACTGAACTGCGCCAGGCGGTAATGCACCTGACCCCTGTTAAAGAGACCCTCCGGATTCCGTGGCTTTAACTGCAGATAGGTAGTAAAATCGCTTATCGCAAAAGAAAGCTGCCGGGTTTGTTCATGGGCTAAGCCTCGCCAATAGTAAGCTTCTGCAAAATTTGCCTGAAGGCGCAAGCATTCGTTGAAATATTGAATAGCCTCGTCATAGTCTCTTTTATCAAAGCGTATTTCCCCCTCTTCAAAAAATTTCTGTGCTGAATTAGGAAAGGGACTTTGGCCAAAGGCTGTGGATCCGAAAAGAAGGCCGCTGAATAGTAATAACGATTCAGAAAAAAGTTTGATACGCTTCATCCAACAAAACTTTATTGGGAAAGGTTATTTCTTCACATCTTTCTTGATATAGCGAACACCTGCCCTAACTGCTATTGGCAAATGATTTTCTTCCGGAACAATTGGACAGGAATATTTTGGGTTGTAAGCACAGTATGGATTGTAGGCTTTGTTAAAATCAACCTCTAGTATTGATCCTTCCTTCGGTAAGCGCAATTCCAAATAGCGTCCTCCCTCATAACTTTCCTTTCCGTTGCTTTCATCAGTGAAAGGAAGAAACAAATAATCTTCGTAGCCCTTCATACGCATAAGGTCCTTCGATTGATAGACTGGCACTGTAAAATCTTTACCCTGCAGATTAAATTGTAATAAACCAAATTTTCTATAAGAAGGAAGTCTTTCGGTAGTGGTCTTCATCTGAAAGAAGGGTGTATTTTCAGTTGTTGTAAGAGTGGCTTGTACCCGGTAAGAAGAATCAATGGGAAAGAAGTCATGGTTTTTAAAACGCTTCAAGGCCTTGGGTAAGAGGGGAGATTTTTCGGGATCTTTATATTCTTTATTTAAAGACGCCTGAAAGGCTTTAACGTCATCTGCGTGATGCTGTCCGTAAGCCAACAGAGAGAAACAAAAAAAAAGTGATGCTAAAAAATAGCGCATGATAAAATGGTTAAAAAATAAGGAGGGCTGGGTTAATTATAAACACCAGCCCTCAAAGATTATTGAACGGTAACGGGTATTGACCAGCGCAGATCAGACCATTCGAAAAGCACATTCACACCTTGCTCCATGGGCAGGGTGCTAATGGTATATTGCTCAACAGAAGTGGCATTGCTTTGGGCGGCTACTTTTGTTTTCAAAAAATCCTTTGCATGATCAGGCTCAAAAGCTCCCCAATAACCAGTTTCGGAATTGAGTATAATTTCAAAACCACCGACTTCCGGAATAGCAAACATGGAGTAAGTTCCTGCTTCAACAGCTTGCCCATTAAAGTTCACCTTTTTGTTAAAAGTAATTTCAGTGGCCTCATTGGCACCTAGTCGCCAATAGGCACCGTAAGGTTGAAGGGCACCTTGTTCTTTAGTACCAAAGATGAGACGACCTCGCACAGAAGGTCTGCTGTAAGTAACCGAAACAGTCAAGTCGCCATTCGTTAATGAGGCCTCACCCGGAGGACTCATGGTGCGATTGCGATTATTTAAATAAACGAAGGCAGCGCCCAGTATAACAACCAGCGCAAGGACCACAATAATGATTTTCTTTACCATAAAATTTTGGGCTTAGGTAAAGTTAACGAAATAGAAGATTAAAAAATTCTACCCTTTCAGATAAGCAGGGTTTTGTTAAAAGTAAGCAGCGGGATTTGGGCATGAAAGGCCAATTGGCGCGTAACACTTCGTCCAAATAATTTTTCGTAGTTATCTAGTTTGTGGGTAAACATGGCTAACATATCTACATTGTTGGCAATAATGTAATTATCAATAGCCTCGCTGATGTTGTCTCCCTTTACATCCTGATAAACAATTTTCTGATAGCCCGCGGTCTTAATCATTTGCGGCAATAGGTTTTTATCGATTTTGGCTTTAGATGTACTTGGGCTTACGTGGAGTACATGTAATGTGGCGCTATAGATGGCGGCAAGGGTAGCAATTGTTCGTATCTCCAAATCCCATTCGTACAGACTGGAAGCATAAACGATTTTCTTTAAGGGTCTGAATTCGGCTTTTTCGGGCACTACCAAAACAGGTACACGGCTATGGTCAATCATGGAGGTAGCATTGCTACCCATAATCAGTTTCTTAACGCCTGAAGCTCCTTTCGTGCCCATCACAATCATGTCCACATCGTTTTTCACTGCGTAATCATCAACACTTTCTGCAAAAGAAGCACCCGATGTAAAGTGGTAACTAACCGGTATTTTACTTTTGACTTCAGTCAATACTTCTTTTACCAAATGGCTTGCATCTTCTTCTGCGATGGCAATCATTTCCGCTTCCAGCTTTTTCCATTTGCTTAAGGTCTTCTTGCTTGATTGAATACTATTAAACCAGAGGACGATAATTTCACCCTGCAGTTTTTTAGCCATGTGCGCAGCATACACCAGGGCCGCTTTCGATGGCTTAGAGAAGTCAGTAGGCACAAGAAGTTTCATGGCAGAGGCGTTTTGTTTTACTTATTAACTAACTGTGTGTGATAGGCTAAAAGCGGAACTGGTAAATGATAGGCAATCTTTTTAGTGAGGCTGGCATTGAAGATTCTTTCTACAAAAGATCTTTTACGAGTTGATAGCACCAGCATTTCTGCCCCCACGGATTTAATAAAGAGTTCAATGCCCCTTTCATCGTTTTCATGAGGAAGCACATAATAGTACATCTGCTTATAGTTTGTTTCTTTCATCACTGTTTTAGAAAAACTCTCTATATAATCACGTTCAGATCGCATATTGTCATGGGAAACGTGGAGCAGATAGATTTCTGGTTTCCAGGGTTTGACAAAATCCAATAACTGCTTTAGGGTGTCTAAATCACTATCAAAGAAATTGGTGGCAAAAACAATTTTCTTGGGTAGCGATAGTGGTGTTTGAGGAGGCACAGCCAACACTGGGTAGTCCGAGTTTTCGATCACACTGTTGGTGCGACTGCCAAAGAAGAGTTTTGTTAGGCCACTAGCGCCTTCGGTTCCCATTACAATCAGATCTGCTCCCGATTCGGCTGTTTCTAACAAAATATTTTCTGTCAGGGAGCCAACGCGCACAGCATGACTACAAACGATGTTATTTCTTTCAGCAATCTCCTGGCACAAAGTATTAAGTTTATCACCAATCTCTTTTTTAGCCTCTTCCATTTCTCTTTCCACAAAATCAATCATAGCCGTATTGGCCAGATCAACAGGCGAATAAACGTGTACCAGTCTTATATCGTGAGCGGTTCTGCGAGCCAGAAGCGATGCATAGCCTAAGGCATGATCTGCGCAGGGTGAAAAATCGGTAGGCACAAGGAGGTTCATAGTTTTGCTTGTTTTTATATACGAAGCACGCCATTGGGCACGGAAAACAGACTGATGAAAAGCAGGAGAAACCTGAATTTTAGTCACCCAGCTTCAGGGCACAGCAAAATTTTTACTGGCTTCAGTCTAAAAAACAGCAAAAAAACGCTGTTTTTTTGCCATAATCCAAAAAAAACCAACTTACTCTGCATGCATACCAAAAATTTTATACCTTCGAATTCGCTTAGCGAAAACGTATGCGGAGAGAAGAAACAGTTGACCACCATATTAAAGCAGCCTGGCATGCCATAGCCCGCATGTACAACCAGCAGGCAGCTGCTTATGATGCTACCATGGCGATGGGTTTTGTACTTCTCACGATTAATGCGGAGGAGGGAACGCCCGCAACTAAGATAGCACCATTAATGGGTTTAGAGGCGAGAAGCCTTACGCGTTTACTCAATACAATGGAAGAGCGAGGCGTAATTGTGCGTAAAACCGATGCCTTAGACAAGCGTTCTGTGCGGGTTTACCTGACGGCAGAAGGCAGGCATAAGCGCGACAAAGCCAAAGAAACGGTTCTGAATTTTAATAATGCCGTACGCAAAGAGATTTCTGAAGAGAAACTAAATGTGTTTTTCGAAGTAATTCAAAGCATACAACAAGTAGTAGAAAAGGATAGCATTAACGTAAAAGCATATACATAAAATCAGTTGTTCGTTATTCGTTGTAGGTTAATCGATCACGTCTGCCACGAGTTACGAACAACGAACAACCAATTTCAGTATGAATAGATCTATTAAAAAAGTAGCTGTACTCGGTTCCGGTGTGATGGGTTCAGCCATTGCCTGCCACTTTGCCAACATAGGTTGCCAGGTGTTGCTGATGGACATTGCCCCAAAAGAACTTACCGAAGAAGAAAAAGCCAAAGGACTTACACTAGACAATAAATTGGTGAAGAACCGTATTGTGGCAAGTTCTTTCGATCGCAGTATTAAGTCGAGCCCAGGTCCGATTTATTCGAAACGTTTTATTTCGCGTGTGTCGCTTGGAAACTTTGATGATGATCTGGCCAAGATTAAACACTACGATTGGATTATAGAAGTAGTGGTGGAAAACCTGGACATCAAGAAGAAAGTATACGAGCAGGTTGAAAAACACAGAACACCAGGAACACTCGTCACATCCAACACATCAGGTATTCCTATCCACTTAATGGCAGAAGGAAGAAGTGATGATTTTAAAAAGCACTTTGCGGGCACACACTTTTTTAACCCGCCCCGCTACTTAAAGTTATTTGAAGTAATTCCTACCCCACACACCGATCCGGAAATCACCAAGTTCTTACTGCATTACGGTGATTTGTATCTGGGAAAAACATCGGTATTGTGTAAAGACACACCCGCTTTTATTGGTAACAGAGTTGGTGTGTGGAGCTTGTTGAAAGTAATCGACTCTATGCGCAAGTACGACTTGAATGTAGATGAAATTGATAAACTAACAGGACCTGTGATCGGTCGACCAAAATCGGCTACGTTTAGAACATCTGATTTAGTTGGTTTAGATACACTCGTAAAAGTTGCGAACAATTTATACGCAGGCTTACCTAATGATGAAGGCCGTGACATGTTTAAACTGCCTGAAGCCGTTGCCAAACTGGAAAAGAATAATTGGTTGGGAGATAAAACAGGACAAGGCTTTTATAAGAAGAGTAAAGATGCTTCAGGCAAAACCGAAATCCTTACGCTTGATCTGAACACACTCGAATACAAGTCCAAAGCCAAAGCAAAATTTGCAACGCTCGAAACAACTAAAACGATTGATAACTTAAAGGATCGTTTTAAAGTACTGTTGGCCGGTAAAGATAAGGCCGGTGATTTCTACCGTGACGCTTTCTTCGGCCTATTCCAGTACGCTTCTAATCGTATTCCTGAAATCAGCGATGAACTTTTCAGAATTGATGATGCCGTGTGCGCAGGTTTCGGTTGGGAGCTTGGCCCCTTCGAAACATGGGATGCTGTAGGCGTTGAGAAAACGGTGCAAGCCATGGAAGCAGCAGGTGTAAAACCCAATCAGTGGGTGTACGAGATGCTGTCGGGAGGTAACAAAACATTTTATAAAGTAGAAGGAGGTCAGCGTAAGTATTATGACATCCCGACTAAATCATACAAATCAATTCCGGGTCGCGAAGGCTTTATCATCTTAGACAACTTAGGCGATAAAACAGTTTGGAAAAATGCTGATTCTAAAATTACCGATATTGGCGATGGCGTGTACAACTTCTCGTGGAGCAGCAAGAGCTATACGCTTGGCAGCTCAGTGATTGAAGGCATGAACAAAGCCATCGAATTGGCAGAAAAGCAAGCAAGAGGTTTAGTGGTAGGACACCAGGGTCCTGACTTCTCTTTAGGTGCGAACCTGGGTCTGGTCTTTATGTATGCCATCGATCAGGATTACGATGAAATTGATTTCATGGTGCGTGCTTTCCAGAATTCGGTAATGCGGTTGCGTTATTCTTCTGTACCAGTTGTAGTAGCACCACAAGGCCGCACTTTAGGAGGCGGTTGCGAAATGACCATGCATGCAGATGTGGCGTTGGCCGCAGCAGAAACCTATATCGGTTTAGTCGAAGTAGGTGTTGGTCTGATCCCCGGTGGTGGTGGAACAAAAGAATTTACCAAGCGTGTGAGTGATCGCATCCAGGAAGGCGATGCTGAGTTAAATGCTTTGCAAAATGCTTTTATGAATATCGCTACTGCGAAAGTGGCCTTGTCAGCAGAAGATGCCAGAGACATGGGTATCCTTCGTCCTCAAGACAGGATAACCATTAACAAAGACAGACAAATTCTGGATGCAAAGGCAGCTGTCATAGAGTTGGCGGATGCTGGTTATACCATGCCGGTACAAGCCAATAACATTAAAGTACAAGGCAGAGCAGGTCTGGCATTGTTTGCAGCCGGTGTTAACGGTATGAAAATGGGCCGCTACATATCTGAACACGACATGAAAATCGCGATGAAGATTGCCAACGTCATGTGCGGTGGCGATTTAACCTCTCCACAAGAAGTGAGCGAGCAATACCTCCTTGACTTAGAACGCGAAGCTTTTGTATCGCTTTGCGGAGAAAAGAAAACACTTGAGAGAATTCAAAGCATTTTAACAGGAGGTAAACCATTAAGAAACTAAAATAGACGTAAGACATAAGTATCAAGACTTAAGACGACTCGGTTGCTATCTTACTACTAACGTCTTACTACTTACTACTAAACAAAGAAAATATGGACGCATACATTGTTGCAGGATATAGAACAGCCGTAGGCAAAGCAAAAAAAGGAGGCTTTCGTTTCGTTCGCCCCGATGATTTGGCGGCAGATGTAATTAAGCATTTAGTAAAGTCAATCCCCGGTCTTGAACCCAAGATGGTGGATGATTTGATTGTCGGTAATGCCGTGCCGGAAGCAGAGCAAGGCATGCAAATGGGAAGAATTATTTCCCTGCTGTCTTTAGGCCTCGACACACCGGGTATGATTGTCAACCGCTACTGCGGATCAGGGGTAGAAACCATCGCGATAGCGAGCCAGCGCATACAGGCTGGTCAGGCTGATGTGATTATTGCCGGAGGTACAGAGTCAATGTCGTTGGTGCCTGTAATGGGTATTAAAACAGTATTGAATTACGAGATCGCAACGAAGAATCCTACTTACTATACAAGCATGGGTTTAACAGCAGAAGAAGTATCGAAGCAATTTGGTATTTCACGCGAAGCGCAAGATCAATTCTCGGTGGAGTCCCACCAAAAAGCAGCGGCTGCCTGGAAGGCGGGTAAGTTTACAGACGAAGTTGTCCCCATCACCGTAAAAGAAGTGTATGTGGATGAGAACATGAAGAAGAAGACAAGAGAGTTTGTAGTAAAACAAGACGAAGGTATTCGTGCCGACACAACACTTGAAGGTCTCTCAAAACTAAAACCTGTATTTGCAGCGGGGGGAACAGTAACCGCTGGTAATTCTTCACAAACCTCGGATGGAGCTGCTTTCGTAGCAGTAATGAGCGAACGCATGGTGAAGCAATTGAATCTAAAGCCCATTGCACGCATGGTGAGTTATGCAACCGCAGGTGTTGATCCACGCATCATGGGTATAGGTCCTGTGGCGGCTATCCCTAAAGCATTAAAAATTGCGGGCTTGAAATTGCAAGACATCGATTTGATTGAATTGAACGAGGCGTTTGCGGCACAGGCCCTAGCCGTAGCAAAGGAATTAAACATTGATCGGAGCAGGTTAAATGTAAATGGAGGTGCGATTGCCGTGGGCCATCCTTTAGGATCCTCTGGTGCACGTTTGTCTGTTCAATTATTTAATGAGCTACGCAGACAAAACAAGAAGTACGGAATGGTTACCGCTTGCGTTGGCGGAGGACAAGGTGTAGCGGGGATTTATGAGTTACTGAACTAGACGTTAGACATAAGTAGAAAGACGTTAGACGAAAGCGATGCATAATTTCAAAGAGTTGAAAGTCTGGCAAAATGCGAGAAAGATCGTTAAAGAAATCTACCTCGACACAAAAGATTTTCCCTCTGATGAAAAGTTTGGATTGATTTCACAAATGAGAAGAAGTGCTGTATCCATTCCCTCGAATATAGCAGAAGGAAGCGGAAGAAACACAGACAAGGATTTTAAGTACTTCCTGAATGTAGCTTTAGGTTCGGCTTATGAGTTGCAAACCCTTCTCTTTTTGTCACAAGACGTTGGACTAATGAGTCACGAACGAATGAGTGAGCTAAGTACTTTGCTTGAAGAAGTACAGAAAATGATTTACGGATTAATAAAAACAATTAAAGTATAATAACGATCGACAAATGTCTAACGTCTATTATCTAATATCTAATGTCTAAAAACTATGTCAACAACAACACAATCTAAAGCCGCAATCAAAGGAGGAGAATTCCTGATTCGCGAAACATTAGCACACGAAGTCTTCATTCCGGAAGAATTCAATGAAGAACAAAAAATGATTATGCAGCAATGCAAGGATTTTTTGGTGAAAGAAATTTATCCTCGCCTGGATGATATCGATTCGATGAAAGACCCAAAGCTGATGCCATCGCTGATGGATAAAGCAGGCGAGTTGGGCTTACTGGGCACATCCGTTCCACAAGAATTAGGTGGCTTTGGTATGGACTTTAACACTTCTATGCTAGTGGCTGAAGTAATTGGTGGAGGCCATTCTTTTGCCGTTGCACTTTCTGCGCACACCGGTATTGGCACATTGCCTATTTTATATTACGGTAACGAAGAACAGAAGAAAAAATACATACCGAAGTTGGCTACAGGCGAGTGGAAGGCAGCCTACTGTTTGACCGAACCGGATTCAGGATCGGATGCCAACTCAGGCAAAACAAAAGCGGTGTTGTCTGCTGATGGCAAGCACTATGTCATCAACGGACAAAAGATGTGGATTACCAACGGTGGTTTTGCTGACATCTTTGTGGTGTTCGCTAAGATTGACAATGATAAAAACCTGAGTGCTTTTATCGTGGAAAAATCTTTTGGTGGTGTAACCATGAACGAAGAAGAAAAGAAGATGGGCATCAAGGGATCTTCTACCCGCCAGATTTTCTTCAACGACTGCAAGGTGCCTGTTGAAAATATGTTGAGCGAGCGTGAGAACGGCTTTAAAATAGCGGTGAATATCCTTAACATCGGTAGGATAAAATTAGGGGTGGCAGCAGTGGGTGGAAGTAAAATGGCGTTATCAAAAGCGATCAAGTATTCCAACGAACGCAAACAGTTTGGTGTTTCTATCTCCTCTTTCGGAGCGATTAAACATAAAATTGCAGAAGCGGCCACCAGAATTTTTGCATCAGAGTCTGCACACTATCGTGCGTCACAAAATATTGACGATGCCTACAATGCCTTTGTTGCAGGAGGTATGGATTCCGCGAAGGCACGTTTAAAAGCATTAGAAGAGTTTGCTATAGAGTGTGCCATTCTTAAGGTACATGGTTCTGAAGTACTTGACTTTTCGGTTGATGAAGGTGTTCAGATTTATGGCGGTATGGGTTTCTCAGCGGAAGGACCGATGGATCGTGCTTATCGTGATGCCCGTATCAACAGAATATTTGAAGGGACAAACGAAATCAACCGCCTGCTTACCATCGACATGTTATTAAAGCGTGCGATGAAAGGTTCGCTTGATTTAATGAATCCAGCGATGGCCGTGCAGAAAGAGCTGATGTCCATTCCTGATTTTGGTGCAGCCGAGGAAGAAGGTTTGTTTGCAAAAGAAAAGAAAGCTTTGGCGAATTTAAAGAAGGCTGGTTTGATGGTAGCCGGAGCCGCCATTCAGAAATTTATGATGAAGCTGAGTGATGAGCAAGAGATACTCATGAATCTAGCTGACATGCTCATAGAAGGTTATGTAGCTGAGTCAACTTTGCTACGCGTTGAAAAACTAATAGGCCAGCGAGGAGAAAGGGCTTGTGAAATACAAAAAGAGATGGCGCTTATTTATTTGCATACAGCCATTGAAAGAGCAGCATCAGCAGGTAAGAGCGCGATTACCTCCTTCGCAGAAGGAGATGAGCAACGCCTTATGCTGATGGGCTTGAAGCGATTTACAAAAGTTAAAAGCTATAATTTAAAAGAAGCAAGACGCAAAGTAGCCAACTATGCTATTGAAAAGGGCGAATATCCTTTTTAGAAGTAAGACATAAGTAGTAAGACAGATGACAAGAAGCCCGGAAGCAATTCCGGGTTTTCTTTTTTAAAACCTTTACGTTGTAAGGCTGATAAATGGTATGGTCACCATAAATGATGATTGATAATAGATGGAAGCCAAATCCATACTCAAGCAACGGATACGTACAAACAATTTATGTTTATACCCCCATCATTGATCCGTTTTATAATTAATCAACAGATCAAGAATGGACTAAGAAAGCAGGTTGAAAACCAAAGCTTTTTTACTTACGTTTACATGAAAGTATTACTTTCATGTAAACGTAATTTTTGAGTATGAAACATAAAATTCTTGTTTTTTGCGCCTTTTTAATCATGTTTAAAGCCTACAGCCAGGCACCCAATGAAGCCGATGCAATCATTGGTGTTTGGGAATCAGGTAATGGAAAAGCACGTATTAAAATAGACAAGGTCAGCGATAAATTTAACGGACGTATTGTTTGGCTGAAGGAGCCCATGGATGAAGCCGGTAAACCCAAGGTTGATAAAAACAATCCAGACGAAGCATTGCGAAACAAGCCACTACTCGGCTACAGTATGCTTAAGGCCTTTACTTACGCAGGTGAAAAAACCTGGGAAGAAGGCACCATCTACGACCCCGAAAGCGGTAGTACTTATTCCTGTACAATAACCATGACAGACGAAAACACCCTGGATGTACGCGGCTTCATTGGTGTGAGTTTGTTTGGTCGTACAGATGTATGGAAACGAGTTGCCATCAAGAAAAAATAGGTAAGCTATGCGTGTTTTTCTAGTAGTCATTCTGGTTGGCATAAGCCTTTTTTCGCGGGCTCAGGAAACCGACAGCGTTGCGGTGGAAGAAGATTTTAGCTTGTATGCTGATGCTGAACTGGCAGGTGAGGGCAAACGCTTTTGTACCTCCAAGGTATTTGATTTAAGTCCTAATAAACTTATTTCTGTCGGTTACGACTTTCAAACTGGAGCAGATTTACAATTTGGGCCATGGGGATCTTTGGCCGGTGCAGACGTGTCAATAAAAAACGTGCAAGGCATTCGTCTAGCAGGCAATTTTCCCATTGTTTCAAAAACAAATATCTTGTTCAACCTTGGTATTAATTATTGGGAATCAAATTTTGCAATAGATAATGCGAGCGAACATCCGCTGGCTCAGCGTTTGCAAGAAAGAGGTTTGCGCACTACAGGTATAACAGCCACTATATTCAAACCCTTTAACGAGAAAAATTTTCTCTTGGCACAAGGGCTTTTTGATTTGAATGGTGACTATTTCTTACCAGACTTTCAATCATTATCCTACACCCGATTTTCTGCTACAGCGGTTTATGGCTGGAAAAAGCATGATCGATTAATGTATGGTTTTGGCTTGTCGCGTACCTACAGGGTCGGAGAGCAGAATGTTATTCCCGTCTTCCTGTATAACTATACAGCGCCTTCTCGTAAGTGGGGTGTAGAGTCGATTTTTCCGGCACGTGCCAACGTACGCAGAACGTTTAATACAAGAACCCTGGCCTTCTTTGGCTACGAACTGGAAGGGCAAACCTACAGAATGAATTCACTGAAGGGTGAGCAGGCCGTTGTTAATCCGGAGTTGAGAAGAAGTGAACTACGCATTCGCCTTACCTTTGAGCGTTCACTGAAAGAATTTGTATGGATTAGCATGCAGGCAGGTCTTCGCTATAACTGGGCCTTTAATCTGGATGATGGTAATGCCTTTAGAGGATTTGGCAGCGATCCCTATTTGCTTGAAAACACATTAAGCAATGCTTTCTACGCCAACGTTTCAATTAATCTGGTTAGTCCATAATGCTTAGCAGATAGCTTTCGCCTAAAACGAAAATCTCTTGGTCAATTGATCAAGAGATTTTTGTTTTAACAGTATATTATTTTGACTAACGTGTAGATCAATTTCATGCAATCCAGCTAATCTCGTAAATCATAGGATGCCGATCACTCACTCTTTAATGTATCAGCCGGATTAGACAAGGCTGTTTTATAAGTTTGAGATGTAATGGTGGTCAAGCCAAGCGCTATCAGAACGAGGGCCCCTACCACTATGTCGAGCACGGTAAGGTTTGCATGGTAATCGGGGATTTTGGTAAAAACTGTTTCGTAGATGGCAATAGCCAAGAGAATGCCAATAGCAATCGACCAGCCTAGCAGTTTTAAATAGTCCTTTGACAATAACAGGGTAATGCCAAAAGCGCTGGCCCCAAGCACTTTTCTAATACTCACTTCTTTTACCCGTGTCTCAGCAGTATAAACCACCATGCCCAATAAACCAAGAATGGATATACTTATCGCCAGCAAACCAAGAAAGCCTGCCATTTTTAAAAGCAATCTGTACACCTCGTATGATTCGTTCAATTCGTCTTGGTAAAAGGCAGCTTCCAGTTTAGCGTTGTTGCTTAACTTCTGCCAACTATTTTCCATCGCAGTAAATGTTCCAAACACATCGGATGCATCCACGAGTACGTTCGCTTGTGTAAAAGCTGAAGCATTATTTCTAAAAATAAAATTTCCAATTGGGATTTGTGGTGGCGCGTAATAAAAGTTTTTAACCACACCGATAATTTGTAATTCTTGCTTATCAACTAAAAAGACTTTGTCAAGTGCGTCTTCCGGTGCAATTTTATTATTGATCAGAAATTCTTCATTCACAATCATAAAGCGTTCATCAGAACTTGATGTTTCAGGAAAATTCTTTCCTGCAATCAGCTGAAGCTTTAAATTTTTAAGAAAATCACTGTCGATAAAAAGCTGTGACACCTCTACTGAGTCTTTTTCAACCGAATGAATCCAGGCCCGGGAAGCTGAAAGGCCCGGAGAACCAGAGGATAATGAGATGGATTGTACAACGGATAATTTAGAAAATTCTGCTTTTACTAGTTCTGGCTTAACTTCTTGCAGATCAACAGTAACAATATTCTCTTTTTGAAAACCAAAATCAAAATTAATAAGGGTTCTATATTGTCTTCCAAAAACAATTAAGGAAAGAATAAAACAAAAGGATAGTGCAAATTGAAAAATGGTGAGCGCCTTTCGAATGCCCATACCACTAAAAGCGCGATAAGAAACTTTACTTTTCAGCGCCTCAATCGGATTTAATCCAGCAAAATACAATGCCGGAAACAAGCCAGCCATTAGGCCCGTTACAAGGGCAAATACAATGAAAAGTATAGCTGTCTTTAATGTAATACTTAAGTCTAGTACTGAGGCCTCAACCATCATACTTTGAAACTCGCCTCGTATTAATATAAAAAGAACACAAGCGCCTAGTAGCGAGATCAGACATATCACTACCGTTTCTGTAATGAACTGTAAAAAGAGTTGACTTTTGCCACTACCCATGGTTTTGCGCAGGCCAATTTCTTTAGAACGTTTAAGAGCACGCGCTATTGAAATGTTTGTGTAATTGAAACAAGCCGGTAAGAGGATTAGCAGGGCGATTACGCCAAAAACAACAAAGCCCGAAGTTTCCCATTTAGGGCCGAGTGCATTATATACATCACTTGTGATGATTTGATCAAGAGGAAGCAAATCAAAATTTACTTTTACAGTACTGTTATTGTAGACATCCTTTTCTAACTGCCGCAGGTAAGTTTCCAAATTATTAGTGTGTTCGCCATCATTCAATAAGACATAAATGTATTGATCACGGTATTCTGTCCATTGTTCTATGTTTGGGTTTTGAATGGCAGGAAGAGAAACGTAAGACACCAATGCTTCAAACCTAAAGTGAGTGTTTTTCGGATAATCTTTTAATACTGCGTTTATCTCATAGGTGCCCTGGTCTTTGAGCTCGATTGTTTTACCAATCACATCAATTGATCCAAATAGCTTTCTGGCAGTGCTTTCGGTTAGTACAATGGAGTTGGGCTTGCTTAAGGCGATTCTTGTATTACCACTTAGCGTTGGAAAGGAGAACACTGTTATAAAATTATGATCAGCGAAATATCCGTGAATGGGTATATTTTCTCTTTCCCTGATCACCTCACCTCCAAAAGACGAATTGATTCTTACGACTTCCTTTGCTTGGCTAAACTCATCACTTAATCTGTTGGCAAGAACAATAGGAGAGGAGGCAAAATGTCTTTCCTCAAAACCCTCACTTCTTTTACTAATGATGGTATAGATGTTATCGCCATTATCATGAAAGTTGTCACTGGTACTCACGTATCCATACATGGAAATAAGTAATAGGCTGATGGACATACCGATCGCCAGTCCAAAAACATTTAACAATGTGAAATACCGATACTGATACAGATTGCGCAGTGCGACTTTAAGGTAGTTTTTAATCATAGAAAAGGAGATGTTGTTAGAGGCATAAGCACCAGGCTGCGCGTTGCGCTTTCTTTTGCGAATGGCATACGAAAACATAAGCGAAAAGACCTGGTTCCAATAGATGTAACGAGCATGCGTAATTGACCTGGTCTTTGCATGATGGAAAAACATTTCATCCAGGTCTCCCCTTAAATCGTCTACTTTGGCCAAACCACAGTACCAGTCGAATAGTTTTTGAGCGAGTTTCGGTGGGCTACTTTTCATCGGGAGGCAAGTTTTACTTTAGATAAATCCCATAATTGATCGCGCAGTTGCTTTGTTTCGGTCAGGGTTATTTTGCCGGCTTGTGTTATGTCATAAAATCGTTTGCTCCGTCCTCCACGTTCAGCGGTAGCGCCACCTACCCATGAGGTAAGAAGGCCCTTCTCCTCGAGTCGGGTAATGGTTGAATGCAATGCGCCAATACTAATGTTTCTACCACAGCGGCTCTCCAATTCCTGCTGTATCGAGACACCGTAGGCATTATCACCCAATGTGGTCACAGTCAGGAGCACTAATTCTTCCAACTCACCTAAATATGTCTTCATGCTTGGTTTTTTAAATCCCTTATACGAGGCAGCATAATATTAGTTTCTATTTTTCAGAAGAAATGATTACCGAAAGCCCAAATTGGTTTGTTTAAGCCTTTTGGGATTACTTAAATTAACTTTCGTAAAGGTTATAACCTTATTTGTTCTTGCTTGTTGCTAGGGCTAAATTCGCGGCCAAATAAAAATATGACCCATCCTATAAAACCTCTCGTACAAGAAACAGATGTAACCCTGATCGGTGCTGGCATTATGAGCGCCACCTTGGGCATCATTTTAAAAGAGCTCAACCCTGATTTAACCATTCAGATATTTGAACAGCTTGATCGTGCAGGCACCGAAAGTTCTGATGCCTGGAATAATGCTGGAACGGGACATGCAGCCTTTTGTGAGCTCAACTATACCCCTATTAAAGCAGATGGTTCAGTAGATATTAGTAAGGCCTCTAGAATCTGTCAGGACTTTGAGACCTCTAAAGAGTTCTGGGCTTACCTGGTGCAAAAAAATTATATAAGCGATCCTGCTAAGTTTATTAGACAAGTACCCCACATGAGCTTTGTTTGGGGTAAGGATAATGTTCAATACCTGAAAAAGCGCTACGATGCCATGCATCAAAACATTCTCTTTAATGGAATGAACTATACAGAGGATGCCGATTTGATTAATCAGTGGGCTCCGCTTATTATGAAAAACAGAAAGAGTAAGGAGTTCTTGGCGGCTACCAATATGGAGATTGGTACGGATGTAAACTTTGGCGAACTAACACGCCAAATGATTGCAAAGCTTGAAGGCATGCCTGGCGTAACTGTTCATTATAATATAGAAGTTGAAGACATTGATCCTCACAAAAAGGGTGGCTGGCTGGTAGAGACCAAAAGCATGCTGACTAAAAAGAAGGCTGATTGCAGAACCAAGTTTGTGTTCATTGGCGCGGGCGGTGCGACCTTGCATTTATTAAAAGATGCAGAGATAAAGGAACGCAAGGGTTATGGCGGATTTCCGGTGAGCGGTATGTGGCTCAAGTGTAACAACGAAGAGCTGATACAAATGCACAATGCTAAAGTTTATGGAAAGGCAGCAGTGGGTTCTCCTCCTATGTCTGTTCCTCACGTTGATACTCGTATGATTGATGGTAAAAAGGAATTGTTGTTTGGTCCTTTTGCAGGTTTCTCTATGCGTTTTCTAAAGAGCGGCTCACAGATGGATCTTGCCAAATCTTTGCGCGTTGATAATTTGCTACCCATGATTTCTGCCGGCTTAAGAAATGTGCCCCTCACGAAATACCTAATTGAACAGGTTAAACTTTCGCACGAAGACCGCGTGAAAACACTTCAAGAATATGTACCCATAGCCAAGCTGCAAGATTGGGAATTGTTGCGTGCAGGACAGCGTGTGCAGGTAATAAAGAAAGATGAGGGTGTTAAGGGTAAACTAGAGTTTGGTACCGAAGCAATAGTATCTTCCGATGGCAGCGTGGCAGCTTTATTGGGCGCTTCTCCAGGGGCATCCACAGCAGCTGCGATTATGCTGGGAATCTTACCACGCTGTTTCCCTAAAGAAAGTAAATCGGATGCCTGGAAAAGTAAGCTGCACGAAATCGCGCCTTCTTTCGGTGTAGACTTAACCAAACAAGAACAACAACTGCAGCAAAGCAGAATGCGAACAGCAAAACTTCTTAACCTTTCTTAAAGAAGTGTTGAATAATGTACACCAGACGTGTTCACTCCTGAACATTATTTTTAAAGGGGCTTATAAGGAGCCCCTTTTTTAATGCCCTGACTCAACATTTCATTTTGGCTTTCTTTTTGGAAGAGCCATTTAAACCAAGGGCATGAAAAACACTTCTAACAACACGGCAGTCATTATTTTATTAATAATCACCTTCCCGATCTGGATTGGCTTGGCAGGTGGCGCACTTGGTTTACTGGCCGGTATTGCAGGCCTCATCATCGGATTAGTGGCAGGAGCTTTTGGCTTACTCGCAGGCTTGCTGGGCGCAGTATTTGGATTTTTTGGATGGATGATAGATGGTGTTTTTGATTGGAACTTTCAGCCTGTCAATATTTTGATAAGTCCATTGTTGATTTTGGCTTTTGGACTGGCCATCTTTTTTGTTCTTCGTTCAAAAAAACAAACAGCAGGTAAATAAAAAACCCTGACACAAGCGCCAGGGTTTATGATTAAAGAGATTTCTCTATTATTCGCTGCGCTTGGCTTTCATCGGGAAGGAACCGAATTGACCCATGGCCATATTTCCGTTCATCTCATTGCCATTAATAATAGCTTTCATTTGTATCGTAGAGGTATTACCACCGAAGGATACATCATACGTTACTGTTAATTCATTGCCTTTTAGTACTACTGAAGTAAGAGCTGTTTCTTTTGGCATGCGGCTACTCACAATAGTTCCCTTATAAGCTTCACCATCTTTCACTAAAGTGAGTGTACCATTGCTGGTTCCCTGAGGTGTTTCAATGCTGTACGCCCATTTACCGTCAGCCTTAACAACAGCAGCAGGATCTGCTGCGGGGGCATTAGTAGTAGTAGCAGGCGCTGCAGGTCTTACACCAGCAGGCATTCCGCCACCGCGTTGTCCGCCACCCATGTTACCACCTTGTTGGCCACCCATGCCACCCATGTCACCACCTTCACCACCATCCTTCATGTCGTCATTGTTGATAGAGCGTCTTCTCTTCGGCTGGTTGTCGAAGCCCATCTTACCAATGCGGTAGCTGATGTTAAATCGGAAACTAATATTGTTTTGTGTGGTGAATCCTTTTTGACGAATGGTATTCGTTTCAGTTTCGTTGCGAATGGTGATGGACTTTGCAAAAAAGTTTTCAATACCAAGTCCGAAGCTTCCCTTCTTGTTAGCAAAATCCTTTCGAACAGCCAGGCTATAAATACCAAAGCCACCTTGCAAGCCTTGCAGCAACACTCTTCGCCCGCGGTAAAAACCGAAGAACTGAAGGCCCCATCCTTTATTAAGTGTGTAACCGCCAAACAAACGGCCACTTGGAACCCAGCCGGCATTGCTGGCTCGCTCATCGAGATTAGGAACATTGTTATCTAACATCGCATAAAACACATCTCCACCACCACTAAGCGATAGTTTACCGGCCGATACATTGATAAACAAACTGGAACCATATGCCTGATCGCTACCTATGTTGGCGTAACGCGTTACGATGGTATCGCCCCCAACGGCTGATTGCGTTCGCAAGCTTTGAATGGCATTGCTGGAGTTGCGATGAAAGGCTGTAAGGTTAATGGATGTTCCCTTTACAAATGTAGAGTAGCCCACTTCATAGTTATTCGTGTACTCGGGATCGAGCTGAGGATTACCAATAGTTTGGAAAAGGGGGTTGTTGTTAATTTGCTTATTCGGATTTAAAAATTGAATGGATGGTCGTTGAATTCTGCGATTGAACGAAGCCTTTACAGTGTTGCCTCCCTTCAATTTCTTCGAAAAGTTTAGGCTAGGTACAAGCACTCCATACTCTGGTATTTCAATATCACTCTCCGTTTTTGAAAATGCCGTGATCGTAGTATACTCATATCGGGCTCCGGCCTTAACGCTAAAGCCCTTGTTAAATGAACGTGTGTACGACAAATAACCAGAGGTAACATCTTGATTATAGTTTAGCTGATTGTTAGCGGTTTCACGAGTATCTTCAATAAAATTACCATCGCTGCTGGCGCGAAACGTAGAAAAGTCAGTAAAAACATTTCTGCGTATCTCCTTTAAACCTGTTTCAAAAAGTTGGGTAGTACCAATGGGTGTTTGATAATCGACCTGTAACGTGTACTCTTCGTTAATACCATCATTCAAGTTTTTAAACTGGCTATCCATAGGGCCATCAGCAGACCCAAATGAGGTTTGAATAAAATTGTTTACCCGGTCGTTGCGGCTGTATAAGGCCAGAACGCTAAGTTCACGTTGCGGCTTATCGTAAAGATGTGTGTAGGAAAAGTTCAAGTCTACCGTTCCGGACTTATCAGTAGTTTGGTTGTTACTAAAGCTGGACGATGTCTGAATATCGTTTAAAAAATTTGTGCTCACCAGATTCTCTTGGTAGCTATTTCCATTGCGTACACCGTAACGCACCGAAGCAGCCAGCGAATTTTTTTTATTGATATCATAATCCCATCCAAGCGTGTAACTTCCAAAAATACCATCGCTTCGGTTGTCTCCTCGCTGCATAACAGATCGCCCATTGCTGAATTGTTGATCGTTTTCAAAATCGCCATTCACATTATAATTAGCGCGACCAAAGCCGCCTAGTGAAAAGCCCATTTTCTTTTTACGGTAGTTTCCGTTAAGCCCAAGGTTAGAACCCCTGTAGCCAACACCCGCATCCATATTTAGGGTCAACCCTTCAAGCGTATTCTTTTTTGTTATGATATTGATGATACCGCCTGAGCCCTCCGCATCGTACTTAGCGGAAGGCGAAGTGATTACCTCAACTGTTTTAATTTGATCGGCCGGTATTTGTTTAAGGGCATCAGCAACAGAGCTCGCTACAATAGTGGAGGGTTTGTTGTTGATCAGCACTTGTATGTTGTTGCTGCCACGCAAGCTTACGTTACCATCTAAATCAACTGATAAAAGCGGAACACGCTTCAGTACATCTGTGGCATCACCACCACGAGTAGTTGCATCGTTCTCAGCATTATAAATAGTGCGGTCAACGCGTTCTTCAATAAGGTCTTTCTTTCCTTCTACCACCACCTCGTTAAGCACCTTGGAACCGGTGCCCAGCTTAATCGTTCCCAAATTCACATCATTATTTTTGCCATCAATCTTAATGTCGCTGATGGTTTGACTTTCAAAACCGATAAATGAAATAACAACAGTATAGGTTCCCTCATTGAGCTTGTTTACTACAAATTTACCTTTTGCATCCGCCACGGTACCGTTAACCACCTTGTTGGTGCCAGCTTCGTACACGGCAATGGTGGCAAATTCAACAGGAGCGTTATTGTCAGCATCCAGCACTATACCGGAAATTCTACCATTGCCATCAGCCGCTGTAGAGGTGCTGGTAGATGGGCGCGTCCCACCTCCAGGGCTTTGAGGGTATTGAGCCATGCTAAAAAATGAGAGCAGGCTAAGTGTGAGCGTAAAAAGCGTTTTCATGTAAATTGGTTTCTACTATTAAACTGCGAAATAAGTGTTTGGGTTTTAGATAGTTGAGGCAAATCCATGCAGGGCTTAAAAGCAGGACGATTGGTAGTTAATCAGGTTAATGAATGTTAATGTGTTTAGCTGATCTTACTCCAGCTTAAACCTGATTTTTTGACTACAGCAATTTGTGTTTTAATGCATTCGTTTTCTGTTTTTACAAGCTCTGGGTCAGTATCCAAAATACTAATTGCCGCTTCGCGTGCTTGCTGCAATAGTATTTGGTCTTTAGACAAATCTGCCAGAGAAAGATCAAGCACACCGCTTTGCTGTGTACCAGTTAAATCGCCTGGTCCGCGCAACTTCAAATCAGTTTCTGCAATTTCAAAGCCGTTATTGGTTTGCACCATGGTGTTGATACGCACTTTTGAGTCCTGGCTGAGTTTGTAGTTACTCATGAGAATACAAAACGATTGCTCAGCCCCTCTTCCTACGCGTCCCCTTAGTTGGTGTAGTTGTGATAAACCAAAGCGTTCAGCATTTTCTATCACCATGACAGAAGCATTGGGCACATCGACCCCAACCTCAATAACGGTAGTGGCTACCATAATTTTTGTTTCGCCTTTTTTGAAACGCTGCATTTCATATTCTTTGTCAGCAGCCTTCATTTGGCCGTGTACTATACTTAAGGCAACATCCGGAAAGGCGCGGGCCATGCTTTCGTAGCCATCCATCAGATGTTTCAGATCAAGTTTTTCAGATTCTTCTATTAATGGGTAAACCACATACACTTGTCTGCCTAAGGCAATCTGTTCTCGCAAAAATTGATTTACCTGCAAACGATGTGAATCATACCGATGAACTGTTTTGATTGGCTTTCGGCCAGCGGGAAGCTGATCAATAGTCGAAATATCTAAATCGCCATATAAAGTCATGGCAAGCGTTCTGGGAATGGGCGTAGCGGTCATCACCAATACATGGGGCATAACAGCTTCATTCTTTTTCCAAAGTTTCGATCGCTGCGCCACTCCAAAGCGATGTTGTTCATCAATAACAGCAAGGCCTAAATTTTTGAATTGAACTACATCTTCTAATAATGCATGTGTACCTACTAAAATCTTTAATTCGCCTGTCAACAGTTTGTCGTGTATTGCTTTGCGATCTGATTTTTTCGTTGAACCTGTGAGTATGTCAATGCTCAGATTCATTTTTGCAGCGTAGCGCTGTAGCCCTGTAAAATGTTGTTGTGCCAATATTTCTGTTGGAGCCATCAGGGCACATTGCGCACCACTGCCAATGGCCAGCAACATGCAAATAAAGCCAACAATGGTTTTACCACTGCCTACATCGCCCTGCAGCAAACGATTCATTTGTTTGCCACTCTTCATGTCTGCATATATTTCTTTGATCACGCGTTTTTGCGCATCGGTTAAATCGAAGGGCAAATGATTTTTATAGAAGTCAGTTAATAAAGTGGAGTCGTTAAAGACCTGACCTTTGTAAGACACTTTGCGCACATGCTTAAGGCGCAGTAATTTTAACTGCAGGAAAAATAGCTCTTCGAACTTAATCCTTTGCTGTGCCTTGGCCAGCAGCTCATGATTTTTTGGGAAGTGTATGTTGAACAGAGCCTCCCTTTTATAGATAAGTGCATACTTTTGAAGGAGCTTGGGAGGGAGTGTTTCTATAATGTGATCGCCTACACTTTTGAGTACTTCTTCTTGTAATCGGGAGACAACCTTGTTATCGATGTGCTTACTTTTTAGTTTTTCAGTAAGCGGATAAACGGGGCGTAAGTTTTGTGATTTTGTCTGCGTGGCAGCTGCTATGTCTATTTCCGGATGAGCTATTGAAAACTTACTACCAAAACGGGTGGGTTTACCGAAAACAACGTACTCAACACCTGTTTTTACCTTATCATTAACCCAATTAATGCCCTGGAACCAAACGAGCTCTACATTACCTGATCCATCTTCTAAATAGGCCGTTAGTCTCTTTTTTAAGCCCGTGCCCACTAATTCTTTCTTCTTAATAATGCCCTTTAACTGCACATAAGGCATTTCATCAACTATTTCCTTAATACTGTAAAATTTGGTGCGATCTTCGTAGCGAAAAGGGTAGTGTTGTAGAAGATCCTGGTAGGTAAAAACACCCAATTCTTTGTTTAACAAAGCTGCCCGTTGTGGCCCTACGCCTTTTAAATATTCAATAGAGTTGTGGAGGTAATCCGACATGGATAGCAGCTTCGTATTTTCGTGAATAAGGGCAGCAATTTACCACTTTGATTTTTTATCGCACCTAGTGAGGGTTACTTAGGTTAATTTGTTGTTATAAAGGGACATCGGTGTTGTATGAAGGTTAAGGCAAAGTATTTCAGAGAAATTGAATATGTGGAGGTAAAGGATCTGCCCCAAGATCAGCAGGCGCTCTTGCTAGAGTTTAGGGAGGCTGATTACATTAAAATACTTATTGAGGGAACCATTGTAGGGCCCTGTTTGCAATACAGTCAGTACGCTGCCTGGCACGCACAAAACTTCTCAAATAAAGAAAGTACACTGGTTGCAGATAATAAACTGGGTGTGAAAACATTCGTGCTGAATAAGGCAAGCTGATAGTAATAAGACAAAAACAAGAAAGGGATCGCTAACGATCCCTTTCTTGTTTTTATTGAATTCACTTAAAATACACAACCTGAAATCTTGCCGAAGGAGCCATTCTGGCTTTGCTAAGTGATAAGGTATCTCCTTTTAAACCATAACTGTCAACACTTTCGAACATGCGCAAAAACTCTTGTTCATAATTGGAGTTGACGCAAGCCATCATCGTAGAAGCCAGCTTAGAAAATCTGATCCTATTTCCGCTTAACAACTCATAGCTACCAGTAAATGAGTTGCATCCGCCATAGCCGATTATTTTATTGTTAAGTGTCTTGAGGATAAAATGTTCTTCCCGCGATTTTTCCGGTGCGTTCAAAACAGGTTGACCTCTTAACTCAATCAGTTTCCAATACTTCTCTGTGATGACAGAGTCAAAAGAAGGCGCAACCACCACTTTTTCATTGGTAGGATTTGACTTCTCAGGCCTTATGCTTTCAGCAGTAACAGGCAGCGTACTTTTTGAAGCACAAGCTGTCAAACTGATCACGATGCCTGCCAGCGAAATGAATTTCAAACTCATTTGACACGAATTAATCATTAATTAACAATAGCAATATTAAAACCCGGTATTAATACCCTTTTCCGTTGCCGGAATACCGTACTTCATCCACTCAGGCTCCGGAGCTCCTTTCAGGTAAAAATCAAAAAACTGCATCAGACGCTTATCATAGTCCATTCTGTTTTGGCGTTGTTGTAAGTTGTGCAGCTCCTCATTATACACTAGCATCCAAACAGGCTTTTGTAACCTGCGCAGCGCCATGTAAAATTCTATACCCTGGTACCATGGCACAGCATCGTCTTTATCATTTTGCATAATGAGTACCGGTGTTTGAATTTTATCGGCTGTAAACAAAGGAGAGTTTTCTAAATAGTAAAGCGGGCGTTCCCACAGGGTGCCACCAATACGACTTTGTGATTGCTCATATTGAAACATACGACTTAAACCACTTCCCCAGCGAATGCCACCATAAGCGCTAGTCATGTTCACAACAGCAGCACCTGCCCCTGCTGCTTTAAAGAGATTTGTACGTGTAATGATGTAGGCCGCTTGATAGCCACCCCAGCTTTGGCCCTGTATGCCGATATTTTTCTCATCTACAAATCCTTTGCCGATGAGGTGTGTTACGCCAGGCATTATACTGTTGTAGGCGCTTTCACCCGGTAAACCAATTTTGTAGACAATATCAGGTACAAACACCAGGTAATCGTTGCTTACACACATGGTGCGTTGTATAATTGACCATGCCGGCTGAGGTTTAAAATGTGAGTAGAGCTGATCACTGCTTTTTTCATAGAAGTAAACCAGCATCGGATACTTCTTTTTCGGATCAAAATTTTCTGGTTTGTACAGTAATCCTTCCAAAGGTACATTGTCCAATGAGGTGAACTTCACCAATTCAACACTTCCCAATTTGTAGTTTTTCATTTGAGGATTGGCGTTGCTGATTTTTTTGGGTGACTGAAACGATAGGTTGCTTACCCACACATCGGGTGATTCTGTGAATGACTCTCGAGTAAATAGAATCCTTTCGCTGTTAAGTGCTTTAATAGTACCGGCATAACGATGCTCGCTGACCAGTAATTTTTTTAGTTCACCTGTTTTTAACGAGAGCGAGTAATAGCCCCAGGTTTTTGTCATTTCATTAAAGGCAGAAAGCAGGAGTGTTGCATCGGTTTTTATATAGAGTTCTTCCGGATCAAGTTTAATATAGCGGAAAACAATTTTTTGACTGCGCCCAATTTTTGTCAGGTTAATGGCGGCATTTTTGTTTTCAGGATCAATCGACCAGATATCATAACGATCGTAAAGTAATAAGCGCTGGTCATCTTCAAGCCAACCCAAACGCCCATAGGCAGATGGGTAATCGGGGTGATCATCTTCTTCATCTGCAAAAGACACCGGAATTTTTTGTGTGAGTGCATGAGTTTGTTTGCTGTTGATAGCGTAACTAAACCAGGCAGTGTCGGAAAGACTGTACCAAAATACATACTTGCCCTTAGGCGAGATGTTGACGTTACCCTTTATCTGTTTTGCCACCAGTGTTGGCACACCACTTTTAATATCAACAGTAAAGACATCCTCTTGTGTATTGATGTCGTAAAAATTACTCCAACGATACGGTCTGTCACTTACGGCTAAGGCATGAGGTGCATTGCCCTCATCAGCCAGCGTGATGGCTGGCACTTTTTCATTGGCTAAAAGCTTTAGCGATGTGCCTACGAGATCGTAAGCGGCCATATAGGTTCGTTTTTTTTCTGCATCAAGCTGCTTGCTTTGTTGTGTTTGCAGCACACTATCACGCCAATTCCACACATCAACCTTTATAATCTCTTCATCTAACTTGCTGGTATCTTGTATCATTGGTTGAGGAGCCAGACCAAGATATAGAGTGGTGCTATTTTTTGAGAAGCTTGGGGTATAATGTTCACTCACCAACCAACCGGCAGGTACGCCCGCAGTCTTTTTGTCAACCAAGGGCCGGCCTTTGTTGGCAGCACCTTTCCAATAATAGAGTGTAAAGTTTCGTATTAAGTTTTTGGTGGTATCGTTATCCACTAAAAAAGCTGCCTGATCACCAGCTTCGTTGATGGCAAGACCTTTGTAATTAAATTTCTTATGGCCATCAAAAATACTTGTCAGCTGTTCTTTCTGTAAATCGAACCAATAGACACCCGGCTTGAGTGTGCTATCATAACCAGCTGATGTAAAAAGGAGGGCATTTCCGAATTTTGAAAAGGTGTAATCTTTTACATAGCTGAATACGCGTTCTTGCTTGGTATTCAAATTTCGCAGCACAAGACTGTAACCATTTTCGTCATTATTCTTCACAGCCTTTTTGCCAGCTGGGGTATTCTCCTTTTTAGAAACACTATCGGATTTTACTGCGGCTTTTTTCTCTTCTTTTTTTGCCTCCAGCATGTAGGCTAGCCATTGACCATTTTTTTCGGGCACCTTGTAAGAACGTACTCCTGCAATTTTTTCGGTGCGCCTGGAGCTAAAAGAAAATATACCAAGAGAATCTTTTGGGAGATCATCCTTTTTCTTCTTCTGCCTTCTTAGCTCTTTAACTTTTTCTTTCTGTGGCTTGATTTTGAAAACAGCATGTCGGCTATCAAACAACACAGTAATATCGGCTGCGCGCTGTACCGAATCCTCTTTTGCATTCAATAGGTTATAAAAAACAACACGCCCATCGCCATCTTGAGGATTGATGAGCATGGCTGCCTGATTTCCATCGGGGCTTATCGCCTTGTAAGGGATGTCTTTCCATCCATCATAAACAGCCGGAGTGAGTGGTTTTTTAACAATAGGGTCGCTAACCTTTTTTTGTGCGTTTGCTGCAAAGGCAACGAGCAACAAGGGGATGAAGATTTTTTTCATACCAATAAAATTCAGTCTTTCTTTTGAATAAGGAAAGACCGCTGGTATAAAGTAATCCGCTTACATTATTTGTCCTTGTAGCAGATCTTCGAAGCTTTCTTGCTTTCGAATGAGTCTTGCCTTGCCATTTTCGATCAGGACTTCCGCTGGTCTTAACCGCGCGTTATAATTCGAGGCCATAGAAAATCCATAAGCACCAGCATTGTGTATCGCCAGAATGTGACCCTCCTGAATTTCGGGTAAGGACCGTTCCGCTGCCAGGGTATCAGTCTCGCATATATAGCCAACAATAGTATAAGTTTTGCGCTCCCCACCTGGATTAGAAACGTTAGACACATGGTGGTAGGCATCGTACATCATTGGTCTGATCAGGTGGTTTAGACCTGAGTTAACACCCGCAAAAGTGATAGAGGGTGTTTCTTTAACAACAGTAGTTTTAACCAGCAGCAAACCGGCCTCGCTTACCAAAAATTTACCAGGCTCTATCCATGCTTGTAACTTTTTGCCGTAGTCGCTACAAAATTTTTGAAAGCTTTCAGATAGGGCTTTCCCAAGGGCATTCACATCTGTCACTTTATCTCCCTCTTGATAAGCCACTTTAAAACCACCACCAAAATCAATAAAATCTAACTCTTGAAAGTTGAGCGCTGCCTTGAAAAGTATATCGGCCACTTTGAGGAACACCTCAACATCGACCACCTCACTACCAGTATGCACGTGCAAACCATTGATGTGGAGATTATACTTTTTTACTATATCTATAATCTGTGGCAGTTGCTGAATAGAAATGCCAAACTTTGATTGATCGTGGCCTGTGGATATTTTATAGTTACCCCCGGCCATCACCCCCGGATTGATGCGAATGGCACAGGCTTTTGAATGGCCGTAGGTACGACCAAATTTTTCAAGCGCGGGAATGTTATCGAGGTTGATGGCAAAGCCATAATTTACCGCTTCTTCTATTTCGCTAAAGTCTACACAGTTAGGGGTAAACATAATTTCAGCGGGTGAGAAACCAGCCATCATGGCGAGGCGACCCTCATTAACAGACACCACATCTACACCAATTCCTTGTTGCTTCATTAAGCGCAAAACATTAACATTTGTCAGGGCCTTTGCAGCATATTTTATCTTCAGGTCGATGGAAGAAAAAGCTTTTTTTAATTTTTCAATTTGCTGAATGATGGTATTGGCATCGTACACATAAAGAGGTGTGCCAAATTCTTGTGCAAGATTTTCTAAGGAAAGTCCCTGAGATGACTGCTGACGATTTTCTGAATACATGATTAAGAAACAAATAGCTTTAAAACTTTTTCAAGATCAACATTCCCTCCTGAAAGGATAATGCCTACGCGCTGACCAGCAAATTTTTCTTTATGCTTGATGAGTGCCGCAAAAGGTACTGCGCAGGAAGGTTCAATAATAATTTTCATGGTTTCCCAAATGGTGCGCATGGCCTGAATAATTTCAGCATCATTAACCAGCATTACCTCATTAACATATTGCTGAATGATGGGAAAAGTTTTGTCGCCAAGTGAAGTGAGTAGGCCATCGGCAATTGTATTGGCTTGTGAAGCTTCTATTTTACCTGACTTTAAGGATCGGTAGGTGTCGTCTGCACCCTCAGGCTCTCCGGCAAATACTTTGGTGCCAGGTGAGAAATAATGAGCCGTCAATAGAGTACCGCTTAATAAGCCACCTCCGCCAACAGGGGCCAGTATTGAATCTAATTTAGGAACATCCTCCAGCAACTCTTTGGCAACTGTTGCTTGTCCTGTAATTACATGATCATTATTAAAAGGATGGATTTGAGTAGCCTTTGTCCTTTTCACCACCTCGTTTAACATTTCTTCACGGGCAGCGAGTGTCGGCTCGCATTCAAATATTTTTCCCCCATAACCAAGCACCGCTTTTTTCTTAATAGTTGGTGCGGTTTTGGGCATTACAATGAAAGCATCAGTGCCAACAATTGATGCAGCCCTGGCCAGTGCAGCGGCATGGTTGCCCGATGAGTGTGTAGCTACTCCGTTTTGCAGATTTTCTCTATCAATCTGAAGTGCAGCATTCATGGCCCCACGTGCCTTAAAGGCTCCCACTTTTTGGAAGTTTTCACATTTAAAAAAAAGCTGGCAACCTGTTTGATCATTTATCCGTTCTGAGGTGAGGATAGGCGTTCTGTGGATAAAGGGTTTAATCCGCAGATGTGCCTGTAGAATATCTTCCGCAAGAATCATGAATCAGACTTTAAGTGACAATCAGTAAATTCAACTCAAATAACCATCCAAATCTTTTAAAATGAAACAGCCCCTGATTATTATTCTTTTTATGGGACTTCTGGTCCATCAGGCAAATGCACAAGTAGTGCTCAACAAACTGAAACAAAAGGCAGAACAAGCTGCCGATCGAGCCATTGATAAAAAGCTGAGTGGTAAACAAAACACCAATACCAGTGGCGGAGGCAATACCGGTAGTAATACGGGAAATAGTAGCAATAACCCCAGCAATAAGGGTGGTGGCGGTTTAATCAGCACACCACCTGATGTTAACCAGAATTTAGCTGATGCCGAAGCTTCCTACAAAACCAAAAACTATGGTGAAGCCCGTTATGCGGTGCAGCAAGCGATGCTGGGTGTAGAAATGGAAATTGGTGATGATATTCTTAAATCTCTACCTGAAACGGTATTGGGTCTGCCCAAGGAGGGCGAATCAGATCAGGTTACCAGTACAGGTTATGGTTGGGTGGGGCTTACCATTCAGAGAGAGTATCTTAAAGATGATAAGCAGCTAACCGTTACGGTCGCCAACAACTCCGCCTGGATGGCTTCTTATAATATGTACTTATCCAATGCTGGTTACGGACAGACAACGGGGGGAGAACAACAGTTTAAACAAATAAAAGTAAAGGGATACAGAGGTGTGATTGAATATGATGAATCCTCTGGCTATAAGATAAGCGTGGGCCTTGGTCAGTCTTCCATCATTGTGTGGCAGGGTGTCAACTTTGCCAATGAACAAGAAATGATGAAAGCGGCAGAAGCTTTTGACATTGATGGAATTAAGAAAAAATTGGGTGAGCAATAAACCAGACAGCAGCCTCAAAATTTATAACAAAATGAAAAAGATATTAACCCTTATATTTCTATTGAGTGCAACACTCACTTTTGCACAATTTGATACGCACCTCGCAACCGCTAAAGCAGAATATGCCAAAGGTAACCTGGAGGCTTCTCGCTTTGCTATGCAGCAACTAATGACTGAGTTGGACATACAAATTGGCAAAGAGGTTTTGGGCCTTTTGCCAACAAAATTCGATGCCCTGAACGCAAATACGAAGAACGATAACGTGACGGCTAACACAGGTCTTGCCGGCTGCCTGATTCATCGCGATTATGGAACAGAAGCAAAAGCGCGCATCGAAATCATGAGCAACTCTCCACTCATATCCTCTCTTAACGCTATTCTGGCCATTCCCTTTATGGGGAACTCTGGCGATGGCACACAGAAGGTGGTAAAGATAGCCGGCTACAAAAGTATTTTGCAGAAGAATGTAAATACTGAAACCAATGAGGAGGACTACACACTCCAGATACCGATGAACTCCACCCTTTTAACCCTGTATGCAGATAAAAGCAATGAGGCTGAGGTGTTGAAATGGGCCAATACGATTCCCGTTGATAAAATTGCCAAAATGATTCAGTAATGAATTGAGCAAGACATCACTTGGAAAGGAGCTTCGGCTCCTTTTTTATTGGTAAAACTTTTACCTTAGGTCGTGATATTATTATGACTTACGATTACATCATCATCGGTGCCGGTTCTGCCGGCTGTGTTCTGGCTAATCGCCTTACAGAAAACCCCAACAAACATTTTTTACTTTAGAGGCAGGAGGCAAGGATGTTAACCCGCTCATCCATATTCCTGGTGGCTACATGAAACTGCACCACAGCAAAGCAGACTGGAACACCTATTACACAACACCCCAATCACATTTGCAAAACAGAAGAATTTATCATCCACGTGGTAAAGTTTTGGGAGGCTCTAGCTCCACCAATGCGATGGCTTATGTAAGAGGACAGCGTGAAGATTATGACCATTGGGCATCATTGGGTTGTGATGGGTGGTCTTTCGATGATGTATTACCATACTTTAAAAAATCAGAACACAACGAACAGTATGAAAACGACTTTCATGCAAGAGGAGGTTTGCTCAATGTAACTCAGGCCACCTGGTATCATACAAAAGTGGGTGAAGCATTTATTCAGGCATGTGTTCAAAAAGGCTTGCCACTTAATCAGGATATTAATGGGGCAAATCAAGAAGGTGCCGGTTGGCTACAGTACACCATGAAAAGGTCAAAAAGGCAAAGCACAGCGAAGGCCTTTCTGGAACCCGCCATGAAACGCAGCAACTTAACGATAGTTACCGGAGCACTTTGTAAAAAACTCGTGCTGCAACACAAGCGTGTTATTGGTGTGGACTTTATGACCAACAACAGCAGTACCCTTACGGCAAGAGCCAAGCATGAAGTAATCCTTTGTGCCGGTGCATTTGAATCCCCCAAAATTTTGATGCTCTCCGGTATTGGACCAAAGGATGAACTGAAAAAACATGGCTTTACTGTTCAGCATGAATTAGAAGGTGTTGGCAAGAATCTTCACGACCATTTGTTTTATGCCATGAGCAGCCTGAGTAGTGTAAAAACTAATAATTACTACATACCCTTACCTATGCAGGCACTAGCCCTTGGTCAATATTTGATTACCGGTAGCGGACCTTTATCCATAGGTCCTTTAGAGGCAGTAGCTTTTTTAAAATCGGACCCACAACAAACGAGGCCAGATGTGCAGTTCCAGTTTACACCTACTCAGCCAGGTGATAATTACACCTCAGATATTTTTAAGTTGGATACATTTCCCCACGAAAGTGGCTACACCATATTGCCTACGCAAGTAAGACCGGAAAGCAGAGGAACCGTGACACTCGCTTCTGCTAACCCATCGGAAGTGCCTTTTATCGATCCTAACTACCTGAGCCACGAAAGAGACAGAGAAGTAATGGTGAAGGCAGCGCGTCATGCCATGGAAACATTGGCGCAAAATGCTTTTGATACTTACCGTGTCCGCAGCCATGTTCCTGCCAGGCAAAGCTCTGATGGAGAATTACTGGAGCACATACAGCGCAGTGCAGAATGTGTGTATCATCCAGTGGGCACTTGTAAGATGGGGATTGATGAATTAGCAGTGGTTGATCCTCAGTTAAAAGTGGTAGGCATGGAGAATCTCCGTGTGGTAGATGCCTCTGTCATGCCTGTGATTAGCAGCGGTAATACCAATGCACCCGTGATCATGATTGCTGAGAAGGCGGCAGATATGATAAAAGCAACTCGTTAATTGTACTGTAACAAAGAGCACCGACTTTCGTCTTAACACAAAAATTTTGCAATGGTGAAAAAACTTACCAGTTCTTTTTTACTGGCCCTTCAAAATATACGTTCACACTTTTTTCATACGCTATTGTCGGTGCTGGGTATTGTCATAGGAGTGGCGTCTTTAGTGGCTATTCTTTCACTCATTGACGGCATGGAAGAGTATGCTAATCAACAAATAACAGAAACCACCTCATTGAAGGCCATCGCTGTAAGAAGCAATGCTTATGAAAATATCAATGGGGTACGTATACGAAAAGACACATTTGCCATCTTAACATCGGGCGATGTAGAAGAACTTAGATTGTCAAAACCTGCGCATTTATTTTTGAATAGAAGCGCAGTAGATGCAGTGGTGGCAGGTGATAGCACAGTGGGTACTAATATTTGGTCGATAGGTGAAAGCATGCATCCTAAAATGAAGGTAATTGAAGGACGCGCCTTTTCGAAACTTGATCTGCAAGAGAAACGAAAAGTTGCTATAGTAAATGAGCACTTTGTTAAGAAGGCCTGGCCAAAGGATTCACTCAAGACGATCCTGGGAAGAACAATACAATTAGGACAAGACAGTGTTATAATACAAGGCGTTTTAGCCAATGATCGATCCCCCGGCCCCTACTTGATACTGCCGATTACACTACTCACGCAGGCAGAATTAAAGGCCAATGCGCCAGAGCTTCTTATCGAAGCTGAAAGTGTTGAAGAGGTGGCACTATTGAAGGAAGAAGTACAAGCTTTCTTAAAACAGAAGTATGGTGCCCTGAATGATTTTAGCGTACAGACCAATGAAATGCGCGTTAAACAAGCCACGCAAGGTTTTCTACTTTTTAGAATTATCATGGGCATGATTGTGGGTATTTCTGTTTTGGTAGGAGGTATTGGCGTAATGAATGTGCTCTTAATATCCGTAACAGAAAGAACAGTTGAAATCGGTATACGCAAAGCCATGGGAGCAACGCGCACGGATATTATGATGCAGTTTTTATCTGAATCAGTTACCGTTTCTGCCTTTGGCAGCTTAATTGGCCTCACCCTCGGAGTGCTGGGGACCATGATATTTGTACCCATCGTACGTTCTGTAACAGAAATGCCTTTTCAGGCAGCGTATACAGTTAATACCATGATAGTGATTGGACTTATTTCCCTGCTGGTAGGTATTGTCTTTGGTACGTATCCAGCCATTCGTGCCTCTAAACTCGATCCGGTTGAGGCTATCAGAAGAGAGTGAAACAAAGCTTTATGATTGGTGTTGATTGATATAATTACTCATGGATTTATTTAATCAGACTACACTTGTTAATCTTTTACCCTTTGATGGTATTGTGCATTATCATGGAAAGATAATGAACGATGTTTTGGCTCAGCAATATTTTGATGCGCTGCAAACAAACATTGACTGGCGCAACGATGAAGCAGTGATTTATGGCAAACATTATGTTACTAAACGTAAAGTTGCCTGGTATGGCGATAAACCTTTTGCCTATTCATATTCTAATACAACTAAAGAAGCACTGCTCTGGACATCAGAATTGCAAAAACTAAAGGCAATTGCAGAAAAACTGTCAGGGGAAACCTATAACTCCTGTCTGCTCAACCTTTACCATACTGGTGAGGAAGGCATGGCCTGGCATAGCGATGGTGAGAAAACATTAAAGAAACATGGTGCCATAGCTTCTTTTAGTTTTGGCGCGGAAAGAAAATTTGCTTTCAAGCACAAAGAAACGGCCCACACGGCTTCTCTCATTTTAGAACACGGAAGTTTACTGATCATGAAGGGTGCAACGCAAGACCATTGGTTACACCGCCTGCCACCTACCACCAAAGTAAAAAGGCCACGCATCAACCTTACCTTTAGAACCATAGTTGGCCAATAAATGAAGCAGCTTTGTAGGCTTACCTAAAGGCGTCCGCATGCGAACAACAATGTCCGTAACCAAGCAGTAATCTTCTTAAAAAGCCTTCTAAAGAAGTAAAAATTGACTTTTTCCAAATGGCACAATTTTCTCCTATACCAGGCAAAAATTTACCCATGCTGCAGAATTATCTTACAATTGCCTTGCGTACGCTATTGAAACATAAAGGCTATACAAGTATTAACCTCATTGGCTTATCTCTGGGTTTAATGGTAGGTGTTTTCATCATGCTGTATGTTATCGATGAATTCTCCTATGATCAGTTCCACACAAAAGCCGATCGTGTTTACAGAGTAAACACCACCTTTTATGATACACCTGATGCGAAAGGTTCTGCCAATGAAACCAATGGCTGGCCTGTAGGTAAAATTCTCGAAAAGGATTTTCCGGAGGTAGAGGCGGTTCTCTATACACAAAATGCTTCCTTCCTCACGATCAACCATGAAGGAAAGCGCCTGAAGGAAAAAATACATTTTGCCAGTCCGGAATTTTTTCAGCTTTTCTCTTTTCCATTGGTTCATGGCAATGCTGACAAGGCGCTTACAGAGCCTTACAACATCGTCATCTCACAGGCTATGGCGAAAAAATATTTTCCTGGTGGAGAGGCATTGAATAAAACGCTTGTGTTGGCTGATACCTTAAATTTTGTGGTAAGTGGAGTGATGGAGAACATACCCACCAATTCGCATATACAAGCCGATATGATTATTTCTTTTACCACATATCAGCAATTGGTTCCATCTTTTTCTTTTGATGATGGCTGGGGGAATATCAACATGCGCAATTACGTATTGTTAAAAGAGGATGTGGATCATCACAGTTTCTTCGCCAAAGCCAAAAATATTTATATGGATCGTGTCAGCGAAATGATGAAAGACTGGGGCACTACTGCTTATGTAGAGTTTGAGTCTTTACAAGATCTGTATCTCAAAAGCGAAAGTGGCAATGGCATGGGTCCCATAGGCGACATATCAAAGCTTTATATGCTGATAGGCATTGCAAGCTTTGTTATTTTACTTGCTTGCATCAATTTTATCAATCTCGCCACCGCTCGTTCTGTTTACCGAGCCAAAGAAGTGGGATTGCGCAAAGTAGTTGGATCTACCCGCAGAGGGTTAGTAGCTCAGTTTTTGAGCGAATCATTCGTGCTGGTTTTCTTGGCACTATTTATAGCCCTTGCCCTCATTGGTTTATTGATGCCGCTATTTAATTCTCTAATCGGCAAATCTTATTCAATGATTGCTTTGGTCAATCCAACAATTTTATTCGGTGTTGTATTGTTGATTTTCTTAATAACTGTCTTGGCAGGGTATTATCCTGCAGTTGTAATGGCTGCTATGAAACCAGCTTCCATATTAAAAGGTAAGCTGCAAAGCAACAGGCAAGGCGTTCAACTGAGAAGAGGACTTGTTATTTTTCAATTTGTCATCTCTGTGGCCTTGGTAACAGGCACATTAGTGGTTATTGAGCAACTGAATTTTATGCAAAACAAATCTCTTGGTTTTGAAAGAGAACAAGTGTTGGTCTTAAGTCGTGCGAGTTTGAATATAGATCGACCCAATGTCTTTGAAGTATTCAAAAATGACTTGCAGCAGTTATCAAATGTAAGTAGTGTGAGTTATACAAATGCTTTGCCTGGCACGCCCGGCTGGGTAGGTCAAATTGCCTATCCGGAAGGCAAGACGGGGGAAGAGACGGTGAGTGTCGAATACATGGCTGTGGATGAACACTACATTAACACCCTTGGTTTGGAAATAATAGCCGGTAGAAATTTCGACAATGATAAAGCGGAAGATCTCAAGCAAGGCTTGATTTTAAATGAAACAGCTGTTCAACAATTTGGATGGAGCTCTCCCCAAGATGCGATTGGGAAAAAAATCGTATCTCCATCGGGTAACCCTGAAGGTGAGGTGATAGGTGTTGTAAAGGATTATCATCAGGTAGGGCTGCAAAGAAAAATTCGCCCAATAACCATGGACTACGCACCTGACTATAGTTACTTATTTGCTGTGCGCTATAAAGGCACAGAAACAAAAGCAGTGCTTGAAAGTATAGAAGCACTCTGGAAGAAAAATTTTGATGGTTACGATTTTACTTATTTCTTTTTGGACGAAAACTTTGAACGGCAGTACCAGGCAGAACAGCGCTTAGCAAGTGTATTAAGTTTATTTGCTTTTATCACCATTGCTATAGCTACCATCGGTCTGCTTGGTTTGGTTTCTTTCATGGTGGTGACACGCACCAAGGAAATTGGTATAAGAAAAGTTTTAGGCGCTAACGAATTGGGTATTGCAGGAATGCTTTCTTCAGAGTTTTTACTACTAGTGCTTGTGGCCAACGCTATCGCCTTTCCAATGGTATGGTTTGCTGCAGATAGCTGGCTCCAAACTTTTGCTTTTAGAATGGAGCTGAGTCCACTAATTTTTATACTTACAGCAATGATTGCTTTGTTTATAACACTCTTGGTAGTAAGTACCCAAACTATTAAAGCAGCCTTTTCAAATCCGGTGAAGGCTTTGCGCTATGAGTAGTTAAGCAGCTTGTATATCGCGTAAGCGCAATTGTATATAGCTGTTGCCATTGAAATTATTCTCTTCAATGGTAAAGGCCATGCTAAAGCCGCGACCTGTGGCTAGCTGATCATAATGTTTGATCATGTCAAAACCTACTACTGGAAGCATGCTGTTATTACCGTCTTGCTGCACTGTAAAACGAAGATGTCTTTCTTTGAAAGAAGATAAGCCATTGGCCACGGTTAGTTGGTCTGCCTGAAAAACAGGATTTAAATTATCAGGACCAAAGGGTGCCATTTGTTTTAATATATTTAAAAACTTAGGCGTTATCATGTCTAGTGTGATGTTGGCATCGATGTCAATCACAGGACTTTTCATATCATCGGTGATGCGCTCAGTTACAACCTTTTCAAACCTTTCGCGAAAAGCCTCCAGATTTTTATAGTCAAGTGTTAACCCGGCAGCAAAACGATGCCCACCAAATTTGTCTAGCAAATCACTGCACGCTTCTATGGCCTCATACAAATCAAAACCATGCACGCTGCGGGCAGATCCGGTAATTTTATTATTGGATTCTGTTAGTATGATGGTGGGGCGATAATAACGCTCTATGCATCGCGAAGCCACAATACCAATAACGCCTTTACTCCACGTATTTTTATAGAGTACAGTAGTGTTGGCAGAACGCAACTGTTCGTCACTTTCAATCATGGCCAAGGCTTCTGCTGTAATATCAAGATCCACTACTCTGCGCTGATCATTTTTCTCATTAATCGAGAAGGCAAGGTCAAGGGCTTCTTGTTCAGTTGAGGCTATTAATAGTTTCACGGCACCGTTGGCATGGGCCACACGGCCTGCTGCATTAATCCGCGGGCCTAGTGTAAATACGATTCCTGAAACATCCAGCTCATTGCGAATGGCTGAAATCTCTTTAAGTGCTTTAAGACCGGGCGATGGATTTTCGTTTAGCTTTTTTAATCCGAAAACAGTAAGTACGCGGTTCTCGCCTGTTATAGGAACAATGTCAGAAGCAATGCTTACAGACACAAGATCGAGGTATTGAAAGACCTCCGATTCATCTCTGTGTTTTTGCGCATAAGCCTGCATAAACTTAAAGCCTAAACCACAACCACTTAACTCAGTGTAGGGGTACGTACAATCTTCACGCTTGGGATCGAGTACAGCTACCGCATTGGGGATATCAGCATCGGGTAAGTGATGATCACAAATAATAAAATCAATGCCGTGCGAATCGGCTAACACTACTTTGTCTGATGCCTTGATACCACAATCGAGTGTAATGATTAGATTAAATCCGTTAGCAGCGGCATATTCAATACCTGCTTGTGACACTCCGTATCCCTCGCTGTAACGATCGGGTACATAGTATTCGCAATTTTTATAAAAACTTGTGAGATAGCTAAACACCAAGGCTACTGCTGTCGTGCCGTCTACATCATAATCTCCGTAGATAAGTATTTTCTCTTCTTGCCTGATGGCTCTGTGCAAACGAGCTACGGCCTTCTCCATGTCCTGCATCAAAAAGGGATTGTGCAGGTCTTGTAAACCGGGCCTGAAAAATGCTTTGGCCTTGTCAAAAGAGTTGATACCTCTCTGGATAAGGATTGCTGCTAAAATACTGTTGATGTTCAGCGCCTGGCTTAATGCTTGAACCTCTTCTTCGGTTGGGACAGCTTTATTTATCCAGCGCTTCTGCATAGGTATTGGCCAAGATTGGGGTGTGTGCTTATGTTATTACAAGTATAAAAAAATAGCGGTGTCATTTTGTGACACCGCCAAATTCCTTTATGTGTAAAAAAACTATTTAGTGCCTTCAGCCGGTTTATCGCTGGTTACACCTTCTAAAACATCCTTAATTTCTACACGCTGGCCGTCTCTGTATGGGACAATCCAGGCATCTTTAACGCCCATTTCGCGCATGTACTTTTTGAAAGTATCAGCTTCCCAATAATCGCGAAATACACCGATGGTTAATTTCTGTGGGTCAGCTTCGCCTTTAGCCGCTTCGCCACCAAAGTTTGGATTGTTCTCAAAGTATTTTGACAAGTCTTTGTTCTTAAAGGCACCAATCTGAACCTTAAAAACAACGCCTTTAGAGAAATCCATTGGGGCTGGTGCAGCCGGAGTAGATTTCATCTGTGCCAATTCTGCGCGGGTAGCAGATAGTTGGCTATTGGCTCTGGAAAGCTCGTCCTCTAATTCGGCTATTCTGGAATCTTTAGGTGCCAACTGACCCTGTAAAGCTTTTACCTGGTTGGTAAGATCACCTACTGAATTATCAGCAACTTGCTTTTCTTCTGTTAGTGTCTTTAAACTTTCAGGATTCTTGGCGAATTCTTTGGCTTTCTTTTTCCACTCCTTCTTTTCCTTCTTTGATAGTTGCGCGAAGCTGGCTGTGGAGGCTGCCATTAACGCCAGACAAAAAAATAATACTAGTCTGTTTTTCATTGTGCGTTGGGTTTAATCAACAATAAAAGTACAAAATAATTTGAAATGTTTGCTTGATCTAAGCCAGCGATCCTTTACTTGTCAAATGCAAGAGCAAGAATCGCTGGATAAAGTTTGCGCAAAGCGTTTTTATTTTTCTAAGCTTCCCACCATCTTTTCGGGCCTCACCCATTGGTCGAATTGCTCATTGGTAACTAAACCCAGGTCAAGGGCTGCCTGTCGCAAGGTTTTGTTTTCTTTATGCGCTGTCTTTGCGATTTTAGCAGCATTCTCATAACCGATATGCGTATTGAGCGCTGTAACAAGCATAAGAGAGTTTTCCATGTGTTGTTTAATGATGGCCAGGTTAGGTTCAATACCCACCGCGCACTTATCATTAAAAGATACGCAGGCATCTCCGATGAGGCGTGCCGATTGTAAAACGTTAGCGGCAATCACTGGCTTGAAAACATTAAGCTCAAAATGACCCATAGAACCGCCTACCGAAACGGCTACATCGTTACCCATCACTTGTGCACAAACCATGGTGAGCGCTTCGGGTTGTGTAGGATTTACTTTACCAGGCATGATGGATGAACCTGGTTCATTATCCGGAATGACGATTTCACCTATACCACTCCGAGGGCCGGAGCTTAACATACGAATGTCGTTGGCGACTTTCATCAAAGCAACAGCGGCACGTTTCAAAGCCCCTGACAGCTCCACCATACCATCGTGCGCAGCTAGCGCTTCAAACTTATTGGGTGCTGTTACAAAAGGATAGCCCGTAAGGTCTGCAATCTTTTTTGCCACCAGCACATCATATCCCTTAGGCGTATTTAGGCCAGTGCCTACAGCGGTTCCACCCAAAGCCAGCTCAGTTACTATCTCTAGAGCATTTTTAATAGCACGAATACTATTGGTAATCTGCTGCACATAGCCAGAGAATTCCTGCCCCAAAGTAAGGGGGGTAGCATCCATAAAGTGGGTGCGGCCGGTCTTCACAATATTATTGTATTCAGCGGCCTTTTTTGCCAACGTATCGCGTAGCTTCTCCATACCGGGCAAAGTAATCTCCAATACTTGCTTGTAAGCGGCAATGTGCATGGCTGTTGGAAAGGTATCGTTAGATGATTGCGATTTATTCACATCATCGTTGGGATGGAGCACTTTCTTTTCGTCTGTGAGTTTACCACCAGTGATAACGTGAGCACGATAAGCGATCACTTCGTTAACATTCATGTTGCTTTGTGTACCAGATCCTGTCTGCCAGATCACTAAAGGAAACTCTCCATCATGTTGTCCAGTCAGGATTTCATCGCAGACCTTCGCTATTAAATCTTTTTTGTCAGCACTCAGCACACCCAATTCGTGGTTGGCCTGTGCGGCTGCTTTTTTAAGGTAGGCAAAAGCATAAACAATTTCCTTTGGCATGCTTGCCTCGGGCCCGATTTTAAAATTGTTGCGCGACCGTTCGGTTTGTGCTCCCCAATATTTGTCAGAGGGAACCTGTACTTCGCCCATGGTATCTTTTTCGATGCGGAAACTCATACGTTTTAATTTTTTAGCTCTGGCAAAAGTATAGAATTAGATTAATAAATAGAGTTAAATCTGCTTACCAAAACTTGGCGTATAAGGCAATTACTACCATAATAATAATCGTGATCCAAACGGTATTGGAAGCACTGACTTTAAACATAGCCATATCAAGAGCAAAAGCTTTCGGATTGACTTTAGGCCCCGCAAAACTAATGGCTATCATCAATATCATGGTAAAGAAGAAGGACCATCCCATATTAATTAAGAAGGGTATTTCATAGCCGCCCTTACCATCGGGGTAGGCCGTGTAAAGCAGCGTTTCGTTACCCAGCAGGCTTGGTGCGTAGTTATTAAAAAATATGGAGAGGAGGAATCCGGCAACTATGCCTACGATGGCCGCTGTGCCGGTGGTTCTTTTCCAAAACATCCCCAAAATAAACATGGCAAATACACCTGGACTGATAAAGCCTGTATACTTCTGGATGAAGGTAAAGCCACCCTCCCCACCAATGCCCAACAAGTCATCCCAAGTACAGAATATCGCAATCAGCATGGCCACTAAAACAGTAAGACGCCCTACCCAAACGAGTTGTTTTTCACTGGCCGTTTTGTTGAAATAGTTGTGGTAGATGTCAAGTGTGAAAATAGTGGAAATACTATTGGCCTTTCCGGCCAATGATGCCACAATGGCTGCGGTTAAAGCGGCAGCCGAAAGACCTTTCATACCTGCTGGCAGCAGACTTAAGATGGCTGAATATGCACCATCTTTCTTACCATCAAAAACGCTGGCTTCAAAATACCCGTGCTGATAAAGAACATAGGCAGCGATACCGGGCAACATCACAATCACGGGCATAAACAATTTCAAAAAGCCTGCGAATAGAATGCCGTTGCGTGCAGTTTTTAAATCAGCACCCAAAGCGCGTTGGGTGATGTATTGGTTACAGCCCCAGTAATTGAGGTTGGCAATCCACTGGCCTGCAAAATACATGGTGATACCAGGCAGAGCTATGTATTTACTTATGTATTCACCGCTGCTATTGGCATTTGGTTTATCGAAAATCATATGAAAATGATCGGGTGCTTTTTTCATTAAGGTCAGAAAGCCATTGATGGCACTGTTCCCCTGGTTAAGGGCTTCATCTACTGTGTATAAGGCCAGGTAAACCGCTACAAAACCACCTATGATAAGCACGGCCACCTGAATAACATCAGTATAGCCAATCACCTTCATACCGCCAATGGTGATAACAAAAGCAAAGGCGGCAAGCCCCAATACGATTACATAAAAGTATTCTGCACCTGCCAGACCACTGATGGCCATAGCGCCTAAATACAAGATTGAAGTAAGATTGACGAATACATACAGAAACAACCAGAAGACAGCCATGACAATGGCCACTGTTTCGTTATAGCGTTGCTTTAAAAACTGGGGCATGGTGTAAATCTTGTTTTTGAGATACACCGGGATAAACCAGACGGCAATAATAATCAAGGCAATGGCCGCCACCCATTCGTAAGCAGCTATGGCAATGCCGGCAAAGAAACCTTCGCCACTCATACCAATAAATTGTTCGGCAGAAATGTTGGAGGCGATTAAAGATGCACCAATGGCCCACCAGGTTAATGAGCCCTCGGCCAAGAAATAGTCTTTTGTGGAGGACTCAGCAGACTTCTTTCTACTATAAACCCACCAACCGTAGCCTGATACGATAATAAAGTAGGTGAGGAATACGATGTAATCGCTGGTCTGCAAAACTTGATTCATATAGCCAGGTATTGGTTATAAATTTAGATTAATCAAATGCCCTATTTTTTTAAGTAGGCCCTACTCATTACATCATAGAGCTCAATCAGTTGGTTGGATTTCCCCTCTTTGTCGAAAATGGATTCCCAGGTATTGAGAGGTTCCCAGATGCAGGTACCCTTGCCCTTACCTCCGGGTACTTCAAAGGCAATTTTGTTCACTTCTTCTTTTCGATGAGAATACTCAACTACAATCACATCTTTATTATAGCGCTTCACCAAGTCGTGAAGATTGTCGCGCAGATCATCAAGCGTACCGTGCCATTTTGGATAATAAGATTCACCAATCACATCAAAGTGTACACCACGCGCTACCATGTTATCAATAAAGAAGGCTGACTCATCGTGCTGTCCACCCAAAGCCACATGTAACATCATGACTACCGTAGGGTCTACTGCTTTTACAGCTGCTGTGCCAGCACGAATCAGTTGTGCCAGACTATCCAAGTGACTCACGCTGCCCTCTGGCCATATAATACCATGATTGATTTCATTACCAACCTGCACCATATCGGGTGTTGTGCCCTGTGCACTCAACTCGGTCATAACATGCTTGGTGTAATCGAACACAGCTTTCTTTAAATCAGTAAAGCCTAAATTTTTCCAGGCCTCTGGTTTATATTGTTTGCCCGGGTCGGCCCAATAATCACTGTAGTGAAAATCTAAGAGGAATTTCATGCCGGCAGCCTTAACCCTTTTGGCCATTTGTTTGGTGTGTTCCAAATCGCAAAAGCCTTGCCCCGGTGAGTAACCGTTTTCGTTAGCGGGATTATTAAAAATGCGCAGCCTCACATAGTTGAAGCCGTGATCTTTTAAGATTTCAATGGCATCTTTTTCAATACCCTTATCAGAAAATTTAATGCCGCGTGCTTCCAACTCTGGTAAAAAGGAGATATCAGCTCCCATCATTTGACCGACCTCTCTGCTTTTGGCTGATTCTCCAATCAGTTCATACGTTTTATCTTTGCTAATGCTTGCCACACTGCCCGGAGAAATCGTGATGATATCGGTAGACCCAGACCAAAGCCCCGCAGCTTTAGCTTCGAACTTAATGATGCCCGGTGTTTTGCCCGCCTGCACGATTACCTGACATTTTCCATTAAAGGCACTGCGCTGCCAAAGACCTTCTGCACATTTATCAGGCTCATGACTGCTTGGGTCACCATTGCCCACACCAATAATTTTTGCGTCTCCACTAATTGCGAAACGAATCATGTTATCGGCCATTGGTACTTCACGCCCTTGATTATCGATGATGGATACATTAATCACAGTGGCGTCTTTACCATCGGCTAACATGGTGGTTTTGTAAGGTGTTAATACTACCTCAAAGGCTTGCCAGGTTGTTTCAACTTTGTGCTTAAATGTTTTTCCTTTTTTGTAAGCAACAGCCTCCAGCTTTCCTGGTTCATAGATTACCGGCCATTTTAAATGACTGTTGCGAGCCATTACTTTCTTGCCGAGGCTCTTGTCGTTAAGAAAGAGTTCTACTTCATCGGCATTGGAGTTTACCCACACATCAATCACCTGCCCTCTTTTATCTGGCCAGTTCCAATGAGGAGAAATATGAAGGATGTCGTGATTTGTCCACCAGCTTTGGTAGTAGTAATAAATATTTTTTGGAAAACCGGCCACATCCATCACACCAAAATGCGAATTGATGTTAGGCCATTTATAGGGAGTTGGTTCTCCGCGATAATCGAGGCCCGTCCAAATAAAACCCCCGAGCCAATACTTATTGTTAGCAGCCAGCGTCCACCAGTCTTCTGCTCTACTGGCCCACCAGGGTGCTGTTATATCCTGATCTGGCACGTAAGCACGCACGGTATCTTTTTCATAGATGCCACGCGTGGTTACCGTGCTTCCCATTTCAGTACCGATGATGGGTTGATTCGGATGATCGCGGTGATAATCAGCTACAGCAAATTGCCTGTAGTTAAAACCACGTACAGGAATGACTTCATTGATGCCGTTGAAAACATTAGGCAAATCAGCAGCGTAAATACTGGTGCGCGTAGGATCGAGCTCTTTTTGTTTTGCCAGCAGTGTTTGCGCAATACGCTTGCCCACACTGGTAGTTTGTATCCATCCTTCTTCATTGCCAATCGACCACATAAAAATGGAAGGATGATTTCTGTCGCGCAAAATCAGTCTTGTAAACTGATCCATATACTCGGGGCTGCTGTTCAGCAAGCGCTGCTCACTCATGACGAGCATTCCTAAACTATCGCAAGCGTCTAGTAGCTCTGGCGTTGGAGCGTGGTGGCTGGCGCGATAGGCATTAGAGCCCATGTTTTTTAACAAGCGTATGCGATAGTATTGTAAATAATCCGGCAAGGCACTTCCTAAACCAGCATGATCTTGATGGTTATTGGTGCCAAGAATTTTTACAGCTTTTCCATTTAAGAAAAAGCCCTCCTTAGCATCAATGCGAATAGTTCTGATACCAATGCGTTCTCGCCTGGTATCAACTACGCGTCCGTTGCTTTTAATAACAGCTACAAGTTTGTATAGATAGGGATCTTCCAGTGACCAGAGCCTGGGATTGGGGACGCTAATCTTTTGAACCAATCTACCTTGTGCATTAACAGCGAGACTCAGGGCCTTCTCTTTGCTTTGTGTAATTTTTTTACCGTTTCGATCGGTGAGGTAAGTATGTACCGTACAGTTGGCAGCTGTCAGATTTTGATTTTGTACAATGGTTTCAACAGTGATGGTAGCACTTTTACCTGCTACTGTAGAATGGGCAAACACACCGCCTTCTGCAAAGTGCAGGTTATTGATTTTATTTAACCACACATGTCTGTAAATACCGGCCCCTTCGTAGAACCAGCCTTCGTATTGTGTGGCGTCTACGCGTACCACTATTACGTTTTCTCGATTAAAATTTAAGTAGTCGGTAATGTCGTAGGTAATGCCTACATAACCACTTTCGTTAGTACCGAGGTAAAACCCGTTGACCCACATGCTGGCATCGCGAAATACCCCATCGAACTGAAGTTGAAAGCGAAGCCCAGAGTCGGCTTTATTTAGATTGAAATGTTTGCGGTACCAACCGATGCTTGTCTCGGGGAAGAAGCCTCCTACAGGTCTATAGCCATGTGATTGAACATCAAAATTATCTTTGTTGACAAAAGGCAACTCAACGGCCCAATCGTGAGGCACATTTAAACTGCGCCATTGGCTATCGTCAAATTTTGGATCGATGGCTGTCGCTAAAGCACTGCCTGATTTAGAAAAGATGGTAGCTAAACTAAAATTGAAATCTTTGGTTGGGTCGTCAGCATGGCCAAAATGAAAGCGCCAATCTTCATCAAAGGAAATTATTGTTTGAGCAGAGGCGTTAAACGAAATCAAACCAAACAGGAGCAGGCTCGCTGTAAGCAGTAGAGATGCTTTGTTTTCCATCACAGGTAAAATAGTGATGAAGGTAAAAAATAGGAATAGAAGTTATAAGATTATTTTTTGATAGGTAAGCGGGCTAATTCCCATCGCCTTTGAAATATTTATCTTCATCAAATTCGGCCTCTTCACTAACCGGTTTTATAACTTCACCGATCTCCATGATCTTAAACTCTGTTCTTCGGTTGCGGGCACGGCCAACCGGGTTATCGCTGCCATCGGGATTTGTATTGCGGGCAACCGGTTTTGTTTCACCATAACCTTTGGCACTTAAGCGCTGCTGCGTGATGCCGTTTGCGACCAAGTAGCGAACGGTAGATTCTGCCCTGCGTTGTGAAAGCTGAATATTGTAATCCTGTGTGCCCACGCTATCAGTGTGGGAACCCATTTCAATTTTAATTTCCGGATTGTCCTTGAGTATATCTACTAATTTGTTGAGCTCGGTTGCAGCCTGTGGAGTAATGTCTGACTTATCAAATTCGAAATAGATATTTTCCAACACAAAGATTTTGTTGAGCTCTATGCGCTCCATCACCAGGATGGTGTCGAGGGTAATGTTAGTAACCAATTCCTTTAAGCTCGCAGGATCTACCGATTTGCCACGAGTAGTATAGGGCTGGCGCTTGGTAAGGTAGCCCGGTAGTTCTCCGAACAATTCATAATCTTCATCACCATAAACTCTGAAAAGAAACTTACCATCATTTCCGGTAACGTAATCGGTCATGCTTTCGCGCTTGTTGTCAAGCAAGCTCACTTTGGTATTGGGCAGGATTTGAAGCTTGCCTTCTTTATCGGGAGTATAGACAATGCCCTGCAAGTAGTAGTTGATAATTTTGAGGTTAGGATCTTCGTTGATGAAGGTAAACACATCATCATCTCCCTTGCCATCTGCTCTGTTAGAAGTAAAAAAGCCTCGATCTGGTTTGAAAAGAAAAATGCCAAAGTCATCGGCATTAGAATTTACAGGCTCACCGAGATTTTGAATAACGTTGCGTCCGTTAACGCGGTTCACCGCAAAAATATCGAGCATCCCAAAGCCTGCGTGTCCGTCAGATGAAAAGTAAAGCTTGCCATCTTCTGCCATGTGGGGGAAGTATTCATCACCAGGTGTATTGATTTCTGAGCCCAGGTTTTTTACTTGCGAAAATCGACCGCGCGAATCCATGCGTGCGGAATAGATGTCAAGGCCACCTTGTCCACCCGGACGAGAAGAGGAAAAATAAAGCGTGCGTCCATCTGGGCTAAAGGAAGGAGTGGATTCCCAATGACCCGGTGTGTTGACGCTTCCGGTAATAGCCTGCGCTGCCGTCCATTCACCATTTCTAAAGCGCGAAATGTATAAGTCAACGTCTTCGGAACCTTTTTTCTTGCCTGTATTACCCTTGGCAAAAACCATCACTTTTCCATCGGGCGAAAAGGTAACGCAACCATCGTTAATACCTTCTGTGTTAACGGTAGCTGGCAAAGGGCTGAGGGTGTTTAAATCAACATTGGCACCCCTTGAAGCCACTTTGTAAATATTCGAGAAAGGTTTACCCTCTGCTTCATAAATTTTACCTGAACCCCGATTGGAGGTGAAGTACAATTCGTTATTTAAAAACACCGGAGAGTATTCTGCAGAAGGCGTGTTAAGTGCTTCCAAGTTTCTTACACGGTAGTAGCTCTTTTTCTGTTTGAGACTTTCTAACTCTTGCAGGCCGCTTACTTGAGCGTTGGCAAGCCTCTTCAATTTATCACTGCTGGCATTTTCAGCCAGGTTATTTAGCAGGGCAAGTGCTTCACTGTATTTGCCATTGGCTTTGAGGGCCTGCGCGTAGTAAAATTGTACGGTATCTTTATCAATACCTGGCCCTTTGGCATTGGCGTAAAAAATTTCGGACTCTTTTATGCGATTTGAGAGCCTGTAGCTTTCTGCTATGAAGTAATTAGCTTTCCCAGGATTTTTCGAAAGAGTTTTTTGATAAAGGCTGATGGCATTCTGGTATTCGCCACGGTTAAAGGCCTTCATTGCTTTTTTCTCAACACTACATGAAGCGCTTACGACAACAATGAAAATAAATGACCAATAACGCATACTCATCATACTAATTCCGAAAACTACAAAAAAGACGGCAGTGTTCTATACCGAAACAGCAGGCATATAGCGCTTTAGCCAGCTTGTTTTGGCAGGCTGCAGCCATGCCTGCATTAAACCATGCTTGTCTGAAACCAGGTTGTTGAGGGTTAACACTTCAGCATCTGCCTGCTGAAAGAACGTAATAAGGTCAGCGCGTGGTATAAGCTGTACTTCATTATTTACCAGAAATCCTACGAGTTCGCGATTGAAGAAATCTATGTTTAGTTCTTCTCCTAATGCTTTCAGATGTCGGAACAGCGCATCAATAGAGCACCCGCTGGCACCTGACAAAGATTCATCAAGGCCAATAACAATGAAATGTTGATAAGGCAGATCAAATCCTGCTTTCAAAGTATTGCCATGGGCCGTCCATTGCTCAAGAACTTGGGCAAGCCTGGCTTGAATGAAGCTTGATTCTTGCTGGGTAAAAGCCCTGGTGGCCTGGTAAACCCAAACGCGTGCTGTAGGGGGCAGTGTAGTAAAAGCGACATTCATAGTATTATCTTTTTGTGAAGGGATTTAAAGCCCCTGGCTTTCTATAAACCTTTTGCCTCTGCAATCAGTTCCGCCAAATCTTTCACAGAAACATCTGCTTCACGCTCTTTGTTTTTGACGCCATCGGTCATCATGGTCATGCAAAAGGGGCATGCCACGGCAATGGTTTTGGCCCCTGTATGAAGCGCTTCTTCGGCACGCTCTATATTGATTTCTTTTTTGCCTTTCTCGGCATCTTTAAACATCTGCGCACCACCAGCACCGCAGCAGAGCCCGGTGGTTTTGCACCGCTTCATTTCAACAAGGTCGGCATCTAAAGCTTCCAACACTTGTCGGGGTGCCTCATAAATATTATTGGCTCGACCCAGGTAGCAGGAGTCGTGATAAGTAATTTTTTTGCCTTTAAAACTGCCGCCTCCCTCTAGTTTAATCTTTCCTTCGTTGATTAATTGCTGCAAGAAGGTAGAGTGGTGAATAACCTCATAATTACCACCAAGTTCGGGGTATTCATTTTTTATGGTATTAAAACAGTGAGGACAAGCCGTTACGATTTTTTTTATACCGTAGCCATTCAAAACCTGAATGTTGGCCATGGCCTGCATTTGAAAGAGAAACTCATTACCCGCTCTTCGTGCAGGGTCTCCTGTACAACTTTCTTCGGTGCCCAACACGGCAAAGTTTGTGCCCACAGCGTTCATAATTTTTACGAATGCTTTGGTAACACGTTTGTAGCGGTCGTCATAAGAGCCGGCACAGCCAACCCAAAATAAAACTTCAGGGCTTTGACCTTTGGCGGCTAAGTCGGCAACGGTAGGTATGTTCATAATATTTTAAAATCGTGAATGATGCTTTTTAAGACTTATCTTCTATAGTGGCGCCAGGAGCATTTTTGGTAACAGATGCTATACCATTCTCGGCAGCTGCTTTTGTTTCATACATTTCGCTGCTGCCAATTACCTGACCATTGGCTGCTTTTAGGTTGAAGTAAAACTTGTTGTTGGAAGAAGTCTTCAACTCAAACTGTTTATCGTTGACGGCATTTTTTCTAACTGATTCAATACCATTCTCGCAAGCTGCTTTATTTGAATAACCTTCGCTGCTAAGGATTACCTGACCGTTGTCTGCTTTTAAGTTGAACTGAAACTCTCCGTTAGATCGCTTCGTGATAACAAACTTTCCCATAACTGAATTGATTATTTGTTTGACTCTTCTTTTGCCCAGTTAAAACGATCACTGGGTGAAAATTTCCAGGGCGCAAAGTTGGTTTCTATATTCTGATACATGCTGTTCCATGAAGCTGGTGCTCCTGATTCCTCCATGGATACATAGCGCCTTAGCTCAAGAATAATTTCTAAAGGATTGATCAGTACCGGGCAAGCTTCCACACAGGCATTGCAACTGGTACAGGCATTGATTTCTTCTTTGGTAATGTAGTCGCCCAACAACGATTTACCATCGTTTAAACCAGGGCCACCACTTTCAATACTTTTACCTACTTCCTCCATGCGGTCGCGGGTATCCATCATAATCTTACGAGGAGACAATTTTTTTCCGGTAAGATTGGCAGGGCACTCGGCAGTGCAACGGCCACATTCTGTGCAAGAATAGGCCGCCATTAAATTATGCCAGCTTAAGTCATTAATGTCTTTGGCCCCAAAGCGTCCGGGTTCTGCGGGTGGATTGGGAGCTTCTGTGGAAAGCCCGAGCATAGATTTGACTTCGTTGGTAACCACCGGCATGTTGTTGATATGGCCCTTGGCTTCTAGCTTTCCATAATAGGTATTGGGGAAGGCCAGGAATATATGCAAGTGCTTAGAGTAGGTTACATACACAGCAAAACCCAAAATGCCGATGATGTGAAACCACCAGGCGAAACGCTCAATGAATACTAAGGTTCCGGTGCTTAAGTTTTCAAAAAGCGGGATAAGAAATGAGCTGAAGAATAAGTTGCCGGTGGCCACATAATGTTCATCGCGACCTTGCAGTATTTGATCGCTGGCATTCATGGTTAGAATGGCAGTCATCAGCACAATCTCCGTAATCAAAATCAAATTGGCATCGAGTAATGGCCACTTGGTTAACTCTGCAGAATGAAAGCGTGGTATTGACAATACATTTCTACGGATCAAAAAGAAAACACAAGCCAGCAACACAGCTACTGCCAAAAACTCAAAGATGTTCATGAGTATGCCATAGAAAGAACCAAGGAAGGGGGCGAAAACGCGGTGTGTGCCCAGCAGACCGTCTACAACAAACTCCAACACCTCAAGGTTGATCACCAAAAAGCCAACATAAATAAAGAAGTGAAGGATGGCTGGTATTAGCTTTTTAAACATCTTCTTCTGACCAAAAGCTACCAAAAGCATGTTTTGAAAACGTTCGCCAATCCGGTCATCAATCGCGACCTGCTTTCCCAGCCTGATATTATCGCGAATGCGCAGAACACGCTTTCGAATGAAGAAGGTGGCAATGCCTAATGTGATAACAAATGCTATTTGCTGAATCATACCGCTAGGTTAAGGTTCAATCGTTATAAATCCAATTTCAGGAACAATTTAGGATGAGTTTTCAAATAGTGAAGGTCTTAATAGGGCCAAAGCCGAATATTTCTAAAAGCATTTTTGCACGGAAAGTAAATTTCTCTACTTTTGTGCCCCGTTGCCCGTTAAACAGGGCAATTTTCAAGGTGATGTAGCTCAGTTGGTAGAGCAAAGGACTGAAAATCCTTGTGTCGGGGGTTCAATTCCCTCCATCACCACAAAAAAAGGTGCCCAATCGGGCACCTTTTTGTTTTTACGACCATCAGTGGTTTCATTTTCCAGCAAGCTGCATTACTTTTTAATTTGCTAAAGGCATACTTATATTGAGCTAAATAGATTTTTAGTGTTTAGTGCTACCATTTCTGAAGCCCATGCTCGCCTATTGGCCACTTATGCTTTACAAGGGCTTATCGGTCTGTTGATAGGTTTACTCTTTTATCATTTCAGCCAATCCTATAACAGAAAGTTCCTTTCTTCCTGGGCTTACGGTTGGTTTGCATTTACCATTTATATGGTTGGGATGTTCTTGCTAACTGAGCAGATTACTCGTCAGGTGTTAAACCGTACTATTTATTCGGGCCTTTCTCAATTAGGAGCCTTCCTGCATGTCTTCTTCTTACTGCGAGGCACCTTGGAGTTTATGAAGGGTAAACCCATCAGAAGGCTAACAACCTATTGGTCACTTGCTATTATTGTGGCTCTGGCTATAGGCTCTGTGCTTTTATGGCATAACGATCCGGCAGGTGTTATGCAACGCTATGTATTGCGCTATGGTTTGCGCACCCTCATTGCCAGTTTCGGATTTATGCTGGCCGCCTATTTAGTATGGACTAACGATTTGTTCATTAAAGGTTTTGCTCAGAAGATGCTGGCTGGATGTTTTCTTTTGTATAGTCTGGATCAAGGTTATTACTTCACCATCATCGTATTAAATGCAATCGGCTTTCAATATCAAATTCCAAGTTTTTTTGGCTTGTTAGATATCAGCCTGATTTCCTTTGTTGGTATGAGTATGGTCATATGGCTATTGGAGAATGAACGCGATCAACTCCGAAAAGCAAACCAAGAACTTGACAGTTTTTTATACAGTACTTCGCACGATTTACGTGCACCCCTTGCCTCTATTTTGGGCCTTACGAATATCTCAAAGTTTGATGTGCAAGACGAGGCCTCAAAAAAATTACTGACAATGATTGAAGACAGGGCCAAGAAAATGGATCTTGTTATTGAAGATATTTTGAGCCTTGCCCGGAGCAAAAAGGGTGTACTTGAGTGGAAGGAGGTAGACTTTAACCAACAGCTTCAAGAAAGTATTGAGGATGCTAACTTTATGCAGGGCGCATCCAGCATTAAAATCATATATGAACCAGCTGGAAATAACCGTTTATGGACTGATCCAAACCAATTAAAAATTGTACTAAATAACCTGCTGTCCAATGCCATTAAGTATCACAAGCCCGATCAAGAAAATCCTTTTGTCAAAATTGATTTTGTTCGGGATGAGCATGCGATAAGCTTTTCAGTAGAGGATAACGGGGCAGGAATTCCTGCTCAAAGTCAGGCACGTATTTTTGATATGTTCTACAGGGCCTCCATTAACAGTCAAGGTACAGGCCTTGGTCTTTATATTTCAAAACAAGCTATACAGAAATTAGGAGGATCAATAAGCTTTGTTTCAACCGAAGGTCAAGGAAGCATCTTTACTGTTAAACTACCAGTGCAACAACATCTAAAATAAAAAATCAAGCATTACTTAAGCAACATCATTATGAATCGAAGAAACTTTGTTAAAACCACCAGCCTGGCAGCAGGGGCTTTAACCCTTCTGCCCATTAACAATCTCTTTGCCCAAACAAAAAAAGTACGTATGGCCCTTATTGGTGTAGGCTTGCGCGGTCAAAACCATTTAGAGTTGCTCTTGCTGCGCGATGATGTAGACGTAGTGGCCATCTGCGATATTGACGAGCGCATGTTAGAGGCATCTTATAAATTGATCAAAGATGCTGCTAAGCCTATGCCTAAAGTATTTAAGGGAGATGTTTATGCCTGGAAAAAACTGTTAGAGCTGAAAGACCTCGATGCCGTCATTATCTCTACTCCCTGGGAATGGCATACAGAAATGATAGTAGGCGCTGTGCAGGCCGGCATACGCTATGTTGGTACGGAGGTAATGATCGGCACCACGCTGCAAGATCATTGGGATGTAGTAAAGGCCGCTGAAGAAAAAGGCGCACATGTCATGATGTTAGAGAATGTATGTTACAGGCGCGATGTGATGGCCATTTTGAACATGGTGCGTCAAGGATTATTTGGGGAGCTTATTCACTTACAAGGTGGTTATCAGCACGACTTACGCGCTGTTAAATTTAATGACGGGAAACAGCCCTACGGGGGAGGTGTACTTTTTGGTAAAGAAGCATTTTCTGAGGCTTCGTGGCGCACACATCATTCAGTAAACAGAAATGGTGATTTATACCCAACGCATGGCATTGGCCCCTTGGCAGAAATGATTAACATCAATCGGGGCAATCGTTTTATATCGCTCTCGTCCTTCTCTTCAAAAGCGCGCGGTCTGCATGACTATATTGTGAAGAATAGCAGCGAAGATCATCCCAATGCTAAGGTAAATTTTAAATTGGGAGATGTGGTAACAACCATGTTGAATTGCGCCAATGGCGAAACTATCCTGTTGCAACACGATACAAATTTGCCGAGACCTTATTCTCTTGGTTTTCGCGTGCAAGGCACACAAGGTTTATGGATGGACGTAAACAAATCTATTTACCTGGAAGGCACCAGTCCTAAATCGCACGCCTGGGAAGAAGCCAAACCCTATTTAGAAAAGTATGATCATCCTTTGTGGAAACGTTGGAGTGAAGCCACTAAGGGCGCTGGCCATGGCGGGATGGATTTCTTTGTGATCCATGCATTTGTAGAATCGATCAAACGCAATGTGTCCACGCCCATGGATGTTTATGACGCTGCTGCCTGGAGTGCTATCACCCCGCTTAGTGAACAAAGTATAGCCCTTGGCAATCAAACGGTAGACTTTCCTGATTTTACTTCAGGAAAATGGATGTATAGAAAAAATGCCTTTGCCCTAACAGACGAATTTTAATGGCCACTGAAATAGAAGAAGTGGCTTACCAGTTTGGTTTGCGGGAGCCAATACGAGTATCCTTGCTGAGCAGTGGTTTAATCCACCAGACATATCGCGTGGAGGATGCAAACCAGCGAACGATTGTGTTACAGGCCATTAACCAAAACGTTTTTAAAGAGCCTTTAAAAATCATTCAAAACTACCAGGTTGTATACAAGCATTTAGCAGCTACTAATGCCTTGCAAATTCCTGCAGCACAAAATACCCTCAAGGGTGAAAGCCAATGGATCGATGCATCGGGAAATTTTTGGCGGGCTACAACTTTCATTAGCAATGCGTACACAGAGGAGTTGCCAATAACAGTCGACAAGGCTTACCAAGCGGCTAAGTCTTTCGCTTCACTCACCCGTGCACTCATCACCTTAGCCCCGCAACAGCTACAAATAGTCATCCCGGATTTTCATAATCTTAAGTACAGATTTCATCAACTGGAAAAAGCAGTTACTGAAGCTACGCCCATTAGATTGAAGAAATCAAGCCCCTTGTTGAATGGCTTATTAACAAGAAAAAATTATGTGGATTTTTATGAATACGCGATAAACGATCCCTCCTTTCCACAACGCATTATGCATCATGATTGTAAGCTGAGTAACATTCTTTTCAATAAGTATACACAAGAGGCAATTTGCCCTATTGATTTAGATACGCTTATGCCCGGCTATTTTTTTTCAGATATAGGCGATATGATCAGAAGCATGACGCCCACGGTTAATGAAGGGGTGGTGGCAACTGAGCAAAACATGCAAGTAAGAAAAGATATTTATGAAGCATTGCTAGCTGGCTATACAGAAGGTATGGGTGATGAACTAACTAACAATGAAAAAGCAAACTTGCCATTGGCCGGCCATATCATGACGTACATGCAAGCCCTTAGGTTTTTAACGGATTACCTCAATAACGATTGCTATTACCAAACAAGCTATGCAGAACAGAATTATGACCGGGCTCTGAATCAATTATTCTTATTGCAAAAGTTAGAAGTCTTGCATTCGGTGTAATAATTAACACGCTTAAAAGAAAAAAGCTCCGACACATGTGTCGGAGCTTTTTCATAATTAATTCACGCCCTTTTTTAAATGCTTGAGGCGGATAACTTCTTCCTCTCGCAAATGTCTCCATTTGCCTCGTGGCAAGTCTTTTTTATCCAGGCCAGCATAAATCGTGCGGTCAAGTTTAACAACCTGATATTCTAATGATTCAAAGATTCTGCGCACCACGCGGTTCCAGCCAATGTGGATTTCTATGCCTATGGTTTTGCCATCTTCAGAAACAATAGCGATATCATCTACCATGGCGCGACCTTCTTCTAACTGAACACCCTGACCAATTTTTTCGAAATCCTGGCGGGCCAAGGGCCTGTCAAGCTCTACTTTGTAAATTTTCTTTACGTTATACGATGGGTGAGAAAGTTGATCCGCCAATCCACCATCGTTGGTGAGCAATAATAGGCCAGTGGTGTTTCTGTCTAACCTACCAACCGGATAAATTCTTTCTTTGATGTGTGAGCCAATCAACTCCATCACTGTCATTCTATCCTCAGGATCGCGGGTTGTCGTTAAGTAGCCTTTAGGTTTGTTCATTAAGATGTACACATGCTTTTCGGCACGCAACATCTTGCCCTCATGTTTCACCACATCACCGGGTTGAACCTGGTAGCCCATTTCAGTAATGGTTTTACCGTTAACGGTTACTAGGCCCATCTTGATGATTTCGTCTGCTTCTCTGCGCGAACTTACTCCGCTGTTGGCGATATAGCGGTTAAGGCGCATTTTTTCAGGCTTCTCTTCAACAGCATCTCCTCTGTCTTTATATCCTTTTGATGAGATAATTTTACCTTCTGTAAATGATTTGCGCGGCCTTCTCTCACCGCGATCGTCTTTTACCTCGCGATTTCCATACTCCTTCCTTTTCGCAAAAGGCCTTCTGGCTGGAGCTTCTTCCCCTCTATTTTCCATTTCCTCTCCATCCGCTCTTCTTCTTGGTCTATCCTCTTCTTCACTTGCGCGCTTACGGGTAAAAGGGTTGTCAGAACGACCCGTAGACTGTTCTCTTGAAAATGTTTTACGTGCTGGCCTTTCTTCATCAGCCGGTCTTTCTCTTCGCTCGCTTCTTCTGTCAGTGTTTTCGTCACTATCGAAATTGCGTTTGCGTGTAAAGGGGTTGTCTGATTTAGCCCTGAATGGTTTTTCATCACCGCTGCGCGAGCGGAAAGTAGAGCTTTCTCCGCTTGGTCTTGAGGAGCGTCTTGGTCTTTCGTCATCTCCTTCACGTTTAAATCCTTCCGGGAACCCGCGTCTTGGCTTTGCATCAGCATTAAAAGGTCTGCTGCCACCACGTTCGTTGCGGCCAAAAGATTTCTTCTTGTCAAAAGATCTTTCTCCTCTTCCTTCAGTGCGAGGATTGCTTCTTGTGGACGAAGACCTTCTGGGTCTTTCTTCACGGCCTTCATCACCGGAGCGTGAGCTCGATCGTCTTTTGTCGAAAGGCTTATCTGAAAATTTGCGCGGGGCAGATGTTCTTTCAGCTCGTGGGCTGGAAGAACTTCTCGAAGCGCTTTTTTTACTGGTGCTTTTAGAAGATCTGCGGCCTGCATCGCCTCCGCTGGTGCGCGGATCGGTGCGCGATAGTTTACGCTTGGCCATCTGTATTGTTTATTTCTGTTTCTTTTGTGTCGGTGCTTTCACCTATAGAGCTGATTGCTTCCTGCGAGAAGTCTTTAGGAACAGGCATTTCGTTTAAGTCGTTAATGCCGAAGTACTCCATGAACTTTACAGTTGTACCATAGAGCATGGGGCGTCCTACACTTTCGCTTTTGCCTTTTATCTCAATCAAGCCCTTGTCCATCAGCTTTTGAACGGCATAGTCGCAGTTTACACCGCGAATATTTTCCACTTCGGTTTTAGAAATGGGCTGCTTGTAGGCAATGATCGAAAGAGTTTCCATGGCTGCAGTGGAAAGCCTCTTTTTTGACTGTTGCTTTAGCAAAATGCTAATGCTTGCCTGGTAGGCAGGCTTGGTTAAAAATTGGTAGCCACCGGCTGCGCGGTTTAACTGAAAAGAAGACTCTTCAGCGGCAAACTTCTGCTCAATCCGATCAATGGCTCCTTTGATGTCCTCTTCAGGCACATCGGCTCCAAACATTTCTGAGAGGCATGCCTGTATGTCGGCTACTTTTACGGGAGAGGGCGCACAAAAAATCAGCGCCTCAATATGATTTTGTAGGAAATCCACGGTAATAATATTTTCTGTAGCAAAGGTACGTTTTTATTGAGTCTTACCGTAAAAGAAAAAACCCCGTTACCGGGGTTCTTCATTGAGATATTTTCTAGCTTTTTAATCCTGCTGAAGCATTTTGGCTTCAATGGACTGTGTGGTATGCGGTACGGCCATCAATCTTTCTTTAGAGATGAGCTTACCGGTAACAGAGCAGATTCCATAAGTGCCATTTTTAATGCGCACCAAGGCATTTTCCAGGTTGGTGATGTATTTCTGCTGACGAGCGGCCAATTGGCTCATATTCTCCTTCTCGGCAGTTTCTGCACCATCTTCCAGTACTTTTGTATTTCCACCAGAGGTTGCATCTGTACCCTCATCATTATTGCGATTCAGGGTATCTTTTAAAATTTTATACTCACCACGCGCTTTTTCAAGCTTTTCGTTGATAAGATTCTCAAACTCCTTTAGCTCTTCATCAGAATAACGGGTTCTGTTATCAGAGATGGAGGAAACGGGCTTATTAGTTGGTCTGTGAGCAACAGGTCTTTGCTGCGGCACATTAGGAAATACGGTATGGGCCAAAGATGGCTTGGGGGTTGGGGCAGGCTGAGGGCTGGCTACGGCTACGGGTTTCGCCACTGGCGCCTTTACAGCTTTAGCCTGCGGCTTTGGGCTAACTTTAGCAACAGTAGCAGGTTTGGTTGCCTTTTTAGGCGCTACTTTTTTAGCCACCACTTTTTTAGCGACTACCTTTTTGGCTGGCTTAGCTGCTTTAACTGCCTTTTTAGGCGCTGCTTTGGCTGCTTTCTTAGGAGCGGCTTTTTTAGCTGCCTTTACTGGTTTTTTAGCGCTAGGCTTTGTGCTTGGTTTTTTAGCTGCTTTTTTAGGGCTCGCCTTTTTGGTTGACTTCGCCATATAATTCCGAGTGTTTGGTAAAAAGTTGCGCAAAATTACGCGCAGGCATCACAAAACAAAAAATTAGACAAAAAATATCCCGCATTTCAAAATATCCTTAGCTGGCAACAACCGTGATTGAATTCACAATTAATCCTTTGGAGGTCTTAACCCAGAGGAGGAAACCTGTAAACAGATAAGTGCCTACAATGGAAAAAGGTTGCCTGTTGGGGCAACCTTTTGCTGAATGAAGAAATCAACAATTAAGCTTCTTTCCACTTAATGGTGCAACCAATGGCCTTTGTTTTATCTGTAGGAACAGACTTGCCAGCAATTAAGGCATCAACAGCTTCTTCAACATATTTTTTATCTGCAGCGGCCGCGTCTTTGGTGTTGTTATCGATGGCTCCTATATAAGCAACCTTAAAAGTATTGCCCTCTTTCTTTAACACATACACATGGGGTGTGTTGGTAGCACCATAGTTTTTGGCCACTTCCTGTGTTTCGTCAAATAAGTAGGGGAAGGTATAGCCCTTGCTTTTAGCATACTTCTGCATTTCCTCAAAGGAGTCGCCAGGAGAAACCTCTGGAGAGTTTGAATTAATAGCCACTACTGGGAAGGTGCTTTGGTACTTTTTGGCTAGACCAATGATGCGTTCATTATAGGCCTTGGAATACGGGCACGTGTTGCAATCAAATATAACGATCACACCTTTTGCGCTCTTAAAGTCAGCAAGTGATACCATCTTGCCGTCTACATTTTTTAGTTTAAAGTCAGCGGCAGTATCGCCCACGCCATAGCCAGCTGGTTTAGCGGCCACAAACAGAACAGCTACAAAAGCAGCGGCAACAAGAGATTTTAGGTACTTCATGATTATGTGTTATTTGGTTAATTATTGAACAGAGGCAATCAGTTTTTCGAGCTCACCCTCTTTAAGCTCGTGTTGAGTAAAAACGCGTTTACCAGTAGCAGGGTTGTAAATAAGCGTGGCAGGAATAGCTCCTTCCCAGCTTTTGTCAACCTTGTCGATCCAGCTATTATAGTCAATCTCATCCAGCAGCAGCACATCACTTTTCATATTCTTACGAACGATGAAGGCATCGACCTTATCAAGCTTATCAGAGAAATCTAAATTAATAAGCGTAACCTTTACAGCCGGGTTACTGGCATTGACCTGCTCAAACATGGGCAGTTCCTTTACGCAGGGGCCACACCAGGTTGCCCAAAAATTAATCACCTGAACAGGGCCCTCTTGTTTTTTCATGAGGGCATCCAATACCGGGTATTTAATCACTTTTGTTTGAGCCAGTGAGCATACAGCCACTAACAGGGCAAAAAGTGTAAGAGAAAAATGTTTCATAAGTAAAAAACGAAAATAGACTTTGTAAGTTTAACATCCTGACAATCATTATGCCAAGCCTCTAGTTTTAGTGATGAGTTGTAGCACTATACGACTAACGGAAAAAGCATCCAAAAATCAGCCCAAATACTTTTCCACAATTTTTCGAAGTTATCCACACTTACTTTTCGACAACACTTAATGTCCTCATAATCAATAATTTAAATGCCTAAAATTAAATCTGGACTTTGTGGACAACTCAAAAGCATAATTTTTTGGCCTTAAGAGACGCAGGTCTTAAATTTCAGATTTTCAGCATAATAGAAGCTTCTAGACCCATGCAAAATAGAATCCAACAACTTTTCAACATTCAGTATCCTATCATTCAGGCTGGCATGATTTGGTGCAGCGGCTGGCGACTGGCCTCGGCCGTTAGTAATGCGGGCGGTCTTGGCATTATTGGTGCCGGCTCTATGCACCCTGAAACACTAAAAGAGCATCTGCAAAAGTGTAAAGCCGCCACCCATAAGCCTTTTGCGGTCAATGTGCCCTTGCTTTACCCTGAAATGAAGGAGATCATTGATCTTTTAGTAGAAGAGGATGTTAAAATCGTGTTTACCTCGGCAGGTAATCCGGCAACCTGGACAAGTCATCTCAAAGAGAAAGGCATCACTGTAGTGCATGTGGTGAGTAGTGTCAAGTTTGCCAAAAAAGCAGAGCAAGCTGGTGTTGATGCTGTAGTAGCTGAAGGCTTTGAAGCGGGTGGCCACAATGGGAGAGAAGAAACCACAACCCTTGTGTTGATACCCATGGTGCGTGAGGCCATCTCAATTCCATTAATTGCAGCGGGCGGTATTGCCAGTGGACGCACCATGTTGGCAGCTGAAGTATTAGGCGCTGAAGGGGTACAAATAGGAAGTCGTTTTGCGGCTGCAGAGGAATCGTCTGCGCATCAGAATTTTAAAAACAGAATTGTAGAGGCTGGGGAAGGCGAAACACTTTTAATGATGAAGCAATTAACACCTGTGCGTTTGCTAAGGAATAAATTCTTTCACGAAGTGATGGCGCTTGAAAAGCGTGGAGCTTCGAATGAAGAGATGGAAGCCTTGTTAGGCAAACGAAGAGCCAAGAAGGGTATGTTTGAAGGCGACCTGGAAGAGGGAGAACTTGAGATAGGGCAAGTGGCAGCTGCGATTGATAAAGTACAACCGGCAGCCACCATTGTTAAAGAGATTTGGGATGAGTACCTGGCCTTGAAGCAACAACTATGTTCTCAATGATTTAAGATTTTTTATTCGTTAGTATGAAAGGCCCTTTCACTGAGGCAAGTAATTTTAACGACAGGTCCTGCCATGCAAACACTGTTCATGTCGGGCATCAATTCATAATTGATAAAAACTACTTTTCCTTCGGCAAACTCAAAGTTGTACAAAGGGTCCTCTGTCATGGCTTTAGGCAGGGGCGGTGTGCCGCAGAACCAGGGCCAATAGGGAATCAGCTTAGCACCATCATTCAATTCAAAAACCCAACCGCAGCCATCCAGGCCGGAAAGATTGCGTACTGTTGCTGGTGTTTGGCAGTCGGATTCGATATGTTCATCCGTACAGCTGCTCATTATCATTATAATGAAGGCAGGGAGTACCAACAGCAGAAAATTTTTCATGGCTAAAGCATTTAATCCTTTAGACACGCTGATAACTCCGTAGGTTGGAATTGAGCCTGCTTATGCTGCTAATGGACTGACAACACAAGCCCCTTTAAGTATTCACCTTCCGGGTGAAAGATAGAAACGGGATGATCAGCCGGCTGACACAAATGGCTTAGTACTTTAATATCGCGCCCTGCTTGTATAGCAGCAGAGGTAACAGTGTCATAAAATAATTTTCTGTCGATTACCTGGGAGCAGGAAAAAGTAAAGAGTACTCCGCCTGATCGAATCATTTTCATCGCTTCAGCATTGAGGCGCTGATAGCCTTTCATGGCCTGATGTTTGGCATCGCGGTGTTTGGCAAAGGCAGGAGGATCCAGAATGATTACATCGTATTGGTCTTTTTTATCCTTTAAGAATTCAAAAGTATCCATGGCATAACAAGCGTGTTGTAAGGCATCAAAGCCATTAAGCGCTATGTTTTGTCTGGTAAGCTCCACGGCTTTTTCAGAAGCATCCACAGAGTGAACAAGGGCTGCGCCTGCTTTTAGCGCGTACACAGAAAAACCTCCGGTATAACAGAAGGTATTTAAGACCTTTTTGCCTTTCGAAAAATCGCCCAAAAGTTTTCTGTTTTCTCTTTGATCTAAGAAGAAGCCGGTTTTTTGTCCAGCTTCCCAGTCTATATAAAACTTATGATCATGCTCCTTTACAATATGCGGTACCGCGGCCATCCCTAATAAATAGCCATCATTTTTTTCGTCTCTCACTTTGCCGGGTAGTGTGCCCTGACTTTTATAATACACGGCCTTGAGTTGATCTTTCAACACCGTTTTTAAGGCTTGCGCAATCTTCTCACGATCAACATGCATACCGGTAGAGTGTGCCTGCACAATGGCAACACCATCGTAATAATCAATCACGAGTCCTGTTAAGCCATCGCCCTCTCCATGAACCAATCGAAAGCAATTTGTATGAGAAGAGGGCAGTTGGGCCGATTGGCGAAGGGATAGAGCCCTGATTAATTTATTGGCATAAAAGGATTCATCAGGTACTGATTGATCAAAAGAAAGCATGCGCACAGCAATGCTTCCGTTCTGATAGTGCCCGTATCCGAGGGTATCTTTTTTAAAATCCTTCACCTCTACCCAAAGCCCGTCAGCAACATTACCTTCCATTGTTTGAATGGCTCCGGAAAAAACCCATGGATGAAAGCGCTGCAGAGAAATTTCTTTCCCTTTTTTTAACCTTACATGGCCTGCTATTTTCATATTGCAAACATAGGCATATTACTGTGTTCTCTGTACCTTGTGAAAGACCAGTTAATCATGTTCGGAAAAATTACCACTGTCTGCCTACTGCTTAGTGCCGGGGTGTGGGCTCAATCTCCCTATATTGATAGTTTGGAAATTGAAATAAGTAAGAAGCACAGTGATTCTCTGCAAATAGAAATACTTAGCGAATTGGCACGCGAGTATATGCGCTTATCTACACCCAAAACTTTGGGATATTTGGAGAAGCTGCTGGCATTTACCAATGAAAACGAAAGCCCCCGTGGTCGTGCACACTACCTTAGAATGGCTGCCAATTTGCATTCAATGCAAGGTTACTATTTGTCGGCCGTAAACCTGGCAAAACAAGCCATGTCAATTTATCAATCTAAAGGCGATGAGCTTAACGTTGCAAATGCGATGATCAGCATTGGTCTTATCTATTCCGACCAGGAAAACTATGATTCAGCAATTCATTACCATCAAAAGGCAGGGAAGATTTTCAAGAAACTGGGTAACGGGAGGCGCTTGGGTGTAAGTTTTAGTAATCTGGCTCACTGTTTTAACGAAAAGGATATGTACGACTCTGCCTACCACTATGGTTTAGAGGGGATGAAGCTGAACAGCAGGTATAGAAATACTGTACTAACACGGCACGATACCAAAAACCTAGGCTATACGCATTTGTTTTTTCAGCAATACGACTCTGCACTTTATTATTTCCAACGCGCCCTCGCCATCCATCAGGCGGAAAAAGAATACCAGTTTAATAACACCTTAAATGAGTCTCTTTATGGTCTTGCCCTTGCTTATGAAGCGAAAGGCAACAATGCAAAAGCTAATGAGTACCTGATGAAATCAATCGTGGGAGGGCGAAGTATTGAGCCTAACAAATGGTACAAAGAAAGCCTGCTACATATGGCGCAGAAGCTTGGAAGAGAAGGGAAAGCAGCAGAACAAAACAGCTATCTGAAAGAGTATATCCAAGCCATTGATTTGTCAACAACCCGCCAGCGGCAAGATCAATTTAAGTTTCAGGAAATTTACGAAAAGACCCTGCGAGAGGCCTACCAGTTTGAACTGTTAAAAATTGAAAAGGCTTTGCAGGAAGAAGTGATAAGGACACAGCGCCAACAAATTGCTATGGCAGCTATTGGCTTAGGACTGGCCGTGTTGTTATCCACCGTTTTGTTGTTATTAAATCGAAAGTATAACCGGGTTAATAAAGCATTAAAGCAAAAGGAGGAAGCGTTACAACACAAGACATCTGAATTGAAAACGGCCAATGAAACGAAAGATAAATTTTTCAGCATTGTAGCACACGACCTTCGTAGTCCGCTTGCCTCTTTACAAGGTTTTGCATCCTTGCTCGTGAATCACTCCTCTGAATTAAAACAAGAAGATATTACCCGCTTGGGAGAGCAGCTGGAAACCAAGCTAAGCAATAGTGTATCACTCACAGATAATCTGATAGCCTGGGCACGCAATCAAATGCAAAACGGTTTGGGCATTAACATTCAGCCGGTGGTATTAAGGATGGAGATAGAGAACATTTGTAACTCGTTGCAAGAAGTGGTAAAAAGAAAATCAATAATTCTTAAAAATTTAGTTCCAGCTGACGTGTGCATTCTGGCAGATCGGAATCACATACAGTTCATTCTTCGAAATCTTCTAACTAACGCTATTAAGTTTACGCCCGCAGGTGGGCGGGTGGAGCTGGATTCCATACAGGAGCTGGATGTCCACCACTTAACAATTACAGATAGTGGCACCGGTATGGATGCGGAAACTATACGCAACCTGTTTGTATTAAAGAACAAGGCATCCAGCAAACCAGGCACTGAGGGAGAAACCGGAACGGGCTTGGGATTGGTACTTGTGCATGATTTTGTAACTCTCAACAAGGGTATCATAACCGTTACCAGCCAAGAGGGTTCGGGTTCGTGCTTTCGCATCACATTGCCGACCGCCCACACTTAGAACTAAGAAACCCTTCCCAAAAAACATCTAAGTCATAGCCAAAACCATAATTGCGATCTTTCGTTAGTACTAAAGTGTGAAAATGAGGGATTCGCGGGGAGGTATACAACTGACAAAATTTCATGTTACCAACCGCTTGCCCGATTTTTGATTACGAATTTTTGATAAAAAACAGGTAGGAATATGAAACAATTTGCATCTATTTTTTTTGCCGCAGTATTAGGAAGCGTTTGTACAATAGCTGCTTACCAATGGTGGGCTAAAGACAATGTAAACGCAACGCAGTATGTCAATGGTGCTCCAATCACTAAAGTTGCTTACACAGTAAACGATAAGGGAGAGGCCATCCCGATGGACTTTACATCTACTGCTGAGAAAGTAACAAAGGCAGTGGTTCATATACGCTCTACGCAAACGGAGAGCACAAGAGAGAGTCAGCAGTTTTATTTTGATCCATTTAGAGATTTTTTTGGTGCTCCCCCTCAGGGGCGCGGTAACCAGCCGAGTCATTCTACTGGTTCGGGTGTTATCATCAATGCAGAAGGGTATATTGTTACTAACAACCACGTAGTGAAAGATGCTGATGTGGTTGAGGTTACCCTTAATGATAACCGTTCCTTCAAAGCTGAGGTGATAGGCACAGATCCGGATACAGATTTGGCGGTGCTCAAGGTAAAAGAAACCAATCTTCCCTTTCTGGCTTTTGTTGACTCCGATCAGGCCAAGGTAGGTCAGTGGGTATTGGCGGTAGGTAATCCTTTCAATTTGAACTCAACTGTTACAGCAGGTATTATCAGTGCCAAAGGAAGAAATATTGGCATTGTTAACCGTGAAGGGGCGACTGAACAAGGTAATACAGCCATAGAATCATTCATACAAACAGATGCTGCCATTAACCCTGGCAACAGTGGGGGAGCCTTGGTTGATTTGAACGGTGGCTTATTAGGCATTAACACTGCCATTGCCAGCCCAACAGGAGCGTACTCCGGTTATGGTTTTGCCGTGCCTTCTGATATTGTGAGTAAAATTGTTGAAGACATTATCAAATTTGGTGTGGTGCAACGCGGCTGGCTGGGCGTATCGGTAGCCAGTGTCAACAGCGATCTGGCCAAGCAGTATGATTTGGACATTATTGAGGGCGCCTATGTTTCTGGTTTTGCAGAAAAAAGTGCTGCGAAGGAAGCTGGTCTTAAAGAAGGCGATGTTGTGGTGAAGTTGGATAATACACCTATTAAAACAAGCACAGCCTTAACAGAATACATAGGCCGTAAGCGCCCCGGTGATAAAGTTCAGGTTACCGTGAACAGAGCTGGCAAAGAACTGAAGTATGATGTAACCCTGAAGGGACGCGATGGCAAAACAAGTGTTGTAAAGGCGGAGGAGCGTGATGGTTTTACCTCTTTAGGCATTGAACTGGAAGACATGGAAGCGAAAGACTTGAAACGATTAGAACTTGACAACGGTATTCGTGTTAAAGCATTGGGTAATGGTAAACTCGCGCGCTTTACAGAAATGCGCGAAGGATTTATCATCACCAAGGTGAACGATACCCAGGTGAAATCCGTTAAAGAGTTCAATGAGTTATTAAAGAAAAAGAAGCCGGGTGACCTGGTAATTTTAAGTGGTACTTACGATGACTTCCCCAGAGAATTTAACTATGCCTTCAGGATGTAGGCCCTGTGTCATCAAAAGCATTACCGAACGTACACTTGACTTTTAAGTTTTGATTCGTATTTTGGTTTAAAATTAACAACTCGTTTTTACTGTATGAGGAAATTGTTCAAGAAGGGCGAACGTGTTCGCAACAAGGTAGACGGCAAAGTGATGGAAGTGTTAAGGTATATAAAGAACAACATCGTTGAAGTAAAGTGGTTTGATCTCGAGTCGAAAGAAGTGAGAACCAATACTGTAAAAGAAGATAAATTATCGAAAGCGGCTTAATCCGTATTTTCTTTTAAAGATGAAGGGGCATTGTTCCTGAGCAATCAGGAGTGATGCCTTTTTATTTTCAGGCTGAACCATCAGCAGCAAATTGTGTTTACTTTGCAGGTAAATTTTACAGCTATCAAAAAGTTTGACATCCCGGCTTATTATCGTTCGTCCATCACAGGCAAGGTGAAGGAATCTAGACGCGTGAAAGATCTGCGCAAACAAGATTTTAGCCCTGCGCGATTAGACTTTGGCAATGTTCAATTTATCCTTGCCCGCCATTTCGGTTTTTGCTACGGTGTAGAAAATGCCATTGAGATTAGTTACCGGGCCATTGAAGAAAATCCTGATAAGAAGGTTTACTTGCTAAGCCAGATGATTCACAACCAGGAAGTGAATCAGGATTTACAAAGTCGCGGCATCGAGTTTATCATGGATACAGATGGCACTCAGTTTGTGCCATGGGAAAATATAAAGCCTCAAGATGTAGTGATCATTCCTGCCTTTGGCACCACTGTTGAAATTGAGCATATGCTCCTCGACAAAGGCGTGGATGTTCAAAAGTATAACACAACCTGCCCTTTTGTAGAGAAGGTATGGAACCGTGCTGAGAAGCTTGGGAAGGAAAATTATACTGTGATTATTCATGGAAAACCCAAGCATGAAGAAACAAGGGCTACCTTCTCGCATGCGGGCGCACATGCAAAATCAGTTGTGGTGCGCGATATGGAGGAAGCGATTCAACTGGCTGCTTACATCACTGGGGCAAAGAGCCCAGCTGAATTTACAAAAGAGTTTGTAGGTAGATTTTCAACTGGCTTTGATGTGTTGCAAGATCTTCAGCGAGTGGGCGTGGTTAACCAAACAACCATGCTGGCTTCAGAAACACAGGCCATTGCCGACTTTTTTAGAAAGGTAATGATTGAAAAGTATGGTGAGGCAAACATCAGGCAGCATTTTGCTGACACACGCGATACACTTTGTTACGCCACCAATGATAATCAGGATTCAACGTATCAACTACTGGAAACAGATGCTGACTTGGCGATTGTGGTAGGCGGTTATAACAGCTCAAACACCTCTCACATTGTGGAGCTGTGCGAGCGAAAGTTTCCTACCTACTTCATTAATTCGGAAAAGGAAATTGAATCAGCCTTATCCATTCATCACTACAACTATCCGCAAAAAAGGAAAGAGTTCACCCAAAATTTCTTGCCAGCAAAGCGACCACTTAATATTATACTAACCAGTGGTGCCTCCTGCCCCGATACCTTGGTAGACAGAGTCATGCTCCGTTTACTTGAGTTGATTGGCTCAGAGAAATCTGTAGAGCAGGTATTGGGAGATTTTGTCTAATCTTTTCTTTCAGCAGACGCAGCGCTCCTGAAATTACTCTGCTGATTTAGCGCGACCTTTTTTCGCGGCCCCTTCCACCTTTTTACCATTGCGGTGTTCACCCATGATAATAATGTCTTTGGTGGCTTGATATTGACGAACTGCCTGCATCATTGCCTCTTCAGTATCGCGTATGATGATAGTACCAGTTTTGGCGCCTTTATTGCGAATTTCTATGTAAAAACCGTCTTTTTTCTTCTTTGGTAAAATAGGGGGTCTTCCCATGGTGCGTATTGTTTTATGCTATGTTAGAACACAAATACCCTGCGTTTGGTGCAAAGTGGCGCAAGATACTGAAAATGTGGGGTTTAACCTATTCTGCTTCTATTAAGACCTTGAGTAGGTATTGCGCAACCTGCATTTCATAATTTGTTAATAATTGATAAACCGCATATTTAAATTGGGCAAAGACAGAAAAAGCTAGTTTCGCGTAAAGTGACCCTATGAAAACACATTATTTACTTTTGATTTTATTATTTGCTTTTCTGGCTTGCAGAGAAGAGCAAAAAGGCAAAAAAATTCAAGAAGCAGTCGCTCCACTCTACGATGCTGCGAGCAAACCTTTTTACCATGGCGTTGCTTCGGGCGACCCACTGCACGACAGGGTCATTTTGTGGACAAGAGTTACGCCTGAAGATTCCATTGCTTCAATTTCGGTAACGTGGGAGGTAGCCGAAGATCCTTCTTTCAACTCTGTTTATACATCAGATACGACCAGCACTTCTGCACTACACGATTATACCGTAAAGGTTGACGTTGATGGCCTGAAGCCAGGTCGGTACTACTATTATCGATTCAAAGCTTTGGGCGCCACTTCAATGATTGGGCGCACGAAAACAGCAGCCATTGCGCCCGACAGTGTTTCTTTTGCTATTGTGAGTTGTAGTAATTGGGAGTTTGGTTACTTCAACGCCTATGAAAAAATTGCCCAAAGAGAACTCGATGCCGTTATTCATTTAGGTGATTACATCTACGAATATGCAGTGGGTGGCTATGGTGATACAACGATTGGCCGTAAACATTTACCTGCACATGAAATCGTAACGCTTGCAGACTATAGAACACGTTATTCTCAATATCATTTGGACAGAGCACTTCAACAGGCAAGACAGCAACATCCTTTCATAACCATTTGGGATGATCACGAGGTGGCCAATAATGTTTTTAAAGAAGGTGCCCAAAATCACCAGGAAGGTAAGGAGGGTACTTTTGCAGCGAGAAAAGCAGCTGCCATGAAAGCCTATTACGAATGGATACCGATTCGTGAATCAACCCATCACTACCGTTCCTTTGCTTTCGGGAATACTGCAGATCTGATTATGCTCGATGAAAGGCTGGAAGGAAGAACAAAACCTGCTGATAGTTTGCGTGATCCGCTTTTAACGAGTGAACAACAAACCATGCTTGGTGAAGAGCAATTGGCTTGGTTAAAAACCACCCTCCAACAATCTAAAGCAACATGGAAAGTAATAGGGAATCAGGTAATCTTTTCAGAGGTAGATCAATCAGGGCCTTATCCATCACAACCGCGTAATCTGGATAGTTGGGATGGCTACCCATACGAGCAACAAGCGATGGCCGATTTTCTTCAAAGCAATAAGCTTACTAATGTGATTTTTGTGACGGGGGACACGCACGCATCGTGGGCTTTTGAAGTGGCCAATCCTAAAAAATATATCCCTACAACTTCTGCTGGTGCCTATGCCATTGAATTAGGCACTCCCAGTATTTCTTCATCGAACTGGAATGAATACGATACGGATGATACAGTGAAGCTGAGTGAGCAAAAGTTGTTAATCGATAATCCACACCTGAAGTATGGCAATGCCAGAGACCATGGATATTTGCTGCTCAAGCTAAAAAATGAACAGGCTGTGGCTGAGTGGTGGTATGTAAATACTTTAAGAGAGCCATCTGCCACAGAAAATATGGGTAAAAGGATGTCTGTAAAAACAAACCTTTACAGGTTACAATAAGTCCTTGTACTATTAAATAATATAACGCGTTATTGATGGCATGCATCAGCCAACCATCGAATTGTTATGGGATGGTATTATGCATACATCTATGTTTATAAAAAACTGACTTGTTATGAGGAAAAGTATAGTATTGATCGTCCTACTACTCGTTTTGTCAAATGGTGTGTTTGCGCAGGTTGTGGGTAAACAGTTTCCCGGCATGCAAGCCGAAACGGTGGAGGACAAAAAAGTAAACTTACCGGAGGATGTAAAGGGAAAGTTTACCCTGCTAGGTTTGGCCTACTCTAAGAAAGCAGAAGACGAACTCAATTCCTGGTTTTCACCTGTATTTGAGAAGTTTGTTCGTAAAAACACAGGAAGCTTATTCGATGGTATGGGTTATGATGTGCATGTTTATTTTATTCCCATGTTTACTGGTGTTAATGCAGCCGCTACCGGAACAGCTAAGAAAAAGGCAGTGCAGAATATAGACCCTCTGGTATTACCGAACATTCTATTTTATAAGGGAGAATTAAAAACATATAAGGAAGCCCTCGACTTTGAGAAAAAGGATACTCCTTACTTTTTTGTGCTGGATGAAAATGGCAAGATTGTGTATGCCACTTCTGGTAAATTTTCGATCAAGAAGTTAGATGAAGTAGAAAATGTGCTGGAGTAGAGGAGCGATTAATTTTTCTGGTATATAGTAAAGCGCCCTTCATGTTTTGAAGGGCGCTTTTAATTTTATAAAACACCCTGTGCCTGCATGGCCCTGGCCACTTTCAGAAAGCCAGCAATGTTAGCACCATGCATGTAATTGCCGGGTTTGCCATAGGCAGCCGCAGCACTCAAACATGTTTCATGAATATTTTTCATGATGGTCACCAGCCTTGCATCAACTTCCTCTTTTGTCCAGTTGGTACCCATATAGTTTTGCGTCATCTCCAATCCTGAAGTAGCTACACCTCCAGCGTTACTAGCCTTACCAGGGGCGTACATTACTCCATTATCAATTAAAACATTGATGCCTTCCGGTGTGGTGGGCATGTTCGATCCTTCACCCAATAATCTCACTCCATTCTTAACAAGGTTATGGGCATCTTTTTCGTTTACTTCATTTTGTGTAGCGCAAGGGAAGGCACAATCGGCTTTTATATTCCACAATGGATTATGATCGGCTTTATCATCAATGTCTGTGTAGACCACGCCTTTAAACTTTTCTGCGTATTCCTTAATGCGGCCACGCCTGTTATTTTTCAGATCCATTAAGAAGGCTAGTTTTTCAGTAGTAATACCAGCCTCATCGTACACGTAACCGTTGGAATCAGAGGCGGTGACTACCCTACCACCCAGATTAATAATTTTTTCGATGGCATATTGAGCAACATTTCCAGATCCTGACACAAGGCATATCTTATTTTTAAGAGAGTCCTTGTGGGTTTGAAGCATGTTTTCGGCAAAGTACACTAGGCCATAACCAGTGGCTTCAGGCCTGATAAGACTACCTCCCCAGCCCAGCCCCTTACCAGTTAATACACCTGTAAACTCATTTCTTATTTTTTTATAAGCCCCAAAGAGATAACCTATCTCCCTGCCACCAACACCAATATCTCCGGCCGGAACATCCAACCGATGGCCTATGTGTCTGGCTAATTCACTCATAAAGGCCTGACAAAATTTCATTATCTCATTTTCGCTTTTACCTTTCGGATCAAAGTCGCTACCTCCTTTGCCTCCCCCCATGGGTACACCTGTTAAGGCATTTTTGAAAATCTGCTCGAAGGCAAGGAACTTTAATACGCTTTGATTTACTGAAGGATGGAAACGAAGGCCGCCTTTGTAGGGGCCAATGGCACTGTTCATTTGCACACGATAGCCTCGGTTAATTTGGGTCTCACCCTTATCATCCAGCCAGGTTACTCTGAATGAAATGAGCCTTTCGGGTTCTGTGATGCGCTCAATTATTTTAAGTTTTCTTAAATCAGGATGCTTTTCCAATGCAGGTAAGACTGAAAGAGCTACTTCTTCTACGGCCTGGAGAAATTCGGGTTCGTGGGCGTTGCGTTGTTTCACAAAGTCCAATAAGTAGTTTGAGGTCATGGTTTCTAATTTTTATACCAAGTTACTACAAGATTCAATGACGCAAACGATTGTGTTTTCAGTATTTTACTTAATTTGAGTTTTATGAATAGTCGTCCATGGCTGGCTAGCTATCCCGAGGGGATGTCTTCCGAAATTAATCCTGCTGATTATCCAACACTACTGGATATTTTCAACGAAGCATTAGAAAAGAATAAGGCTAAGCCTGTTTTTGAGAACATGGGCAAAGTCATGTCTTATGGGGAACTTGATAAGCAGTCAAGAGCCATGGCCGCATACTTTCAAAACAAAACTGATTTAAAACCAGGTGATCGCATAGCGGTGCAAATGCCTAATTGCCTTCAATACCCCATTGTTTTTATAGGTGCTTTGCGTGCGGGCTTGATAGTAGTAAATACTAACCCTCTGTACACACCTCGTGAAATGGAACATCAGTTTCGCGACAGTGGAGCCAAGGCCATTGTCATTGCCGCTAACTTTGCTTTTAATCTGGAGAAGATTTTTGCCAACACCCAGATTAAAACAGTGATCGTAACAGAGCTGGGTGATATGCTGGGGGGCTTGAAAAAGCACCTGGTTAATTTTGTAGTGAAACGAATAAAAAAGATGGTGCCACCATACCATCTACCCGGAGCACTATCATTCACAAAAATTCTGCAAGAGGGTAATACACTAACCTATAAGGAATATAAAGGCAAACCAGAAGATACTATTTTGCTTCAGTATACCGGAGGTACTACCGGACTTTCAAAAGGAGCTGAGTTGTCGCATCGGAATATGGTGGCTAACCTCTTACAAGGCGAAGCATTCTTGAAGGTTTACTTCCCTAAAGATGCGACCACCTTAGTGCCACTTCCTCTTTATCACATCACAGCCTTATACGGTGCGTTGATATTTATGAAGTTCGGTTTTAAAGTAGTACTCATCACCAATCCTAAAGATATACCGGGCTTTATCAAGGAGCTTAAAAAGCAACCTATTAATGTGATGATTGGTGTGAATACTCTTTTTAATGCATTGATTAATCACCCCAACATAAACGAAGTTGATTTCGGTCCTTTAAAAGCCACTATAGGGGGTGGTATGGCTATCCAAGATGTGGTGAGTGAACGCTGGAAGAATTTAACAGGACATTTTATAACCCAGGGTTATGGACTCAGTGAAACATCACCATTATTGTGTATTAATCTATTGGGAAGCGAAAGACCAAGTTCTATTGGCGTTCCTTTTCCAAGCACCGACATTATGATTGCTGATGATAATGGCAATGCATTGCCGGCAGGCGAACCAGGGGAGTTGTGTGCTAAAGGTCCGCAAGTGTTTAAAGGCTATTGGCAGAAGGATAATCGCGAGGTGTTTTATGATGGTGGCTGGTTTAAGACTGGGGATGTGGCTGTGATGGAGCCTGATGGTTTCTTTAAGATTGTGGATCGTAAAAAAGATATGATTTTGGTTTCAGGCTTTAATGTATATCCTAACGAAATAGAAGCGATTGTGGCCACACACCCAAAAGTATTAGAGGCGGCAGCTATTGGGGTGCCCGATGAACATTCTACAGAAGCAGTAAAGCTTTTTGTTATTAAGAAGGATGAATCGTTAACCGAAGCAGAGTTGAAGGACTTCTGCAAGGAGCAAATGGTCAATTATAAGCGCCCTAAATACATTGAGTTTAGAGCAGAGCTACCAAAAAGTAATGTTGGAAAAATTCTAAGAAGAGCTTTACGAGAATAAACAGGAAGCTTCAGTGTAGGCGCTGGAATTACTTACTTTAATAAACCAAACCCTCTCTATATGAAAAAATTAGTAATTGCTTTTGTGTTGCTAATCAACACAATCTTCGCCTTTGCACAAGAAACGTTTCCTGACGATCCCTACGCTTTAAGCTTAGAAGAATTGATGAACATACCTATTAGCGTTTCTAAAAGTGACCTAAGCCTTCGTGAAACGCCTTCAGTTATTTCGGTTATTACCAGAGACGAAATTAGGAATATGGGCGCGCGTGATTTAATGGATGTTCTTAACCAGGTGCCTGGCTTTACCTTTGGGGTAGACGTGCAAAACGTAGTGGGCCTGGGGTCGCGTGGTAACTGGGGGCATGAAGGCAAAATTTTACTATTAATGGACGGGCAAGAAATGAACGAAATCCTATTTTCGTCAAACCAGTTTGGGCAGCATTATGACATTAATAATATTGAAAGAATTGAAATTATTCGCGGGCCGGGCTCAAGTATATATGGAGGATATGCCGAGCTGGGGGTTATCAATATTATCACCCGAAAAGGAGCCCAATTAAATGGTGTTTTCTTGGATGCATTAGTGGGAGCTACCGCCAATAGTCTTAGCCGTCTTAACACCACTATAAGTGCCGGCCAGAAGACTGATAAAATAGAGTATTCCGTGAGTGCTCACTTAGGGGAAGGCATACGTTCTGACCAAACTTACTCTGATTTTTTTGGCAACAGTATTGACCTTACCGACAAATCACGGTTAAGACCGATGATGATAAATGCCGCGGTTGCAGCGGGAGGTTTTAGCGTTCGCGTCATTTATGATGATTACAAACTTGAGTCGGTGGATCAGTTTGATGAAATCGCTACAACAGGTATTCCAGATAGGATAAGCTTCCGGCAAATATTTGGCGAACTAAAATATGCTTATAAAGCCAGCAACAAGTTAACCATAACGCCTCGTGTTAATATCAAAACTGGCCAGCCCTGGAAAACGGCTGAAGATGCATATGTACCTTATTTACTCGATGCCCGCAGAGTAGCTCCCTCCATTAACGTAGATTGGAATCCAACCGCTAAGATTTCGGTTGTAGCCGGAGGCGATTCCTACTTTGACTTTGCTGAATATACAGGACCTGATGCTGATTATTTTGGAGATTTTAGCAGTGATAACACCATATCTTTTTATAACCTTGGTGCTTTTGCCCAGGGAGTAATCAAAACCGATGCGTTGAATATCACACTGGGCAGCCGTTTCGATGCACACAGCCAGTTTGGTACTGCCTTTTCCCCTCGCATTGGCTTTACTAAAGCGTATAATAAGCTACACTTTAAGGCATTATATAGCCGCGCCTTCCGCGCCCCTGCGTTAGAGAACATGAACTACAACCCAGATGTAGAACCTGAAAAAACGGGAGTAGCAGAAATTGAAGTAGGTTATAAGCTAAACGACAATATGTTTTTAACGGGCAACGCCTTTCACATACAAATTACAGATCCCATTGTCTACTTTGTAGATGTGGCCAATCCTATAGGCACATATGATAATTTTAACAAAGCCGGATCGGTGGGTTTTGAGCTAGATTACAGAGCAAAATACGAATGGGGAAGCGTATCGATCAATTATGCCTATTACAATGCTAAGAATACGGGTGATGTGCCCTACTACATAGTGCCCAACGATGAAGGACACGTATTAGCGTTGCCCGGTAGCCGACTGAATGGATTTGCGAGCATTCGTATTGCAAAGGGTTTTACCCTCAACCCTTCCTTTAACCTTATAGGCGAACGCAATTCGATAACAGGCATAGACAACAACGACAATTATGTATATGGAAAAGTGAATGGACAGCTGTTGGCAAATTTGTTTCTGCGATACACTAACAAGAATATTGAATTAGGTGCAGGTGTGTACGATTTGGCAGACGAGGGTCAAGTGTTTATTCAAGCTTTTTCAGGCGGGCATGCGCCTCTTCCTGGTATCGGTCGCGAGTATCAAGTAAGGCTGGCTTACACGCTACCGTTTAACTAATGTCATTTCAGATTGAATGAAAAGTGAGGCTAACCTGGCCTCATTTTTTTTGTACAGGTAAAGCCACCCCGGCCTCTACTGACCAAAATCATAATCTATAACTACAAGAGTTGCTAGATTAGTAAAAAGACAAACTTATGCTCAGCGATGAAAAACTAATCCGTGTAAAAGACTTACTCGTTAAGCCGGAAACAAAAATCAAACTGAAAGATTTTGATACGAAGTACAAAGGCGAAATTCTTAATAAACAAGACTCTGAAGCGCTTTTAGAAGAAGGGCGAAAGCACCTGGCTGTAGTGCAAGACAAACTATACGCTCATAATCGCTATAGTATTCTCATCATTTTCCAAGCGATGGATGCTGCTGGAAAAGATGGTGCAGTAAAGCACGTTATGTCAGGTTTCAATCCACAAGGAGTTAAGGTTTATAGCTTTAAAGCACCTAATTCGCACGAACTAGACCATGACTATTTCTGGAGACATCAACTAGCCTTGCCTGCGCGAGGAGAAATAGCTATTCATAATCGATCACATTATGAAAACGTTTTGGTTACAAAAGTTCACCCCGAGTTTGTGTTGGCCGAAAATATACCAGGTATAGATTCTGTAGATAAGATCGATAAGAATTTCTGGGAAAGAAGATATAAGCAGATTAGAAGGTTTGAGAAAAACCTTACAGATAACGGAATGGTTATTTTAAAATTCTTCCTGCACGTTTCAAAAAAGGAGCAAAAAAAGCGTTTCATGGAGAGGATCGATGACAGCACAAAAAATTGGAAGTTTTCAGTAAGCGATTTAAAGGAACGTGGCTATTGGGATGAATATCAAAAAGCTTATGAAGAAGCCCTGAGTGCCACTTCTACCGATACAGCCCCATGGTTTGTCATACCAGCAGACGATAAGTGGTATGCCAGGTTAAGTATTGCAGCAGTCATATATAGACAATTCGAAAAACTGAATTTGAGCTATCCAGAAGTGAGTGAAAAGCAAAAGGCAGAGTTGCAAAAGGCAAAAGCAATACTGTTGGAAGAGAAGAGTAAAGAAAAGGTGAGTAAATAACATACGTTTATTGATTTCAAAATTTGTCTTAATCAAGTATTTCAATACTTTGTGATAAAGTAAAAAGTCATGAGGTACGTATTCTTTCTTATGGTTGTGGCAGTAGGTGTGTCATGTCAAGAAGAAAAAATCTTTACGAATGAAGAAGTTGATTACCATGAATTCATTTCATACAAAGATTTTAAGACAACCCTTGTTAGAGTAACCTCAATTATTGATCCTAACCTGCGCCAAAGTAAAGTTGATGCACTATGGGACAGTCTTGTAGCTAATAAACAAACTCCTTTTGTTTTCGGTGATTCAGTATGCTTTTTATACAAATCCCAAGGGACGAGTGTTAATTGGGCTGGAGATTTCAACAGATGGTCACCCACATTTGTTGGTCAAAAATTAGGCGATAGTGATATTTGGTTTGTAGAGAAGACTTTCCCCCAAGATGCCAGACTTGATTACAAAGTAGTGGTTGATGGTGTTTGGAAAGTAGATTCCTTTAATCCTTTTATTCAGTACAGTGGTTTTGGACCCAATTCAGAGTTGCGCATGCCGCTTTGGAAAATTCCTGAGGAAACAAGCCCAACTCCGAATATTCCTAAAGGCACGCTTTCTGAAAATCAGATGATACAAAGTATTGCTACCAACTTAAACTATACTGTACAATATAAGGTATATACGCCTAGCAGCTATCAATCAATGGATAACCTGCCTGTTATTTATGTTACGGATGGACATGAATATGCAGATGATAAACTAGGATCTATGGTTATCGTTTTAGATAACCTTATTCACCAAAAGAAGATTAAGCCAATTATTGCAGTATTTGTTGATCCCCGCGACCCAAACAATCTAAGCAACAACCGCAGAATGCAAGAGTTAAGGGCCAATCAAAAATTTGCAAATTTTTTATGTGATGAGTTAGTGCCTGCGATTGACGCAACATATAGAACAATTAAAAATGCAAGCCATCGAGCAATCCTCGGCACTTCATTAGGAGGGTGGAATTCAGCCTTTGTTGGCTTTGTGCGAAGCGATGTTTTTAATCTGATTGGTATTCACTCACCAGCATTTGACAACACTATTATTCAAAACTATGCTGAGTCTACTCCATTACCTTTAAAGGTTTTCATGAGTACCGGTATAATTAATGATACGCAGAACCAAGCACGCGCTATGAAATCTGTACTTGAGCAAAAAGCCTACTCACTTAATTACAAGGAAGTAAACCAAGGACACTCTTGGGGTAATTGGAAAGGGCTTTTAGAAGAGCCACTTACCTATTTCTTTGCATCCAATTAAAGACTTACTCACTGACAACCACTGCCAGCTTATTGCCTTTTTTATTAACAGCTAAGCGTGTTATGCCCTTAAGAATGGAGGGGTCACCATTATAAGCTACTTTTTTCCAAGTATCTTTTGCGAGCATATAGATACTGCTACCGTCACTTGAAAGGATTGTTCCTTTAGGCGTCCAGCAGATATCTTCTTTCCCGGGCAGGGTTTCTGAGATGAGTTCAATTTTAAAAGTACGCGTATCGAATTTTCGAATTTCCCAAGGTCCGCTACTTGACTTAGCAACATAACTCACCGATTCTTCTCCGGGGATTCTGTGTAATGAGCGACCAATATTTTCAGCGAGTATTGTGTCTTCCCTGGTGGGCAATCGAAGATAATGTAGGGTGTTGGGAGCGCCATCGTTACCTAAAACAAACAAGGCAAGGTGGCTATTGTCGGCCCAAACATGATAACCTACGGTTAAGTTGCTGATAATCGTACTGGCCTCACCACCATCCATTGGGTATTTACCTAAATCCTGTGCTCCATTATCGCGCTGGATGATGCATGATAAAGATTGGCCATCGGGTGTAACGGTTGGTGAATATTCTCGCTCGGGTGTTTGTGTAATATTTTTAGTTTCCGCTGCAGTCAAATTATAGGACTTAATGTCAGCTCTTCCCTGCTCGTTGAAAGAGGTATAATAGAGTATAGCTTTGGTAGGATGAAAAGATGGCTGGTTGTCATAACCAGTACGACTGGTAATATTTTTAGGATTCGACAGCACCACACCCCCTTTTTTTTCACTGAGATCAAAAAGGATGATTTCTGATCCTGTTTGTGCAAGGCCAGACATTGAACCAAAAAGGAGAATGAACAAGGCAAACTTTTTCATACCAACAAGATAGCCATTTAATGAAAGGCATCTTCAAAGTGTTCGACCAAATCAGAGGAGTAACCGCTCACAGCCACAATATCAAAGCGAATAGGGCCTAGCCAATCTATTGAAAAGATGTAATACTCCGCACCCTCTATGACTTTGGCAGCTTTTTTAGCAGTGACAAAGCTTTCGGGTGCCCCAAAATTGTTTTGTCGCCTGGTCTTCACTTCTACAAAGACCAGCATATTTCCCTTCTTCACGATGAGGTCTATTTCTGCATGTTTATAGCGATAGTTCCTGGCAACGATTTCGTAACCCTTGCTGACTAAATGCTGGGCGGCCACTTCTTCACCTTTGTTACCTGTTTTAATTTTATCGCTCATGCAAATGTTCTACCTTTGAATCCAAAATTTACAATAGTGTCGACTACAAAAAAATACATTGAAGGATTTACACGCCAGCTGGCAGATGCCTTAAAGATTGGCGAAGGCTTAGATTTGGTAAGACCGGGCAGTGATATCCGAAATATCGTGATTGCAGGTATGGGCGGATCCGGAATCGGTGCCAACCTGGTAGATTCTCTGACTTTTGGAAGAATACCGATTCCCATAACTGTGGTGAAGAGCTATAACATTCCGCAGTTTGTAAGCCCACACACCCTTTTTGTTGCCAGTTCCTACAGTGGTAATACAGAAGAAACCATCGCGGCTCTTAACAAGGCATTACTGAAGCGTGCGCATTGTATCGTAATTGCTTCTGGTGGTAAAATACTCGACATCGCGAGAGAATATAATCTGTTCTATATCCAGCTTCCTGCTGGTTCTGAAAGTCCCAGAGCCATGTTAGGTTATAACATGATTGCTCTGTTGTCGTTGCTTTATCACACAAACCTCATCGGCTCGGCTTTTATTAAAGAAACGGAGAACGCCATAGAATTTTTGAATAGGGGCGAGAAGGGTATACAATCAGAAGCGGAATTGATTGCTAAAAAACTAAAAGGTAAACTGCCTATTATTTACTGCGATCAGCGCCTGCATGCCATGGCCTTGCGTTTTCAACAGCAAATTAATGAGAACTCAAAGCAATTTGCGCATATTAACAGCTTCCCTGAAATGAACCACAATGAGTTAGTGGGCTGGCGTTTTCCGGAGGCACTCATGCCAATGATGCAACCCATTTATTTGTACTCCGATCACGATCATGAAAGGGTAGAGAAGAGAATGGAGATTTGCAGGGAAATGCTGGAGAAGAAATCAAATCCGATTATCGATATTATTGGAGAAGGGGCTTCTTTATTAGAACAGTATTACTATTTGATTCATCTGACCGATTGGATTTCGTTTTATCTGGCTAAGGAAAATGGAGTAGATGCTGATACCATTGAGCCGATCATTTATTTGAAAACAGAGTTAGATAAGATTAAGTGAACGCTCTAATTAATACAGCCACCACATTCATCGATCTTGGATTAAAAGATTATAAAGAAGCCTGGGATTACCAGGCTTCTTTGTTCAATGAAATACTGGCTGTTAAAGCAAGTAACAGAAATTTGCCAGCACACGCGCAGCAACAAAGCCCCAACTACCTCTTATTTTGTGAACACCCACATGTATACACCTTGGGTAAAAGCGGTGAGGAGAAAAATCTGTTGCTTGATCAACGCCAACTGCATGCAATAGGCGCGACTTATTATCACATTAATCGAGGCGGTGATATTACCTACCATGGCCCAGGCCAGTTAGTGGTATATCCGGTCATTGACATGGAAAATTTCTTCACTGATATACACAAGTACATGCGTCTATTGGAAGAAGCAGTAATACTTACTTGTCAGGAGTATGGGATAAGGTGCGGCAGGATTGCCGGTCTTACGGGTGTTTGGTTAGGGAATCAAGAGCAGGGAGACGAAAGGAAAATTTGTGCCCTTGGCGTTAAAACTTCTCGATGGGTTACCATGCATGGACTAGCCTTTAATGTAAATATAAACCTTCAATACTTTGAGCATATTGTGCCTTGTGGAATAGATGATAAGGCTGTTACATCGCTTGAAAAAGAATTAGGCCAAACGGTAGACTTTGAGGAAGTGAAGGAAAAAATGAAGAAGCACCTTGTTTCATTATTTGGCATGCAAATTTTGAATCGATGAAGTTGTTTACCCTCATCGCGCTTCCCCTTGTCTTGCTTGCATTATTTGTTGTCAATACTGATAGAGAAGAGAGAACAGTAGAAAAGCAAAAAGGTATTTGCTGGGTGGGCACACCTCAGCCAGTTACACGCGAGGATGTATTGGCGCTTTCTTCCATAGGTATTACATGGATGTCGCAAACACCTTTTGCCTGGCAGCAAAATCCTGGTGATACCAGCCTTCACTTCGAAAAAAAATCAGTACGCAAGCCTTGGTGGGGTGAATCTTACGAAGGCATTGCCACCACTACACGTTATGCTAAACAATCTTCTATCAAAACAATTATCAAACCTCATATCTGGTTGCGCGATTCGTGGCCAGGAGAGATAGAAATGCAAAACGAGTCTGCGTGGAAACAATGGTTTAAAAATTACCAGGAATTTATACTCAGTTATGCTGCATTAGCGGAGGAAGAGCAAGTAGAGTTGTTATGCATTGGCACAGAGTTGCAAAAGACCGTACACAGACCAGAATGGTTTTCACTGATCAAAGAAATCAGAAGTATCTACAAAGGAAAATTAACATACGCGGCCAATTTTAATGAGTTTGAAAGTGTGCCCTTCTGGAAAGAACTTGATTATATTGGCATACAGGCCTACTTTCCATTAACTAAAAATGAACATCCAAGTGTTGATGATCTTTCTAAAGGCTGGCAAAAACCTTTGGAGCAAATGCAGTCACTTCATGATCGCACGCAAAAACCCATCATCTTTACAGAAATTGGCTATAAAAGTACCAGTGATGCCACGATTAATCCATGGCAATGGCCAAGTCAGGACGATCTTAACAAAGTTTCAGAAACAACACAGGCCAATGCATACGAAGCTTTTTTCAGGGAGTGTTGGCATCAGCCATGGCTCGAGGGTGTTTATTTTTGGAAATGGTACCCACAAGGAGCAAGACGCCACGGAGCCATCGATTTTACACCCCAAGGTAAGGAAGCAGAAAATGTAATGAAGCAATGGTTTATCAATAAGTAAGATGAAGAAGGACATAGAGATACCTAATGTAGTAAACGTAACGATTGCTGTAGCAAAAAAGAAGGCTATCGGAGAGGCAGATGAGTGGCTGGTGCACCTAATCAATAATAACGACTTTCCTATAGAGAACACATTGGTCGCGAGCAATGGCTATGGAGAGAAAGATGGCGCGCCACAAAAAACCTCCATCCTTCGGCATTATTTGCAAACAGTACCAGCCCACAGCACTGCTTTAATTGAGCCAATAGACAAAAATGTTTTTCACCTCAACAACGAATACTGGGTGAGTTATTATATAGGCAACAAAATTTACGATAAGCGCTTTGTCTTTGTACCCGACAGCATTGGCGATGATAATTTGACTTTCGTAAAGGAACTTGGCTTAGATGCTGTGGTACACTCCTAACTTAACGATGGTGAGAAAGAAGATTTTGCGTATTTTGAATAATCAATTGAATTAACAATGTTACCTGAATTACGCGATATACTCTTTCTCGACATTGAAACAGTGGCCATCACCAACGACTTTAACTCCCTGGATGAAAGACTAAAAGTACAATGGTCAAGAAAGGCTTCTTTCTTTAAAAGAGAAGAAACCCAGACAGACGAACACCTGTTTCATGAGCGGGCAGGGATTTACGCTGAGTTTGGGAAAATTGTATGCATATCTGTTGGAAAGTTGTTTGATCATGAAAACAGAGAACTTGGATTGAAAACAAAAGCCTTTTTTGGGCATGATGAAACGCAACTTCTGCAAGAGTTCAAAACCATGCTTGAAAAGCTGGGAGATCAGGTAAAGCTTTGCGCACATAATGGAAAGGAGTTTGATTTTCCGTATTTATGCAGAAGAATGTTGGTGAATGGTATTGCGCTGCCTGGTTCTTTGAATTTATCAGGTAAAAAATCGTGGCAGGTTGATCATTTAGATACCATGGATATGTGGAAATTCGGAGATTATAAACATTACACATCACTCGATTTACTTGCTTCAATTTTCAATATTCCATCAAGCAAGAGTGATATCGATGGCAGTAAAGTAAATGCGGTGTACTATCAAACTGGTGACTTGGAGAAAATCAAGACGTATTGTACGGCTGATGTATTAGTATTAGCTCAGTTATTTTTAAAAATGAAAAGCCTTCCTGTCATCAAGGCTGAAAATGTTATGACGACTTAAGAATGTCAAAAAATAAAAAAACAAAATCATCAAAAGGAAAAGATTCCTTTGCTCGTATCAAGAGCATTATTCTTTCAATTTTTTCTGAGAATCCCGGTAAGGGCTATAGCATAAAACAGATTGCACGCAAAGCGCAAGTCAAGAAGAAAGATGAACTAAAACAAGTCTCTAATTTTATATATGAGTTAGAGTTACAAGGGCAGATTAAAGAAATTAGCGATGGCACCTACACGGGTATTGCCAGCATGAATGCCATCACTGGTATTGTAGATCATGTAAGTTCGCGCTTTGCCTATGTAAGAATTGGGGAAGAACAACCAGACATTTACATTAAATCAAAAGACCTTGGTGCTGCGGTTGATGGTGATACAGTGACTGTAAGTGTATTTCGGACCAAGCATGGCGAGCATCCGGAAGGTAAAGTATTAGAGGTGCTTAAACGCGGCCGTTCACGTTATGTTGGGCGCATAGAAGTATCCAAAAATTACGCTTTTGTAGTGCCCGATTATAGAAAGATGCATCAGGATTTTTTCGTGTATCCTGAAAATATTGGTGGAGCAAAAACCAATGACAAAGTAGTGGTGGATGTAGTGGCTTGGGGAGGACCCGATAAAAGCCCTGAAGCAAAGGTGGTGAGCATTCTGGGTAAAGCAGGAGAGAATGAAGCCGAGATTCACTCCATCATGGCAGAGTTTGGTTTGCCTTTTGAATTTCAACCGCAGGTATTAGCCGATGCAAAAAAGATAGACGAAGGCATTACCAAAGAGGAGATCAAGAAGAGAAAGGATTTTCGTGCCATCACAACATTCACGATCGATCCGGAAGATGCCAAAGACTTTGACGATGCGCTGTCCATTCGCAAGTTGGAGAATGGTAATTACGAAATAGGTGTTCATATAGCTGACGTTACCCATTACGTGCAGGAAAAGACCGCTTTAGAGGAAGAGGCCTTTGATAGAGCCACCTCTGTCTATTTGGTAGACCGAACCATTCCTATGTTGCCGGAGCGTTTGAGTAATGAACTATGTTCGTTGAGACCTAAGGAAGATAAATTAACTTTTGCGGCCGTGTTTGAGATGAATCATCAGGCGCAGATTGTAACAGAATGGTTTGGCCGTACGATTATTCATTCTGATAGAAGATTTACTTATGAAGAAGCGCAAACTGTTCTCGAAACGAAGCAAGGTGATTTTACCGAAGAGTTGCTTCTGCTAAACGATTACGCGCATAAACTGAGAAAAGAGCGCTTTAAGAAGGGAGCCGTTAATTTCGAAACAACAGAGGTAAAGTTTAAGCTTGATGAGAAGGGCAAGCCACTCGCAGTTATTCCGAAAATCAGAAAAGATGCCCACAAGCTTATTGAAGAATTCATGCTATTAGCCAATAAGCGGGTGGCTACTTTTGTTTATAGCATGCGCAAGGGCGAGGATAAAAACACTTTTGTTTACAGAACACACGATCATCCGGATCCTGAGAAGATTCAAACCTTTGCCACTTTTGCCAAACAATTTGGCCACGCGCTGGAGGTCGAAGAAAAATCCATTTCAAAATCGCTTAATAGTTTGATGGATGAAATTGAGGGGAAACCAGAACAAAATGTTTTGCAATCATTGGCAGTAAGAGCCATGGCCAAGGCTAAATATACGACAGCCGCCAAAGGGCACTTTGGCCTTGCCTTCGATCACTACTCTCACTTTACATCACCCATTCGCAGATATCCGGATATGATGGTGCACAGGCTGTTGCAGCATTATCTGGACGGCAAGTCCTCGGTCGATCAGGTTGAGTTCGAAAAAAAGTGTCTTCATTCTTCTGAAAGAGAAAAGCGGGCCGCTGATGCAGAAAGAGCCTCGATTAAGTACAAACAGGTTGAGTTTATGGCCTCTGCTGAAAAGCGCGATTACGAGGGTATTATCTCCGGGGTTACTGAGTGGGGCTTATACGTTGAAATCATTGAAACAAAATGCGAGGGTATGATTCGCATGGCCGATATGGACGATGATTATTACGAGTTCGATGAGCGTAATTATTGTATTGTAGGAAGAAGAAATCATAAGCGATTTACGTTGGGCGATAAATTGATGGTTCGGGTGAAGAAAACAGATATTGACAAACGATTGATTGATTTAGTATTTGCTGATACACAGCTATCGGTCAATAAATTGCCTTCAGCTAAAAAATATTCAGACGATACAGACGATCTCGATTTTCCTGACTCGCTGAGTAACCGAAAAAAGATAAAATAACATCTTCATAATACTATTGTTTAATCATCATTCTTAAAAAAACTTTTGTGAATTCTCTTGAACTGATTGAAAAGGCCATAGCAAAACATAAGTTTGGCAAGCAACCGGATTCTCTTTACGAACCCATTCGCTACATAATGAACATTGGCGGTAAGCGCATGCGCCCTCTCCTTACCTTAATGGCTTATTCTTTATACAAGAAGGATGTGAAATCTGTTATTTCTTATGCCATTGCTGTAGAAGCCTTTCACAATTTTACCCTGATGCATGATGATATTATGGACCAGGCGCCACTCAGGCGCGGCATGGCCACCGTGCATAAAAAGTGGAATGTTAACACAGCGATTTTATCAGGCGATGTAATGCTGGTAAAGGTGTATGATATGTTCATGGATTTACCAGATGCCAAGCTGAAGAAGGTTTTGCGGGCTTTTAATAAAGTGGCCGCAGAGGTTTGCGAAGGTCAACAACTCGATATGGACTTCGAAACAAGATCGGATGTTAGCGAAGCCGAATACATTAACATGATCAAGTTAAAAACAGCTGTATTATTAGGTTTTGCACTAGAGTTAGGGGCCATCCTTGCCAACGCAAATGAAGCGCAGCAAAAGGCCTTACGCGAATTCGGTGTGAATATTGGCATAGGCTTTCAGTTGAAAGACGATTTGTTAGATGCCTACGCAGATCCCAAAAAATTCGGCAAACAAGTAGGGGGTGATATTATTGCCAACAAAAAAACCTATCTGCTCATTAAAACAAAAGAAAAAGCCAATGCAGAGCAAAGGATTGTTTTAGATCATTGGCTATCGCTCACCAAATTCAACAAACAAGAAAAAGTGGAGGCTATTCGTGGCCTGTACGATGGTTTAGAGATACAAAGCCTCACCAACAAAAAGATTAACAGTTATTTTGCAAAGGGTTTTAAAAGCCTGGATGCCGTTAAGGGAGATAAAAAAGCTAAGAACATTCTTCGTTCTTTTACTGAGGATTTAATTGACCGCCAGGTGTAATAATATGAAAGAATTCTACAGAGACAAAACTGCTATTGTGTACTACGATATTGAATTAGACACATTGTTTTTGGATTATATAGCAAAGGTTAAGTCCGATCAGGAATTTATCACCATTAATACTGCAGTGTTATCGGCTTTTAAAATGCTAAACACGCGCAAGTTTGTAGCAGACATTCGCAAAATGGGCATCATTAGCGTGGGGTCTCAAAATTGGGTAATCGCTAACCTTTTGCCGGGTATGGTAAAACATTTAAATGGTAAAATGCTTTTTCATGCGCAATTGGTTGACCCTTCTGAAATTCTCTCTAAGGTATCGGGCAGTAATATTAAAGGAAGATCAAGCCAGGTAGCGGAAGGCTTTGAAGTCGTTCAGTTTTCAGATGCTGAACAAATGAAGCAGCATTTACGAAGCTTATCTTGATAAGATTTTATAGTCTAAACTTTCCACCAAAAGAATTGAGCCAAAAGGCGCGTTGAAATTCTCTCCGGTTGATATCGGTGAAAACAACGGCCCTTCATCACCATCTTAAACTTATTCTTGCAAGCTCAATACATGGGCTAAAAAGGATCAGACTTTCTTATGCAGTTCTGTCTTCAAGATAACAGATAAGTCTGTATTAGGCAGAAAAATTTGAAGACGTGAATTTGGCTACTGACTAAATTAAGAAGCGATAAGCTCACATTATATTTTACCAAGTTTTTTTCTACTGTATTGTTGAGAAAGTGCATGAGCATTCATGCGCATTTTTTGAAGGAGAGCCTTGTTCTGCAACAAAGGTTGAAGCTTACTTGTAAGGTCTTGCGGTCTTGTATAGTCTATGGCAAAACCACAGGCATTTTGTTCAATTTCACTCCTGATCCAGCCATCGAAATTGGTAATAATTAATTTCCCCGCTCCAAGGGCATCAAAATATTTATTGGGCGATCCTGTTTCAAGCACGGCTTTTGGCCTGTAAGAGATGAAGGCTGCATCAGTTATATTCATTACCTCCTTTACACCATCGCGGTTTGTAAAAGGAACAAAGATTACATTCTTAATGCCCAGCTTTTGAGTAGTTGACTTTAAGGCCGGCAAAACGGCACCCTCTCCGCAAATTAATAATGTTACTGGCAGGGCATGGCTCTCCAATATGCGAGCACAATCCAATAGAAATTCCAGCCCGTTGGCATAACCTATAGAGCCTATGTAGGAAACAACAAATCGGTTTTCTACCGAGTACTTTTTTTCAAGTTCCGGACTTTTAGTTTCGGGCACAAAAAAATCCAAGTCTGCCATATTTGGCAGCAGATAAACAATCTTTTGAGGCACTTTCTGTTCAATAATCTTCTTCATCGGAACAGATAAAGCTACGATCGCATGACTTTGCCGGTATATTAATTTTTCGAGCCGAAACAGTAAATATTTTAATAGAGGGTTGTTGATAAAACCTAATTGTATGGGGGCCTCTGGCCATAAATCACCCACCTCGAAAACAAAAGGTATGCCTCTTCTCCATTTTAGCCACACACCTACTAAGCCCACTGTCAGGGGCGTTGACATGGTATAGCAGCGATCAATGCCTTGTTGCGCAAGGGCAAATTTTGATGCTAAACGAAGAAAGGAAATGAAGGAATTAATTCTTTTGTAAAAGCCAAAAGCATTTTCGTAGGGTACGGGTAAATAGTGAACCTCAATACCCTCATAACTTTCGGTTTTATATTCATTGGAATTGTGACCGCTGATAACGACCACCTGGTGTCCATATTCTATTAAAGCCTTGGCTAAGAAGTAAGAGCGCAAGGCACCTCCTTTTTCTGGCGTATTGAAATGTTGATGGACAATGAGAATTTTCACGGTGCAAAGAAAGCAATACTATGTTTTACATAGACTTTGCCTGCTATGTTTTTATCACCTGAATAGGTTTATAAAGCCGTGGCTTTATTTATTGATTTGGCTGAGAAAGGTTTCGAACGTGGCTCAGTATATTCAGTACAACAGAAGAAGAGGGCTGCATTTGTACCTTCTCCAAGTCTTTAGTTACTAAGCACAGTTCTTCAAACTGCGTATGCAATTCCGGATCAGCGATCAGCGCCTGGCTAATCTCCTCGGTCTCCTTCTCCGTAGTCTCGTGGTACAAATACCGGATCAGGTCGTTCTGGGTAAAAGTTTTTATCATAGGCTCTGTTATTAGTCATCTTTTTGCGCAGGTTGATCAGTGCATAGCGCATTCGGCCTAAAGCAGTATTAATGCTCACTCCGGTGCGGTCGGCAATTTCTTGAAAGCTCATGTGCAGGTAATGGCGCATAATCAGCACTTGCTTTTGTTCTGCAGGCAGTTCTTTTATTAACATTCTCAACTTGGCCTTAGATTCCTGCAGTACTTGCTTATCCTCCATCGATGCCTCGGCAAAATCCATAGAGTTAAATACATGGCTGCCATCTTCCAACACAATTTCCGGGTAGCGCTTTTGCTTTCGGAAACTATCGATCGCCAGGTTGTGAGCAATCCGGCCAATCCAGGCAGAAAATTTACCCTCATCATTATAGCGTCCACCTTTTATGGTGTTTACCGCTTTTATGAAGGTTTCCTGCAAAAGATCTTCAGCCCTGTAGCGGTCCTTTACAATTAAATAAATGGCCGTATATAGGCGCGACTTGTGTCGGTGTAGGAGAATTTCAAAAGCCCCATCGTTACCGTTTTGATAGCGTGACACCAATTCGCTGTCACTGCATCCTCTGTTAATCATCTGTCTTGCTTTTTAGGTAACGTAGAAATGTAGCTCGATAGTATGGGGGTTAAATGATTGATCAGGATGAAAAGGTAGAAACTTTCTGAAATCGTGCAAAAAATTTTTTAAAAAATCTTGCCTACAAACAATTTTATCGCCCTATTTGAGCCCGATTTGCAGTTTAACCAATTATGGCCACGAGTAAGAAGCGCGTTATTAAAAGTCTGGAGAACCTAACAGACGATTTAAAGGAATTATTGAATGATCAGTATCCGACAGGATACGAGGGAAGCATTACCCGTATTACCAATGCTAAGAAGGAACCTATTTTTGTTTTCCCCTTAGAAACAGAGGATGCAACCTATCTGATAAAGGTTCCGGCTGTTAAAAACAGCGATGGGGAATACGATGTCGAAAAGAAGGAGGACGAGGAGTTTGGCGATAGCACCGGAGGTAGCGACAGTGATGATGATTACGGAAACGACACAGACGATAGCTACAGCAGCGGAGGCAGCGATGATGACGATTATGAAGGTGGCGGAAAGCGTGGAGGCAAAGAAGCTAGCTATGATCCTGATTTTGACTAAGCAAGTACATTCCCTGGCTTTTATATTTTTGTAAATATTTGAACACCATCCGAAAGGGTGGTGTTTGTGTTTGTACTATAGCAAAGCCTTTGTCAACTATGTCAAGGCTAAAGCACAGCAAGGTATCGCATGAAGAAAGAACTAAAGCCAGTACAGGATATAGATCAACTTGACCCTAAGGAGTTTATCATCATTAAAAGGGCCAGGGTCAATAACCTGAAAAACCTAAGTGTTGCCATCCCGCGTAATAAAATGGTGGTAATTACAGGGCTTTCTGGCTCCGGCAAGTCATCGTTAGCCTTTGATACCCTCTTTGCTGAGGGGCAACGCATGTATGTCGAAAGCCTAAGTTCTTATGCCCGTCAGTTTTTGGGCCGTATGGAGAAGCCCGATGTAGATTACATCAAGGGTGTTTCTCCGGCCATTGCCATTGAGCAAAAAGTAAATACACGAAACCCCCGCTCCACAGTAGGTACTACCACCGAAATTTATGATTACCTAAAATTGCTATTTGCACGCGTAGGCACTACTTACTCACCTGTTAGCGGACAAGAAGTAAAGCGTGACACGGTAACAGACGTTGTCAACAAAATAAATGCACTGTCAGCAGGAACGCGTGTCATGGTAGCTTGTCCCCTGCACATAAAAAAGGGCAGGAAGTTACAAGAAGAATTAAACCTGCTTTTGAGTAAAGGTTTTGCCAGGGTGTTAGTAGATGGTGAGGTTAAGTTTATTGAAGAACTTCTTAATCCATCGTTAGTACCGGCTGAGGTCAATAAAGAAAAAAGTAAAAAGAAGCCAGGCATAAAGAAAGCGGTCGCCCTCAATGGAAATTTTGAGATTCTCATAGATCGTGCAGCGGTGAATGCGGCCGATGAGGATACCGTGTTTCGATTATCAGACTCCATCCAAACAGCTTTTTTTGAAGGAGAAGGAGATTGCCATGTCTATGTGGAAGGCAAAGAGACCATGAAGTTCAGTGATCGCTTCGAACTGGATGGCATGACTTTTACAGAGCCTTCAGTAAACTTTTTCAGTTTTAATAATCCCTACGGAGCTTGCCAAACCTGCGAAGGTTTTGGCAAAGTGTTGGGTATTGATGAAGACCTGGTGATACCCGATAAATCCATGTCGGTATATGAAGGCGCCATTGCACCGTGGAGAAGTGAGACCATGGGTGAGTGGCAAAAGCCATTGTTGAAGAATGGAATTAAGTTCGATTTCCCCATCCATAGACCTTACAATGAGCTCAGCCAAAAGCAACGCGATTTACTATGGAACGGCAATGAGTATTTTGATGGTATCAATGCCTTTTTTAAGTATTTAGAATCGAAGACACACAAGATTCAATACCGTGTAATGCTATCGCGCTACAGAGGGCGCACCACTTGCCCCGATTGCAGAGGCACTCGCTTGCGCAAAGATGCTCAATATGTAAAGATAGCCGATACCTCCATTACAGATATTGTATTGATGCCCATTGAGGAGGCACTCCTGTGGTTTGAGAATTTGAAGTTGCCCGCTTACGAACAAAAAATTTCTGACAGAATTATAACTGAAATAAGATCAAGACTGGCCTACATGGAAAAGGTGGGGCTTGGTTACTTAACCTTAAACCGTGTTACCTCTACTTTATCTGGTGGAGAATATCAGCGCATCAAACTGGCAACATCCTTAGGAAGCGCATTGGTCGGATCCATGTATGTACTCGATGAACCCAGTATAGGGCTTCACCCTAAAGACACTGCGCGTATGGTAGAGGTTTTACAATCACTGCGTGATCTTGGTAATACTGTAATTATTGTAGAACACGAGGAGGAGATCATGCGGGCGGCCGACCAGATAATCGATATCGGGCCAGATGCGGGATCACATGGTGGCGAGCTGGTATTTCAAGGCTCAATAACGGATGTTAATAAACGCATTGCTTCGCATACCATTAATTTTCTAATCGGAGAAGACAAGATTGAGGTGCCGAAAATCAGAAGAAAGTGGAAGGATTCCATTACGGTTGTTGGCGCCAGAGAGAATAACCTGAAAAACCTGAAGGTAAAATTTCCAATGAATACCTTAACCGTGGTCACAGGCGTTAGTGGGTCAGGCAAATCTACGCTTGTCACAAAAATACTGTACCCTGTAGTGGGCAGGCTTACTGGTTCTGTAGCAGAAACACCCGGTAAGTACGACAAGTTAGAAGGTGACTTTAGTCGTATAACACAAGTAGAGTTTGTAGATCAAAATCCTATAGGAAAATCATCCCGCTCCAATCCGGTGAGCTATGTAAAGGCTTACGATGCCGTACGAAATTTATACGCTGATCAACCTTTAGCCCAACAGCGAGGCTACAAACCATCTCACTTCTCCTTTAACGTAGAGGGAGGGCGTTGCGAAACCTGTCAGGGTGAAGGCGAAATTAAGGTTGAAATGCAATTTATGGCCGATATCTTTTTGAAGTGTGAAAGTTGCCATGGGAAACGCTTTAAGCAAGAAGTGTTGGAAATAGAAGTAAATGGAAAGAATATAGCTGATGTGCTCGACATGACGGTAGAAGCATCGCTTGACTTTTTTAAAGATAAAAAGGCTATCTATGACAGACTCTTACCATTAAATGATGTTGGATTGGGGTATGTGAAACTAGGTCAGTCATCCAACTCTTTAAGTGGAGGGGAAGCGCAACGCGTAAAGCTGGCATCTTTCCTTGGCAAAAACGCACCAGATGGCAACATGCTCTTTATTTTTGATGAGCCCACCACGGGCTTGCATTTTCACGACATCAGTAAATTACTCAAGGCGATGAATGCTTTAGTGGATGAGGGCCATAGTGTAATTGTTATTGAGCACAATCTGGAAGTGATTAAATGCGCAGATTGGATTATCGACCTAGGGCCTGAAGGTGGCGAAAAAAGAGGAGGGCAATTGGTATTTGAGGGAACGCCCGAAGAAATGGTAAAAAAAGGCAAGGGTTATACAGCAGAATTTTTAAGAGGTAAAATCAAAGCTTAAAATTCAATTGTCGTTTTTTAAAGTCGATTAACGTGCTTTGCGGTAAATTTCCTTACCCTTTTCATTCCACTCAACTCGCACAAAGGCTCTGCTGATATTATCAAAGGGCTCTTTAGGAAATGAAATGATTTTCTTCCTTCTGCCATCAGAATAGTATTCAATCCAATCGTTTACCCTCTGTCCAAACTTATATTCACCTACTACAGCAGGCTTCCCATTTTCGTGGAATAAATAATAGTAACCCTCCCTTTCTCCGTATTCAATAGGGATGATTTCCTTTAGTTTTTTTCTTTCAAAAGGGTCATAATAGGTCAGCTGCGATTCTTTGGGCCATCCTTTGAAATACTTCTCCTTGTCCAATAAAACACTGTCGCGGTTGTATTTCATCCAGCGTCCATGCTTCGTGCCTTTGTAGTAAATGCCTTGTTCGAGCACTATACCACCTAGCAAAAATCTTTTGTAGGGGCCATGTAAGAGTATGCCGCTCTTGGGATCGAATTTCGCGGGAGCAGTTTTACGAACTTCTCTTCGTTTGTAGTCGTACCAATAGACATCACGCACAAAGGTTTGCGGCAGCTCTGGTTTTTTTAAAATGAAAAAGCTTTCGAAGGTGATGCGTTCTCCTGTTCCTTTTCTGGTAAAGGCTTTTTTGGTTTTAATGCCGTAGTAAACTCTCTTTTTAACTTTCTTTTTTTTAGGATTGGCAACAGGCTCTTCTTCTTGTTCCAAATCTAAAGTAAAGGCACCATCAATGGTAAAGGGGCGATCTTCCGGCTCTTCTGTTTCTTCCTGGGCCAGTACGCCAAAGGATAGAATACTCAAAGCAATTAAAAAAGAGAGTCGCATAAGCATGGAACGAAGATACAGTAAATTTATTTTTCACTGGAGCCAAACGAATTGCCGTAGCACCTGTTTTTGAATGTATGAAAGGAAACAAGGCTTACCTGCCAGAAAAAACTTGCGCTACTTGCGGCAGGCCCTTTACCTGGAGGAAAAAATGGGAGAAAAATTGGGAGGAGGTAAAGTATTGTAGCGATCGTTGCCGTAGCCAGAAAAAAACGATTTAACTACTTTCTTTTATAAAACAATACGACTGGTTCGATGCCCTTCTTTTTTTCACTAACAGTCAGGTAGCCATTTCCATTGGAAGTAAAGCAGATCGATTCGCCTTGAGGCTCTGCTTCATAAGGCAGTACAATAGCCTTTCTTTTCATCATGGCTAGTAGTGTTTCCTGATCTTGTCGCTTCCAATAGTAAACAGAATCATAGTTCTTCATCAACAGCTCTCCGGTATTGGCATCATAGTCGGTAGCAGTTATTTGTGTTACAGGCAGGGTTAATAACTTTTTTGCTATAGAAATGGTGTCGGTTCTTTGTGGATAGGGCAAGGTATAAACGCTGATTTGCTTTTCGCGTTTGCTGAAGAGATAAAGATCTTTGCTCTTCTGATCTATAAAGAATGCCTCAGCATCTCGCTGCCCATCAGAGAACTGAAATTTAATGGAGTCAACAACTGTTACGTGCACCTCATCGCCTTTATTGATAAGCGGTTCTTCAATTCGATAAATCAATTTATACTGATATCTGGCTTCGTTATCACCAATTTCACCAATGTATACATAGTTTTTATTCTCCTCTGGTCCAGGGCCAGTACTAATCTCTTCCCAATCTCTGTTGACTATTCCTTCCAGCAAGGCACTGCCCAGGTACTGACCATTTTCTTCAATAAGAAAAATCCTTGGTTCACCTGCGCTATCGTTATGCGTCCAATATTTACCCTGATTTACGATGCTGGCATCCATGCCAGATGCCTCATCAATAGCAGGATTAGAGAGTGCACCCAAGCTTACTCCGCTTTCAAAAACGGTAGCCGTATAGGTTTTTTCTGATTGTTTACATGCGTTGAATGCGAACAACAAAAGGGTTGAATAAATAAGGGCGCGCTTTCGCATGATTTTTTTTTGCAAAGAAAGTACTTCTCAGGAATTATGAAACAAGTGTCATCAAAAGGGTGCCAATAAAAAAGCTCTGAATTTTCTTCAGAGCTCTTTCTTATGGTACTGTTATGTTAAAGTGCCTTGATGGCGGCTTCGTAATTTGGTTCTTGTCCGATCTCAGGCACCAATTCAGTGTGTTTCACTTTTCCATCGGCACCAACAATAACTACAGCACGTGCAGCCAATGCTTCAAAGGCACCATCGGTAATTTCTACTCCATAGCTTTTAGAAAAACCTTTATTGCGATAGTCGCTCAAGGTTATCACATTGTTCAATCCTTCGGCTCCGCAGAATCGCTTCATGGCAAATGGCAGGTCTTTTGAAATGCAGAGCACAACCGTGTTGTTCAACTTGCTTGCCTCGGCATTAAACTTACGCACAGAAGCAGCACATACGCCTGTATCAACACTTGGAAAGATGTTCATGACTACGTTCTTGCCAGCATAATTTTTTAATGAAACCTCACCCATGTCGGCTGCATTGGTAAGAATAAAATCAGGAGCAGCACTGGCTACTTTTGGTAACTCTCCGTTGGTATTGGTGGGCTTTCCGCCCAAAGTAATTTTTGACATGTTAAATGGGTTAATGATTTGATGTTAGTATAAACAAAACACTGTCTGTAAAGTTCACACTCACTTATTTTGCGTACATATAATCGAGTGTAAGGTTTAGCATAGCCTTAAGCCCCACTAGCATACCTCTTTCGTCAATCATAAAGTCAGGCGTATGATGGCCAACAGCATCCTTCAAAGGGTCTTTGTCAGGAGGGCAGGCCCCTACAAAGAAAAAGAAGCCCGGTACCTTTTGTTGATAGAAAGCGAAGTCTTCTGCGCCCGTAACAGATGGTATACGCACCACATTGCTTTCGCCTGCGGCCTTTTGTAAACTGGCCACAACTTTTTCAGTAAGGGTCGGATCGTTATAGGTTACCGGAGTCATTTTTTGAATCTCAATTTCTGCTGTTGCTCCCATGCTTTCAGCTACATTGGTAACAATGCGCCTCATTTTTTCATGGATCTCATCTTGCATTTTGGTATCAAGTGTGCGGATAGTGCCTGCCATTTCAGCATATTCAGGAATAATATTTTCGCGAATACCTGCATTGATGCGACCCACGGTAACAACGGCAGGCTCTTGCGTAAGGTTAACGGAGCGGCTTACAATTGTCTGCAGGCTGTTGATGATTTGAGCGGAGACCACAATTGGATCAATGCCACCCCATGGGGCAGATCCGTGGGCTTGCTTACCATATACTTTTATTTTGAACCAATCGGATGCTGCCATGAGGCCAGCAGGTTTGTAGGTGATGCGGCCCAGCGGAGAGATGGATTGGATATGAGCTCCGAAAATCACATCTACTTTTGGGTTTTCTAGTACACCTTGTTTTACCATTAGGCTAGCACCCCCCTCTTCACCGGCAGGAGCTCCTTCTTCCGCAGGCTGAAATACAAACTTAACCGTGCCTTTAAGCTCTGCTTTGTTTTGGGCCAATATTTCTGCGGTGGCCATCAACATAGCCACATGCGTATCGTGACCACACGCGTGCATCACCCCGGTTTCCTGTCCGTTAAAAGTAGTGCGCTCTTTAGAAGCAAAAGGTAAACTGTTGCGTTCGGTTACAGGAAGCGCATCCATATCGGCACGCAAAGCTATAACCGGGCCTGGTTTGCCTCCTTTCAATATTCCCACCACACCTGTATGGGCAACACCACTTTGTACTTCAATACCCAATGATTTAAGGTGGGCGGCAATTTTTTCGCCCGTTTTAAACTCCCGGTTCGACAATTCTGGAAATTGATGGATGTTGCGTCTCCATTCAATCATTTTCTTTTCTATGTCTGCAGCCTGCTGCATTACTTTTGTTTGCAATTTGGGGCTTACCTGGGCGCTAAGGGCCAGCGAAGCTGTAAGCAGCAGCAAACTTGACAATACTTTTTTCATACGGTTTGGTTATGGGTAAATTCGAAGGTAAAAAAATGCACACTGCAAGCAAAGCCAATTACGCATGTGGGTAAAAATCTTTACACAGCCGGAACAGGCTTTTGCCAGACTCCAGGAAGGCAAGCCTCAATTGTTGCGCATAGGCAATGACAGTATTACTTTGGTGCGCAAGGGCAAGCATTTTTTTGCGGTGAATGATGCGTGTACGCACAATAAAGAATCATTGAGTAAGGGGATCGTTAATTTTAAAGATGAGATTGTTTGCCCTTGGCACAATTACTGTTTCGATTTGCGCACCGGCCGCGAAGTTCAGGAACGTTCTGCAGATCTGCGCACTTACGCACTTCGGTTAAATGAAGAGGGCTTGTGGATAGAAGTGCCCGACTAGTTGCAATCTCAGCACTATTTTTTCGTTCTTTGCAGTAACCAATCATGATGCGTACTTATTTCCTTATTGCTTGTTTGCTTTATTGTTATGTCAGTCAGTCGGCAAGTGCCCAAACACTTCCGTACACAAGCGAAACTTTTTTTCAACGTTTTGTCATCAGCGATCAATTACCAGCACGCATTTTAAATGGGCGCACCATTTTGTTTTATGATGTGAGTTTATCGTTACAAGAGCTTGAAAGAATACAGGCCTCCTTTTCTGCTACAGGCATTGATGCTGTGTTGGCTATTGAACTACAGAAAATACTCGCTGGCCATGATGTAAGAAAGGTAATTTTTGACGCCATTCAGAAGCGAGAAATCAGCAACCTGGTTTTTCTCGATAAGCACCAAGAAGGGTACCGCTGTACGATTACTCATTTTAATCAAAAACCTTCTTTTACTTCTAACCGACAGCGTGCTTATCAATTGGTAAAACCTGGCCTGGGAGATTTACTCGTTCAGCTCAACAGAGATTTGCTGAATAATTATGCCAAACAAAATTTATTAATCAATGATCAGCCTGAAACCGACCTGACACTGCGTCTCGTGCAGGGCAGCAGAATAGAATCCATGAGCAGCGATTTGCGCATCGACAAGCTTGCTGTAAGATTATCTGACAATGAGAATGGCAATGCAGCCCTGAAACTTGCATTGAGTGATTACCCTTTCTCCTTGGCTTTTGTTGGTGATAGTTTGAGTGATGCGGAATTAAGACAGCAGGGATTTTGGTATGTATTACAATGCGTGCATCTGCCAGAAAAAGAGGCCATGTCTATGCTCGGCTATGCGACAGGGGTTAAACCTAGTGTTCTCAATGAGCCTAGCTTATCATCAAGGGAAGTGTATAAGTTTTACTTTAAGCGCCTTGAGTTCAACAACCTTTATTTGGGCAAACAGTGGGATGCGGCAACGCAATGGGAAACAGCCCTTAAAAATTTATTAGATAATCTCCGCAAAGAACTCAATATTAAATAGGCTTTCTGGCACATGCCTTGCTGCAATGAAGTAAAGCAGGGCTATGAAAAAATTTGTATCAGCAGTCGTATTTTTTCTGGTAACAATCCATGCGGCCTTTGCCTATACTTCTGGTTTTGCGATACAGACTTCAGACAAGTCGCAATTGGTGCAGGTGTATATCAATGGCAAACTTTACAATAAGAAGCCTACCCATTTCATTAGGATAAAAAGTACACAAGGCACCTTTCACCTCAAGGTAAAAATACTCAATCTTCATGGTTACACCTGGCAAGAGGTGGTGAAGACAGTGAAGATCAGTAAAGGTTTTGAATATTACTTTACCATCGTACAGCGTGAAGGGAAAAAGCCTGAGTTGAATCAAACCAAGCGTTATCCTATCTACTCAAAGTATTTCCTGGATTATAGCCTGTACACGAAGGAAAACAGAAGTTAAACAAAGGAGCAAAACAAAATTTTATTTGGTGTAAGTTGCATGTACCCTTTGTAGGGTATCTAGTGTTTTTTTTAGTAACTTCAATGTTTGTTATTATAACCTAGCCCTACTATGAAAGCATCGCTTATCGCTGCGCTGGTCCTGCTGTCTACATCTTTGTTCGCCCAAAAGGTAGCTATAAAACGTGTAGAGTTAGCAGGAGAGAAGATCATAGTTCATTATGATCTTGAAGACAGTAATCCTAACAATGAATATCAAATTGGTCTTTACAGTTCACAAAGCAATTTTGCCACGGCTTTGACAAAAGTTAAGGGTGATGTTGGCAATGAGGTAAAGCCCGGCAGCGATCGGAAAATCGAATGGAGCGTACGGGAGGAGCTTGGGCCATACAAAGGCAGGCTATCGCTTGAAGTGAGAGGAAAACAGTTTGTAACAGTAGCTAAGTTCACCAACATTACAACTGCCACAAAAATGAAGCGTGGTAAAAACCATACGATCCTTTGGAAGCCGGGAAATAGCAATCCTGTGAACATAGAGTTTTTAAATGGTGGTCAGCAGATCAATGCCCAACTGAATCAGCCCAATAATGGAAGTTACACCTTGTATATTCCTAAAAAACAAAGTAAGGGCAAGGATTATGTAATTCGTATAACCGATACACGAAACACGCAAGATGTTGTGGTTTCAAAACCATTTATGGTCGCTCCCAAAGTACCCTTGTTGTTAAAGTTAGTGCCTGTATTGGCCTTGGGCGGGGCAGCAGCTGTAGTTGCCGGCAGCGCAGGGGGTGGTGGCACTACTGATGGTGGTGATAAAATTCCGCTTCCTGCCTTTCCTACCAATTAATTGAAGATTAAAAGCATCGATTTAAGTGTTTTGTTGAGTATGAAAAAACTATTGTTAAGCGCATTTATAATACTAGTGGTTCAAACACTGGTGTACCCTCAAACCAACTATACGGCTCTTAAAGGCCCCTATGGTGGAGGTTTTGAAGACTTGGAGACCTCGAATTCTCGTTTGGTTGCCTTAGTAAGAGGACAGGGCATCATTATCAGTGAAGGTGGTGACGCTAACACAACGTCTGGAATTAAAAACCCTCCTTTCCCTTCTGCTAATTAATGACTTTGGTTTAACAGTGCATCTATGAAGATTTTAGTAACGCTCTTTTTTCTCTCTCTTCAACTTGTTGTTTTCTCGCAAGACGTTCCCATGCAATTTAAAGGCGCACCAAATGGTGGCAATGTCCTAGATATTGAAACAACATCTACCGGAGATCTTTACGTGGTGGCAAGCGGGCAGGGCCTCTGGAAGTCTGTTGATAATGGGACAAGTTGGACCAAGTTAAATGTATTGTCAGATAATGCTCTCGTTGATATTGAGATTGATGGAGCGAACAATATCTATGTAAATTCTTCTTGGTTCACTTTTTCTTCCAGCGATAATGGTCTTACCTGGACGAGGAGAAATTCCTCTTCGTTGGTTTTTGGATCAAATCAAAATTGGACCATCAGACAGATTAAGCGAACAGGTACATCCGCCACCTCACCCATGTATGCCTTGATGAGCTACAATTTTCAATTACTGAAGCAATCCGTTTTCAGATCGACAGACAACGGTGCTAGTTGGACAGAGGTATTTAGTATACCAAATCTTGGGGAAAGAATAACAACCTTGGCAGTGAATAGTAGTGGCAATGTTTTTTTAAGTGTGAATGGTGAAGGCATTTACAAAAGCTCAACTGGTAACTTGGGCACCTTTGCACTTTCCAATACTGGATTGCCAGCCACTCCCAATCCAGCCACGAGAAAGCAATCCTTGATTTCGCTGGTAGGTACTTTATATGGAGTGTTTGATAACAGAGTCTTTAGGAGTTTGGATAATGCCGCAAACTGGGTAGAAATAACACCTCTTGGTGGCTATACCAATCTTTCTAGTGGATTGATCAGCGGTTCAGGATCGAATGTGTATCTAATTACCCCTACCGATTTTCATTTTTGGAATGGTGCTACCTGGACATCCACTGCGCTGGGAACTTTAACCACCCTTAACCCGAATACAATTGCTGCCTTCAAAGTATTCTCTACTTCACTATTTTATGCAGGAGACAATAGTGGGATTAATAGCTCCACGAATGGCACCAGTTGGAGTTTAAAAGTAGATGGATTGCAGGCACTACCAATCAGCAACACAACGCAAAGCCTGGTCACCGTTAATGGGAATTTTTACACCCAATCGAATCCTGTTTTTAGTTCTGTGGATGATGGAGTAACCTGGACGCGGAACAGTTTGTTGCATGCAACATCTTTTACTCAATACACACGCATTATTCCCTTTAGCGATGGCCGTTTCTTTGCGATGAGCAGCTCAGCTGGGAGCTTCTCCTCGAATAACTACGGGGAAACCTGGACAGCCGAAACACCACCAGCCACTACTCCATTTTTAACTAACGATATTGACATCATTTATGCTTACGCTACCCCCACGTCCGTTTACAAATCAATAGACCGGGGGGTTACATGGACAAGCCACACCATTACCGGCTTACCCACATCGTTCTTTTTGAACACAGGCAATAGTTACTTTTACGCGGATGGTCATTTGTACTTTGCCCTGACGGACCAATCTGTCTCTCCAAACGCTGTGCGTTTCTATAAAGTAAATGTCTTAACCTGGGTAGCAAGTTTGATTCCATCACCTCCCCTTGCTGTTACTTATACTGCCAGCAGTGAATCTATTGCCAAGTATGGAAACAGGCTTTATATCGCCAGCCGAAATGGAACAGTAAATCAATTATCTGTTTCTACCAATGAAGGACTTACCTGGACGACCACCAATGTTCCTGGAATCGTAAACGCAAATTTTTTCCTGACTCAAAGCGGATATCCCGTATTTATCACCAACACAGGATTAGGACGCATCTCTCGCGATGCGGGAAGCACCTGGCTGTCCATCAACCTTGGATTCGGGTCCTCGGATTCTTTTAATCCTCGCTCAGCCTTAACAGATGATGAGGGTTATTTGTTTTTGATGTTTGATGCCAAGGGCTTCTACAAAAGTGATGAGAAAATTGTGTTACCGGAAGCCCCCACCAACCTGACTCTTGTAGGCTCCACATTCAGAGAGATCAGGCTTGAGGCAGATGATAACAGTCTGAATGAAGAATATTTTACTATTGAAACGTCCGTAGGAAATAATACAAGTTATGACAGTGTAGCACGTATTTTGACTTCTAATTTCAGCAAGCTGCTCCTTTTCTTAAATACAGTGCCCGAAACCACTTATTATGTTAGGCTAAAAGCAGTAAATAGTGCGGGCTCCTCTGCCTATTCAAATGAGTTAATGGTGACCACACCTTCCGTGTGCCCTACACCTATCCCTTCTGGCCGTAGTTGGAGTCTTACTACCTTAAACGAAAGTGGTTTAGGGGTTCGTGTAAGTACGAATGTTACCTTAACAAGTTCGCGTTTTGATGAATACACTTTTAGCGCATCATCAATTACTGGAAGTTCACCCAGCTGGCCAAGTCCCTATCCTGTAACCGGAGCCTCCGGTACCTTAACTGTTAACTGCGGATCAGTATTTACTAACTTTAGTGGGACAAACTATGTTATGGATGGCAACGGCACATGGGATGCTAACACCAATACGATAACCATAAAATGGAAAGTAAATCAGTCTGCCTTAACAGCGACTCCCTTTTCCGAAACATCTGTGTTAACCCTGAATGCAACGGATCCGATACCCAACCTAGCCACTCAACCCTTTGTTGCGGTCTCTGCTAGTAATGCAATTTTGGTTAGTTGGACGGGTTATCCAAACTACGCATCGCAGATGATTGTGGAACGCGCAACGGTCAGCACTGGCCCATGGACGGAAGTGGGCAGGCAGTTGGCTCCTAAAGTTTTGTTGGAAGATAAGACCACCACTTTTGTTGAAGGGCAAACTTATTTTTACCGGTTAAGAGGGTCAAACACAACTGGACAGGGAGTAAATAGCGTAACAACCTCGCTGGTTTTCACAAAACCACTTTTCGAGACAATAGCGACCCTTACACTAGCATCCTACTCATCCCGACCAAGCACAGCCTGGGTAGATGTAAACAACGATGGTTTCGATGATCTGTTTTACTCGAATAATAGTGCTGCCAATCTTGCCTCCTTTCTTATGAATAAGGGGGATGGGACTTTTGAGGTGAAGCCTTTTGGGGAATCCTCACAGGTTCAATATTTTTATTCAAAGTTTGGTGATTTCAATAACGATGGAAACATTGACATGGTTTCGCAGGTGCGCGATTTTAATGGAGGATCCAAATTCTATAATGAAATTTTTAGTGGAGATGGACAAGGCAACTTCACCAGTATTTACACCTCACCGTTAAACGCGGTCTCGCCCAATGGTCAAGTGCAAATCATGGATTACAACCGCGATGGTTTGCTGGATGTTATATTGGGAAGCAATAAGACAACTGGTACTACCACGGAGTATACGTTGTACATGCTTCAAAACATGGGCAATAATATGTTTCAAAAAGCCTTTGACTTCTTTACAAATGAGACTAATGCTGCGGCTATAGATTTTTCAATTATTGATTTAAATACTGATGGTATACTCGACTTGTTTGTAACGGGCTTGTTTGATGCCGCTACGAATAACATTCGATTTTATCAGGGTAACGCGAACCATACCTTTACCCTAACAACAGCTCCGAGCTTCCCTTCCCTTGCCAGCACTACAACTATTTTGTCGCATGAGTGGGGGGATATCGATAATGATGGGGATTTGGATTTATTACTCGCTCTTAATGCAGCTAATCCAGCACGAGCACTGTATAGAAACAATGGAAATGGAACCTTTACCAATTTTTCATCCAGCGCCATTGCGGAAGTAAATCTGGGAAGCAGTTCGGCTGCTACCTTTGGAGATTTCAACAACGATGGAGCCCTTGATATTGTCGCAAACCATTCTGTTTCCGGTCTTCCTACAGCTCCTCAGGGGTATATTTTTCTTAGCAACCTTAATCAAAATCCTGCCGCTTTTGCCTCTGCAGCAGGCAGCAACACCTTTACCAAAAAAGAAGGAGAAGTGGCAACAAATTACTTTGTGGCCAACAATGGTTATAATCTTTCAGACTTTGATAAAGATGGCTTCCTCGATATGTCAAGCTCCTGGTCTGATCCGGACGGAAGAATTTTTAAGAATAATAAGCTTGGTACTGGTAATTGGGTTGGAGTAAAATTAGTGGGTGTACAATCGAACCGAAGTGCGATTGGTTCAAGAATACGGGTTACGGCAGGAAGTTCCACAAGACAACGCCTCGTTTCCGCCATTGCAGGCGGTGTATTTATAGGCCAGCATAGTTTGGTGCAACATGTTGGTCTCGGAAGTTATACAGGAGCCCTCGTTGTGGAAGTAACGTGGCCAACTGGTAAGAAACAAGTTGTAAGTGTTTCGGCTGTTAACCAATTCATTACAATTACCGAAGACACCGAAGGTCCGATACTTTCCAATCTGTTGCCGGCACCTGCGGCTACTAATGTTTCCTCCTCTACTCAATTGCAATTAACGCTGAGCGAGGAGAATGTGGCAGTGGCGGGCAAGCGAATCGTCCTTACGAAAAAGGCGACACCAATCGTTGAAGTATTTAGCCAACAAGTAACAGCCGGTGTGAAAACAGGAAATACCTATGCATTCACACTTCCTTCTAAACTTGAACAAGGTGTAGAGTACCAAGTAAGCATTGAAGAAGGTGCCTTTAAAGATGTTTTTCAAAACCCTTCTTTAGGCATTCTTACTGGGGTTTGGTCTTTCACTGTTGGTCAGGGGCCTCAACTTACAGCCTTAAGTCCTTTGAATAATGCAGTAAGTGTTAACACAAACACCAAGCTGGATCTTACATTCAATGGTCCTGTTACAGGTGTGGCTGGTAAGTTTTTGAATGTCTTCCGGCAGAGTGATCAAGTGAATGCAGTTACCTCTATTGAGGCAAGTACAGCTGTTATTACAGCTAACACAGCCTCATTTATTTTACCGACTAAATTGTCATTAAATACTCAATACACAGTCTCATTAGATGCTGCTGCTTTTAAAGATGTTGTTCAAAACGAATCATCCGCAATTATGGCTGGCACAGCATGGTTATTTACAACTAGTCCTGGCCCACAGGTATCATCCTATCAACCAACATTCAATGCCACAAACATTGCAAATAATCAGAGTCTGTCATTAACCTTTAATGGCAACGTCACAGCTGTAAGTGGTAAATTTATTCGGGTTGACAATGGCGCAACCAACATCCTTACTATTGATGCAAGTACTGCCAGCATTACTAATAATGTGGTAACTATTGCAGCACCAGCAGGCAATTGGCCCTTCCTGTCAACTCTATCAGTAAAAATTGATCAAGGGGCATTTATAGACAATGCAGGTAACGATTTTGCCGGTATAGCAGGGACCGCATGGTCATTTACAATCGTAGAAGCGCCAGATGTTACGGCACCTTCTATTACCTACAACCCCGCTTTGATTAGTGTATTGGATAAGGGATTTTCAACAACTGATGTTAAGGTAACGGCTACGGACGCAAAGGGTGTGGTACGTGTGGTTATGTATCACAGAAAATTAACGGAGCTTACTGCGCCAAAAACGATTGCGTTGACTGTTCCTCCCAGTAGCGGTAATGATTGGACCTTTCAGGTAACGAATACCATGACTGATGATATGGGATTTGAATATTACTTTGAAGCTTTTGATTTGGCTGGAAATAAAACAAGAAATCCTCTTGCGGAAAATTCATTCCATAAATCCTCTATCAGATTTACCACGAGTAATGCGCCAAAACTAACACTTAGCGGAGAAGGAAATCTTAATAGCTGGAGGATCATCTCTGTTCCTTATCAATTGGAAAACGGCAACTTCCAAATTGCGGATGTTTTGCAAACATTTGGTGCGGCTGGCGCAGATACCTGGCGATTGATTCGCTATGATAAGTCTGGAGCAACAGAGCGCTGGTTGGAGTTTCCTGCATTTTCTGCTTTTGAGAGAGGCAAAGGCTACTTTATCAACTCGCTTGGGTTAAAAGAGGCGGTATTTAATAACGCAGTGGCTCCTAATTTTGATAGGAATAATTTGGAGAAGATTAATCTCGTGGCAGGGTGGAATCAAATTGGTAATCCCTATACAGTTGCCATCAACTGGGAAGACGTAAGAGCTTTTAATGGAGCGGCAAGTAATGTGGGTGGTTTAAAATTATTTACAAACGGACAGTATACAAACGGCACAACACTTCAACCAGGTCAGGGAGGATTTGTTTTAGTTGGAACGGCCACAACTGTTGATATACCATTTTTAGGTCAAACGCAGGCTGGAGCAAGAACTGAACAAACTGAATTTGGTACGGACTTATCAGCCAATAGTTGGCTTCTGCCAATTACCATCGAACATGACTATATCAGTAATGACATGGCAGGCATTGGTATGCATTCTGAAGCCTCAATAGATAAAGACCAGTTTGATGATTTCCATGCACCTCGCTTTTTAGGGTACTCAGAAATTAATTTTGAACATCAGGCGTATACCCAGATGGGCTTTGCCAGAGATATTGTGCCCACAGCAGAATCATTTGTGTGGTCATTTGCTGTTAACTCAAATCTAGAAGGTATGGCATCGATCAAGTGGGATAATACAGCCTTTGGGAATAATGATAAGCAACTGGTGTTAGTAGATGAGGCTAACCTCACTGTAATTGATATGAGAAGTATCAATCATTATACTTTTGAGCCTTCAGAGTCTAAGAAATTTAAAATTTATTTTGGCAAGCAAGTGATGGAGCAAATTGGTTTGGAAACATTCAGCGTCAGCAATGCTTATCCAAACCCAACTACGGGCGAAACAAAAATTCGTTTTTCGCTCCCGCAGAATGGTGGTGAAAATCAACTTGTAGACATCGAAGCAAAAGATGTGATGGGTAAGCACTTAAGTACGATCAGCCAAAACAGATTACAGAGTGGTTTCCATGAGGTGTCTATAAACGCTGCCAATCTTCAAGCTGTTGATGGTATGCTGCTTATAGCCATTACTGTTAGTAATGATTTAGGTAAATCTCAGAAGCAAATTAAGGTGATTGTTAAAAAATAGTAATATGAAGAGAATGTTCTTTCTGTTAGTGTTAACGATTTTGAGTGTTGCGGGTGCAATGGCTCAAAACGTGAGTACACGTACGAATGAGTTTGAGGTGGATTTTAGTGACCCTAAAAAATTAGCTTACACCACCATTCCGGTTATCAACTGGATTACCCCTGTACAGGAAAGCAATTATGCACAGGAGAGTAAATTTAAAATTAGGGTAGAGATAGATTCTGACAAGCCAATCAAGAATATCATTATCAATGTAAAGGAAAGTCAGCAGTCGGCTTCCCGAGGAAGTTCGTCTATTCAACCCAAGGATGATGAAAATTTGCACACAGTGGTTGAGCGGAACGTTACATTAATGGATGGAGAAAATTTATTGGAAATAATCGCTGAAAACATTGACGGGCAGAAAACTGTAAGCTACCGGAAAATTACAGTGGGAAGTGCAACATTGGCTGATGCCAACAAGCTGGACCGGACTGATTACGCATTGATTTTCGCTACTGACGAGTATGACCACTGGGGCGATCTGGTGAATCCAGTATTTGATTCACGCACCATTGCCAACGAACTAAAAAACACCTACGGTTTTAAGGTAGATGTGCTTGAAAATGGTACCCAGGCTGAAGTATTGAAGAAGATACGCGAGTACGCGGAAAAGAAGTATAAACCATTAGACCAGTTGTTTATTTTCTTTGCCGGACATGGTAACTATGATCAAACTTTTGGTGAGGGCTTCGTTGTAACTAAAGAATCATTGGTGAATGATGAGGCGAAAACCAGTTACTTGTCGCACAACCGTTTACGCTCGATCATCAACAACATTCCATGCGAGCATATTTTTTTAGCGATGGATGTGTGCTTTGGAGGAACTTTTGATCAAGCCCTGGCTTCTTCCAGGGGCTTGGAGGAAGAGACATATAAGGAACAAAACACAGCTGAATTTATTACCCGCAAGCTGACTTATAAAACCAGGCGTTTCTTAACATCAGGTGGTAAGACCTATGTATCTGATGGTATTCCAGGTAAGCATTCACCTTTTGCCAAAAACTTAATTGAAGCACTGCGCGCCCGCGGAGGCAGGGATGGTATTTTAACCCTACCAGAAGTATATTCTTACGTTGAAAAGTTGAAAATTCAGCCACGTTTTGGTGAATTTGGTGATAATGCCCCTGGCAGTGACTTTGTGTTTGTCGCCAAGTAAGGTATAATGAGTACTGAAGTAAGGTGGGCAGAAATGCTCACCTTTTTTATTTTATGGCTTACATTTGGTATTCGATTCCCCCAGCATGAGAATTTTTTTACTGTGCTTTTATTTTCTACTCCTCGCATTTGGAGGTTTTGCCCAATCGGGTCATTACTATATATCGCATTATTCTCAAGACAGACAAGCGGGGGCTTTTAGTTTTGACATGGCACAAGATGCCCGTGGCTTTATGTACTTTGCCAATCGTAAGGGACTTACCCAATTCGATGGCAAGAACTGGCTACCTATTTCAAGCCCCTCTATTATTTACTCCCTCAGCGTGGATCAGCAGGGTAATGTCTTTGCCGCAGGCGAGGGAATTATTGGTCAAGTAATAGTTGATGCTAACTACAATCTTAAAGTATCACCCATTTTAACCAATTCAGCCTTCGATTATTTTGAAAGCCTGCGGGTGGGCGAACTATTGTATTTTCTAGCAGAGCAGGAGCTTGTAACCTATCAGACTGCATCAAAAAAGATTGATAAGATTAAGCCATTAATTCCAGAAGATGGCTTTTCGCACGTATTTGAACTTAACGGAAATGTGTACGTGTCCACCCTCACTGGCACAAACTACCAGATAAATGGCAATAAACTGGCGGCAGCATCTACCGCTTCTATCCCAGCCATTACCAAAGCATTTCGTTTTGGAAATCAAAGCCTGATGGTAACTGAGGATCAACGATTCTTCTTAGCGGATCAAACAGATAGTATTCGCGAAATCAAGATGGAGGACGCTAATTATTTAAAATCAGGCAGGGTGGTTGCGGGTGTTTGGGTACATGAAACTCTACTCGCCTTAGGCACCCTGAATGGGGGCGTTGTTTTTGTTAATCCTAGAACGGGCAAGACAGAAGAAATTATCAACTATTATTCAGGCCTTCCTGACAATGAGGTTTTCTGCATGCGGGCAGATGCAGAAGGAAACGTTTGGGTAGGGCATGAGTATGGCTTTAGTTGCATTGCCCCGCAGCTTCCCTTTCGGTCGTTTAATCATTACACCGGCTTGAGTGGAAATATTCTTTGTGCCAAAACCTTTAATGATAAGGTGTACGTAGGCACATCGGTAGGTCTTTTTCTTTTGGTAAAGGAAGACCAATACATGGATGAGATTTATTATGTCGACAAAAAAACGAAAGTAACAAAACAAGCAGAACAAATACCTGCCGCAACTAATCAGGAGGAACCCGCGAAGAAAAAGGGATTACAATGGTTTAGAAGAAAGAAAGAACAACAGGAGGCCTTGCCAACCGTGTATGAAAAAAGTGAAACGGTGATTACAAAAGTCCGGATGACACGCAAGGTATTAATGGGGAGCACTTATTCATTCAAGAAAGTGGCAGGCATTGAAACAAAAGTTGAAAAACTTTTAAATCACAAAGGGCAACTGTTTGCAGCTGGCATAGCGGGCTTATACGAAGTTATTGATAACAAAGCTTTCCCGCTCGTCCAGGAACCAGTAGAGGGGTTGGCATCTACAGAACAATTTGGCATTGTTGGGGAAACCTATAAGGGTCAGATTTTTGCGCTGTCGAATAAAGAAGTTAAAACATTGATCGAAGACATCAATGATGATGTTACTGCCATTGTTGAGGATGAAAACGGTATACTGTGGATTAGTGGTACCAATAAAATTTATCGATTCAAACTTGGAGAAACGATAACAGAATATGCGTACGCGAATCCATCAATTGATAGAACGGAAGCACTTCGACTTAAAGAAGGGTTACTTCTTGTAAATACTAATGGCTTCTATACGGTTGTCAACGGAGCCGTTCGCAATATTGATTCACTGGGAAAAGCTTCACAATATTTTGTTGCTGGTAATAACCTATGGTACCGCCAACAGGAAATTTGGAAGTCTAAGGGGGCTTATCAACAGCATGAAAACCTGAAATTTCTGAACGTATTTTCAGAGTTACGTTACATAGATGCAGAAGAAGCTGATGCTATATGGGTTGTCACAAAGGACAATGAACTCTTCAGATTTTATTCTAACCGATCTTTGCCTAATCTAAAGGCATATCCATTCATCATAAGGTCAATACGTAATCAGGATACTTTTTTTGAACCAGGATCGGAGCAATACAAAATACCGCAAGATGGCGGGCCACTAACTATTGACATTACCCAACCTAGTTTCGGCTCGCAGCAGGGGGCCCAGTATCGCTATGCCATGCAAGGAGGCGATTTTAACGGATGGTCTGAGTGGACTAATAGTAATCTTTTAAACTTCCCTTACCTGGCCTTAGGTAGCTATGAATTGAAAATTCAAACCAAGGATGCCCTGGGTAGAATTAGCGAGCTGGAAGTGTTGCGTATTAGAATCGACCCTCCGTTTTGGAAGACTCCCTGGTTTTATGCCACTGAATTTTTGATTTTTAGTTTGTTAGTGGTGTTATCAATCCGACTCCAGGCCCTGAACAATCGCTACCGCGTGGTGGCCCAGGTCCTTTCAATGCTTACCATCGTTCTTTTAATTACGCTTATACAAGCGGCTGTGGGCACCTATTTTGTTAGCTCAAGCCCTGTGATGGACTTTGGAATTCAGGTAGGCATTGCCTTTTTAGTATTACCAGTGGAACTTATTCTAAGAAGGGTGATGCTATCAACCAGTGAGAAAAACCGACTTTATAAGATTATAAATCCCTCTTCGAAAAAGGAAGAATCAACAGAGGATTAGTATTATCTTCAAGTTAAAATTTGCCTATGCAACGTTTATTTACATCCCTGCTATTGGTATGCTTGGCATTCGCTTGCCAGCCACAAAAGGAAGATGCTGAGACGCAAAGCGAAAATGCTGCTGCCGAAGGTTTTAATGTTGATTACTCAGATCCTGCCGCTATTGAATTAGCGGATAGCGTAATGAAAGCCCAAGGAGGAAGAAAGGCCTGGGACGAAACACGCTTTATCAGTTGGAATTTTTTTGGAAGGAGAAATTTGGTGTGGGATAAAGAACAAGCACGTGTAAGAATTGAGTCACTGCCCGATAGTACTATATACTTGTTGGATATGAAAACTGGGACGGGACGAGTTCGCATAAAAGGCATTGAGTTAACAGAAGCAGATACGCTTAACACAATGTTAAAGCGTGCAGAGCGCATTTGGATTAACGACTCCTACTGGCTGGTGATGCCTTTTAAACTAAAAGACAGCGGAGTTACCTTAAAGTATTTAGGCGAAGATACACTAGTCACGGGTGGCTTCTGTAATGTTTTGCAGCTGACTTTCGAAAATGTAGGCACAACTCCAGAGAATAAATATAAAGTATTTGTGGATAGAAAGGATAACCTGGTGAAGCAGTGGGCTTATTTTGAGAAGGCTTCGCAAGATACGGCTTCCGCTATTTGGCCTTTCGATAACTACAAGCGATACGGTAAAATTCTGTTGTCTGCCGACCGATCTGATGGCAGAGGCCCCAAAGATGTTAGGGTTGATCAAAGCCTACCGGAGACACTCTTCACAGAATTCTAATGCATGGCAAAGAAGAGTACCATCAATGAGGCTTTAGACGAAAAGAGATTTCGTGCATTGATTGAACATGCACATGATGGAATCATGCTCTACGATGCTGATGGCCTGATACGGTATGCAAGCCCTTCTTTGCAACATTTTGGAGGCTATGTTGAAAAGGACTTAATTGGCAAACGGGGCATCGATTTTATTCATCCGGATGAAGTAGAAAGCGTAAGAAAAATATTTTGGGCTTTAAAGCCCGGAGAGAGTGTAACCTTTCAGCAAAGACTTCTACATAAAAAGGGATATTATCGTTGGGGAGAAACTACGCTTACCAATCAATTGCATAAACCTGAAATAAGGGGCATCATCTCCAACTTTCGCGATATCAACGAAAGAAAGGAAGCAGAAGACAAATCCGTTCAATTCCAGGAGCTTTTAGAAACCATTAATAAAAATCTGGAGGAGGGAATTTTCCTTGGTGAGTTTGGTGAGAAATTCCTATATGCTAACGATGCCTTCTTACGCATGTCTGGCTACAAGAATTTTGAAGAACTTGCGAAAGTCAGACCCAGAGATTTTTATGTAGATGATAGTCAGCGAATCCGAATCCTGGGGTTGATGGCCCAGCATCGTGTAGTCCGCAATCAAGAGCTTCAATTTTATAAGAAAAACAAAAAGAAGATTTGGGTGAAGATGACCATTAGTCTTTTGTCATCTCCAGATCGCGTCTCTCAATATATTGGAACTGTTCAGGATATTACTGAACAAAAGGAATCGGAAGTCAAGCTTCAGGCCAGCCAGCAATTGCTCACCTCGATCAGCAATAACGTTCAAGAAGGTTTTTTCAGAAGCACCCCAAACAAAGGTTTAATCTATGTTAATGAGTCTTACATTAAAATGTTTGGCTACAAATACATGGAGGAAATATTGAAAGTAGCTCCTGTAAAATTTTACGCCAACCCAGCCGACAGAAAAAAGATAATCGAAGGACAAAAAAAAATATCCAAAGTCAGTAACGCAGAGATCCTTTATAAAAGAAAAGACGGCAGTACTTTTTGGGGTTCCTTAAACAGCACCATGTTTAAAAATGACCAGGGAGATTGGATCATGGATGGTGTGGTAAGAGACATTACAGAGATTAAGAGGAAAGAAGAGGAGTTTTATCAGATGCACTCCAATCTTCGGGCTATTATGGAGAGTACCGAGGAATCCATTTATGCGCTGGATAAACAATTCAGGTACCTGGCCTTTAATGATAATCATAAGCAGATCATGAAGCTGCTGTATAATGTCGATATAGAACTGGGTGGTGATTTTAGAAAATATGTTAAAGGATCGGTAGACGAAGTCTGGTATCCAAATGAAATTAAGAAGGCACTCAATGGTGAGCGCTTCGTGAATGAATACAAGGTTGATTATAAGAAGTATAAGCGCAAGGTTATTCGTGTCACCTTCAATCCGATTAAAGGAAAGAAGAGTGAGATACTAGGTGCTGCTATGTTTGTTGTCGACTTTACAGCACAGCGACAAACAGAAGAAAAGGCCAATAGTTTATTATCAAACTTAACAGCGGTTTTAGAAAGTACGAAGGATAGAATTTTTGCGGTAGATGAAAAACTGAACTACCTGATCTTCAACAAATCTCATGAAGAGCGTGCCTTTAAGTCGTGGGGTAAGAAGATTAAGGTTGGTGACAGCGTATTAAAGGTTTTCCCAAAATCATATTATCCAAACTTGGAAGCCAACTTAAAAAGGGCGCTCAAGGGAGAGTACTTGAACATCGAAATGGCTTTGCCAAACCGTAGCATAGTGGAGGTTTCTTATAGCCCCGTTTCAGATAATGACGGCAATATTACCGGAGCGGCAGCTTTTGTAAGAGATATTACAAGTCGCAAACAAAATGAACAAAAAATTCGGGCTTTAAATGAAGAGTTGATTAATCAAAACTGGAAGTTGGAGGCACGCGAGCAAGATTTGAAATTAGCTATGGAAGAGCTCTCGGAGCGAAACTTCGAATTAGACCAGTTCATGTATAAAACCTCTCACGATTTACGCTCTCCGCTTAGCTCTGTACTAGGCCTGATTAACTTGGCAAAATTGGATAGTGAGCAGGAAAGGGTAGGTGAGTACCTCGAAAAGATAGAGGGCCGTGTACGTAAACTGGATGAATTCGTGCGCTCTATGTTAAACTATGCTAAAGTGAGTCGTGCGGACATTAAAACCAGTGAGGTTTCATTAGAAGAAATTATTTCATCCAGCATTAAGCAACTTGAGTATTTAGAGAATTATAAGAAGCTGCAAGTCAGCATCAAAGTTAAATCGAAGTCGGTTTTTCGTACTGATGAAATGACCTTGCGACTGATCTTCGCGAATATTATTTCAAATGCCTTTAAATACTATAACCCTAATGCGAAAAGCATTTTAAAGATTACTATTGATGTAACCGCTTTAAGAGCGATTATAACCTTTGTTGACAATGGCATTGGTATACAAAAGGAATACCTGGATAAAATATTTGACATGTTTTTCAGAGCCACAGAGAAGTCTGAAGGTTCTGGTTTGGGAATGTATATTGTAAAGCAAGCAGTTGACAAGCTTAAAGGAAAAATATCCATTAGCAGCGACTACGGAAAGGGCACCACGATCAACCTAGTTATTCCAAATTTGTAATTGATCTCTATGTTAAAACTTGATTTACAAACAGTTCCAGGTTATTATCAAAACTATGTTAGACCTGTTATGGATAGGCCACTGGCAGAGGCGTTGGAAACTAGCCACACGCATTTGCAAAATTTGCTATTGAGTGTGGATGAGCATAAGGGTGACTTTCGTTACGAGCCTGGCAAGTGGAGTGTCAAAGAACTAATTTGTCACATGATGGATGCTGAGCGAATCTTTTGCTATAGAGCGCTGCGATTTTCGAGAAATGATAAAACAAATCTCCATGGCTTTGATGAAAACACTTATGCGCCAGAAGCAAACGCCCATGCAAGAACACTAGCTCAGCTTGCACGGGAATGTAAACACTTAAGAACAAGTACCCTTGACTTGTTTAAAAGTTTTACGGATGAGATGTTGATGAGAACTGGCAAGGCTAATAATACAGAAATATCAGTATTGGCATTAGGCTACATTATTGCGGGGCACGAGACACATCACCGAAAAGTGCTGCAGGAGCGTTATTTATCTAAATGATTATGATAAGAATCTTCAGTGTTTTATTACTTTTTTCTTTAGCCTTTGCCTGCACGCCACGTTTTCAAAAAACACTCAGCAAAAATTTTATTGCCACAGAGAGTAAATTCCAGGACCATACTGGTTTTGCTTTATTCGACTTAGGTAAGAATAAAACTGTATTTGAATTTCAGGCCAATCAATACTTTACTCCCGCATCTAACACAAAAATTTTAACTTTTTATACTGGCCTCACCATACTGGGCGATTCTTTACCTGCTTATAAATATTTACAAAGCAATGACTCCCTCATCATTTGGCCGCTGGGCGATCCCAGTTTTTTAAACAGTAAAGTTTATACACCTACAAAGTCTTTTAACTTTCTAAGAGACAGCCGTCTTAACTTTTATCTGTCAACCACTCAGTTTCAATCTCCAGCCTTTGGTCAAGGCTGGGCCTGGGATGATTACAATGGTTACTATCAGCCCGAGCGTTCACCTTTTCCTCTTTATAGTAATTTGGTTACGGCAAAATTGGACGCAGACACTTTATTCATTGAACCGGCTCGATTTGCCAGCCAGGTAAGAAGAGCAGAACCTGCTGTACGGCCTGACTTCATTAGGGATCTCCACAGCAATTCATTTTCTTTTTACCCTCCGCTCCGTATAAATAACAGGACTTTTGAGGTGCCTTTTATCACCAGCGATTCCTTGCTCATTTCTTTGCTGCAGGACACGCTGAAAATACCTGTTAAGAAAGTCGACCAAGCGTTGAGCAAAGAGGCAAAGATTTTGTACAACACCCCAGCCGATAGTGTATATAAGGTAATGATGCAGGAAAGTGATAATTTTTTAGCAGAGCAATTACTTCTTCAAGCTTCCGCGCTGGTCAGCGACACTTTAGCCGTAGAGCCGGCCATCCGACTCATGCAACAAAGTTATTTGAGCGACTTACCTGATAAACTTGTATGGGTCGATGGATCGGGTTTATCAAGATACAATCTATTTACACCACGAAGTGTGGTGGCTGTCTGGAAGAAGATCTATGAAAAGGTGCCCGAGCAACGCCTGTTCTCCTTGCTGGCACAAGGTGGCAAAAATGGTACTGTAAGAAATTGGTACAAGGCAGATAGTCCCTACATTTTTGGTAAGACAGGGACCCTATCAAACAACCACAGCTTGAGTGGTTATTTAATTACCCGTTCTGGTAAGACATTGATCTTTTCTTTCATGAACAGCCACTATCTTGCATCCACTTCTGATATCCGCAGAAATATGCAAAACATTCTTGAATACATTCGCGATAACTACTAAACATGAAGCGCCTATTATTTTCTTTATTCACCCTTTGTCTGGCCATCCCTTCTTTTTCGCAAGTTGATAGCCTTTCTATTAAAATAGGTCAGATGTTACTTATAGGTTTTGCCGATAGTAAGGTTGATGAAAGAGTATTGAGGGAAATAAGAGAAGGCAAAGTCGGATCTGTTATAATTTTTGAGAAAAATATTCCTAAGTCTAATTCATACATAGGGTTAAAGAAAATTGTCTGGACATATCAACAGGCTTCACCAATTCCTTTATTTGTGGCTATCGATCAGGAGGGTGGCCGCGTGAATCGTTTAAAAGAGAAGTATGGCTTTCCACGCTCAGTTTCTGCAGCCTACGCAGGTAAAAGTAAGTCTTTAGATACAGTGTGTTTTTATGCAGAAGCCACCGCGGCTACACTCGCTGGCTTGGGTATTAATGTAAACTTTGCTCCTACGGTCGATTTAGCCTCTAATCCCAACAATCCTATTATTGCAAAAGTTGAAAGATCGTATTCTGTCAATCCAGACACAGTTGCCATGATGGCGAAAGCGTTTATCGAAGCGCATCGGCAGTTAGGGGTGCTTACGGTGCTCAAACATTTTCCGGGGCATGGCAGCTCCAAGGATGATACACATTTGGGGATAGCAGATGTTACCAATACATGGCACGAAAGTGAATTGATTCCCTATAAAGAATTACTGAAGCAAGGATATGTAGATGGTGTGATGAGTGCTCATATTGTGAATAAAAAACTGGATGCCCGTGGTCTACCTGGCACTTTGTCCGATAGTATACTTGGCAAACTATTAAGGAAAGATATAGGCTATACTGGTGTTGTATTTTCAGATGATATGCAAATGCATGCCATTACAAAACATTATGGTTTGGAAGAAGCCATACGGTTGGCTATACTGGCAGGTATCGACATCATGACTTTCTCTAACAACATTACCGGAAGTGAAGAGCGAACGGTAGACAAAGTGCATAGTATCATAAAAAAACTGGTGAAGGAAGGACAAATACCTGAGGAAAGAATTGATGCTTCCTTTAAACGCATCATGCGTCTCAAGAATCAAATGACTTTTGACAAGGCTTATTTTCAAAAGGAACTGTTGCTAACTGTTAGACAGGCAGAGATGGCAAAAAAATTAACCCTCGAACAAGCAGAAAAGGCTAAGAAAGCATATCAAAAAAACGTTGAGACAGACAGTACTCCCACGACAGAGATTCCTTCCAAAACAAAAAAGAAAAGAAGTAAGAAAAATTAGCATTTATGGGCCTTACAACATCCAACCCTATTGACCAGCAAAAACGAAGAGCAAGAATTACGGCAATCGTTTTAGCCTTTTCAATGATATTGTCAATTGTATGCTTAGTATTTGCTTTTATGCAAAAGGAAAATGCTGAAAAGGCAAACGAGGAATTATTGCATAATCAGGTATTAGCTAATCAGTTAAAAGAACAACTTATGCAAGCACAGAAAGAAGCAAGAGCTGAACGTATTCGCGCTGAAATGAGTGAGAAGAATGCGTTAGAATGCATGATAAACTGCAAAAAAAGATAGTTCTGTGAAAAGCTTTGAGCTAAAACAACATCGAGGTAAAGAGGTACCGATTATTTTAAGTGTACCGCATTGTGGGACTTCCTTTCCTGATGAACTGGGTGATATGTACAAGCCTGATTTGATGCAGGCACCTGATGATACAGATTGGTTTGTGCAAGACCTGTATGATTTTGCTTTGGGCATGGGCATTACCATGATCCATGCTACCTATAGTCGCTGGGTGATTGATCTCAATCGCGATCCGCAAAGCAAGCCTTTGTATAGCGATGGCAGAATCATTACAGCGCTTTGCCCGAGCACCACTTTTTTCGGTGAGCCAATTTATCGCGATGAGCGTGCAGAAGTTGAACAGGCAGAAGTGAACAGAAGAGTAGACCTTTATTATAGACCCTATCATGATCAAGTAGCTGCTTTAATTGCTGAGAAAAGAAAAAAATTTGATCAGGTCTTGTTGTGGGATTGTCATTCAATCCGTCAGCATGTCCCTACCATCAATCCGGATAAATTCCCAGATTTGATTTTGGGTGATGCAGATGAAACATCAGCTTCATCAAATATTATTCATACTGCCTTAGAAGGTTTAAAGAAAGGAACTTATGCAGTGGCCCATAATCATCCATTCAAAGGCGGTTATATCACCCGTCATTTTGGTAAGCCTGCACAAGGTATTCATGCACTGCAACTCGAAATGAGTAAAGTGATGTACATGGATGACCAGGAAAAAAAATATGATAAGGAAAGAGCCAACAAAATGCGTAACCTTTTACAAAGTGTTTTGGAAGATTTGATTAAAACACTCATGCGATGACGTCAGTACAAACCATTCATAAAACATTTCGTTTTACACACCTTTGGTATAAGGCAACCTGGCTATCACCAGCCTTTGTATCTGTAGATGTTGAAGGCCATATCCTTTCTATTACTTCCGATTTACCACAACAAGCAAGCGCAGTCGAATATGTGAATGGCATTGCACTGCCAGGATTTCAAAATGCCCACTCGCATGCTTTTCAATATGCCATGGCAGGTTTGGCGGAGCAACATGCCCCAGGTACCCACGATGATTTTTGGACCTGGCGAGAAGCCATGTATCAGTGTGCCTTGTCCGTCAATCCTGATGAGGCAGAAGCCATTGCAGCTATGTTGTATGCAGAAATGCTACGCCATGGCTATACCGATGTAGTGGAGTTTCACTACTTACATCATGATAAAGATGGTAGACCCTATCAAAACCTGGCGGAAATGGGTGAGCGCATGGTGGCTGCTGCAGCAAGGGCTGGCATCAACATTACACTTGTTCCGGTCTTTTATCAGAAAGGAGGCTTTGGCCTTGAGCCTCAGGTACGCCAGCGCAGATTTATTTCAAGAACTGTAGAAGATTATTTTAATCTCTTAGATGATTCGGCTGCAGTAGTTAAGGCAAGCAAGCACGCCCGACTTGGTTTTAGTGTTCACTCTTTGCGCGCAGTCGACTTAGAGGACATTAAAACAACTTTTCAGCAGGGACCTACTTCTATTCCTTTTCACCTTCATTTGGCAGAACAAAAAAAAGAAATTGAAGATTGTATTGCCTATACAAAACAAAGACCTGCCACCTGGCTCTTGAATAATCTTCCGGTAAACGAACGTTTCCACTTAGTACATTCAACACATTTGTCGGATGCAGAAGTAGAGGGGCTGGCAAAAGAAAATGCTGATGTAGTGCTGTGTCCATCTACGGAAGGTAATTTAGGGGATGGTATTTTTCGGATGAAGGAATATGTGAAGCTGGGTGGTAAATGGTGTATAGGAACTGATAGCCATATTGGTATCAACCCTTTAGAGGAATTCCGCATGATTGATTACCGCCAAAGGCTGGTGACTAACCAAAGAAATACTTTTGAAGGAGATGCAGCGGCTTATATGGTGGAGGCAGAAGTAAAAAACGGGCGCAATGCCATGGGGCTTAGTGGCGATGCACCTTTACAAGTAGGAAAGTCATTGAATGTTGTTGTGTATGATGGCACTGCCCCTTTACTGGCTAACACATCGCAAGAAAAATTAATGGCCAGTATTGTCTATGCTTCCGACAGTGCCATGGTGTTGGGCACCATTGTGAATGGCCAATGGCTTGTTAAGCATAATAAACACATAAGAGGTGAGGGTATACAAGCAGCCTTTGCCAAAGCAATGAGAAGTATTAAAAATCGATAGCCTAATTCTTTGATATGAGTTTATTGGAAAAAGTAAAATCATTATCGCAGCAATACACCCAAGATGTAATTGCCTGGAGAAGACATTTACACGCCAATCCTGAGTTGTCGTATCAGGAATATGAAACAGTAAAATATGTGGCGGAGCAGTTAAAGTCTTTTGGCCTAAATCCAAAAGCTGTGGCTGATACGGGATTGGTAGTGGAGATTGAAGGCAAAAATCCATCGAAGAAGACTGTAGCACTTCGGGCAGATATGGATGCGCTGCCCATTACTGAAGTCAATGAAGTTCCGTATAAATCAACGAAGCCGGGCATCATGCATGCTTGTGGGCACGATGTGCATACATCATCATTACTCGGCTCGGTTAAAATTCTAAATGAATTAAGAAATGAATTTGAGGGGACAATTCGCTTTTTGTTTCAGCCAGGAGAGGAGAAAAACCCGGGTGGTGCATCTTATATGATTCGCGATGGTGCGCTTGAAAATCCTAAACCGGCAAGCATTATAGGGCAGCATGTTTTTCCTCTACTCCCTGCAGGCAAAATTGGATTCAGAGAAGGCATGTACATGGCGAGTGCCGATGAAATTTATTTAAAGGTAATCGGAAAAGGCGGGCACGGAGCCGCACCTGAATTAACCATCGACCCTATTGTGATTGCCTGTAATATCATTGTATCGCTTCAGCAAATTATAAGTCGCAACGCAAGCCCTAAGCAACCCACAGTATTAACTTTTGGCAAGATTGAAGGGGGCGCCACCACCAATGTGATCCCGATGGAGGTTAACATTGCCGGTACTTTCAGGGCCATGAATGAAGAATGGAGAGAGGAAGGTTTGAGGAGAATCAAAAAAATGGCTGAGAGCCTGGCGGAAGGTATGGGAGGGAAGTGCGAAGTAAACATTTCCAAAGGCTATCCTTTTTTGCAGAACGATCCTACGGTAACAAGAAGGATAAAAGCAGCAGCAACAGAATACGTAGGAGCCGAGAATGTAGTTGATATTGATATTACGTTAGGTGCTGAAGACTTCGCATATTATTCACAATTGGTACCGGCATCATTCTACAGACTTGGTACACGCAATGAAGCCAAGGGCATTACCTCATACGTTCATACACCCACATTTGATATTGATGAGGATGCGCTTAAGATCAGTAGTGGCCTCATGGCCTGGATGGCTTTGCAGGAATTACGATCTTAATTATTGGTCGAAGGTAGAACGTAGACCATTAATGCGTAATGACAGCTAGATCGATTTTAACAATAGCTGGTTTAGCAGCTATGCTCCTGCTTACGCTATTTGGTTATAGAGGAAAAGTAAAGTACACTGACTACAAACTTTCTATACCGGTGAATTGTAAGGCCACCACAGAGTCGAATGTTAGCTGTGGTGATTATCGGCTGCATTGGTATTATGCCGACAAAAACACGCAAGAGGCTTTAGTCCAGCATTTTACCAATAGAATTTTGTTTCAAAACAAAGATTTGTTGCGTGATACCGTGGTATTGGAAGATTTTAATCCTGCACTTACTACAATCTTATTTAGACAGCATGCTAAGGTATCGAATTCAATCAGTTATGGTTTGGTTCAGGGAAAACATGTAGTAATTGTATTTGAGCCTGCAAGATCAATGCATCAAGAACAGCTGTTTCCACAATTTGTGAAAAGAATTCTCAGCTTGCCTTAGATTACATGAAGGCAAGGAGCCTTCAAAGCATTGATATTTTCTTATTCGTAATGGAAGGTATTTGATGTCAGACCTCTGCCATTCAAACCAAAGTATTTTTACACTTCACTTATTTCTTTTTTTTGCCAGGTAACCATTAAGGGCAGCCGCTTCATTCAAAATTTCCTTCACCTCATCTTCGTGTTCATCTAATTCTGTTACACCATAAAAGGTGGCAGACATCACATGCTTGCGTCCTTTGCTTTCCAGAAAATCATATTCTTTAGGGAATTCATAGCCGCGATTAAAACATAAACTTACACTGTCTTCATCATGACTTAAATAACACAGTGCTCCATTTAAATAGAAAGTAGGTACATTATTAGTGACTTGCTCGGTAACGTGTGGACCTAAATCAAGTATCCATAACCGTAACAGGGTCATGATTTCTTTTTGCTTTTTTGGTAATTCTGAAATGAAGCTTTGAACGGTCATGCTATAAATCTAGACTTACGCTATCTAACGGACAATGATGAAGATCAGTTGATCTGCTAAGAATTAACAAGCAGTAGAAAAACACAAGGCAATTTATCCAGCTGCAATTTCTCTTTCCGCCAATTGGCCACTGTATTAGTCTTAATCATCTCTGCGTTGCCAGTAATATCGTAGGCAACGGTTAGCCATGTTACAGGCCCCAGCGTTTTCACCAGGTCATTAAATACAGCCTGATTACGGTATGGGGTTTCAATAAAAAGCTGTGTCTGATTTTTTTGTTTGGATTCTTTTTCCAGTTCCCGAATGCTCTGTTGCCGGTCCTTTGCATCGATGGGTAGGTAGCCGTGAAAAGCAAAGCGCTGTCCGTTTAATCCACTGGCCATTAACGAAAGCAACAATGAAGAGGGACCTACCAGAGGTACTACTTGTATGCCATGTGCATGTGCATAATGAACAGCAAGCGCACCAGGATCTGCCACGCCCGGGCATCCTGATTCTGAAAGAATACCCAAATTGTTTCCTGCCTCCAGCGGTTGAAAAAGTTCTTTTAACTGTCCTGCTTTGGTTTTCTTATCCAGCACCTGAAAGTGTAGTGGCTCTATCGAATCATAGACTTTCAAACTGCTCAAATACCTGCGTGCTGTGCGGATATCCTCTGCCAAAAAGTATTGAATGGAGGGCAGCATATTCCTGACCTGTGCAGGGATAACTGAAGCTTGTGTATCTTCTGCAATAGTGGTGGGGATAAGGTATAGCTTGCCTTTGTTCATACTAATGGGCCTGAAGGTAATGATGGACGAGTGTGACAAACTCCTGAGGCTTCTCAGCTTGTACCCAATGCCCCGTATCCATTCCTTCTAGTTGTGCTTGTGGAAAAATTTTCAAGATCGCATGCGCGTCTTCTTCGGTGATGTATTTAGATCGATTGCCTTTGATGAAGAGTGTCGGTTTGTCGAAGCTTGTCTTCAGGTAAAGATCAAGCCCTACGTTGCTGAGCTTGGCAGAAATTACTTTCAAATTTATTTTCCAGGAAAAACCACCTTCTGCTTTGCGTTGCAAGTTCTTTAATAAGAATTGGCGTACATCGGCCTCAGGGACATAAGCAGCTAATTGTTCATCCGCTTCATTGCGATTGGTAATCTTATCGATAGCGATGGCATTAAGTCCATCAATGATAGTATAATGCTCCAGGTTATAAGCTCTTGGGGCAATATCCACCACAATAAGATGAGAGAGTTTTTCAGGATGGGCCAGCGCAAAGTTCATAGCAGTTTTGCCACCCATAGAATGGCCTATGATGATGGGTTGTTGCAACTGATGCTCTTCAATAAATTCCAGCAGGTCGTGCACCATGGAGGGATAATCAAAAGCATCGTGGTGCGGAGATAGGCCGTGATTACGTTGATCAACTGTAAACACGTGATACCATTCTGATAATATTTTTGCTTGTGTAAGCCAGTTATCGCAAGAACCAAAGAGTCCGTGCAAAATAATCATAGGCTTTGCATGAGCGTTGGCTGATTTATATTCCCTGTAAAAGAGTTTCATAATACAAAGATGCAAAAACAAAAGTGTCCTGCACTTGAAAGTACAGGACACTTTTTCACTTAATAGTCTTTTATTCCTCGGCTATTTTCTGGGAATAAAGCCGGAGCGTAGATTTAATTAGTTTTTCTTTAATTGATCTACCTTAGAAGCCTCTTCCTTTTTAGGGAAGTTATTGTTGGTTGCGTTGATATCTGCAACTTCAAAATTAGGATCTACCAAAACGTTCACCACTTCCTTTTCTTTCACAAAAACTTTGGTGATTTCGTTTTCATTCACACGCCAGATTTCGGCAGGGATGCGATCAATTTCTTTGCTGCCATCTTTAAAGGTCCATTCAATAACCACGGGCATTACCAAACCGCCAACGTTTTTCAGTTTTACCTGATAAAGATTTTTACCTTCAAGCTTCTTACGTACATCACCATCGTTGATGCGGCTGCGGAACTCACCGTAGAAATTATCGGGTGTATTAAGCATCGTAAATTCTTCAGGACCATTAGAGAAATCTGTTGGAGGATTATTACTCTTTCCTGAAGCCAAATCACCCTGCTTTGTTTTAGGGGTTTTCATTTCAGGGTCTACCTGAGTGCTTTTCACTTTCATCCATTTTACTTCTGCCAATTCTATATCAGCATTGTCAGTAGTAAAGAACCAGCCTTTCCAGAACCAGTCAAGGTCTACGGCAGATGCATCTTCCATGGTGCGGAAAAAATCTGCAGGCTTAGGATGTTTAAAGGCCCAGCGGTTGGCGTATTCTTTAAAAGCTTTGTCGAATAGTTCAGGACCCATTACTGTGTTGCGCAAAATGGTTAGGCCTGTAGCTGGCTTGGTGTAACCATTAGGGCCGTGGTTGGAGCCCTGGTTGTCGGCTGTTGCCATGATGGGACGCATCTGAGAGCGGTCTCCTTTCATAAAAGGTATCATGCTCTTGGGTGTAGCCCTCGTATAATTTAATTCTTTGTAACGATCACGAATGGTCTCAGCTTCTAGGAATGTGTTTAACCCTTCATCCATCCATGTGCTCTGGCGCTCATCGTTGTTAACAATCATAGGGAAAAAGTTATGGCCTACTTCGTGCACGACTACGCCAATCATGCCTTCTAATAAACGTGGCGAGTAAGTACCATCCGGATTAGGTCTTCCGAAGTTGAAGCAAATCATTGGATACTCCATACCCTGATCAGCAGCATGCACTGAAGTGGCGTGCGGATAGGGGTAGTCAAAAGTTCTGGCAGAATAAACCTCTAAAGTATTTTTAACAGCTTTGGTAGATTCTTTTGCCCAAAGCGGGTTGCCTTCTTTAGGATAATAAGACATTGCCAAAGGTGTTTTAGTGGCAAGCTTTACAGCCTGGGCATCCCATATGAATTTGCGAGAGTGTGCAAAAGCGAAGTCGCGTACATTGTCTGCATGAAACTCCCAGGTGCTTTTTTTAGTAGAGCGCTCTTTTTCTTTTTTGCGGGCTTCTTCTTCCGTCACAATAAATACGGGTTTATCGAAGGTCTTTTGCGCCAAAGCAAAACGCTCTTGCTGTTCGGTTGTAAGTACTGTTTTAGGATTTTGCAACCAACCGGTTGAGGCTACGATATGATCGGAAGGAACAGTGATACGAACCTTGTAGTTACCGAAGGTAAGGGCAAACTCACCCGTGCCGAGAAACTGCTTGTTCTGCCAGCCTTCGTAATCATCGAACACGCACATGCGCGGAAACCATTGGGCAAAAGTATAAACGTAGTTGCCGTCTTCAGGGAAATACTCATAACCTCCACGCTGGCTAAACTGCATACGATCGTATTCTTTATAGTTCCAGTCAACGGAGAAAACAAACTTTTCACCTTTCTTTAATGGAACCGGTAATTCAATACGCATCATGGTGTAATTGATGAGGTAAGGCAATGCTTTGCCAGTAGCATCTTTTACAGCAGTAATGTTATAGCCACCTTTATAATCGCTGGTTTTTACACCGATGAAACCCAGAAAGCGAGCGGGAATAGAGTCGCGCAAGCCACCTCTTTGAGTTTGTGATGTCATGCTATTATCGGCCAAAATATTCTGGTCGAGCTGCATCCACAAATAAGTAAGTGTTTCTGGTGAGTTGTTGTAGTAAGTGATGGTTTCCTTACCGGTTAACACTTGTGTTTCATCATTTACCTCAACGTCAATAACATAATCAGCGCGTTGTTGCCAATAGTCAACACCAGGTGCTCCGGAACCACTGCGGTAGGCATTGGGAGTTGGTAATTCGTTAGGACCAAGTTGTTCGAACTTGCCCTTCCAGTTTTGAGCCTGGGCAGCAAAGGAAGCCAGCAGGATCAGGAGTACTATTTTTTTCATAATCGGGATTTGGATATGCAATAAAGCAAAAATGCCGGTTTAGATAAATAGCTAAACCGGCACTTACATGGTTATTTAAATGAATAGGTTAATTCTTCTTCAATTGATCGATTTTAGAAGGGGCCTGAACTTTAGGAAAAACATTATCATCGATGCTGATGTCTGAAGTTTCCAATTTAGGATCCAGCACGACTTTAGCCACTTCTTTTTCCTTTACAAAAACCTTGGTAATACGTTGCTCATTAACACGCCAGATTTCAGCAGGAATGTGCTCCAATTCTTTGCTGCCATCTTTGTAGGTCCATTCTATGATGACAGGCATGATTAAACCGCCCTTGTTGCTAAGTGTAACCTCGTACAGATTTTTATTTTCAAGTTTGCTGATAACGTCTTTGTCGTTAATGCGGCTTCTGAATTCGCCATAGAAGTCATCAGGTGTTGGCACCACTGTAAATGGCTCCGGACCATTGCTAAAATCGTTGTATTGATTAGTGCCGGTGCCGGAGGCAAGATCACCCTTTTTAGCTGTAACACCTTTGTTTTCAACTTTTGCGTTTTCCTTGCGCACAGTCATCCACTTCACTTGTTCAATGGACTGATCACAAACATCAGTCGTGTAGAACCAACCTCTCCAGAACCAATCTAAATCAACGGCAGAGGCATCTTCCATCGTGCGGAAGAAATCTGCAGGTTTAGGATGCTTAAAAGCCCAGCGGCTGGCATATTCTTTAAAGGCCTTGTCAAATAACTCAGGGCCCATAATGGTTTCGCGTAGCATGTTTAAGCCGGTAGCGCACTTGGCGTATTGTTCATTGCCAAAGTTTTGGCGCACCACTGTTTCTGAGTTAACCATCAATGGTCTTTGTAACTCCGGATTCCCCTTCATGTAAGGGACAATGGTAGAAGCAGGGCCTCTGCGCTGTGGCATATCAGGATAGTTCTCCACTTGTGTTCTGTACTGCACAAAAGTATTCAGGCCTTCATCCATCCAGGTCCACTGGCGCTCATCATTGTTAATGATCATGGGGAAGAAATTATGGCCTACTTCATGCACGATTACGCCAATCATACCCCACTTGGTGCGTTCGGGAATGGTGCCGTCTTCTAAAGGTCTTCCATAGTTAAAGCAAATCATGGGGTACTCCATACCCAATGAAGCAGCATGTACTGAAGTAGCCTGAGGATAGGGATAATCGATGGTGTACTTGCTGTAGGTTTCTATCGTATACTTTACAGCCTTGGTGGATTCTTGCTCCCACAAAGGATTGCCCTCTTTAGGATAGTATGACATAGCCAAAGGTGTTTTGTTGCCGATTTTTACAGCCTGTGCATCCCAAATAAATTTACGCGAAGTAGCAAAAGCAAAGTCGCGTACATTTTCTGCATAGAACTTCCATGTTTTTTTCGCGGCAGATTTTGTTTTTTCACGTTGCTCTGCCTCTTGCTGGGTGGCAATAATCACGGGTTTATCAAAAGAAGTTTTCGCTTTTTCGAAACGCGCAAATTGCTCCGGTGTTAAAACCTCCTTTGCATTTTGAACCATGCCCGTAGCCGCTACGATATGGTCTGCTGGAACGGTAAGATTAACTGTGTAGTTACCGAAGGTAAGGGTAAACTCACCCTGGCCTAAAAACTGTTTATTCTGCCAGCCCACAACGTCATCATACACACACATGCGGGGGAACCATTGCGCAATGATATAAAGGTAATTGCCATCTTTAGGGAAGTACTCCATGCCGCTGCGCCCATCATTAGGCGTTAACCCTTTTACACGATCGTTGATGTTAAAGGACCACTCTACTGAAAAAGACAGCTTCTGACCGGGGGCCAAAGCCTGGGGTAGATCAATGCGCATCATGGTGGCATTAATCATGTATGGTAAGGCTTTACCAGTGGCATCTTTCACCGTTTTAATTTTAAAACCTCCATCAAAATCGTGCAAACCAAGGCTGCTGGCAATGGCTTTGGCATCAATAGAGTCGCGCACCGAATTATTAGTGGTTTTTAAGGTGTTGCTCTCCTTGTCGTTAATGTTCTGGTCAAGCTGCAGCCATAAATATTTTAAAGCATCTGGCGAGTTGTTAAAGTATGTAATGGTTTCGCTGCCTGTAATGCTTTGGTTTACATCATTCAGTTCTGCGTTAATAACATAATCAGCCCGCTGTTGCCAATAGCGCGGGCCGGGGGCTCCAGAACCGCTTCTGTATTCGTTAGGTGTGGGCAGCAATTGATCAAGCTGCTCAAACTTGCCTTGCCATTTCGGGCTTTGAGCATAGGCTGTTACCGATAATACAAGTAACAGGAAGAGTAATTTAATTTTCATAGTTATTAGGATGTGCTTGTTTAATTACCAAAAGATTTTGTCTTTCATCAATACCAGGGCTATACCGGCAATGGCAGATGACAAGATTAGCTTCCAATCTCTGCGACTTCTCGAAAAAAGATCTACAATAATAAACGCAGCCGCCAAAAAGATTGCTACAATTATTATTTGACCGAACTCTAGACCAATATTAAAGGCTAAAAGCTGGGTTATAATGCTTTCATCTCTCCCCAAAATGCTTTTCAGGTAGTTAGAAAAACCCAAACCGTGAATAAGGCCAAAGAAAAGAGCATAGCCATAATTCATTTGTAAAGAAAAAGTACTTTGGTTTTCCTCTCTTCTAAAAATATTAGATATAGCCGTAATAAAAATGGTAAGGGGTATCAAAAACTCTATCAGTTCGGCCTTCACAGAAACCACTTCAAAAGTAGAAAGGGCCAGGGTAACAGAATGGCCTATGGTAAAGGCCGTGATAAGGATCAGGAGTTTTTTCCAATCACTCATTAAGTACATAGCGCATAGTGCCACTATAAACAGGATGTGATCATAGCCATTGGCATAATCCAGTATATGATCTTTGCCCAGAATGAAGTACAATTGAAACTCTGACATAATTAGCGATAAAAGCTGGCAAGTATAAGCATTTGCTCTCTAAAATGGATAATTTGAAATTTTGGTACTTGCTTTGCAAGCCCTTTTGAATTTTGAGTTTTAAATATTGAATTTTACTGCATGGTTATTTCTTTTTTGGTAGTCTTTTTTTCAGGTTTTCTGCACCCCTTGCACGTAAGTGTTACAGAAATAAAATTTGATGCCCGCGACAAAGAGCTGGAAATTACTTCTCGCATATTTTTGGATGACCTGGAAGAAGCTATCAGACTTGAGCGCAAACAATCTACCCTTGATATAACCAACCCCGGAGCAGGCTTAACTACGGATCAACTGGTGAATACCTACCTCAGTACCCGCATGCAAATAAAGGTCGATGGGAAGTCTTTGAGAATAACTTTTCTCGGGCACGAAATAGAAGGTGATGCCATCGTTATTTACGCTTATGCGCCCGGAGTAAAAAAAATGAAGACGATCGAGGTAACAAACACTACCATTACAGAATTACATGAAGACCAATCCAACCTGGTGCATATAACACGTGAAGGAAGTACCAAGAGCCTTCGGCTGATGCGCAATAGTCCAAGTGATAAACTGCTTTTTGAATAGTAGTACCCAATCATTCCCATATCGCATTTTCTTTGTTTCTTTGCGCTTTATTCTATGCGCCACGCACTTATTTTACTACTTATTGCCTCATCCATTTTCTCCTGTTCCGATTCATCTAAGGAATGTGTGGAGGCACCGCCCGTTTCCGAAGCAGTAAATTTGGAAACGGAGGACTTAACGCTAACGATCCAGAATCTCTCAAGCAAAGACCAACTTGTCGAATTGCTGAGGGCGAATACGGTGCTGCGCGATCAGTTTTTGCTTAGAGCAGATTACCCGGACGATTCGACCTTTTTGAATAACCTGTACCAGCGCTTCACAAATCCATATTTTGATTCATTATACCTGGAAACGAAAAAAGTATTTGCCAATATCGATCCGCTTGTGGCAGAGTTTGAAGAAGCCTTCACAAACCTGCATTACTATTATCCGGATATGCCCATTCCCAGAATTCAATTTGTAATAACTGGTTTGGACAGTGATCTGTACGTGTCGGATTCCCTCATCATCGTTGGCCTCGATTATTATTTGGGATCGGGTGCCAAGTACAGGCCGCAGATGTACGAATACATTTTGCGCCAGTACAGTCCCCAAAATATTGTGCCTTCAGTTATGTTGCTGTACGGTATTGATGCCCGCACCAATGCCACTAACATGAATGACAAAACAGTATTGGCCGATATGGTGGCCTATGGAAAATCCTATTACTTTGCTAAACACATGTTGCCTTGCAAACCCGATAGTATTTTTATGAACTACACCGCTGATGAAATAGCGGGGTCACGAAAAAACCAGGATCTGATTTGGTTTAGACTAGTGGAAGATAAGGTGTTGTACTCGACCGCCAACCAGATGAAGCAGCGCTATTTAGGGGAGCGTCCTAAAACCATAGAAGTGGGACCCGAATGCCCTGGGCGAATTGCCCAATGGGTAGGCTGGCAAATTGTGAATAGCTATATGAAAAACAATGAGGAGATTACCTTACCACAGTTGATGGAAATGGATAATGCTGATAAACTTTTTAAAGAGTCAAAGTACAAGGCCACTAAAAGGTAGCAGCATTTATATTGTTGATTAAGAAATATTTTAAAGATTATATATGCGTCAGAAAATTGTAGCCGGCAACTGGAAAATGAACAAGACCTTCCAGGAAGGCAAAGCCCTTACCAGCGAACTCGTGGGAATGATTAACGATGAAGTAAGAGGCAATGTGAAAGTGATATTATGTGTACCCTTTCCTTATCTCGACACGGTGCGCAGTTTAGTAGGACAGTCATCACGCATTAGCGTGGGCGCACAAAATTGCAGCGAGCATGCTTCGGGTGCCTATACCGGAGAAGTAGCGGCTTCCATGCTTAAGTCAATAGAAATTCCTTCTGTAATTATTGGCCATAGCGAACGCAGACAATACTTTGCAGAGGCAGGAGTGCTGTTGGCTAAGAAGGTTGACATAGCTTTGGCTAATGGTCTCACCCCCATTTACTGCTGTGGGGAGCCATTAGAGGTTAGGGAGCGCAACGAGCATGAAACACTAGTACGTAAGCAAGTAGAAGAAAGTCTTTTTCATTTAAGTGCTGAGGCGATACAACAGGTAGTAATTGCTTATGAGCCTGTATGGGCCATAGGCACAGGAAAAACGGCAACGGCACAACAAGCGCAGGATATGCATGCAGTAATCAGACAGCATTTGGCTGGTAAGTATGGCAAGACTGTAGCTGAGACGATCACTATTTTATACGGGGGGAGTGTAAATGCTGGCAATGCCAACGAATTATTTGCGTGCCCGGATGTAGACGGTGGTTTGGTGGGCGGTGCCTCCCTCAAGTCAAGAGAATTTACTGATATTATCAAAGCCATGAAGGCCTGATCAGGATGTTATCAAATTATCTACCGCTATTAATGAATATCAACTAACTTCGCACAAAATTTTACAGACATGTTCACAATTATATTACAAGCACAGCAAGGAAATCCATACATGCAGTTTGTGTTCTTCGGAGCCATTATTCTCGTGTTTTACTTCTTTATGATTCGCCCCCAGCAGAAAAAAGCAAAAGAGGCCAAGAAATTCCAAGATGAGATCGCTAAAGGCGATTACGTAGTAACCATTGGTGGTGCCCATGGCCGCATTGCTGAAATTGAAGATGATACCTTCATACTCGAAGTAGAAAAGGGAGGGCGCATTAAGTTTTCGAAAACAGCCATCAATATGGAAGCCAGCAAAGCAGCAGCCGGCAAAAAATAAATGAGTTTAGCAGGATCGATATTTAACCTATTACGATTCAATAAAAAAAACTGGAAGGCTGTAGTGCTTTGCCTGATGGCGGCCACAGTCTTCTGGTTTTTTAATGCACTCAATAAAACTTATACCACCATTCTTTCCTTTCCTATCGAGTTTCAATACGATCAGGAAAATTTTGTGCCGGTCAGCACCCTGCCAGGTGAAGTCAAGATGAATATAACAGGCATGGGCTGGACGCTGCTCAGGCGCAGTGCCGGTGTTAAAGTGCCGGCCTTGCTATATCCATTGGAACGCCCTACAGAAACAAAAAAGTTGGTAGGCAGTACGCTGCCAGGTGTATTTGCCCAACAATTACCGGATCTTCAGATTAATTTTGTAGTCACAGACACCCTCCGCCTGGATATTGAACCCCTGGATGGACGCTGGTTAAGTGTAAGCTTGTCGAATTTGGATAATACCTTTCGCAAGGGCTTTGGTTTAGCTAGCTATATAAGCCTTACACCCGATTCTGTTTTTGTACAAGGTCCGCGTAGAATTGTTGAATCCTTACCAGAACCCTATTCTTTGCCTTACAACAAAAAGAATTTGGATGAAAACCAGGATACCCAAATTGATATTTTTTTTGATGAACCCAGCATTCAGGTAGAGCCGCAACAAATCGCCCTCTCGTTTCAAGTATCTAAACTTGACGAAATAAAAGACTCCTTATCGGTTGAGTTTATTAACATGCCAAAAAAGCTAAGGCCTTTCATGAATGTGCGCTACATACACTTTACGCTTCAATTGCCAGAGGGGCAGCAGCATACTAACTACACACGGGAAAGTTTGAAAGCAACGGTTGATTTTAGCAAAGTACCTGGTGGCAAATCGCGCCTCGCTCCGGTCATCACCGGTATTCCACCGTTCTCAAAAATTGTACAAGTTGATACGGTAGAAGTAACGTATTAAGGTCTTATACCAAGCTCATTTTTTTGGCCATTGTAACATGCTAAAACCCTTTCAAATTGGAATAACAGGTGGCATTGGAGCTGGTAAAAGCATCATTTGTAAAATTTTTTCTGTGCTGGGCATACCAACATACGATGCAGATAGCCGAGCGAAAGCAGTAATGACCACCGATGGAATACTCATAGAGGCCATTAAAAAAGAATTCGGAACATTGTCTTATAAAGCAAGTAGTGAGCTTAACAGAGATTACCTGGCCACAGAGGTTTTTAATAGCCCTGAAAGACTAAAAAAGCTGAACGCACTGGTTCATCCGAGAGTAGCACTGGATTATGAAAACTGGCTTGGTAAGCAATTATCTGCCCCTTATGTACTGAAAGAGGCCGCCCTGCTGATTGAGTCAGGCTCCTATAAAAGCCTGGATAGATTGGTGGTGGTAAGTGCTCCAGAAGATTTGAGAATTAAGCGCGTGCTTGGCAGAGACAAACATCGCAATGTCGCACAAATAAAAAATATTATAGCGAACCAGTTGGATGAGGCTGAAAAACTTAAAGCAGCTGACTTTATCATCAACAATGACGACAAGCATTCATTGATACAACAGGTTTTAATAGTACACCAACAATGCTTGGTGTTGGCAAAGCAAAAGAGAGAAGGAAATTTTTGAACATTCTATTAGTCATGACCATTTATCGATCGATTCTATTTCTTGGGTTAGCTTCACTGATAGTTGCTTGTGGAGAAGAAAAAAAGACAGTTGCAGGCAACAACAGGCAAACCGGCCCGCTTGTGGTGGATGGTTTTCTGGTGAAAGCTGTAGCCCTGACTGATGATATTGAGGTGCCGGGTACGCTCATGCCAGCGGAAGAAACACAGCTCCGGAGTGAGGTAAGCGGGCGCATCATTCAGTTAAATATTAATGAAGGCGCTGTTGTTCAGCAAGGTGCCCTTTTGGTTAAATTATTTGATAGCGATTTGAAAGCACAACTCAACAAGCTTGAGGTGCAATTGAAGATTGCAATTAAGACAGAAGAACGTCAGAAAGAACTTTTAGCCATTAACGGTATAAGCCAGCAAGAGTACGATCTAATTGCCCTTCAGGTTGACAACCTCAATGCAGACATCGAAGCACTGAAAATAGCCATTTCAAAAACAGAGATACGGGCACCTTATACCGGTAAAATTGGTTTGCGCAACGTGAGTTTAGGGGCGTATCTGTCAACGAATGATGTAGTAGCAACCATTCGTCAGATCAATCAATTAAAATTAGAGTTTTCGGTACCTGAAAAATATGCTAAAAGCATCGACAAAGGGTATAAAGTAAAGTTTAGGGTAGATGGTGGTAATGAAGAACACACGGGGGTTGTGCTGGCCACTGAAAGTGGCGTAGATCAAACTACAAGAACGCTGCGCGTGCGTGCATTGGTCAATGGCAACAATCGCGAGTTAGTGCCAGGCATTTTTGCTAAAGTAAAACTGCAATTGGGTATGGCGACTAAAGGATTGTTAATACCATCCCAGGCAGTAATACCACAAGCACGCAACAAGCAAGTAATTCTCCTGAGAGGAGATAGTGCCTTATTTACTGTAGTAGAAACAGGCTTGCGCGATTCTGCCTTTGTGCAAATAACCAGCGGATTGAAAGAAGGAGATACAGTGATCACCACCGGCTTGATGGCTATTCGCCCGAATGCGAAAGTAAAAGTAGGCAAAGTAAATACGTATAATCAGTAGTGCTGTCCAAACAAGCTTGAGGCGCAGCATGATGGAACTTGAAATTTGGAGCTTGGAATTTAGCGTATGAACATTTCAGAATTAAGTTTGAGAAGACCTGTATTGGCTTTTGTGATGAATATCATATTGGTCCTCTTCGGCATTATTGGTTTTAACTCATTAGGGGTTCGCGATTATCCGGCCATAGACCCTCCCATTATTAGTGTGAGTGCTTCTTATCCAGGAGCCAATGCCGATATCATCGAATCGCAGTTAACAGAGCCCTTAGAAAAGGCAGTGAACGGCATTGCTGGTATTCGCAATATCACTTCTTCTTCCAGCGTAGGTCGTTGTAATATCAATGTAGAATTTGAATTAGGTGTTGACCTTGAAGCAGCCGCCAACGATGTGCGCGATAAGGTGTCGCAAGCTACACGCTCCTTGCCAGATGATTTACCAAGCCCTCCTGTAGTATCGAAGGCAGACGCCAACTCTGGACCTATCATCACCATGACAGTGCAGAGCACCACACGCAATCCGCTTCAACTTACTGAATACGCCAACAATGTTTTGGTGGAGAGGCTTCAGACAATACCAGGTGTAAGTGGTATACAGATTTGGGGCGAGAAAAGATACTCTATGCGTATATGGTTAGATCCTGCTAAACTAAGCGCCTATAACCTTACCGCGTTAGAAGTGCAGCAAGCCCTGAATCGCGAAAATGTTGAACTCCCATCAGGAAAGATTTCTGGTAACTCTACAGAATTAACCGTGCGGACTTTCGGAAGACTGTATTCTGAGGAAGACTTCAGTAATGTTGTTATTCGCTCTTCTCCAGAAGGAGATATTCGTTTGCGTGATATAGGCCAGGCTTTGTTAGGTCCTGAAAATGAAGAGTCTATTTTAAGGGAAAGCAACATACCCATGGTAGGTATGGCCATTGTTCCTTTGCCGGGTGCCAACTATGTGGCCATCTCCGATGAGTTTTATAAAAGACTTGAGCAAATCAAGCGCGATGTACCCGATGATATATCACTCAACATTGCCTTAGATCAAACGGTATTTATCAAACGCTCCATCACCGAAGTGGAGGAAACACTCATCATTTCTTTCTTATTGGTAGTCTTGATTATCTACCTCTTCTTCCGCGATGCCATCATTGCTTTCCGTCCGCTGATCGATATTCCGGTGTCTTTATTAACCACTTTCTTCATCATGTACTTGTCGGGCTTCTCCATCAATGTACTGACCATGCTGGGCATTGTATTGGCTACAGGCCTTGTGGTGGACGATGGTATTGTGGTGACAGAAAATATTTATAAAAAACTGGAGGGTGGCATGAACAAGTACCAGGCAGCTTTAGAGGGCTCAAAAGAAATTTTCTTTGCGGTAATTTCTACGTCCGTTACGCTGGCTGTTGTATTTCTTCCGATTCTTTTCTTACAAGGTTTTACCGGAAGGTTGTTTACTGAGTTTGGCGTAGTGGTGGCAGGCGCAGTGTTGGTATCAGCATTTGTTTCATTAACACTTACCCCTGTATTAAGCGTAAAGCTTACCCGTTCTAACCACAAACACTCTTGGTTTTACAATGTAACCGAGCCATTTTTTGCAGGCATGGAAAATGGATACAGCCGATGGCTCAGTTCATTTATGAATGTTAGGTGGGTAGCGCTGGTCATTATCGTGTTGTGTTTTGTAGCGGCTTATTTTATCGGAACCAATATTCAATCTGAATTGGCCCCCATGGAAGACAGGAACCAGTTTAGAATTTCTTTAACCGCTCCTGAAGGCACCGCCTACGATTACATGGATAACTATGTGAAGGAAGTGGTTGATTTTGTAATGGATTCAGTGCCTGAATACAGAACGGCCTTATCGGTAACAGCTCCGGGATTTACAGGTTCTGGCTCTGTTAATACAGGTTTTGTGCGCGTTACGCTGGTAGATCCTGAACAGCGTGAATTTTCTCAACAGGAGATCGTGGATCGCGTCAATAAAAATCTTAGAAACTATCCGCAGGGGCGCGCTTTCACATTACAAGAGCAAACCATTTCTGTCGATAGACGCGGTGGTTTACCGGTGGCCTTCGTTATTCAAAACAACAACTTCGATAAGTTGAAGGAGGTATTGCCGAAATTTTTAGAGAAAGCAAATGCAAGCCCTGTACTACAGACAGTAGATGTAGATTTGAAATTCAATAAGCCAGAGTTAAAAGTTCAAATCAACAGACTGAAGGCAACACAACTCGGTGTAAGTGTTCAGGACATATCACAAACATTGCAATTAGCCTATAGCAACTTACGATTCGGATACTTTACAAAGGACGGTAAGCAGTACCAGGTTATTGGTCAGGTGAGCCGCATTAACCGTGATGAGCCTGCTGACTTAAAAAGTTTATATGTACGCACTCGTTCCGGGCAGTTGGTGTCTATCGATAACTTAGTAACAGTGGAAGAAAGTACCACGCCCCCAACACTCTATCACTTCAATCGCTTTAAATCGGCCACCATCTCCGCAGGCTTAGCTCCTGGTAAAACTATTGGTGATGGTATTAAGGTGATGGAAGAAATAAAAGCAGAATTGTTAGATGACACGTTCACCACAGCCTTAACAGGCACATCGCGCGACTTTGCTGAAAGTTCTGGCAACACGGCTTTTGCTTTTGTATTGGCGCTGGTGTTGATATACCTGATTCTGGCAGCACAGTTTGAAAGCTTTGTTGATCCGCTTACCATTATGTTTACAGTGCCCCTGGCCGTTTGCGGTGCATTAATATCACTATATATTTTTGGTCAGACACTCAACATCTTCTCTCAAATCGGTATGATTATGTTGATAGGCCTTGTGACTAAGAATGGTATATTGATTGTGGAGTTTGCTAACCAAAAGCGTGAAGAAGGAATGGATCGTGTCCAAGCCGTTTTGGTGGCCTCACGCATGCGTCTTCGCCCCATATTAATGACGAGCCTTGCCATGGCGTTAGGCTCTTTACCCTTGGCCTTGTCTTTAGGAGCAGCCTCCACCAGCAGGCAGCCCCTTGGTATTGTGATTGTGGGAGGGATTCTTTTCTCATTGGTACTGACCTTGTTTGTAATTCCTGCGATGTACACCTTCTTATCGCGTAAGCGTGCCCATGTAGAGTTTGATAAATTGGTAGCGGAGCCTGCTAAAAAGGAAATAGTTTATGAAGCGTAAATTTTGTGTTCTTTCTGTTTTTTTACTGTTTGTCTTTGCATGTAGTAATGCCCAGGAGCTCATCACACTGGACCAAGCCATCACCATAGCGTTAGAAAGAAACTATGATGTACGCGTAGCCAAGGGTACAGCCGATTTGAGAGCTACGGATAACACCTATGCCGTTGGAGCCTTTTTACCACAGGTTAATGGAGTGGCTTCAACAGCCTGGAGCGATACTGATCAAGAGTTCAAGTTCGCTGATGAAAATCGTAATACCAGTGGAAATGCAGAGTCTAACAACATAGCAGCATCCATTCAATTAGTTTGGACATTGTTTGACGGAACCCGTATGTTTTCCACCCGAGAACGCATTAAGCAATTGGCAACACAAGGCGATTTGCAAATGAAGGATCAGATGGTCAACACCATTTCTTCAGTTATTATTAATTACTTCGATATTGTTAGGCAAAAGCAGCAACTAAGGGCTATTCAGGAACAGATGTCTGTTAATGAAGAGCGTGTAAAGTTAGCCGACAGAAAATTGCAGGTAGGTACTGGCGCAAAGCCTGAATTGCTCCAAGCAAAGGTTGATTTGAATGCCCAGAAAACTTCAGTGCTTCAGCAAGAAGCGCTCATCCAACAATTGAAGGACCAGCTTAATGCATTAGTGGGTATGCAGTTGCCTACAATTTTTGAAGTAGCAGACACAATCGTTATTAATACGGATTTGATTAAGGATGAAGTTTTAACCAACATTAACACAAGTAATTTTGCGCTGTTAGCAGCCCAACGTAATGTATCCATAGCACAGCTGAGTTTGCAGGAGAGACGGGCAGAACGTTTGCCTTTTTTAAATTTCAATGCCGCCTACAATTTTACCCACAACGACAACACTAAGCTCATCAACCCTTTCAGCTCAGTGCAGAGTGAGTTTAAGGGATTTAACTATGGTTTCTCGGTTAATGTGCCTATTCTTAATGCATTTAACATTAACCGGCAAACACGCCTTGCTACAATTAATCTCCAACAGCAAAGTATCTTGTATGAACAAGCAAAGGCAAACACCAACGTGGCCGTAAATATTGCCTATGTTAGCTATGAAAATGCAATGAAGATATTGGTAGTAGAAGAAGAAAACATTTTGCTTGCCAAAGAAAACGTGAGTATTGCCCTTGAAAGTTTCAAGAGAGGCATTTCGACTTTTATAGAATTGCGCACAGCACAGCAAAGTTTAGAAACTGCTTACAATAGGCTGATCACAGCGCGCTACAATGCCAAGCTTGCTGAGACAGAGTTACTTCGTTTAAGCGGGGCTTTGTTGAGATAATCGAGGGTCTTTCTGTCGCTTAAGTCTTTGCTCTTAGCTTATTGAGTGCCTCCTAGTTGCCCGTTCTGTTGGCAGCCTTGTTTTGCGTTATCCTTATTTTCTTTAATTTGCTTAGCTGGTTTTATTTACTTAAAGGCTCAGTGTGCAACTTGTTTCATTTGTTATAATGTGTGGAGAGAGTACTTGAATTGATTGAGTTAAATAGCTTTGATATTCACGAAAATGAGAGAGGTATTAATTTTTAGAATAACACTTCCATTTTTTGTTTGTGTTTTACTCTCATTTACTGTGTACTCACAGACAATAACAGGAAGAGTTCGTGATGCTAAAACGAGTGAACCACTTCCCTTTGCCAATGTTTTTGTTAATAACACAACCATTGGTGCCGTAACAGATGCTAGTGGATACTTTTCTCTTTCTGGTATTCAGGATCCTGGCAATTATGAAGTTGTTTTTTCTTTTGTGGGCTACGAGACACACAAGGCTAAAGTCAGCTTATCAGATGATGTAGTGAACCTTGGCATCATTAGCCTTAAATCCTCGGAAATTCAACTTGCTGCTGTCGAAGTAATCAGCAAGCGCGACAAACAATGGGAAAAGGATTTAAAAAAGTTTAAGAGAGTTTTTTTGGGTCAAGATAAGCAAGCAGCTGCGTGTACCATAATCAATCCCTGGGTTATAGATTTCCCAAAAGAGGAGACTGGTAAAAAGTTTCTGGCAAAGGCCAGCGATCCCATTGGCATAGAAAACAAAGCCTTGGGTTATCTTATCATTTTTTACTTAACGAATTTTCAATATGATGCCAAGGGATATTCGATTGCCGGAAATGCACGCTTCACAGAATTGAAAAGTCACGATGCAGATGAATTGGCTTTGTGGGAGGCCAATCGCATGAAAAGTTATAGACAATCAACGCATTATCTTTTTAAAGCCATGATCGATAAACGTATTAGTGGAGAGGGCTTCCGTCTTTACCGAGATGAAACATACATTGACAACGTCATTACTCGTTCCGATAATTTTTATGCCGATCTGGGGAAAACTGTTTTTGAATATGATACAATCAGTCTAGTGGTTCCGGGAGAGCAACAAGACACCTATAGAATTACCATTAAGGGCCGTGTCGAAGTGCATGACAATAAGGAGAAATCAAGCACGCGCATTTATCAGGATGTATTTGGTCCTGTAAGCTGGATAAGCCTCCGGAATAATTCAGTATTGGTAAATAAAGACGGATTCCCTCTTCGCCCTGAAGAAGTAATTGTTTCTGGAGACCTAAGTTATAGCAGAGTAGGGAATATGCTACCCCTTGATTACAAACCCCATCGCGCTTATGAGGAGAGAGATAAAATTTTAATGGAAAACTTTTGGGAACAAATTTATGTACACACCGATAAGGGGTATTATTACCCTGGAGAACGAATTTGGTTCAAGGGCTACCTAAACTATGCAAGGCCAGCCTGGCGAGATTCCCTGAGCAGTACCGTGTATGTTGAATTGATTGATAGACAAGAGAAAAAAATTGTTTTATCCAAGATGTTGCCCATAGTGGAAGGGTCTTTTAGGAACGATTTTGTAGTACCCGATTCGCTAAGTGCTAAGACCTATTATCTGCGTGCTTACTCACAGTTTAATCGAAATTTTGGAGATGACAAATTATATGTGAAACCCCTTCCTATACTTAATCTTAAAGAAGAGGTAAAATCTGGATTGAAAGAAGAACGCGAAGAACAAAGTGATCTACTTTCGATAGAAACCAACAAGGACCGCTACAGGCCCTACGAAAAAATTACACTTACCCTTCGTCTGGAGGATGAACAAGTAAAAATGGGTAATTTTTCTGTTGCAGTGTTGGATACCAAACAAGTAGTGTTGGTAAAAGGTGAGCGAACAATTCTTGATGATTTTTCAGTAAGGGAACAACGTGTAAAGACCCTACCAATTGCTTTACCCTTTTCGATGGAAAAAGGGATTACCTTTTCTGGAAGATTCTTTGATGAAACAGGTCAGCCACAAAGTACAATGCTTTCAGTCTTTCAGTTAAAACCTCCATATTTTGCTATGACGCAATCAGATGTGGAAGGAGCTTTTACAGTGAGTGGGCTGAGCTTTTACGACACTGTCACTTTCTCCGTTCAAGCATTCGATGATATAGGAAGATCCTACGGAAGAGCAGAATTTATTGCACCTAAAGCAGCGAATATCTCTTTTGCAGAGAGAGAGGTTGAGCTTGAAAAGGTAAGTACAGAATTTGTTCAGCGCGTTCGTACAGATAATGATTTGATGAAGGGAGCCCGGCTGTTGAAGGAAGTGGTGGTAGAGTCAAATTCAATTGAAGAGGAAAATCAGAAAGATTATCGTGTAAGACGTTCTTATGGTAAACCGGACTATGTCTTGAAGGAGAAAGACATTAACCCTAGTTATGGTAACCTGCTCCAAACATTACCGGGCAAGGTGCCTGGTTTGGTGATACGTGAAGTCAACAATCAGGGAGAAGGACCTAAAAGAGTTGTTTATATTGAGCGCGGTGGAAGGAATAGCTCGCTCCTTTTTCCAAAGCAAGTAATTGTAACCATTAATGATGTCATTGTAAGCGGAGCCCCGGAAGATATTTTGTCGTCTATCGATCCTTACTCGGTGGAATCGGTAGAGATAAGCACAAGGGTAAATGTCTTGTACGGTGATTCCGGGGGAAACGGAATTGTTTCGATATACACTAAACATGGCTACTCACCACCGGTTGTGAGAAATAGCTTGGCGACTTTGAATGTGCCCGGTTATGCCAGCGCCAAGGAGTTTAAGTCTCCAAATTATGAAGATGAGTTAATCGCAAAAAATTATTTGGATTATCGCTCTACTCTTTATTGGAATCCAAAAGTACAGACAGATGCCGAAACAGGGAGTGCATCTGTGAGTTTTTTTGCAGCAAGCAGACCAGGTATATACAGAATTGTAGTGGAGGGTGTTACTCAGAATGGTGAACCCATTCGATCCGTTATTTATACTGCTGTTGAAAACTGAGAATAAAAGTTAGCGCTCCTAGTTTTAGTGTATAAAATTTTAAAGCGCTGTTTCTGAATTTTCTGCAGACGTTTGCAATGAGGCATCCGTTACCCAGAAATTATTGTAGCCTTCGCCTACTTGTATTCCTATTTTCCCTACCGCCAACATTTCCAAAATAGAAAGGAAGTTAAAAATAAGGGCAATGCGCGAGCGGCTGTATTTTTCGATAAGTTCAATGAAAGGCACGCGTTGGCGGGCTTTTACTTCATTCAGAATAAACTCCTTTTGCCCATCCATGGTGTAGGGATATTGGATCACCTGGTGAACAGGCTTGTTTTTCTCGGCTTCAAAACGCTTCAAAACTTTTTCGAAGACATTCATCAGCTTAAAGACATCCACATCCTGCAATTCCGCCTCTACATTGGTGCTTTCAGCCAGGGCTCTTAATTCTTTTGCCAGGTTGCCACGCTTCTCCTTCATCAGGGCAGTTTCTTCCATTTTGTGGAAAGACTCCAACACTGATTTGTATTTTTTGTACTCCATCAGGTGGCGTACCAATTCCTCGCGCGGGTCAATTTCATTGCCTTGTTCATCAATTTGTGGACGTGGCAACAACATTTTTGATTTAATGCGCATCAACGTAGCCGCTACCAGAATAAATTCGCTCGCCACTTCAATGTTCATTACCTCTAAGTGGCGTATATAGTCCAAAAAGTCATTGGTAATTTTAGAGATAGGAATATCGTTGATATCAAGCTCATCGCGCTCGATGAAGAATAGCAGTAGATCGAAGGGTCCTTCGAAAAGTGGTAGCTTTATCTCAAAATTTTCCTGTGTCATACCGGCTGGCTAGTTGGGGAGGCAAAATTAAGCAGGATTTTCTGCCTTTTTGACCTTCGTCATTCAGATTCTGGAATTATCTACCTTTGCGAGCTCATTACTTATAAATTATTGATTTTAAGGCTAAAACACTTACTTTCAATTTCTGTTTAACATTTATTACCAAAAGAAGGAACATGTTAATTACACCCGGCCCGCTGCTCTCTGGCATCAACTCGCCTGATGACGTAAAAAAACTCGATCAGGTACAGCTCGTGCAGTTATGCGAAGAATTGCGCCATTTCATCGTTGATAATGTTTCCGTTTATGGAGGCCATTTTGGCGCTAGCTTGGGTGTTGTCGAATTAACGGTAGCGCTTCATTATGTTTTTAACACCCCATATGATCAGTTGGTGTGGGATGTAGGTCACCAAGCCTATGGCCATAAAATCTTGACAGGCAGGAAGGATGCTTTTCACACCAATCGCATGTACAGAGGCATTTCTGGCTTTCCCAAGCGAAAGGAAAGTGAATACGACACTTTTGGGGTGGGTCATTCTTCTACTTCTATTTCAGCAGCCCTCGGCATGGCCATGGCTTCGAAATACATGGGCATTGAGGATAAGCAACACGTAGCGATTATTGGAGATGGAGCCATGACAGGCGGAATGGCTTTTGAAGCCATGAACCACGCTGGCGTTTCTGATTCGAATATCTTAATTATCCTCAATGACAATTGTATGTCAATCGACCCGAACGTGGGAGCATTGAAGGATTATCTAACAGACATCACGACTTCTAAAGTTTATAATAAGCTAAAAGATGAAGTGTGGAATATGCTTGGTAAACTCTCGCACCTTGGTAAAAATGCCCAGGAGATTGTGAGTAAAGTTGAAAACGGCATCAAGTCCACATTACTGAGTCAGAGTAATCTTTTCGAATCACTTAACCTTCGCTATTTTGGCCCGGTAGATGGGCATGATGTAGACCACCTGGTGCATGTACTAAACGATCTTAAAAATATTAAAGGCCCTAAGCTATTACACTGCGTTACGGTAAAAGGCAAGGGTTACGGTCCAGCTGAAAAAGGTAATGCTACCACTTGGCACGCTCCCGGTACTTTTGATAAAATCACCGGAGAGATTCATAAAAAGACCTACGAAAAACCACAAGCCCCCAAGTACCAGGATGTATTTGGCCACACATTGGTTGAATTGGCAAAGGCAGACGAGAAGATAATGGGGATTACCCCTGCTATGCCTTCAGGCTCTTCTATGAACATCATGATGAAGGAAATGCCACACCGCGCTTTTGACGTAGGCATAGCCGAACAACATGCAGTAACCTTCTCTGCAGGCCTGGCAACCCAGGGTCTTATTCCTTTCTGCAATATCTATAGCTCATTTATGCAGAGAGCCTTCGACCAGGTAGTGCACGATGTGTGTATTCAAAACTTGCCGGTTAACTTCTGTTTGGATAGAGCCGGCTTTGCGGGCGCGGATGGACCAACACACCATGGCGCTTATGACATAGCTTACATGCGCTGCATACCCAATATGATTGTCGCTTCTCCAATGAATGAAGAAGAGTTGCGCAATTTGATGTTTACAGCCGCTAAACCAAGAAATGAACAAGCCTTTACCATACGTTACCCGCGTGGTCAGGGGGTAATGCCACACTGGCGTTTGCCGATGCAAGAAATAGAAATTGGCAAAGGTAGAAAGCTGCGTGATGGAGAAGAGTTAGCGCTGCTTACCATAGGTCATATTGGGAACTATGGAGTAGAAGTTTGCAACAACTTAGAAAAGAAAAATATTCGCATCGGACACTACGACATGCGTTTTGTTAAGCCTCTAGATGAAGCCATGTTACACGAAATTTTCAGTAAGTACGCAAAGGTTATTACTGTAGAGGATGGCTGCATACAAGGTGGATTTGGCAGCGCAATTCTTGAGTTCATGGCTGAGCATAGTTACAAGGCTGACGTAAAAGTACTGGGTATTCCCGATGCTGTGATTGAGCATGGTGAACAATTAGAGCTGCACAAAGAATGCGGCTTTGACCCAGAAGGCATTCAGCGCACGGCACTTGAAATGCTCGAACCAGTAGCAAAGGCAATTTTATAAGATCGATATGCATAAGCTGTTTTACAGCGAAAAAGGTGAAGGAAGGCCAGTGGTCTTCCTTCATGGTTTTTTGGAAACCCACGCAATTTGGGATGAGTATGCCCAACAGCTTTGTGATGATTTTAGGGTCATTACTGTTGATTTGCCCGGCTTTGGAAAAAGTCCGCTTCCAACCGCGAAGCACTTCAGCATCTCCGACATTGCTTCCCAAATCAATCAAAGTCTTCTTTCACTTGGCCTTGATGGCGTAAATGTGGTGGGGCACTCTTTAGGGGGTTATGTGGCCCTCGCCATGGTAGCCCAGCATCCAGACTTATTTGCTTCTTTATGTCTTTTTCATTCTACCGCTTTAGCGGATTCAGTAGAAAAGAAAGACGCTAGAACAAAAACCATTGACTTTGTTTCCAAGAATGGTGCCCTTGCCTTTACCAGCAACTTTGTGGCACCACTCTTTGCTGATCCAAAGCATCCTGCAATAGCTAAAGTTACAGACCTGGCCATTCAAACATCTGCCGCCACTGTATGCGGATACCTGGAGGCTATGCGCGACAGGCCCGACAGAACCGCTGTCCTAAAAGATTTTAATGGCCCAGTTCTGTTGATTGCTGGAGAAAAGGATAGCATTATACCCGCCAGTACTTTGGATGAGCAGGGTAAGATGGCCCGGATTGGTTCATTTAAGCTAATTCAAGGCATTGGCCACATGGGTATGTTTGAGGCCCCTTCAGATTGCTTAAAAATAATTGAGGGTTTTTTAAGAATATAGACTCAAGAAGCCTCGGAGCCACATCATTTTTCGTGCCCCAGTTGACAAATATTCAAAAACAGTAGTAAATTGAATTCTATTTTAGTGGTGAAATACCACCAAATTAGGTAGGAAATAATCGAAGTTTTATATTTGTTAACCCATAAAGAAACCCAAACACCCAACCCTTAAAATATGGATCCACTTTACGATCATTCAGCGCATTACGACCAATGGAACCAGGCTGCGATGCAGATTGCTTATGCTTGTTGGGCAGCAGCTGCTTTGCTTATTCTAGGTTACCTTCTTCGACTAGCCACAGTTGGTGAGGCGAAAGACAAGTATGATTTCATTAATAGGCATGAGATCCGCATTTTGTGGATTGCTGTAATTATCGCAGTTATCGGTGGTTGCTTCATTGCTAATGCCAATGTAGAAGAATTGAATGCACTTTGGGTTGTTGTGCGAGTTTTCACAACCGTATCTATGGGCCTAATCGTAGCCCTGATTTTCCAAAATCTGCTTAAATTTTATTATCCTTTCTATATCGAAAAGCGTTTGAGAGCGTTGCGTTATAAGCCACGGATTTCTCCAAAGAACGGCAAAGCAATGAAGCTGCTTAGCGAAGAGGAAGAAGATGCTTACCTGGATGAGGGTATGATCGCGGAAGAAAATGTATTTTCAGTTGACTACGATGTGTGGAAAGATGAGGAAACAGGTTTCATTAAGATAGAGCGTTATGCTGGTCACTTGCACGCTTTGCAGTGCCCTGAGTGTAACTACCAGACTTTCAAAGTTGTTAAAGAAGAAATTATTAAGGCCCCTACAGGTACCGAAGAAGGAGAACTGTTAAAGCATTTCCAGTGCGGATATTGCGGATACAAGGGTAAAAAGACTGTACACTTAAGAGCAGCCTCGAAAGTAGAAGGGGCAACGGCTTAATCTTCATTTTACTTCAATAAAAAAGGGCTTCATTGAAGCCCTTTTTTATTTGTCAGCACCTAAGCTTTTAGGCTCTTCCATTCTTTACTTTAGCTTTGAAGCGCTTTAATTGATTTCTGAGCGCTTCGGTTGCCATATCAGCAGCTGCCTCAAACGACTTGGCTTTCTCAGTAGCAAAGAGTTTATTTCCGGGCACGTTCAACTTAATTTCAACCGTTTTATTTTCTACCCCTTCGTTATTCAAGCGAAGAAAGACCTCACCATCTACCATGCGGTCGTAGAATGTCTCCAACTTTGTTATCTTTTTTTGAATAAAATCAATCAGTTTTCTGTCTGCGTCAAAGTGGATAGAGTGAACTTGTAACTTCATAGCACTAAAAATTTAAAGGTTGAACATCATTTGTCGTTGTTTTTGACCTGCCGGTCATGGTCGATTTGGCAAGATTTTACATGATTATTAGGTTTTGGTTTAACATCAGGCTTTTGGATGCGCCTGCTCAAAAGTCTTTTTCAATTTTTCCATAGTGTTATGCGTATAGACCTGAGTCGCTGCCAAACTGCTATGGCCCAGCAAATCTTTAACTGCATTTATTTCTGCCCCTTTATTTAAAAGATGCGTAGCATAGCTATGTCTTAAAACATGGGGGCTCTTTTTTTCAGTGCTGGTTGCATTAAGGTACTTTCTAACAGCACGTTGAATTAACATGCGATAAGCTGGTTTTCCATCATCAGTCACTATAAGAAGGCCATGATCAGCTTTGTTGATTGTTTTGTCACGTGTTTGCTGATAGTCCTTTATAATAGGAACGAGAGATTCGCCAAAAGGGATGACTCTTTCTTTATTTCTTTTGCCTAGTACTTTAATGGTTCTGTTTTTAAAACTGATGGCCTTGTCGGTGAGTTGAAGTAATTCGGCCAGGCGCATTCCACTTCCGTAGAAAAGCTCCAGAATCAATTTGTCCCTAAATCCTTCAAAAGTGTCATCAAAAACAGTTCTGTCCAGGAGGTTATTCATTTCTTCTTCCCTCACAAAGGTGGGAAGACGTTTCTGTGTTTTTAGAACTTTGATTTTTAACGTAGGATCTTTGCTTATTGATCCTTGGCGAAGCAGGAATTTAAAATAGGCCCTCAGTGTGGCAATTTTGCGGTTTACTGACCTGGGTTCATTTTTTTCCTCCACCAAATGTGCCAGCCAAGATCTGACCATGCCATAGTTGGCTTCGCTTGGATCACTTACTTCAAAAGTTTGGTTAGTAAAAACCTGAAACTGGAGCAGGTCTGTTTTGTAAGCAATAACCGTATGCTTGCTGAGGCGCTTTTCAAGCTCTAGAAAACGTAGAAAAGAATCGATCATGCTCTGGAATCAACGGCTACCAGAGCAATGTAAAAAATAAATCCCCGAAAGGAAATACCTTCCAGGGATTGTGGAAATATTGTTAATAAGACAGGATGGCTTATTGAGCCTCCTGATTTCTTAAATTCTGAATATAAGAAGCCTTAATGATTTGGTTTCTTCTGCGAACAGATGGCTTTTCGAAAGCTGTACGGCTGCGTAATTCGCGCAATACGCCAGTTTTTTCGAACTTTTTCTTGAAACGCTTAAGAGCCTTATCAATCGACTCGTTTTCCTTGATGTTGATAACTAACATGATCTTCTTTATTAGGGCTGCAAATATAGGGTTTATGATACTACTTCTGCAAATTTATTTCAAAACGGCTCTAGAAATCACCAGCTTTTGAATTTCTGAGGTTCCCTCTCCAATAGTGCAAAGCTTGGCATCACGGTAATATTTTTCGGCCGGGAAATCTTTCGTGTAACCATAGCCCCCAAATATCTGCACACCTTCGTTGGCTATTTCTACTGCAATTTCAGAAGCATAAAGCTTGGCCATAGCCGATTCCTTGTTCACGCTGAAACCTTTATTTTTCATGTCAGCGGCTCGATAGGTGAGCAATCTGGCGGCTTCTATTTTAGTAGCCATATCGGCCAATTTGAAGGCTATTCCCTGAAATTTTGATATTGCTTGGTTGAATTGATGCCTTTCTTGTGAATATTTTAAAGCAGCTTCATAAGCACCCATGGCTATGCCAAGGCTTAACGAAGCAATGGAAATTCGGCCACCATCTAAAATCTTCATGGCTTGTATGAATCCCTCTCCTTCCTTACCCAACATCTGAGATTTATGAATGCGGCAGTCCTGAAAGATAAGTTCAGCGGTTTCGGAGGCACGCATGCCTAGTTTGTTTTCTTTTTTGCCAGAGGTAAAACCCGGTGTTCCCTTCTCTATTATAAAGGCCGTCATCCCATGAGAATCACCCACGTTGCCCGTTCTTACAATCACAACGGCTACATTACCAGATTTGCCATGAGTAATGAAATTTTTGGCCCCATTGATAACGTAATGGTCACCATCTTTAACGGCCACCGTGCGCATGTTACCGGCATCCGATCCGGTGTTTGGCTCTGTAAGACCCCAGGCTCCAATCCACTCTCCAGAAGCTAACTTGGGTAAGTATTGTTGTTTTTGAGCCTCATTTCCAAAGCTTAAGATGTGACCAGTGCATAATGAGTTGTGCGCGGCCATTGACAAACCGATAGAACCATCTATTTTAGAGAGCTCAACAATGGCGGTTACATATTCAAGATACCCGAAACCGGAACCTCCATACTCCTGCGGCACCAAAACGCCCATTAAGCCAAGTTCGCCTAGCTTATGAAATAGGTTGATGGGGAATTCTTGTGATTCATCCCACTCCATCATTTTAGGCTTAATCTCCTTTGTACCAAAATCGCGCACCATTTGGGCAATCATTCTTTGGTTTTCTGTTTCATCGAAGCTGATAGCCTGATGCTTATCTGTCATTGTTTGCATATCCTTTGTCCATTGGGGTGGTAAATGTACGTAAACAGACCTTTTTTACAAACGAATGTTAGTTCGGTATTCTGTTTAAGCTTTTGACTTCTGGACTATCATTAAATAGCGTAATTTCGCCTTTTAAAGTCGTTACAATGAAAATAGCAGTAGTAGGAACTGGTTATGTCGGACTTGTTACCGGAACTTGTTTTGCAGAAACAGGGAATACCGTTACCTGTGTGGACATTGATCAAGAGAAAGTAGCCAAACTTAATTCTGGGAAAATCACAATTTACGAACCCGGTTTAGAGCAGCTTTTTGAAAGAAACATCAAGCAAGAAAGACTTCATTTTACCACCGATTTGGCTGAGGGCATTAAGGACGCTCAAATCATATTTCTAGCCCTCCCTACACCTCCTGGCGAAGACGGATCTGCAGACTTAAAATACATTCTTAAAGTAGCCGATGATCTTGGACCTCTTTTAAAGAGTTATACAGTTATTGTTGATAAAAGCACAGTTCCGGTAGGTACAGCAGATAAAGTAAAAGAAAGAATAGCCGCTAAAGCCAAGGTTGAATTTAGTGTTGTGTCTAATCCTGAATTTCTAAGAGAAGGCGTTGCGGTAGAAGACTTTATGAAACCGGACAGGGTGGTGATTGGAACCAGCTCGGATAAGGCAAAAAAAGTGATGGAGCAGTTATACGCGCCTTTCGTGCGCCAGGGTAATCCTATTATTTTCATGGACGAGCGTTCTGCAGAACTGACCAAGTATGCAGCTAATTCGTTTTTGGCTACGAAGATCACCTTCATGAATGAGATTGCTAATCTTTGCGAAATCCTTGGAGCTGATGTTGATGCAGTCAGGAAGGGTATGGGTACTGATAATAGAATTGGGAAGCGTTTCTTATTTCCAGGCATTGGATACGGAGGAAGTTGTTTTCCAAAAGACGTGCAGGCACTGGCTAAGTCATCCAAAGACGCTGCCTACGATTTCAAAATTTTGAATGCGGTAATGAACGTCAATACTGTTCAAAAGACAAAGCTCATTGCCCCTATCAAGAAATACTTCAACAATTCTATTAAGGGGAAAACGATAGCGGTGTGGGGACTTTCCTTTAAACCGCATACAGATGATATAAGGGAAGCACCAGCTTTAGAAAATATAGAAGAGTTGCTCAAGGAAGGGGCTAGTATTAAGGTGCACGACCCAGAGGCCATGGAAAACGTTAAACGCATTTTCGATGATAAGATCCAATTTTGTAAAACTCCTTATGAAGCCGCTTCTGGAGCAGATGCACTTTTTATTGCTACCGAATGGCCCGAGTTCAGAACTCCGGATTTTGAAAAACTTGGAGCGATCTTAAAAAACAAGGCAATTTTTGATGGACGTAACTTATACGACCTGCAGCAAATGAAGGAATTGGGTTTTACATATTACAGCATAGGAAGGGAGACAATTAATGGCTAACAAGAAAAGAATACTCATTACAGGTGGAGCCGGATTTCTAGGTTCTCATTTATGTGAAAGATTTATAAATGAAGGCATGCAGGTAATCGCCATGGATAACCTGATAACAGGAGATCTGCGCAATATCGAGCACCTTTTCAAACATCCTGATTTTGAATTTTACCATCATGATGTTTCTAATTTTGTACACGTACCCGGTCATCTCGATTACATCCTGCACTTTGCTTCTCCGGCAAGCCCGATTGATTATTTAAAAATACCAATTCAAACGTTAAAGGTTGGCTCATTGGGCATACACCATTTACTGGGTTTGGCGCGTGTAAAAAAATCACGCATCCTTATCGCCTCCACCTCTGAAGTGTACGGAGATCCTTTAGTGCATCCACAAAACGAGGATTATTACGGGAATGTAAATCCTATTGGCCCTCGCGGTGTTTACGATGAAGCAAAACGCTTCCAGGAAGCCATGACCATGGCTTACCACACCTACCATAATGTTGACACCAGAATTGTGAGGATTTTTAATACTTATGGTCCACGCATGCGTCTGAACGATGGAAGGGTATTGCCTGCTTTTATTGGTCAGGCCCTCCGGGGTGAAGATCTAACTGTTTTTGGAGACGGATCGCAGACACGGTCTTTTTGTTATGTAGACGATCAGGTAGAAGGTATTTATCGTTTGCTAATGTCTGACTACAAACAACCAGTCAACATTGGGAACCCAGATGAGATTACCATTCTTCAATTTGCCGAAGAGATTATTAAACTGACCGGTACAAATCAGAAAATTGTCTTTAAGGAACTCCCAAAGGATGATCCAAAACAGCGCCAACCAGATATTACCCGTGCTAAAGATCTGCTCGGCTGGACACCCAAGATCTCGCGCGCAGAAGGCCTGAAAATAACTTATGAGTACTTTAAATCCCTACCCACGGAAGTGCTCTACCAGCGAGAGCACAAAGATTTTGATAAGTACATTCGCTAACGCGATCGATACGCTAACGTATTTTTGAAGGGATAATTTGTTGCAAATCAAAAAAATAGCTACATTTGCACCACTTTCTATGAAAATATCAAGAGGGGACCCTAAAGTCCCCTCTTTGATTTTCAAGTTTTATGGAATTAGCTAACAACATACAACAGATCGCAGAGGGCCTTTTAAGCAACGATAGCTTTTTTATCGTTGAGGTAACGGCCGTAATGAAACGCAAACCGGGAAAAATTCTGGTCGTGTTGGATGGCGATCAGGGGGTTTCTATTGAGGATTGTGCCGATTTAAGCAGAAAGTTATCTGAGGCTTTGGATGCACAACCTGAAATTGGTGACAATTACCTATTGGAGGTTACGACCCCCGGTTTGGATCAACCCCTTAAACTGCATCGCCAGTTCAAAAAAAATATTGGGCGTGTGCTGAAGGTGAAGTTGAAGGAGGAAAATAAACCAGCGGAAGGAACGCTGAGCCTCGTAACCGATAAGACCATTACGCTTTCACAGAAAAGTGGAAAAGGGAAAAAAGCAGAAGAAAAGGATTTAACCATTCCTTTTGAATCAATAGATAAAGCATTTGTGACAGTATCCTTTAAATAAAAGAAGCAATGGACGCGCATGAATTAATTTCATCATTTGCAGAATTCGCGAAGCAGAAAAACATCGACAGACCCACGATGATTCGCATCTTGGAAGATGTGTTCCGTAACATGATCCGCAAGAAGTTTGTGGAGGATAGCAACTTCGACATCATTATCAATGCTGATAAAGGTGACTTAGAAATCTGGCGTGTGCGCGAGATTGTGGATGACAACTCTGAAGATATTTGGGACCACGACAAAATAAGCCTTACTGAGGCGCGTAAAATAGAGCCCGACTTTGAAGTAGGGGAAGAGGTGTCTGAGCAAATGTATATCGAAGATTTCGGAAGAAGAGCTGTAACTACAGCCCGTCAGACGCTGATCCAAAAAGTAAAAGATTTGGAGAAGGATATTTTATTCCAAAAGTATAAGGATCTGGTTGGCGAAATTATTGTTGGAGAAGTTTACCAGGTATTAAGCCGTGAGGTACTGCTAATCGATGCTGAAGGAAACGAAATAGCCATTCCACGCAGCGAACAAATTCACAAAGACAGATACCGCAAAGGAGAAAATGTGCGCGCTATTGTTCACAAAGTGGAAATGATCAATGGTAATCCTAAGATAATTCTGTCCAGAACTTCACCTGTATTTATAGAGCGTTTGTTCGAACAGGAAGTTCCTGAAGTCTATGACGGTTTGATTACCATTAAGAAGGCTGTTCGTGAACCTGGTGAGCGTGCAAAAGTTGCCGTAGAATCCTATGATGATCGTATCGATCCGGTAGGCGCTTGCGTGGGTATGAAAGGATCTCGTATTCATTCAATCGTTCGCGAATTGCAAAACGAAAATATCGATGTAATCAACTACACAGAAAATCTTGAACTGTATGTGCAGCGTGCCTTGAGCCCTGCCAAAATTACCAGCATCAAGGTTGATAAAGAGAATGGTCGCATTTCTGTATTCCTAAAGCCTGATCAGGTATCATTGGCAATCGGTAAGGGAGGATTAAACATTAAACTGGCCAGCCGCTTAGTAGGGTACGAAATTGATGTATTCCGCGATGTAGAAGAAGGTGTGGTTGATGAAGATGTGGATCTTGACGAATTTGCAGACGAAATTGAGAGCTGGATTATCGATGAGCTCAAGCGCATCGGTTTAGATACAGCCAAAAGTGTTCTGGCACTTTCGAAAGAAGAGTTGGTGCGCAGAACAGATTTAGAAGAAGAAACCGTAGAGCAGGTTCTCGGAGTTTTGAAGAAAGAATTCGAATAGATTTTTAATGAATCCATCGATTTTTAACATAAACGAAACCGCTTAACCGAAAAAAAAGAGCAAACTTACAGTATGGCAGAAGACAAGATGATAAGAGCGAGCCAGGCAGCCCGAAAACTTAATGTGGGTTTACACACCATTATTGAGTTTTTGGCAAAGAAAGGCCATGTGGTTGAAAACAACCCCAACGCTAAACTTACTCCGGAGCAATTCGCATTGCTCTCCAAAGAGTATGCATCATCTGCTACCGAAAAACTCGAAGCTTCTCACCTTCAGATTGGTGTTAAGCACATTGAGAATATTGTAATTGAACCCGAGAAGGAGGTTAACAAGAAGAAGTCTGAAGAAGAGGAAAGTGTTCTGATAAAAAACATCGGAGCCAAAGAGGTTAAAGCAAAAGAAGAGGTTAAAGCTACCCCTAAAGTAGAAACAGAAAAGCCCAAGCTTGAGGGCTTAAAGGTTGTTGACAAGATTGACCTCGAAGTAAAACCAAAGACTAAGAAGGAAGAGCCGGCTAAGAAGGAGCCCGAACAGCCAAAGGTAGAGGCCAAGCCAGAGCCTAAGGTTGAAGAAAAGCCTGAACCAGCAGCACCACCTATTGTTGAAAAGGTCAAAGAAAAAGAGATTGAACTTCCAAAAGCAATAGAACCTGAAAAGGCTCCTGAAGAAAAACCTCAAGAGGTTATCAAAGCCACTGCTGAGAAACTTCAAGGGCTTAATGTTTTAGGCAAAATCCAATTGCCAACAGAGAAGAAAAAGGATCCTGTAGCATCATCTGATGTGAGGGATGATAAGCATAAGCGTCCCCGTAAAAGAATTAACAACCCTGCACCTAATCAACAACAAGGTCAGGGACAGCAAGGCGGAGCAAGACCCCAGCAATTTCAACGCGGTGGTCGTCCTCAGCAACAGCAAGCACCTCGTACACCTAAGGCAGAACCTACTGAACAGGAAATCCAGGAAAAGATTAAGGCAACCCTGGCCAAACTTAGTGGAGGTACTAAAAAGGCCACCGGTGCTAAATACAGAAAAGAAAAGCGACAGGCTTTCACAGATGCAGCAGAACAACGCGCAATTGAAGAACAGAAGGAATCAAAAATTCTGAAGGTAACAGAATTCATTTCTGCCAATGACCTTGCTTCTATGATGGATGTTTCTGTTAACGATGTTATCTCAACCTGTCTAGGTTTGGGCATGTTCGTTTCCATCAATCAGCGTTTGGATGCTGAAGCTTTAACTGTAATTGCTGATGAGTTCGGATACGAGATACAGTTTATTTCTACTGAAGATGAAACTGCTGTTGAGCTAGAGGCCGATGCAGAAGAAGATCTACAGACAAGAGCACCGATTGTTACCATCATGGGCCACGTTGACCACGGTAAAACATCCTTGCTTGACTATATCCGCAAAACAAAAGTAACTGCTTCTGAAGCAGGGGGTATTACGCAGCACATTGGTGCTTACGATGTAATAACTAAGAAGGGAAATAAAATTGCGTTTTTAGATACTCCGGGTCACGAAGCCTTTACTGCGATGCGTGCCCGTGGTGCAAAGCTTACAGATATTGCCATTATTGTGGTAGCGGCTGATGATGATGTGATGCCTCAAACCAAAGAAGCCATCAATCACGCACAAGTGGCCGGTGTACCCATCGTTATAGCAATCAATAAAATTGATAAACCAACAGCAAACCCTGATAAGGTTCGCGAGTCGCTTTCTAAGAACAACATCCTTGTTGAAGAGTGGGGTGGTAAATATCAGTGCCAGGAAGTTTCAGCCAAGAGCGGACAAGGGGTAGAAGATTTATTAGAGAAAGTTTTATTAGAAGCGGAATTACTAAACCTAAAAGCAAATCCTGATAAGCCTGCTGTTGGCTCTATTGTAGAAGCATCGCTTGATAAAGGCCGCGGTTATGTAGCTACTATTATGGTGCAGGCTGGTACTTTGAAGGTTGGTGATATTATGGTAGCAGGTGCCAATTATGGTCGTGTAAAGGCGATGTTTGATGACACCGGTAAAAAAGTGAAAGAGGCAGGGCCCTCTACGCCTGTAGTGGTACTTGGTTTGGATGGTGCGCCACAAGCTGGTGAGAAGTTCCAGATTATGGAAACCGATCGTGAGGCACGTGAATTGGCTGGAAAGCGTTCGCAACTACAGCGTGAACAAAGCATACGTACACGTAAGCATATTACGCTTGATGAGATCGGCAGACGTTTGGCGATTGGGTCATTCAAGCAATTGAATGTAATTGTAAAAGGTGACGTGGATGGTTCAGTTGAAGCCTTGTCTGATTCATTATTGAAATTATCAACTGCTGAGGTTCAGGTGGCCATCATCCATCGTGGTGTTGGTCAGATCTCAGAATCTGATGTATTGTTAGCTTCAGCTTCTGATGCCATTATCATTGGCTTCCAGGTTCGCCCTTCAGGTGCGGCCAAGCGTTTGGCGGAGAATGAAGAAATTGAAATACGCATGTACTCAATTATCTACGATGCTATCAATGAAGTGAAGGCTGCTATGGAAGGTATGTTAGCACCTCAGGAAGAAGAAGTGATTGTAGGTAATGCAGAGGTACGCGAAGTATTTAAGATTTCAAAAGTGGGAACTATTGCAGGCTGTATGGTAACGGATGGCTCCATTAAGCGAAGCAATCCTATACGACTTATCCGCGATGGTATTGTAACCTATGCCGGCAAGTTAAGCTCACTGAAGCGTATGAAAGATGATGCCAGCGAAGTTCGTACAGGTTTTGATTGCGGTATCCGCATTGATGGCTTCGATGACATACTCGTAGGAGATGTAATTGAAAGCTACGAAATGAGAGAAGTGAAGAGAACTTTATAAGAGTAGTTTGAATAACAAAAAGCCATTCTGATTAATCAGAATGGCTTTTGCTTTTTATAGAACCGACACCTTAAATACGAACCTTTAGGTCTTTAAATGAAATAGGTTCGAAGTTAACCCTTCTTGTATTGCTGAGTGCATAATAGGGATTATTGATGGTAATTCTTACCGTGTTGTCACTTGCATTAATGGAACTAACTACCGCTTCGCTTGGGTAGAAATCAGCAGGCAGTGGAATTTTATTGGCATCATATACAACCCATCTTACGCCATTCACTTCACTGGGGGTGGCTTCAAAAAACTCTTTCTCTCTAACATCAATCCAGATAGTCATAAAGGATTGAGCGCCCTCCAGTTCAATGACAACGGACGATTCGCTTAATTGCCCTGCAATTCTGTTATTAAATTTAAACACATCCTTGATGTCATAGCAGTTGTAGATATTAGAGCCAGTTGTATTTAATTCTGTCACTCTCGATATCACTTGCAGATCGCCAGTACAGGTAAATCCACTATCTTCTTCCTCTCCAAGCAGTTCGCATGAAAGGCATGTAATAGAAAGCAGTAAAGGGATGATTAATTTTTTCATATTTTTTTAGACCAAATTTCAGTGTCGCATCAGCTTAATTCAATACGATGAAAATCGTATTTTACTCTAAAGGCTATAGGTTCTTTGGCTATTTAGATTTTATTCTATTGCAGAAACTCCCTATATTTCTTAACCAATAAATCTGCATGACCAAATTTTCTGTCGGAAGTATCGCTGAGTTTGAAAAATATGTGGGACATGAACTCGGTGTCTCGAGTTACATCACCATCACCCAGGAGCAGATAAATAAATTTGCAGATGCCACCCTCGACCATCAGTGGATCCATACCGACCCGCAAAGGGCAGCGCAGAGTCAGTTTAAATCAACCATAGCACACGGCTACCTTACTTTATCGCTCGTTCCTTATCTGTGGGAGGAGATAGCAGATATCAAGAATGTAAAAATGTTGGTTAACTATGGCATTGAAAAATTGAAATTCAATCAAGCCGTATTGGTTAACAGTGAGGTGCGCTTACGCGTAAAGTTGGAGGCACTTACCAACTTACGCGGAATTGCAAAAACCGAAATGGAGGTTACCCTGGAGATTAAAGGCAATGCTAAGCCAGCCTTTACAGGCAACATCGTTTTCTTGTATCACTTCAATAGTTAGGTCTAGAATTTATTGAGCCTTTGTGCTGAATTTTTCTTTTCCCTCGTCTAAGAATTTCACAAAGTCCTCAACACTTTTATCGTAACCGTAAGGAGCGACCAAAACTTTTTCATCGGTGCCAAGCAATACGTAGAAAGGCTGTGCATTGTTCTTCAGGTTTGTGATTTGTAAATCAGCGTTTTGTTTACCTATTGTTTTCTTAACCTTATTGTCATAGGTAGAGGTATACCACTCGCTTTCCGGTAATTCAGTTTTGTCATCAACATATAATGCAACGATTACGTAATCATTCTGCAGTCGTTCTAAAACCTGTGGATCACTCCAAACAACAGCTTCCATTTCACGGCAATTAGTACAGCCGTGGCCGGTAAAGTCGATAAACAAAGGCTTGTTTTGCTGGCGGGCACAGGCTAATGCTTGCTTATAATCGAAGTAACCTTTTAAGCCATGGGGCAAGTGTAAGAAGTCTGCATACTTTGGTTCATCGCAGGTTTCATTGCTTGATTGTGTGACCTTAAGAAGATTGAAGTCGTGTGTATATAGCGGAGGCAGGTAACCCGCTAAAGCTTTCAGCGGAGCACCCCACATGCCCGGTATCAAATACACAACGAATGTGAAGGTAATGATGGCCAATGATAATCTTGGGATTCCGATGCGTTTATCTTCAGCGTCTTTACCGGTATCGCCTGGTAATAAGAACCACCTCATTAAGTAGGCACCTATGAGTAAACCGATGACAATCCAAATGGCTATGTTAACTTCTCTATCCAGAATGCCCCAATGGAAAGCCTGGTCGGCAATGCTCAAAAACTTAAAGGCAAGCGCAATTTCAAGAAATCCTAAAACAACCTTCACACTGTTCAGCCATCCTCCGGATTTAGGCAGAGAACTTAGCCAGCCGGGGAAGAATGCAAACAATGTAAAAGGAATAGCAAAGGCTAAAGAAAAACCAAACATACCCACAATAGGCTTAATGAATTCTCCTCCTGCAGAAGATACAAGAATGCTGCCCACAATAGGGCCAGTGCAAGAAAATGAAACAAGTACAATCGTGAAGGCCATGAAGAAGATACCAATCAGCCCGCCTTTATCAGCTTGTCGGTCGGCTGCGTTAACAACGGAGCTGGGTAGTGTTATTTCGAAAAGCCCGAGGAAGGATAAACCAAAAACGATGAATACGGCAAAGAATATTAAGTTGGGTATCCATTCAGTAGAGAGGTGGTTGGCAGTTTCGGGGCCCATCAGTGGGGCAAGGGCTGCGCCAATTAATGTATAAATGGCAATGATGAAAAAACCATACATCAAAGCCTTAAATTTAGAGTTGCCCTGACCAGTAAAGAAACTTACTGTCATGGGTATCATAGGAAACACGCAAGGTGTAAGTAAAGCGGCCAGACCAGCTACAAAGGCCAGTGCAAAAAATAGCCAGAATGACTGTTGTTGTGCTTCCTGATTAACTAATGATTCATCGAGTATGGGTCCTGTAATATTTGTGGAGAATGTTTTGGCAGGAACAACGGATGCAACAGTTGTGTCAATTACAGTGGCTATTTCTTTACTGTTATCAACAGTTTTGTTATCCACACTGATTTGTGCTTTTGAAGAAGTAATATTTTTACCGGTGACAGCGATTTTTCCAAAGGCCAGGTCACCATCAAAGAGCACACATTTACCTTCGGTTTCGGAGCAAACCTGTCCTTCATACGTTCCTTTTAGCACAAGATCGTTGCTGAGTATTTTTATTTTTTGACGGAACTCACCGGTGCCTTCAAAAATCCGCACATCACAATCAAATATTTTATCGTGCTTGGCTTTATCGTTAATAGCGACAACACTTCCAACCAATTCAAAACTTGGGTGTTTATCAAGTGTGATGATCATGGGTATAGGGCCACAATCCTCATCAAAGCCCAAAGAATAGATGTACCATTGCGGATCTATCTGCGCTTTAAATATCAAGTCAATCTCGTCTCCGACTTTAGCACTGGTTACCGAATTACCAGCGGTGAGTTTTGCGGGCTGAAGAATTTGAGCCTTTGAACTGACTACGGAAAAGATGGCTATAAAAATGACTAAAAGAGCGCGCATATTCTTTTGTTATCTAAACTGTAAAATTAGCGATTTCATGATCTAACCTACACAATAGGTAAATAGTTCAAAGTGGTTTTCCATTCACTTATCTACATTTTCAATATGAAATTATGTTGCAGCTTTGCTATACTTTCTTCTATAATGTTTTGTCTGAATAAAGAAATAGTACAACAGAGCAAAGAAGGAAGCACCCTACATTGGCGCTTCCATCCAATCAATAAATTATTTTGAAAAGTTTTGATAAAAAGCAACAATGGTCTCAATACCTAAAGTGAAGTTCTTGATTCCATAATGTTCGTTAGGTGAGTGTATAGCATCGCTGTCAAGACCAAAGCCCATCAACACTGTTTCTAAGTCAAGCTCTTTTTTAAATAGTGACACAATTGGAATACTTCCTCCATCGCGAGTAGGGATAGGGGTTTTACCCCACACCTGTTCAAAAGCTTTTTCAGCAGCCTTGTACGCTTTTGAAGTTGTAGAGGTAACAGCAGGCTGACCACCATGGTGAGCAGTAACTTTAACTTTTACTGATTTGGGCGCAATGGCTTTGAAGTGCTCTGTGAAAAGGGCTGTGATTTCTGCACTATCTTGGTTGGGCACTAAACGCATTGATATTTTAGCAGATGCTTTAGAAGGCAATACGGTTTTGGCACCTTCACCGATGTAGCCTCCCCAGATGCCATTAACATCTAAGGTAGGGCGAATACCTGTGCGCTCAATGGTTGTATATCCGTCTTCTCCTCTTGTTTCTGCTATGTCTAAATCTTTCTTGTATTCCTCCAATGCAAATGGGGCTTTGTTAAGTGCTTCTCTTTCCTGTGGTGTAAGGTTTACGACTTTATCGTAAAATCCCGGAATGGCTACACGACCTTTCTCATCATGCAAAGAGGTAATCATAGAAGCCAATACATTAATGGGATTAGCTACAGCACCCCCATACACACCCGAATGCAAATCCCGGTTGGGCCCTGTTACTTCTACCTCCATATAGCTGAGTCCGCGCAAGCCTACGGTTATGGACGGATGTTCTAATGAAATCAGAGAAGTATCAGAGATTAAAATAATATCTGCTTTCAGCTTGTTTTTATATTCTTTAACGAAGATGGGTAGGTTATCAGATCCAACTTCTTCCTCACCTTCGATCATGAATTTTACATTACAGGGTAGGCTGTTTTGCTTCATCATGATTTCGAAGGCTTTGATGTGCATGTAGAACTGACCCTTATCATCGCAGGCACCTCTTGCATAAATTTTCCCTTCTTTAACGACAGGCTCAAATGCTGGCGAGTGCCACAGGTTCAATGGATCGGCTGGTTGTACATCATAGTGTCCATACACCAATACCGTGGGTAAAGAAGAGTTGATTGTTTTTTCACCAAACACGATGGGATGGCCCTTTGTCTCAACTAATTGAACTGTATCGGCCCCAGCTTCTTCTAATTTGGCTTTCACATAATTTGCCGCTTTGCGCACATCATCTTTGTGTTTACTGTCTGCGCTAACAGATGGTATGCGCAATAAGTCGAACAACTCGTTTAGAAATCTTTCCTGATTTGATGCGATGTATTCTTTTACCATGGTTGAATATTGAAATTGATCTGATTATTATTAAAAGTTATTCATTATTTAAAACCCATCATCTTCTTTTTTCTCTTCTTCCTTCTTCTTGGCACCTGTTGCTCCTGCAGATAAACTATACGGCACCTCTATGCCATAGTAATCTCTTCTGAAACGATTGATAAAGGCCAGTGTCTCATCATCACTGCCAGGAACAAAAACCAGTTCTCCCACCTTGGCTTTACCTGAATTTGTTTTTTTAGCAACAGCACTGTTAAATGCTTGATTAGAAGAATGTACGAGCAAGCGATTGTCTTCATAGCTAAATGAATACCATGATTCAGGCGAGGCCTTTACAAACACATTGAATACAGGAAGGCCATCCTCGTTTTTCTTCACCTCCATAAATCCCTCAAAGGCACCGTTGATATCGGCACGACCAATATTAGACAGACCTAAATTTCCTTCGCTGTAGAAAGCCTTATATTCTTGCGACCATTTAAAATTAACATTCGCAAAGTTGAGTGGTTTTGCTGTTGCGGCTAATGTTGCCAAAGAAACATAGCCTTTTTGGCTAGCCTGTTCATAAGCCCTTGCTTCACGCTCGCCTACGATATCAGCCACTTTATATAATAGTTCAGTCAAATCGCCTAAGCCTTCCCCTGCACCTTCGTTGGCAATAACGCTTTGTATATCACGCGCCATAATGTCGAAAGCAGTTGTAGGAATTTTAGCATCCACCAACACCATTGAATTCATGCGTATGTCATTGGTTTCAAGATTGCCCTGACCAATCACTGTTGCCTTAACATTAAAAGCAGTATTACCGCTTAAGAGATTGACAGGTCCCTCAAATCGAATGTTAAGGTTATTGTCGTTATAGGCGAATACCTTACCTGATAATTTATTACCAGCGGCTTTTTCAAGATCTTCGATTTTATATTCTTTGGCCTCCGGATCATAAAAGAGAGATCCGCTGGGCATAAAGAAATCTTCGTCCTCTTCGTTTCGTTTATCACTCAGAAATGAAATGTACAGGCTGTTGTCACTTGCATCGAAATGCAACCCCGCGTCTACTTTTTTTCCTTCTTCTGTTAACGCGTTATCATAATTTATAACAACCTCGGTTTCTTCACCTGTCTGTTCGTAGCGAATCCACGAATTATAGTTTTTAATTTTTTTGATATCCAGTTTCACATATCCGTCTAGTTCCAGTGCTGGCCGGGTAGCATACATTTTCATATCACCTTTGTAGAACATACCTGCCCCTAATACTAAACTCATGGCTTCATCTACAGCTCCGGTGGCAACGGTTTGTTGTAATTTTTCACTCCGCTTACGGCTTATTCTTTTAACAGAGTCTGTTGTTGAGATATTCTCAAGATGAAAATCTGTAAGCTTAATGTTGAAGGTATCTTTCAAAAAGTTGACGTACTGATAGGTAGCATACCCTGAAAATTCATTTCTTGATTTAATATCGATCACCCCATCAGTTAAGCTATGGTAACCGTTAAGGGTATCAATAATGATAGTTGTATTTTTAAGTGTGCCAATTTGTGCATTTTCCAAAATCAATACCTCATTGTTATTGGGTGTAATTTTAGCATCAGCTACGATGATGTAGGGAATACCACTTACTTTTAATTCTTGTTTCTTAATATCATACTCGGCTTTCTCGGCATTAAAGCGTAATGAGTCAAGATCTTTTCGGGTGGTGTAGAAATACGAATCTTCAATAGGAACGTTTTTGTCCTTCGACATAGTGATCTTTTGTGTGTTCAGGTCCCAATGAGCACGTGGTATAGATGTTTTAAATTGAGCAAAGGGAAATTCGATAGCGGCATCACCAGCTACTTCAGGACCAATGTCAGCAACGTTTTCAGTTAGGTTAAAACGCAAACGTACATCTTTACCTGCTAGGGCCGCCTTGGTTGGGTCTTCGCTCAATACATTAAATTCGGCATGTCTTGCACTGAACTGATCCGATGCAAAACTCATTTCTTTCGAAATCAGTTCTGTTCCTCTGGTTTTTAAGGCACCATCTCCGGCTACTCCTTTTTTGGAAACGATAATGTTTCCGCGTAGTTGTGCGGTGGAATCATAAAAATGAAAGTCTGAATTCGTTGTCTTTAACTTTAATTCATCACGCTTGGGTTTCCATGTCATTTGATAATTGGGGAAGGAGCCTTGCGGAAAAATAACGGAACCAAATTGTTGTTCAGCCATTGAGGCATGTGTTCCTTTTGCCGTTACAGAGTCAGGATAAAAAATAAAATTTTCAGATCGTACGCGTGTTGCCAGATAATCAATTGTTCCATTGGAACGAATTCCTCTTTTATCCAGGTGGATGTTACCGCTAAGCTTTCCATCCCCTTTAAAAAGTTGGTAGCCATTGCCCGGTGTGGTATGCTCAAACCCAAGTGTTTTATCGGGCATGGTGTGAAGTTTTTCCTGAAAATTTGGGAACATGCCATTGCTTGCGAAGGTGCCGTCAAAGTTGATGGTGGATGGATCTGCATCATTCAAACTATCCAACTTGAAAGGAGGTACCATAAAAAAGACAGATCGATCATAAGCACCATTGAGAATTTCCCTTCGATCGAAGTAAATAACGCCCCCATTAGTGGCATCCAGACGCGGAAAGTCAGCTGTTTTTATTCTTCCAGATTTATTGTTGGGTTTACTAATGTATAAAGTACCCCCAGAACTTCTCACCCTGGTAATACCTGCAGCAGCAGCATGCACTGAATCGGCCCCTTGCATGGTGTTATCAATACGTCTTCGTACAGTCTGACCCTGAGCGTTTTTCTCTAACACAAAAAAACCAATAGAATCAATTTGATTCATGCTGATAAAAAAGCTGTCGTATTTCAGCGTAAACTCTTTCCCAACGATTTCAAAATTCCCGGCACTGATGCGCCCATTGAATTTTAAATCTCTGTTTTGCATCAAAACAATTACAGCACTATCTGGGATGATAATGCAATTGAGTGAGTCGCTTACGTTAAAGCCCGTAACACCACGGATGGTCATTTGACGTTTCGCAAAATTGAGCGTAGCGTTCGACACACTATCAATCACTGAATGAATTTTCAGGTTATCATAATCAGATTTCTTTTGTTGCGATTTATAAATCTGTATAGCCTTTTCTTTTACACGCACAAAGTTTTGCTGAGGATAAAACACCACCATACCTTTTTGCGCGAGGAAATCTACAGCATTTTGCATCTCTAGCACTTCCCGGTTAAGGGCGAGCGCTAAATCACCTACATAGAATTCTCTGATGTTTCTCTTCAAACAATAGTTAGCGACAATAACCAATGGGTGAAAATTGAATGCTTCGCTTTGCAAGGCCAGGTAATCTTCAGGGTCATAATAATTGGCAGATTCTACAATCATGGGAACGGTGCTCCGTCCCCCTTCTATAGACAAATCAAGGCTATCCGACATGAATTTCCAGTCGAGTTTATTAACCAAGAAATCGACATTAAAAAATGAAGATGAGTAAGGAGCGTAGCGCATGTAACTCTTGGAATTGAGTAGCAGTAATTGCTGTGCGCTGTCACTAGGAAATTTATAAGACAAACGCACCATCGGATGAGTTAGTGAATCGTTTTCCTGATAAATGGTGATTCGTGCGTTTTCTGTTGTGATGATATCTTTATGAAGAGTAAAGCCAGAGGACACTGCTTTCCATAGTGGATTGCCAGCCTTGCTTATCTCCAACACTGAGTTGCCAGGAAATGCTGAAGCACTGGTGATTTTATTACCAAGCAAAGAAAATCCTCCGCTAAATGTTGTATTGCTCAAACCTACACCCAAGTGCTTCACATTATTTTCATAACTCACAAAGGTTGGGTAAGTCGAGGCCACAGAATCTGCATGTGGAACAGATTTGAATTCAAACCTACCGGGTATACTCTGTTCGAGTTTGCCCTTATAGGTAAGCATCGCACGCTCTACCTTGAGCTCTGGTTTATTGGCTTTGAAGAAGTATGATGGAAGTGTACAAAATACAGAGTCTGCTGGCAGCAAGGCTGGACTGAAATCGAAATCACCCTGCTCACCAATAAATGTGTCGATATTGAAGGCATAGGAGCCACCCGTATTTTGAATGAATACAGAGTCGTAGCGCGTAACAAAATTCAAACTTGTCTTTTCAAAAATCAATACAGGCCCCTCTACAACGGGAGGCACCACACTGGGGACCATATTCATCCAACGCGGTGTGTTATCAACTGGTTGACTATATGCCTCATCTCCCCAAACATCTTCACTTGATTCATCGCTATTGTTTTCCTCACTGCCCCAATCATCAGCAGGTAATGAATCGAGGGGAAGGGGGGCCACTTCTTCACTAATGTCTATGGGTTTAGGGCCTTCGATAAAATCAAAGAAGTAAGGATCTTTGCCAGCATACAACTTAAATCCACGGTCGTAGTGCAGGGCATGCTTTTCAAAAAATATTTTGCTGGCATTTAAAAAATTGATGGCTTGAGCGGCTGTATAATTCGCAATTACTTTTTGACTTACATTCAGGAAAGAGGTGAAGGTTGGTCCATCGACATTTTCAGTTTGTTTGGCATGAACCAACGCGCCTACATAGTTTAATACTTGCGGACGGAGTTTATACCCTTTCTTCCGCATGAGCGTAATCTGCTTTTGAATACTTTTCTGTTCGGGTAAACCAAGCGAAGGCCACACCTGTACAAAAGCATCGCCCATAGTTACAGCCTCTGCATTTCGGGTGCTGGCTAAGGCATTGCGCACGCTATCCTGAAAGGGGATAAGGGCAGCCTGTTGCCCAAGCAAGGGGCCTGAGATCACACTAAAAAATAGCAGGTAGGCAAGCGTGCGTGTCAAGGTATCTGAATATTACTAAAATGAAGACAAGTTAAGGAAGATTTTGGTTTTGTCTCTTTGCTTTAACGCAGCAGGCATAACAATCAATATATGGGATTTGGCTGCTTATTTTCTTTTTAACAGTAAGGTGGCCCAGGTTTCGTGTACCCGATGGTTGACAAGCGTCAGGCCTTCTTTTTCAGCTTTTGCCAATAAATCAGGAATGTCATGCTCATAAAAACCACTGAGCAGCAATAGTCCGCCCGGTTTTAGGTAAGCAAAATAATAGGGCATCTCCATCAACAGAATGTTTTTATTGATGTTGGCCAGAATAATTTCGAAGGGTTCTTCGAATTTTAGTTCGCTGATCTTGCCTTGTCTGATGCGGATGTTGTTACAATGATTTACCTCGGCATTTTCTTTTCCATTTTCAATACTCCAGGCATCGATATCGAAAGCATCGACAAAGCTGGCTCCGCGTTTCGAGGCCATTACCGAAAGCACGGCCGTTCCACAACCGGCATCCATCACCCGCTTGTTGGTATGATCAATCTCTAACTGACTTTTTACCATCAGGTAGGTGGTGGCATGATGCCCCGTACCAAAGGACATTTTAGGGGTAATGACAATATCGTATGGATACTGTTTGGATGGTTGGTGGAAGTTGGCGCGTATGATGCAGGCATCATCTACTATAACAGGTTCATAGCTTTTCTCCCATTCCTCATTCCAATTCTTTTTCTGAATCCTATCCTGATAAAAGATAACAGCAGTTTGTTGGTTGTATCGCTCCCGAATCTCTTCTAATAATTGTTTGTCGAAATTTTCGGCTTCTACATATGCTTCAAATCCCTTATCATTCTCCATGAAGGTGTCGAAACCAGTTTCAGCGATTTCGGCCATTAAAATTTCTGAAAAATCAGGCTCACAAATGACAACTAATCGGGTGTGGTACATAGCAGGGCTTAAAAAGATGATACAATAATTAAGGTCTCGAAAATACGAATTAAGCCTGTTCGGTTGGGGTGAATGCTAAATGAAAAAGCCCGGCATCAGCAGATACCGGGCTTTTTAGATTGAGATCATCTTAGATTACTGAATAGGTGCCGTTGGCAATACCATTGCCTTAAAGCGCAAGGTGGTTTGCTTAGGAAAGGTGTTGGCTGTTACGGTGATGGTCTTATTTTGAGCATTAGGCTTGCCTTTGCTATCAAATTCAGCTTTAACAAAACCTTCTCCCCCTACAGGAATGGGCTCTTTTGACCACTCAGGCACTGTACAACCACAAGAAGGCTGTGCACTCTGGATAATCAACGGAGCATTACCGGTGTTTTTAAACTTATAGGTATAAGACACTTTTTGCCCTTCAGTGATGGTGCCAAAATCATGCTCAACCTTTTCGAACTGTATGTTTGCCACAGGGCCTTCTGGCTTGGTTTCTTCGGCCTGTACAGGCTGCGGAGCAGCAACAGGTGATGGCGATGTTGTTTTAGTGCCTTCTAACTCACTCAGGCGCGCCTCAAGGGCTGCAATTTTCTTTTCAGCATCTTTATCCTTACAGGCAGATAAACTAGCGACTGCTAATAACAAAAGGGCTGCATTTCTAATAATCAACTTCATACTCATTTCTGGTTTATAAGATCTTATCCTTTAGAATTTCTCAGCTGCTCTAGCAAGCTGTCTACATCGTCTAATAACTTCTCGGCCTTGTTTTTAGTTTCGTCAACAACTTTCTGGCCCTGACTTTTTGCTTCTGTTGTCAGCGGGGTTTCCTTGCCTTCAATCAGATCATTGACCAGATCTTGTAACATTTTGCGATACTTATCTAATTTGAAAGAAAGTTTTTCGCGTGTAACTGAACCTTTGTCGGGTGCATAGAGTATGCCGATGGCGGCACCGGCTGCTGCGCCCAATAGAAAGGCCAATAAAGTATTTCCGCTTTGTTTACTCATATCATTTCAAAGTTAGAGTTGAGGGGGTGCAAAATCAAAAAATTAACGTTTTTTAACAAGTTTAAACTGTAATAAGGTTCAAAAAGAAGCGAGTCACCTGAATAAACGACCACCAGGAGAAGTAAGAAGCTTGATCATCATAAAAATTGCCCCCGATTCACTAAAATTGTCGTTTAATTGGTCTGAAAAATCTTATTGTATGTCATTAACAGCGTCATCAGAAATTCATCAGGAACACAAGGCTAAGATAAAGCAAGTATTAGATGAAGTTGGTAAGGTAGTGGTGGGCCAGGAGTATATGGTCAACCGACTGTTGGTGGGGCTATTTACCAACGGACACATCTTGTTGGAAGGTGTTCCAGGTTTGGCCAAGACACTAACGGTAAGCACACTCGCCAGGGTGTTGCACCTGGATTTTTCCCGTATCCAGTTCACGCCCGACTTATTACCCGCAGATTTAGTGGGCACGATGATTTACAACCAGAAAGAAGGCAAGTTTGAGGTAAAGAAGGGGCCTATTTTCGCCAATATTATTTTGGCCGATGAGATTAACCGATCACCTGCCAAAGTTCAGTCGGCTTTATTGGAAGCCATGCAGGAAAAACAGGTGACGATTGGTGAAACAACTTTTAACCTGGATAAGCCCTTTTTAGTATTAGCTACTCAAAACCCGGTGGATCAGGAAGGAACTTACTCACTGCCCGAAGCCCAGGTTGACCGTTTTATGATGAAGGTTTCAGTGGATTACCCCACCAAAGAGCAGGAGTTGGAGGTAATGCGCAGAATAGCCAACATGAAGTTTGATTATACTGTCAACACAGTCCTTACAAAAGAGGATATCTTCTCGGTTCGAGATCAGGTAAATAAGGTGAAGATCAGCGAATCTTTAGAACGATATATTATAGAGTTAGTCTACGCTACCCGCAAACCGAAAGAATACAAACTTGATGAGCAGGCGCAATACATCCAGTTTGGCGCCTCACCCCGCGCCAGCATCAACTTAAACCTGGCTGCCAAAGCGGTTGCCTATTTTGAAGGACGCGATTATGTATTGCCTGAGGATATTAAAGAAGTTGCCCTGGATGTGATGAATCACCGCATCATTCTCAATTATGAGGCCGAGGCCGATAGTGTTAAGACTACCGATATTATCAAGGTGATCCTTAACAAGGTTCCGATCACCAAATAATATTCTGTAACCTATCGCTTATTAGGGTCGAATTTTGTTAACAATGGGGTAAAGGCTTCTTAACTTTTGTAACAAAATTTTAATAGTTGGGCTTAAGCCGAAATATTATTCCGATCGCAATATTACGATTTGGCTGATAATCAGCGATTTCCAAGCTTAATGTCTTAACAATTTGGTAATAAGTGCTTGCCAGTAGGGTAATATTGGAGAGCGACCTTTGCGCAAACAAAAAAATATGCTGCGCAAAATTTTATTCGTTGCACTTCTTCAGCTGATGGCCCTGGCCGCTTTTGCCCAAACTGGAACCATTGCCGGTATTATTACCGATGCCAAAACCAAAGAGGCCATTATTGGTGCCAATGTGGTCATTCAAGGCACTAGTGTTGGAGCCGCTACTGATATTGACGGAAAATTCACCATTAATAACGTAAAGCCTGGCACTTACAACCTTTCAGTTTCTTTCATTACCTATAAGACTCACTCAGTACCGAATGTATTGGTAGAAGCCAACAAGATTTCAACTATCGGTGTTGAAATGTTGGAGGACTCTCAAGAGTTGGAGGAAGTGGTAGTAACAGGCACTCGTCAAATTGATAATGATTTCTCTCTTATAAAAGCCATCCGCGAAAGCAAACTGGTGGTAAGTGGTATCTCTGCAGAGCAGATTTCTAAGTCGCAAGACAGAGACGCAGCACAAGTAGTAAGAAGAGTACCCGGTGTAACCTTACAAGACAATCGCTTTGTAGTGGTTCGTGGACTTTCATCACGTTACAGTAACACTATGTTAAACGGAGTGTTGGCTCCGAGTACAGAAGCTGACAGCCGCGCTTTTTCATTTGATATTATCCCAAGCGGTTTGCTTGACAGAATGTTGGTTTACAAATCAGGTGCAGCAGAATTGCCTGGTGATTTTGCCGGCTCAGTCATTCAGGTTTCGACCAAGAGTGCCGTTGAAAGTAATTTTACCAATGTTTCTATCTCTGGTGGCTACCGTCAGGGAACCACCTTTACAGAACAACAAAGCCAGCAGCGTTCATCAACCGAATGGTTAGGCTTTGATAATGGCTTCAGAAGCTTACCGGCAGGTTCACCCGCTGATTACCGCGACCTTGGCTTCAATATTTCTAGCATAGAAGCAGAGAGCAAGAAATTTGCCAACACCTGGGGCTTGGAGAAAATCAATGCTGCTCCGGATGTACGTTTCAATGCAGACTTAGGAAGAAACTTCAGCATCGGCAATTTGGATTTGAGTGCTATTAACTCTATTACTTATAGCAATACCAATCAATACAATGAGATTGAGTTCAATCGCTACTTCAATTACAACGATGATTTTACGAGCGAAGAACTGTTCAGCTACAAAGACGACCAGTTTACCAACAATGTACGCGTAGGTTTACTCAGCAATTGGTCATTGAAGTACAGCCCGAATTCAAGAATTGAGTTCAGAAATCTTTACAATCGATTGGGCAGTACCCAAACAACCATTCGCGAAGGTGTTAACAATTTCAGAGATTCATATTACAAGAATTATTCACATCGTTATATAGAAAGGAGCATTTACTCAGGCCAGTTAGAAGGTAAGCACAACCTGAACGGTGAAAAATCAAAACTCAATTGGTTGGTGGGCTATACTTCAGCACAACGCAACGAGCCTGATTGGAAAAGATTGGTAACCTCAAGACCTAAGAATGCGGCCGAAGGCACAGCCTTTACGGTAGCAGTTCCTTCTTCTACCAGCGCTTCAAACGCAGCGCGCTTTTACCAGGAGTTAAGCGAGTACAGCGTTACCAATCGCCTAGATTACGATTTGAAAATCGATAATGGTAGCACGGCTGGTCCTATTGAGTTTAAAACAGGCTATTGGTTAGAATATAAGAGCAGAGATTTTAATGCTAGACAAATCGGACACATCGCCCGCGATGGATACGATCTAAGCATTGCTAATCTTCCTTTCGATCAGATTTTTGATACTAACAATGTTGCCTTCAATGGTGGTCACATCATTTCAGAAAACACTAACAACCGCGACTCTTACTCAGCTTCTAACACCTTGGCTGCTGTTTATACAAGCTTTAATATCCCACTTTCTGAAAAATTCAGAGTGATACCGGGCATCAGAGCAGAGCACAACATACAAGAGTTGGCTTCCGCACCCGGCTTTGATCAGGTAAAAGTTAATAACCCTGTTACCAGCATTCTGCCTTTCTTGAATGCTTCTTACAACCTAAGCACTTCATCCTTGCTTCGCCTGGCTTATGGCAAAACGGTGAATCGTCCTGAGTTCAGAGAAATTGCTCCTTTTAGCTTTTACGATTTCGATAACCAAGCTGATATTTTGGGTAATGGTAACTTAACGGTAAGTAATATCCATAATGTCGATTTCCGTTGGGAGTATTACCCAACACCTGCAGAGCAGATCTCTTTCGGTACTTTTTATAAGTTCTTCAATGATCCTATTGAAACAAACATCGATAATGGTGCTGACAATGCAGTGTTCTTATTTAACAATGCTGATAAAGCACAGAATTACGGTGTTGAGATGGAAATGCGCAAGTCTTTAGCCTATAGCTCTGCAAGCCGCTTCTTAAATAATACACAAGTTGTTTTCAACGCCTCTTACATCATCAGCCAGATTAAGCTGAATAACGATGGCACGCTGATGGAAAAAGAAACACGTCCTATGCAAGGTCAGTCACCCTACGTAATTAATGCAGGCTTATTTTATCAGGATGATGAAAGTGGTATGCAGGCCAATTTGCAATACAATGTTTTTGGTAAGCGTATCGCCTTTGTAGGTTTGCCAGGCGTGCCAACCTGGTACGAGATGCCAAGACATTCTTTAGACTTAACCATTACTAAAAAGTTAAGTCAGCATGCTGACATCCGTTTTGGCATCAGCGATATCTTAAATGCCAAGATGGAGATTCGCGAGGATGCCAACCTGGATAATGATGTTACTGATTTGAATACCAACAAAGTGGTGAGAAGTTTCCGCAACGGCCAGTACGTTACCCTCGGATTTGGATTTAAATTCTAAACTTTTAACAATAATTTAACAGCATGCCATTCCTACACCTTAGGGATGGCATGTTTCATTTTACACCGTAACAATTTGCTAATACTGGTTTAACGCCTCAGTTATATTGACCACCTACTTTCGTGCAGTTTTTAACCAAAGCAACAATAACCATGAAAAAAGAATTTCTGTACAGAATGATGGCCTGCGTAGTAGCAGTAAGTTCATTGTTCATGATGTCATCATGCGAGGATGATGACGATGTAAATGTAGATGAAGATACTTTGGAAGTATTGGAAGGTGAGATCACTGCTAACCTTACCTTGGATGCTTCTAAGCAATATTTAATTAGAGGTAAGGTATATGTACAATCACCCGCAACGCTTACTATCCCTGCCGGCACCATCATCTTTGGTGAAAAGGAAAGTGATGGTACATTGATTATTAACCGTGGTGCTAAAATTGATGCGAAAGGAACAGCTGAGAAACCAATCATTATGACTTCACAAGCACCGGCAGGTTTCCGTAACCGTGGCGATTGGGGTGGTGTTGTAATTTTAGGTAAGGCCTACAATAGCAACGGTGGCTCTGCAACCATTGAAGGTATCACTGCTTCTGCAGGATCAGAAAATGGTGTGTATGGCCCTGGTACTGGCGATGCACAAGATGCTGATAACTCTGGTTTCTTACAGTATACCCGCATCGAATTTGCTGGTATTGCACTTTCTCAGGATAACGAATTGAATAGCTTAACCATGGGTTCTGTTGGTTCTGGTACTACGATTGATCACATTGTTATTTCTTATGCGAACGATGATGCTTACGAGTGGTTTGGTGGATCAGTAAACCACAAGTATTTGGTTGCTTACTCAACCTTAGATGACGATTTTGATACTGACCGTGGTTACAATGGTAATATTCAATACGGTGCTGTAATTCGTGCATCTTTAGTGGCCGATATCTCTGGTTCACGTGCCTGGGAATCATCCAGCAACAGCAACGCAACAGCGCCTACAGTTGGTGGTATTTCACGTCATTCTGCACCTACTTTCTCTCATGTAACAGTGTGGGGTCCTTACTTATTCGCAGCGGCTAACGCTTCCAGCAACTTCTACCGTGCCGGTTTAGAAATTAACTCTAACTCAGCCATTAAAGTTTACAACTCTATCATTACAGGTTTCCCTAACTCAGCAAACTTTGCAACAGCCGGATCAACCGTTAGCAAAAACGTATTTGCAGCTAATACCACACAGGCAGCCAGCGGTGCATCAGCTCCTGCAGATTTCGCTACTGCTAATACTTTGGAGGCTTCTATAACTAATATTTTGGGTGCCTTCCCTTCAGGCTCAGTATACAGCTTTACAAATTTACCTGTACTACAGGCAGCCAATAGCCCTTATTTAACAGGCGCTACGAACCTAAGTGCTAACAACAGCTTCTTCGAAAACACTGCACACTACGGTGCTTTTGGAAGCAGTGCCGGTGCTGGTTGGAACATCAGCTCAGCCTGGTTCGTACTTGATCCTATCAATACTAACTACGAGCAGGATTAATTATCAATTTAATTCAATGAAAGGTCTAGGAGTTTTCTCTTAGACCTTTCTATTTTACAGAATCATATGAATCGGGGATTTGTTTTTATATTGATTTTATTGGCAGGATGCAGCACTCAGTATGAGGCTAAACAAAACTTAAGCCAGGAGGAGTACGAACGCTGGATGAACACAGTAGCTCCCTTTGTCATTAAAAAACCCGATCATGTTGTCTATGAAGAAAGAACTAAGGCTGAGCATAAAGTATTCTACGATAACTTCATTAAAGAAACTGGCGGGCAATTGCGCTATGCGGTAAAAACAGATACCGCCAATATTTTTTTCTTCAGCCACCGAGACTATACCAGCCTTTACGAACATTATCGTGGCCTGGGCGGATATTTCAGAACCGATAGCAATGGCAACTTGAACTATCTCATGCTCCTTTACCATACGCCTCGTTTTACAAAAGAGGAAATGGAAGAGAAAGGCGCTGAGCTTTTTAAAGAGATGGTGAGGAGGGGCAACGTCTCTAAATTTATTGGAAACAAGCAGTATGTACACACCCCAAACAATGACTTTTATTACAACGATAGAATCAATCGGTGGGATTATACGGAGAATTCTTCCTGGAAATTTTTAGAAGAGGCCAAACAAGCGGCCGATTCGGCTCTGATTAATTAACCTTGCTTTGTCTTTCTCTTTGAAAAATTAAGGCCTGTTTTACTTTTTCAGACACAACTTTGAGTGAATCATTGCTGGCCTTGTTCACTTGTAAGCGAATAACCAAGGCAGCAGAATCTGCTCTGTTTTTCTGGATGGCTTTTACCAATTGTTGATGTTCCCGCTTATTACTTTCAATGCGCTGTTGTATGTTTTGTTGTTCGTTAAGCGTACGTTGTTGTTGTTTGTCTACAATATCAACCGCCTTTTGCGCCTCATCAATTTGCGCCTGAATTTTATCTCGGTAAAAGTTTACGCCAAATTGCTTGACCATGTCCTCTAACTGGCTCAGCACTACCGATGAATCTGCTGCCCACTCCTTCAGGTTAATGCCCATCCAGGCTTTTGTGCTGTTACCCTTTAATTCACTGCTGGCAATTAGAGCTTTTGTATACGCCTGGCCACTAAAGGTTGTTTCGCTGACTGTAATTTGATTGTCCTGAACTTTTGGCTTTCCGTAAGTCTTTAAATACCTTACTAAAGCGTTGCTGACTTCAGACGCTGGAGCTTCTATAGTTGTAGCAAAGCCATACAGGCTCTCACCTTTTATTTTCTGATTCTCCTGTTTGACCAGCACCGTTTGGGCAAATAAGAATGAAGAGGAAAGCACAAAATAGAAGATCACAAACTTTTTCATGTTGATCATGTTTCTGTATATATCTTTCAAAACTAGCTAAACTTACTAATCTTGACTAAGAAAAATATTTTAATCACAGGTGCCTCAGGCTTAATTGGGCAAAGACTGACAGAGCTTCTTCTTGAAAAGGGGCATCATGTATCGCATCTTGGGCGAAACGCTAAGAAGGGTACTGTGCCTTCTTTTACCTGGAATGTAGAAAGGCAATCAATTGATTCTGAAGCCCTCAACAATATTGATACCATCGTTCACCTGGCAGGGGCAGGTATAGCAGACAAGCGTTGGACCGAACAACGAAAGCGAGAAATTTTGGATAGCAGAACACAATCCACACAATTGCTTTACAATACACTCAAGCATACAAATCATACTATCAAGAATTTTATTTCCGCTTCAGCTATTGGCTATTATGGCTTTGATCTCAAGGGCGAATTATTTACAGAGGATAGCCCCGCAGGGAAAGATTTCTTGGCTTCCGTTACCCGCCAGTGGGAGGAGTCTATTGATCAGCTGAATATGCTTCCGCTGCGTGTAGCCAAACTTCGAATTGGCATTGTTTTGAGCGACAAAGGAGGCGCTTTGGTGCCGATGGTAACTCCGATTAAATTTTTTGCAGGCTCAGCCCTGGCTTCAGGTAAACAAATGCTCAGCTGGGTACATATTGATGATTTGTGCAATATGTTTATTCATTTGATAGAGCACGAAAACCTTCAGGGAGCTTTTAATGGCACAGGACCTTATGCGGTAAGTAATGAAGCTTTTACCAAGGCCATTGCCACACAATTACATAGACCACTTTTCTTGCCGAATGTTCCTGCTTTTGCTTTAAAATTGATTTTAGGAGAGATGGCTGACTTGATTATTTACGGCAGTGATGTGTCTTCCAAAAAAATACAAGAGAACGGTTTTTCCTTTCAATATAAAACTTTAGAAGAGGCACTGGCCAACCTGCTGCCTAAATGCTAGTACACAACTAATTTGCATTTCTTTTCGTTTTACTACCTTGTTGTAATTTTAGTATTGATATGTCAAAAAAGAAATCAAAAAAAGTTGATGAAAACCTGCTGAAGCAGGCCATTGAAGAAGAACATAAAATCAGAAAGGCATTTGTTGATAAAGATTGGGCAGAAATAAAAAGCTCCGACTCATGGGTGATTTTTAAAGTCATGAGTGAATTTGTGGAGGGGTTTGAAAAACTAGCCAAGATCGGTCCTTGCGTTACCATTTTTGGTTCTGCACGTACAAAGCCAACTAACCCATATTATAAAATGGCCGATGAAATTGCCTTTAAATTGGTACAACATGGCTATGGAGTAATAACCGGTGGAGGCCCCGGTATTATGGAGGCAGGTAACCGCGGAGCACATAGGGCCAAAGGCAAGTCTGTAGGATTAAATATTTTTTTGCCATTCGAACAAAAGGGAAATATCTATATCGACCCCGATAAGCTGATCACTTTCGATTACTTCTTTGTGCGCAAAGTAATGTTTATGAAATACTCCCAAGGCTTTATCGTAATGCCGGGTGGTTTCGGAACCTTGGATGAATTAACGGAGGCCCTCACCCTGATACAAACCAAAAAGATTGGACGCTTTCCTATTGTATTGGTTGGAAAGGAATATTGGAAGGGTTTTGTGGATTGGGTTACGAAAGTATTAATTGGTAAAGAGAAAAATGCCAATGAAGAAGATCTGGAGTTATTCAGTATCGTTGATACCCCAGAAGAGGCAGTGAAAGTTATTGACGACTTCTATTCTAAGTATTTACTTTCTCCTAACTTTTAACACGTTCAGCTTTTACATGAGCATAAGCAAAGATATTTCACTTTTTATCTCCACGGCTACCTTACTGATTTTGCTCGGATACATCACGTATCAAGAGACTCGGCAAACAAGCGTAGCTGTTGCGACAGAAATATCTGACAATAACGAAGCTTTGGTTACAGAAGTCCCCACTGCTTTTGTAGCCAAACCTTTTCGCATTCCTGCTCAAATGGATTTTGCAGGTGAATCCATGCCGATGGACATTAATGATGTGCGCGAACGACTGGATCGGGAATTACAAATCAACAGCTATTTGCACAGCAGTACACTCTTCATCATCAAAAGAGCAAACCGCTGGTTGCCTCAAATGGAGAAGATCTTGAAAGAGAATAATATTCCGGAAGATTTTAAATATCTGCCCTTGATTGAAAGTGCCCTGCTTAATCAGGTTTCACCAAGGGAAGCAGTAGGCTTTTGGCAAATTATGAAAGATGCTGGTAAAGCGTACGGTCTCGAAATAAATAAAGAAGTAGATGAGCGTTATGACCCTATTAAATCTACCTATGCTGCCTGTCAATACTTAAAAGATGCCCACCAAAAGTTTGGTAGCTGGACACTCGCAGCCGCTTCTTATAACAGGGGCATGACCGGGCTGCAAAAAGCCATCGATAATCAGAAAGTTACTTCTTATTACGATCTTTTTCTGAATGATGAAACATCACGTTATATATTCAGACTTGTTGCGATGAAAGAAATCATGCAAAACCCATTAAAGTATGGGTTTGAATTAGCACAAGAAGAATTATACGAAGAGGAAGCCGTGAAATATATTGAAGTGAAAGAGTCTATAAAGAGTTTAGTCAATTTTTCTCTAACACATAATACTAACTACAAAACAATCAAGCGCCTTAATCCATGGTTGCGTGATGAATCTCTTTCAGTTAAAAAGGGTAAATCTTACCGCATTGCCTTGCCGGGCTAAAACGCTTCTTTCAGTTTCTCTACCTGTCAGATCTTTTGTCGCGTTGGCGATATTGCAATAAAGCCAAATGATTTAACTTACCTCAAATTTTATTATGGAGAACAATACTTATTACAATTCTGCTGATCTTAAGAAGTTTGGCAATATTGCTGACTGGGATAAAAATCTGGCCGCCAAGTTTTTTGATTACTATGGTGAAGTTTTTAAAGAAGGAGATTTAACAGCGCGCGAAAAATCTTTAATAGCCCTGGCCGTAGCCCATACAGTGCAATGCCCTTATTGCATTGATGCCTACACGCAAGACTCGCTCGAAAAGGGAGCCACCGAGAAAGGTATGATGGAAGCCATTCATGTGGCGGCAGCTATTCGAGGAGGGGCTTCTCTTGTCCATGGGGTAATGATGATGAACAAAGCCAAGAAACTATCGATGTGATGTACTAAATAGTTATTCGTTGTTCGGGAAAATTCAAAGATCAACCAACAACCTTTAACGATCAACTAATAATGTACGTATGATAAAGAGCCTGCATGCGCGCCATCATCAGCTTGCCCAACAAGAAAAGCAAGTGGAGTACCTGAGCAATGGTATTTTTAAAGAGGGAAAATTGCCCACCTTTCAACAGAAAATTAAGTCCGTCAATTTTTTTCCGCTGAAACCGGCTGCCTTGGAAATTTTCCAGGTAAACATTGGCTATATGTGCAATCAGGTTTGTAAGCATTGCCATGTAGATGCCGGGCCTGACCGCAGAGAAATTATGACACGCCAAACCATGCAGCAATGCCTGAATGTTTTGGCGCAAACAAAAATTCACACCCTTGATATTACAGGTGGCGCCCCTGAAATGAATCCTGATTTCAGGTGGTTTGTGGCTGAGGCAAAGAGAATTGGTGTTCAGGAAATTATAGTGCGTTCGAACCTCACCATTATTCTCGCCAACCCTAAGTACTACGACCTGCCCAGCTTTTTTAAAGAGCATGGTGTTCGCATTTGTTCTTCATTACCTTTTTATAAGGCAGATAAAACGGATCGGCAGCGTGGTGAAGGTGTGTTTGAAACATCAGTGGAGGCGTTGAAGTTGTTGAATGAAGTGGGCTATGGAAAAGAAGAATCTGGCCTCATCCTTGATTTAGTGTATAATCCGACAGGTGCTTTTTTACCAGGTGATCAAATGCAACTGCAAAGAGATTTTAAGAAGGAGTTGAAGGATCATTCTAATATAGATTTCAACAGCCTTTTAACGATTACCAATATACCCATCAGTCGTTACCTCGATTTTTTGATAGAGAGTGGTAATTATGAAGAGTATATGGAAAAGCTTGTCAACGCGTTTAATCCGGCCGCTGTTCCAGGTGTTATGTGTCGCAACACCATATCGGTAGATTGGCAAGGAAATCTGTACGATTGTGATTTTAACCAAATGCTGGGCTTAAAAACAAGTTCAGCTGCATGCCAGCATATTAGCGACTTTGACATGGAGCGTTTGAGCAGAAGAGATATTGTAATCAATCAGCATTGTTTTGCCTGTACTGCTGGCGCAGGTTCGAGTTGTCAGGGTGCAGTTGCCTAATGAATAATTGATGCTCTTAACTTTTGTAACAAGTATTTACATAGGGATTTGTTCGTGAAAGATTTAAAGACCAGGTGTGTATAAATATCAAATTTTGGAATAGAACTTCAAATGCTTTACGCAAGAGCCGGATTATTCCGGCTTCTTTTTTTATCTTCACTTTTATATTAATTGTTTATGTTAAAGGAAATTCAAGAAGCGAGTGATTATATCAAAAGCAGAGGTGTAGAAGCACCGGAGGTAGGTGTTATTTTAGGTACAGGGCTTGGTAATCTATTCGTAAAAGAAATAAAGAAAGCTACCCAAATTCCCTATAACTCTATTCCCAAGTTTCCAATTTCAACAGTCGAGTTTCACAAAGGCCAATTGATCTACGGAGAAGTAAAGGGCAAGAAAGTATTGGCCATGCAAGGGCGCTTTCATTATTATGAAGGTTACAGCATGCAGCAAATTACTCTGCCGGTTCGTGTTATGAAAATGCTTGGCGTGAAACATTTATTAATTTCTAATGCTGCCGGTAACATGAATTTGAATTGGAAGAAGGGCGAACTGATGTTGATCGATGACCATATCAATCTTCAACCGGATAATCCATTGCGCGGCACAAACTATGAAGTATTAGGGCCTCGATTCCCTGATATGAGTCAGCCGTATTCAAAGATGCTTAATAAGAAGCTGAAGACTATTGCTAAGGATAAGGGGATCAAACTTAACGAAGGTGTTTATGTGGGTGTTATGGGACCTAATTTAGAAACTAGGGCTGAGTACAGATTTTTACATCGCATCGGTGCAGATGCTGTTGGCATGAGTACAGTGCCGGAAGTGATTGTCGCCAATCATGCAGGTCTTCCCTGCTGTGCCATTTCTGTATTAACCGATGATTGCGACCCGGATAATTTGAAGCCTGCTAATATTCAAGAAATTGTGGAGGTAGCAGGAAAGGCGGAAGCCAAGTTAACAGACTTATATGTAGAACTCATTAAACAGTTATAGTATATGAAAAAAGTATTCATCGGGATAACATTGATTTTTGGTCTTAGCCTGACAGCTAAAGCACAAACAGTATACTCATCAGCCAAAGGAGAAAAGTATCATACAGCTGACTGTCGCCTTTCCGGTGATGCGGATGGCATAGCAATTGACAAGGCAAAAAAGGCTGGTAAAAAAGCATGTGAGGTGTGTAAGCCCAACGAATTGGGAAAGGCCACTTTGAAGCAATGCGAAGGAAAAACAAAAGATGGCACACGCTGTAAGCGCATGACAGCCAGTAAGGGCAAGAAGTGCCACCAACATCAAAGCGGCAAATAGATGAAGCGCCAAAGAATACATCCTAAGGGGCCTGAATTTTCGCAAGTCATTGCCGGTGTGTGGAAGTGGTTGGATGAGACAACCCATGAGCGTTGCATCAGTGCTGCGTTGGATTGTGGTATCAGCACTTTCGACCATGCAGATATTTATGGTCAGTACAGCATTGAAGAGCTCTTTGGTCGTGTGTTACGCCAACAACCAGGCTTACGCAATAAAATGGAGCTTGTAACCAAGTGTGGCATCAGTTTGAAGGTAGAATCCAGACCGGAAAATAGGATTAAGCACTATAATACTTCCTATAGTTACATCATCCGTTCAGTCGAGCAATCATTACAAAATTTTGGTACTGACCGCATTGATCTGCTGCTCCTTCATAGGCCTGATCCTTTGATGAATCCTTATGAGATTGCAAAGGCCTTTTCCGATTTATATGAACAGGGCAAGGTGTTGCACTTTGGTGTTTCCAATTTCACCTCAACGCAGTTTGAAATGCTCCAGACCTATTTGCCCATGCCCTTGGTCACTAATCAACTGGAGGTTTCTCTCTTTAAGCCAGAGGTGTTTTTTAATGGTGTTGCTGACACGATGATGAAACACCAGACAGGTATTATGGCCTGGTCTCCACTTGGAAGTGGCAAGTACTTTGATGATTTGGAAAAGATGCAAGACTTGGGTGTGATGGCAGATAAGTATAAAGCCAGCACAGCCAAACTTCTTTTTGCTTGGTTGCTTCAGCATCCTGCCCGACTTTTTCCAATTACAGGAACAACAAAAACAGAACGTATTCAAGAGGCAGCTGGCGCAGTGGATATCGTTTTAGACAGGCAGGATTGGTTTGCTATGCTAAAAATTATTACCGGAAGGGATGTAGCCTGATATAAGCAGTTTATTGAATGGCAATTTTATCCGGAACGAGTATTGCGTTCGGAAAGTAACGCTTTACAGCCACGTAATCTTTTTGTGCATCCAATTGTGTGTAATACTTGCCTGCCTTAATTCGAAAAGTAGGCTGCACATAGGTCATTTCAGCTTTTAGTTCTGGCAGGTTCTGATCCATGCTGCGTTTTGTGTTCAAGGCGTCATCACGCTTTTGTCCAGCATACACCTGAATTGTAAACCCGTCTACTAATTTCCGGGTCAGGTTAATTCTGTCGATACTATCAAGCACAGCATGAAGCGACTGATTGACTGCAAATTTTGGTTCGGTATAAGCAGCTTTTGTTTTATTGTTATCGGAGTTAATGTTTTTAGGCGCTTCACTTTCCTCATTATAAACAGGATGCAGGTATGAAAGATCTTCTGCATAGCTAGAGGAAGAAGATGATGGGCTCACCTGACTAGAGGCACAGCCCATCATGATCATGTATAATAAGTAATGTGATAGCTCAAACATTCTCTTCATACCTATTCAATTACAACGCAACGATTGTTCAGAATATCATCCTCAACTTTCTTATACTTCACATCGCGCAATACGCGACCATCCGGATACTGTACGCTTACCTTATCATTTCTATTGGCGATTTTTTCAGACTTTACCGGCATTATTTTTTCCTGTGGAGGGCGATTGGCTTGCGGCTGAGGTCCGCCACCACTCAAGAGTGATTTCGACTCTTCTTTATTTTCGTTAAGTCGAACACGGGCACGGCTAGCCCTTGCTTCTTGTACCTGTTCTGATTTCTCTACGGGTATATAAGCCTTCATCAGGAAGGTAACGGTCTCCTCGTTCACTTTTGCTACCAACTTTTTAAAGGCTTCGAAGCCTTCGAATTTGTAAATGAGTAATGGATCCTTTTGTTCGTAAACGGCTGTTTGAACAGACTGCTTTAGGTCATCCATATCGCGTAAGTGTTCTTTCCATAACTGATCAATGATGGCCAAGGCAATCATTTTCTCCATGGATTTAACAAGCTCTGCATTCTCAGTTTCTACACACTTAGCTAAGTTAGCCGCAACACCAATTTGTTTTATCCCATCAGTAAAAGGAACCAGAATGTTTTCTACCGTTGCGCCTCTGGTGGCGTGCACATCCCTTACAATAGGCAGTGCTTTGGCTGCTTCTGCTTTATTCTTACGGTGGTAGTGACCCAAAGCTTGCTCGTAAAGGTTATTGCTAAGCTTGCTCTGATCAAGTTTTTCGAACTCTTCTTTTGTGATTTCGTAATCAATGCCAAAGGTGCTGAGCGCATTCAATCGCAGGCTTTCATAGTCAGCTGCATTTTTTGCATTGATAACCATTTCTTCGGCAGTATCGAAGATCATGGTGAGAATATCTAATTCAAGGCGCTCACCGAATAACGCATTTTTTCTGCGTTTGTAGATTACCTCACGTTGCGAGTTCATTACGTTGTCATACTCCAGCAAGCGCTTACGGATACCGAAGTTATTCTCTTCTACTTTTTTCTGTGCCCGCTCGATAGAGCTGGTTACCATAGAGTGTTGAATTACTTCACCTTCTTTCAGGCCGAGTCTATCCATGATGCGCGCAATACGCTCTGGCATAAACAGGCGCATCAGGTTGTCCTCAAGCGATACGTAGAATTGTGAAGAACCCGGATCGCCCTGGCGCCCTGCACGCCCGCGCAACTGGCGGTCTACACGTCTTGATTCGTGACGCTCTGTACCAATGATGGCCAAGCCACCGGCAGCCTTCGACTCTGGTGTAAGTTTAATATCGGTACCACGACCGGCCATGTTGGTGGCAATGGTTACGGTGCCCGATTTACCGGCCTCAGCTACTATCTCTGCTTCGCGTTGGTGCTGCTTCGCGTTTAGTACATTGTGCTTGATCTTGCGCATTTGCAACATGCGGCTTACCAATTCAGAAATTTCTACCGAAGTAGTACCCACCAGTACGGGTCTTCCGGCATCTGTTAGCTTAACGATCTCATCAATGACGGCTGTGAATTTTTCGCGGATGGTTTTGTACACTAAATCATCGTGATCTTTTCTAACAGCCACTTTGTTTTGAGGAATCACTACCACATCTAGTTTGTAGATGTCCCAGAATTCTCCTGCTTCTGTTTCGGCTGTACCCGTCATACCAGCTAGCTTATGGTACATGCGGAAATAGTTCTGCAGTGTTATGGTCGCGTAAGTTTGGGTGGCATCTTCCACCTTCACATTTTCCTTCGCTTCGATAGCCTGGTGCAAGCCATCGGAGTAACGTCTGCCATCCAGCACACGACCGGTTTGTTCGTCTACGATTTTTACTTTTCCATCTACAATAATGTACTCAGTATCTTTTTCGAACATGGTATAAGCCTTCAGCAATTGGTTTACGCTGTGAATGCGCTGTGACTTTACCTGGTATTCTTTGATGAGTTCTTCCTTTTTATGTAAGCGATCTGCATCACTCAGGCTGAGGTCTTTTTCTAACTTATTTAATTCTGTTCCGATTTCGGGTAAGATGAAGAACTTAGGATCTTCCCCTTCACCGGTGATGAGGTCAATACCCTTTTCAGTCAGGTCTACACTATTATCTTTTTCATCGATGATAAAGTATAGCGGAGCATCCGCTTCAGGCATCATTTTTTTGTTGTCCTGCAGATAGTAGTTTTCTGTTTTCTGCATGATGGCCCTGATGCCCGTTTCGCTCAAATACTTAATTACAGGTTTGTATTTAGGCATACCACGATGGGCACGGAAAATAGAAAGGCCACCATCTTTTTCGTTGCCTGCTTCTATTTGTTTTTTTGCATCCGTGAGGTACTGAGTAATTAATTTTTTCTGGGCTTCTACCAACTTAAAGATGCGTGGCTTGAGATCGTAGAATTCGTGCTGATCTCCTTTGGGCACAGGCCCTGAAATAATGAGGGGTGTACGGGCTTCATCAATCAATACAGAGTCAACCTCATCGACCATGGCATAGTGGTGGCCACGCTGCACAAGTTCTTCCGTTTCTCGTGCCATGTTGTCGCGCAGGTAATCGAAACCAAACTCGTTATTAGTTCCGTAGGTTATATCTGCTTTGTAAGCGTTTCTTCTGGCAATGGAGTTGGGCTCATGCTTATCAATACAGTCTACGGTTAATCCGTGGAATTGGAATAGAGGCGCCATCCATTCGCTATCGCGTTTGGCCAGGTAGTCGTTTACAGTTACCAGGTGTACGCCTCGTTTAGCCAGGGCATTTAAGAAGGTAGGGAAGGTTGCCACCAACGTTTTACCTTCACCTGTTGCCATTTCAGATACTTTACCCTGGTGCAGTACAATACCACCAATGATCTGCACTTCATAGTGCATCATATCCCAGGTGATTAAGTTGCCGGCTGCCATCCACTGCTTGGCCCAACGGGCCTTGTCCCCATGAATGGTGATGTTGGGATGTGTTGCCGATAGCTGAATATCGTAGTCTTGCGCTGTTACTTCCAGGTAATCATTCTCTTTGAAACGTCTGGCTGTATCACGCACAATGGCGAAGGCTTTAGGTAAAACCTTTAACAATACTTTTTCAAGGTCTTTATTACGATCTTCTTCAAGCTTATCAATTTCAGCGAAAACAGCTTCCTTCTCATTGATGTCCATGTCTGGCTGATCAGCAACGCGCTTGTGTAAAGCCGCTATTTCATTGTCAATAGACTTGAGTGCCTCATTGATGGTGTTTTGTACCTGCTTGGTTTGCTCGCGTAGCTGATTGTTAGAGAGCGGAGCCAGCTTCTCAAATTCCTGAAGGGTTTCTTTAACAAGGGGCTCAATGGCCTTGATATCTCGCTGAGACTTAGTACCGAAAATTTTAGCAATGAATTGTAACATAGAAAAGTAGGATCGATAATTTCAGGTTGATAACAATGGCTACCAACGAAATGGGGTTAAAGTTAAGCTGTTTTTGGAAAATGAGCTTGTCAATTATAGCTCCAAAGTGCCTTCGAACACCTTTTTGGCAGGTCCGATCAGGTAGATGTCAGTAAATGCGCCTGCCTGACCGATTTTAAAGGCCACCGAAAGTGACCCTCCCAATGTTTTGATGTGGATAGGAGAGGTGTAGCCCTTAGCTGAAGCTGCCAGGGCCGCTGCCGTAACGCCTGTTCCACACGAAAGCGTTTCGTTTTCTACACCGCGCTCGTAGGTACGCACGAAAATGGTGTTATCAGGCAACAGTGCAACGAAATTAACATTGCTGCCATTGGGTTGGTGGGCCTCGCTGTAGCGGATCTGCTTACCTTCTTCAAAGACGGGATAATGATCAATATCTTGTACAAAGCGTACTATGTGGGGTGAACCTGTGTTCAGAAATATTTCTCCCCCTTTCATGATGGCTGGGGCTGTATCATTCATGCGCAGACGAACCACATCATTTTGAAGAAGTGCTGCTTCATGCAGTCCATCGTAAGCATTAAACACGGTATGGTCTTGTAACAGATGTAATCTTGCAGCAAAGTGTACAGCTGCTCTGCTGCCATTACCGCAAAGGCTTTGAGAGCCATCGCTGTTGAAATAGTTTACGTTGAAGGGCGCGTGAGTTGAAGCCTCGATGAAGATAAGCCCATCTGCCCCTACACCGAATTTTCGGTCGCAGAGCCGAATGATTTCTTCTTTACTCAGCACAATTTTCCCATCCCGATTATCAATCAGAATAAAATCGTTGCCTGTGGCCTGGTACTTTGTAAATGGGATTGTCAATGGCTAATCGTCAATCGTCAATGTTTCGTGAGTAGAAACATTGACGGTATTCATTATTTCACTTCTTCGTAATCTACATACTCACCACCTTTAAAGTCCTTGCCGTTTTCTTTTTTGCTTGGAGGAGGCGTTTCAATATTAACATTAGTGCCCGGTGGGCGGTATTGCGGTGGCCGCTGATACATGTTTTGATTTGTATATACTCTGACAGAGCTACCAATTTTATACAAAACGTAGCCGATCAAAACGCATATGATTAAAAACTTAAGCATGCTCTATTAACGACTTAGGTACAAGTTTCGTTCGTTGTAAATATTCAAGAAGTAATCATCCATCAAATCATCGATAAAGTAAATGGCTTCACCGGTTGATTTCATCTCGGGGCCGAGTTCCTTGTTAACATCGGGGAACTTGCTGAAAGAGAAAACAGGTTCTTTGATGGCGTAACCTTTCTTAGTAGGGTTAAACGTAAAGTCAGTGACTTTGTTAACCCCTAACATTACCTTGGTGGCATAATTAACGTATGGCTCATCGTAGGCTTTGCAAATAAAGGGCACCGTGCGTGAGGCGCGTGGATTAGCTTCAATGATGTAAACCTTATCTTTTTGTATAGCAAATTGAATATTAATCAAGCCCTTTACCTTCAAGGCTTGTGCTATACGTGTTGTATAGGTTTCTATTTGTTTAATGATGAAGTCGCCCAGGTTGTACGGTGGCAATACAGCATACGAATCGCCTGAATGAATACCGGCAGGCTCGATGTGTTGCATGATACCGATGATGTACACATTTTCTCCATCGCATATCGCATCAGCTTCTGCTTCAATGGCGCCATCTAAATAATGATCGAGCAACACTTTATTATCAGGCAAATGCTTCCAGATGTCGATGATGTGTGATTCAAGTTCTTTTTCGTTGATCACAATCTTCATGCTTTGCCCGCCCAGTACATAAGAAGGGCGAACCAAGAGCGGGAAACCAATTTGCTTGGAAACTTCCAGGGCTTCATCTGGATCGGTAGCCACACCAAATTCAGGATAAGGAATGCTTTGTTCTTTTAAGAGTTGTGAAAATCTTCCTCTGTCTTCTGCCAAATCAAGCGAATCGAATGAAGTGCCAATTATTTTGATGCCGTACTTGTGCAGCTTCTCTGCCAGCTTCAAAGCGGTTTGGCCACCTAATTGTACGATGACGCCTTCTGGTTTTTCATGTTGGATGATGTCGTATAGATGTTCCCAGAAAACAGGTTCGAAATAAAGTTTATCTGCTATATCGAAATCGGTAGATACTGTTTCAGGGTTACAGTTGATCATGATGGTTTCGTAACCGCTTTCTTTAGCAGCCAGTACACCATGCACGCAAGAGTAATCGAATTCAATTCCCTGGCCGATACGGTTCGGGCCAGAGCCCAACACAATTACCTTCTTTTTATTGGATGGGATAGACTCGTTTTCAGTATCGAAAGTTGAGTAGTAATAGGGTGTTTTGGCTTCAAACTCTGCCGCACAAGTATCTACCAGTTTATACACACGTTTGATGCCCAACTCATTTCGCTTGTTGAAAACCTCACTTTCAAAGCAATGCAGTAAGTGAGCGATTTGTCTATCGCCAAAACCTTTTTCTTTGGCCGTGCGAAGTAAATCTGTGGGGATATTGCTGATGTCGTACTCTTCCAGTTGTTTCTCGATCTGTACGAGTTCCTCAATTTGTTTGAGGAACCATTTATCAATGCGCGTAAGCTTACCAATGGTTTTTAAAGGTATGCCAATCTTTATGGCATCGTGGATATGGAATAATCGATTCCAGGTAGGATTGGCCAAGGAGTGCAACAACTCATCTTGATTTCGAAGTTCTTTACCATCGGCACCAATGCCGTTTCTTCTGATCTCCAGCGATTGACAGGCTTTTTGTAAGGCTTCCTGAAAATTTCTGCCTATACCCATTACCTCGCCCACGGATTTCATCTGTAAGCCAAGTCTCCGGTCAGCGCCCTGGAATTTGTCGAAATTCCAGCGAGGTATTTTTACAATCACATAATCGAGGGCTGGCTCGAAGTAAGCAGAGGTTGTACCTGTAATGGCATTTTTCAGCTCGTCAAGATTATATCCTACTGATAGTTTAGCGGCAATCTTAGCAATGGGATAACCGGTTGCTTTCGAGGCCAGGGCAGAAGAGCGGGACACACGCGGGTTGATTTCGATCGCGATGATGTCTTCATAATTATCTGGGTTAACAGAGAATTGTACATTACAACCACCGGCAAATTGCCCAATGCCATTCATCATTTTGATGGCCAGATCGCGCATGCGCTGATAGGTTGTGTCAGGCAAGGTCATCGCAGGGGCAACCGTTATAGAGTCGCCTGTGTGAATACCCATCGGATCGAAGTTTTCGATCGAACAGATAATGATCACGTTGCCTACGTTATCGCGCAGCAATTCAAGCTCATATTCTTTCCAGCCAAAAATGGATTGCTCTACTAATACTTCGTGTACAGGAGAAGCATGCAAACCGCGGTTGAGGGCCTCATCAAATTCCTGAGGGGTGTTTACAAAACCACCACCGGTTCCTCCGAGTGTATAAGATGGGCGAATTACCAAAGGGAATCCGGTTTCCTGTGCTATTTCTTTGCCTTCTAAAAAGGATTTGGCGGTGCGGCCTTTACAAACGCCTACACCTAATTCCAGCATTTTAAGGCGGAATTTCTCACGATCTTCCGTTGTTTCGATGGCTTTGATATCCACACCAATGATACGTACACCATAATGTTGCCAGATGCCAGCCTTATCGCAATCGATACACAAATTCAAGGCTGTTTGCCCGCCCATGGTGGGAAGCACCGCATCGATATTGTGTTTTTCTAGTATTTCGCGGATTGATTTTTTAGTAAGAGGCTTGAGATAAATATGGTCAGCTGTCACTTTGTCCGTCATGATAGTGGCCGGATTGGAGTTGATCAGCACCACTTCAATGCCTTCTTCGCGCAAAGAACGAGCGGCCTGAGAGCCAGAATAGTCGAATTCGCAAGCTTGACCGATGATAATGGGACCGCTACCGATGATGAGTACGGAGCGAATGCTTCTGTCGCGTGGCATAAGGCTGAAGTGCTATGGTTAAAATTGGGCAAAAGTAAGCCTTGAATTTTGTATTTGCAGCCTTAATCTTCATTTTTTCAGGAAATAAAAAACCCCGCTGCTGGGCGGGGCTTTTGACTAGTTGATCTTCATAATTTTTCGAATTTCATTGTTGTCTCCATCACTTATTCTTAGCAGATACATGCCATTAGGCAAATCTGTGAGCGTAAGCGACTTCCTGGTCTGTCCTTCTGCATTCGTCCATTTTTCAGTTCTTAGAAGCTGACCATTAGCGTTCATCAGGTCAGCAGTAAGTAACTTGCCTTTAATATCCTGGCTTTCAATAGTAATAATGTCTTTGGAAGGATTAGGAAAAACAGAAAAATCAGTGCTTGATTCAGGTTCAATGCTGGTGATCGGATCCTGGATATAGAGATTGTCGATAGCCCATCCCCAACCATTAATAGTTGCGTTAGCAAAAAGTCGGAATCGAATAATGACTTCATTGTTTGCAACAAAATTGCCATTGCCAGTTAAGTCAATAAGTCGCGATCTCATCAGGCTTTGGTTTGGGGTGCCATTGTTGGTAAAAGCTGCCTGCCAGTTTGAAAAAGCTGTTGCATCATAACCATCGATGAAGGGTAGCCACGTATTGCCTCCGTCTTTCGAGCCTTCTACAATAACATAGTCGTTAAAGCCAGGGGTACCAAAGGCAATATTGCTGGCTTGATTTTGTACGATGGCCGCCTCATCAAAGCGCATAATTGTATTGGAAGTACCAATGCGAATAGGTTTAATGAGGGTAGCGATGTAGTTGCTGGTACTGTCGAGGCCAAAGCCATTGGGGTAACGCGTTATCGTTTTTAATACTTTGCTATTAAAACCAGTAGGCTGGGCTATTTGAAAAATGTTGCCTACAAAATCATTGTTGCTGGTCTCAAAATTATTACTGTATTGAGTGGTGGCAGCGGAAAAGTTAATTGCACGTGTTAGAAAGTATCCGTTAACAGGTAGAAAGGTTTTATTACCAGTAGAGTCGATCGCTTCAAATTTGTAGCGAACAATGTCATTTTCTGCTAAGGCTCCTGCAGTGATATTGAAAGTATAGTCAAGGGAATCACTGGCCTGCACAATTTGTTCATCACCATTGTTCTTTGAATAGGTGAGTTGTAGTGAGGCAATTCCTCCGGTATCACGAGCCAAAACGCGCAGTGCTGGCATGGATTGACCTGCTTTTACAAAATCGATATGCTTGTGTAATAATAGTGGTGGCGTAATATCACTTTGAATTTTGATATTGTCGATGGCCCATCCCCAACCACTGGCAGCCTGATCAATAAACAATCTAAAGCGAATGGCTACTTCATCACCTGCAGCAAATTTATCGCGCATGTTAATAATCCTGGTTTTGAAAAGGGCTGCATCTCCGACAGCGGTGGAGTTCTGACCGCCATCATTGGCGCTGTTGTAGCGCGCAAGCCATTCAGGATAAGCACGGGCATCGTAGCCATTGGCAAAGGGCGTCCATGTTTCTCCATCATCTTTTGACCCTTCCACTACTACATAATCCCAAAATTGCGGATCACCAAATACAGTTCCAGGCTCACCGGGTTCTACCAAGGCAATCTCATCAAATTGAATAAAAGCCTCAGCAGGCTTTACCTTGATAGGGAATTTGAGTTGATAAATTAAGTTTCTTTGCTCACCAGGAAAGCCAGCGCCATTCTTATAAGGATGTTCAGAGTGAATGGCAGGGTTTGTAAAACCAGTTGGGGTCTCGATCGTAAAACCATTGCCAAAGAAATCGCTGGATGGGGTATTAAAATCATTGGCGTACGAATTCTTTGGAAGCCCTAAGCCCTGCACCTCTACTTCGGAGAACCCAGTGGCAGGGATGGTTTTTTGATTGGCGTTGGAAGAATTGTCAACAACCACAATTCTGTATTTGATAATCGATCCTACAGGGAGCCCGTTGTTAAGGTCTATTATTGCCTGATAAATTGAGTCACGTGCTGGTGTTTGTAATACAAAATCAAGCGCAGGTTTTACTTCATTATTGATTGAGTATTCTACCTTGGCCGTAGCAATGCCAATATTATCCGTGATATAAGCATCCAGTACTAAAGCTGTATCGGCTGCCAAAATAAATCCGGGTGCAGTATGGTTCACAATGGGCGCTTTGTTATCTGGCCCTGTTTCGAATTGGAAACGACTTTGAACGGTACCCGTTGTGGGGAAGGTTCTTTTCCCAGGTTTTGAATACAGTCGATTAGCATTGTCTCTTACGGTGATATAATAGCGGTAAGTGCCAGCACTGCCGGTTGCAGGAATGGAAGCCTGGTATTCATTTGGGTTTCCAGTGGCTGTCATGTCTAGCTCAATATCTGATCCTCCGCTATTATAAATCAGTTTAGGAGAGGCGACAGGTCCTTTATCTGAGGTGATAACAGCCTTAACAATGAAGGGGCCGCTTACTCTTTCAACATTCGGAAGGGCCTGGTGATTTATGTAAGTAAACTCCCATCCCATATCAGCAAACATGCCCGTTACAATGGTGCCAACATTAAAATTTGATTCCCCGGTTCCAATTTGTGGGGTCATCAAGGCATTGGCTGTACCTCCTGCGAATGTAAACTCATCGAGGTGAGCAATGCTGGATCCGCCACTGAAATTCACAGGTGCCCAAACTTTTGCTGGGAATCCTCCATTGGCTGTTACAACAGTTGGTGAGTTGTAAAAGAGGTCATTGCCTGTGAGTTGATTTTTTAGTGCTACACTTTCAGAAGGGAAAGACACAAATAGATTTTGACCCACACCATTTTGTAGGCTCAGATCATAAATAACAGGTAATACCGTTGAGGCTAATCCGAGGGTGCCCAAATCATTCTGAACATCGTAAGAATCTAAAAACCCCAGACCGTGACCTAATTCGTGTAGCACAACTGTAACAAGGTCATACTGACCAACTGGAGTAGTACCATCTAATCCGTAGTACCAAGAACTGTTGTTACTATTGAATTGCGCAAAAATGTCAATATCACCTACTTCATTAAGGTCTCGTGCGGCCATCTTCTCTGCCAAGGCAACCGGGTACCAGGTGTTGAGTTGCTGTGCTCCATCAAAGTTTGCATAAAAGGTGCCTGCAGTAGCCGATCCTAACACGCCACTTCCTAACGGTGCCCACCTGGCGGTAACATGGATATCGATAGGGGATACGATGATGCTTTCCCAAATGTCGACTGCTTTTTGAAATGCGTTTTTAGCCTCAAGGGTAAAGCCATCATATGTCACTATAAAATTTGAAGTCTTGGTTTGACTGCTGCGACCTGCAGCCAACCTTGCTTGCAATTCAGCTGGGAGGGGCACATGCGAGGTGCCATTTACCTCCTTGCCATAGCATACAATAGGTTGCTTGGGTTTCATCCACATTACTTTTTGAGCAAAAGCATTGGTTGAGATGATGGTGAACAGAAGGAGCAGGGTACTTTTGGGGAATTTCATATTCTTACACTTTCTAAAAATTCTTTTAGTTTGATGAAGCGACTTTGATCACCTCATTCCAAACCCTGAACACATTTTTCGAACATATTTTCTCGATGTCTTCAGGTGAATAGCCTCGCTTCAATAAAACGAAAATCAGATTAGGATACTGACTTACATCTTTTAAACCTATTGGTAAGCTGTCGCCTACGCCATCATAATCTGATCCTATACCCACGTGATCAATACCCGCAAGCATTTTAACATGGTCAATATGATCCGCTACTTTTTCCACATCAGAAAATAATTCTTTGTGATTTTTAACAAACTGATCGATGATTGGTTGTGCTTCTGCATCCCGGGAAGTAAGTTTTTTCTCAGCCAGAACAGCCTCCAAAGAATCTAGCAACTTACTGTTGGTACGGGCTACCGAATCAAGGAAGCTGGCACCAAAGTTTATTTGAATAACACCACCGTTTTCACCCAAAGCTTTGATCATATCATCGCTCATGTTGCGCTGAAAACCAGGGGTGAAGTATCGCGCGGAGGAGTGTGAAGCAATGACAGGGGCTTTTGTGATTTTTAAAACATCGTAAAAGGCACTGTCGGATACGTGCGAAATATCTACCATGATGCCAACTCGGTTCATTTCGCGAACAGCTTCCTCGCCAAAGGCACTTAGACCTTTCCAGGTTTGGGTGGTATCATAAGAAGAGTCGCTGATTTGATTGTCTTTGCCATGGGTTAATGTCATGTAGCGAATGCCGCGATCGTAGAAATATTGTATGTTTTGAAGATCATCGCCAATAGGGGCGGCATTTTCCATGCCCAGGGGTAAAGATATTTTTCCGGCTTTTGTGTTGGCTTCAACATCTGCCGGGCTGCCAGCTTTACCAAATTTGTCAGGGTGTGCAGCAACGATTCCCTCGATCATCATAATGAGTGTATCGGCCAAAGCCATGCCTTTATCTGCTTGTAGTTGGTAGCGCGATGGAATGTAAATCGACATAAAGGGAGCATCTAAACCACCTCTTTTAGCGCGCTGATAATCAAAATCACCTTCGCTAGTACTGATGGGAATACCCAGAAACTCTTTTTCCAATCTGAAGTTTTTTACCTTTAACCGAAAGGGTAAATCCACATGGCCGTCAGTGATGATATAAGCTTGTGCCAGCGAGTCTGCAATTCTGATCAGTTGTTCATCGGTCATTGCTGCGTAGTTGATGCTTTCCTTTTCTTTGCTAGTGCAGGCCAAGGTTATAGCAGCAAAGACAAACATGTATAAAATTCGTTTCATCAGGGTAGGGTTTGTAATTTTGAGCCAAAAGATATTCAATAATTATAGCTTCTCCACCTCTTGTTATGAGTAATCCATCAGCGGCCTTACCATCGTACACAAAATCGCAACTAGCCTTGCGCAATGGACAAGATAAGCCGCAGATTTGGGTAGCCTTGCATGGGTTAATTTATGATGTAACTGAATCCAGGCTATGGAGAAATGGTAAGCATTATGAGCATTGGGCGGGGCAAGACCTGACAGACGAGCTAAAGGACGCTCCCCACACAGAAAAAGTGTTTGAGAAGTTTAAAGTGGTGGGCAGCCTTAAAGTTGCTTAGCAGGAGAAGCGATGAGTGCTTTGGGGTCTTCAACATAGACAATAGCTTGTAGCCAATAGCCTTTTATTTACTTTTACACATGATTTTAATTGCAGACAGCGGTGCTTCTAAAACAGATTGGCGACTGATAGACGATGCCGGAAAAATTGAACAAGCGCAGACGATTGGCTTCAATCCTTATTACCAACCCATAGAGCATTTTGAAAAGGAAATAAGAGAGGTGTTGCTGCCTCAGGTCAAATTCAATCCGCTTAAAATTTATTACTACGGAACCGGTTGCTCCTCTGATAAAAACAGAAAGCTCATCAGGAATGTATTCGAAAAGTTTTTCAGGGATGCCCACATAGAAGTGTGGCATGATTTGTTGGCGGCCGCGCGAGCCCTGTGTGGCACAGAAGAAGGCATTGCTTGTATTTTGGGTACGGGTTCTAACTCCTGCTATTACGATGGCGCCAACATCGTAGATAATGTAACATCTTTAGGTTATGTACTGGGCGATGAAGGATCAGGCGCATACCTGGGCAAACGCATTGTTGCAGACTATTTAAGACGCGATTTGCCTGAAAAATTGTGGGATCAGTTCAAGCAACGCTTCCCTTTTGAACGCGAAGAATTTTTAGACAGGGTCTACAATCAGGATATGCCCAGCAGATTTCTGGGAAGTTTTTCGCATTTCATTTTTCAACATTTACAAGATGCCTATTGTCATGAATTAGTGCGGAGTAGCTTTGATACCTTTTTTGAGAAAAACGTAATGAAGTATCAGCGTTATGAAAAACTCAAGGTACATTTTACAGGCTCTGTCTCTTTTTATTTCAGTAATATTCTCAGGCAAGTAGCCAAAGAAAAAAACATTTCTGTACAACATATTTTAGAAAGTCCGATTGCCGGTCTTACGCTCTATCATCAAAAAGATTTACACTAACGTGGCAACTACTACCGAATCATCATCTGGCTACCAGCACCTTGAGCAAATGTCTGTTCATGACCTGCTGAAAAACATTAATCAAGAGGACAGTAAAGTACCCCTGGCCGTTGACAAAGCATTGCCACAAATTGAGGCACTTGTAAATGTTGTGGTGGATAAAATGAATAACGGAGGGCGCTTATTTTATATTGGCGCAGGCACCAGCGGTCGCCTCGGTATTTTAGATGCCTCGGAGATTCCACCCACCTATGGCATGCCGCACGGAAAAGTTATTGGCCTTATTGCCGGTGGCGATGGAGCTATTCGCAAAGCAGTTGAAAATGCAGAAGATGATGCACAGCAGGCCTGGAAGGATCTGGAGGAACATCTCATCAATCAAAACGATGTATTGATAGGCATTGCAGCCTCCGGAAGAACGCCCTATGTTATTGGTGGCGTAAAAGAAGCAAGGCGTCAAGGAATTGTAACGGGTTGTATCACTTGTAACCAAGGCAGTGAGCTTAGCCAGCAGGTTGACTTTCCTATCGAAGTAGTGGTAGGACCGGAGTTTGTTACTGGCAGCACGCGCATGAAAGCGGGAACGGCTCAGAAACTTGTCCTCAACATGATCAGTACTTCTGTCATGATTAAACTGGGAAGGGTGAAGGGTAATAAAATGGTAGACATGCTGCTGACCAACCAGAAGTTGGTAGACCGGGGTACCCGCATGATCATGGATGAACTTAAAGTAAGTTATGATAAGGCGGAGGAATTATTGAAAGTTCATGGTTCTGTGCGCAAAGCCATCGATAGTCAGCGCCATGCATAATATACTTCCTTACGAGCGATGGCTTTCCTTGTATGATCCTGCCTTAGATGAACGCTCGCCCTTTCATGGCAAAGAGTATAACTATGACCTGTACTCTGAAAATATATATGGCTATTATATAGATCCTGCGTGGGATTTTATGGGCTCTGAAACCCTGTACATCAAAATACTTTTTGCTGATTACAAAAAGGGTTTTGCCATCATCGAGTTTATAGGCGAATGGAATGATGCCATCAACAATGATATTATGCACTTGAAGCGCAATGTCATTGAGTTACTCGCTGCCGAGGGTATCCATAAATATATTTTGATAGGGGAAAACATCATGAACTTCCACGGTTCTGACGATAGTTATTACGAAGAGTGGTTTGAGGATGTAGAGGAAGGCTGGATTGCTGCCGTTTCCTTCCCTGATTTTATCCGACAAGAAATGGAGCGTTATGGCATTGATCGTTATGTGAATATGGGTGGAACCCTTGAGATAGAGCGTTGGAGAACTTTACAACCAGCCCTATTTTTTGAATTAATAGACAAGCTTATTCAGCGAAGACTCAATTAATGTGCTGACTGACACTACCTCCAGCTTCGAGCCTCGACTTTTACAACAAGGCCAATTGCACATCGCTCACCTCAGCTTCCATAGGCACCAGGTAGTTTCTTTTGCTTCTCATTTCCAAACACAAAACCCGTGTTCTACGCAATTTTCCCTTTTTAAAATAGCGGCCCTGCAGTTTAAAAATACTGCCTTCTGGTATTGCTGAGAGCAAAGCCATACTGGGTCTGTTAGTATCATAAGCACGCAATGTTTTGGTTAAGGCTATATCGGCAAATGAGCTGGCCTTAGGATTAACCATGTGCCTTTGTAACTCCATGAGTATGTCGGCCGGAAAAATGCTTTCGTGAAGCAGGGGGGCCAGTAATTGCTTAAAAGAATTTTTCCATTCAAGCCCATGGGCTTCTGCTTTTCTACCATAGGTGAGGTACACCCGTAAGTGCGCCACCTCATGAACGTATGTTAGGAGAAAGAGGTAAGGGTTAAGGTCGTGATTGAGGCTTATTTGTAAGTGGGGTGAATTGTGCTTGCAGGAGAAGTCGCCCACTTTGCTTTGCCTGCTTTTGGTAAGCTTTAGTTTGAAGGGGCTCTGCTGCCAGAGAAGCTGTGCATAGGCAACGGATGGCTGGGGTAGGTGTTGGACCAGCACGGCCTTGACGCTTTCATAATCGTTGGCGATTGGCATGATTTGCCAAATAAAACAAGTGTTAGGGAAATAAAAAAGGCTTTAGAATTCTAAAGCCTTCCCGGGAATGCAATCGAATATCGATCGATTACTGAGCTACAACAGCAGCAGCTGAATCAACAACAGCAGCAGCAGAGTCAACTACAGTAGCAGCTGAATCAACAACAGCAGCAGCAGTAGAATCTACAGCAGCAGCAGCTTCTTCAACCTTCTTTCCACCACAAGCTGTGAAAGCAACTGCGAAAGCTGCTACAGCTACAAGTGCGAATACTTTTTTCATAGTTTACAGGTATTTAAATGTGGCGCAAAGATAAGTCTTTATTGAAAGAACTTTGCAAGAGATTGGCACAAATTATTTTTTCTTGAAAATTAACCTTACCGGTACTCCCTCAAAATCGAAGTGGTCGCGAATCTTGTTTTCGAGAAAACGCTCATACGACTCCTGAATGAACTGAGGCATGTTGGTAAAGAATGCAAACGATGGATATCGGGCATTTACCTGGGTAACGTACTTTATCTGAACAAATTTTCCCCGAACAGAAGCCGGGGGGTTATGCTGGATTTCCTTCAACATAATGTCGTTTAGCTTGCTGGTAGGGATTTTCTTGCTTTTGTTTTCGTATACCTGCATAGCCTTCTCTACCACCTGAAAAATGCGCTGCTTCTCCAAAACGGAGGCAAAAATCATGGGTATGTAGTCGATGGGCGCCAGGCGCTCCATCATATCCTTCTTAAATTTTTCCGAAGTTTTAGAGTCCTTTTCGATAAGATCCCACTTGTTGACCATAATAACGATACCCTTGCCCTGGCGTTCGGCCAGGCTGATCAGGGTTACATCCTGCGATTCCATACCCTGCTGGGCATCGATCACAATAATTACCACGTCAGATTCTTCTAAGGCCCGCAATGACCTTAGCACCGAATAAAACTCTATGTCTTCTTTAACCTTCCCCTTTTTGCGGATACCGGCTGTATCGGTCAGGATAAAATGCTTCCCATACATTTTATAGTGAGAGTGTATGGAGTCGCGGGTGGTGCCAGCCTCATCAGTAACAATACTTCTTTCTTCTCCCAAAAGGGCATTCAACAATGAAGACTTACCAACGTTAGGCCTACCCAATATGGCAATTCTTGGAATGCCTGCATTAGGGTCTTCTACCCCCGGGCTTTCGAAGGTTTTAACAAGGTCATCCAAGAGCTCACCAGTACCACTGCCATTCTCGGCAGATACGGGGTAAATTTCAGCCTCTAAACCAAGTTCGTAAAACTCAGAAGCCATGATTGTTTTATCAGGCGTGTCGGTTTTATTAGCTGCAATAAAAAGAGGTTTTTTGGTGGTGCGGAGCACATTGGCAAAGTCTTTATCCATGCCAGTAACACCATCGCGGATGTCTACTAAGAAAATAATGGCCGATGCTTCATCAATAGCCAGTTTTACTTGCTTGCGAATCTGCGATTCGAATTTGTCTTCCGATCCGGTAACGTAACCTCCCGTATCAATCACGGTAAAAAAATGGCCAGTCCACTCAGCATAGCCATAATGGCGATCGCGGGTAACCCCCGAAACATCATCCATGATGGCCTCCCTTTTTTCAATAAGTCTATTGAAAAATGTGGATTTGCCCACATTGGGGCGACCTACGATTGCAACGATATTTGCCATGAGATAATTTAATGTTTTGAAGAAGCCTGCTAACCATTCGGTCTAAAACCGCTGCCAGGCTGAGTTTGTCGAAGCCTGACAAAATGAAAAGAGCGATACCGAAATATCGCTCTCTTAATCGAGTAGCGGGAACAGGACTCGAACCTGTGACCTTTGGGTTATGAGCCCAACGAGCTACCAACTGCTCCATCCCGCGATGTGTGGCACAAAAGTAGAACGATAAGCCCACAAAAACAAATCGTACCTTTGTTTTGCCTTGTAAAAAATGGTTTTGTTTTAGCAAAGCGTAAAGGACAAACTCATTCTCACTTTTGGCAAATTATCATTGTTAAAAACACTTCATGGCAGAATTTAAAGCAGGTTTTGTAAGCATTATTGGTAAACCCAATGCGGGTAAATCTACCTTAATGAATTTACTGGTGGGCGAACAGCTATCGATTGTTACACCGAAAGCACAAACGACACGCCATCGTATTATGGGTATGATTAATACCCCCGAAATGCAAATAGTCTATAGCGATACTCCGGGAATGCTCGAGCCAAAGTATGCCCTGCACGAAGCCATGATGAATTTTGTAAAAGTATCGTTGGAAGATGCAGACCTTGTATTGCTTGTAATTGCCTGGGACGATGTAATTGAGGATTACATGATCGACAGGGTTAATAAAGTAAAATGTCCGGTTGTGTTGATCTTGAATAAAATAGATCTCGCCAAAAAGGATGAGTCCGTTGAAGAGAAAATTGAATTTTGGAAGACTAAGTTCACCCATGTGCAGCAAGCCATTGCCGTGAGTGCGGCCAAAAAGAAAAACATCGATAAGATTCTCCCCCAAGTGCAACAGGCCTTGCCAAACCATCCTCCCTACTTTCCGCAGGATGACTTAACGGATCGTTCGGAGCGTTTTTTTGCTGCTGAGATTATTCGCGAAAAAATATTTTATAACTATGAACAAGAAATACCCTACAGTGCTGAAGTGGTGATTGAATCGTTCAAGGAAGCAGAAGATATTATCCGGGTAAGGGCGCAAATATATGTTGAGCGCGACTCGCAGAAAGGAATATTAATTGGAAGAGGTGGTAGCTCACTTAAAAAAGTGGGTATGGAAGCTCGCAAGGATATGGAATCATTCTTCCGCAAGAAAATACATTTAGAAACCCATGTGAAAGTGGCAGATAACTGGCGCAAGGAACGTTTCAAGTTGAAGCAATTTGGTTACCTGGAATAGCGGGTTAGTGATCGAGATGACAAAGGACAATAAGCAAACGAGTGTTAAGGAAGAGGTGGCCAATGCCATCACGCATGGTATAGGGGCTTTACTCTCCATAGCAGCCCTTGTGGTATTGGTTATTGTGGCCGCAACCAAGGGAACGGTTTGGCATGTAGTGAGCTTTTCCATTTTTGGAGCAACACTGGTGCTGCTTTATTTTGCCTCAACACTTTATCACAGCCTTACTTTTACCAGGGCACGAGGCTTATTTCATAAGTTCGATCATATTTCCATTTACCTGCTGATAGCAGGCACTTATACTCCATTCTGTTTAACCGCTTTGCGCGGTTGGATTGGCTGGACTGTTTTGGGGATTGTGTGGACCTGTGCCGTGTTAGGGGCTATAGTAAAATCAATTTCGGTGGGCAGTCACGTGCGACTTTCAACAATTCTTTACGTGCTGATGGGTTGGGTAATCATCATTGCTATCAAACCTTTATACGAAGCGATATCGTTTACAAGTTTTGTTTTTCTAGTAACAGGAGGTGTATCCTATACGTTGGGCACTATTTTCTTTTTGCGAGATCAGGTAAAGTACAATCACAGCGTGTGGCACTTATTCGTTTTGGGCGGGAGCGTATTACACTTTTTTGCTGTATTGAATTTGTTACACATTTCTTAAATATCTTCTTCTATTTTTCTTAGATAAAATTTTTCTCTTGTTGCTTCACTTTTTATTTTATTTTTTAATTGCTGTACAGCTTGAGCTAAAATCGGAGTTTTTCGGCAAACATAAAACAAGCAAAGATCAAAATTGTGATGAGTGACTAACAATGTGTTTTTATTACTATCAATCAGGCATAGGTTGCTAAATTGCTTAAAGCTGTTGCCCGAGTTATATTTTTTTGAGAGCGATTGAGCGATGAGAGTAACCTTTTGTTTAGCGTCAAAAAAGTAAATGCCTAGAACTAATTTGTCTTTATAAAAATGAATTTCGGCTTTTGTTTTATATGGACCTAAAACAAATTTATAGAAAAATACAACATAATCAGGTGTATGGCTAAAAGTGTACTCTGCAATAGGGTCGCCTAATTTTTTTTGTGCTTCTTTTTTACTAGCACCAAAAGCTAATCCTTTATAGGTTATCTCTTGTTTCGTTTCCAGCTGAGAAAAATCTTCTCCGAGTGTTAGAATTTTTTCTATGTAAGAGCCATCACGATACTTTTGTGTAGCAGATTCATAGTATTGTTTCGAATATTTTGATTGATAATTAGCCTTAAAAGCATAGCCAACTAGGCTGTTTTTTATTATAACTTCCGGATTTAGCGTCTCAATTTTTTTTTTGATTTTCTTTAGTAAAAGAGATTGTTTCATGGGAGATTCTGTTGGATTAAAATGTTCTTAATCATTAACTCTTTTTCTAATCACTTCCTCCACTAACAGTAAATTCATTTTTTTAACCACTTGATCTAACTCTTCTGCTGCTACCTCAATTTTGTTAACTATAACAGGGTCAGCTCCATTTTGCTTATCAATTTTTATTAAGCCAACTAAGCCTATTACCCTGGCCAGAGGGCCACGCACTTCATGCGAATTCATGTGGGCGTACTTTTCCAATTGCTTTAATTGCAGGTTTATCTTCTCTGTTCTGTCTTGTACGAGCTTTTCCAGGTTGTCATTCAAGGAGCGTACTTCTTCATGGGAGGCAGTGAGCTCTTCATTTAATGTAAGGAGTTGCTGGTTACTCTCTGTTAATTGTAAGGTTCTTTGCTTGATAGTGTTTTCAAGATTTATCTGATGTTCACGCAGTTGATTTCTGACATTATGTTGGATAATGTATAAAGCCGAAACCAAAGCGCTGGTGATTATTTCAAACCGCAAAGAGTAGAATAAGGCAACAAATGATGTTTTAACGGGAAGAGGATTGTTCAACAAAATTCTTTCTGTATAAATATAGGTAGGTACTATAAGGGCGTAGTAGAGAAGGGTAACTAGGCACCAAAAGATTGCCAGTTGTACATTTGAAAATGAGAGACTTTTAATTTTTTGATAAATAAACCAAACTATAATACTAGCCGGCACGTGCATTAATAGATATGATGTATAGGCCCCCCCTTCGGCCATGCTTAAGGCAGAAATGCCAATAATGCCGAAAAGTGATAAAGGACTTCGTAAGTAGACGAAGCTAATCAGAATAGGTATTTCACGGAGATCAGTGGCTGTTCCGCTCAGACCCGGTATCTGAAACTCCACAAGGCCCATGAGAGCTGACAGAAATCCGAACAGGCATAAGTAGGCTAACTCTCGCAGCCAGGGATGTTCTGTAAAGAATTTCTTTGTATCCATATCAGGTACCGGACGGAGTGCTAAAGACTGCTATTGAATCAACGAGTGGTTTGCTCTACGCCAACAACAAAATATTTGGTCTCTCCCCGCCAAGGGAAGGCCCTGTATCTTCTGATAAAGCGTAAGTTAACCCTGTCACCACTGGCGGCCACTTTTTCCAGATCCTTAATAACTGCCGTCTCATTACTTTCTACAGAGAAATCACGTGTTTCGGCAATAGGACTAACCCCTTTTAGTGACCCAAAAGATTCAACACTGAGTTTCCCTTCATGGGTTTTGAAAATCATACCTCTCTGGGTAATGCTCAGAACCCGACCTGCCATGACGCCCTCCTCATAAATCGCGAAATAATAAAAAGAGTACAAAGCGGTAAATCCCAACACAAACAGGGTTAATGACCAACGCAATAGTTTTTTAAAGACAGCCATAAGCTATGCGGATACTTTCAATACAATCAAATCTCGATCATCTAAGGTAGTGCAATTAATAGGAAATCTAAAAGCGGGCAGCCCATATTACCCAAGTCGCTTCGTATCCGAACATGTTGTGAACAAGATCGTTTAATAAAGTTGTTTCGAAGAGTAGTCCTACTTGTGTATTTTTGAACCTCAATTACTTTTATGAAGCCTGAGAAGAAGCTTATTTTCTTTCTTTTATTTTCCATGCTCCTGATCTCGTTTGGTTTTTATACCTACCAGATCGTGTACACCCCTAATTTTTTAGTGGGGAAAGAAGACCGCCTCCTGATAATTCCAAACGATGCTACCTTTAAAACTGTGCAAAGGCAATTGCACGAGGGCGACTATGTGCAGGATTTGATGTCCTTTGCTTTTCTGGCCCGCCTGATGGATTACGATCAAAAGGTTAAATCAGGAAGATTTGTCATTAAAGCCAATATGACCAATCTGCAGGCCATCCAATTGCTGCGTTTAGGTAAGCAAGAACCTGTTCGCATTACTTTCAATAACGTACGCCTGCTCAAAGATCTCAGTGAAAAAATCACAGATAACCTGGGGATGCGACCAGATGAGTTTGAGGCAGCTGCGGTAAAATTCGCTATGAACAATCCATACGGCTTTAATAAAGACAACCTGATGTGCATGTTTATCCCCAACACTTATGAGGTGTATTATAATATTTCTCCTGATGCTCTGATGGAACGCATGCATAATGAGTACACCAAGTTTTGGAATGATGAGCGTAAAATAAAAGCCCAAAAGTTGGGGTTGACTGAGGTAGAGATTTCTATTTTGGCTTCTATTGTGCAGGCAGAAACAGTAAAACAAGATGAAGCCCCAACCATTGCAGGTTTGTACATCAACAGATTGAAACAAGGTATGCCCCTTCAGGCAGATCCGACATTGGTTTTTGCATCGGGCGATTTTTCTTTAAAGCGGGTGCTAAATGAGCACAAAGAAATCGATTCTCCATACAACACTTATAAGTATGCAGGGTTGCCTCCGGGCCCCATTAATATGCCCAGAGTAAACTGCGTAGATGCAGTGCTTGATTTTAAAGAAAGCAACTACTTATACATGTGTGCCAAAGAAGATTTCTCCGGCTATCATAATTTTACTGACAATTATCGGCAGCAAATCAATAACGCCAACCGCTATCAGCGAGCACTGGAAATCGAAATAGAAAAGGGTAAAAAGCTGCGCGCGGCCAGCGATAAGAAATAATGTATATTTCCGAAACAACAGTTCGTGTGCGCTACGCAGAAACAGATCAAATGGGCTACGTGTACTATGGCAACTATGCCATGTATTATGAAGTAGCCAGGGTCGAAAGTTTGCGGCAACTAGGGCTCACCTATAGAGAACTGGAGGCCATGGGAGTGATGATGCCTGTAGTAGAGCATAGCACCCGGTACAAAGCTCCGGCTCTTTATGACGAGTTACTGACCTTGCGCACAACCATTAAAGAATTGCCGGGCGTTCGCATCCGTTTCTACTATGAGATTTTCAACGAACAAAAGAAATTAATTAATGAGGGAGAAACGCAGTTGGTGTTTATCGACATGAAAACGAACAAGCCTTGCCGGGCGCCAGAGGCAATGACCAAACTCCTTGCGCCTTTTTTTAATGAAGTATAAGCACAAAAAATATCTGTTAAATACGGGCAGGGC
>JALHOT010000001.1:414409-436346 GCA_022842845.1 Cyclobacteriaceae bacterium | reverse complement strand
ATGTTATTTTTTAATTTTTGGTAGTTAAATTTAATGAACATCAAATTCCGCAAGTGTATCGACTGGCCAAAGAACTGGGAGTGGATGAAGTTAAATTAAAGACGGCCCAGATTTATGATTTTGAAAATGGTTCTCCACTCATTCCTACCCAGGATAAATATGCTCGCTATCGATTAATGAGTGATGGTAAGTATGCCATTAAGAATAGTCTTGACAACAGCTGTTGGAAAATGTGGCATAGTTGTGTGATCACCTGGGATGGTAAAGTACTGCCTTGTTGTTTTGATAAAGATGCCCAATATGTAATGGGGGATTTAACCAAAAATTCTTTTGAGGAAATCTGGTTTGGAGAAAAGTATCAACAATTTCGCGCTACGCTTTTTAAATCAAGAAGTGAAATAGAAATGTGCAAAAACTGCACGGAGGGCACCAAGGTTTGGGCCTGATTGTAATTTACAAACCCTTTGATTTTAGTTCCGCTTCAATCTTTTTGAAATCTACAGCACCACATTTTCCACAGCCTGTGGCGCAGCTATTCTTCGCCTGAAATTGCTTATAAATGGCTTGCCCTGCGTAAGCCAGCGCTCCAGCGAATAGAATACCAACAAGAATCTCCTGAATCATATAGCAAAGATAATTATCTGGCATGATAACAGGTAGCCTCTATCACAAAGTTCACAGGTATGTCCGTAGACGGACGAAACTGCACACTATTGCACAGATTTTCTCCAAAAAACATTGAATTCAGCCTGATTTTGATATGGCTTGGAATTGGCATGGATAAGAAGCCCATGATGTAAATTTCATAATTAGTCTTCGCAAAAACACTTTTTTGGTATGCTCAAAAACTATTTTATCACCGCCTTTCGCACCTTGTTAAGGCAGAAAAACACAGCTCTTATTAATGTGCTGGGACTGACCATTGGGGTAGCCTCCAGTTTTATTTTATTCCTGTTAATTCAGCATCACGTAAGCTTTGATAAATTCCACAGTAAATACGATCGCATTTATCGCGTGGTAACTACCTCCGATGGTAATGCGGGCAGCTTTCACACACCTGGTATTCCTTCTCCGCTTCCACCGGCATTTCAGTTAGATTTTCCAGAGGCAGAGGAGGTAGTTTTTACGCAGTATCAGGCAGGTGCTTTAATCCTAGTGCCACAAGCAAACGGTGAGAGCAAAAAATTTCAGGAGAATGCCGGAGTTGTTTTTACAGACCCGGCCATTTTTAAAATTTTCGACAGAACAGTACTCATAGGTGATGCACAAAAAGGTTTGGATGAACCCAATGAAGCGGTGGTTAGCCAAATGCTTGCGAAGAAATACTTTGATAGGGAAGATGTTATTGGTGAGGTAATAAAATTTGGTGATCGTGAATATAAAATTGCAGCGGTAGTAGCAGATGCCCCGAATAATACTGACTTGCCCTTTACCCTCTACCTGTCGTATGAAACAATACGAAAGGAGAATGAAGAGAAAGGTTGGGGCGGTATATGGAGCGATGAGCAATGCTACTTTCTGTTAAAGGAAGGTGAGTTTATCGGGAGGCTTGAAAGTCGCATGGGCGATTTTTATAAAAAGCATAACACGGAAGAAAATTATAATAACCAGCGATATGTTCTTCAACCTCTAAAAGATTTACATTTTGATGAACGCTATGGAAACTATAGTTACAATACGGTGAGCGCCAGCTCTCTGATAGCACTGGGCATTGTTGCTTTTTTCCTCATCATAACAGCGAGTATTAATTTCATTAATCTTACTACAGCCGAGGCGATCAAAAGATCGAAAGAGGTAGGAATACGCAAAACCTTGGGCAGCTCAAGGGCTCAGCTGGTGTGGCAGTTTTTAGGAGAAACCAGCATGGTTACTGCAGTGGCAGTATTAGTTGGTTCGGGCTTGGCGCAATTGGCTCTCTCTTTCTTAAATCCTTTTCTCGAATTAGATCTTGCTTTTAACTTGCCAGCGAATTGGCCTTTCTTATTGTATATAGTCGGTCTTTTTATTTCAGTATCCTTATTTTCGGGTTTATATCCGGCTTTTATTATTTCATCTTTTCAGCCAGCCTTGGCCTTGAAGAATTCCATGGGCAATAAAAACTCATCCGGTTTTCTTTTAAGAAAGGGCTTGGTTATCGTTCAGTTTTTCATTTCTCAATTCCTGATCATTGGTACCATTGTACTAATTTCTCAGATGAATTATTTCAAGAGCAAGGACCTGGGTTTTCAACAAGATGCTATCATTAATATCCCAATCCCTGAGCAAGAGCAAGTGAGTATCGACTCAACTCGTTCTAGCAAGATGCGGACACTGGCCGATCGCATGGCTAAGATCAGCGGGGTAGAACAATTTACGTTATGCAATACGCCCCCTTCTTCAGGCAGTGTAAGCGGAACAGGATTTATTTTAGAAGGCCAATCAGATGATCAGCGAAAGGATACCCAGGTAAAAACCGTAGATGACAAGTACATACAGCTGTTTGGTCTCAAAATGATTGCCGGTGAAAATATTGATGATTTAGATACCGCCAGGAGTGTAGTTGTAAATCGAAAATTTACTGAGGTAGCTGGCTTTACCGATCCTAAAGATATTTTGGGCAAGCGGGTACGCGTTTGGAGACGCATGCTACCAGTGGTTGGAGTGGTAGAAAACTTCCACAGTACTTCGTTGGAAAGCGAAATTGAGCCTATCGTATTAATGAACAGACTTCAGAATTACAGAACGCTATCATTGAAAATTAATGCAAGCGCTTTCGAAAGCAATTTGCCTCAAATCCAATCCTTGTGGGAAGAAACATACCCTGAGCACTTATTTACTTATGAATTTTTAGACGAATCCATTGCTGAGTTTTACCGTGGTCAGGAGAGAACTTCTATTATGCTAACAGTCTTTACTTCCATTGCTATATTTATTGGTTGTCTTGGGCTGTTTGGTTTGGCCACTTTTATGATCAATCAAAAGAATAAAGAAATAGGTGTGAGAAAAGTTCTAGGTGCTTCTGTGGAAGGGATTGTATTGCTTTTCTCTAAAGAATATGTAAAGCTGATTGGAATTGGTTTTGTATTAGCAGCGCCCGTTGCCTGGTGGGTGATGAATCAATGGCTTGATGGCTTTGCTTATAAAATTACTATTTCGGCTTGGATTTTCCTGGCAGGCTTAGGCTTAACTTTTTTAGTGGCCTTGTTCACCGTGGGTTACAGATCGTTGAAGGCAGCCATTGCTAATCCGGTGAAATCGCTACGGTATGAGTAGAAATTGATGATGAGTACTTTTAAAAGGCGCTTGGTGATTTACCAAAGCGTCTTTTAAAAGCGGTTGCGAAATGGTTAGGACTTTTATAGCCAATCTCATGAGAGATTTCATGCACAAGATGCTCTCCACTTTGTAACAACTGATAAGCTCTCAACATTCGAAGTTCCAGGATGCTATCAAAAACAGTACTATTAAAATATTGCTTGTAACCCTTTTTCAATTTAAACTCATTAATGCCAAATGCTTTAGCGATCATGGCAAGGGAAAGATCTTTTGAAAAATTTTGCTTCAAAAAATCATGAATGGCAAAAAATAGATCTCTTTCTGATGATTTTTCTTTTGGACTTACATTCAACTCAGACAGCTGTTTCATTTGTGTTGCTAATAACTCTAAAGCCTTAGCTTCTGTATAAATTCTTTTTAACTGACCTGAAAGTGGGTTGTTGAAAAGCCCTTGAATAATTTGAGTCATCTCGTAAGTGAGTACTGCATCACCCTTAAGAATGGCTTCATGTTTGTCAAGACTTTCTTTCAGCTGGTTCATCCAGGGATTTTCATCACACAACAGGTCTTTAAAGTACCCGGCCTCAAATTGAATATGCACGTCCTGAAACTTTTTGGCTACATGTAAATCAAAAGCATCATCATTTAAAAAGACGTGGTGGTATCGATTAGCCGAAAGCGGCAGTAGCCAATTATGATTTTTAGAATAGGCGGCTGTATGTCCTTCTAATGAAATACAAACATTGACTACATTGGGAAGCTTCTCATCAACGAAATTGATACTAAGCTCGTCAGCGAACATTCCAGTATAGTAATTAATGTCTATGCTTTCGGTTTTGATGGATTTGAGTTCCAGTGAACCCCATGTGGGATGTTGATGAACTTGATGGATTAATCCTTCGGCCGTGGTCAGGGTCTGTTGCTCTGCTAACAGATCTTCGTAAGAGAGGGTTTTTAATGGATTCATCTTATCCTTTTAACGTAGATAATGCTCCGTTTAACGTAAGATGGGGGAAGTGGTTGTGTCGTATAAACATTATTTGAATGAATATGCTGAAGAGAATTTTAAAAATTACAAGTCTGGTACTAGGCTCCCTGGTGGTCCTTGTAGTACTCTTTTACACAAAAATTTACATAAGTACCAACAATCGCTTGAATAAGCGTTATGAGGTTACCACTCACGCTCTTCCCATACAATATGATTCCGCATCGTATGAACTAGGGAAAAGATTGATTGTTGCCAAGGGCTGTACAGATTGCCATGGAGACGATTTGGGAGGAAAGATATTTATTGATGATCCTGCTCTTGGATTGATAGTAGCTAGTAACATTACTTATGGAAATGGAGGTCTGGCGTCTGACTACGATGAGTATGACTGGACATTGGCCTTGAAGCATGGCATCCGAAGAAACATGAAGCCACTATGGATTATGCCATCTCATGAGTATACGCGCTTCTCAGATAATGAGGTAGCAGCCATTATTGCCTATGCTTCGCGCGTTCCAACTGTAGATCGGGAATTGCCCCGCAGTGAGCTGGGACCTTTAGGCCGCATCTTAACAGATTTAGGAAAAATAGCTTTGCTCCCTGCAGAACAGATCGATCATAAAGCATTACCAGTGAAACTAGTTAAGCAAGAGGTAAGCGTTGAGTTCGGAAGATATCTATCTGTTGCCTGCGAAGGATGTCACCGCGCTGATATGAGAGGAGGGGATCCTATTGCGCCCGGCTTCCCGCCTGTTGCCAACATTACGGCTACTGGTAATCTTGGTAAGTGGACTGAAGATCAATTTGTGACAACACTGAGAACAGGTCTTACTCCTGAGGGCAAACAATTAAATCCAAAAGAAATGCCTTGGACAATGACCAAGGCATATACAGATGTTGAGTTAAAGGCACTCTATGCTTACTTAAATTCTTTGTAGAGCTTATACTTGTGTTACCATCGCTCTTGTATGACCTGAAGCATTTCTGTGTGAATGCGGTGCGTAGCACAACACAGCTCTCCTCCAAACATAAAATTGTCGCCACCTTTAAAATCAGTAACAACACCGCCCGCCTGTTGCACAATGAAAGCACCGGCTGCTACATCCCATGCATTTAGGTTGTATTCAAAAAAGCCGTCTAATCGACCACAAGCCACATAGGCCAGATCTATGGCTGCACTACCCAGTCTTCGTATGCCATGTGTTTTATCTAAAAATGTTCGAATGATATTCAAGTAGGCTTCCATCTTTTCAAATTGATAGTATGGAAAACCAGTTGCCAATAAACTTTCGTTCAAGGAAGTAACTTTTGAAACACTGATGACCTTGTCATTACAATAAGCCGGGCCGTTTTCGATTGCGTGAAAACATTCTTTTCGGGTCACTTCATACACTACACCCAGGATCGGTTTTTTATTTTTTACCAAACCGATGCTAATGGCATACACAGGAAGTCCATGCATGAAGTTTGTGGTGCCATCCAGCGGATCGATAATCCAATTGTATTCATGTGACTGGCTTTGTTCTACGGTGCCTTCTTCTGTAATGAAACCTGCTTGTGGTAAAAGTTTTTGTAAGACACTGACTAATTTTTTCTCAGCCTCCTTATCAACATAAGAAACAAGGTTGTTGAATTTACCTTTTTCCTCTATATGGGTACGATCAAAATTTTCGCACTCGTATTGTATAAAGTTGGCTACCTCTGCCGATATACCGATAACATCTTTTTGAATGGCCGCAAGATTCATATCTGCTAAGATACACATCAATCCTCCTCATCCGAATGATGTTTCTGTTTGTTTTTACCGGAAACAATCAATACAATTTCACCCTTCACTTCTTTTTGTTTGAAGTGAGCCACAATTTCTTCTAATGTACCGTTTACGGTTTCCTCAAATTTTTTGGTAAGCTCGCGCGATACGGAAGCCTGTCGGTCTGCTCCAAAATATTCGATTAACTGCTCTAAAGTTTTTATCAGCCGATAGGGTGATTCATAGAAGACAAGTGTTCTTTCTTCTTCTACTAAAGATTTTAACAAAGTCTGCCTGCCCTTTTTTACAGGAAGAAATCCTTCGAATACAAAACGATCGCAAGGCAACCCTGATTTTACCAGAGCCGGCACGAAAGCAGTGGCTCCGGGCAGGCATTCAATTTTGAGCTCTGCTTTTATCGCAGCGCGACTAATTAAAAAGCCGGGATCAGAAATACCGGGTGTACCAGCATCTGAAACTAAAGCAAAAACTTCGCCCTGTTGCATGCGTGCTACCAGAGCACTCACTGTTTTGTGCTCATTAAAATTATGAAAGCTTTTTAGAGGTCTTTCTATCGCATAATGCTTCAGCAAAAAACCAGAAGTGCGTGTATCTTCTGCCAAAATCATATCCACTGACTTGAGCACCTCAAGCGCTCGCAGTGTTATATCGCCCAAATTACCAATAGGAGTTGGGACTAAGTAAAGTGAAGTCGTTAGTTCCATTAGCTTAGTGCATCGATGGCTTTTGCTAAAGCCCTGTCTTTTGCGGTTACAGTATTACCGGCATCATGCGTGGATAATTCAATGGTTACTGTGTTGTATACATTTGACCAATTAGGGTGATGGTTCATCTTTTCTGCGATGAGAGCCACTTTGGTCATAAAGGCGAAAGCCTCAATGAAATCTTTGAATTTGAATACTTTAACAAGTTTGCTAGGCTCTTCTTTCCACATAAAACTGATAGTTTGTAAAGCTTACTCACCAATGCATACCAAGATACGCATTTGTTTATTTAGATTTCTTTAGCCTTGGCGAGCGATTGATCTATAAGGCAATCAGCCCTTCAATTTTGGAAGCTGTAATATAGATCTCGATCACGGCATCTGCTGAGTGCATCGTAAGTTGAAAGGTAATGCTGGTGTATTTTCCGTTAGCAGATGCTTTTTCTGAGAGAGGAGCAATGGAGAATAAATTACGTACAGCGGTCTCATTGCCACTTGGCACAATAAATTTGAACATGTAGGGAGAAGGCCAACGATAATGTTGGTTTAATTTTTCACGAAATGAGTCTGCCCACTGTTGTTGATCCATCATAATAAAAAATGCCGCCCCAACAGAATTGAGGCGGCATTACTGTTACTGTTGCAAATTAATAAAAGTTGTAACGCTTGTCTTCAATCTTTGCTCTGTCCTTAATGGCTTCAGCAATTGAGTAATTTCTGTTTTGTGCAGCCTGCTGTAGTCCCATTTTATAAGGGGCATAGTCATCTAATGCAGGAGCAAGGGTTTTGTTCTTGGTTTCTACTAACACCACACCTGTTTCGCCAACAAAGGGGGCAGAACGCTTACCATTCTCTAATGAGAATGCGAGGCCAACTACCTGCGGATCGAAACCAACGCTTGGCAATGAGTTGCTGTTCAGTCTAATGTCGCTACTGCTGTACACATTGGCATCGCTACCAAAGGCATTCTTTACTTCATCAAGGCTACCAGCAGCTTTGCTCAGTTTATCAATGATGATTTTACTCTTCAATTCGTTTTTAACAGCGGGTGTGATTTCATCCTTCACCATGTCTAAAGGCTTGTAGCCAGCTTCAACTTCGCCAGTCATTACAGCCACAACATAGTTTTCTTGTAAATCAAATACGGTTGATACATCGCCTTTGTCAGCATCGCGGAACAACCACTGAACTACCTGGCGTGCCTCACCCAAAGAACTTACGTTGCGATCTCCTGACAATAACTTCTTGGCATCGCGAATGCTAAGATTTTCTTCTTTAGCTTTTGCTACAAAGCTCTCAAAGTCATCAACATCACTGGCAAAAGCTTCTGCTTTGCGAAGCGCTTCGTTGATAGAAGCATCGCTAGGAGTGATTTCTCTTGAAATGGTAGCAATGTAAAACGCCTTGTTTGTTTTGGTGCTGGTTATGTCAATGATGTGGTATCCAAATTCTGTTTCAACTACATCGTTTAAAACACCGGTTTTGGCAGCATCAAAAACAGCTTTTTCGAAAGGCTTTACCATTTGGCCAGTTGTAAACCAGCCCAGGTCACCACCGCGACTCGCTGTTCCGTCTGTGCCATGCTCTAAGGCCTTGGCAGCAAAGCTTGCGCCTCCTTTAATTTCTTTTAATATGCCGCGTGCCTTTTCTTTGGCTGATTTTTTATCAGCATCGCTATCAGATGCCCACTTAATTAGAATGTGACTCGCCTTTGCGCTGTAAACCGTATCGTTTTCAAGCTTAGAAACTTTTGACACAACAAAAGCACCATTCTCAACCTGAGGGCCTAAAATTTCACCTGCTACCAAATTTTTATCTGCTAAAGATGGAGGAAGGTTGGCAGGTGTGTATTTGATGTAAGCGTTATTGTTATCAGAGTTTCTGCTTACAAAGGCAGAATCTTCTGTGCTGATTTTTAACTCACCGGCTAACTTGATTACATCCTGGAAAATGGCAAGGGTATCTTCAGCAGAAGCAACCACAGGGAAGGTAATAAATTGAAGATCTCTGGTATTTTCAGTTTTGAACTTCTCAAGATTTTTGTTGTAGTAGCTCTTTAAATCAGCATCCGAAACCTTAATGGCAGAGTCACTTACTGCAAAGAAAGGAACGTAGAGGTAGGAAGCTTCCACTACATCATTCTGGCTGTGGTATTCACGCTCAGCTTCTGCGCTGGTAACATAGTCGCCTTTGATCAGCAGGTTTTCGTATTTAATGCGGGTGCGGGCTGGTGCCAGGTCGCGCTGAAACATTTCCCAGCGTACGCGTGGTTCAGAGCCTTCGGGCATGTCTTTTAATTGGCCCAAGTAGGAGATAACGCGGTCTTTTTCGAATTGGCCGGTTTCAGGGTTGGTGAAGGCCTGCTTCACATTTTCATCTACATTTTTACCCCAAAGCATATCCTGTAATTCGGCAGCAGTAACATTTACGCCTATTTCGCTGTATTGTTTTTCGATGGCATGACGAACAATGAGTAATTCCCATGCTTGCTGGCGGATAGAGGTCATCTCGCGCTCGCCCGGGTTACGGCCAAAATTCATTACATAATTGGCTTCACGCTCCTGTATGGCAGCCTGATATTCTTCTAATGAAATTTCGTGTCCTGCTATTTCACCAACAGTATTGCGGCCTAACAAAACACCATTATTACCAAACAAATCGCCAAGAATAAATGCAGCGATAGCAACAAATACGAACACCACTACCCAGGTGCCCATTTTGGTGCGCAAAGTACCAATCAACGCCATGATTTTTAAATCGTTTTAAGCTGAAAATAAATGAGTTACACTAAAAATAAGTCCGCAAATTTAAGCGCTTAGGCGGATTAGAAAAATTGTGCCGCCAAAATTCCCCTATAGGATCTTAATTGCCTGATAATCAGCACTTGGAAATTTGTGCCCAGCTCCTTTTACCGAGTCTTTTGTCAATCTATCCCTAAACCTTACACACATGATAACCCCCTCGTTAATGTGCTCGTAAGTTGAAATGGTTAAAGCAATTTTGAATCATGACGATAAGCAGAAGTTGGGTATCCGTAAGATTGGCGTTGTTGCTGATCATGATATTGGTCGGTTTTTTCTCGGCCCGTGCCGGCATTGCGCTGGTAAATGGTAAAGTAATGGAGGTGATGGATGGCAATACCTTACTGGTTGTGTTTGAGGATGGTGAAGAACATAAACTCATGCTCGATGGCATTGACAGCCCTGAACTTGAGCAGGATTATGGCTTGCAGGCAAAAGACTTCTTGGAGAAGAAAGTACTAGGTAAGCAAGTTAAAGTAGAGCTACGTAACAAAGATCGTTGGGGAAATCGTTTAGCGGTTGTATGGTTGAAAGGAGAGGTAGATTTGCGCGCTGAATTGCTGAAAGCGGGTTATGCGTGGACTGCTGAAAGAAATCCTGATGAAACCTTGGAAAATCTTCGTTTAGAGGCTCAGCAGAGGGGAAAAGGCCTTTGGCAAAATGCATCAGCAATAGCCCCCTGGATTTACCGCAGACAGCAAAGCATGATGCAGGCCAAGGGTAGTTAAAAATATTACCGTTAAAGTTTCGTTAGAGCCTCAAACAAAATTTGTATGAGGCTTTTTCATGTGTCAGTGAAGAGTGTTTTGCTGCTCACTTTTCTGTGCTTATGCGCAGTTTACTCTTTTGCTCAAAATTATCCATCCGGGCCAAGTTCACTTTCTCCTGCAGTTCAACCTGTTTATAAGGTAGATAAGAAAACAAGAGCGGTGAAGCGAGTGCAACCCAAAGTAAAGCACTCTGCCGAATATGCTTTTTATGATAGGGTAGAGCAGGCCGCCAAATTAAAAAAGCGCGCACTTAAAAAGCTGGCTAAACCGCAATACACCAATGCCTTGTATTTTGGTCATAAAAATCCGCCCAAGAAGCGCGCGGTGCATAAAATGCGTTACTGCAACGAATGTGGTATTCGTCATTAATTTAGTCTTTTCTGCAGCCGTATGAAGCGATAGGGCAAATTGCTATTTTTGATCATGTTATTCCGATACCTGCTCCTTGCTTTTCTATGCATCTCAACGTTGAGTTATGCTCAGCGTAAGAAGAAGACAAGCAAAAATTCCAGTCAGGTAACATCTGTGGGTCCTTATTACCCGGATGCCAACAAATACATGCCAAAAAAAAAGAAGGTAAAGAGTAAAGATGGCATCAGCCGCCAGGCGCAAGAAAATGCCATGGTGCAAAGAGAGGTTGTAGCCAAGCAAAAAAGAAAAGCTGAAAAAGTTTTGGCAGGTACAGATTATGCCAACACCAATTATTTTGGCCACAAGCGCCCACCCAAAAAGCGCAAACCAGAGAAGATGAAATTCTGCGAAATCTGTGGCATCAGGCACTGATTCCTGGTTTGTCATTTACACACTGCACAGGGCATGGTCAATTGAGTAAAAGTATCTTGCCTGGTACTATCCAATATCAATCTGGCATTGTACATTTAATTCATGAATCTTGCTAAGTACATTGAGCATACAAACTTAACACCCACACTCACCATTGAGGCCATAGATAAATTAGTGGCAGAGGCAAAGCAGTATAATTTTTTTGGTGTTTGTGTTCCTCCTTTCTGGGTAAAGCGGGCCCATCGTGAAATTGGTAATGCACCTATTACGCTCGTATCGGTTGCAGGCTTTCCACTCGGCTATAACATGACAGAGACCAAGCTTGATGATATTAAGCGTGCTATCGACAACGGTGCACATGAAGTAGACGTTGTGTGGAACATCTCTTCTTTTAAAACTAACCTTGAGTGGACAAAAATAGAATTGGCCAAGTGTGCTAAACTGAGTCACGATTATCAGAGATTGCTTAAAGTGATTATTGAGACGGCTTATTTGAATGATGACGAAATTATACAGGCCTGTAAATTGTGTGCCGATACTGGAGCAGATTTTGTAAAAACATCTACAGGCTTTGCCCCCAGCGGAGCAAAAGTGGAGCATATTAAATTGATGCGAAGTGTGTTACCGCCAGCGGTGGGCATCAAAGCATCCGGAGGTATTAAAACAAAAGAGCAAGCATTGGCTATGGTGGAAGCGGGTGCCGACCGATTGGGCACATCATCGGGTATACAATTGCTTAGCTAAAACATCCTTTCATTGCATCAATAAGAACTTATGAATAAAACATTACTCGACAACATTTTCCCATCTGAAGCCTCTATCCCTGAGGCCTATCGCTTAAACGAAAGAATAGACCAACATGAATATTTGATTGATGGTAAACTAAAAATATGGAAAGGAGAACAAAGCCCTGTGCTAAGTCCTCTCTACATGAAAACAACCAACGGATACGAGCCTACCATTATTGGATCAACTCCGTTGCTTACTAAAGAAGAAGCCTTAGTGGCCTTAGAAGCGGCCGTTAAAGCCTACGATCGCGGTCATGGGCAATGGCCTGCTTTTACAGTAAGCGAGCGCATTGAGTTTGTAGAAAAATTTTTAGCACACATGCGTTTAAAACGTAGCGAGGTGGTAAAACTACTCATGTGGGAGATTGGCAAGTCGTTGAAAGATTCTGAAAAAGAATTTGACCGTACCTGCGATTACATTGTAGATACGATCAATGAGTTAAAAGCTACCGACAGGCGCTCGGCCACTTTCCATAATGAACAGGGCATTATGGCGCAAATCAGGCGCGTACCCCTAGGGGTAGTGTTGTGTATGGGGCCTTATAATTATCCGCTCAACGAAACTTTCTCTACCCTTATCCCCGCCCTGATCATGGGGAATACCGTAGTATTTAAGCCGGCCAAGTATGGTGTGCTATTGATTAAGCCGCTCATTGAAGCATTTAAAGATTGTTTTCCTCCCGGTGTAATTAATATTATTTATGGCAAAGGTCGCGACACAGTAGGCGCGCTCATGGAAACGGGTAAGATCGATGTCTTTGCTTTTATTGGTACGAATAAAGGAGCCAATGAAATCAAACGTCTGCATCCGAAACCGCATCGCTTAAAAGCCATTCTTGGTTTAGATGCGAAGAACCCTGCCATTGTACTTCCCGATGCTGATCTGGACAATGCAGTGAGCGAATGCGTCATGGGTTCATTATCCTTCAACGGCCAGCGTTGTACGGCTTTGAAAATTCTTTTTGTGCATAAGAGCATTGTCGAAGAATTTATGAAGCGTTTTATAGCTGAAGTAACTAAGTTAAAGGCAGGTATGCCATGGGATGCTGGTGTAAGCCTTACCCCACTGCCCGAGCCAGGCAAAACTGAATACCTGAAATCTTTAGTAGAAGATGCGCAGGCAAATGGGGCAAAAGTGATGAATGAAGGAGGGGGTAGTATTAATAATTCTTTTTTCTATCCGGCTGTACTATATCCTGTGAGTGACAAAATGCGTGTGTATTATGAAGAGCAATTTGGTCCTGTAATACCCATAGTACCTTTTGATAAAGTAGCCGATACAGTCAACTATGTGCTGGATTCAAACTTTGGACAGCAGGTAAGTATTTTTGGGAAGGACACAATCACCATTGCTGGTTTAATAGATGCCTTTGCTACGCAGGTAGGGCGCATCAACTTGAACGCCCAGTGCCAGCGCGGTCCAGACATTTATCCTTTCAATGGAAGAAAGGATTCTGCAGAGGGTACCTTGTCTGTCTCTGACGCCTTACGTGTTTTCTCTATCCGAACCTTGGTGGCTGCAAAAGGGAATGACGAAAACAAAGCCATCATTGGTAAGATTATTCGCAACAGAGAATCATCTTTTTTAAGTACGGACTATATATTCTAAAAGAAGCTTTACCATAAATAGCAAAGACAATGGATGTACGAGTTAAGTTTTTGGGAGCTGCGGAGTCCGTTACCGGATCTCGTTTTTTAGTCGAGGCTGGCAATTTTCGCTTTCTTTTCGATTGTGGCCTCTTTCAAGGTTTGAAGGAGTTGAGACTCCGCAATTGGGATGAGTTTCCGATTGACCCTGCCAGTATAGATGCCGTTGTCATCAGTCATGCTCATATCGATCATACTGGTTATTTGCCAAAGTTGGTGAAGGAAGGATTCAGTGGGCCGATCTACTGCACCAAACCTACTGCCGATTTGATGGAGATCATGTTGTTGGATTCTGCCAAACTGCAGGAAGAAGAGGCGCAATATGCCCGCAAGAAGGGTTACTCAAAACATGCGAACCCACTGGCGCTTTACGAAGAGAAGGATGTGAGGGAGACCCTGTCTTTATTGCATGCATTGAATTACGATGAAAGAATATCCATACACAAAGGCATAGATATTATTTTTAAGGACGCGGGCCACTTGCTGGGCTCTGCTATTACCGAGATTTTTATTAAGGGCGATCAACAAACTAAGAAGTTGGTTTTTTCGGGCGACTTGGGTAGGTATCAACAGGCTGTGTTGCGGCAGCCTACAGCCATTGAAGAAGCTGACATTTTATTTGTAGAGTCTACCTATGGTAATAAGCCGAATCCTTTCGATGATCCGGAAGATGACTTGGTAAGAATCGTCAATGATACTTTTGCCAGAAAAGGAGTGTTGGTTATTCCGGCTTTTGCCGTTGGCAGAACACAGGGCTTGCTGTATTATTTGCGCAAGCTTATGAAAGAGGATAAAATTCCGGATGTGCCGGTGTATGTTGACAGCCCCATGGCCATTTCATCCACTTATCTTTTCTTCAAGCATTTATCCTATCATAAAATGGGTGAGGCTGTCAAGGAGTTTGCCCAGGAGCTTGAAACGAATATGCTGGTATTTGTTAAAACAGGTGAGCACTCGAAAGCTTTGAATGAATTGAAGAGCAGGGCTATTATTATTTCGGCTAGTGGTATGATGACGGGAGGCAGAATACTGCATCATATGTATCACCGCTTGCGCAATGAGCAAGATACTTTTCTCATTGCGGGTTACCAGGCAGAAGGTACGCGCGGAAGAGACATTGTGGAAGGGAAAGCAGAAGTGAAGATTTTCGGAGAACAAGTGCCCGTTAAATGCAAGGTTGAAACCATCACCTCGATGTCCGGTCATGCCGATCAGGAGGAGTTATTTCAATGGTTGGGTAACTTTAAGGAACATCCAAAAATGACTTTCACCATCCATGGCGAAGGAGAAGATTTGCATAAGTACGCTCAAGCCATTCGCGATCGTTTAGGCTGGAACGTTACCGTGCCTCAGTATATGGAGAGCTTTGAATTGTTCAGTGGCATTTAAGCCATCTTTCTAACAATGCCCTTTTGTGGATGAATCCTGACATCGAAATGTTGATTCAAGAAGGCATGCATGCGGTTGTCAACCATGAGCAGCGGGCTGTCAGCAGGATAGAAAACGGTTAAGTCCAATACGGCTCGGATGAAATTATCATGCCGGCAGAAGTCTTTGATCCACTTCTTATACTCTGCGGTCCACTCGTCACAGTAGCGTTCAAAAGGATCACGCCCATCAAACGTAAATTCTAATTGATTATGATGGTAATATTTGAACCGGAATACCCCGGCTAAATTCAAATAGAAATCATGTAAATGACGGTAATCCTGGCTGTTGTGTTGATGGATTTTCTCGGCCACATCATCTTTGATACCCAGGGGGTTGGTGCGTAGCAGGTATTCAACTTTGGCAAAATCGACCAGATAGTTGAGTAGAGATTTTTCCAGCGAAAGCTGGGCAGACTCGAGTACGTAGTTTTTGTCAAGAGGGAAAAACTTTCGAATCACGCTACATAATTTGATACAAAGTTAAAAATTTCATTTCGAAACTCAATCCTGAGTAACGAAATGAAATTTTAGTGTAAGGTAGCTTAAAAGCGTTCGGCACTTGCCTTCGCCAGGTAGCTGTCGTATTCAAATGGCGAATCTCCCCCCTCTAGTAGGCAGCCATCAGGTATTGGCGGGTAGATCTCTTCGTAGGTTTTAACCATATTCATAAACACCCTTCTGTACACATGGGTACGGTTAATTTCATCTGGTTGGGCTAAGCCTGCACACGACAAAAGTTCTACAAAAGACCCAACAGTGTTTTTATGGTAATTAGCCACACGCACTTTCTTGTCTTCTACCACCAGGCCTTTAGCAAAGTAAGGATCTTGAGTGGCTACACCGGTAGGGCAAGTATTTTTATGACACTCAAGCGCCTGTATACAACCTAAGGCCATCATCATAGCACGAGCGGTATTGCAAGTGTCAGCTCCAAGGGCCATGGCACGAACAATATGGAAGCCAGTCAATATTTTACCAGAAGCGATCAAACGCATTTGCTCACGAATACCAAAACCCCTCAAAGCATCATCGGCAAAAGCCACAGCATCCAGCATCGGCATGCCCACAAAATTGGTAAACTCAGGCGGTGCCGCCCCGGTGCCTCCTTCCCCTCCATCGATAGTAATGAAATCAGGATACAGGTTTAGCTGTACCATGGCTTTGCATAAACCAAGAAACTCGCTTTTGCGACCTATACACAACTTAAATCCTACGGGCTTTCCACCGGATAAGTCTCTTATTTGATCAACAAACTTGATTAACTCAATGGGATTGCCAAAGGCGGTGTGGTAGGGCGGTGAAAAGACGGTTGTACCAACTTTTACGCCCCTGATGGCAGCGATTTCAGGTGTGTTCTTTTTTGCCGGTAGGATACCACCGTGGCCTGGTTTGGCACCTTGCGAAAGTTTGATTTCAATCATTTTAACTTCTGGCCGCTGCGCATTCTTTTGAAAGGCCTCTGATGAAAAACTGCCATCTTCATGGCGTGCGCCAAAATAGCCGGTACCAATTTGCCAAATGAGGTCACCACCATTTTTAAGATGGTAGGGGCTAATGCCTCCCTCACCGGTATTATGGGCAAAGCCACCAATTTTGGCACCGGAGTTTAAAGACTCAATGGCATTGGCACTTAAAGACCCAAAACTCATAGCCGAGACATTGAGCACACTGGCGTGATATGGTTGCTTGCACTTATTACCCCCGAACTTAATTCTAGGATTATGATCCAGTAAGTTATGATCGAGAGGTTTTATAGAATGGGTCATCCACTCGTATCCTTCTGCATAAACATTCAATTGTGTGCCGAAGGGAACGGTATCAATCTGTTTTTTGGCCCTCTGATAAATAACTGAGCGCTCGTTTCGGTTAATGGGTGCACCATCTGTATCAGACTCAACAAAGTACTGTTGGATTTTTGGCCTTAGGTCTTCGAACACATAGCGCAAGCGGCCAAGCACAGGAAAATTTCGTTTTAGCGATTGTTTGGTTTGTATCATATCCTGAATGCCGATCACTATCAGCGGACCAACAATCACAAACAGCAAAATCATATCGATCCAGAAGTATGACCATACAATGATGATGGCAGAAACCAGGATACTGGTGATGACAAATAGTTTTCTCATAGGGTTTTTAGGGTGTGAAACCAAATATACTAAGGTTTTGTTGTTTAGTATAAGTTTAAGAATTGGCCTCAGTCCGATTTTTCAGAATAAAAGCTTTCTATATTTACAGAAATCAAAACTTTATGATTAAGAAAATCCTTATCGGACTGTTGGCCTTATTAGTACTTATACAGTTTATCAGGCCTGAAAAGAATGTGGCTAGTGGTATAGCCGCCAATGATATATCTGCCGCTTATACAGACATGCCCAAAGAGATACATGCCTTGCTACAAAAGAAGTGTTACGATTGTCACAGTCATTCTACTAATTATCCTTGGTATGCGAATATTCAGCCAGTGGCCTGGTGGTTGGCCAGTCATGTCAATGAGGGAAAAGAACATTTGAATTTTTCTGAGTTTAAATCATATGATGCTGAAAGAGCAGCCCACAAACTGGAGGAAGTTATTGAAGAGGTGGCTGAGGGCGAAATGCCTTTAAAATCCTACACCCTTGTTCATCGCGAGGCAGTAGTTAGTGCGGAAGAACTGGCCATGTTACGCACCTGGGTTGCCAGCATGGGCGTTTCGGTCGAAGACAAGCACTAGTTGTAGTTTACAAAAGAGGGTGGCCGCACAAAAGTGGAGGTGTATTTTAAACGCACATTGGTGCTAACGCGTACACTAAAAGGCTCAAGCCCTCTTACGGTAACAGGGAAGTAATAGGCCCTTACTTCTATGGTACCAAAAATCAGGTTTTCATTTCTGATACGGAAACCTCCATTGACTCCCCAAACAAATTTTTGAAGTGCATTTTCGCCAGGATCTTGTTGGTAAAAGGCGCTTTCGCCTGCCGCAAAACCCGCGAAGTTAAAACCCAAAATCTTCCAGTTTACAAAAAGGGTACTCTCCGTGCGCAGGTAAGTACGTTTATAAGCAAATACGCTATCGGGCCGGAAGCCTTGTAGTTGATTGTTGAGGGTGAGTAATGGGCGTAAGGTATTGCTGAAAGCCTGGGCATGGCCTGCTTCTACCTGCTGACGTAATTTGAATTTATCTTTAACCAAGAGCCTGCTATAGTACTGACTGCTGACAAACAAAAAAGCATCTTCAGCCCTTTCGTTTCTAAAATAAGATCCGGCACCAGCGGCCAGTTTGTAAAAGTTTCCTCGTCCTGTTACCCAGTCCCGTGCAGTATTCATGCCTGCATAAGTTCTGTCAATACCTGCTTCACTCGACCAGCCAGTGGTGAGTGTTAATGTTTTTCCATAGGGGATATCTTCCGTTCTGCCAAAGCCCAATACATATTGTGTTTTGTAGAAGTTTTGTTCGTAAAAAGTAACAGAGCCTAACAGGAATTGCTGATTGTTGTAAATGGGATTAATGACTTCATTTGGCTGTGAAGGTTTTCTTTCAAAGGATTGATTGAAATATCGTACTGCTAAAAAATGTCTTTCACGACTGTTGACTGTATTAAAAATGCCCATGTTATACCCCATCCAGGCATCTTCTAAATGGTAGCGATATTGCCGGAAGGTGCTATCGGCTATACTGTAATTGTTAACTGAGTAGTTCTTGCTGATCTCCAAACCACCAGCCATGCGCGAGTAAGGCGAAACCAGCGGACGATCAAGTCTGATAAAATAAGCGTGCTCGTTTTCAGTGCCGTAGCTTCTGCCATTATTAATTTGGGTATACCCGAAGGAAGGATTGATGAGCGATCCACCTACACTTGATTTTTTGTAAGTGGCCTCAAAGCCAACATGAGGCGAGCGATTGGCATCGAATAAATTGTTGACCTGCACGCGCTGCCCTTGTCCAAATAAATTGGCATCGTACAAATCAAAGCGATAGGCATCTACTTCTTCCGGATCAAACTTAAAGCCTATGCTGAATACATCCCGTGTGAAAACTTCTACATCTACAGAGTCTTCCGAACCTTCGACCAAACACACTTCAATTTTAGAATCCAGTATAAAATCAAGATCACGTAAATGGCGTTCATTGTCTGCCAGACGGTAAGGGTTCAGTGCTTTATTTTTTCTGAAGAACAGATTGTCGCGAATAACACCTTCGCGGGAATTGGTATGCATGCGATTGGCCAGGCGTGTGGCGCTGTTTTTAAAACTGCGTGTACTGTCGTAGATGGACTTTTCGAAGCCTACTTTATTAATGATGATGTTCCGGATGATTTTCCCTTCGAAGGGCAGGAAGGGGTCTTCACTTTTGGCGGTGCTGCCCACGGGGGCCTTGGGTGTACGTTTAACAGTACTGATGGCTTTTTGCGTAAGCTTATTATTGATGAAGGTGCGACTTGAATCAGTTTGAGCATACGCAAATGATCTGTGTAGTAAGCACATCGAAACGAGTAGCATACTTCGGTAATAATTACTAAGAGAAGTTATGCTGGCGTAGGCTGTACTTATTGAAAACATGTTAAAGCAAAAAACTCTGCGATCTTAGGTATACAACGTAAAGATCGCAGAGTTATGCAATAATAGTAGGTTTTTTAAAGCTTATCGGGAAGAAGCTCCGTTAATAATGGGGCCATAATAAATAGCGTTCATCAACATTTTATTAGAACCAAACCAAAAAGCCCGGAAGCAAAGATTATCAGTAAAACCAATCACGCGGCCCTGACCCAGGGAAGACACACCAATGACAGAGGCTTCTTTTATTTTAGCATAGTTCTGTTTGCTGATATAACCACTTAACAAAGGAGTAGTCGTAAACACCAAAGGATTCGCGTAAGCATTTTTAGATTTCTCCATGTACAGGTTATTCGATTTAAACACCGGCATTTTTGCATTGTAGTAGCCAAACAGAAGTGGATGAGAGAGATCAGCGTTGGCTTCGAAAATGGCTCCGCTCGTTTCTTGAGCGCCCGTATATTCATCTATATCAGCGTAAGGTCTTGCCTTTGGTGCGTCTTTCTTCTCTTCGTCTTTCTTCATATCGAATTTACCAAGGCCTGCACTGTTCACCCAGTTCATAGCATTCTCAAGGCCAATCAGAATACCGCCATTTTGTACCCAGGTCTTGAGCCTTTCTTTAGTGGCATCACTGGTATTAAAACCTCCCCAGGTAGGCGGAATGATGATGGTGTTGTATTTGTTGAGATTGGCTCTGTTAAAAATGTCGGTCGGCAGCAGGGTAACCGGAATCTGGAAGCGGGTATCCAGCACATGCCACACTTCGCCTACATCAGTGGCGGAAATACCATCGCCTACCAACAGGGCTATCGTTGGTTTGCGAACATTCATAAAAGAGCTGCTGCCCAAACTCACACCTTTGTAATCAAGACCGCTGTTGAAGGCGTAGACATCAATGCCATCTTTGGTGGCGATATCGTTTATTAGATATTCTATCACCTCCGGATTCTTATCCTGACCTGCCACCTGCACTAAAATGCTACCTCTGTCGAATTTGCGACCATCACTATGATAGAAAGGATCGGTTGCCACCTTCACACGCAAGCCTGCATCCAATAACTTATAAAGAGCACGGGGTGTGTAATAGTTAGATGATTCAAACACATAAGCGTATTCACTCTTACCACCGATGCGCTTGCCTGCAGGCAGTTTAGCTTCTGTTACTTTTTCGCCCAATGATGGCATGGCTTTTAACTCTTCATATTCGAGTCCAAAAGCCAGGGGCATAGTCCAGCTCGAAATGTCGTAGAACAAGCTGTCTTTGAATTGCGTACGCTTTTCGAACATGCCCTTGATCAGTCGGTAATTAGGTTGATTGAGGGGAACGATATAGCTGCTCTCTGCATCGAAGTTTTTACCATTGATGCTTTGAGTAGCAGGTATTTTATAGATATCAATCTGCTGGCGCGCAATAATTTCTGCCAGGTGGTATGCTTTGGCCTTGTCTTTTGCGGAACCAAAAACAATGGCTTTGTTTACATCTTTAGCAGCCTCCGCCACTGCATCTTTAAAAAACTGACGCTGGTAGTTGAGAAACTCTTCACGCATTTCATTTGCCGCCTTTAAGGAACTAAGGCTGGTTACGAATTGGTTACGTACGGTGAAGGGGAAAGTGATGATGCCATTAACACTTTCTTGTGCATGCCCGCGAGAGCTGGCTTGTTCAAACAAAACACCAATGGCGCCTTGTACATCTGGGAAAGTAGAACCTTTTCCATAATAGAAATCATCGAACCCTTCTTGGGTATAATAGAACGAGCCGATGCCATCTAATGCCTTGGCATGAAACTCTCCCATTTTTCTGGTGAGGTCGAGATTCTTTTCAGGTGTTAAAGGATGATTGCGAGAAGGAACTCCTGGTTGAAAGAAGAAAGTAGCATTGGTACCCATTTCATGATGATCGGTGAGCACATTCGGTTTCCACTTATGAAAGCTACGCACACGTGCCTGCGATTCAGGATGCTGGGCCACCAACCAATCCCGGTTAAGATCGAACCAATAATGGTTAAAACGACCGCCCGGCCAGGCTTCATTGTGTTCAGTGTCGTTTGGATCGTTAGAGATGACTTTGCTTTTGCGGGCATTTACCCAGCTGCTGAAACGCTGCATGCCATCGGGGTTGTAGCTGGGATCGAATAGGACAATAGTGTTCTCCAGATACTTTTCAATTTCAGGACCCTGGGCGGCTGCATAATGGTAGGCCATGAGCAGAGATGCATTGACACCACTGGCTTCATTGCCATGGATGCTGTAGCCCTGATAAAAAACAATGGGCATATTTTTTACATCCAATGAACCTGACTTGGCAGGATCAGCCAGCTGCACGTGCTGGGTGCGGATGCTCTCCAGATTTTGATGGTTTTTGGGTGAGGTGATGGTGAGCAATACCAAGGGCCTGGCCTCATGGGTATAACCTGTTATTTCCATCGAGATACGATCAGAGGCTGCATCTAAGGCCGTCATATAAT
>JALHOT010000001.1:276524-414399 GCA_022842845.1 Cyclobacteriaceae bacterium | reverse complement strand
CATATAATTAATCAGCCTGTCGTGGGTTACATGCCATTCGCCCACCTCATGACCAATAACCGATTTGGGCGTTGGAATAGAAGGATTATAAGTAACCTTTTCAGGCAAATAGTAGGATAGATCTGGCTGCGCCCAAACACTTGTTAGGCAGAAAAAGGAGCACAAGAAAAAAATAAGTTTTTTCATAGGTTTTAGAGGTTGAAACTTAGTAGGAGAAAGTAAATGATTCTTTTTCAGGGCTTTATTCAAATTATGATAAGCGGTTTAGAAAAGGAATGTTAAGTTCGTGTTAAGATTATTCCTTAACCTTAAATGTAAGTTAAATGCCTTTTTGAAAAGTTAGGCTTACTTTTGCCAGCCACTTTTAAAGAAGGTGACTAGACCATTAACTAAACAATCATCTATGAGAAAACTTGTACTACTAACAGCCTTTGTGCTTGGCTCAGTCGGAGTTTGGGCGCAGGGGGTTACAACAGCCACCTTGGTAGGTACTGTTACAGCCGCCAGCGATGTGCAAACACCTGAAAAAAGGGTTTCTGCTGAAGAAACACTTCCAGGTGCTACTGTATTGGCCGTTCACATGCCATCAGGAACACAGTATGGAACTTCTGTAAATGCAAACGGAAGATTTGTTATTCAGAACATGCGTGTTGGAGGTCCTTACAAAGTAACTATAAGCTTTGTAGGTTACCAGACACGTGAGGTAAACGATATTTACCTGAAACTTGGCGAACCGTTCAATTTGAATGTATCGCTTGTTGAAGATGGTAAGCAATTAGATGAGGTAGTGGTTTTGGGAACCCAGGACAGACTACTGAACAGTGATAGAAATGGTGCCGTAACAAGTATCAGCACACGTGAAATTCAGAACATGCCTAGCATTAGCCGTAGCATTAATGATTTCACCCGCTTTACACCCCAGGCTTCATCAAGCAGCAACGGTGCTATTGGTGGTGGTAACTACCGTCAAAACTACATCACAGTTGACGGTTCTGACTTCAACAATACATTCGGTATTGGATCTAACCTACCAGCTGGTGGTTCGCCAATTTCTTTGGATGCATTGGAAGAAATTTCTGTGAACATTACGCCTTATGATATTCGCCAGGCCAACTTCGTTGGTAGTGCCATTAACGCTATTACACGTTCAGGTACAAACGAATTTTCGGGTTCAGCTTATACCTTCTGGAGAAGCCAGAGACAGCAAGGAAATGATGTTGGTTTCAATGCTCCTTTCCTTCGTCAAAAACAAAGCATTTTCACAACGGGTGTAAGAATTGGTGGACCGATTATTAAGAACAAGCTTTTTTTCTTCTTTAACTACGAGAACACCAATGAAACAAGACCGGGCCAAAACAGACGTGCCGCTACTCCAGCTGCCCCTTTTGGTTCTTCACCGGAAATTTCAAGACCACTTGCTTCTGAGCTGGATGCAATAAGCCAATATCTTCGCGAGAACTACGGTTATGAAACAGGTCCTTATGAAAACTATGATAACGAGAGCAATAACAGACGCTATGTAGCGCGTTTAGATTGGAACATTAACCAAAACCATCGTTTAAGTATACGTTACAGTCAGGTAGAAAGTAAAAGACCGGGAGGTTTGAGTGGCTCTACTTCAGGCAGTAATTTCAACTTTACTACCGGCCTGGGAAGATTAAATAACACTGCACTTTTCTTCCAAAACGCTACCTATTTCCAAGAGGAGAACTTCTATTCTTTAGCTGCGGAGGTGAATTCATTATTTGGCAAGATATCTAATACATTCCGCGCTACTTACACTAAGCAGAATGACCCTAGAAGTTCTGATGGTGGTGTTTTTCCTTTTGTTGATATCTTAGATGGTACTGGCGCCTATAATGCAGGAACTGGTATAAGTTCTGGAGCTGGTTTTACCTCCTTTGGCTTTGAACCTTTCAGCTTTGGAAATCTTCGTGCCGTAGAAACTTATTCCATCGTGGATTTCGCCACCATGAACGTGGGCATTCACAATATTACAGCAGGTTTCCAGGCAGATTTTCAAACAACACAGAATGGCTTCCAACGTTTTGGAACAGGTCACTACGTATTCAATACCTGGAATGATTTTGTGAATGGTGCCAATCCATTAAACTATGCAATTACTTATTCATTGCTTCCGGGTTATGAACAGGCATTTCCAAATATCAAATACAATCAGTACTCTGTTTATGGTCAAGACGAGATTGCTGTGAATGACCGTCTTAAAGTAACCGCGGGTATACGTTTTGATCTGCCTACTTTCCCTTCAACAGAAGGCATCCAGACCCACCCTTTGGTTGCTCCATTGACTTTTGCTGATGGTAGAATATTAGATTCAGGGGTATTGCCAAAAACAAGAGTGATGGTATCTCCTCGTATAGGTTTTAACTGGGATGTGCTGGGCGACCGTTCACTTCAAGTACGTGGTGGAACGGGTATCTTTACTGGTCGTGTACCAACAGTTTGGTTGGTGGCACAATCTGGTGATGCCGGTCTATTGCAGTTCACCCAAGCTTTTTCTGGTCAGGCAAATACCCCTGGTCCGTTTAACCCAGACCCTAGGGCTTACCTACCTGCAACACCTCCAGCAGCTGGTACCGCTATTCCGCTTACCTTCAGCAATATCGATCCTGATTTCAAATTTCCTCAAGCTTGGAAGAGCAGCATAGCAGTCGATAAAAAATTGGGTGGAGGTTTAGTAGCTTCATTGGAAGGTATTTACACGAAGGACTTAAACATTGCTAAGGGCGTAAATCATAACCTTAAAGATCCGGTTGCTCTCAATATTGCAGGTTACCCAGATAACAGACCTGTTTATGCGGTGGCTACTACCGATAGATTTTACAACAGAGTTTCTAATGGCCAGTCAACACCTACTTCAACTGGTGCCTGGAATCCCATTACACTAGGTAATGCAGATGAAGGTTACTATTGGTCAATAACAGGAAAGTTAGAGAAGCAATTCAGCAAAGGATTGTCGGCATTCGTAGCTTATACCAGAAGTGATGCGCAGGTACTATATGATGGTAATGGAGATCAGCTTTTTAATACATGGTCTCTTAATCAGATTGTAGGAAACCCTAACAACCCTGGGTTAAGTGTTGCCAACTACATCGTACCTGATCGTATTATTGCTTCAGTCTCTTATAGAAAAGAGTTCCTCAATAAATTGGCGACCTCAGTTTCTGTTTTTTGGGAAGGAGCTATTCAAGGTCGTTACTCTTATACCTATAGTGCAGATATCAACCGTGATGGTCAGCCTAACGATTTAATTTACGTTCCAAATGATCCTTCAGAAATTGATTTTGCTGACCAGACTTATGGTGGGGTATTATGGACTGCCGCACAGCAGGAATTATTATTCTTCCGTATGATTGAGCAAGATAAATACCTAAGCTCAAGAAGAGGTAAGTATGCTGAGCGCAACGGTGCTAAATTACCCTGGAGAAATCAGATAGATGTTCGATTTGCACAAGATATTTTCACAAATGTTGGTGGCAAGAAGAATACGCTTCAGTTTACACTCGATATTAACAACTTTGGAAATTGGTTAAATCCGAGCTGGGGCATTACAAGATCTGTGAATGCTACAGGTATTTTAGTGCCTCGTAATGCTAACTCAGTAGTTTCAGGTGGTACTGTACGTCCTACATATAGTTTGGCTAATGACAGAAACCAACCTGTAAGTTCTTCTTTCCGCGAGAATAACGACCTAAGCTCAACTTACTTCATGCAGTTTGGCTTGCGTTATATCTTCAATTAAGATGTAATCAGGTACTTGAAAAGCCCTTCGATCTTCGAGGGGCTTTTTCTTTTCTGTCACTTTCTGTATTTTCAATCAACCATGTTACCAAGAGCCGCCTTATTTTGCTTTGTTATTATCCTTACGCTTAGCTCTTGCGTACAATCATCAAAAGAAGATAAGTTATTAACGACCCCACAGGTATCTATCGATCTTGATTCTATTAAAAAGCGAGGCTATATAACAGCCCTGGTCGATAATAATTCTATCAGCTATTTTTTATACAAGGGCCAATCCATGGGCTATGACTATGAGTTGCTCAAACTACTGGCCAAAGATTTGGGCGTAAGATTAAAATTAAAGCAGGTATCAGGTGTGGAAAATGCGATCCGGAGGCTCAATGCAGGAGAAGCCGATGTATTAGCCTTTCCCTTAACGATTACCAAGCAACGAAAAAATTATGTGCTGTTTTCGCAGCCTCATTTTAATTCGCATCAGGTACTCGTTCAACGCAAGCCTGAAGGCTGGGAAAATAAGACCCGTGATGAAATTACGGCTTCACTGATTCGAAGCCCACATGAGCTTGATGGAAAAACGATTCACGTATTAAAACATTCAAGTTTTTCCAGCAGACTAGAGAATTTATCAGAAGAGGTTGGTGGTCAGATTAATATTGTAGAGGATAGTGCCGATGCGCAAAGTGAATCACTTATCAGAAAAGTAGCACAAGGTGAAATTGATTATACTGTAGCGGATCAGGTGATTGCCTCCGTCAATCTCAATTATTATCCCAACCTGGATGCCTCCATGGTGTTGAGCTTACCCCAACAAATTGCCTGGGCGGTTCGAAAAAACTCTCCTCAACTCCAGGTGCTGATCAATGATTGGATGGTGCGAATTAAAAAGCAATCAACTTTTATGGTGATCTATAACCGCTACTATAAGAGTCCAAGAACTTCTTTACTGCGAGCTAATAGCCGTTATGCCACCATCAATGGTGACCGGCTTTCACCCTACGATAATTTACTCAAAGAAGCTGCTACCAAGTTAGGCTGGGATTGGCGTTTGTTGGCGGCTTTGGTATATCAGGAATCTCGTTTCAGCAGCAATGACCAATCGTGGGCAGGTGCCAGGGGTTTAATGCAGTTGATGCCCACCACAGCACAAAGATTTGGCGCATCCAATCCAGATGATCCTGCTCAAAGTATAAAGGCAGGCGTTCGCTTTCTTAAACATTTGGATGATTATTGGATAAAGAAAGTGCCCGATTCAACGCAACGGGTAAAGTTTGTGCTGGCTTCTTACAATGTTGGCCTCACGCACATTATTGATGCGCGTAAATTGACAATAAAGTACTCGAGTGATCCAACAGATTGGGAGGTTGTAGAAAAGTATTTACTTAAAAAATCAGATCCTGTTTATTACAAAGACCCCTTAGTAATAGCTGGTTATTGTAAATGTGAAGAGCCTGTTCGCTATGTTGAAGATGTTTTAGCGCGGTACGAAGAATATAAAATCCATATTCTTCCTTAAAACTATCGTCCTAGTTTCGCAATAATATCTTGAAAATTTAATTGTTCCCAGTTTCTTTCAATGCCGGGTTGGGACATTACTTCATCCATTATTTTCTTCTGCTTTTGCCCGGTGGAATAGGCATCACTATAGCGAATATTCTCGTGAAAGGTCACCATGGAGTATAAAGGAATCCATTGCGTAGGATACAGCGCATGCAACTTTGCTTCAATTTTTTTACGTAACAGAAAATCCTGATCAGCCACTAAATCGCGCATCTCAATAAAGTTGTCGAGGGCTAATTGGGCAATAGCATCGCCATCAGGCTTGCGCAGTTTTTGAAATACTGGAAGCACATTATCCCAGTTATCGTTGTGTTCATCGAGTAGTTGATTAAGCACACGGCAATCTTCGAAACCGGCATTCATGCCTTGTCCGTAAAAGGGAACAATGGCATGGGCGGCATCACCGATCAGCAATGATTTATTCTTTACCCATGGATAACATTTCACCACCACTAAAGATGAAGTTGGATTACGGTCAAAGTCATCAAGGTATTCGGGCATTAAGGTCGTTGCATCTGGAAAATTTTTTTCAAAGAAGTTTTTAACAGCTGTTCTTGAATCCAAGGTGTCAAAGGAAGGATTGCCCTCGAAGGGGAAGAATAGCGTAAGCGTAAAACTTCCATCGGGGTTAGGCAGGGCAATAAGCATAAAGCTTTCACGTGGCCAAATATGTAATGCATGTTTCTCTAATTGAAAAGCTCCGGCTTTTCCCGGAGGGATACATAATTCTTTGTATCCATGCTCAATGTAAAATTGTTGGTAATCGAATCGATCACTGATTCTAAAAGCATCTCGTACAGCAGAGAATGCGCCATCAGCACCGATGATCAGGTCAAAACTTTTTTCCGTAAATTGTTGATGTTCGTTTTGAAGCGTAAGTGTGGTTTTGTCAAGATTTGTCTTTTCAATTTTTTGATTGAAGTGAAATTCAGCTCCTATTTTCTCGGCCTCATTCATCAGGGCAATGTTGAGGGCGCTACGAGATATCGAATTTATGTATTGACCTTCTTTGCCATATGCCTGATAGTTTAAATTACTATTGACATCGTGCATCATTCTGCCATGCATGGGAATGGCAATGCGCTTTAGTTCTTCTGCCAGCCCTACTTCTTCCAATGCTCTGATGCCTCTGTTGCTAAGCGCCAGGTTAATGGATCGGCCGCCCACATAATCGCTTCTTCGCATATCGCTTCTTCTTTCAAACACAGTTACGGTGTAGTTTCGTTTTCTTAAATAGATTGCCAAAAGCGAACCTACCAGCCCAGCACCGGCTATGGCAATGTGTTTTGAATGATTAGTTGAAGTCATGAAGCAATTAATGTTTAGCGAATGGCGGCTTTGAATATTTCAGAAAAACGGAATACATCTTCAAATGTATTATACAAAGGGGTAGGAGCAATGCGAATCACACCGGGTTCACGCCAGTCGGCAATCACGCCAGCTTTGGTTAGTTTAGTGAATACTTTTTTGCCATCCTTTTTTACAAAGATAGAAAGCTGGCATCCACGTTCTTTTGGATTCTTTGGAGTAAACACAGTAAAGTATTTCTCCTCCTGATCTATTTGTTGTAGTAAATAGTCAAGGTAGCCTGTAAGTTGAATGCTTTTCTTTCTTAGATTTTTTATGCCTGCGGCTTGAAAAATTTCTAGTGATGCAAGGTGGGCCGCTCCCAAGAGTACAGGAAAATTGGAAAGCTGCCATCCGTCTACACCCGGCATGGGTATAAAACCATTTTTCATTTGAAAGCGCTCTCCTTCATCATGTCCCCACCATCCGGCAAAACGAGGTAAGGTGTTGTTGTTAGCATGTTTTTCATGGACAAAAGCACCGGCAATGCTTCCGGCACCAGAGTTTAAATATTTATAACTGCACCAAACAGCAAAGTCAACATTGTTTTTGTGCAAATCGAGTTCCACATTGCCTACGGCATGGGCACAATCAAATCCGGCATAGGCACCCACTGCATGGGCAGTTTCTGTTATCTTCTTTATATCAAAAAATTGACCGGTATAATATTGTACAGCGCCAAGTAACACAAGTGCTACTGTATCGCCATGCTGGTGAATGGTATCAAGTATATCTTCTGTTCTGAGGGTGCTTTCTCCTTCACGGGGCTTCAATTCAACCAAGGCTTCTTCCGGCTTAAGATTGTGAAATTTTATCTGTGATTCGAAAGCATATTGATCAGAAGGGAAGGCGCCAGCTTCTACTATTAACTTATAACGCTTATTGGTGGGGCGATAGAAAGAGACCATCAACAAATGAAGATTGACTGTTAACTGATTCATAGCCACCACTTCTCCAGGCTTAGCCCCCACAATTTGCGACAGGGTTTTCTTAGCAAACTTATGATAGTATAACCAAGGACGTTTCGCATGAAAGTGCCCCTCCACTCCCAGTTTGGCCCAATCGTCTAATTCCTGCTGTATAAATTTTTTTGTGTTCTTGGGCTGAAGGCCTAGCGAGTTGCCGGTGAAATAGAGGGCTGTTTTCCCTTTTACTTTTGGAAGTAGAAATTGTGAACGAAATTTTTTTAGAGGATCATTGCGATCGAGCTTGCGGGCAAAGGCAATAGTATTTTCAAAAATCATGCGATGGTAAAAGTATGGCTATGACAATAGTTTATGATGATGTTGCACATGATAAATGGTAAAGTAAATCATTTCCCTGTAGGTTAGTTTACCCAATAGAGGATGCGGTAGAATATATTTATCCAATTCATCTTCTGTGAACTTATTCAGGATATCAGCAAGCTTCGTAGTATTATTATCAAGCCGGCTACACAGGGTCGAGCGTTCTGCCAATGCAACTTGTCCGGGGATAAACCTGCCAGAGGCTTTGCCTCCAGCCTGCAAGCATTCTAAATATTTGTCAACCAATCCCTGATAGCTTCTTGAGCTACGATTTGCTTTGCCAAAGAACAAATCTGTTATTACTGATGGTAAACGAAAGGCTAGCAGAACCGGACCGGTACTTCGTACCATATGGTCGAGGTGTTGGGCGGGAGTCCACTTGTTATTTTTTGATTCAACAAATAAAGCTTCATCCATCGAGAGCAGGGCATTGATGAATGCTTTATGATGAATGAGCAGTTGTTGCTGAAGTTCAACTTTTTGCATGAAAAGTATTTAAACGAATCGGGGATCAGCTTCCATGACGGTTCCACATTTTTTGCAAGTACGCAGTTCTTGTGAGCCGTAGTATTCGCGAAAACGCGGCAGAAAATCTTTTTCAATATTTTCTAAATGAAAAATGTACTCATGCAATTTGTTATTACACTTCTCACAATACCATTGCAGTCCGTCCATCATACCAGGATCGTTTCTTTTGAGTTCGATTACCAAACCAATAGAGTTGGCAGATCGTATTGGAGAGTGCGGCACACGGGCAGGTAAAAGAAACATGTCGCCTTGGCGGATCGGAACTTCCACCGCTTTGCCCTCTTCTTGAATTTTAACAACTATATCACCTTCCAGTTGGTAATAAAGTTCTTCCGTTTCGTTGAAGTGGTAATCCTTGCGTGCATTGGGCCCGGCTACAATCATTACAATGTAGTCGCCAGCATCGGCATAAAGATTTTTATTACCTACGGGAGGTTTTAAGAGCTGGCGATTTTCTTCGATCCACTGATTAAGATTAAAGGGTCTGCGTATGGCCATACAATATTTGTTGATGTGCTTTAGGATAATGTGCTAATTTAACAACATTTTGTAGGAGTCACCACCTAATATAAGGATACGTATGAATTTAGATTTGAAAGGAAAGCGCGCTTTGGTTTGTGGGAGTACGCAGGGGATCGGATGGGCCTCAGCGGTTGAGCTGGCAAAATTAGGCGCTCATGTTACCCTGATGGCCAGAAGTGAAGAGAAATTACAAACTCAGCTTGGCATGCTTGAAAATAATGGTAGTCAGCAGCATGCTTATTTAGTAGCTGATTTTGAACATAGCGGGCAAGTAAAGGAGGTAATCGAAAAGTACACCGCTCAAACAACTGTTCATATTTTAGTAAACAATACTGGAGGCCCAGCGGCAGGCTTGGCTGTACACGCTAAACAAGAGGAATTTGTCGAAGCTTTTTCCAATCATTTGTTGTGCAATCACATTTTAATGCAAGCCTGTGTTGAAGGGATGAAAAGAGAGAAATTTGGCCGGATCATTAATATTATATCTACCTCTGTAAAAATTCCTTTAAGAAATTTAGGCGTATCGAATACCATTCGTGGTGCCGTGGCAAATTGGGCTAAAACGCTTTCAGTGGAGTTGGCACCTTTTAGTATTACTGTCAATAATGTGTTGCCGGGCGCCACCATGACGGGTCGTTTGGAGGCTATTATCAATAATCAGGCAAGTAAATCGGGCAAAAGTTTTGAAGAATCGAAGGAAGAGATGGTGAAGGAAATTCCGGCTGGCAGAATAGGCGAGGCCTCAGAGGTAGCTGCAGCAGTAGCTTTTTTAGCTTCACCGGCAGCCTCTTACATCAATGGTATTAACCTTCCGGTTGATGGGGGCAGAACCGGAAGTTTATAATGATTGACCTGTACTTTGATTTAGTAAAGGCACACGGATCATAATGCTGGTACCATTCCCGATCATGCTGCTGATCTCGATGATGCCGTTGAGGCTTTCTGTTCGTACACGCATGTTTTGAATACCGATGCCCCCTGCATGTTTACTTGTATCAAAACCACGCCCATTATCTTCTATGGTCAGCACCAGTTCATCATCGTGTACAAAAAATTGAAGATCGACTTCAGTTGCTTGCGCATGTTTTAGCGTATTGTTGAGGCCTTCCTGCACGATACGGAAAATGTGATGCACCATTTCGCCACTGAGTAAATCGGGCAAGTCGTAGTATTGTGCCTCTATTTGTATGTTTGTTTGCTTACGAGTTTCATCAATCACTTGCTGTACCAGCTGTCTGAGTCCGCTCACGTGAATAGAGGGTGGAGATAACTGATGAGACATGGTGCGCACATCTCTGCAAATAATATCAATTTGCTTTTCCAGTTCCTCATTTCTTTCCTTGCTATCGATAAAGCGCTTCAAACTCCCTAGGCGACTCCCAATATCATCGTGTAATTCGCGCGCAATGCGTCCGCGCTCTTTTTCCGTACCTTCTACATAAGCCTTTAATAATTCTTTTTGTTGCCTGGCCATGCTTAGTGATAGCAGATTCCTTTCTGTATATATTTTCTTTACCTGGTAAGTAAGGCCAATCGAGAATATAAATGCCTCTAAAGAAGAACCAATCAGTACGGGATTTACCGGAAGATCTTCAACAGGGATTACGCCAAATTCTGAGGCAGTCATGATGAGGTAGCCCATCAGCAAAGATCCCCACGCCATAAAATAGATGACAACAGTTGTGCGCTGCTTTGAAAAGGACCTGAAGGCTGCCACAACCAATAAAATACCTCCCGTCAACATCAAGCTATTGATGATTGGGATTACCCATAAACCATTGCGGGTGAGAAAATCAAGCATAAAAATGCTGCTAAAGGCAATGATACCAAACACTATTAAGATATAATTAATCCATCGGCAGATGCGAGGTTCGTAGGTAGGAAGATTTAAAAAACTTTGCGAGAATTTTGAAACCAGAACAGAGAGCGCTACAATAATATAAACCCGAAAGTAACTGTTAAAATCCAATACATTGGGATAGATATATTGAAAAGAATAACCAAGGGCTGTGAATAAATATGCGGCTGATGTAAGCACCAGTAAAAAGTACCAACCATATAGGGCCCTTCTTAAAAAGATGAAGGCCATTAAGGCATAGGCAAGACAGAGTACAATGGTTCCGAAAAAGATGCCGAACCATAAATTTTCACTGTATGATTTTTCATGAAAGTCACGCGCATCCCATAAGTAAATAGGGAAAGTAAGAGAGCTGTTGCGCTTGTCAATTTTAATCAACAAGGTTTGAGTCTCTCCAGCTTTCAATTGTATAGGTAAGGCAAAATTTCTATGCAGCAAAGGGCGCTTCTCAAATAATAGCTTATCGCCTGTCGCTTCTAGCAGGGTGCAATGCCCCACACTATCTACCCGATAAAAGTATAGCCAATCAATTTGAGGGTTGTCGACTTCCACAATAAACTCCTGTTGACTTGGCTGGTCATTCTTCAGTTTAAAAGCTATCCAAAAAATATTAGCGGTAAAGCCAACGGTAACACTCTCTTGATCCTGGGCTTTCGTTTTTATTTGCGCCCAGGCATCCTCAGCTTGCAGGTCTGAAGCGGTTGGTAATACTGAAGCCGCCTGAATAATAGATTGTCTGTAATTTACTTCACTAGCCAAGAGGGTATCCTGGCCCTGTGCCCGGGAAAGACCCAAACAGGTAATAGATAGGAAAAGAAAAAGACGGCTAAATGATTTTAGTGTCATGGGCAAATCTTACCAGATCGGCAATGTTATTGATCTTCAATTTGCGAAAAATATTTTTGCGATGTGTATCGACAGTATGAGGACTGATAGAAAGCACAGTAGATGCTTGGTGGGATGTTTTGCCCATGGACAGCAGCCTGATGATTTCAATCTCTCTTTTGGTGAGCTTCATTTTTTGAGTGAATTCGTCTTTGAAGAGATCTTTATTCATCTCTTCCTGATTCAACTCCCGGCTAAGGTAAAAGCCATCTGATTCCAGATTTTTGAGCGCATGCAGTAGCTCATCGTTGGAGGCATTCTTGAGTAAATAAGCATTGGCGCCTTCATCTTGAGCTTTCTGTATAAGATGCGCATCCTGATACATGGTAAGAATAATAACCAGAATTCTCTTATTGATTTTCCTCACCTCATGCAATAGGCTGAACCCGTCAATATCAGGCAAGTTAAGGTCTAAAATAAGAATGTCAGGAATGGTTTCTCTAAGCAAAGGCAATAGTTCTTCTCCTGTTTTGGCATGGCCTGTCAACTCAAAATTGTCTGATTGATCAAGTAGTAACTTTAAACCAGTATAGACAATGGCATGATCCTCACAAATAACAACGCTTTTTTTCTCCACTATCACTAAAAATAAAGTTTGGGTGCTGTAAAATACCAAAATCTTGGTATTGCCAAACAATTATATTTGATGGATACTTTTCTACAATAGATGACAACCATTCATAATTATATTAACGGAACATTGGTGCCACCGGCCGCAGGTAATTATTTGGATAATTATAACCCCGCCATTGGCGCAGTGTATAGTTTAATTCCCGATTCTGATCACATTGATGTGCAAAACGCAGTTGTTGCGGCTAGTGCAGCTTTTGCTGAATGGTCCTCCATGCCATTGGATAAGCGGTCCGCTGTGTTGATGAAAATAGCAGACCTGATTGATCGCGATTTATCGGCCTTGGCCCTGGCCGAAAGCATAGATCAGGGGAAGCCGGTTAAGTTGGCCACGGTGGTAGACATTCCCCGTGCATCTGCCAATATTCGTTTTTTTGCTACCGGCATTCAGCATTTTTCCAGTGAGGCCCACATAACAGGTAATGAAGCAGTCAATTACACAACGCGCAGCCCTATTGGTGTGGCAGGTTGTATTTCTCCCTGGAACCTGCCCCTCTATCTTTTTACCTGGAAGATAGCACCCGCCCTCGCTGCAGGTTGCACCGTGGTGGCTAAACCTTCGGAGCTTACACCGATGACAGCCTATTTATTTTCTAAGCTATGTATAGAAGCGGGCTTGCCTAAAGGCGTACTCAATATTGTTCATGGTTTGGGCCCCAAAGTAGGCCAGGCCATTGTTGAGCATCCACAAATACCTGCTATTTCGTTTACAGGAGGCACCGTAACAGGCAAGCGTATTGCGGCCACAGCAGCCCCTATGTTTAAAAAACTTTCACTCGAATTGGGTGGTAAGAATCCTAATATCGTTTTTGCCGATTGCGATTGGGAGAAAATGTTGAGCACATCGATTCAATCATCTTTCTCTAATCAAGGAGAAATTTGTTTATGTGGTTCCCGAATTTTTGTAGAGCGATCTGTATACGATCGTTTTGTTACTGAATTTGTAGCTAAAACAACATTGCTAACTGTTGGAGATCCGTTGGATGATAAAACAAAAATAGGTCCGCTGAATTCTGAGCCGCACATGAACAAGGTGCTTTCGTATATAGAACTGGCCAAGCAAGAGGGTGGCACCATTATGTGTGGAGGCAAGCGAGTGACTGTAGAGGGTCGTTGTGCCAATGGGTACTTTGTAGAGCCTACTGTGATTACAGGTCTGAGCCCGGACTGCCGCACCAATCAGGAAGAAATTTTTGGGCCTGTGGTAACCATCACCCCTTTCGATACAGAAGAGGAAGTATTGGCTTTTGCCAACAGCACTCATTATGGTTTGTCGGCTACACTCTGGACAGAAAACTTAACGCGCACCCATCGTATGGCGGCCGCCCTGAAGAGCGGTATTGTTTGGGTGAACTGTTGGCTCTTCCGCGATTTGAGAACACCCTTTGGCGGTATGAAGCAGAGTGGTGTGGGTCGAGAAGGTGGATGGGAAGCCTTGAAATTTTTTACGGAGGCCAAGAATATTTGCATCAAATTATAAGTCAGCGATGAGCAGAGATAAGAATAGAATCAGGCTTAGGTACTGATGCCTTCACTTGTAACTTTGAACATGAGCTTCCTCGATATTAACAATACTTTTTTTACGGTGCTGGATTACCCTATGAGTTACCTGGAGTTTTTTGGTACACTCGCAGGAGGCCTGGCGGTTTGGCTTTCTGCCAAAGGAAACATCTGGAGTTGGCCCATAGGTTTAGTGAATGTTACGCTTTTCTTTTTCCTGTTTTATCAGGTTCAGCTATACCCTGATATGTTTTTGCAAGCATTTTTTTTTGTAACCAACCTGATGGGCTGGTGGCGTTGGTCGCACCCGGCTGTACAAGAAGCAGATGATAAGCACGAACTAAGAATAAGTTTTATGTCTGCACGCTGGCTTAAACTGTTTCTTATTATTGGCTTGGCTGGTACTTTGTTGATGGGCTCTTTTGCCGAAAATCTTCATGTTCAATTTCCCTCCCTCTTTAGTTTGCCAAGTGCTTTTCCCTATGCAGATTCATTTGTTACCGTCATGAGTATTGTAGCCACTTACCTGATGGTGCAAAAGAAAGTTGAGTGCTGGCTTGTTTGGCTCGTGGTAGATGTAGTGGCCACTTATATGTACTTTCAGAAAGGAATTCTTTTTGTCGCAGTAGAATATCTTATTTTTTGCTTTATCGCAGCTTACGGTTTTTTTACATGGTGGCGAGCATATAAAAACTACGCGGCAGCATGATTGGTAATGTATTCGTTGTATGTCTTTACGGCCCTGAAAGTACCGGCAAGTCTGTGCTGGCAGCAGCGCTGGCGAAACATTTTGGTACTGTTTGGGTTCCAGAAGTTGCCAGAGAGATAGTATCGTCCAATCACTTTAGCCGGGAGGATATCATAGAAATAGGGCGAGCACAGACCGAGCGAGTTTTTCAGCTCAAACAAAAGGCCAATAGAATTCTTATTTGCGATACCGATTTAATCACAACACAAATTTATTCCCGACAATACTTAAAGGTTGTGCCTCCCGTTTTATACCAATTAGAAAGTATGATTCAATACGATCATTACTTTTTATTTGACATTGACGTGCCCTGGGTAGCTGACGGCATGAGAGACTTGCGGGAGCAGCGCGAAGAGATGTTTACAGTTTTTAAACAGGAATTGGAGAGGAGAAGGATTGCGTATACTCTGGTGAGGGGAAACTGGGCAGAGCGCCAATCCATCATCGTACAAAAGATTGATGTGCTAATAAAGTAAATTATTACCCTATAGCTTATTACTTTTTAGGGAAGAGTTTTACATAGGTTAGCTTGTGTGTATATACATAACTGCCGCTATTTTCAGTCCTCACCCCTTCCAATATGCCGTATGATTTGTCGAAGGTAAAAGTGTAACTAGTGAAGTTATCTCTTTTGTCAAGTTGTTTATAAACGGCAAATGAGTTCTCTGTGAATTGAGAGAATTCGCCTTTGATAGAGTAGGATGGGAGAAGTCCCTGATCGATACTGAGTTCAATATATTCACGGTGCATATTCTTAACATCTTTGATAATGGCTACTTGCCTATAGTTATCTTTTCTGTTCGTAACTTTTTCTTTTTCTGTACTGGATAGCATGCCTTTCCCTTTCCTGGTTGTAAGCATGGAGACCGCATAAATCCCTTCAAACCCCGCCTTTTCCTCAACACTTTGATTTAAATAGGCTTTTAGTAAATCGTTAAAGTTCACTTGCTCGAAAGAATATACCTTATGCTTTTGCCGCATGGTGTATTGCTTTTCAATGGAGCATGCCCCCAGAAGAATCAAGAGCCCGGGCAATAGAATGGCGGTTCTCCAAGGATGCATCCTTGATTGTATAAATGATGGCGCCATAGGCTTTTTAAATTTTTATACTTAACACTTCATTAATCAATAATATTAGTAAACTACAATGTATTTTTACGAACTTTATGTGCATTAAAATTTGATTATGAGCAACAAAAAAGACCTCACACTTCTTGTGTTGGCAGCCGGCATGGGCAGCCGTTATGGTGGTATTAAGCAGATAGATGGTTTCGGACCCAGTGGAGAAACCATTATGGATTACTCGCTTTACGATGCCATTCGTGCTGGTTTTACTAAGGTTGTATTTATTGTTCGTGAAGAGATTTTAGAAACAGTAAAGGAGCGCTTTGAGCCAAAATTGAAAGGCAAATTAAAGGTTGAATTTGTCATTCAGGCCTTGGATACTTTTGTTCCAAAGCAGTATCTGAACTCAGCGCGTACGAAACCCTGGGGTACTTCACATGCGATGCTCTGTGCCAAAAATGTAATTAACGAACCCTTTGCCGTCATCAATGCTGATGATTTTTATGGTAGAGCTGCTTTTAAGTCATTAGCTGATTTCTTTAATAGCGATGCAAGCGGGGCGCATGCGATGGTGGGATACACCTTAAAAAATGTATTGTCAGAACACGGTAGTGTTTCCAGAGGTTGTGGTGAACAAGATGGGAATGGTTATTTGAAATCAGTAGTGGAACGTGTTACCATCGTGAAAGAAAACGGTAAGATCATTTCCAAAGAAAAGGATGGAGACCTTGTTATGGATCCTGAAACACCAACCTCTATGAATTTCTGGGGCTTCCATCCCAATATCTTCCCAATTATCGAAACAATGTTCGAAGATTTTCTTAAAGAAAATTCAAATAATCCTAAGGCTGAATTCTTCATTCCTTTAGTAGGAAATAAAATGATCCAGCAGGGAACAGGCAAAGTGAAAGTATTATCAGGAGGTGATATTTGGTTTGGTGTTACCTATAAGGAAGATAAAGAAGAGGTATCAAATAAAATTTTAGAACTCGTGAACAAGGGCGAGTATCCGGCTAAACTTTGGGCATAGAACTGTTATTAACCATCTATCAAAAGAGAAGCCGAGTGTTCAGCTTCTCTTTTTGCTTTAAGAAGTTTTTGTGAAACTAGATTAGATCTTATGCTAAGAAGTATTGTACGGGCATCAAAAAGCATTTGAAGCCTTTTAACTTGCTGTATTGACTAAGGTTGACCAACACGGAGCACATAACCCCTTCCGTGTATATTGGTAATTTGCACGGAAGGATCTTTTGCTAATTTCTTTCGGAGTTTTGAAACAAATACATCAAGGCTTCGGCCTACTATAACGCCCTCATCTTCCCAGCCTTCCTTTAATAACTGTTCTCTTGTTATTGGCTCATTCATTTTAGAAGCAAATATTTTCAGGAGTTTAGACTCTTTATCGGATAGTTCAATATGCTCATTCCCAAATTGTAGTTTGCCTTTATTCGCAAAGAAATAATACTTACCAATTTCGACTGTATGCTCATCGGTAGTGAGTTCACGTTTTCTTTTGATCGGCAGTAAGAGGACAACACTTGATATCATCAAAGCAAATCCAATCGCCAGTGTTATTTGCCAGTATGGTAAAGTAGCCATATCTGTTGTTTCAAAAGAAATTTCAATTTGGTAACATCCCATGTTTTGCTCTCGGCCGAGGCAAGGAACTAAAGTTGTTGTTTCCTCTAGACCAATTTTAAACCCGTAAACGATTTCTTTTTTATTACAATCTCTTACGTTTACCCGGTAGGAAGATCTGATGTTAGTTTTTGAAATACTTGTCTTAACAATTTTTACAAGAGAATCTGGAATAAAGCTAAACGGACTTTGAAAGGTGAGTAGGAAGGTTGAAGAATTGGGGTGTTGAACCGGCAACACCCTTGACGAAGTATCACCCGCATGAAGCAATACGGTATGTCCGATTTGCCTTATGGCAATTTCAATCTCGTCCATGGTGTGGTTCGAGGGCTGTTTTTCTACTATGGGAGTTGCGGAAAGAAGTACTAGAGCCAGGCCAAGGCCTGCAATCGAAATTGACCACCATTTTTTCATAGTAAAACGATTCTGTTTCAGTGATGCAAGATTTTAACTAATCTGGGCCTGCTCTTTTTTATAATAAGCTCTTGCTCAGCAGGTGCAAATGTAGAGCCCTTTATAAGCTTTATATATGAATTTACATTCATTTAACATCTTTTTACAAGGTTTTTACCTAGTCCCAACCAGACCTGCTCTATGTTTGATGGAAAAACCAATTATGAGAAAATTATTTCTATTGCTGCTAATGCCTTATTGTGCAATGGCCCAAGTTGTGAGCACAGACGTAAAGCATGTTGGAGAACTTAGCTGGAGATCTATGCCGACCCTAGCCAAAGAACATACGGGCTCTATTCAGATCCTAAAAGCTGGTTTCTCTATGAATGAAGAGGGCAAACTTGTTAAGGGTGATTTTGTGTTAGACATGAGAAGCATCACTTGTCATAATGGAGAGTCCAAAGAACTCGCAAAGGATTTTGAAAACCATTTGAAATCAAGTGATTTTTTCTGGACAGAAAAGTTCCATGAAGCAAAGGTTAGTTTTATTGGAAGTTGGTATGGGTTTAACCCAATTGAATCAAACCAATATAGTCTTACCGTTTTACTACAATTTAAAGATGATGCAAGAACCCTGTATATCCCAGCAAAAATTGTGGTTAATGAAAATGGTGTGCTGGAGATTAAAACAAAGCTTTCGGTAGACAGAAAACACCAAAAGACTACTCAAACATCTAGTGCTTCTTTCATTTCATCGAAAGATGAAATTATTGTTGATGAACTTGAGATATCTATTCTCATAGACTTACGAGCTATAGGATGCTAAATGCTATGAAACAAAAAAGTCAGAGCCTTGGCCCTGACTTTTTTATTGAAATAGCTTTGAAGCTTAAAGCTTAAAACTGCTCGAATTGTGAAAAGAAGAAAGCACCTTCAATAGCTGCATTCTCATCGCTATCGCTACCGTGAATGGCATTCGCCTCAATAGATTTAGCAAATAAGTTTCTGATGGTACCAGGAGCTGCCTTGGCAGGATCGGTGGCGCCAATCAATTTGCGGAAATCTTCGACAGCATTTTCTTTCTCTAAAATCATCGGAACGATGGGGCCACTGCTCATGTAAGCACACAAATCGTTGTAGAAAGGGCGCTCTTTATGAATCGCATAAAATTTACCGGCCAATTCTTTACTCAAAGCAGTTTTCTTCATAGCTACAATGCGGAAGCCAGCCTCTTCAATCATTTTGGTGATTGCACCCGTGTTATTTGCGCCTGTCGCGTCAGGCTTAATCATTGTGAATGTTCTATTGGTCGCCATTTTTTTAATTTTATCGATTTTCAGGCCGCAAAAGTAGTGTTTATTCAGGCAAATCCCTACAAAACAGGCAGAATTGGGCAAGTCTTGCTTGCTTTCGTAAAATCTTGCCCTGCGCTGTAAAATCCTGCTTATTTTTGCCCTTCGTTTAATCATGGAAAAGGCACAAGCCCTCAAAGAATTCCTCTCACAGCCCCGCAAGGTGGTGGTAACAACCCATCACAAACCAGATGCGGATGCCCTGGGTTCCTCCTTGGGTCTTGCCGGGTATTTGAAAAAGAAGGGCCATCAGGTGCAAGTAATTACTCCGAGCGATTATCCTAACTTTTTGAGCTGGATGCCGGGCAATGAAGAGGTGATCGCGTATGATACCTCTAAAAATACTTTGGTTGCCGGTAAAGTACGTGAAGCTGAGATCATCTTTTGTCTTGATTTTTCTGCCTTGGGCAGAATTTACGACATGGCGGATATGGTCCGACAGTCATCAGCCAAGAAAGTGATGGTAGACCACCACCTGGAGCCAGAGGATTTTGCAGACTTTGTGCAATGGGATACCAGCGCAGCCTCTACAGCTCAACTGGTGTATCAACTCATTCTGGAGTTGGGCGACAGGGCAGTGATAGATGTCAACATCGCTTCTTGTTTATATGCAGGATTGATGACGGACACCGGAGGCTTTCGCCACAACAATACCCGCCACGATGAATTTTTAATTGCCTCAGACCTTGTGTCGCTGGGGGCTAATCCATCGCGTATTTCAAAACTCGTTTACGAAACCAATACCCTTGAGCGTCTTCGGCTAACAGGTTTTGTTTTAAGCGAAAAGTTGGTGGTATTAGAAGAATATAAAACAGCCTATATCACACTCACGGATCAAGAACTTAAACGCTTTAGTTCGCAGACAGGCGATACTGAAGGGTTGGTAAATTATGGTCTCTCTATACAAGGCATTAAAATGGCGGCCTTTATCTATAAGAGAAAGGATGATGTGAAACTATCTTTTCGTTCGCTGGGCAATTTTTCGGTAAGTGCTTTGGCTCGCGACCATTTCGAAGGGGGAGGACATAAAAATGCTGCCGGTGGACAATCAAAATTATCTTTAGAAGACACCATTCAAAAATTTTTAAAACTACTTCCCACTTATAAAGAACAATTAAACTCAATCGATTAAATCTATACAATGAAAATTACTAATGTATTTTTTGCAGCCTTGGTCGTGATTAGCGCTGCTTGCAGTTCATCTGAAAAGGAAACACCTAATGGTTTTAAGTATACCGTATTAGCAGCGGGTGATGGCACTACGGCAAAGCCTGGTCAATTGCTGATGGTTAATTTTGTACTGAAAGACTCAAAGGATTCTTTGTGGAGTGATTCGTACAAAGGCGGTATGTCTGTACCCGTTCAAATTCTGGACAGCCTTTCCATGACCACTGAAAACGGTTTAATGCAAATGTTCAGAATGTTATCACCTGGCGATAGCGTAAGTTGCACCTTAGGAGTACCTGAATTTTTTAAAGATGTAGTAGGAGCAGGTGTTCCGCCAAATGTTGACTCTACCTTGTCATTAACGTATACATTTAAAGTCGATAAGATTGTTGAGTATCAGGAGTTCCAGGCAGAGCAGGAGAAGGCTTTTGCAGAAAAGCAGGTCAAGCAACTACAGGATGATATCGCTGCCATTGACAAATTCCTGGCAGAGCAAGGCATAGCCGCTGAAAAAATGGAGTCTGGTTTGCGTTATGTTATCACCAAACCAGGTAAGGGCAACAATGCACAATCAGGTCAGGCCACTACTGTTAACTATACAGGCTACACCTTAGACGGTAAGTACTTCGATTCTAGTGTGAAGAAAATTGCTGAAGAAAAAGGTATTTATAACCCACAGCGCGAACCATACACACCTTTTGACGTAACCATTGACCAGACTGGTGTAATAAAAGGCTGGCACGAAGCGTTAAAGGTGATGAATAAAGGTTCTAAAGCCACCTTCTATATTCCTTCGCCTTTGGCATATGGACCTCGTAAGGTAAGCAACGAAATTAACGAGAACCAAATTTTAGTATTTGACATTGAAATGTTAGATGTAAAATGAGAGTAGGATTTTTTATTGCTTGGGTCTTTTTACTTTTTTCGGTTGGCTGTGATAGAAATAACACGGAGCCAGTAGTTCCTTATGAAGATCAGCTGGAAATTGATATTAAGAAGATAGACGATTATCTTAGTGATAGAGGTATTGTTGCTCAAGTGGATGAAAGCGGCCTGCGGTATGTATTCCATACTAATGGTGAAGGAGCCGTTTCCCCAAATGAAAAAAATTGCGTTACTGTTAGTTATAAGGGTTTGCGTTTAAAGGATGATTTCGCTTTTGATAGTGCTACAAGCGCAAAACTACCTTTTGTTGGTGTAATTAAGGGATGGCAAATTGGATTAGCAATGATGCAAATTGGTGACTCTGCTACTCTTTACATTCCTTCTGGCTTGGCTTATGGACCTAATGGAAGAGGGGCTAATATTGGAAAAAACGAAATCTTATATTTCGGGTTAAAGGTTAACCGCTTGGGCGAATACTATTTCAATCCAGCTTCTGGATTTTTTGTTTGTGGTTTTGATTAAGCGTTAATGACTATCTGTTTCGCAACTAATAATGAGTATAAACTTATTGAAGTCAGGCACGCCCTCGCGCCTGACTTCAATGTTTTAAGCCTGCAGGAAATAAACTGCCAGGAAGAATTGCCTGAAACGGGCCATACCCTTGAGGCTAACGCTTATCAAAAGGCTAACCATGTTTTTGAGCATTATGCCATGCCCTGTTTTGCTGATGATACCGGTTTGGAAGTAGCCGCTCTCAATAACGAGCCTGGTGTATATTCTGCCCGCTATGCAGGTCCACAGCGCAACAACCAACAAAATATTGATTTACTGTTGGCCAATCTTAAGGACAAGCAAAATCGAAGTGCCCGTTTCAGAACCGTTATCTGCTGGCGAACGGAACAAGGCAGCTGGTATTTTGAAGGGATTGTAAAGGGCACCATCATCGAAGAGCGCAGAGGCAAGGGCGGTTTTGGCTACGATGCTGTTTTTGTTCCGGAAGGTTTTAACCAAACCTTCGCTGAAATGAGCCTGGAAGAAAAAAATCAGTTAAGCCATAGAGCACAGGCCGTAAAAAAGCTGGTTGCTTTTTTGAAAGAAAGCCTCCGCTGAAATTTGTAACTTGCCAGCTCAAACTTATTACCTGTGTTAACCTATACCATTGGCATTACCGGAGGCAGCGGCTCAGGCAAGACCTACCTGATCGAAAACCTGTCTAATCAATTTAAGCCGGAAGAAATCTGTTTGATTTCTCAGGATAACTATTACCGCGACCGCGATGAACAGGTAACTGATGAAAAGGGCGTGAAAAATTTCGACCTGCCCAATGCTATCGACCATGAGCGTTTCTATAAAGATTTGATGAAGCTCAAAAACGGCCAGGAAGTAGAAAAGCTGGAATACACCTTTAACAACCCCAAGGCCACCCCAAAAACCATTGTATTGAAACCGGCTCCTATTATTATAGTCGAGGGTATTTTCGTGCAGTATTTTAATGAAATCGAAAATGAGCTCGACCTCAAGATATTTTTAGAAGCCAAAGACCATGTTAAGCTCAGCCGCAGAATCCGCAGGGACAACGAGCAAAGAGGCTACGATCTGGATGACGTTTTGTACCGCTACCAATACCATGTAATGCCAGTTTACGAAAAGTATATAGAGCCCTTGAAGCATAGCTCGGATCTGGTCATCCCCAACAATAGCCATTTTGACCGCGCAATCGAGGTTTTAGTGCTTTCGCTAAAGGCCCGATTGCAATACATGCTTCCGGCTGTGCATAGTAAATAGGCTTTTAAAGACTTGCTCATTTCGTTGAAAAGCTTACTTTTGCCATCCCGATGAACCAAAAATATAGAATAGCGACCTTGATCTTGGGTATAATGACCGCCCTGGTCCTTGTATTCAGTCAGCTATTTTGGTTTCAGGGTGTTACGGCAGCCCGCTCAATGGCACAGGCTGAAGAGCAAACAACAGATGCCGATCAAGAGCAGGGTGGCACAGCAGATGCTTACATATCCCAGCTTTCATCACCATCAACTTCTTCCAGCAGCATAGTAGTAGAGCAAAACTTCTCATTCATCGAAGAAATTGCTTACGAAATTGAAGAGGTAAAACAATCGATCTCTAACACACTGGTCATTCGTACCGGTAAGCTTTTTGAAACGCTCTTTAGCGCCATCATTTCCCCTAACGCTCCTTAATCTTTAGTACTCCTTCTTTTTCAATTCACGTAATGCATCAAGTGTTCACGTGTTGCTAAAACAATTCTGTAAATCAAATTTCTAATTAATCTATATGCAAAACAAAGGTTTCGTAATTACCCTTACGGTAGTCATCACAGCGCTGTGTTTGTTCTACCTGTCCTTTACCTACGTGTCGCGTGGGGTGCAGCAAGATGCTGTTGCTTATGCGACTGATGCCAACGGCATCGTTAATCTGAATAAAAAGCAAAGTTACATTGACTCGGTGTGGAATAAGCCCGTGTACAATGTGTTTGGCTACGAGTATACTTACAAAGATGTGAAGGACAATGAGCTTCACATGGGTCTTGACTTACAAGGGGGTATGCACGTAACCCTGGAGGTATCGCCAGTAGATATCATCAGAGGTTTAGCTGGCAACACCACTGATTCAGCTTTTGTAAAAGCTATGAATGCAGCGCGTGTAGCGCAGCGCAACAGCCAGGCAAGCTTTGGTGATTTATTTTTTGATGCTTATCGCACGGCAAATCCTGACAAAAAACTTTCATCTGTATTTGCCAATGCATCAACCCGCGGACGTATCAATGTTAGCGATGATGACGCACAAGTAATGAAAGTTGTGAATGATGAAATTGAAAGTGCTATCGATCGTTCTTACACTATTTTGAAAAATCGCTTGGATCAATTCGGAACTTCATCGCCTAACATTCAGCGCTTACCGGGTACAGGGCGCATTCAGGTTGAAATACCGGGAGCCGATAATCCTCAGCGCGTGCGCAAATTATTGCAAGGCGTTGCCCGTCTTGAATTCTGGGATGTGGTGGAAGTATCATCCATGAGCAGCTCTTTCATTGCCATTAACGACTTATTGGTAAATGAACAAAAAGCAAAGGCTGAAGCCAAAGCATCTGCTACAACAGAGACAAGTGCTACCACTGGTACAGACTTAGAAAGTCAACTAGCAGCCGACAGCACCAAGTCTGGTTTGGATTCATTACAGAATCTAAACATTTCTCCTATCTATTCATTGAGTGTTCCTCCTGGCTCTTTCCGTTACGACATCAAAGACACAGCGGAGATCAACGCCATCTTTAAGCGATCAGATATTGCTAACCTATTGCCAAGAAATGTTGGGTTGTTCTGGGCTGCCAAACCTGAGAAGGATCAGCAAGGCAATGAAGCGATGGAATTACATTTTCTCGATTTAGGTAGAAATGGAAAATCTAAGTTGACAGGTGAAGTAATCAATGATGCCCGAAACGATCTTGATCAAATGGCAAGACCAGCGGTTAGCATGACGATGAATGCAGCGGGTACACGCATTTGGGCTAAGATGACGGCAGATGCATCAGCTAAATCGCCCAAAGGCAGAATTGCCATTGTGTTGGATAATGTAGTGTATTCAGCTCCCTATGTAAACGATGAAATTCCTAATGGTAACTCTCAAATTTCCGGAAACTTCACCACAGAAGAAGCGAAAGACTTGGCCAACATTTTAAAGGCAGGTTCTTTACCAGCGCCAACCCGCATTGTAGAAGAAGCGATTGTAGGTCCTACCTTAGGGCAGGTGGCCCAGAGCCAGGGTTTCATCTCTATTGTTTGTGGTTTTGCTTTGGTAGTAGTCTTTATGATTATGTACTATTCAAAAGGTGGTTGGATTGCTAACCTCGCTTTGATGTTTAACGTATTCTTTATCCTCGGTATTTTGGCTCAGCCTACTCTGGGTACGGCATTAACCTTACCTGGTATTGCAGGTATCTTGTTAACCGTAGGTATGGCAGTTGATGCGAACGTATTGATTTTCGAGCGTATCAAGGAAGAGATGGCTGCTGGTTTAAAATTGCGTGCCGCTATTAAGAAGGGTTACGAAAAAGCTTTTGCTACCATTCTTGACTCAAACCTAACAACATTAATAACGGCCTTCTTCCTATTTATCTTGGGTTCAGGTCCTATTAAAGGTTTTGCTATCACCTTGATCATTGGTATTATCTGTTCATTCTTTACAGCAGTATACATCTCTCACGTGGTGATTGACTGGTTGGTTGCGAAGAAGGGTGATGATAGTAATATCTCTTTCGATACCTTTGTTTCGAAAGCTATCAAGAAGCGTAGGCACTTCAACTTTGTGAAGTACAGCAAGCCTGCTTACCTGGTGTCAGGTGCCATTATTGTAATTGGTTTTATCTTGATTTTTGTACAGGGCCTTAATTTAGGTGTTGACTTTAAAGGGGGGCGTTCTTATGTAGTAAGCTTCAGCAAGCCTGTGGTAGCTACTGATATGAAAGTGGCTTTAAGTGAAAGCTTTGATAATGCGGGTACTGAAGTGAAGAATTATGGTGGTAACAACGTAGTGAAAGTAACCACCTCCTGGTTGATTGATGATGAGTCGGATCAGACTGATGAAAAAGTAAGAACAGCTTTGGTATCAGGGGTGGCTAAGTTTACCGGTCTTGAGTACAGCGAAAATGAGTCTGGCCTTGACGATACACATTTTACCATATCAAGCTCAACCAAAGTAGGTGCTACAGTAGCAGATGATATAAAGAACTCAGCCTGGAAGGCCAGTTTGTTTTCAATGGTGGGTATTTTCTTATACATCTTAATTCGTTTCCGCAAGTGGCAGTATAGCGCAGGTGCGATTATCGCTACAGCACACGATGCCTTGTTCGTATTTGCTGCTTTTGCTATCGCTCGTGTATTCGGTATTTCATTTGAAATCGATCAGGTATTTGTAGCGGCTATCCTTACAATCATTGGTTATTCAATTAACGATACAGTAATTATTTTTGACCGTATTCGTGAATACATTGGATTGGGTACATCACACGATAAAGCAAAAATTGTGAACGATGCTTTGAATGATACGCTTGCCCGTACGATTATCACGGCAGGTACTACATTATTAACAGTTGTTGCTCTACTAATTTTTGGTGGTGAAGTGTTAAGAGGTTTCGCCTTTGCTTTATTAATTGGTATTGTAGTGGGTACCTATTCTTCAGTATTTATTGCTGGCCCAACCGTATTGGATCTTGACAAAGAAGACAGTGCAGATAAACAAGGTGATGCTAAAAAAGCTAAGCCTGTTACAGCATAATATTATTTAGCCGTTAATTTAAAAATGCCCCGTAAAATCGGGGCATTTTTTATTTACACGAATTGCCATTAGTCATATTAGCTGGTATATTTAATGGCGATGAGTCTCTCTACAGAAAATATTTTACTGATCGGTTCAATTCTGCTTTTCCTGAGCATCATTGCCAGTAAGACCTCGTTCAAATTTGGTATTCCATCACTCGTAATATTCTTGGCTATTGGTATGCTGGCTGGTTCCGATGGACCAGGTGGGATTTATTTTAATGATCCAAAGGCCACACAATTTTTAGGTGCGGTTGCTTTGGCCTTCATCTTATTTTCCGGAGGCCTAGATACTAAAATGGAGAGTATCAGACCTGTGCTTAAGACAGGTATATCACTGGCTACACTTGGTGTTTTGATTACAGCCTTTACGCTTGGAACTTTTTCAGCTTATATATTAAACATCTCCTGGGTGGAGGGTATGCTCATTGGGGCCATTGTATCATCCACAGATGCGGCCGCTGTTTTTTCAATTTTGAGATCGAGAAGTGTAGGCTTAAAGGGCAATCTCCGACCGCTCCTTGAGTTTGAAAGTGGAAGCAACGACCCTATGGCGTACTTTCTTACCATAAGCTTTACCTATTTGGTGCAGGAGCCTGAAGCATCTATCGTATCCTTAGTGCCTCGATTCTTTTATAATATGGCAGTCGGAGCCATTTGCGGTTATGGCTTTGGTCAAGCCATGATATGGATCGTCAATCGTATTAAGCTCGATGTGGAAGGATTGTATCCGGTATTGGTACTGGCACTTTTGTTTTTTACCTTTTCCTTTACAGAACAAATTAAGGGCAATGGTTATTTAGCCTTGTATATCTCAGCGGTTATTTTGGGTAACAGCAGTTTTATTCATAAGAAAAGCTTGATGAAATTTTATGACGGACAATCATGGCTCATGCAGATTGTCATGTTTTTAACCTTAGGACTACTGGTTTTCCCATCTCAAATTGTGCCTGTTCTTGGCCCCGCTATACTCATTTCACTTTTTCTTATTTTTTTCGCACGCCCCTTAGCAGTTTTTGTTTCATTATCCTTTTCCAAGGGGTTTAATTTTAGAAAGAAACTTTTCTTGTCCTGGGTTGGCCTGCGCGGGGCCGTGCCCATTGTATTTGCCACTTATCCTTTATTAGCTGGTGTTGAGTATGCAAGCACAATTTTCCATATTGTCTTTTTCATTTCAGCAACTTCTATCTTAATTCAGGGTACCACTATTCCGTTCATGGCTAGACTTTTGCATGTGAGTGTGCCGGAAAAACTGAAAAGAAAATTCCCAATAGATTTTGAACTAAAGGAACATTCAACTTCTGAATTGATCGAGCTTGATATTCCCACCAACTCACCAGCGATAGGTAAGGCCATAGTTCAACTAAAAATGCCAAAAACTTCGCATATAGTTATGATTCACAGGGGCAATCTATACGTGACACCTAGCGGTGAGACTACTGTGCAGGAAGCAGATCACCTGTTAGTGATGGCAGATTCAAAAGAAACAACGGAGCGGATAAGGGAAATTTTTGGTTGTTAGTTAGTATTTTTTGTATTTTAAATCTTTAACCTTAAAACCATGAATGATCAAATACTCGATGCGCCAATAAGTAGCGAACAGCCTAAAGACTATGCAGGCTTTTGGATACGTGTTGCGGCTTACCTGATTGATGCTATTATTTTATGGATTGTTGGCGTTGTGCTCAGCTATATTGTTTTGGGCGATTACAGTCTGATTCAAAACAGTCCTTTATTAACCTTCCTTCAGTTTATTGTGGGCATTGCCTATTTTGTAGTAATGGAAAGCTCTGCCAGGCAAGGCACTTTAGGGAAAATGGTAGTGGGTATAAAAGTTGGTGATGAAGCGGGGAGACAAATCGGTTTGGGTACTGCGGTAGGTCGTTACTTTGCTAAAATATTGTCAGGTATTATTTTGTTAATTGGATTCATGATGGTAGGCTGGGACGACCGAAAGCAAGGACTGCATGATAAAATTATGGGTACCTATGTTTTTTATAATTAAGACTAGCTGAATTCTGTATAAAATCCCGGGGTTTTCTTCTGGATTTTTCTTTTGATGCGATGATTAAATCATTCCGCGCGATTTTAGTTCCAGGTATTTATTAATGGAGTTGATCGTTAGTTCTTCTGGTTTTGTTAGAATACTCATAATCCCGAGTTGACGTAGCTGCTGCACTAATTGTATTTTAGTATAGGCATAATGTTCGGCTGTCACCTGTGTATAAATATCTGCCAACGTTTTCACTTCCTTTGAGGTCTCCTGAGCGATTTCAGTATTCTCAAAAAAGACTACCACCACAAGATGCTGCTTATTTAATTTCCTAAGTTGAGGTAAGGCTCTTTCAAGAGCAAAACTGCTTTCAAAATTGGTGTAAAGAAATAACAGACTCCTCCCCTTAATAGCATTCCGACAGCTCAGGTACATGTGTTCGTAGTTAGCTTCTACTAAACCCTCTTTTTCATTGTAAAGGGTATCCAGAATTTTTTTAAGCTGAACTTTACTTCTATCAGCTTTTACAATGGCTTTGGTTTTTTCAGCAAAGGTGATTAACCCGGCTTTGTCTTGTTTGCTTAAAACAATATTGCTGATTACCAGTGAGGCATTTACTGCATAGTCGAAAAGACTCAAACCATGAAAGGGCATGTGCATCACCCTACTCTTATCAATAATACAATAAACTTGCTGCGATCTTTCATCTTCATATTGATTAACCATTAATTGAGCCCTTCTTCCGGTAGCTTTCCAGTTAATGCTTCTGTAATCATCCCCTCTGTTGTATTGTTTAATATGTTCAAACTCGTAGCTATGGCCAATACGTCTTACTTTTTTTATTCCGTATTCTTGAGCAAGTTTAGGCAAGCTATGTAGTTCATATTTTTTTAATTGAATGATTGATGGATAAACGGGAATGCTTCTTTCCAGCGAGTAGCTCATTTTCCTCTTTACCAATTGTAGCGGAGAGGTAATGAAAATATGAATCTTTCCAAATTGGTATTCTCCACGACTTAAAGGCCTCACCAAATACGTTAATACGCTTTGTTGCTGAGGAGGAATTTTATCACTGAGATTAAAGTTTCTTTGTTGTAGCTGTTCCGGGAGCTCATCAATTAGGTCGATTAAAATCGTTTGGTTTGAGCGATTAAATATTTCAAGGGTGATGACATTGTCATCTCCTAAAGATAAGACTGTTGCTGCTAAGCGGTTTACCTGCAGTTGGACTGTTTTGTTAAAAGTCAAATAGATGTCTGTACCCAAAGCAATGAACAAAAGCACGATGGCTGTTTGAACCATCGGTAACAGCAATGGATAAGCATAGGAAAAGAGAAAGCCAAGGATAAGGCCTGCTAAAATCAAAAACAGACGACTCTTAAGAAATAAGTCTTTTAGTACTTCCATTAGCGGGGTATCTCAATTTGCTCAGCAATTTCCTGGATAACACTTTCCACTTCTGCTCCCTCCATTTCTCGTTCAGCGGTCAAGATAATTCTGTGATTGAGCACAGGACCTACCACATACTTCACATCATCTGGTGTTACAAATTCACGTCCCTTCATAGCGGCAATAGCTTTTGCAGATCGCATGATCGCCAGTGAAGCACGAGGAGAGGCACCTAGTGTTAAGTCACCACTATTGCGCGTGGCTTGCACCAGTTTTGCTATGTATATGATGATTTCATCTTTGATATGAATTTTTTCAATCAACTCTTGACAATGCTTCAAGTCAATCTTATTCATCACTGCCTCTACTGAGTTGATGGCTTTCATTTGAAAATCATTCTTAAACTTTTTTAAGATTTCAATTTCTTGCTCAAGGCTGGGGTACTTGAGCTTAATTCTAAATAAAAATCTGTCTAATTGTGCTTCAGGTAATCGATAGGTCCCTTCTTGTTCTATTGGATTTTGTGTGGCAATTACAAGAAAAGGAAATTCGAGAGGATAAGTATTACCATCAATGGTTACCTGTCTTTCTTCCATTACCTCAAAAAGTGATGATTGCGTTTTGGCTGGCGCACGGTTTATTTCGTCAATAAGTACAAGGTTAGAAAAAATGGGGCCTTTATTAAAAGTAAAATCAGAAGTCTTTACATTAAAAACTGTTGTGCCAGTAACATCAGTAGGCATAAGATCTGGTGTAAACTGAATTCTTGAAAAATCGGCCGACAAGGATTTGGCAAGTAGTTTTGCACTTAATGTTTTAGCGATACCGGGAACACCTTCCAGTAATACGTGACCTCCCACAAATAGGCCCGCCAGCATCAAGTCAATCGTTTTTTCCTGACCGACAATTATTTTGCCTATTTCAGATTTTATCTTTATCAGGTGTTGATTAAGATTATTCAGTTCGCCTTGTAAAGCGTTTTCAAAAGAGGTTGATTGTTCTTCCATAGCAGGTCAAGATTGTTATTTGCAGTTTTTATAGAAATAATCGATTGAGAAAAATAGTTTACTCAGTTTATCGGACTCAATATTTGTGTACGAGTATTTGTCAATAAGATGATAAAGATCAAAGAGTTCCTTTAAGTGGCCCTTGCTTACCTTCGATTTCTCCGCTAATCTGGTCAATGTCACTTCATTTATAGCATGACCTTGTATTCCGTATTTTGTTCGTATAAAATAAAAGAAGTGTTTCATTTTCTTGCGTGCCATATCCAGGTGATTGGCGTTTTCGAAGTGCAGGGCAGCAATCATTTGTACGTATTCCAAAGAGGTATTGCTCTTTTTATCGTATACGGGTATTTCGCGTTGTGTACGCTTAGCGGCAAAGACAATGTATAATACTACAGTTCCGAGGAATAGCCACCAGGCGTATTTTAAACTAGGCTGACTTAGCAGATAATATAAAGGACCCTTATCTGATGCATTGTTGTTAATCAGAGGCAGTTTGCTGTAGTCATCCCAGATGATGGTTGTTCCTTGTAGGTGAGAGAACACTCCGCTGATGTATCCTATATTCTCTTTTTTACTGATAAAATAGTTTGTAAAAATGATAGGATTCGTATGGAAGTAATAGCCATTATTGCCAACATGCAGTTTGTAGAAATTTACCGCGTCTGATGATCCCAGATAACCCAATGCAGTAATGCTTTCTTCTTCAAGACAGAATATTTCAGGATTGAGAAACATCCATTCATAGTTCATATCTTCGCTTTCGTACCTGTAAGAGAACGTATAGCTCGAGTCTTGCCTGAGTTGTGGGTGAAAGAAGTTAAGGCGGGCAGTTCTCAGATCACTGGTGAGATAGTTGATTTCTTCCTGGCAAGAAGATGCATATAAACTGCTCATTAGTTCTTGCGGAACCAGATTGCTTGCAATGAGTACTTGTCCACCTCGTTTAACAAATTGAGACAGGGCCTCGATATCAGATTCTTCCAGAAATAGATTGTGCCCAATCGATATAAGGACTGTATTCCTTCCTCTTCCCTGGAGGAGTGCATGCATTGGCTTATCTGTATTCTCAATAAATGTAGCTGACTTATAGAATGATTTTAGTAGTGTTTTAATGTATGATGTTCCGTATGGCTCTTTACTCTTGCTATCATAACTTTCATGCCATTCAAACTTATTTTTTTCGGCTGTTAAGTAAAAGTAGATAAGTACAGTCCCCGCCAAGACAGCAATAATGATGATGAGCAGTGTTTTATTATGACGGATCATACAGCCTTTTGCCCAATAAGGTTTTGAATGGTTCTGAAACGATTCATAATAGCTTCGCCATCTTCTTTGCTTGGGATTTGCTCACCATACCACACAATTTCATAGGTGCGTGTTATATTTCTGATTTGTTCATAATATTGTTGTGAACTTAATTCAATTAAGTATTCTGAATTGGTTTTATCTTTTTTCCAGTGAATGGCTTTCACTTCATGAATTTTTTTTAGTAAATCAATAAAGGCAAGGCGAATGGCTAATCGATAGTCTCCTTCGGCCATGGCTTTGTCTAAAAAATTACTTGGATCAAATTCTTCAATGTCTTCAATTTCTTCTGCATAGATAGGCTTAATGATTTTATTTTTAACTTCTCTGTTTTCGGATCTAACATTTCGTGCAATTAAGTAGATAAGAATAAGGAGTAAAATAATAATGAGCGTGAATGAAATAATTCTAAGGGTATTACCCTCCCAGGGAGCATTGCTCTGTTTTGGGATTTTACTTTCTTCTATTTTCTTTTCAGCGCTTTCCTGAAAAGTGGTATTACCGACCACCTGCTTCCAATCATCAGGATCAATTTGCTTTGCTTGTAATGGCTGTCCCTGGTAGGTATCAGTATTACTTGCCTCTTCCGGATTGACAAGGATATATTCATTATCGGATTCTTCAAGTGTGTATTTGTCTGCTTGAGAAATGGAATCTTCCTGTGCAGATGCCCTTTCTACGCATATTATCAGGCAGAGTAAGAATAAAGGAGCGTACTTGATCATTGCTTTTCTTTGGATAAAGTTTTGCTATGATCGATTTGCATGATTTTACTTTTCAGCTCATGGGCACTGCTCGTTTCCAGTAAACTATGGTAGAGAAAAGCACCACTAAAAGCAAAGATGGGCATGACGAGGTTAAAGGAAAAAGTTTTAATGAAGGTCTCAATGAAGTACACAATGCTTTTAGACCAGGCATCAGATTCTGCGAAGTTCCATTGCAAAATGGAAGTGTATAGATAAATCAACGGAGCAGAGAGTATCATTAAAAATGAAAAGGAAAGTAGTAGTAAAACAAATTGTAAACCAAAAGCCTGTGCTAAGTTGGCGCCTAAAATCTCAGAAGTACTACTTGTTTCTGTACTGCGTTTTGTGACAAATTGTGCATATATAAGTAGGAGTAAGAAAAGATAGCTAATTAACATAAGTATGCTTCCAAGGCCTCCTATCCAATAGTTACATGAATAAAATGTAAGTACAAGAGCCATGCTTTTTAATAGTGCCACCCATTGAATAGGCGAATGGTTTATTCCTGCTCTTTCATTTTCAAAAGTTGTCAAGATTTTATAGAGAATAAGAGTGGATCCGATTGTATTAATCGCTACAAATAGAAGATTAGGTGTTTTAAGCGCGTAATATAAATTACCAAAAAAGTATTGCCACCATTCCTGGTAAAAGCGAACGGCACTCTCGGGCTCACCTGATAAATGATCAGCCAGTGCCATGAGAAAGCTGATGAGGGCAATCCACGGAATGATTGTGTTCACTTTACGTTTGTAAAATAGAAAGCTGTCTTTTAAAATTTCAGCGTTACTTTTTATCGCAGCATAGACAATGGGCTCTCGATCGTCTGCCGATAATCTCTCCTGAGCTAATGGATGAGAAAACCCACTTTTAGATTTGCGCCAAGGATAAATCACAAAGTACCCAACGATCAATACTGCTGAAAAAATGATCAGGAGGAGTCTTATAAAATCAGGTATTTCTGTATAACGCGTTAGAAAACTCTCTATGATAGCAGCCAATATGAAAATGGGTGTAATGCCAAGCATGATTTTTAAAGATCGCATGGCTGATAATTGAAAGGCCTGTAGTCTTGAGTAAGTGCCGGGAAAAACCAATCCACTGCCCAGCACTAACCCTGCTCCACCAGCAATTATAATTGAGGAAATTTCCAACGTACCATGTAACCAAATACTGAGGGCAGATTCTGCAAACAAGCCACGTTCAATGAAGAAGAACTGAAAGCAGCCCACCATAATGCCGTTATATAGTAAAATGGCCAAAGTGCCAATGGAAAGAAAGACACCAAACACATAGGTACGAAAGGCTACCATCAGGTTATTGAGGGTAATACCTAGAAACATATCAACCTGGTGCCCTTTTTTGTAAACAGCCATAGGGTCGCCTTTTTGTATATTTTCTTTGGTCATCTCTACATATCCATCACTGAGTATGGTTTTGGCAAACTGCGGATCTTCAATAGATGAAAAAACACCTATAGCCGCGGCCATCAAAAAAACTAACAGCGAGACAAGCATTTGTTTTCTGTAAAGAATCATGATTTGAGGAAGCTCCTCAAGCCAGAAAATCTTCAAGCTGTTTTTCTTTAGCTGATGATGTCTATAGAGAATAGAAAAATACTCCCTGGCTATTTTATTTAAGTATATCCTTACAGATCGATTGGGATAATATGTGCGCGAATACGATAAATCATCGACTACTTGCGTAAATAAATTGCTGAGTTTTTCCGGGTCTTTGCTGCTACTCGCCAACAGCTTTTCTGATTCAAGCCACTTTTCTTTATTTTGAGCAATGAAACGAGTTTCTTTCATGAAGGAGTGAAAATATTGCTTTCAGCTTAAATAATGAAGAACATAGAAATTAAAACTACACAAAATGTAGTGCTTGCTTACGAGCTGGCTGAGCTGCGCGATAGAATTGTTGCCTTTTTGATTGATATTGTTTGTATGGGTGCCATTATTGGACTGCTCTCCTTTATTGGTTATGCTGGCTTTTATTTAGAGGGCACCATGGCGACTGCTTTTGGAGTACTATTGGCTTGCATATTCCTTTTTTACTCACTGGCATTTGAAACACTTAACAATGGACAAAGCCTTGGGAAGATGGCCATGAAAATTCAAGTGATCAAGATTAATGGGGGGAAGGCAACTTCTGCAGATTATGCAGCCAGATGGGTATTTAGGATGATCGATATTTACTTTTCGCTTGGTGGTATCGCCTCTATCCTAGTGGCTTCATCGGTCAAAGCACAACGCTTGGGCGATATAGTCGCCACCACAGCTGTGATTAAACTGGTTCCTAAGGTTGAACTTTCTCTTGCTGATATATTGACTATTAAGTCTAAAGAGAATCACGCAGTGGTTTATCTGCAAGCTAAATTGCTAAAGGAGCAAGAGGCCTTACTAATAAAAAATGTGTTAGATCGGTATAAGAAATTTCCTAATGCCGCTCATCGGGAAGCATTAAGCATGATGGCAAAACGTTTGTGCAGTGTTTTAGATGTTCAGGAAGCGGGTCATGATGAAGTGCAATTCCTCCAAACTATTTTACATGATTATGTGGTGCTAACGCGCTAAGCCAAATAATTTCTACTTGGTCTCCTTTATTACTTCTTCCAGGCGAAAGCCGATGGCAGAAATTCCCCCCAGTGTATCGAGGCGCATTTGTTGGTCGAAAGAGACTGTATAGCGTCCGTTGTACTTGAATCGGTAATTTTCCAATAGCATTAAACGATTATCAAATACATCACCGATGCCACTGTTACCAAACGGTTTTCCTGTTTTTGAATCGAATAGGTAGAGCGACTTCAATTCACCAGAGAGTGGTGTGCCTGTCGAATCACGCAAAGCATAATTGAGAAACAGGCGTGAATACGGATAATCTGACGTGTTGCGAATATTACACAGCAAATTGTACTCTTTTCCAATGTCACGGATGGTAAAGGTAAAAGCAATCGTGTCTTGCTGAAGCCATTGATTGTTATCAAGATCTTTATTCTCTTCAAATAATCTTGAGGAATCACAACTTACAAAGGCAATTATTGCCAGCACAAATAAAAGACCTCTTCTCATTTTATTCTTTAGGGGGTCTGTTAGGATTGTTGGGTCTGTTGCCTTGATTCCTGCCGGGGTTATTGCCACGGTTTCGGTTGTTCCCTTGCCTTGGATTATCAGATCGGTTGGCATTAGGGTTACTGCCTTGAGTAGCACCAGGATTATTCGGTCTGTTAGCGGTATTACCTTCGCCCATAGCAGGGCTTGGGTTATTGGGCCTGTTTGGATTCTGACTATTGCCCACGCGGTTCGGCTTTTTCTTCTTTTTCTTTTTGGTTTTATCACGGAACTTATTGTCCATGCTTACCAGATCGCTGTTGAGTGTGGCGATCGGCTCTTTCACAGCCTCTGCATCCTTTTCCAAGGTTGCAGGTTTTTTGCCAGCACGGTTTAATTCCAGAATCTGATTAACCCTTTCAATGTTAATGGGGAACCAGGTGTTTTCAGTATCGTATCCAAACCACATGATTTTACGGAAGATATCCGTCTTCTGAAGTTTGGCTTCTCCTTGTTGCGTTAACAATGGCGCTTCAATTTTTGGAATATGTTGAAGGGCCTCCATGTAGGTTTCTAATTCGTAGTTGAGGCAACATTTTAAGCGGCCACACTGCCCGGAGAGCTTAGTTGGATTGAGCGATAAGTTTTGATACCGGGCCGCCCCGGTTGTTACATTTTTAAAATCAGTTAACCAGGTTGAGCAGCAAAGCTCGCGCCCGCATACGCCAATACCTCCTAACCGTCCGGCCTCCTGGCGAAGATTAATCTGGCGCATCTCTACCCGCACTTTAAATTCAGTGGCGAGCACTTTGATGAGTTCCCTGAAGTCTACCCTTTCTTCTGCAGAGTAATAAAAAGTGGCTTTTGTATTATCGGCCTGAAACTCTATGTCAGAGACCTTCATGTTCAGCTTTCGCTCCTTGACAATCTCTCTGGTTCTGTACAGGGTTGGCATTTCGCGCTTTTGAACTTCTTGTAGTTTTTCTAAGTCGCGCTGGTTAGCCTTGCGGTAAATTTTTTTAATCTCGCCATCATCAGCCACATTTTTCTTTTGCATCTGCAGGCGTACTAATTCGCCCTGCATGGATACATACCCAAGGTGGTGACCATTTTGAACTTCAACGATTATAGGGTCTCCGGTGTAGAGTTCAATATTATCGGTATTGCGGTAAAAATCTTTACGGCCGTTTTTAAAACGAACCTCTACCACTTTAAATTTATCGGCAGCTGGCACTTCCATATCAGAAAGCCAGTCGAACACATTCATTTTATTGCAACCCCCGGTTCCGCAGGTGCCGTTGTTCTGGCAGCCTTTAACAGAACTGTCTTTGGTTGTACCACACGCACATCCCATGTCTCAAAATTTATATCAATCATGTCAGCCAGAGCTTGCAAAAGGCTGATCGAATTCTTTAGTCAGGTCTGGGCAAGCTCAACCTGATATTTTCATAAGGTCTTCCCCTATGTCATTTCGGAAAGTTACACCTTCCCAACGAATGTTTAAAACGGTACGGTAAGCTTTCTCGCGTGCTTCTGCCAGGCTGGCCGCTGTAGCGGTAATGCCCAGTACTCGACCGCCATCGTTGACCACCTGCTGGTCTTTTGCTTTGGTGCCGGCATGGAAAACCTGCGCCTCATGGGGTTTATCCAGCCCTGCAATGGCGAATCCTTTCGTGAAATCGCCCGGATAGCCACCGGATGCCATGACAATGGTGAGTGCAAAATTTTGGCTGATGGTAAGTGTTTTGTTTTTTAAGTCGCCTTTTGCGCAGGCTGCTAGCAATTCAACAAAGTCTGAGTCGATGCGGCTCATGACCGATTGCGTTTCCGGATCACCCATGCGGGCATTGTATTCTATCACGTAAGGCTCGCCCTGCACGTTCATCAGGCCAATAAAGACAAAACCTTTATAAGGAATTTTTTCTTGCTGAAGTCCGCGTATGGTGGGTTGCACAATGCGTTCTTCTACCTTCTTTAAAAAATCAGCACTTGCAAATACTACAGGAGAAACGGAGCCCATGCCTCCCGTATTAAGGCCTGTATCGTTGTCGCCAATGCGTTTATAGTCTTTGGCTTCCGGAAGTATTACATAATCGGTGCCATCGGTCAGTACAAAAACCGATAGTTCTATGCCTTTAAGAAATTCTTCAATTAAAACTTTACTGCTCGCGGCCCCAAACTTCTGGGCTTGCAGCATATCCTTTATTTCTGCTTTCGCCTCTTCACGACTTTCAGCAATGATCACCCCTTTTCCTGCGGCCAAACCATCGGCTTTCAAAACAATGGGGATATTGCATTGATCAATATATGATTGTGCGGCCTCCAGTTGAGTGGCTGTGAAAGTTTGGGCTTTAGCCGTGGGGATGCCATGGCGTAGCATAAACTGCTTGGAGAAATCCTTACTTCCTTCCAACTGAGCACCATTTTTACCAGGGCCTACCATTAAAATATGATCGAGAGATGGCTTGCTTTCGAAGTAATCTCGAATGCCTTTCACGAGAGGAACTTCTGGGCCGACCAGTATCAGTTCAATATTTTTCTCAAGACAAAACTGCCCTAGTTTTTCAAAGTTGTCTACGGCAATGGCCACATTTTGAGCCACTTGTGCTGTGCCGGCATTGCCCGGGGCAACGTAAAGGTTTTGGCAATGTTTGCTTTGTTTGATTTTCCAAGCGAAAGCATGCTCGCGACCGCCATTGCCGATGATGAGAATATTCATAATCAGCAAAGATAGCGGATTTGATGTGTTGATTAGATGATTTGTAATTCGTTGATTAGACTTTCTAGACTCTAATCATAAAAAATGGAGAAGAGCCTGATTAAAAAATCTAATCTTATATACTTGGTTGGTTTTGTGCTGAAGGCTTCAAGTTTAGATTATTCTAATCTCTAACTTCAAACCTTCAGCCTCCAACCACTAGCTTCCAATTTCGAGCTTCTAGCTTCTAGTTAGCGTGTTCGCTCATGAATTTGATGCGGATTAGACGGATCTCGTCTTCGCTGTAATCCATTAAGCTTTCATCATTATAGGCTTCTTCGAGGCTATCCGTTTCAGCATTCATGAAATAATCATAAATGTCTTCTTGCTTATGCCTGTCAACCGCCTGATCTATATAGTAGCCAAGGTTTAGCTTTGTGCCCGAGTAAACAATGTTTTCAATTTCGGTGAGTAAATCTTCGAAAGAAAGATTGATGGTTTCTGCAATTTCTTCCAGATCAATTTTTCTATCTACCTGATTGATGATTTGAATTTTAGCCTTCGACTTATTAACAGATGTTTTTACAATAACATCACTTGCGGTTTCAATGTCATTTTCATCAACGTACTTTGAAATCAGCTCAATAAAGGCAGCACCAAACTTATTCACTTTGCCCATGCCCACACCATTCACCTGGGCCAATTCTTCTTTGGTAGTTGGGTAGGTGGTGGCCATTTCTTCCAATGATGGATCCTGGAAGATTACGTAAGGGGGTAAATCTTTCTCCTTCGCCATTTGCTTGCGAAGGGTTTTGAGCATTTCGAAAAGTTTAGGATCGTAAGCTTTGGCATTTACCGGTGCTCTTTCGCTTGACTCCTCTTCTTCATCAATGTCAGTAGTGAAGTCGTGGTCTTTTGCTAATTCAACATTGTGCGGTTTCTTTAAAAACGCTTCACCACGTGCTGAGATTTTAAGCACACCTATATTATCGATATCTTTTTCAAGGTATTGATAGATAAGTGCCTGTCGAATGATGGATTTCCAAAAATCGGTGTTCTCGTCTCCACCTTTTCCATAAATGGGCAGGTCGAAATGACCATAACTCTTTACGTAGTCATCTTCAAGTCCTACAATTACATTTACCAAATGCTGGATACCAAAGCGTTCACCGGTTTGCTTAACAGCTTCTATGGCTATTTTCACAAAATCAGATCCCTCAAAACGCTCGCGCGGATGCACGCAGTTGTCGCACATACCACAATTGTCTTGCGTATATTCTTCGCCAAAGTAGTGGAGTAGTTGTCTTCTGCGGCAAACCGGAGATTCTGCATAGAATTCCATTTCTTGCAGCAATACTCTGGCATTTTCGCGCTCCTGTACAGACTTGTCTTTATTGAATTTTTCGAGCTTATTAAGATCGTTGTGGCTGTAGAACATCAAGCAATGCCCTTCTAAACCATCGCGACCTGAGCGACCGGTTTCCTGGTAGTAACCTTCTAGTGATTTGGGCACATCGTAGTGCACTACAAAGCGTACATCGGGTTTATCGATGCCCATACCAAAGGCAATGGTGGCTACGATGATGTCAATGTCCTCGTTCAAAAATCCATCTTGATTTTTTTCGCGCACATCGGGATCAAGCCCGGCATGATAGGGGGCTGCTTTAAAGCCATTAACATTGAGCAATTGGGCTATTTCTTCAACCTTTTTGCGGCTTAAGCAATAAATAACGCCACTCTTACCTTTATTGTCTTTTAGGAATTTAATGAGCTGTTTTTTGGTCTCCTTTTTAGGGCGAACCTCGTAGTACAGATTTTTTCTATTAAAAGAGGAAACGAATACGTCCGCCTCTTCCATTTGGAGGTTGCGCTGTATATCGAGCTGCACTTTTGGGGTGGCAGTTGCGGTAAGCGCAATGACAGGTAGATTACCCAGCTGCTGAATCATGGTTTTGATCCTGCGGTATTCTGGCCTGAAATCGTGGCCCCACTCTGAAATACAATGCGCTTCGTCAATGGCAACGAAAGAGACATTGACTTTTTGAAGAAATTCAATGTTTTCTTCCTTATTGAGCGATTCAGGGGCTACATATAAGAGTTTAACCACACCGTTCATGCAATCCTTCTTTAAGCGGGTGATTTCCCCCTTACTTAAAGTTGAGTTGAGAAAGCGTGCATTAACACCGTAAGCATTCATCTGATCGACCTGGTTCTTCATCAGGGCAATGAGGGGAGAGATGACGATGGCCAGGCCATCGTGCACCATGGCTGGTAATTGATAGCAGAGCGATTTGCCAGCCCCAGTGGGCATGATCACAAAGGTGTTTTTGCCATCTAATAAATTCTGGATAATAGTTTCCTGATTACCCCTGAACTGGGAATATCCGAAAATCTCTTTGAGTTTCAGTTTGAGGGTGTCTTTCTCTTCTACCAACATCATAAGTAACGCCTAACGCGGGTTAGTGTAAAACATTATCTTTGCACTATTACAAAGCTAACTCCGACCGAGAATTGAATTTAGTAAAAAATATCAAAAACATTGCACAGGAAGTATTACGAAACGAATCCTTAGCTGTGCAACGGCTTATAGACTATTTGGATGACAGCTTTGAGGGCTGCGTCCGTGCTATCCTGGCCAGCAAGGGTCGTGTGGTTATTACCGGTATCGGTAAGAGCGCCATCATTGCGAATAAGATAGTGGCAACCCTTAACTCTACCGGCACTCCGGCACTTTTCATGCATGCGGCCGATGCCATTCACGGAGATTTGGGTATGATCCAGCGAGATGACATCGTGATCTGCATTTCGAAAAGTGGTAATACACCCGAGATCAAAGTGCTTGTACCTCTATTAAAACGCAGGGGCTCACAACTTGTTGCCTTGGTAAGCAATACACAATCTTATTTGGCCAAGCAGGCAGATTACATATTAAATGCAACCATTGGTGAAGAAGCGTGCCCCAATAATTTGGCGCCTACTACAAGTACTACGGCTCATTTGGCCTTGGGAGATGCTCTGGCGGTGTGTCTATTGAAGATGAAGGAATTTACCGACCGAGATTTTGCAGAGTTACATCCGGGAGGGGCATTAGGCAAACAATTGTATTTGAAAGTATCGGACCTGGTGGCTGGGCATGAAGTGCCAAAGGTTAAAAAAGACGCTTCTGTCAAGGATGTGATCCTGGAAATTTCTTCTAAACGCCTGGGTTGCACTGCCGTAGTTGATGAAGAGGACCATCTTTTAGGGATTATTACCGATGGTGATTTGCGCAGGATGCTGCAAAAAGATCTTGATATAAGATTGGCAAAAGCTGTTGACATCATGACCCAATCGCCCAAAACCATTGGTTTAGATGAATTTGCGGTCAAAGCCTTACATGTAATGCAGGAGAAGAGTATTACACAGCTGGTTGTGACCGAAAACGACAAAGTTGCCGGATTTGTGCACCTTCATGATTTATTGAAAGAAGGTATCGTCTAAATTTTATATTGAAATCGATAGGTCCTTCCTTACCTTTCTTAATCTTAACAGACCATGAACAAAGATTTGTACGTAGTGCTAATGGCCGGGGGCGTAGGTGTACGCTTTTGGCCTTACAGTCGCAATTCAAAGCCCAAACAATTTTTAGATGTTTTAGGCACAGGCCGAACGTTGTTGCAATCAACCTATGATAGATTTTTGCCCATTTGTCCAAAGGAGAATATTTTAGTAGTTACACATGAAGAGCACGCCAAATTAGTGAGGGAGCAACTCCCTGATTTAACTGAAGATCAGATACTAGCTGAGCCCATGCGAAAAAATACGGCTCCTTGTATTGCCTATGCTAGCTATAAGATTCGAAAGATAAATTCAAACGCCATCATTGTTGTAACGCCTTCCGATCAGCTGGTATTAAAGGAACAAGATTTCCAGGAGGTAATTACCAAAGCGGCAGCTCATGCATCCAAACAAGACAAATTGATTACCCTTGGTATTAAGCCAACCCGACCAGAGACGGGCTATGGTTATATTCAATATATTGAGGCTAAAGGTTTTATTAAGAAAGTAAAAACTTTTACAGAAAAGCCAGCTTTAGCCATTGCTAAAAAGTTTTTAGAGAGTGGAGATTTTGTGTGGAATGCAGGCATTTTTATTTGGGGAGCGCAAGCGATCGTAGAGGCTTTACAGAAACATCAAAGTGAACTCTCAGATGTTTTTGAAGACATAGAAAAGGATCTGGGGACAACAAATGAAAAAGCTTCCATTGAGCAAGCTTATGGTCAATGCAAAAATATTTCAATTGACTACGCAATCATGGAGAAGGCTGAAAACGTGCATGTTTGTTTAGGTGATTTTGCCTGGTCAGATCTTGGATCTTGGGGATCTATTCATGAGATATCCGCTAAAGATGAGAACAATAACGTTATTCAGGCGCAGGCACTCACGTACGAAACAAGAAACTCTATTATCAGGGGAGGTGAGGGCAAGCTCATCGTAGTGCAGGGCCTTAATGGCTATTTAGTAGGTGATTTTGGTAACGTGGTGATCGTGTGCGAAAAAGATAAAGAAGACCAATTCCGCAAGTTTGTGAATGACGTGAAAGGTTTGCCCAATAGTACTGAGTTTATTTAAAGTATAGCGGGTGGAACTGAGGGATATAGTTGTTACGCCACTGCTACTTATTATAGTCTTCTTGGTATCTGTCCATATTAGAAGTCGTATTGAAGATCCTATACTGAGAAAATATTTTATGCCAGCCCTCTGGCTTAAGATATGCGGGGCACTCGCACTGGGTTTTATTTATCAGTTCTATTACAATGGTGGAGATACCTACAATTACCATACATATGGAAGCAGGATAATTTGGGAGGCCTTCATAACTGATTTTAGTATAGGGATGAAACTTTTACTGGGTAAACCAGGGGCTTATCCTGAAGTTTACTCCTTTGCGCAGCATATTCCTTTTTATTTTGATAAGTCTTTCTTCATTGTGCGCATCGCTGGCTTCTTCGATCTTTTTACATTCTCAACTTACTCAGCCACGGCAGTTTTTTTTGCATTATTTGGATTTGCAGGGGCATGGGCATTTTTTGTGACTTTCTATCGACAGTTTCCTCATTTGCACAAATGGATTGCCATCTCTATTCTCTTTATTCCGAGTGTTGTTTTTTGGGGTTCGGGCATACTCAAGGATACCATTACTCTTTCCGCTTTAGGTTTATTAACCTTTGCAATCCACCAGGTCCTTATTGAAAAGAGGTTCACTTTTTTCGGATTAGTGTTGCTGCTGCTAAGTGCATGGATCATTATCAAAGTGAAGATGTATATCATTCTTTGCTTTTTGCCAGCTGCTTTTTTTTGGGTGTATGCTAAGCAGCTTTTTTCGACAGGATCATTTATTACTAGAGTATTGTTAGCGCCACTATTAATTCCATTCGTGCTAGTAGGGGCTTATTTTGGAATAGCTAAAATATCAGAAGCAGACGATAAGTATTCTTTAAATGCCATCGCTAAAACAGCTAAAATTACGGCTTATGATATTCGTTATTACACAGGAAAAGATGCGGGTTCTGGTTATTCCCTTGGCGAACTAGATGGTAGCATGAGCAGTATGTTAAAACTTGCGCCTGCCGCGGTAAACGTTTCTTTATTCAGGCCTTACTTTTGGGAAGTGCGTAATCCGTTGATGCTTTTATCAGCAATCGAAAGCTTAATTTTTTTACTCGTTACGATTTTCTTGTTAGTAAAATATACGCGTGCCTTTTTTAAAGCCTTAACAGACCCAAATATTTTGTTTTGCTTGGTTTTCAGCCTTGTGTTTGCTTTTGGAGTTGGTGTTTCTACTTATAACTTCGGGACTTTAGCAAGGTATAAAATTCCACTTTTACCTTACTATGCTTTGGCCTTAGTATTATTGACTGATAAACTAAGAAATACAGAAGAGCAATCAGTTGAAGAAACTTAGAAAGTTTTGTTGGTTTGCCTGAACTGAAAATTTCTTTTGAATCGTTTCTACTCCTTTGGCACCAAATTCGTCTCTTAATTTTTCATTCTTTACTAAGGTAGTTAATGCATCTACCCATTCTTGTTGAGAACTGGCCCAATATCCATTTACGTCCGGGATAACAATCTCTTTATTGATGGCTACTGGCGATACAACTGCTGGTTTACCCAATGCAAAATATTGCAAAGCTTTAAAGCCACATTTTCCCTGCGTCCATGGGTCGCTTGGTAGCGGCATAATACCAATATCGATTTGATTTAAATCTTCAATTTCAGTTTGTTTCTTCCAAGGTATATACTTCAAACGCTTCAGGTTTAAATTCGGTCTTTCATCAGCAATTATAATATATGAAATCTGCTGAAATTTATCTTCAATTTCGATTAATACCGGCTCTATTTCTTTAAGGTATTTTAAAGTAGAGCGTGAGCCTGTCCATCCGATAGTGATTTCTTTTTCTGATTTCAATTCATTATTTAAGGGATGATGCAGGCTGGTATCCAATGTGGTTGGATTAATAAAAACTTGCTTGGTGAACTTTTGGGCATACTTTGCCAAGTAGCTATTGCCAACGCTAATTTTATGTGACCATTTACAAATAAGTCCTACTTTACTTCGCCAGCGCAATAATTTTTCGAGTTGGCTTTCATCAGTTTTATCTGTAAGCCAAATGGCATCATCAAAATCATAGATAATTTTCTTTTGCAACACTTTAGCTAAAATCCACTCAAAAACGGGTGGACCAATCGGCATTAGTTCGCGGTGGATAAAAATAAAATCTGCAGTGGACGCCCTATAGACATCAATTATTCTAATAAAAACACCGTTAAATAAGGCAAATAGTTTGTTGATTAGATTCCCGCTTTTGTAAAAAACTTGCCAATTATGAGACTTGAGAAAAGATGAATGAGACAGGTTAAACCCCTTTTCTTGTAAAAACGTAAAATACTGTTCGAAACGAAAACGCTGAGAAGGAGCAACTTGTAGCGGATAGGGTGTTAGAAAAAGAATTTTCATCGTAACTTGCGGCAAAGTTGCAGAAACCTTGGCAAAGTTTTGCAAACCTCACCCTCTTTATGAAACCCGAACCTGTTCTATACGAAATTAACGCTACTCAAAACCGGCTCTTAAACTTTGGTGAGCTTTGGAGATACCGGGAATTATTCTACTTTTTCACCTGGCGCGATATCAAAGTAAAGTATAAGCAAACTGTTTTGGGATTTCTTTGGGCAATCCTACAGCCTTTACTGATGATGCTCATTTTTACCTTTTTCTTTAGCAGGACCCTCAACATTCAGCATTTAACCATTCCCTATCCCGTTTTTGTTTTCTCCGGTCTAATTCTTTGGAATTTCTTCTCATCTGCATTAACCAATGCATCCAACAGCATGGTGAACAATGCACCTATTATCAAGAAAATTTATTTCCCCAGATTAATAATCCCAGTGTCATCCATTCTAGGTGCATTCTTTGATTTTATCATGGCATTTATATTGTTTTTCTTTATTCTTCTTTATTATCAAGTTAGCCCGGAACTCTCAGCCATCTTGTTATGGCCACTGGCTTTGCTTGTAACTGCTGTAGCTTCTTTAGGATTGGGTAGTTGGCTTTCGGCTTTGAATGTAAAGTATCGCGATTTCAGATATGTCATTCCATTTTTAGTACAGATATTATTTTTCGTAACTCCAATTATTTATCCAGCAAGTTTAATTGAGCAAGAATGGATTAGGTATATCGTTGCCTTATCGCCCATGTATGCTGCCATAGAATTTTTTCGAATACCATTGTCAACAACAAGCGCTAATACTTTGATGCTAACTTTGAGTTTGTCTAGCAGTATTATTTTTCTATTTGTAGGTTTAATTTATTTTAGAAGAACGGAAGATTTCTTCGCTGACCTTGCCTAATATGAAACCGATTCTCGATGTACAACGTATAGGTAAGCGTTATAACATTGCGCATCAGAGTGGCAATTACTTGAGCATGCGCGAACGCATAGGTCAACTTTTTGCACATGGAAAAACAACCAATGAAGAATTTTGGGCATTGGAAAATGTGTCTTTTTCTGTGATGCCAGGTGAATCAATAGGGATTATTGGCAGAAACGGTGCGGGAAAATCCACTTTATTAAAAATACTTTCGAAAATCACGCCTCCTACAACTGGCAAAATTATTTCACGTGGCCGTATTGCAAGCTTACTAGAAGTTGGCACGGGTTTTCACACAGAATTATCGGGTAGAGAGAATATTTTTTTTAATGGTTCACTATTGGGCATGAAGCATGCCGAGATAAAAGCTAAGTTCGATGAGATAGTAGATTTTAGTGGTGTTGAAAAGTTTTTAGATACACCTTTAAAGCATTACTCATCGGGTATGCAATTACGTTTGGCATTTGCTGTAGCAGCTTTTTTAGAACCTGAGATTTTAATTATCGATGAAGTCTTGGCTGTAGGCGATGCCGAGTTTCAGAAAAAATGTATGGGTAAAATGGAAGATGTGAGCAAGAGCGGCAGAACCATTTTGTTTGTGAGCCATAATCTAAATGCAGTAGAAAAGCTTTGCCATAGGGGCATTTTATTAGATAGAGGAACAATTAAAGAAATATCTTCAACACAACATGTGTTGCAACAGTATCAGAAGCTTATTGGTGTGAATTCTTCGGAGCATTTTACCCGATTGAATTCAGTGAAAGAACCTCTTTTCTTTAATAAAATAAGCTTGAGACTATTAGGGACCCAACCATTATTAAAGTTGGAATTATCAATTGAATTGATTAGTAATCAAAATCACAACAGCGCGTTTATAGCTTTTGATGTTTCTGACTCTTCCTTTAACACTTTTATGCAAGCTATACCTAATTACTCTCCATTTATTAGCGATTCAAAAAATAGTAAAAAATTGATAGCCGAAATCGAACTGCCCCCATTAGTACCAGGTAAATACTACGTTTCCGCTTGGATTGGACCGCATAACACTATAACATTTGATTATCTTCCTGAAGTTGTATCATTTGAAGTATTAAATTCCCCTACGCCAAACAGAACGTTTCCGCATACACCCGATCATGGAATGATAGTTCCTAATTCAAGAATTATGGAAATCGGTGTAAGTGAATTGGAATGAAAAATTTTATAAAAAAAACTAAGTATTTCAAAATCCAAGAAATCATTTCTTTGATTACTGGAACTGTGCTAAGCAAACTTCATTTTAGTATAGCACAAGATGTTTTTAAGTTGTATTCTGTAATAAGCGGAGCATTAACATTTAACTCAACTATAGCACGAAAAGAGAATGAGTTAATGGTAGAGTTAAAATCATTTAAGTATGCTTTAAGAATTAAAAGTTCTGATTTGCACGTTTTCGACCAAATTGTACTTGGAGGTGGCATAAAACGTATAATTGAAATATTAAAAGAAATAGATTTAAAAAGTTTCAAAATCATGGATTGTGGGGCCAATATAGGCTTAACTGCAATTGAACTGAAAAGAGAATTTCCAAATGCGTCCATTGCCTGTATCGAACCTGAAGAAAGCAACTTCCGCCAATTAGAAAAAAATATTCTCAACAATAATTTAGAAGGTGTTAGTCTTTTAAAGATGGGGATATGGCACACAAGAGATTCCCTTTCACCAATGCGTGAGTTTAGGGATAAAAAAGATTGGTCTTTTGCGCTTGCAAAATCAACCTCAGTAAAGGAGAATGATATTCCGGTTGATAACCCATTAAATATTGCAAATTCTTTAGGCTGGGAAAAAATAGATTACTTAAAAATTGATATTGAGGGTTCTGAGTTTTCTCTATTAAGAAATTATAAAGATTGGAAAGCAATTTTTGATACTATTAAATTAATTTCTATTGAAGTCCATGAAGAAGTAGGGAGCACGGAAGAAATCATAGATGTTCTTAAATCAAATAATTTCCGTGTAGAGACATTTCAAGAACTAGTTATCGGTATCAAAAATGAATAGTCAAGACGGAGTATCAATTGTAATCTGTGCTTTTAACAGTGTTGATAAGCTTGATCAAACCTTACTTCATTTGTCCCAACAACAGACTGATGCAAGTTTTAGCATCGAACTAATTTTGGTTGATAATGCATCGACAGATCAAACAGCCACATTGGCACAAAAAATTTGGCAAGATTTAGGGTCTAATTTTCCTTTGCAAATTCTTAGAGAAAAAAGACAAGGCTTATCTTTTGCAAGAAATACAGGAATCAACCATGCTACATTCGAATTTATTTTGCTTTGTGATGATGACAACCATTTAGATAGTGCATATTGTCAAAATGGTTTCAGAATTTTAAAGGATAATACAGACATAGCTGCATTAGGAGGCAAAGGAAAAGTTATCAGTGATGTATCTATACCCGAATGGTTTGAGCGTTATAAGTATAATTATGCATGCTATAGCCAGGGAAATGACATTATTGTCATGGATAAAGAAATTAAAAGCTTATACGGAGCTGGCCTATTCATTAGAAAAAAAATGTACCTGAACCTTTTTCAAAGTAATTTTAAACACATACTCTCCGATAGAAAAGGTAAAAGCTTGATTTCAGGTGGAGATACCGAGTTAACTTATGCATTTAAACTCTTAGGTCATGAATTAGCTTATTCTTCCGAATTAACTTTCGAACATTTTATGCCTAAAGAAAGATTAACAGAAAAGTATCTTTTGAAATTGATTAAGAGTCAAGCATACAGTGCTTCACTTCTTCGCGTGTATGATTTTCTATTTGAAGGGACTAAACCTCGTTTTTTACATTGGTTTAAAGATTGTCTTTATCAGTCCTTTTATTTCATTTGTTCTTTATACCGTTATACTTTAAAAAGGGATACAACTCAAATTGATGCCAAAGCTGGTGTTTTCTTTTCTTTTGGAAAACTCATTGGATATCTATCTCAGGCCGGAGGCTATAGACACAAATATTTCTTACTGAAGAATAATTTAATAAGAATTGAACAAAATTAAGACCTATATCTTTAACTTAATATATTGGTTACAAGACGTAATCATTCACTATTATATTCAATTAAGATACGAACTAAATATTTCTGATAAGCAAGTAAGTCAACTGCCAATTATTATCAATAATTTTAATAGATTAACTACACTTAAACTTTTAATTGATTGGTTAACAAAATATGGCTATAAAAACATTGTCATATTAGATAATCAGTCTACTTATCAACCTTTGCTCGACTTCTATCAAATGACTGATGTAAAGGTTATTCGATTGAAAGAGAATTTTGGCCATTTAGCATTTTGGAAGTCAGGTTTATACCATAAATACAAATGGAAATTTTTCGTTTATACAGATTCAGATGTATTACCAATAGTTGAATGTCCAAAGGATTTTCTTAACACTTTTTATCAAACTTTAGTAAACGACCTGAATTTGAAGAAGGTAGGATTCTCAATAAAGATAGATGATTTGCCTGATCATTTTTCCTTTAAAGAAAAAGTAGTAGAGTACGAGAAGAAATATTGGGAAAAAACTTATCACGATTTAGCCTTTGATGCCCCTATCGATACAACTTTTGCTTTATATAAACCATTTACAAGTTTAAAGTTTGGAGAAATCTATACGCAAAAAGCGATAAGAATGGCGCCACCTTATAGTGTGCGTCATTTGCCATGGTATAATAATTCTAACCAGCTAAATGAGGAAGAAGCTTACTATAGTCAAAACAGCAACTCATCTTCTTCTATTAGCAACCAAATTCATGGTAATCAAGTTTATTAACTATTGAAACTATGTTTAATACAGGAATTGCAACCAAACTAAGATCGATTAGAGATAGTATTGTTTATAATGAGATTAATTATGTCCCCACCATTATTGAAAGACCCAAGAATCTTATTCATTCAAAATCTCAAGCATGGGTTGGTTTAGAAAGCATTTTGAAAGATATTACCAATTTTTCTGGATGTGAAAATAATCATGCACTAGAATTTGGTGTCGAATTTGGATATTCATCTTCTGCATTATCAAATTATTTTACAAAAGTTACTGGCGTAGATATTTTTACTGGGGATGAACATGCTGGTTTTCATGGTGATATCTATGAGTTAACTAGAAATAACCTTAAGGACTACACTAATGTTGAATTGATTCGCTCGGATTACAGGGACTTCATAAAAGGCAATGAGCAACACTTCGACTTAATTCATGTTGATATCATCCATACATACGAAGCAACTTACGAATGTGGACTTTGGAGCGCTCAACATTCTACAGTCAGCATCTTTCATGACACAGAAAGTTATAAGGATGTAAAGCGCGCAGTTGCAGATATTGCAAAAGCTTGTAATAAAAAATTTTATAATTATAAAAAGTATAACGGCCTAGGAATTATTATTTAAGTCAATTGAATCATCTTGAAGGTTTCAGTAATCATACCAAATTATAATCACGCTAGTTTCTTAAAACAAAGAATTGATTCTGTAATTAACCAGTCTATTGAGGTTAAAGAAGTTATTTTGCTTGATGATTGCTCTACAGATGATAGCCTTGAAATTATTAATCAATATAAAACACATCCTTTAGTAAAGCATATTGTAGTAAATACTAGAAATTCCGGCTCACCATTCTTGCAATGGCAAAAAGGAATTGATTTGGCTAGTGGAGAATGGATATGGATTGCAGAAAGTGATGATTTTGCCCATCGTGATTTCTTAAAAGAAATGTCCATGCTTGCTTCCGAGTATCCAAATGCAGGCTTTTTGTACTGTGACTCGAATATTTTAGATGTAAATGATGCTATAGGTGGTAGTTTTGCATTAGCTAAGAGTAAACGTATAAATACACATAGATGGGATGAGATTCACACCAACTCCGGTAAGGATGAGTTATTACAGTTTATGTTAGTATATGGAACTGTAAATAACACAAGTGCAGCTATCTTTAATGCTAGTATTTTAAAATCAATTGCAGTCACTACACCCCTACTTCGCTATACAGGCGACAAATTAGTTTTTTGTAAAATACTTCTAAAAACTGATATTGCTTATAGCCCTTCAAAGTACAATTACTACAGAGCAGGTAGTGGTAAACCAAAGCATACAAATGATTACTTTGAGTATGCTTTTGAGCATTTCTTGATTTTGGCATCGGTATTTAATGAAGTACCACAATTAGAGAAAACTATTATAAAAAAAGTAATAGTTGAGAATATTCAAATTAACTTTTTGAGCCAGATGCCATCTAGGATTAGCAGGTATATGAAAATGCTTTTTCTTTCGCCTAAGATATTTCTATCAATATTAAGTATTAATTTATATAGAAAACTAAAGAAGAGATAATGATTCGTTTACTTAATGCTATTCACAATAAAGGATACTATAAAATATTAACATTCATTTGTTCTATTGCCTATTTATTAAAGTATAGAAAATTTTATAGAGTAAGTTACCATCCAGCATATCGAGCATATAGCTTCAGAGACAGTTCATTTACCTTCATGTCATTAGGTCCGGGCTGGGCTTATACTATGAAATATCTGCAAACTATGGCAATTAATACTTATAATTATTTTTACCTGCCGAAAAATGGAGACGTTGTAGTGGATATAGGCGCAGGATTAGGCGAAGAAAGCCTATTGTACGGAAGACTTGTAGGAGCTGGTGGAAAGGTATTTGCTCTGGAGGCAAACCCCATTACTTATGAAGGTTTGCAGTATGCATCGAAACAGAATGAGTTAAAGCAGCTCATGCCTGTGAATAAAGCCTTGTATGATAAATGCACAGAAATTTTTATAGAAGATAATGTCGATAACTATTTAGTGAATACAATTTCTGAAGAACATACTAGTATGGGCTTTAAAGTTGAAGCTATTGACTTCGATTCCTTTGTTGATATGTATAGTATCTCATCTATAGACTTTTTAAAAGTTAATATTGAAGGAGCCGAACAATATTTATTAAGCAGTAAGAGGCACTTTCAAAAAGTCAAAAATCTTTGTATCTCTTGTCATGACTTCAGAGAAAACTTTCATCAACATGGTAAATTTTACGTCACAAGAGAGAAAATAAAAGAGTTTCTATTAGAAAATGGATACCAAATACTTTATCGTGATCCTTATAATAATGTAGTGGATGATTTTATTTATGCCAAAAGGATAAAGTAGTTTAGAAAAATGGCTGTAATCCTCTTTTATTCTCCTTTCAACCAACGTTCTCGCGATACCGAAACGTTGATGATTGCCTTTAAGAAGGAAGGTCATACTGTCATCTCACTCTCACAACAAGAAGGTTTTATTATTCATCCATTTTTAGAGGAAAATGGAATTAAAACGTATTCATATATTTTACCAGGTAAAAGAAGTGGAACTTGGTATTTCTTAAGACATCTGTTTTACTTTATAACATTTTGTTATAGACATAATATTGAAATAGTATACAGCCATCTGGAACCAGCTAATTTTGTTGCATCCATCGGACAGTATTTTATAAAGGCAAGAGTTTATTTGTGCAGGCATCATATTAACGAGAGTAGTTTGTACCAATTTGATCAAGATCTTTATTATAGATTAACTTATCGCTTAGCCAAAAAAATTATAGTAGTATCTATTCATGCTAAAAAGTATATGGTGGAGAAAGAGAACATTCCACCCACTAAAATTATTCACATTAATTTGGCTTATGACTTTACACTTTATCCTAAGCCAGATAACAGACAGGTTGAGCAACTAAGAAGTAAATTTGGTAATCAGAAGTTGATTCTCGTAGGTGCTTGTCGCTTTACAAAATTTAAACGACCAGAATTATTACTTGACGTTGTTTATGAGTTAAAGAAAATAGATATTCCTGTTTCTCTGCTGCTAATGGGTAAGGGTGAAATGGAGGAAGAGCTGAAAATGAAAATACAAACCCTAAATTTAACTGATGATGTACTGCTCACAGGTTATGTTTCTAATGTAATGGACTACTATGCTGCTTGTGACTTCTTTTTACATCCAAGCCTTTTAGAATCAAGTTGCGTTGTAGTAAAAGAAGTTGGATTAGTGAAAAAACCAGTTGTGGTTTGTAAAGGAATTGGTGACTTTGATGACTATTTAGTAGATAAGGTGAATGCTTTTATCACTGAACCAGATTCATTTGTACTTGAAGCAGTTGAGACTATTCAGAAATTTCATCAGCAAAAAGACATTTTATCAAACATAGGCAATACGCTACATGAAGTTGTTTACGGTAATTTCGATAAGAAAAGTGTAATTAATCAATACAAATCTTTAAATCAAGTATAACAATATGAATCAGCCTTTTTTCACCATTGTTATCCCTACCTATAATAGAGCACATTTGATTGGCAAAACCCTTGAAAGTGTATTGGCTCAAACTTATACGAATTTCGAAGTTATTGTAGTAGATGACGGAAGTAAAGACGATACGTGTCAAGTAGTTGGTAAGTTTATTGATCAGAGAATTCAATACTATTTGAAGGAAAACGGAGAACGAGCCGCAGCTAGAAATTTTGGTGTGCAAAAAGCTAAAGGAGAATACATTAATTTTTTCGACTCAGATGATTTAATGTATACTAATCACCTGGAAACAGCATTTAGAATTATTGAAAGCAAAATGCCAAGCTGGTTTCATCTCGGTTATGATTTTAAGGATGCTGATGGAAATTGGTTAAAATCCTTCACTTCATTCGAAATGAATATCAAAGAGGAAATCATCTTTGACAATCGATTAAGTTGTAATGGGGTTTTTTTGCAGAAAGAAATTGCTCTCAATAACCCATTTCATGAGAATAGAGTTTTAGCTTCTTCTGAAGATTGGGAATTATGGATACGTTTACTATCGCAACAAACATTTGTGTTTGACAATACGGTAACATCTACTGTTGTTAATCATGATAGCCGAAGCCTATTTACCATTCCGGCTGATAAAGTAATTGCTCGAGATTTGTTGTTAATTGACTTATTACAAAGAAATACGGATGTACAAAAAATTTATAAAGGTAACTTCAATAAGTTTATTGCAGAACGTTTTACCTTTTTTATGCTGAGTTTATCGGAACAAAGAAGAAAATATGAGGTGTTCACATGGGCTTTCAAAGCCTTTAAAGTATATCCACCGATTATGTTTACAAAAAGATATTTAGCATCCATAAAAAATAGTTTATAAAATGAATAAGGTTTTAATCACGGGAGCAGCAGGTAATATTGGTAGTGCACTCGCACACAAGCTTTCTGTTTCTGGTAAGTATCAAGTTATTGGTGTTGATAATTTCTTAACTGGCTCTGCCTTTAAACTTCCTCAATCATCAGAAAGCTTTCAGTTCATTAAAGCTGATGTAAATAACTTTAATGATATCAGCTGCATCATGACAGCCAATAAATTTGAATTTGTTTTTCATTATGCAGCAGTAGTCGGTGTGCAACGCACACTAGACAACCCGATAAAAGTTTTAGAAGATATTCAGGGAATTAAAAACATACTTGATCTTAGCAAAAACACAGGTGTTAAAAGAGTATTTTACTCCTCTTCATCAGAAGTATATGGCGAACCAGTTGAATTTCCACAAAATGAGTCTACAACTCCGTTAAATAGTCGCTTACCATATGCAGTTGTGAAAAATGTCGGAGAATCATTTCTTCGATCTTATCAAAAGGAGTATGGGTTGCCTTTTACAATTTTCAGATTTTTCAATACTTACGGACCAAGACAAAGTGAGGATTTTGTTGTTGCAAAATTTTTAAAACTTGCGATTGAAGGTAAGCCTATTACACTTTTTGGCGATGGCATGCAAACAAGAACATTTTGTTACATTGAAGATAATTTGGAAACTACATGGCAATGTTTAGAAAATAATCATTGTATAAATGATGTAATGAATCTTGGCAATGATCAGGAAATTTCGATTAAAGAATTGGCACAACGCATAATAAACATAACAAGCTCAAAGTCTAGTATCATACACTTGCCTGCTTTAGAGGAAGGAGATATGACGCGTAGAAAACCTGACATCAGTAAAATGAAGGCAATTATCAACCGACCACTAACAGATTTAGAAGAAGGAGTTAAACTTACGATTAAGCAAAGAATGTTTTAAAATGGTAAAACGCGTTTTAAAAAGTATTTTTCCTGCAGCATTTTTAAAACATGCCTTTTTTCTCTATAACTCGACAAAAGTTAAAACAGTAGATCGCTTTGTTTTTCCTGAGTATTTAGTCAATAAGAATGATTTTTTACTTTACCGACAAGGTTTTCCATTTCAAGATAATTGTGTAAAGACTGAAAGCATTACAAATATGCATGTTAGACAATACATGGATGAATGGACAAACTGGACACAAGAGGAGTACATCTACACGCATCATGGTGAAGTTACAATAGAACCTACTATTGGCTGGGCAATAGTTGGATGGAATAAACTACTTTATTATTCATTAGGAATTAGCAGAACTTTATTCTTACCGAAACCAGGCATTTTCAAATGGTTTGTCATCAAAAAGAAAGTAAAAATGGTTCATCAGCTTATTTCATTACGAGATACTGGAGAAGAGAACTATTTTCATTTTTATAATGATGTATTGGCCAAACTATACTTCCTTCAATTGAAAGGCATCGATATCAATAAGTATAGTTTGTTAATCTCTGAAAATACTTGGAATAAAGGTTTCTTTCAGTTTTGGTATGAAAATGTAGGCAGGAATAAAAATTATAATTGGGTTATTCAGAAACATGATGAATACATTAAATGTTGCAACACTATTTTTTGTAAGCCATTGACACATCATATTCCAACTTTAAATAAACTGTTCAAGCCTTACTTCGAAATATCAATTGTAGAAACAGAGAAGTGCGAAAAAATTTATCTTAAACGTAACCCGAAGCGATTGAGGTTTATTGAGAACTCAAATGAAGTAGAATCAGTAGTAAAAAAGTACGATTATAAGATTATTGATACTGATGAGTTATCTCCTTCACAACAAATCGGTTTATTTCGGGGGTTAAAGAAAATCATTGGTATTCATGGTGCTGGTTTAACTAACTTATTCTTTTCAGAACAGTGCGAACAGTTAATTGAACTTTTTCCACCACCAGATTCTGGGTATCTTCCATTCCATTATATCATGGCTGCTTCATATAAAGGTATTCAGTACGAAGCGATTATTGGAAAACCCAGTATGAATAAATTTGGCGGATCATTCATTGTTGATCCTACAGCATTAGAAAAATTGATTCAGACCAAAGACTGAGATGTGCGGAATCGCTGGTTATATTGGAGCAACACAAGGTAAGATTGATTTAAACGTCATTTGTGACGCTTTGCAACACCGCGGGCCAGATGGAAACGGTATTTATTCTGACGAACGAGTCGGTTTAGTTCATACACGTTTAGCAATTATCGATTTATCAGAAGCTGCGAAGCAACCATTCCAATTTAAAAATTGGATATTGGTATTTAACGGTGAAATTTATAATTATAAAGAAATTAGAGAAGTCCTGGTTGAGCAAGGTTATATTTTTAAAACACAATCAGATACAGAAGTAATCATTAAAGCTTATGATTACTGGCGCGAAAAAGCAGTTGAGAAGTTTATTGGCATGTTTGCATTTGCCATTTATGATACGATAAGCAAATCCCTACAATTATACAGAGATAGAATTGGCGTTAAACCTTTATATTATGCTGTTGATAATTATACACTGTACTTTGCGAGCGAGTTAAAAGTTTTTAGACACTTCCCAGTTGCAAGAGAAGTGAATGCAGCTGCATTGTCCAACTACTTTAGTTTTGGGTTTACGCCATCCAGTCAATCCATCTATACTTCTGTCAAAAAATTGGAAGCAGGAACTTTTCTTACATTTCAGAATCAAAACCACACAATTACTACTTATTGGCATATTCCACAAGTATGTTCAAACCGTAAATCAGAGAATGATCTAATTGATGAGTTACATGCATTGTTAATTTCATCTTGTCAGTATAGAATGATTAGCGATGTGCCTGTTGGCGTCTTCTTAAGTGGTGGTGTTGATAGTTCTTTAGTAAGTGCAATCTTGCGTAAAAACTTTGGACAAATTAAAGCTTTTAACATTGGCTTTGAGGAGTTAGCCTTTAATGAATCTGTACATGCAGAAAATGTAGCCAAACATTTACAAATAGATTATCAGTCACGCATATTAAGTTTAAACGAAGCTAGAGAGTATTTCAATCAATTTTATACGATCTATGATGAGCCTTTTGCAGACACCTCTGGTATTCCTACAGCCTGCATATCGGCTTTTGCAAAATCGCATGGTATTAAAGTGGTACTATCTGCTGATGGTGGCGATGAGTTGTTTGCTGGTTACAACCATTATCAAAGTGCAATTAAACTTTACAATAGACTGCATAGATTGCCAGCAATTGTCAGAAATAGTCTGGTGAAAGCATCGCGTTTATTGATAACGAAGCATGTTAGAAAATCGATTGTACAACAAAACTTTGAACATCGACTTTATGCATTAGAAGAACTTTTAGAGGCAACAAATTTCAAATCCTTTTATAAAGCATTAATTTCTAACCAGGCCCAAAAAGAGCTTGAACAGTTATTATTGTATTGTCAAGCCGAAGGAAAAATGGAAGAAAGCTCAACACATCCATTATATGAAATGCGAAAGTGGGATTTGGAAAATTATATGGCTGATGATTTATTAGTAAAAGTAGATCGTGCTACCATGTTTAATCAAATTGAATGTCGAGAGCCATTGCTCGACCATCGACTTGTTGAATTGGCCTTCTCCATAAGTCCTCAACTGCATCTTAAGCAAAACACAAGTAAATACTTATTAAAAAAAGTTCTTAGCGAGTATATTCCTGCAAGTTTATTTGAGAGGAAGAAACAAGGATTTTCAATTCCGGTTTTCCAATGGTTTAGCCAAGATTTGGACCAGCTTTTTAATACTTATCTGGCAAAGGAGGAAATAGACAAGACAGGATTGTTGAACAATGAAGAAGTAAAACATGAACTAAAGAAATACAACTATTACAAGCAAAAGGGTCATGATTATAATATTGAAAAGATGTGGCGTTTGCTGAGCTTTATGATGTGGTATAAAAAGTATCATCATGAATAAGCTAAAAATCATTATGATAATACCTGAATTAACCATGGGAGGGGCACAAAACTCTTTCGCGCGTTTGGCTTGGGTATTATCAAAAGAATTTACTGTTGTTCCAATTGTATTTGATGAAGGGTTAACGTCATTTTACAAGTTGCCGCAAGACGTAATATCACTAGGAACAAGGCCAGCTAATGGCAAAATTCAAAAATTGTTTAACCTCATCAAACGCATTAGAAATTTTAGTAAACTAAAGAATGAGATTTCACCTATTGCTTGCATCAGTTTTCTTGAGGGCGCTGACTATTTAAACGTTTTAACAAAGAAGAAAGAATTAGTTGTGCTTAGTGTTCGCGGGTCTAAATTGCACGATCCTAATATGCATGCGTACTTCTTTAGTTTGCGAAAGAAAATTCTAATTCCATTTTTATATAAGAGAGCTGACTCAATTGTAACAGTAAACAAAGGTATTAAAGAAGAATTAATCAATCATTTCAATATTAGAGCAGACAGAATTCATGTCATCTACAATTACATTGAGGAAGTCATGAATTGTGATAAAATTAGCAATCTATCAGTTATTCCAAATAATCCTTATCTATTGTATAGTGGGAGATTAGCTCACGAAAAGGGTATTTACGGGATCATCAATGTATATTCATCTTTACTAAAGTTTGTTCCGAAACTTCAATTGGTATTGTTAGGCAATGGACCGGAAGAAATGAGAATAACTTCATTTGCTAAGTCGTTAAATTTATCGGTAGGGCAGAATCCAAATGATCAGGTTTTCTTAGCGGGTTCGAAACAAAATACAAGTGTATACATTAAAAACTCTGTTGCTTGTCTATTGAATTCTGTGTCGGAAGGTTTCCCTAATGCGATGGCAGAGTCCCTATTGCTTGGAAAACTGGTTGTTACTTCAGATTGTCCTTACGGACCGAAGGAATTATTTGAGTTGGGTGAAGGAAAAGATATTGTTTCTAAACCATTTGCTATAGAGACAGGTGGTGGTTTTCTTTTGCCAACCATACATATTGAAACTGAGAATTTATGGTTGGACTCCATTCTGCAGATTATTCAAAAACGTAAGTCATTTGATGAAAAATTCAGAAAACGGTTTATGAAAAGAACCTCGGAAAAAGTGTTTTTGGACAGCTGGAAGAAAACTTTGCATTATGAATAAAAAATGACGCAAAAAAGAAACATATTGATCATCGAAAATAGTATAGATGTTACAGGCGCATTGAAGTCGATTGTGCGATCGTGTTTATACAATTTGGAGGAATTCAACTATGTTTTTGTACTTCCGGAAAAATCAAATGCGGCAGATTGGCTAAGGCAAAATAGTTTTAGTGAAATTGAGTTCCTCCCGATGGTAGAATTAAGTAAAAGCTTTAGAAGGAACTTGCTATACTTACCATATCTAATCCGAAACACCATCGCATTGAATATGATTTTAAAAAGAAATAGAATCGATTTAGTAGTTAACAACGACCTATATAATTTATTACCTGTTAGTTTGCACATATTCGGCAGCAAGATTCCATATGTTTGCCATGTTAGATTTTTACCTAATCGCTTCCCTAAGTTGTTATTCAATATTTGGGTTCGGTTACATATTTATTTCGCATTTTCAATTGTTGCAGTTTCACAATACTTAGCAAATAAGTTGCCTAATTCGAAAAAAATTCAAGTGTTGTATAATGAATTACCGATAGAGTTAGAAGCAAACCAAAAAAGCCAAGGTTCGCTTGAACGCGAAAAAGTATTTCTATACTTATCTAACTATATTGAAGGAAAAGGACAGAATTATGCCTTAGAAGCATTCGCTAAAATAGAAAAAGAGTTACCCGGTTGGCGCTTACGTTTTGTAGGCGGAGATATGGGCTTAATGAAAAACAAAGTATTTCTAAAACAATTAAAGCTAAAAAGTGAGGAATTAAAGCTGGCACATAAGTGTGAATGGCTGGGGTATACCAATAATGTTCAAGCAGAATATGAACGTGTAGAAATTTGCCTGAATTTTTCAGTATCAGAGTCCTTCTCTCTGACTTGTTTGGAGTCGATTTACTTTGGTACCCCGGTAATTGCCAGTAGAAGTGGGGGGCCAGCAGAAATTATTAGTAATGGAGAAACTGGTATTTTAGTAGAAAACAGGAATATTCAAGAAATGGCAGATGCTATGTTAATGCTGGCAAATAATGACGACCTAAGGAAGAATGCCCATAAAGTCGGAGCAGCATTAGTACGAGAAAAGTTTAGCCCAGATAAAACATCGGGTAAATTGTTTGCTATTTTTGCTGAGGCTTTACGAAAATGATACGAGTTTTTTTTTCACTTTTTCTTCTGTCAACTTCAATTAATACGATTGCTCAAAATCCTATTGCTGATTTTTCGGTTAAATCCACCGCTTGTCTAAACGAAAATCTTCCTTTAACCAACACTTCATCTAATGCGAACACCTTCCTCTGGGATATTTGTCAAGGCGATTTGGCTTTAACTCCTTCTGTAAAGCTTTTGCGAAGCCTAGTTGCAAATGTTCCTCAAGGAATTGATATTGTATTTGACGGTTCAGAATGGTTTGGATTCGTTGCTAATCAAAATGGTAATTCTATTTTGAGAATGGACTTTGGTTCTGATCTATCTAATGATAATCCTTTAGTTGTTGATTTGGGAAATTTTAATGGTCAGCTTACAGCACCGGGTGATATTAAAATAGTAAATGAGCATGGTATGTGGTATGGTTTTGTGTATGGCTTGTCAGGGTCAATTTTAAGTAGAATCAATTTTGGATCAAGCCTTAAGAATACCTACGCAGATGGTGTAGATGTAACTTCATTGAAGCCTGGAGGGGGATCAAATAATTCCGGATTAGATTTGATTAAAACAGGCAGCACATGGAGGTTATTGTATACATTAAATAATAGCGTTTTTGTTGTAAATCTTCCTACACTTTCGTCACTCCCTCAATCTTCAGATTTCTTTAGTGGTATAGAGTTACCTGGTACGACTTTGGGAGACATAGTGGCATTAGAACACAATCAAAATTACTTTGCTTACACAGTTTCATTTGGCAACCAAACTGCACACTCAATAAATTTTGGCAGCGAAATTACCAATGCCGCCACGACCCAAAACTTAGGAATTTCCTTCAGTGGTAATTTGCCTTACGGCATCGATGCAGGTCTTGATAATGGTAACCATATGTTGTTTATCTCTACTCTTTCAGGAAATTTATTTCGAGTAAATCTTGGAGAATCTCCGACTGTTTCGCCAATATCATCAAGTAACCTTACGAATTTTTCTGTGCTAGAGAATACCCTAAAAGTCGCATTAGTAAAAAATAAATCCACATGGTTTGCCTTTGCTCCCTCTTGGAGTTCTTCTCGATTGTACAGAGTAGATTTCCCCAGCCCAACTTGTGTAACAGAAACATTATCAAATATTGATCCTATTGTTCAGTTTACCACTGAAGGTAAAAGGGCTATAACACTAACCGCTAGTGCTAATGGTTCGAATCCTATTGAAAAAACTATTGTTATCAATGTTGAAAATAAACTTGCACCAAGTATAAATTGGCAAAATGTCGGAGTGTGCAAAGATAATTCAGTCACATTTTCTTCTGATTCACCTACGGCCCAAAACTATGAATGGAAAGTAGATGGAATTGGGTTTGCTGCGGTTGAAAATCCCTCATACATTTATTCTGCAATTGGAACTTACTTTGTCGAATTGTTGGTAACTGATGCTCAAGGGTGCGATAATTACCTTGGTAAAGAAATAACAATTTACAATCGCCCTAGTGCAAACTTTAGTTTACCCTCCGGCCTCATCTGTACCAACAATGAGTTCACTTTCTTTAACACAACTCCTGATAACTTCGATGGTAACCTCACGTACCAATGGCTGATTGATGATGTGCCGCTCAGCACGCAGCGCCATCTGTTGCATACTTTTACTACCGGAGGAGACAAGGAGATTAGCTTGCAAGCGTCAATTCCTGGATGTAGCAGCGAGTCGGTACAAGTATTAACGGGGGTAGGTGAAGGTCCTGTTGTTGACTTTACTATTGATGGCACTTGTTTGAATGAGAGTGTGCAGCTGCTCAATGCTTCCCAAGGAGATATTGGCACGTACGTATGGAACTTTGGTAATGGCCAAAGTAGTACCTTGCAAAATCCTGTCATCAACTACAGTGCTGTGGGTAATTATAATATCGCTTTACAAACTACAGGCACCAATGGTTGTGTAAGCACTAAAACAGTTGGCCACACGATCTACTCAGTACCTATCCCGAATTTCAATATCGATCTACCCCCATTTTCCTGCAGTGGCAGCCCTACCCAGTTCAACGACTTAACACCTGTACTCACTGACAGTAACCTTGAAAACTGGCAATGGAATTTTAATGATCAGGGAGCTATTTCTACCAATCAAAATCCTCAGCATACCTATGCTGCAAGTGGTGATTATGAAGTTACACTTTCTGTCAGCTCTGATCAGGGTTGCACGGCTTCTATCAATAAAACCATTACTATAGCAGATTCACCAAAGCCAATTATACAAAACACCAATGCCTGTGCAGATGTCGGGGTCGAATTGCGCGCATCATCAGCAATAAGCGCTTCGTCCTGGCAATGGCAAGTTGGAAATAATTATTACTTCACGGCTAATCCTAATCATGTTTTTGAGGAAGCGGGTACTTATTTGGTCAGTTTAGTTATGACTGGCGCTAATGGTTGTATCGGGTCGACTAATCAACAAGTCTTTGTACCACAGCCCCTGACCATCGATTTCAACAGTGATTATAATTGTGCAGGTGCAGAGACACAATTCACGGCCTCAGCCTTAGGAACAAACGATAACGCAAGCACTTATGCTTGGAATTTTGGCACTGGGCAAATGACAGGCGATCGTGTGATGTTTACTTACCCTAATGCAGGACAACAGGAGGTAAGCCTCCAGGTTCGTTCTGAGTTGGGTTGTACCTATTCCATCACCAAGGCAATAAATATAGTACCCGCACCGCTGGCTGATTTCTCTTTCTCACCATCAACAGTGGCGCCACAAACGGCTGTTCAATTCAATAACCTCTCTGCTAATGCTACTAAATTCCTTTGGCGTTTCAACGATCAGGCATCCACTACCAGCACACTAACATCTCCCATGTTTACATTTAATGAAGTTGGTGAATTTCCTGTCGATTTAGTGGCCAGCAATGTAGAAGGTTGTGAGAGCATTATCAGCAAGATGATCAATGTGGCTTTTCCTTTTCTAAAAGTAAACCTGGCTGATTTTAAATTGACTGAAAACGCAGATGGCTCTTTGCGGTTATCCGCTATACTTCAAAATCAGGGCAATGTATCAGTTCAAAATGCTATGGTAGAAATTAGGCTTGATCAAACAGCTACATTACGTGAGCTTGTCAACACAATCTTGCCAGCAGGTACCTCATTCGATTATACATTTTCTTCCCTTGTACAAAATTCTCCATCGCTGGAATATGCATGCCTTGAACTGCTCGTTCCCGGTAACGACTCCCAGGCGATAACTGAGTTGTGTCAAACTTTTGAAGTGAAAACAGTCATTACTTCGCCCTACCCCAATCCGGCTAATGCAAGCCTCACATTAGAGTGGATTTCACCGGCTGAAGAGCCTGTTTTACTTGAAATTTTAGATAACCTGGGGCACCTCATTAACAATTTCAGCTTTGGAGCCGCCATGGGACTTAACACCCATACACTCAATACACAAGATTGGCAGGCGGGCATTTATACCATCAGGCTTAAAAGCCCATCGCGTGAGCGTTTTTTCAGGACTATAATCGCGCGTTAATACCTTGTAGCTGAGGATTTTCTTCTATCTTTACCAAATATTATTTGGTAATAAATCCTCTTTGCAATATGAAGAATATAAAACTTGATGCCACCGATCGTAAGATCCTTGAATTGCTTCAAAAGAACTCTAACATCACCAATGCGCAGTTAGCCAAAGAAATCGGGCTCTCACCAGCCCCTACCCTAGAGCGCGTAAACAAGCTGGAAAATTCCGGTGTGATCAAAAGTTATCACGCAGTAATAGATCCTGCTGCGGTAGGCTTAGGCGTAAGCACTTTCGTGATGGTGTCGTTAAAAGGTCACAACAAAGACAACATCAATAAATTTAATAAGGCCATTCACGATATTGAAGAAATTGTGGAGTGCCATCACATTACAGGTGCTGGTGATTTCGTATTGAAAATTGTTTGCTCTGACATCGCGGCTTATCAGCAACTCATGTTGGATAAGGTCTCGAATATTGACGTGGTCGATGGTTTACAATCCATGGTGATACTCTCCACCTTCAAAGACAGTAAAGTATTACCGCTGCCTAACAACTAATCATGTCTTCAGAAAAAACACTTATACTCGATGCGCGACAAGTCAAGCAAAAGATCAAGCGCATGGCTTATGAGATTTACGAAAATCACAGTAAAGATCGTACGGTGGTCGTGGCGGGTATTGATGGTCAGGGATATACCCTTGCGAAATTGTTAGCCAAGGAGCTAGAAAGTATATCACCGATCAAAGTGCTGCTGACAAAGGTTTTTCTGAATAAGGATGAGCCGCAGCAGGATACTGTTTATATCGACAGCGATCTGAAGGATATTAAAAAACGCGTGATTGTAGTGGTTGACGATGTGCTCAACACAGGCCGTACCATGGCGTACAGCTTAAAGCCTTTTTTAGATGTAGAGGTCAAGTGCATAGAAACGGCTGTCTTGGTGAACAGAAGTCACAGTTCTTTTCCAATTTGGCCTAAGTACACAGGTTATGAACTTGCCACTACTATCAAAGATCATGTTGAAGTAGTATTTGGCAAGGAGACAGCGGTGTATTTGAAATAATTTCAAATCTGAAATTCTAAAGATGTCTATCCATAAAAAACAAGACGTAAAAAAAATCACCACGCACCAGTTGCAGGAGATGAAGAACCGTGGGGAGAAAATTGCTATGCTCACAGCCTATGATTATAGCATGGCTCGTCTGATTGATGGGGCAGGAATAGACATTATTTTGGTTGGAGATTCCGCATCCAATGTCATGGCAGGCAACGAAACTACGCTACCCATTACACTTGATCAAATGATTTACCATGCAAGTTCTGTGGTAAAGGCCGTAACCCGTTCTTTGGTAGTAGTTGATTTGCCTTTCGGCTCTTATCAGGGAAGTTCAGGCGAGGCACTGCGTTCTGCTATCCGAATCATGAAGGAATCTGGAGGCCATGCTGTAAAACTCGAAGGTGGGAGTGAGGTGAAGGACTCAGTTCAACGCATTCTCATGGCCGGCATACCCGTTATGGGCCATCTTGGTTTGACACCTCAATCAATTTATAAGTTTGGCACCTATTCCGTGAGGGCGAAAGAAGAAGCAGAGGCAAAAAAGTTATTGGAGGATGCTAAGCTGCTTGAGGAGTGTGGCTGTTTTGCTTTAGTCTTGGAAAAGATACCAGCTACTCTGGCCAAACAAGTGGCAGAAAGTCTACACATCCCTGTAATTGGTATAGGTGCAGGTCCTGATGTGGATGGTCAGGTATTGGTGATGCAAGACATGCTGGGGATTACCCAGGAATTTAAACCCAGGTTTCTAAGGCGCTATGCCGACCTCGCCACCATTACCACCAATGCGGTGAGTCAATATGTTGATGACGTAAAGAATAAATCATTCCCTAGTAAGGAAGAAATGTATTGATATGAAACTTTTTCTCTTTAGGATTTTATCAAAATTTAACAAGCTTTTTTTGCCCAGCTTGGGTAAAATGGATCTGAACAGGTTATCGAAAAGCCAGAAGGCACTCATTGCTTACAAATATTGGGTAACCACCAATTCATTAGAGTAAATTTTGATGGATGGGTAAACTAGTTTTGACCATCCTGTGTTAAAGGGCTAAACAAAATGAGAAAATGAAAAATTTAATATTGATTGCAGTAGTGGCGATTGCCTTTATGGCTTGCCAGCCAGCCAAAGAAGAAACAGCGGAAGTTTTTACCCTCAAATTAACTTTGAAGTGGGAATCTGACACAACCCTTACAACCTGTGAGTCGGTAATTTACGATTCTGCTAATGATGTGTTATATGTGTCAAACATTAATGGTCAGCCAACCGATAAGGATGGCAACGGTTTCATAGCCAAGCTTGGTCTAGATGGTAAAATTGTGCAGGCCCAGTGGGTAACAGGTATGGATGCCCCTAAGGGTATGGGTATTTACAACGGTAAACTATACGTAACTGACATCAACCGTATTCACGAAATTGATATTGCCGCAGGTACCATCGCCAATACCTATGTTGTGGATAGCGCGCAATTTTTAAATGATGTTACCATCGATACTGCTGGTAAAGTTTATATCAGCGACTCTAACGTGGGTAATATTTTAGTGCTGGAAAATGGTCAGGTGTCTGAGTATGTGGGGGGCGTTGCAGGTGTTAACGGTCTGCTGAGTGAAGGGACTGATTTGCAAATGGTTTCTTTTGCAACGGGTGTTTTCAATACGATTGATGCGGGAAAGCAAGTAACCTTAAAAACTGATAGCATTGATGCTGGTGATGGTATTGAAGCGCTTGCAGAAGGCGGTTACCTGGTGTCCAGCTGGACAGGTAAAGTTACTTATGTGAGCCCTGAGTGGAAAAATACTTTATTGCTTGATACCAGTGCTGAAAACATCAACGCTGCCGATATCGAATACATTGCAGAGAAGAGATTGTTACTGGTGCCTACTTTCTTTAAGAATAAGGTAGTGGCTTACGAAGTGTCAAAATAGATTTTGATTAAATTTTTAAAAAGGTCAGGTCATAAAACCTGACCTTTTTTATTGCTCGTTATTATAATAGATCTTATAATATTTTCTGCCATCTTTTTCCACTCCACGTTCTATCAACTCACGATCACCGTGAATGTAGATGTGAAAATTTTTATCAAGCTTGAGTACACTTTTAAATACCCTAGCTTGTTTTTTTACAACCTCTGCTGAAATCGTAAACGAATCTTCCCGATCCAAGTCCAATTGGTCGCGGAAGTTGTGATCAAATTTTCTAAATGATTTAATCAACTCAGGGTCTTCAAATACCTCTTGCTCAAACTCTCGTTGGTTAAATTCATCGTGCTTTTTAAAGTAGTCGATCGACTTGGTTAAATAGCCCAATTGGTCAGCTCTCGATAATTCAAACTCCTCTGTAATTTGGTCAGCTACAAAGTGGCGTGCAATATCCAGTACATTCAAAGTAGCCTGAAAATTATTGTTGACAGGTGTAACCCGTAGAAACAATTCTCTCCAATATTGCGCCTCTGTAGATTTACTGGAGCGATCAATGATCGATACCCTGAAGCCTGCTTCGGCATCAAGGTTGTAAATCAAACAGGCCTTATCAAGTTTGTCAAGGCTAATACCATCCTCTAAGGCTAATTCAAAGTTGCCGTTTTGCGGAGTGTTTAATTTTAGAATAGAACTTTTATTTTCTGATTTAAAAAGTCCAAGAGCATCCGTTTCCTGCCCATCCACAATGAGTTTGCTGAAGTAGGCTACAAAAAAATCTCCTGCTTTAATTTGTGGGTGTAAGGATACCTCATAAAGATGCTTGGCTATACTTACCGATCTGTGATGAAACTGCTTGGTTGATTCGAATAACTCTGCTGTAAATTGGTAAAGTGGGTTAAGTTTAAAATCCCCATCGGTAGAGCTAAGATGATAGTATTCTTCTGAGGTAAAGGATTTCAGAAAATAACTCAGTAATTTTTCATGTTGATCATCTGTAGTGGATAATTCAGCCTTGGATGCTTGTAAATCCTCTCCGTTTGTTTTATTACCTACTTTGTGGGCGGATAGATGCTGAAGCCTTGCATTGTTGTAAAGAACCATACACGATACATTATGAAGTGCGAAGATGTAAAAATTGCCGCAGCTTTTACATAATTAAAGAGCCCCGCTTTTGGCAGGGCTCTTTAATTATGATACCAGATTTATTGTTGTGGTGTGGCTACTTGCTCTCCAGCTTGTTCGTCAGGCAGGCCTTTCAAGTACTTATCCAGAAATTTTAACATCTCTTGCGAAGTCTTGATGTTATTTTCCTTTTTCACAAAACCGTGACCTTCATCCGGAAAAATAACGTACTCAACCGGTACATTATTCTTTTTGGCATTGGCTACAATTTCATCAGACTCTACCTGCAATACACGTGGGTCGTTACTTCCCTGAAATACAATAAAGGGCTTTGTAATATTTTGGGTAAAGAATAGTGGCGATTTGTTATAGAGAGCTACTGAGTCTGCAGTACTAGGATCTCCAAGCTCATTGTAGAGAGCGTTTCTAAAAGAGGCCCACCATGGCGGAATGCTCTTGAGGGTGCGTAACCAGTTGGTGACGCCAAAGAGATTAACACCGACTTTAAATTCTTCGGGCGTAAAGGTAAGTGCGGCCATTACCATGTATCCTCCATAGCTTCCTCCGGCAATGCCAACTTTTTCCATGTCAACATAACCGAGTGATGCTAACAACTTTTTTGATTCTACGCAGTCTTTCAAATCTGCGTCTCCATGTTTACGATCGTCAGCTGCATAGAAGGATTTTCCGTAGCCCGAGCTTCCCCGGTTGTTCACAGCCAGAATGGTATAACCATGGTTAACCAGGTGTTGAATAACGGGGGAGTAATTAAGTCTTGTTTGTCCTCCAGGCCCACCATGAATCCACAAAAGAGCTGGTGACTTTTCTCCTTCTGTCAAAGTTTTGGGCTTATACAATAAGCATGGAATTTCCATGCCATCGAAAGATTTGAAGCGTACTACTTCACCAGCCACCAGGTGTTCAGGGTTAATTTCCTTCGACATGGTATTGGTGAGCTGCTTAATCTCTTTTGTCTGGAAATTATATACAAACAAATTCGCTGGCGATTTCGAACTACTCACATAGAATGACATCAACTTTTCGCTATCAGCAATGTTAACACTGGTAACATCACCCTCTGGCAGGCCCTCAATGCTTAATTGATTGCCTCCATTGGCCTCATCATATATTTTTATCTCTGTGCGGGCATCGTTATTAATAACGGTAACGCGATACTTGCCTGTACGCGACACATAAGAGCCCATGATGTCCCACGGAGCTTCTTCCACTTTTTCCACAGCGCCAGAAGCTATATCGTAACTGGCTAAATAAGCAAATTCACTGCCTGCATCGGTAGTGTAGAATAGTTTTTTACCATCTAAACTAAAGTATTGCGGATTGAACGATACTTCGCCTTCATGCGTAGAGAGGTGCTTTACTTTACCACTCTGGGTATCCAGTAAATACATATCATTGTTAGTCGTGGTAATGGTTTTGGTAAGTGCTATGTATCGATCATCGGTCGAGATAGCACCAATATCATACCCATCTTCATTTTTATAAACAAGGGTAGATGGGTAGACATTGCCTTCTTGCTCGGCAGAAAGCTGAATACGGTACAGATCAAAGTAGCGCTTATCGCGGCTGTTGGAGGCGTAGTACATCAATTTCTTATTATGGCTCCAGCCGTAAAACTGGGCTTTGGCTGTGGAATCTTTTATGAGATCCATGGTGCCTCCATCGGCACCGCGCACAAAAAGATGAGTTATCTCATTACCACCATTGTCGCTGGTAAATAATACACGGCCATCTTCAGGAAAATAAGATTCAGCAAAAATGGCATTGTTAGTTGAGTTCGTAAGTTGTTTTTGTTCTCCAGTGCTTATATCTATTTCATAGGCATTGAAAATCCCAGTCTCTTTTGAAGAGATAAGAATTTTTGTTTCATCGGGAGAGAAGGCACCGCCACTGATTTGAACAATATCCATAAACTGCGCTATGGAGTAAGCTGGAATGTTTGGTGTTTCTTTTTTCTGACTACAACCAAACCAAAGAATGGCTGACAAGCCGAGCAATAGAATATTTTTTCTATGGGTCATACAACATTGTTTATTTGAATATACAACTATTCAGCTTGAAGTCTATGGTTAGAAAGTAAAAGGACCAGTAGGCTAGGCTTACTGGTCCTTTTTTGAATGTTTAAATACCGATTATTGAACGATAGGAGGGTGTACTGCCAAGTAGGGTTGTATGATGAGGTAGATGATGGCTCCTGCAAAGTAACCTAGCATGGCAAGCAAAGAGATGCGTTTAAGGTACCAGATGAAGTCAATCTTTTCCATGCCCATTACTGCTACACCTGCGGCAGAGCCAATAATCAAAATGCTGCCCCCGGTACCGGCACAGTAGGCCAGGTACTCCCATATTAAATGGTCTTGGTAAAAGACAGACATATCGTACATGCCCATGCTGGCGGCTACTAGTGGTACGTTATCTACAATGGAAGAGAGGATACCTATTAAGGTTATGATGATTCTTTGATCTCCGATGGAAGTCTCCAGGAATTTGGAGAAGTTAGCCAAAGTGCCCATGGATTGCAGCGCCCCAACCGCTAATAAAATACCCAGGAAGAAAAGTACACTAGGCACATCAATACGTGATAGGGCACCAGCCGCTGTGTAGGGCCTCTTTTGTTTGTCATCCATATCTGGGTTAATCAGTTCTGAAACAACCCAGATAACCCCTAGTGCCAAGAGCATTCCCAAGTATGGAGGAAGATGTGTAACTGTTTTGAAAATGGGAACGGAGATTAATCCGCCCACACCAAGAAAAAACATGGTCCGAGATCCCTTCAATTCTTTACCATGATGACCATGCCCATCAGCAGCATGATGGTGGCTGCCGGCATGGCCTAATTCTCCCTTTAAAGTAAACTGCAAGTAGATGAGAGGTACAAGCAAGCATACAATGCTTGGTAGTAAAAGTGTAATCATAATATTGCTAGCAGAGATCTGCCCCCCTATCCACAGCATGGTAGTGGTCACATCACCAATTGGCGACCAGGCACCCCCCGCATTGGCAGCAATAACGATCATGCCACCAAAGAACCAACGCATATCTTTATTAGGTACTAATTTTCGTGATAGTGAGACCATGACAATAGCAGTGGTCAAATTATCGAGTATAGCTGACAAGAAAAATGTAACGATGCATACGATCCACAAAAGCACTTTAGGATTTTTGGTATTGATACGATCAGTTATAATTCTAAATCCCTGGTAGGCATCTACTAATTCAACAATGGTCATCGCGCCCATCAGGAAAAATAGTATTGCAGCAATCTCACTTAAATGATGAGAAAGGTCTTCTCCAATTACTTCTATCGATTCGTGTGAGGATACTGCATAAATGGTCCAGCAAAGCACCCCCGTTAATAACGCAGAGGCTGTTTTATTTACTTTGATGGGATGCTCAAAGGCAATGGCTAGATAGCCGAGAACAAAAAGGAGAACAATGAATAGTTCCATAGGCTGGTTGGATAGTTACCCGTAAGATGTAAAAAAAAGCAGGCAATAAAAACTGCCTGCCCGTTTTTTGATCAGCGGTTATAGAAAATTAGCTTCTGCTATGATGCACCACCCACGATCGCCTAATAAATATCACAGTAAAATGATTAGCGCAAATTGAAAAGTCCCTCATTTAGCGCAATCAATGCTTGCTCTTTGTATTGAGTATCCACTAATACGGATATATTGTTATTACTGCCACCGCACGAAACCATTCTAATGGAAATCCCCGCAAGGGCCTCAAACACTTTTTTCAATGCGCCTTTTTGCGTAGCTATCTGATGGCCTACAATACAAATGATCGTTTGGTTAGTATCTATTTCTATCGTTCCGAATTTCCTGAGTTCAGCCTCAATTTTATCAAGATTTGTATTGTTATCGATCGTTAATGAAACAGCCACTTCAGAGGTGGTGATCATATCAATCGGTGTTTTGTATTGTTCAAAGACCTCAAATACTTTTCTTAAAAAGCCATAGGCCATCAGCATACGGGAAGATTTTATTTTAATGGCGGTGATACCATCTTTGGCAGCCACAGCTTTGAAAGTGCCTTCTGTACTTTTGCTGGTTATAATGGTGCCAAAAGCCTTTTCGTCCATTGTATTTTTTAAACGAACCGAAACATTGTATTTCTGTGCAGGCACAATGGTGGCAGGGTGTAGTATTTTTGCTCCGAAATAGGCAAGCTCAGAGGCCTCATCGAAAGTAAGCTCTGAAATGGGTAAGGTCTTTTTTACTACCCTCGGGTCGTTGTTGTGCATCCCATCAATATCTGTCCATATTTGAATCTCTTCTGCGCGGATAGCTGCGCCAACCAGCGATGCCGTATAGTCACTGCCGCCACGCTTCAGGTTGTCGATTTCGTTTTTATGGTTGCGACATATATAACCTTGGGTAATAATGATGTCGATATTCTTTAAAGAATCAACCAGGGGTTTTAGACGGACGGCAATCTTCTCTAATTCCGGCTCTTCATTTTCATCAATGCTCATGAAATGTAAAGCGGGTAGCAGGCGAGAGGGGATTTTGATTTCTTGCAGGTGCTGATAAAACATCTCAGTCGACATTAATTCACCTTGCGCCAACAATTCACGATAACTTTTATCATCGAACTCACCTGCTGCCAACATGCGAATGAAGACAAAAAAGCGGCTTACAATTTCCTGGCCGATTGCTTTAAACGCTTCAGTGGCATAGAGCTCATCAACAAAGTTCAGGTAGTGTTTTTCTAAGGTGGTAATTTCAGCCTCCGCCTTAGTGCCATCTTTTTTAAGCAAGGCATCTCCAATGGCCACTAAAGTATTGGTAGTACCCGATAGAGCAGACAATACAACAACCTTTCGGCCGGGAGTAGCGCTTACGAGTTGAGCAATTTTTTTCATGCGCTCCGGCCTGCCAACCGAAGTGCCTCCGAATTTCATGATGATCGCCATAATTATATTTTTAAGGCGGCAAAGATAGCGGGTGATTGTTAGCCTGAAAGAAGTGATAAAATTTTTATTACAAAGGCTTTATCTGTACACAGTTGCCCTGCACTTGCGGGGCATTTACCTGGCCACAAACAAAACTGGTCTCTCCCTGGGTAACCTTGATGTTGTCCATGCGGCCTATCATTGAGCTTAAGTTGCCATTATTGTCGAGTTTGGCGAACACCAAATCATAATTGCCTGGCGTTAAAAAGGCTAATGTAAACCGCCCGCCAATACTGGCATTAATGCGCGTGCTGGTAATGGCATTGCCAAAGGCTCTTTCACCGGCTGCCTCATTGGCGGAGAATGAGCCTGGCTTATAGGCAAGCACAATCGTTTTGGGGTAATCGGCAAAATCTCTGAATTGTCCATCAATCTCTCCGGTATTTTGAGTATCGACCACCCGAATAAAAGGATCTAATTTATATCCACCGTTGGTGAGGATGACAGATTTTCTTGCATCAAAATCGAGGGTTAAGAAGGTGGCCTGATTGGTGATAATGGAGAATCCATCTTTGTTTTCAACATACTTACTTCTCCCGTCCTGCACGAAGAGCGTTTCCTGTAAGCCATTGGTAAATACAATATTGCTTTGCGGAAATACAGTCAGGCCATTGTCAACATTGGCCAGATTCAACTCCAGTCGTATGCCATCGTAATCTCCTGGGCTTAGGTATTGTTCTGTAAGGTCATAAAATTCACCCTCCGTATAATCCAATAAATTAATGGTTTTTGGTTCTTCAAAGGATTTGATCGTTTGCCAAACCTCACTCCCGTTTTTCAGCACCTCAACGCTTTTAATGGCAATATTCACTTCCCGGATGTTGCCAGCATCTACCGGAGCATCTGTTAAGGTAACGGTGAGTCTGCCTCGTAGTGCCTCATTGTCTATGCATGAAAACCCCATCAACATCAACAATACTGAATATAGATGAGTAACTTTTTTGAATGATAAATTTTTAAAAGTGTGCTTACTGAGCATTGTTGCCGATTGAGTTATGTCAATGGGTGTCAAGTTACTATTTTCTGTCGTTCTGGGAAATAACGAAGGCCGCTGGGGCGAATCGTTTGATTCGATTTCCAACGGCCTTTATGATTCATCTCTTTTGAAGAGTGGAAACTATTATTTTATAATAGGGTAAGTAATGAATCGTTGATGGTTAATGATAGGCGAGCCCCTGCTGATAATGTTGCGCCATAATAGCCCACCACATCTTGGAACTCACCTTCTTCATCGATGGCCACAAATACCAAGTCATATTCACCAGCATTTAAGAAGGCAAGTGTAAAGTTACCTTCTGCATCAAGGTTTGTGCTGGTAATAGCCTTCGTGAAACGAAGGCCTGTTGCAGCATCGGCTTCTGTTTCAGTATTTGTATAGGTGCCTTTTTCGTAAGCGTATACAACGAGTCTGCTCTCTGCCGTAATGCCTTCATAGGTACCTTCAATAATGGCGGCATTCTGGTTGGCAATTAAGCGAACCACTGGCTTTAACAGGAAGCGATTGCTCGCCCCAGCGGAAACAATTGATTTGCGAACATCAAAGTCTAAAGTTACGGCTACAGTGCCTTCAGGGGCAAGGGTAAATTCACCCTTAACCTTGTAGCCAGATTGTGCTCCACTGGGCACAAAAAGCTCTTGCATTGATCCATCCTTGTAATGAATATAGCAGCCTGGATTGCTGGTGGGGGCACCTTTGTCTGCTGAAGCATTGAGTAGTAATCTGGCTTCCGTATAAGTGCCAGCAGTCAATTCTTCTTCAGTTAAGAAATAAGCCTTTCCTTCTTGATAATCTAAAATATTGATAGAAAAAGGTTCTTGATAGGTAGCCACCGTTTCCCAACCATCGGCACCTCTTAATTCAATTCCGGAGATGCTTAAGAAAACGCCATCAACATTGGCATCATCTACGGGTGCGTCAGTGATATACAGTTGAATCCGTCCTTTGTTCGTCTCTTCTGTGCAAGATGTCAGGAGTATCCCTAACAATACAACGGAGAAAGCGGATAAACGAATAATTGTATTCATAATTAGAATGGTTTGTTTACTAATTGTATACCTAAATGTAGCGAAAGGTATCCCCACAATGGCAGTTACTTCGATAAGATGCACCTTTTTGGTATTAACCGACAAAGCCCTGCTTTAAACAGGGCTTTGTGGTATTTTAAAAAAAAGCAGAGATTATTTCACTTCCTCATACTGTACATCCGAAACATCGGGGTTACCTGCACTAGCATTGGCGCCATTGTTGGCTGCACCTTCTGCAGGACCACCAGCCTGGGCACCACCCTGATACATTTCAGTAGCGGCTGCTTGCCAAGCATTATTGAGGGTAGCCATAGCCGCATCAATACCTGCGAGGTCTTGTGCTTTGTGAGCTTCCTTCAATTTTTCAAGGGCACCATTGATGGCATTTTTGTTGCCGTCAGATAGTTTTTCGCCATACTCTTTCAACTGCTTTTCAGTTTGGAATATTAGTGAGTCAGCCTGATTGATTTTTTCAATCTTCTCTTTCTCCTTCTTATCCGATTCGGCATTGGCTTCAGCTTCTTGCTTCATCTTTTGGATTTCAGCATCTGTTAGACCAGAAGAAGCTTCAATGCGTATTTTCTGTTCTTTACCTGTCCCTTTATCTTTAGCAGATACGTGTAGGATACCGTTAGCATCAATATCGAAGGTTACTTCAATTTGTGGTACACCGCGCGGAGCTGGTGGTATGCCATCCAGGTGGAATCTTCCAATCGTACGGTTGTCGCGTGCCATCGGGCGCTCACCCTGCAATACATGTATTTCTACAGAAGGCTGGCTGTCAGAAGCTGTTGAGAATGTTTCAGACTTCTTAGAAGGAATCGTTGTATTTGATTCAATCAACTTCGTCATCACACCGCCCATGGTTTCAATACCAAGTGAAAGAGGTGTAACATCCAATAGCAATACATCTTTCACTTCACCAGTCAACACACCTCCTTGAATAGCAGCTCCTACAGCAACTACTTCATCAGGGTTTACACCTTTAGAAGGTTTCTTGCCAAAGAATTTTTCTACTTCTTCCTGTATGCGAGGAATACGGGTAGAACCACCCACCAGAATAACTTCATCAATTTCACTTACTGAGTAGCCAGAATCTGCAATGGCTTTCTTGCAAGGCTCTAAGGTTCTCTTAATCAAATCATCTGCCAACTGCTCAAACTTAGCGCGAGAAAGTTTCTTCACTAAGTGTTCAGGCACACCATCAATAGAGGTGATATAAGGTAAGTTGATTTCCGTTTCGTTAGAGCTAGACAATTCAATCTTTGCTTTTTCAGCCGCTTCCTTTAAGCGCTGCAAGGCCATAGGGTCTTTGCGCAGGTCAATATTTTTGTCTGACTTGAATTCATCAGCCAACCAGTTCATAATGCGCATATCAAAGTCATCACCCCCCAGGTGTACATCACCGTTGGTAGATTTTACTTCGAATACACCATCACCCAATTCAAGAATAGAAATATCGAACGTACCACCTCCTAAGTCGTACACCGCGATTTTCATGTCTTTGTTTTTCTTATCCAAACCGTATGCAAGTGCAGCGGCAGTAGGCTCATTAATAATACGTTTTACATCCAAACCGGCAATTTGTCCTGCCTCTTTGGTAGCTTGACGTTCTGCATCGTTGAAGTAAGCCGGTACTGTAATAACCGCTTCGGTTACTGTTGTGCCGAGATAATCTTCTGCAGTGCTCTTCATTTTTTGAAGGATCATCGCAGAAATTTCTTGTGCAGTGTACAAGCGATCGCCAATGCGCACGCGCACAGTGTCGTTGTTACCACTTTCCACTTCATACGATACCATCTTCTTCTCACCACTCACTTCACCAAATTTTTTACCCATGAAGCGCTTGATGGACGATACAGTATTCTTGGGGTTTGTAATGGCTTGACGTTTGGCAGGATCACCCACTTTACGCTCACCCTTACCATTATCCAAAAAGCCAACGATGGATGGCGTAGTTCTGCGTCCTTCGCTGTTGGCAATCACCACAGGTTCGCTGCCTTCCATAACGGCCACGCACGAGTTGGTTGTTCCTAAGTCGATACCAATTATTTTTCCCATAATCTTATAATTTCTATTGTCCGATACATGTGTTTTCTACCCTTAGTCAATAGCTGTGCCAGCAGGTAAATACTGCCAAAAAGGTGACAGGTTGGCAGTAATCGCTTTTCAATCTTTAATGAAGGCTGAAATTTGGGCTTGTTTTAATAGATCAGGTATTAGGAAAATCTGACGGCTTCTTCAGGGCTTCGCTCCAATGTCAATAGAAAAATCGGGCTACACCTTTACCACTCATACAGCAGCAATGCAGATGGTTTTTTATGAAAACATAGCTCCAGATGAAGTGCGAGTAAGTTTTGTATAGGAATAGGAAAAAATGTGTCTGACGATTGTTTGTTTTTTGTGATCAAATTAAGGTAAGAAAGAATGAGACGTTTATTATTGTTTGCCATGGCCGGTGTAATCATGCTAAGTGTTAGCAGCTGTTCTAAAACAGTGGTCGTTACTAAGAAGCCAGCGGCACTGCCCCCAGGACAAATGAAAAAAGTGACTGGCAGTAAATCAGCAGCTCCCTATGCTCCAGGCCAACAAAAGAAAATAACCGGAACTAAGTCAGCGGCTCCGAGCGCCCCTGGCCTGCAGAAGAAATCAAATGGAACTAATAAATCTGCTCCCGGTCAGAAGAAGAAGCAATAAGCGTAGTTTGCATATTTGACAATGAAATTCGCCAGCCCACATTGTAGGCTGGCGAATTTTTTATTTCAGAAAGTTGGGATAAAATGGCTCAGAGCGTTCTTTTCTTGAAGAGATAAGTTGTTTCCATACTGCTCGTGCCAGACTCACCGCTTACCTGAAAATCTTGATGCTGCACATCAGCAAGGGTCCATCCTTGTGATGCCAAGGCATTGATTTCTTTCAATACCCGTACTTTCATATTTTCTTTCTTTTCCTGTTTAACGATCACAGGGTTTTCACTTTCAGGGCTATAAATGGTTATTGACGTTCCGCCAACTACAGCGCTGTAGGAGGTAGAAACCACCATCATCAGATACTGTTCTTTGGTGTCCGTATTTGATGGATTGGTTTGAGCAAAAACAGAAGTAAAGCTTAGAATCAGGGCGCAAAGAATAATAGATGCTTTCATGCAAGTGGTTTTTGAGTATTAACGGGTAGTCTGCAGTAAGAGATTCATTTTACTTCGATAGCTAAGGCAATTCTGTTAGTTTTGCATCTCTTTTTCAAGTATGAGCCTCGCACAAGAAATAGCCAAACGCAGAACTTTCGGTATCATCAGTCACCCCGATGCCGGTAAAACCACCCTCACAGAAAAGCTATTGCTGTTTGGCGGAGCTATTCAAAAAGCAGGGGCGGTAAAGTCTTCTAAAATAAAAGACCATGCCCGTTCCGACTGGATGGAAATTGAGAAGCAACGCGGTATTTCTGTGGCTACTTCGGTAATGGGCTTTAACTACAAAGACATAAAAATTAACCTGCTCGATACTCCCGGTCACCAGGATTTTGCAGAAGATACTTATCGAACGCTGACCGCTGTGGATAGTGTTATTATGGTGATTGACTGCGTCAAGGGTGTGGAGATTCAAACTGAGAAGTTGATGGAGGTTTGCCGCATGCGCAATACGCCTGTTATCTGCTTTATCAATAAACTCGACCGTGAGGGTCGTGATCCTTTTGAGTTACTTGACGAAGTGGAAGAAAAACTTTCCATTAAAGTTCGTCCTTTAAGCTGGCCCATCAACATGGGTAAGAATTTTAAAGGTGTATATAATCTTTACGAAAAAAGTTTGCACCTCTTTACGGGTAGCAAACAAACAGTACAAGAAGGCTTAGAGATTAAAGATATCCACGATTCAGAACTTGACAGGTTAGTTGGCGACACCAATGCAAAACAACTCAGAGCAGATGTAGAGCTTATAGAAGGTGTATACCCCGACTTCGATGTACATGAATATTTAGAGGGCAAAGTTGCACCAGTTTTTTTTGGCAGCGCAGTCAATAACTTTGGGGTAAAGGAATTATTAGATTCTTTTATTCGTCTTGCACCGCCACCCATTCCACGCGATACGACTTTGCGTATTGTAAAACCAGATGAAAATAAATTCACAGGATTTATTTTCAAGATCCACGCCAATATGGATCCTAAACATAGAAACCGCATAGCGTTTTTGCGTGTGTGTTCTGGTAAATTCGAGCGAGGCGCTAATTATACCCACGTGAGACAAGAAAAAGGCATACGTTTTTCCAATGCCACAGCCTTTATGGCCCAAGATCGTGAAACAGTAGATGAAGCCTGGCCAGGAGATATAGTTGGTTTGTTTGATACAGGAAACTTAAAAATTGGTGATACGCTCACCGAAGGTGAGAAGTTAATGTACACGGGGATCCCAAGTTTCTCGCCAGAAATTTTTAAGGAAGTAATCAACATGGACGCCATGAAGACCAAGCAGCTTGAGAAAGGCTTGCTTCAGTTAATGGAGGAGGGTGTTGCACAGCTTTTCTCTTATGAATTGGGCAATAGAAAAGTAGTAGGTGTTGTGGGGCAACTGCAGTTTGAAGTAATTCAGTTTCGTTTAAAGAACGAATATGGAGCTACCGTACAATTTCAGTCGCAGAATTTATACAAGGCCTGCTGGATCAGCAGCAAGGATTCCAAAAAGCTCCAGGAGTTTATAGACTCGAAGCAGCGCCACATGGCACGCGATAAAGATGGCAAGCTGGTGTTTATGGCTGAGTCGCGCGCCTGGCTACAAATGGTGCAGGATAATTTCCCTGACATTAACTTCCATTTCACCAGCGAGTTTAAAGATTAGTGATATTGATTTCTTGTGAAATCAGCAAGCCTTAGAAAATTTCCAGGTAGGCCACTATGAATGGGGCCGATATTAATAAGCCATCGAAGCGATCTAAGAAACCGCCATGCCCCGGTAAAACACTACCGGAGTCTTTGATCTCTATGCTTCTTTTTAGCAAGGATTCAATCAAATCACCAAAGGTGCCACCTACAATAATTAGTACGGCAATAACGTACCAATGATAGCTGGCTAAAGAGTGAAAGTATTGTGTGAAGACAAAAGTGATGACAATGGCTAGTGCGGCACCGCCAAAAAAGCCTTCCCACGATTTTTTGGGAGAGATGCGTTCAAATAACTTACGCTTGCCAAAATAGGTACCGGCAAAGTAGGCGCCTGTATCGCTTGCCCAAAGGATTAACAGGGAGCCAAGGATGATTTCAAAATTATAAGTGCCATCAACATAGGCGGCAATATTCATTAGCGACAAAGGTGTAGCGATGTAAAAAATACCCAGAAAGGTAAATGCTATGTTGGTAAAGGGTTTTCTTTCAAACTTTTTGTAAAGCTTGATCATAAAGACGATAGAAGCCATAGGAAAAACCAAAAAGAAATATTTCGGATTGGCCGTTTCCTGCTCTATAAAAAAGGTGAGCGAAAAAATAAAAAGCCCGATGACGATACCAAGCGTTTTTTGTGGGATCATGCCATCCAAACCAACGAGTTTATAGAATTCAAACATGGCCAGTCCGCAGAGGGTAAAGAACAGCATAAAGTAGGTCCACTCACTATAGCAAACACCTGTAATGACAGCTGCCGAGCCAAGTATACCAGTAATTAAGCGTTGGGTTAGGTTATTGTATTTCTGTAGAGCTGTCACGAATTAGCAGTGGTTGAAACTTGTTTCTTAAAAAGATATAAAAGTATAAAGGTAACAATCGTGGCGCCTGCTACAACAGTCCACGGAGCAGACTCGGTACTGTTCATGTCCAGTTTGCTTACGCCCTGTTGGTAGAAGTAAAGCATAAGAACAGAAAAGCCGTTGTTTACAAAATGTGCAAGAACAGCCATCCATAAATTACCAGACCAGTAATATAAATAACCAAACAGGGCACCTAATAATAGTCGTGGAACGAAGCCGAAAAATTGCATGTGCATGGCACTGAACAAAATGGCTGAAATCCAAATAGCCGCGTGAATGTTACCAGTATGCTTGTGTAATTGTGGCTGAAGTAAACCTCTAAAAACCAACTCCTCACCAACTGCCGGCAAAACGGCAATAACTAGCATAGCTAATAAAAGCTCTGTGCTGTTACTAAACGTAGTTAGAAAAGTTGTCACCTCTCCTGCATATGTTTCTCTGGCTTTGGCCCACTCTTCGAAGCCTTGCATAAATTCTGGAAAACTCAAGTTGGCATTCCATTCTATAAAAGGAGAGTTCACCAGCATAAATGCAATGGTAGCAAAGGCCACAATTAAATAAGCGCTAAGCGCAGTTGCAGGAGCCTTTATCAATAATTTCAAGGGTTGGTGTTTGGCCACAATAAGCAGTGCAGGCATTATAATGAGCCCAAAAAGGGTTGAAAATCCTTGCACTATATAAAATGGTATTTTAATGGCTTCGTTCCCGATTGGATTTGAAAGAGCGGCCATAAATTCCATAATGGTGCCATCGTAAAAAGGCAGGGCGATAAGTATACCGATGAGTGGCCCTATAACCACAAAGCCTGCCAGTACGGCTCCCAGCACTAATAATATATTTACCTGAACTGTTTCTTGCGCTGTTACGGAACTTCTCTCCATCCCCAAAGGTTTTTGTAAATTTGCGTGCTAATATAAGGGAATAAGACCCTTGAGCTTTCAAATTTTACGTTTTAAGGCTTTTAAGCTTTCTAAGAGAATGGTAAAAATTGGTAACATAGAAATAGCAGAATTCCCTTTGCTGCTGGCACCCATGGAAGATGTGAGTGATCCACCTTTTCGTGCGGTTTGTAAGCAGAATGGTGCCGATTTAATGTACACCGAATTCATTTCTTCAGAGGGCCTAATTCGTGATGCAGCCAAGAGCCGACAAAAGCTTGATATTTTTGAATATGAGCGCCCGATTGGCATTCAGCTTTTTGGTGGAAATGTAGACAGTATGAAGGAAGCGGCTGAGATTGCTACTGCCGCCAAGCCTGATTTAATTGATATCAATTATGGCTGCCCTGTAAAGGCGGTTGCCTGTAAAGGGGCCGGAGCTGCGCTATTGCAAGATATACCCAAGATGGTGCGCATGACAGACGAGGTTGTGAAGAGCACCCATCTTCCGGTTACTGTAAAGACGCGCCTTGGCTGGGATGAGAATACCAAGAACATAGTAGAGGTGGCAGAGCGCCTGCAAGATATTGGCATCAAGGCCCTGAGCATACATGGGCGCACACGCGTACAGATGTATAAAGGATCGGCCGATTGGACATTAATTGCCAAAGTCAAAGAAAATCCTCGCATGCACATTCCTATTTTTGGTAATGGAGATATTGATTCCCCACAAAAGGCGCTGGAATACAAAAACCGCTATGGGGTAGATGGCGTCATGATCGGTCGGGCCTCCATTGGTTATCCATGGATATTCAATGAGATCAAGCATTTTCTAAAAACAGGGGCCATGCTGGAAGCGCCTGATATGAACGAGCGCATTAAAGTAGCCAAACAGCATCTTGATTTCTCCATAAGATGGAAGGGACCTAAGCTGGGTGTTTTTGAAATGCGCAGGCACTACACCAACTACTTCAAAGGCATTCAGGATATAAAGCCTTTTAGAACGCGCCTGGTAGAAGCGCCAACAGCCGAAGCAGTTCATGAGATCCTGGATGAGCTAGCCAATGCTGCGGAAATTAACAGTGCTTTATCGCTCGCTTAAGCACTCAATACTGATCAGCACACATTCGCAAAATTCCGGTTTGAAATAGCTAACGCTTTGTCAATCTTTACAGCATTGAGTCAGGGCATGCGCTCTGGTCTAAAGTAATTATGCAAGACAGCCCCCGATCAACCGCTATTTTTTTACTGATCTTTTTAGCACTCATTTGGGGTACCTCCTTCATCCTGATCAAGCAAGGACTAAAAGTTTTTGCCCCTGACGAAGTAGGTGCTTTGCGGGTAACGGCAGCTGCTTTATTTCTTTTGCCTGCAGCTTTGATTCGATTCAAAGAATTAACAAAGGACCACTATTGGAAACTATTGCTTTCCGGTTTGATGGGTATTTTTATCCCGGCCTTTCTATTTGCTACTGCGCAAACCAATATGGACAGCTCTGTGGCGGGTATCCTCAACACACTCACCCCGATTTTTACTTTGCTAATTGGTGCCTTTATCTTTAAGCAGAAGTTTAAAAACCTGGCCATTGTGGGCATTGTCCTTGGCTTTTTAGGCGGAGTGGTACTGATGTTCGCCAGAACGGGTGGCGAGATAGGCAGCCTCAATGTTTATGCTTTGTTAATCGTCATTGCTTGTATTTTCTACGGAGCCAATCTCAATTTCATTAAATATAAAATTACCGATTTAAAAGCACTGACCATCACCAGCGGTTCGCTCTTAATGATTGGTCCGCTGGCCATTACTTATTTGTTTGCTTTTTCTGACTTCACTATCAAATTGCAAACGATTGATGGTGCATGGAGAGCCGCTGGCTTCATTGTGCTCTTAGGCATTATGAGTACCGCCATTGCCACCTTTTTGTTTAACCGCTTAGTGAAAATAAGCACTCCTATCTTTGCCAGCTCTGTTACCTACATTATGCCCATCGTTGCTGTGGCTTGGGGTTTGTTTGATGGTGAGGCGCTTGGCATAGGTCATTTCATAGGTATGACAGCTATTACGGCAGGCGTTTACCTGGCCAATAGAAAATAGAGTATTGTTAAGAAGGCTTTTTAAAAAAGGAAGGACTAATCTTCAATTTACAGGTCTCATTCCTGAATACTTTCCTACTTTTGCACTTCATTTCAAGCCTGCCTTATGAATCGCAAAATTACCCGTGCACTCATTTCTGTTTTTTATAAAGACAACCTTGAGCCTATCGTTCATGAATTAGCAAAAAACGGTGTTGAGTTCGTTTCAACAGGTGGAACACAAGAGTTTATCGAAAAATTAGGCTATAAGGTAACAGCGGTAGAAAGCGTGACAGGTTATCCCTCCATATTTGGTGGGCGCGTTAAAACCTTGCACCCGGCTGTTTTTGGCGGGATTTTGTACAGACGCGATCATGCTGGCGATGTTGCCCAGGCTAAAGAGCATCAGATTGCTCCTCTGGATCTTGTAATTGTTGATTTATATCCCTTCGAGGAAACAGTGGCCAGTAGTGGTGCTTCTGCCGATGAGATAATCGAGAAAATCGATATTGGTGGCATATCGTTAATCCGAGCGGGCGCCAAAAATTTTAATGATACCTTAATCGTTTCATCCAGAGAGCAGTACAGCGAGCTATTATCAGTACTGCAAAGCAGCCATGGCTCGCCATCACTGGCAGATCGAAAACGATTTGCCGCTATGGCTTTCGATATTACCTCTCATTACGATTCAGCCATTTTCGAATACTTTAATCAAGAGCATCAACTGCCTAGTTTCAAAAAGAGTGTGAGACAAGGCCGCACCCTTCGCTATGGAGAAAATCCTCACCAGCAAGGTGCCTTCTATGGAGATTTGGATGCGATGTTTCAGCAACTCAACGGCAAGGAGCTATCGTACAATAACCTGGTAGATGTAGATGCAGCCGTTAATCTTGTTCAGGAATTTGAAGGTGAAAAAGCCTTTGTCATCATTAAACACACCAATGCTTGTGGTGTGGCAACAGCTTCGACCATAAAGGAAGCCTATCTAAAGGCTTACCAGGCAGATACAACCTCTGCTTTTGGTGGTGTATTAGCCACCAACACTACTATTGATCTAGCCGCAGCTGAAGAAATCAACAAACTTTTCTTTGAGATTCTGATAGCGCCAGGCTTTTCTGAGGAGGCGCTTGAATTATTGAAGTCCAAGAAGAATCGCATGCTTCTCTTGCAAAAGCAAAAACTAAGCGGCACTAAGCAATTTAAAACACTCTTGAACGGTGTTATCGCGCAGGATCTGGATTTAAAGACTGATACTGCTACAGATTTACAAGTAGTGACAGAAAGGAGCCCATCTTCGGAAGAAGTAAAAGCACTTCTTTTTGCCAGCAAAGTGGCCAAGCATACCAAGTCAAACACCATTGTATTGGCAGTAGATGGTCAGTTGCTGGCCAGCGGTGTTGGGCAAACCTCCCGCGTGGATGCTTTGAAGCAATCGCTTGAAAAGGCCAGGGCCTTCAACTTTGATGTGAAGGGCGCTGTGATGGCTTCCGATGCCTTCTTCCCTTTTGCAGATTGCGTTGAGATTGCCCAGCAGCATGGGATCACGGCAGTAATTCAGCCAGGGGGCTCAGTGCGCGATCAGGATTCTATCAACTACTGTAACCGCCACCAGATGGCTATGGTGTTTACAGGCATCAGACACTTTAAACACTAAGAGGATCAGGAACCGGTTGAAGGGTTGCGTTGCTTCCTCCCTGGACTTCTTTCACGCTATTTAAAAATTGCCTTGAGAAAGAACTTTCGAAATATATTTTGGTAAATTTCGGATAGCTGTTTCTTTTGCATAATTATTATCACTTCATAACCACTACATGGCACTTTTTGATTTCTTCACCAGTGACATAGCCATTGACTTAGGCACTGCGAATACCCTGATTATCTACAAAGACAAAATCGTTGTCGATGAACCATCGATTATCGCGATGGATAAACGAACACAGAAGGTATTGGCAATCGGCCGTGAAGCCATGCAGATGCATGAAAAAACCCACGACCATATTAAAACAACGCGTCCGCTCAAAGAAGGTGTTATTGCCGACTTTCAGGCAGCTGAGATGATGATCAGGGGTTTGATCAAAATGATTGATACTGGTAAACGCATTTTTCCACCCTCTTACCGGATGGTGATTTGCATACCCTCAGGTATTACCGAAGTAGAAAAGCGCGCAGTGCGTGACTCTGCCGAGCATGCGGGTGCCAAAGAAGTGTACATGATTTATGAACCTATTGCAGCAGCTATCGGAGTAGGCATTGACATTGAGCAGCCTTTGGGTAATATGATTGTAGATATTGGTGGTGGCACTACCGACATCGCAGTAATTGCCCTGTCAGGTATTGTGTGTGATCAGTCAATCCGCGTAGCGGGAGATACATTCAACAGAGACATCTTGGATTATATGAGACGTCAGCATAACCTGCTGATTGGTGAACGTTCTGCCGAGCGTGTGAAGATTGAGGTAGGATCGGCATTGACGGAGTTGGATGACGGACCAGATGATTACGAAATCCGTGGCCGTGATTTAATGACCGGTATACCTAAAACCATTAGAGTATCGTATTCAGAAATCGCTTTCGCTCTTGACAAGTCTGTGTCAAAACTGGAAGAAGCTGTTCTAAAGGCTTTGGAGACTGCGCCACCTGAACTATCGGCCGATATTTATGAGCGAGGTATTTATTTAACTGGTGGTGGTGCCTTACTAAGAGGCTTGGATAAACGCTTAGCCCTGAAAACCAAATTGCCGATTCACATTGCTGATGATCCGTTGCGTGCGGTTGTCAGAGGAACCGGTGCTGCGCTTAAAAATTTACACCATTTCCGTACTGTGCTGATGAGTTGATTCCATGGAAAGACTTTTCCTTTTCATTTATCAATACCGTTCGTTTTTTACCTTTTTGGTTTTAGAGATAGTGTGTGTTTGGTTGTTGGTTCAAAACAATCAATACCAGGGCGCCAAGTTTTTTAACTCAGCCAACTCAGTGGCTGCTGGGATTAATAGCACATCTCAAAATTTTCGTGACTTTCTTTCTCTTAGACAGACCAATCAACGTTTGTCGGAAGAAAACGCCTATTTAAAAAAGAAACTGGAGCAACGTAATCAAAGTTTATACTCACTCAATGTCAGAGAAATTAAAGACCCCGTCATCATTAACCGCTTCGACTTTTTAAGCGCCAGGGTGATCAACAACTCAGTTCACCAGTTTAAAAATCACCTAACATTAAATAAGGGAGAAAAGGATGGCGTGGCACCTGGCATGGCTGTGATCAGTGCCGATGGTGTGGTGGGTAAAGTAAAAGCGGTGTCTGATCATTTTAGTGTTGTTACGTCCCTATTAAATATAGACGTGCTTACTTCGGTTCAACTTAAGCGTACCAGTCACTTTGGCACTGCCCAATGGGATGGTAGCAGTACAGAACATATTAATTTATTGTACGTGCCTCGCCATGTGCAGCCGCTGGTGGGTGATACCATTGTTACTTCAGGTTATAACTCAATTTATCCGGAAGGAATTTTAGTTGGTATTATTGATAAGGTCGAGTTAAAAGACGAAGCCCTCTTTCATAGTATCAGTATAAAATTATCGCAAGATTTTAGAAAGCTCAGTTACGTGGCAGTGGTAAAAAGTAATTTAAAAGAAGAACAAGAAGCATTAGAGCTGTTAATTGAAGAAAAATGAACTTTAATGTAATACGCCTCATATCTTTTTTCTTCCTGCTGCTGATGCAGGTATTGCTTTTTAAAAACGTAGTGCTTTTTCATACGGCCTTTTGTTTTATTTATGTTCTTTATTTGCTCACTTTTCCTGTGGAAACTAACCCATTGGCTTTAATGGCCATTGCCTTTGCCTTGGGTCTTGGGGTAGATATTTTTTACGACAGTGTTGGATTACATGCCATGGCATCTGTGTTTATGGTGTATGTTCGAGGTTACTGGTTAAACCGAATTACCCCACAGGGTGGTTACGATAGAAATTCTGTGCCTACCCTGGCCATGAACGGTATGCAATGGTTTATTGTGTATGCTCTACCCCTGGTGCTGCTGCATCACACTTTATTGTTTTTCGCTGAGGCCGGAGGCACTGCTTACTTCTGGTTTACCTTCTTTAAAGTATTGATGAGTACCTTGTTTACCATGGTAGTGCTTGTGATTGCGCAACTTCTTTTTTCCCGTTAGGTAAATGAGCCGATGAACGAAGGCAGAAAGGATATTATTCAGGTTTTGGTAATACTGGTCTCGCTGGTGTTTCTTATCAAGTTGTTTGCCATTCAGGTGCTGGATAATAAATATGGAAAATTAGCTGACAGTAATGCCATTTTAAGACAAGTAGATTATCCGGTTCGAGGCCTCATTTACGATCGCAACGGGAAGTTGTTGGTTTACAACAGTCCTGAATACGATGTGCAGGTTGTGGCTAAAGAAATCAAAAATTTTGATTCAGCTGAGTTTTGTAAAGTATTTCGGTTAACACCCGAAGAATTACGTAAGGCATTTAAAGAGCTCAAGCAAAAAAAGGAGTATTCTCCTGTAAAGCTCACCACTTTTCTTACACAACTTTCTAACGATGATTTTGCACGCGTACAAGATCGCCTTGATGATTTTCATGGATTTTATGTGCAGGCGCGCTCCTCACGTTCTTATACAACTTCTGCATTTGCCAATGGCTTGGGCTATGTGAGTGAGATCAGTAAAAATCAATTAGCCAAAGACAGCACACAAACCTATAAGCAAGGTGACTACATTGGGCAAAGTGGCATAGAGGCTTATTACGAAAAATACCTCAGTGGCAAACGAGGTGTTCGCTATAAGATGCGCGATGTTGATGGCATTGATAAGGGTTCTTTCAAAGACGGAGAGCTGGATACCCTTTCAGTGCCCGGACAAAACCTAACAACCACCATTGATCTTGATCTTCAATTATACGGTGAGTTTCTGATGCAAGGGAAGTCGGGGAGTATTGTTGCCATCGAACCAAGTTCTGGTGAGATATTATCATTTGTATCAGGACCTTCGTATGACCCTAACCTGTTGGCGGGAAAATACTATAGCCAAAACTTTAAAGCGATCAGCAGTGATACAGCCAAGCCACTATTTAACAGACCACTAATGGCTCAGTATCGACCAGGTTCTATTTTTAAAATAGCACAAGCCATGGTGGCTTTACAGGAGGGAGTTATCACACCTGACACACGTGTGTATTGTAACCGCACCATTATCAATTGTCATGGTGCCCACAGCAATGAAGATTTAAGGGGAGCCATAACCCATTCATGTAACCCTTACTTTCATAATGTGCTTCGAAGAATGTTGAATAAGGGTAAGACAAACGATCCTTTTGAAGACACACGCATTGGCCTGGAAGAATGGAATACTCATATCCGCAGTTTTGGCTTCGGTGCACCGCTTGGTATTGATTTGCCCAATGAAAAAAGCGGCTTAGTACCCAATGGTAAATTTTATGACCGTGCTTACGGAGGCAGGCCTTGGAAATTTTCAAACATATATTCAATCGCCATTGGCGAGGGTGAGAATCTGGTTGTGCCCTTACAAATGGCAAACTTTGCTGCCACAGTTGCAAACCGTGGTTTTTTCTATACACCTCATTTGGTAAAGTCTATTGGTGATAGCGGCACACCACTACCGCAATATTTAGATAAACACTACACCACCATCGATTCATCTTATTTTATTGTGGCTGTAGATGCCATGCAAAATGTAGTGCAAGGGGGTACGGGTCAATACAGAGCGAGTTTGAAGGATATAATTGTTTGCGGTAAAACCGGTACCGTGGAGAACAATCCTCCTTTAGCAGATCATTCTGTTTTTATTGCCTTTGCTCCGAGAGATAATCCTAAAATTGCAGTAGCAGTTTATGTGGAGGATGCAGGGCAAGGTGCCCGCGCAGCGGCCTCAATAGCCAGCTTGATGATTGAAAAATATTTGTTGGGTGGCACGCAGCGCAAGCATATTGAAGATTACGTATTACGAGGAGAATTTTTAGATTGAGTAGAAACGAACACATACCGGCACAAATGGATTGGGTAACCGTAATGCTTTATGCAGTACTGGTATTACTCGGATGGCTGAACATCTATGCTTCTGTGTATGATGAAACCATCGGGCAGTCTATTTTTGATTTTTCGTTAAGCCCCGGGCGGCAATTGCTATTCATGGCAGCGGGTGTGGTCATCATCATTGCCATCCTTATTATTGACATGCGCTTCTATGACACCTTCGCGTATATCATTTATGGTGCTATTCTTTTCTTGCTTATACTCGTGCCAATCATTGGAAAAGAAGTAGGCGGTAATAAAGCCTGGCTAGGCATTGGTAGTTTTGGTGTGCAACCTTCAGAGTTTGCCAAGTTTGCCACAGCCCTGGCAGTGGCAAAATTTGTGGGTACCATAGGCTTTCGGATGGATAACCTACGCAATCAGTTGATGCTCTTCGTGATGATTGGGGTGCCAATGATACTTATTCTCCTACAAAAGGATACCGGAACAGCCCTTGTATTTACTTCCTTTTTAATAGTGTTCTACAGAGAAGGGATGTCTCCGTTTTTGATTATTGTAGGTATTGCCTGCGCCATTATTTTCGTGCTGGCTTTGTTGGTCGAGAATAATATTTATCTCTACGCAGTCATTGGTGTAGTGTGGGCAGTGTTGGTATTTTTTTCACGCAAAAAGAAATTCAAACGCATTGCATTACTCACTGTTGGTGCTTTACTCGTTATTGGCTTACTGCAAAGTGTTGATTATGTAGTAGACAACGTACTAAAACCCCATCAGCAAAATCGTGTAAAAGCTTTGATCAATCCTGATGCAGATCCTTTGGGTTACGGCTGGAATGTTACCCAATCTAAAATTGCTATTGGCAGTGGTGGTTTTTGGGGTAAGGGCTTTTTAAAAGGAACACAAACAAAGTTTGACTTCGTTCCGGAACAAAGCACGGACTTTATCTTCTGCACCATTGGTGAGGAGCACGGGTGGTTAGGCAGCCTTATCACCATTGGTTTGTGGGTGGTGCTTATGATGCGCATTATTTTTATTGCGGAGCGTCAAAAAAACAGGTTTACCAGGGTTTTTGCATACTCCACTTTGGCCATTATGCTTTTCCACTTTTCAGTAAATATTGGTATGACAGTCGGCCTCTTTCCGGTAATAGGTATACCTCTACCGTTTTTTAGTTATGGAGGCTCTTCCTTGTGGGGATTCACCATTATGCTCTTTATTCTGCTGAAATTAGATGCACACCGTGGACAAGTACTCCAGCGGATTTGATAGCTGTAGCGGAATCACTATTTTCGAGCCCTGATATTAAATTGTCAATAATCTAATCTTATAGCCATGAGCGATCAAAAAATCAGCATTAGCAACGGTAAACTAAATGTGCCAGATAACCCTACTATCCCTTTCATTGAAGGAGATGGAACAGGGGTTGATATCTGGCCTGCCTCTCAACTTGTTTTCGACAAGGCAGTTGAAAAAGCCTATGGCGGAAAGAGAAAGATTAATTGGAAAGAAGTGTTGGCAGGCGAGAAGGCCTTCAATAAAACCGGCAACTGGTTGCCTGATGAAACTTTAGATATATTCCGCGACTATTTAGTAGGTATCAAGGGGCCGTTAACCACTCCTGTGGGTGGAGGCATTCGTTCGTTGAACGTAGCGCTTCGCCAGATTCTGGATTTATACGTTTGCTTACGCCCGGTACGTTGGTACGAAGGCGTTCCTTCTCCTGTAAAAAATCCGGGGGCTGTGGACATGGTTATTTTCCGCGAGAATACAGAAGACATCTATGCGGGTATAGAATTTGCGGCCGGTACCCCCGAAGCACAAAAAGTGTTGGATTTCTTAGCGAAGGAGTTTCCAAAAGAGTACAACAAGATCCGCTTCAATACAAAAGAAAAATCTGAAGAGTTTTGGAAACTGGTAGGGAACACAGATGTAAAGACTGATGTAAATGTAGGTATTGGTATTAAGCCGGTAAGCTTAAGTGGCAGCACCCGTTTAATTCACAGCGCCATTGCCTATGCCATTAAGCACGGTCAAAAGTCAGTAACCCTTGTACACAAGGGTAACATTATGAAATTCACAGAGGGTGCTTTCCGCGATTGGGGTTACTCAGTGGCTGAGCAATACTTTGGAGATAAAGTGTATACCTGGAACCGTTGGGAGAAAACCAAAAAAGAGAAAGGTGAAGCAGCGGCCAACGAAGAACAAAAGGCAGCGGTAGCAGCAGGTAAAGTCATTATTAAAGATTCTATTGCAGACATTACCCTTCAGCAAGTGCTTACCCGTCCTGAAGATTTCGATGTTATTGCCACCTTGAATCTGAACGGTGATTATCTGAGTGATGCATTAGCAGCACAAGTAGGTGGTATTGGTATCGCTCCTGGTGCGAACATTAACTACATCACAGGTCATGCAATTTTTGAGGCCACCCACGGTACAGCACCCAAGTACGCTGGTCAGGATAAAGTAAACCCTGGCTCCGTTATTCTTTCTGGTGTCATGATGTTTGAGTACATGGGTTGGCAAGAAGCGGCTGATCTGATCAACAAAGGATTGGAAAAGGCCATTGCCTCTAAGCGTGTTACCTACGATTTCCACAGACAAATGGAAGGTGCTACAATGTTGAAGTGCTCTGAGTTTGCACAGGAGATTGTTAAAAACATGTAAGCAATTGAAATAAAGAGAATAAAGAGGGGCGCAAGCCCCTTTTTTATTGGCAGGCTTTATGCTACTCAGCAAAACATCACTATTGTTTTATAGTATAATTAACGTACTTAGTAGTCAACCAAAAACCTCTGTCTATGCGATTTCTATTAATTTCCATCTTCCTACTTGCAGGCTTACAGGCAAGTCTTGCGCAAGCCTGTGTCAACCCAATTGATAAAGCTTCTTTTCAAGAAGGCTTTAACCTGGTAGCAGTACAATCCACGCCAGCTAAAAAAATATCCCTTGCCTTAATCTTTATAAAAGACAAATGTCTTCAGGCTGCACAAGTAAAAACCATGGCGCAACTTTTTACAGACGATGCCGGCAGATTTGATTTCTGCAAAGCTGCCTACGAGCGCACTACCGATAAGAATAATTTCTATGATGTTTATGATGCTTTCGAAAAGATCTCCTATGCTTTTCGATTGCATGATTTTGTACAAAGTATTTCTGCCCCACAGACACCAGCCCCTGTCAGCCCCTTACCTGTTGAGCAAGTACTTACCTTCCCACGCTACTCCTATCCGTCTAGCCTCAATTATAAAGGCGTGAGAGGATGCCAGGGACCGGTTGTTAACAATGATGAGTTTATGAAGATTGCCAACAATGTGTACATACAACCTACTGATGAGGCTAGACAACTGGCTATCCAAAATGCAGCGAAGGCTACTTGTTTGGATTTTGCTCAAGCGATGAAGTTGTCAGCCATGGTATCGTCAGAAGAGTTGAAATTGAAAACTTTGATAGCAGTATTTCCGCAGGTTTATGATTTGGAATCTTACAAATCGGGGATTGCACTTTTTACGAATAAAAATCTACAAACAGAATGGTTAAACTTTGGTGCATTTCAATTAGCACCACCGGTTGAAGTATGTGAAGAAAGTGATGCGGATTTCGAGAAGGTGATGAAGAATTTAAGAACGAAATTCTTCGATCATGAGCGAATTAAATTAATCGAAACATTGGCTATCGATCATTGCTTTAAAGTGAGCCAGATCAAAACCATGGTGAACGAAATAAGCGCTGCTGCCCGTAAGCCTGACTTGCTCAAAAAACTGTATGATAAATGCCCCGATAAGAAGAATTTCTATTTGTTAGCAGACGATCTATTCTTTGCCTCAGACAAACAAGACTTAGAAAACTTTATCAGAAGTAAATCGAAATAATCTAAGATAAAGTAGGAGAGGCTGTGTCTAGAAATCCAGCATTTTAAGCGCGGTTAAAGCAGCCTCTTCTCCTTTATTACCTAGTTTTCCTCCGGCACGTTCAAGTGCCTGTTTTTTATTAAGTGTAGTGAGCACACCAAACACCACTGGCTTTTTGGTTTTAATGTTTACCTCTGTAATTCCATAAGCAACCGCCTGGCATATATAATCAAAATGAGGTGTGTCGCCCTGTATAACGCAACCCAATGCAATCACGGCATGCACATCTTTTTGTTCGGCCATCCACAAAGAGCCAAGCGTTAACTCAAAAGTGCCTGGTACTTGCTTACGGATTATATTTTGTTTCTTAACACCATGCGCCAGTAATGACTGGTAAGCACCTTCGTACAAGGCTCCTGTAATGTCTTCATTCCATTCTGCCACCACAATAGCGACCTTAAGCTTGCTAAGGTTGCGCTTGGTTTTTACTTTTCCAGAGGTGAGTATGCCTGCCATGGTTTTGTCGGGGTTAAAATAAAAAAGGACAGTAAAAACTGTCCTTCAAATTAACTTAAAATCTTATTAAGAATTGCTTTGCAGCTTAGCCTTGTACTTGCGAGCATTTTGGTACTCAGCAGATTCAAAAAATTCGTTGATAATTCTGTCGTATGCTTCGATGGCCTTCTTATTGTCATTGAGTTTTTCGTAAGCAAGAGCTTCTTTCATCAAATAAGCAGGTGTAAAAAACTTATTTGGCTTGTAAGCTGAAGCCTTACCATAGTACTTGGCAGCCTCTTCGTACTGCTGTAACTCCATGTGGGCATCTCCCAATAAGCTGTAAGCGCGTGGCTGAACGAGTAAATCGTTAGAGCTGAAATCCTCCAAATAAAGAATGGCAGCATCAAACTTACCTTGCTTTAAGTAAGCAACACCTGCATAATAATGTGCCAGGTTAGCCGCTTCAGTAACTCCATACTCGCTGATGATATCTACAAAGCCTAAATTGTTGCCATCGCCATTCAAGGCCAGATTTAAACTATCTGCTTCGAAGTAATGAATAGCCTGGAACATCTCCTTTTGAGCCACTTCATTTTGGCTGTCGGCATAATAACGGAAACCGAAATATCCGCCAATGGCCAATACTAAGGCACCCAAAATGCCGAAAACAAGCTTGGAGTTGCTTTCAATCCAATGTTCAAAACCTATTACTTTCTCTTCTAGAACTTCCTGGTTCTCGAGTACGCTTTTGTTTTCGTCTTTCTTTGCCATTTTGATAAAAAAATAGTCCCGCTTCTGTAAGCGGGACGCAAAACTACTAATTACTGCTTTTTAAACAAATTCACTTTTTAACCAAATATGAAAGGATAGTCCTTCTGCTCATATACATCGGTTAAAGCTTCTGCCGGATCAGGGAATTTAGACTCTTCAGCAAAACGAACGGATTCCTCCACCTGTTTCATGATTTTCTCATCGATGGCCGCCAATTCCTCTTCCGTGGCAAATTTATTCTCCAGGATAGTTTGGCGCACCTGTTCGATAGGATCCTGGCGCTTATATTCTTCTACCTCTTCTTTGGTACGATATTTTTGTGGATCTGACATAGAGTGGCCTTTGTAGCGATATGTTCTAAATTCCAACAATGTTGGTCCTTCGCCTGCTCTGGCTCTTTGAGCCGCGCGGGCTACCGCACGGTGTACCGCCTCAACATTCATCCCATCGACTGCCTCAGAAGGCATGTCGTACGATTCACCAAGCGTATGTAATTCCGTTACGTTAGAGGTTCTTTTTACAGAGGTACCCATGGCGTAACCATTGTTCTCAATTACAAAAATTACAGGAATTTTCCATAACATGGCTTGGTTTAAAGCCTCATGAAAGGCACCCTGGCGAACAGCACCATCGCCCATGTAGCAAATACAAAGCTTGCCAGTCTTATTATATTTTTCGGCAAAGGCAAGGCCTGCTCCAAGGGGTACTTGTCCACCAACAATGCCGTGCCCTCCATAAAAATGGTTGGCTACGTCAAAAATGTGCATAGAACCGCCTTTTCCTTTCGAAACGCCTGTTTCCTTACCATACAATTCAGCCATTACTGCGTTTGGGCTGGTGCCTAGGGCCAGCGGGTGAGCGTGATCGCGGTAAGCGGTAATATATTTATCACCTCTCTCAAGAGCGCTGACAGCACCGGAAGCACAGGCTTCTTGTCCTATATATAAGTGACAGAAACCCTTAATTTTTTGCATTCCATATAATTGTCCTGCCTTTTCTTCGAATTTGCGCATTAACTGCATGCTATCGTACCAGAAAAGATAGGTTTCCTTTGAAAATTCAGTCTTTGATCCCTTCGCTGCAGAGGCAGCTGCCTTGGTGGATGTAGCCATATCACTAATTTTGAACTGCGAAAATACGCCTGCACTGGCAATTAACAATAGTTAAAGCACAATTAAGCCAAATGGTCAGTGTAGGACTTGGTAAAAGTATAGACATGAATGCTTTAACTTCAAACCTTCACTTAACTTATTGACGGCTTTTATGCCCCACTGTACTCATGACGATCGATCGCCTTCACTTATATAACTTTAAAAACTATGCTGAGGCCGATCTAATCTTCTCCCCGCAATTAAATGTACTGGTGGGGAACAATGGAAGCGGTAAAACCAACCTGCTGGATGCCATTTACAGCCTGTCTTTTACGAAGGGGGTCATTTCTACAGCCGATCAGCACTATATCAAAGAAGGGGAAAACCAACTGGTGGTTCGGGGCACTTTTACCAAAAAACAAAAAGTATATGAGCTAACCCTGGGACTTCAGACAGGGCAAAAAAAGGTTTTTAGAGAAAATGGCCAAGATTATACCAAGCTAAGCGAGCATATAGGCCAGTATCCGGCCGTGTTTGTGTTGCCGGATGATGTAGACCTGGTCAAAGATGGCAGTGAGTCAAGGCGAAAGTTTTTCGATACCCTTATCGCTCAACTTGATAAAAATTACCTTGAAAATTTGATGCGCTATAACCATTGCCTGAAACAGCGCAACAGTCTGTTAAAAATGTTTGCCGAGTCGGGCAGGCAAGATTGGGTAATGATTGAATCGTACGATGATGTTTTGCTAGCAACAGGCCAAGCTATTTTTCAGAAGCGGGCCAGTTTCATCGAAGAGTTTTTAGAGGTCTTCAAACATTACTACCAAATGTTGGTGTCTGATGAAGCAGTAAATCTTCGTTATGCTTCCTTATTAATAGAGCAAGATTTTAAAGAAGGTCTTTTACAAAGTCGTGGAAAAGATGTTGCCCTGCAACGCACCAGTTTTGGCATCCATCGCGATGATTTTATTTTTTTATTGGGAGATGGCGACTTGAAAAGACTGGGATCACAAGGGCAGCAAAAATCTTTTGTCTTGGCCATGAAGCTGGCACAGCTTGAAATTTTAAAGAGCCACAAAGGCTTTTACCCTATTTTATTGCTGGATGATGTGTTTGACAAACTCGACAGCAGCCGTATTGCGCAGTTATTGAAACTATTCCCCACCTTTGGTCAGGTTTTTTTAACCGATGCCCGTCCAGACCGCACCTTAATGCTGTTGGACACGGTAAAATTGGAGAAGAAGATATTTACAGTCGATAAAGGAGTTATTAGTGGCTATTCGCAAGAAAAGGGATGAAATACAATCGGTAGGGCAGGCCTTGCAAGATCTGCTGCAAACTTATCGATTGAAGGACCGCTTCGATGAAAAATCGGTCTTGGCCTCCTGGGAACGTCTGGTGGGAAGACCAATCGCCAAACGCACTAAGCGCATTTGGCTTAAAAACTCAGTTTTATTTGTTGAATTTGAATCTCCTACCATTAAAAGCGACTTCTCCTTCCACAAGACCAAAGTCATTGAGGTTTTTCAAAAAGAATTTGGAAAGGACTCCGTAAAGGAGATAATCATTATGTAAAAACCTTCCTGAAAGGGTTTTAGGTAAAATATTTCCTGATTTTGCCCCTTTCCCTGCCTTAACTGAAAGAAATACTGCTCAAATACTGAATGAAAGTTTTGAAAAAGTAGAAAAGCGTATAATTTTGCACTCCTATTTTTTAGGAGCACCCTTCAAAAGGTGCAAAACGTTCTTAACAATACTGCGGGGGAATACCAAAGCGGCCAACTGGGACAGACTGTAAATCTGTTGTCTTATGACTTCATAGGTTCGAATCCTATTTCCCCCACCAATTAATTCCGGAGCTGAAGTATTGGTTTTGGAATTATAATGCGGGAGTAGCTCAGTTGGTAGAGCGATAGCCTTCCAAGCTATAGGTCGCGGGTTCGAGCCTCGTCTCCCGCTCGTTTAAGTTTCAATCGCTAGAAATAGTGATTGGGATTAGAGCAAATTTGAAATTTTGAGCTTGAAATTTTGAATTTACTCCCGCTGTTGTAGCTCAGGGGTAGAGCACTTCCTTGGTAAGGAAGAGGTCGAGAGTTCAATTCTCTTCAACAGCTCTAGTAACCATTTCAAATTCGAATTTGGAATTTGAAATAAAGAGGTTGCCACACGAGGCAATCTTAACTTTGAAATTTGAAATTTTGAAAATCTTTTATTGCTGATGCGTAGCGAACATCATTAAAGCAATGTGAGAAATTCATCGAATAACCCTTATTCGACAGGCAAATCATGTTTGGGGTGTATAGGTTTCTGTAACAGGAAACCAATAGCTAGTAATTAATTAAATTAACTATACACTTTTAAACTTTAACTGGGATTTTCAAATATGGCAAAAGAAACATTTGACCGCTCGAAACCGCACGTTAACGTTGGTACCATCGGTCACGTTGACCACGGTAAAACAACGCTTACCGCTGCTATCACTCAGGTCTTGGCAAAGAAAGGTCTGGCTGCAATCCGTGACTTCTCTTCAATTGACAACGCTCCTGAAGAAAAAGAAAGAGGTATTACTATCAACACCTCACACGTAGAATACGCTACAGAAAACCGTCACTATGCACACGTTGACTGTCCAGGTCACGCTGACTATGTGAAAAACATGGTTACAGGTGCTGCCCAGATGGACGGTGCTATCCTTGTTGTAGCAGCTACTGACGGTCCTATGCCTCAAACACGCGAGCACATCCTATTGGCTCGTCAGGTAGGTGTACCTGCTCTTGTAGTATTTATGAACAAAGTAGACTTGGTTGACGATGGTGAATTGTTAGACCTTGTTGAAATGGAAATCCGCGAATTGCTTTCATCATACAAATTCCCTGGCGATACTACTCCTGTTATCCGTGGTTCTGCTTTGGGTGGTTTGAATGGCGAGCCAAAGTGGGTTGAGAAGATCGAAGAATTAATGCATGCTGTAGATACATTCATTCCTCTTCCAGTTCGTTTGATCGACAAAGATTTCTTGATGCCTGTAGAAGACGTGTTCTCAATCACTGGTCGTGGTACTGTTGCTACTGGCCGTATTGAGCGTGGTATCATCAACTCAGGTGACAAGGTTCAAATCCTTGGTATGGGTGCTGAAAACCTTGAATCTACCATCACAGGTGTAGAAATGTTCCGCAAGATCCTTGACAGAGGTGAAGCTGGTGATAACGTAGGTTTATTGTTACGTGGTATTGAAAAAGAGCAAATCGCTCGTGGTATGGTTATCTGTAAGCCTAACTCAGTTACACCTCACGCTAAATTCAAAGCAGAGGTTTACGTATTGAGCAAGGAAGAAGGTGGTCGTCACACACCATTCTTTAACAAGTACCGTCCTCAGTTCTATTTCCGTACCACTGACGTAACAGGAGAAATCATGTTGCCAGCAGGTGTAGAAATGGTTATGCCTGGTGATAACGTATCTATCGAAGTTACTTTGATCAACAAAATCGCTATGGAAAAAGGTCTTCGTTTCGCGATCCGCGAAGGTGGCCGTACCGTAGGATCTGGTCAGGTTACTGAGATCTTAGACTAATTGAAATAAGACTGGCCGGATTTGCCCTAGGCTTTAATCCGGCTCCCCTTTTCAAATTTGAAAAGGGCTGGTAAACAAAGTTTACCGAGGCTTAAAAAAGGCGTTCTGGAACTAAAATTCTGGAACGCCTTTGTTTTTTTAGAAGAGCTCATTACTTTCGAGATAGGACACTCGTTATGAAAAAAATAGTTGTTGTGCTATTGATGGGCGTTGCAATTCTTTCTTGCAATGATACGCAACTCAATAAGGAAATTTTTAATACGGATGATATTCGCAAATCCATCCTCTCTTCAATAGAAATATATCGCTATGCTACAAGACTGGATTATGTTGCTGGACAAAATGAACGTGCCGCAAATAGGTTAAGCGTTGAAGATTTTGAATTGTCCATTATTGAGGCCGGAGTAGAAAAATACGGCCAAGTTTTTCAAGATGATTTTAAATCTGTAAAAGAAGCAGATGTAACAAAGCGGCTCTACAGCACTGTTGAAGTAGTAAAGAGGAATAATAGCAGGAGTAATCAGGTAATTGATACAACTTATCCCGAGCAGTTTATCGCTAATTATTTTGCTATTGTTCAGCCGACTAACATTGTGTAAACTGAAATGACAGGTTTGCTTGAACAAATAAGGACCATGTCTGAAGAATTCATAGAGTTAATACCTGAAGAAATTTCGGACGAGCAAGTTCAAAACCAATACCTCGCAAGTTTAAACAGTATAGTTTACTCATTTGAGAACTCAGTAATGAATAGTGCAATATTACATTTCGATAAACAACAATTAATTACATTTTCGACCTCTATATCCCTGTCTTCACCCTCTGCCTTACAGGAGGCATATAATTGGGCTATTACCACCGCAGACTATGCTAACGCAATGGGTAAAGTACAGGAGTGGTTTAAGCGCTGGGTTAAAGCTGTTGTTGTTGGATTGATAACGATTGTGGGCACAGCTGTGGGGATTGTTGCTGCAGTGGCAATTGGAACTGTTTGTCCTGCGTGTTTTGTGCCAGCCGTTGTAGCACTCCCTACTGCAGGGTTCATCTATGGGTATGAACTCGGATGCACAATATTTGATGGGACATGTCCTTAATTCTAATAAAGTTTTAGCTATGCCAAGGTTTTTAATGACAGTCCTCCTGCTGATATTTTCGTTTGGAAGCATTAAAGCTCAACAATCAAATGAAAAAAGGGTGCACCTTTATTTTTTTAGCAAATGTCCCTTCCCAAATAGTCATTTTATTGAGGGTGTAATAACATGGACCTCTGATAGTTTAGTCTTTAAACCAAGTCATCTAGGGGATATTATTGGTGATGTCAAGATTTCATGTCAGGATGTAAAGGGGGTAATAAGAAAGAACAGTCTTCTAATTTTCCCAAATCGCTTTAAACTACAACTGATTGATGGCAGGGATTATGAATTTTACAGCTTTAAAAGGAAAGAAATACTAAAGGGAGTCTGCAAAAGATGAGGTTTTTCACACTATTTAGCCTATTGCTTGGGCTGCATATCACAACAATTGCTCAGGAAAGTGAGACTTATGGAAAGCTGGTAGTTAAATCAGCATTCTTAAAGAAATTTTGCGTTAAGGGGACAATAATAGAATCATTAGATGAAATAATTTTTGAGCCAGAGCCAACAGAGTATTTGTTTAAAAAGCTTGTTCTGAATAAGCAAGAGCTAATTAGATCAAAAAGAAATAACAAAGGTGTTTGGCTTATCCAAACAAGGCAAGAAAGGATTTACGTATTCAAGCCATCTCCAAAATCTTAGGAATTCCCATCAATTCGCTAAAACAGTAATAGATTCTTTGCTTTCTATATTTCTATTTATACCTTTGCAGTCCTTTTGAATTTGGCTACAGGTGTAAGCCTGTGTTATTCAAGGGCTTAGGCAGTTTGGATAAATTTTAAACTTGACCTGGCGAGGGAAGGAATAAAACATAAACGGGCGTAGTTCAAGGGTAGAATTACGGTCTCCAAAACCGCAGATGGGAGTTCGAATCTCTCCGCCCGTGCAAAAATCTTCTAAACGAGTTGTTTAGAGGCAATCTGCCGAAAGGCAGTTAACAAAAAGAGTTGTATGGAAAAGATAACAACCTATTTCTCTGAGTCTTGGGACGAAATCAAGAACAAGGTTTCGTGGACCAAGTTTAGCGAACTGCAAAGCAGTGCCATATTGGTATTGGTGGCTTCCACCATTTTTGCTTTGGTCATTGGCGCTATCGACTGGGTTTTCAAGTCGGGCTTAGAGTGGTTTTACAGAGAATTTTAATAAGGTATGGGCGAACTTAAGTGGTACGTATTACGCGCTGTCAGTGGCCAGGAGAAGAAAGTAAAATCTTACCTGGAAACGGAGATCGAGCGTTCCAAGCTTGCTGAAGCAATTCCGCAAGTGCTTATACCTTCAGAGAAAGTGTACGAAATGAGGGGCGGTAAAAAGCGTGTACGTGAGCGCAGCTTTTTTCCGGGTTACATCCTCATCAGTGCAGATATGTCCAATGAAAAAGCATTTCACATGGTAAACGAAATACCAGGTGTAATCGGCTTCTTGGGCAACAACGGTACCGGGGCTTCCAAGATTCCTGTTCCTCTTCGTCAGTCAGAGGTTAACAGAATTCTCGGTAAAGTTGATGAGATTGACAGCTTTGAAGAAAAACTCGACACCCCTTTTATCAAGGGCGAACAGGTGAAAGTAATGGACGGACCGTTCAGTGGCTTCACTGGTTCTGTAGAGGAAATATTCGAAGACAAAAAGAAACTTAACGTGATGGTGAAAATCTTCGGACGTAACACCCCTGTTGAGTTGAGTTATATGCAAGTTGAAAAGCTAGACTAAGTAGCAATGGCAAAGGAAATTACAGGTTATCTGAAACTTCAGGTAAAAGGTGGTGCCGCTAACCCGTCACCGCCAATTGGTCCGGCTTTGGGTAGCAAGGGTTTGAACATTATGGATTTCTGTAAGCAGTTCAACGCCCGTTCGCAAGACAAGCCAGGACAGGTATTGCCCGTTCTCATTACTATTTACAATGACAAGTCTTTTGACTTCGTCATTAAAACACCGCCCGCTGCCAACCTCATCCTTGAAGCGATGAAGAAGCAGAAGGGTTCCGCTGAGCCTAACCGCGCAAAGATCGGTTCTATCACCTGGGATCAGGTAAAGACCATCGCAGAACTCAAAATGCCTGACTTAAATGCTTTTAAAGTAGAGTCAGCCATGAAGATGATTGCCGGCACAGCACGCAGCATGGGTGTTACTGTAAGTGGTACTCCTCCGTGGGAAAATTAAGTTCAACGAAACAGAATCATTGAACAATGGCAAAGATTTCAAAAAACAGAAAGGCCGTATTGGCAAAATTCAACCTCGAGAAAGAATACTCTCTCGAAGACGCCTCAAAAATGCTGAAGGATATCACCTTCACCAAGTTTGATTCATCAGTTGACTTAGACATTCGTTTGGGTGTTGACCCTAAGAAGTCTGATCAAATGGTGCGTGGCGTAGTTGCATTGCCTCACGGTATCGGTAAGACAGTTCGTGTATTGGTATTGTGTACGCCTGACAAGGTTCAGGCTGCTAAAGATGCCGGTGCAGAACACGTAGGACTTGACGACTACATCACCAAGATCGAAGGTGGATGGACAGATATCGATGTGATCATCTGTACACCAACCGTAATGGCCAAGGTGGGTAAGTTGGGTAAAGTATTGGGCCCTCGTGGTTTGATGCCTAACCCTAAGTCAGGTACAGTAACGCTTGACGTAGGAAAAGCAGTAACAGAAGTGAAGGCTGGTAAAATCGATTTCAAAATCGACAAAACCGGTATTATCCATGTAAGCATTGGTAAGGCTTCTTTCTCTCCTGACAAGATCCGCGACAACGCAATGGAAATGATTAACACGGTAGCCAAACTGAAGCCTGCTTCAGCGAAAGGTGCATACTTCAAGAGCATCACCATTTCGACAACCATGAGCCCGGGTATCATCCTTGACAAAGGTACAATTGCTGGCATTTAAGATTTTTAAGACATGACCAGAGAAGAAAAAGAACAGATTATAGAAGAGCTGAAAGGCAAGTTTGCAGAAAACGCGCACTTCTACATTACCGATGCGAGCGGTTTAACCGTAGCACAGGTAAATGCATTCAGAAGATTGTGCTTTAAGAGTGGTATCGAATACCGTGTTTACAAAAACACGCTTATTCGCAAAGCTTTAGAAGCACAGGAAGGCACGGATTTCTCTCCAGTATTTAAAGTATTGAAAGGATTTTCAGGTGTTATGTTCTCTAAGGAGATCGGTAATGCACCTGCAAAAGTGCTGAAAGAATACCATAAAAAACTGGAAGGCAGACCTGCACTAAAGGCCGCCTCAGTATCATCCGATTTATTTATCGGTGCTGAGAACCTGAACATGCTCAGCGAGCTTAAGAGCAAAAACGAGCTCATCGGTGATGTTATTGCATTGCTTCAATCTCCTGCCAAGAACGTTGTATCTGCTCTTCAGAGTGGAAAGAATACCTTGGGCGGCTTGATGAAGACTTTGGAAGAACGCGCTGCAAAACAATAATTATTAACGAATTCAAAACCTTTAAATTTTACAAAAATGGCTGATGTTAAAGCACTTGGAGATCAACTAGTTGAACTCACAGTTAAAGAAGTAAACGAATTAGCTTCTTACTTAAAAGAAACATACGGAATCGAGCCTGCAGCTGCTGCTGTAGCTGTTGCTGCTGGCCCTGCTGCTGGTGGTGCTGCTGCTGCTGAGAAGACTAACTTCGATGTAGTATTGAAGAACGCTGGTGCTAACAAACTTCAAATCGTGAAGCTTGTGAAGGAATTGACTGGTCTTGGCTTGAAAGAAGCTAAAGATGTAGTTGATGGCGCTCCTAAGACTATCAAAGAAGGTCTTCCTAAGGACGAAGCTGAAAACTTGAAGAAGCAGCTTGTAGAAGCTGGTGCTGAAGTAGAATTGAAATAATTCCCTTCGGTTGGTGAGAGACGCTGGGTAGCGCTTCACACCATCTTCACAGACCCTGTTCCATGTAAAAATGGTACAGGGTCTTTTCCCATTTCTACCCACAAAAGTTCTTTCAAGAGTCCAGGCACCTAAATAGATTAACCTTGGCAAAGAAAAATTCTAATGGTCGTATCGATTTCTCGTCAATCGACCGCGTAATTGATTACCCCGATTTTCTGGATCTTCAACTCCAGTCATTCCAAGATTTCCTGCAGATCGAAACACCTGCAGAAAAACGTCAAAACGAAGGCTTATTTAAAGTATTCGCGGAGAATTTTCCCATCAGCGACTCGCGCGAAAACTTTGTGCTGGAGTTTGTGGACTATACCATCGATCCTCCGAAATACTCAGTAGATGAGTGTATCGACAGAGGGTTGACTTTCTCTGTGCCTTTAAAAGCCAAGTTGCGCCTCACCTGTAACGATGAGGACAATGAAGATTTTGAAACCATCGAACAGGAAGTGTTCCTTGGTAACATTCCTTATATGACCGAACGTGGATCGTTCGTCATCAACGGTGCCGAGCGCGTTATCGTGTCGCAGTTACACCGTTCACCGGGCGTGTTCTTTGCCATGAGCAAGCACACTAACGGTACTAAATTATATTCGGCTCGTATCATTCCTTTCAAAGGTTCGTGGATAGAATTCGCCACTGACGTGAACAGCGTAATGTATGCGTACATCGACCGTAAAAAGAAATTCCCTGTAACCACTTTGCTTCGCGCGATTGGTTATGGTACTGATAAAGATATCCTTGACTTATTCGGCTTGTCTGAAGAAGTGGAGGCTAACAAAAACACTTTGAAAAAAGTAGTAGGCCGCAAGCTTGCTGCCAGGGTGTTGAAGACATGGACTGAAGACTTCGTGGATGAAGATACTGGTGAAGTAGTATCTATCGACCGTAACGAAGTGTTATTGGAGCGTGACCATGTGATCTCTGCAGAAGATGCTGACACTATCCTGGAATCTGGTGTGAAGTCAATCATTCTGCACCGCGATGATATCAACGTAGCAGATTACACGATTATCTTCAACACACTCGCGAAGGATAACTCTAACTCAGAAAAAGAAGCGGTGGAGTACATCTACCGTCAATTAAGAAATACTGAAGCGCCAGACGAACAAACCGCACGCGATATCATCAACAGCTTATTCTTCTCAGAAAAGCGTTATGATTTGGGCGAGGTAGGTCGTTACCGTATCAACAAGAAGTTAGGTCTTGAGTTGAGCTACGATCACCGCGTATTGACGAAGGATGATATCATTCTTATCGTGAAGTATTTGATCGGCTTGATCAACTCCAAGGCATTGATCGATGATATCGATCACTTGAGCAACAGACGAGTGCGTACTGTAGGGGAGCAGCTTTACACTCAGTTCGGTGTAGGTCTTGCCCGTATGGCGCGTACCATCAAAGAAAGAATGAACGTTCGCGATAATGAAGACTTCAAGCCTGTTGATCTGATCAACGCGCGTACCTTGTCTTCTGTTATCAACTCGTTCTTCGGTACTAACCAGCTTAGCCAGTTCATGGATCAAACCAATCCACTGGCCGAGATTACTCACAAGCGCAGAATGTCGGCACTCGGTCCAGGCGGTCTCTCAAGAGAGCGTGCAGGCTTCGAGGTGCGTGACGTACACTATACGCACTATGGTCGCCTTTGTACCATTGAAACTCCGGAAGGTCCGAATATCGGTTTGATTTCGTCTCTCTGCGTTCACGCTAAAGTGAACAAGATGGGCTTTATCGAAACACCTTACCGTAAGATTGAGAATGGTAAAGTAAAATCAAGAGATTCAATCATCTTCTTGACAGCTGAAGAAGAAGACACCCATTACATCGCACAGGCAAATGCCAAGCTGAAAGAGAATGGTGACTTTGCAGAAGAAAAAGTAAAAGCGCGTTTTGAAGGTGACTTCCCAGTGGTGGAACCTAAAGAACTTCGTTATATGGACGTAGCGCCTAACCAGATTGTATCGGTGGCGGCTTCTATGATTCCTTTCCTTGAGCATGACGATGCTAACCGTGCCCTCATGGGTTCGAACATGCAACGTCAGGCAGTGCCTTTAATGCGCCCTGAAGCGCCTATCGTTGGTACTGGTCTTGAAGGCCGTATAGCGTTGGATTCACGTACATTAGTATTGGCCGAAGGAACAGGTGTAGTAGACTACGTTGATGCTAAGAAAATTGTAGTGAAGTACGAAAGAAGTGAGGAGCAAGAGCTTGTCAACTTCGATAACGAGTACAAAACTTATAACCTGATTAAGTTCCGCAGAACCAACCAGGATACCTGTATCAACTTGACTCCTATGGTAAGAAAAGGAGAGAAAGTTGTAAAAGGTCAACCCCTATGCCAGGGTTATGCAACACAAGGTGGAGAGCTCGCCTTGGGTCGTAACCTGGTAGTGGCGTACATGCCTTGGCAGGGATATAACTTCGAGGATGCGATTGTAATTTCTGAGCGCGTTGTGCGTGATGATATTTACACTTCAATTCACATCGAAGAGTTTGAATTAGAAGTACGCGACACCAAACGTGGTGAAGAAGAATTAACTTCTGAAATCCCTAACGTAAGTGAAGAGGCTGTTAAAAACCTTGACGAAAACGGTATCATCCGTGTAGGTGCTGAAGTGAAGGAAGGCGACATTCTGATAGGTAAGATCACCCCTAAAGGTGAAACAGATCCTACACCTGAAGAAAAACTACTTCGCGCCATCTTCGGTGATAAGGCTGGTGATGTGAAAGATGCTTCGATGAAGGCACCTCCATCATTGAAAGGCGTAGTAATTGAGACCAAGCTATTCTCTCGTCCTAAGCGCGATAAAGATTTACGCACGAAGAACAAGAAAGAACTTGATGCATTGAAGAACCGCTACAGCAAGCAATTGACTGAGTTGCGCAATGAAATGATCAAGAAGCTAAGCACCCTGTTGAATGGCAAGACCAGCAACGGAGTGAAGCATAAGTTCGGAGATGAGTTAGTAAGCAAGGGTGTAAAGTTCTCAGCTAAAGTGATTGAGAACAACCTTTTCCCTGACAAGAACATCTACCGCGATGAAAGCAACTATGCAGTGGCTGAGGAGGTTAACCTGATTGCTGACGTATCGCTTGAGAATTGGACAATCGATGATCACACTAATGATCTGATTGCTCAGTTAACTAAGAACTACATCCTGAAGCGTAATACCATTGCCGGTGAGTTCAAGCGCGAGCGCTTCACCTTAGAAGTGGGCGATGAATTACCAACTGGCATTGTTCAATTGGCAAAGGTCTACATCGCTAAGAAGCGCAAGCTGAAAGTAGGTGATAAGATGGCAGGTCGCCACGGTAACAAGGGTGTTGTAGCCCGTATCGTACGCGATGAAGATATGCCATTCCTGGAAGATGGAACACCAGTAGATATTTGCTTGAACCCGCTGGGCGTACCTTCTCGTATGAACTTGGGTCAGTTGTATGAAGCAGTATTGGCATGGGCTGGTAAGAAACTTGGCCGCAAGTATGCTACTCCGATTTTCGATGGTGCTTCTATGGATGAAGTGCAAAACGAATTGAAAGAGGCAGGGTTGCCAGCGTACGGCAGAACTTATCTATACGATGGTTTATCTGGCGTGAAATTCGATCAGCCTGTAACCGTAGGTGTGGCATATATGCTTAAACTCGGTCACTTGGTTGACGATAAGATGCACGCACGCTCTATCGGACCGTACTCACTCATTACGCAACAGCCATTGGGTGGTAAGGCACAGTTCGGTGGTCAGCGTTTCGGAGAAATGGAAGTGTGGGCGATTGAGGCCTTCGGTGCATCGCACATCTTACAGGAAATCCTGACGATTAAGTCGGATGACGTAATCGGTCGTGCGAAAGCATACGAATCAATTGTGAAAGGCGAGAACATGCGCAAGCCAAATATCCCTGAATCGTTCAACGTATTGGTGCACGAACTCAGAGGTCTTGCTCTTGAAATTACAATGGATTGATAACGTTGATGGTTATTGGTTGTTCGTTATTTGAATCGAACAACCAATAACAAACAACGAATAACTAAGAATTGAACTAAAGACTAAACAACACAGAGATGTCTTTCAGAAAAAATAAAAAGATCAACAGCGATTTCTCTAAAATCACCATCAGCTTAGCTTCTCCGGAATCTATTTTGGAAAGCTCGCATGGTGAGGTTACACAACCAGAGACCATCAACTACAGAACGTACAAACCAGAAATGGGTGGTTTGTTCTGCGAGCGAATCTTTGGTCCTGTGAAGGACTGGGAATGTCACTGCGGAAAATACAAGCGTATCCGTTACAAGGGTATCATCTGCGACCGTTGCGGTGTAGAAGTTACCGAAAAGAAAGTAAGACGCGAGCGTATGGGTCACATCGAATTGGTGGTGCCTGTTGCTCACATCTGGTATTTCCGTTCTTTACCTAATAAAATCGGTTACTTGTTGGGTCTCGCTACCAAGAAACTGGATCAGATCATTTACTACGAACGTTACGTGGTTATTCAGCCCGGTGTTAAAGAAGAAGATGGTGTAAGCCGCCTTGACTTCTTAACAGAAGAAGAGTACCTCGACATCGTTGATAAACTTCCACGCGAAAACCAAATGCTGGACGACAACGATCCTCGCAAGTTTATCGCGAAGATGGGTGCCGATGCATTGGAAATGCTATTGTCTCGTCTGAATTTGGATGAGATGTCGTATGAATTGCGTCACCAGGCGGCTACAGATACTTCTCAGCAGCGCAAGGCAGAAGCCTTGAAGCGTTTGAAGGTAGTAGAAGCTTTCCGTGATGCCAACACACGCATCATGAACAAGCCAGAGTGGATGGTGATTAAAATGGTTCCGGTAATTCCACCTGAACTTCGTCCGCTTGTGCCTTTGGATGGTGGTCGTTTTGCTACCTCTGATTTGAATGATTTGTACAGACGTGTGATTATCCGTAACAATCGTCTGAAGCGTTTGATCGATATTAAAGCTCCTGAAGTAATTCTTCGTAACGAGAAGCGTATGCTTCAGGAAGCGGTTGACTCATTGTTCGACAACTCACGTAAGGTGAATGCGGTTCGTTCAGATGGTAACCGTGCTTTGAAATCATTAAGTGATATGCTGAAAGGTAAGCAAGGACGTTTCCGTCAGAACTTACTTGGTAAGCGTGTTGACTACTCAGGTCGTTCAGTAATTGTTGTAGGTCCTGAATTGAAATTGCATGAGTGCGGTCTGCCAAAAGATATGGCGGCCGAATTATTCAAGCCATTCATTATTCGCAAGCTCATCGAAAGAGGAATTGTGAAGACTGTGAAGTCGGCTAAGAAAATTGTTGACCGTAAGGATCCTGTCATCTGGGATATTTTGGAAAACGTATTGAAAGGACATCCTGTTCTTTTGAACCGTGCCCCTACACTTCACAGATTAGGTATTCAGGCTTTCCAGCCTAAGCTAATTGAAGGCAAAGCGATACAGTTACACCCATTGGTGTGTACTGCCTTTAACGCTGACTTTGACGGTGACCAGATGGCCGTACACGTGCCACTTGGACAAGAAGCTATTTTGGAAGCCTCAGTATTAATGTTGTCATCGCACAACATTTTGAACCCTGCCAACGGTGCCCCTATCACCGTACCTTCTCAGGACATGGTCTTGGGTCTGTACTACTTAACTAAAGGTAGAAAAGGCACAACTGAAACAGCAGTTTTGGGCGAAGGCAGAAAGTTCTATTCAGCTGAAGAATTGGTGATTGCTTATAATGAAGGCAAGCTTTCTAAGAATGCCATTATTAAAGTAAGAACCAAAGTAAGAGATAAGAAAACAGGTGAGCTTTCTTACAAGGTAATTGAAACGGTGGCAGGTCGTGTGATCTTCAACCAGTACGTACCTGAGGAAGTTGGTTTCGTAGATGAACTTCTTTCTAAGAAGAAACTTCAAACCATTATTGCTGAAGTATTTAAGCTGGCTGGTTTAGCGAAGACAGCTAAGTTCTTGGATGATATCAAAGAACTTGGTTTCCAGATGGCTTATAAAGGTGGTTTGTCAATGGGCTTGAACGATGTAAAAGTTCCTGCTGAAAAAGACAAGCTTGTATCTGAGGCGCAGAAGGAGGTAGATAGCGTGTGGAACAACTACATGATGGGTCTTATCACCGACAACGAACGTTACAACCAGGTAATCGATATTTGGACACGTGCTAACACCATGCTGACCAATACCTTGATGACACAGTTAGAGAACGATGATCAGGGCTTCAACCCGATCTACATGATGATGCACTCAGGTGCCCGCGGTTCTCGCGAACAGATACGTCAGTTAGGTGGTATGCGCGGTTTGATGGCGAAGCCTCAGAAGAACCTTGCAGGTTCAGTAGGATCGATCATTGAAAACCCGATCTTATCTAACTTCAAAGAAGGACTAGATGTATTAGAGTACTTTATCTCTACACACGGTGCGCGTAAAGGTTTGGCCGATACAGCTTTGAAAACTGCCGATGCTGGTTACTTAACAAGAAGATTGGTAGACGTTGCTCAGGATCTTGTAATCTCTGAAGAAGATTGCGGAACCTTGCGCGGCTTGAAAGTAACTGCCCTGAAAGACAACGAAGATATCGTTGAACCTTTGGCAGAACGTATTGTAGGTCGTGTATCAGTACACGATGTATATGATCCATTGACACAAGAGTTGATCCTGGCGGCTAATCAGGAAATCACTGATGAGATTGCCAAGAAGATCGATGAGACAAGCATAGAAGAAGTAGAAATTCGATCAATCCTTACCTGCGAATCGAAAGTAGGTGGTTGCGCAAAATGTTATGGACGTAACCTCGCCAGTGGCCGCATGGTACAGGCAGGTGAGGCTGTAGGTGTTATCGCAGCACAATCAATCGGTGAACCAGGTACACAGTTGACACTTCGTACCTTCCACGTGGGTGGTACTGCTTCTAACATTGCTGTTGAAGCTAACGTGAAAGCGAAATTCCCTGGTAAAATTGAATTCGAAGGTCTGCGTACCATCGAAAGCACTGATAACGAAGGCAACAAAGTACAGATCGTTATGGGTCGTACAGGTGAAATCAAGATTGTTGATAAGGAGGGAAGAACTTTGATTTCTAACAACGTGCCTTACGGTGCCTTCTTACGCATCAAAGACGGACAGAATGTTGAAAAAGGACAGGAGCTTTGCTACTGGGATCCATACAACGCGGTGATCTTGTCTGAATTCGATGGTGAGATTGCATACGAAGCCATTATCGAAGGTGTTACCTACAAAGAAGAATCTGATGAGCAGACAGGCCACAGAGAGAAGGTAATTACTGATACACGCGATAAGACAAAGAACCCTGCCGTTATTGTAAAAGGTAAGAACGATACCAAAGGATACAACATCCCGGTAGGCGCTCACTTAGCGGTAGATGAGGGCGATAAAATCAAAGCCGGACAAGTCCTGGCCAAGATCCCTCGTACCATGGGTAAGTCACGCGATATTACAGGGGGTCTTCCTCGTGTAACCGAATTGTTCGAAGCGAGAAATCCTTCTAACCCTGCGGTGGTGAGTGAAATTGATGGTGTAGTTACTTACGGTGGCATCAAGCGTGGTAATCGTGAAATTTTCATCGAAAGTCGCGATGGTGTACAGAAGCGTTACTTAGTGCCTTTGTCTAAGCACATTCTTGTGCAGGACAATGACTTCGTGAAAGCTGGTCAGCCACTGTCTGATGGTTCAATCACACCTTCTGATATTCTGGCGATCAAAGGTCCTACAGCAGTACAGGAATACTTGGTGAATGAAATTCAGGAAGTATACCGTTTGCAGGGTGTGAAGATCAACGATAAGCACATTGAATGTATCGTAAGCCAGATGATGCAAAAAGTGGAAATCATCGATTCAGGTGATACCAGCTTCTTGCCAGGCGAAATGGTAGACAAGCTTGTGTTCCGTGAAGAGAACGACCTTGTATTGGATAAGAAAGTAGTAACCGAAGCAGGAAGCTCTGAGAAGTTCAAGCCTGGTCAGATTATTACTGCGCGTGAACTTCGTGATGAGAATTCTCAGCTGAAGCGTAAAGATTTGAAATTGGCTGAAGTGCGTGATGCACAAGCAGCTGTTTCTCGTCCTACACTACAGGGTATTACACAAGCTTCCTTGAAGACTGAAAGCTGGCTATCTGCCGCTTCTTTCCAGGAAACTACTAAAGTGTTGAGCGAAGCCGCTATCCGTGGTAAGGCCGATGGCCTGAATGGTCTGAAGGAAAATGTGATTGTTGGTCACTTGATTCCTGCTGGTACTGGTCAGCGCAAATTCAACGACCTCATCGTTACACACAAAGACGAGTATGAGGCTTTGAGAACCGCTCCTGAACGTACTTCTCGTAAAGAGAAAGAACTTCAAGACTAGAACTGATTTGATAATTTGAAGACCTGCCTGCGGTAGGCAGGTTTGAAAATGTGCTGATGATTAGATTCGTCAGCACTTTTCATTTAATAATTACGAAGCTTTTCATTCTCAAATCATCAAATTAACACATCATCAAATCAAAAATATGGCAGACGAAAAAAATAAACCCGCCCCTAACCAGAATCAGATTAACATCGAGCTTTCTGAAGAAGTAGCAGAAGGCATCTATTCTAATCTGGCCATGATTGCGCACTCCAATAGTGAGTTTGTAATTGACTTTATCAGGCTGATGCCTGGTGTGCCTAAGGCAAAAGTTAAATCAAGAATTGTGATTACCCCCGAACATGCCAAGCGATTGCTGGCTGCACTTGAAGATAACATTGCTAAGTTCGAGGCGTCTTTTGGTGCGATCAAGCAAAGCAATGACGCCCCTAAGTTCCCGATGAACTTTGGTGGTGCCATGGGACAAGCTTGATCACCTGTTTACAACTAAAACTTTCATAAAATGGGGAGCCTGTGTTCCCCATTTTTTATTGATGGCAAGGCTTCTGACTTTTCGCAACGACAAATATTTTTAATACGCTTCAAGACATAAACACTACAAGCTAACAAACACCATTTTGAGAAAAATTTTTCCCAAAGTGAAATTGATCGCACAGCCTTTGGCATTACTTAAGAGGTGAAACCCTGTTTCTCCTAAAATGAAGCACACTTCTCTTGAATTGGGATTTTGGCACACAATCTGTAATTATTTATTACCAACCTAAACCCCACTCATGTGCTATTCCCCAACATATCTATCATCCTTGCGCTGCTACTCATAAGCCTGCGCAGTGAAGCTCCGCAACCATCATCATCAGAAGCCTTGTTCATTGTGCCACAAGGTCAACTTGATAAGCAGTCTGTCGAACTCAAAGGCATCTGGGAATTTTATCCTAATGAATTCATTGATGACTCACGACTTTTTAATTCAGTTAATCAAACCTATGTGCTCGTTCCATCTTGGTGGAGTGAAGAAGAAGGCAAGGCCGCTGTGCAATTTGGCACGTATCGCTTGCGGGTATTAATGCCAGCAGCAGATCGGCAGAAAGCATTGGCCTTGAAAATGCCCGATGTGTATTCTGCCTACGAACTGTTTGTGAATGGCAAATTGCTTGGCCAAAATGGTTTGGTCGGTACGACCTTCGAAACAAGCAGAGCCCAATGGAAACCTGAAACTTATTTCTTCGAACAGAAACAAGATACGCTGGAAGTGGTGATAAAGCTCTCCAACTTCCATCACCATCGAACAGGTATTAATAGTCCTTTAGTGCTGGGTACTGCAGAACAATTGCAACAAGATAAAACCAGAGCAGAAATTTCTAATCTTTTGTTGTTCTCAGGTTTAGCGATACTAGGCTTAATCGGTATTATACTTTATTTCAAACGCGCAAAAATTCAATATATCCTATATGCCTTATTGTGTTTTTCGTGGATAGTGCGTGCTGCTTTTTCAAACTATTATCAGATCGTACAATGGTTTGAGGATATTAACTGGAATTTAGTAGTGCGTACCGAGTATATCAGTTTGTATTTGTCAACCCTTTTTGGTTCTCTGTTGGTGGGAAGTCTTTTTCCTAGAGAAGTCAGTAAGGTCTTTCGGATAATCTACATCCTGGCTTGTATCAGTTTCACTGTATTTACACTGGCCGTTTCGCCTGTTTTGTTTACCGCCTATGTGCAGCTTTATCTGGGGCTTAGTACAATTTTGTTATTATCCATTTTAGTAGTGGTGGCCAGAGCTTATAGCGAAAGCAGAGAAGGGATTGCGCTTTTATTAGCCGCAGCCCTGATGGCAGTGGCAATGTTTGGTTATGTTATCCTCGCTTACCAAGGGCTTTTTGCGCTCAACGAAATGTTTTTTAATATTGGTTTCTTGCTGATGTTTATTCTTTCCTTAATGGCAGTGGGGAAAAGGATTGATAAGATAGATTCTGATAAGGACTTTGGTAAAATGACTTTTGACGGAGTGAAGTAACTGAAGCGTTTTGACTCATAAAAATATAACCTCCGCTGATCACTCAGTGGAGGTTTGGCGAGCTGCTTCCCTTTCCATCTTTTGATAAATTTTAGTTGAGTAGTCTGGCGGTCTTCAACACTTTCCTTACCAAACACCGAGTGCGCATAAACTTTTCTTAGCACAGCGCTTTAGTCATCTTGCAGGCATGGAACAATACCTTGCTCAATGAAGGCTCAGTATTTTTCTTATTTGTGTAGTCGTTAACCATAATGGGGTTTATCAATTTAGCCAAGCTGCACATCGGGCGTGTTATCCGGTGTATATCCTGGCGAGTCTTGATTTTCCTCATGTCATTTTCTTATCCTGTATTGTATGTTGTGGCCACAGCAGCCTTTCATTACATGAGCATACACCTGGAAGCAAAACAAGGCGACATCGCCAAAACAGTGTTGATTACGGGCGATCCCCTCAGGGCCCGGCACTTTGCTAAAAGCCTTGATAGTGCCTTCTGCTACAACGGTGTGCGGGGTATGGAAGGCTACACAGGCTACTACAAAGGCAAAAGAATTTCTATTCAAGGAACGGGCATCGGTATTCCCAGCACAGCACTGTATATGCACGAGTTGATTCATGACTATGGCGTGCAATGTGTCATCCGGGTAGGTACTTGTGGCGCCATTCAGCAGGGACTGGCTTTGGGGCAGCTTATTCTGGTACGTGAAGCCAGTACAGATTCAGGCGTAGTGCAGCATTATCATCGCGAGGCGCATGGATTGCCAAAGGCAGATGCCTCCCTTTTTGCATTGTCCCAAAGGGTGGCCTTGAACCAGCAGCTGGAGGTTAAGCAGGGTGCTATTTTTAGTACTGATTTATTTTACCACGAAGATCCACAGCGTTACGATCCACTCATTGCCAAGGGCGTTTTGGCAGTCGATATGGAAAGCAGCATGGTCTATGCCATGGCTCGGTACTTTTCTGTTAAGGCACTTTCGGTCCTGACAATTAGTGATAATATTTTGACAAAAGAAGCTTTGCCCCCAGAAGATAGGGAGTTGAGGACCACCAGGATGTTGACCCTTGCTTTGGAAGTAGCCTTCGAAGATCTATGATCTTGTAAATTCAAGCCTTTCACCAATAACCTCACAATATTCTATTGAATACTACCTATTCAGCCTTTTGTCTTTATAGGCAATAAATTGAATCACTTTGTCTAATCAACTATTCTGCCTGAATATTCTGTGTTATTATCGTTGTTTTATTAATCCACTATTTCATCCACAGGTTAACTTAAATAACCACTTACATAAATCAGGTATCAAATAAAAAACTGAAAGCAGGTTGGTTTGTTTAATGATATGATTTTAAACTTAAACAAAACTCTATGAAAAACTTATTAGCTGAAATCATCAATATTCCTGTTGATGATCCAATTGCTTTCACATTTTTCACCGGTTACATGGCTATGCTTGCCGCCTCGGTATTCTTTTTTGTCGAGAGAGGAAGTGTAGAGGGAAAATGGAAGCTTTCATTGTTAGTTTCAGGTCTTATTACAGGTATTGCGGCAGTGCATTATTATTATATGCGCGATTATTACCTGGCAACCGGCATGACGCCTACAGCTTTGCGCTACATCGACTGGACACTAACCGTTCCTTTAATGTGCGTTGAGTTTTATTTGCTAACCAAAGCAGCGGGTGCCCAGAAGTCATTAATGTGGAAACTAATCCTTGCTTCAGTACTAATGCTAGTTGCAGGTTACATAGGAGAAGCATTTACTGATGGCTCAACTTTCCATAGTGTTTTATGGGGTGTTATTTCAACGGTAGGGTATGTATACGTTCTCTATACTGCTTGGGTAGGTGAAGTGGCCCAATTGGCAAAAAACTCTGGTGATCCAGCTGTAATAAAAGGTATCAAGACACTAGCTTGGTTTGTATTGGTAGGATGGGCAGTTTATCCTATCGGCTACATGTGTATGCCTGGTGGTTGGTTAAATACAGGGCTAGGTTGGAGTGCTTCTAACGTAGACTTATTCTACAACATTGCTGATGCTATCAACAAGATTGGATTTGGCTTGGTAGTATACGGAATTGCAGTGTCAAGCAAAAAATAGAAACATTCTTAGTTGACTATTCAGTCATCTAGCTATTCGAGAGTCAAGGGGTAAGTGGCAGAATTTAGCTGTCATTTACCTCCTACTTATCATTAATACCTTCACGTTTTAACAAACAGTTGCAAATGAAGCATAGTCCTATCACTACATTTCAAATTCAACTTTTAATACAACTGCTTGGTATTTTGCTGTTTCAGATAACGAATGCCGGCCCTTTTTCGCAAGCCATCCTATCAGGTATTGCACTTTGCATTGTAGGTATTCCTCATGGTGCTAATGATTACTTATACAGAGAAGATCAGTCGATAAGCGGATTATTAAAATTTCTTTACCAGTATGTGGGCGTTATAGTTTTATACTTGTTCGCTTGGTGGTTTGTACCGAATTTAGCTCTTGTAGTTTTTTTCTTGATTTCTCTCCATCATTTCGGTCAGTCCAACTTTGAAAATGATAAGATTTGGCATATCCCATCCATACTTTGGGGATTATGGATCTTATTTTTTCCGGTACTCCTACATTTTGGTGAAGCGCTCTCAATATTTAACAGTATGGTTTCTTTTAGAAGTTATGAAGGGGAACTTGCCATCCAGCGAGGACCTTTAGAACTATGGCAAGTGCTTGTAATATGCTCTTTTACCGTATTTTATATAATTAGCCTTCTGGTGTATGAAAGGAAGAATTTCATTTCTTACTTCTTACAGTTTTTGTTGGTAACAATATGGTATACCATTACGCCCCTATTATTTGGCTTTATCATGGTGTTCTGTCTTTGGCACTCCGTACAGTCGCTTCAGCATCAGGCCCAGCACTTTAAGGTGTTTTATGCAAGGCCAATGCACAGTTTTCTATATGCCATGTTACCCTTTTCTGCCATAGCTTTATTGGCATTTATTGTTTACGTGGCATTCTTTGGCTTTAATATTTCATTGTCTTTTATTCTTCTTTCGCTCATTTCCCTGCCTCACGTCATTGTGATGCACCAACTCTACCAGCGCAGAGAGCGATCTTTTGCTTAGCTGTGGGGATACGTTCAGCAGTAATTTCTACCCGTACTTTAACCATGTCCATTTCTAGGGTGGCGATCTCTTGCAAAATACCATGATGCAACAAAGACGGACAAGGACATAAAACAGCTTGTCGATAAAATGGAGGGGTGCCTTCATAGACTCATGCTGTCGAGAACAGTAGTTGCCATTGAGTAAAAAACAACTAAAATGCTGGGCTCAGCCCTCGAGACGATCTATTAAGATAGATTGTTTTGACTAAGTCAGGTAAGCTTCAAATTTATGTTGGCTACTGGTATCGGTACGGTCAAAGCGGTATTTGGGTCATTATTTTTAGTAATAATAGCCTGGGAGGCTGTCCTGCTTCAGCGCAGGATGGGTACTTTAGGGGGTAAAAGGGGGGCTTCATTCGTAAATAATTAATTTTACCGCCTGTTTTTCAAGTATTTAACCGAAATTTCTTAATCCCGTATTTGCTCCTTAAAAGGTTCTTAATACCTTTGCAGTCCTATTTTTGAACAGGTCTATAAAAACAAAGCATAAATGCCTACCATTCAGCAACTTGTGAGAAAAGGACGGACAAAGTTGACTTTCAAGTCAAAGTCACCCGCCCTTGATTCAAACCCTCAGCGCAGAGGGGTATGTACACGTGTGTACACAACAACGCCTAAGAAGCCAAATTCTGCGATGCGTAAAGTAGCCCGTGTGCGCCTAACCAACCAAAAGGAGGTTAACGCTTACATCATGGGTGAAGGACACAACCTGCAAGAGCACTCAATTGTGCTGGTGCGTGGTGGTCGTGTAAAAGATCTACCAGGTGTTCGTTACCACATCGTCCGCGGTGCCTTGGATACCGCAGGGGTGAATGGTCGCAAGCAAAGCCGTTCTAAATATGGTGCAAAACGTCCTAAGCCAGGTGCAGCAGCTCCAGCAGCTAAAGGTGCTCCGGCAAAGAAAAAATAATTCTAGCGAGTCATGAGAAAATCAAAACCAAAGAAAAGATATCTTCTTCCTGATCCTAAATTTCAGGATACACTGGTAACGAAGTTTGTAAACTACCTGATGTACGATGGTAAGAAGAGCATTTCGTACAATACTTTCTACGATGCGCTTGAGTTGGTAGAAAAGAAGACCAGCGAGAGTGGTTTAGAAGTATGGAAGCGTGCCATGGCCAACCTTACTCCCTCTGTAGAGGTAAAGTCAAGACGTGTGGGTGGAGCTACCTTCCAGGTACCTGTTGAAATCAGACCTGAGCGTAAGGTAAATCTTTGCATTAAGTGGTTGATCGACTATTCAAGATTACGTGGTGAAAAAACCATGACAGATAAGTTGGCCGCTGAAATTGTTGCCGCCTCTAAAGGTGAAGGTGCAGCGATTAAGAAAAAGGACGATACGCACCGCATGGCAGAAGCCAACAAAGCGTTTTCACATTTCAGATTCTAATAAGGGAGGCAGAGGTTCATGTCAAGAGATCTTAAATACACAAGAAACATTGGTATTGCCGCTCACATCGATGCGGGTAAAACAACTACCACAGAGCGTATTCTTTACTATGCTGGTGTAAACCACAAAATAGGTGAAGTACACGATGGTGCGGCCACCATGGACTGGATGGCACAGGAGCAGGAGCGTGGTATTACCATCACTTCAGCGGCTACCACCGTATTCTGGAAGTACAGAAATAACGACTACCACGTAAACATTATCGATACGCCTGGTCACGTAGACTTTACCGTAGAGGTAAACCGCTCTTTGCGTGTATTGGATGGTCTTGTGTTTTTGTTCTCAGCTGTTGATGGTGTTGAGCCTCAATCAGAAACTAACTGGCGCCTGGCAGATAACTATAAAGTTGCCCGTATTGGTTTCGTAAACAAAATGGACCGTTCTGGTTCAGACTTTCTGGGTGTAGTAAGACAAGTAAAAGAGAAATTAGGCAGCACTGCCGTGGCCCTTCAGTTACCTATCGGTTCTGAAGAAAACTTCAAAGGTGTTGTTGATCTGGTGAACAACCGTGGTATCATCTGGAACGAAGAAGACAAAGGAATGACTTATACAGTCGTGCCTATTCCGGAAGACATGGTCGAAGAAGCCAACGAATACAGAGAAAAATTATTGGAAGCTGTTGCAGACTATGACGAAACACTCATGGAGAAGTTCTTCAACGATCCCAGCTCAATTACAGAAGCTGAGATTTTGAAAGCCCTTCGCGCAGCAACCATCGATATGAAGATCGTACCTATGGTGTGCGGTTCTTCTTTCAAGAACAAGGGTGTGCAAACCATGCTTGATTATGTGATGGAACTTCTTCCTTCACCAATGGACAAGGATACTATTGTAGGTACAAACCCTGATACAGATGCAGAAGTAGCTGTAAAGCCAGATGCAAAAGGTCCTTTTGTGGCCCTTGCATTTAAAATTGCTACCGATCCATTCGTAGGTCGCTTATGCTTCATCCGTGCGTACTCAGGTGTGCTGGAATCTGGTTCTTACATCTACAATACTCGCTCAGAGCAAAAGGAACGCATTTCACGTGTATTCCAGATGCATGCAAATAAGCAAAATCAGATTGAACGCTTAGAGGCTGGAGATATTGGTGCGGTTGTAGGTTTCAAGGACATCAAAACAGGCGACACGCTTTGTGATGAAAAGAATAAAGTAATCCTTGAGTCAATGGTATTCCCTGAGCCTGTTATTGGCTATGCTATCGAACCTAAGAAGCAAGCTGATGCAGATAAGTTAGGAATGGCGATTGGTAAATTAGTTGAAGAAGATCCTACCCTGCGCGTAAACACAGATCAGGAAACAGGTCAGACCATCCTTCGTGGTATGGGTGAACTTCACCTTGAAATCATTATCGATCGTTTGAAGCGTGAATTCAAAGTTGAAATCAACCAGGGTGCTCCTCAGGTTGCTTACAAAGAAGCGCTTACTACTGCTGTTGAACATAAAGAAGTTTATAAGAAGCAAACTGGTGGTCGTGGTAAATTTGCCGATATCGTATTCGAAATCGGGCCACGCGAACTTAAAGAAGGTGATAAGCCAGGTCTTGAGTTTGTTAATGATATCGTGGGCGGTGTTATCCCTCGCGAATTCATTCCTGCCATTCAAAAAGGTTTTGACCAGGCAATGGTTAACGGACCGTTGGCAGGATACCAGGTTGATAACATGAGAGTGAGATTGTTCCATGGTTCATACCATGACGTTGACTCTGATGCTTTGTCATTTGAATTAGCAGCACGCATTGGCTTTAAAGAAGCAGCACGTAAGGCAAATCCAATTCTTCTTGAGCCAATTATGGCTGTAGAAGTAATTACACCTGACGAATACACAGGTTCTGTTACGGGTGACTTGAACAGAAGACGTGGTGTTATGAAGGGAATGGATGGACGTGGCAATGGCCAGGTGTTAAGAGCGGATGTTCCTTTGAAGGAGTTGTTCGGTTACATTACCGATTTACGTACCATCACTTCAGGTCGTGCCTCTGCAACATTAACATTCTCTCATTATGCTCAGGTTCCTAAGAACTTAGCTGATAAGGTGATTGAAGAAGTAAAAGGTGCCGCAATGGCGAAATAATAAATAGGATTTAGACGATTTCCTGAACTAGAGCATTATGAACCAAAAAATTAGAATCAAACTAAAGTCTTACGATCACAACCTGGTTGATAAATCTTCTGAGAAGATTGTAAGAGCGGTAAAGGCAACAGGCGCTGTCGTAAGCGGTCCTATTCCTCTTCCTACTGAGAAAGAAAAATTCACAGTATTGAAGTCGCCACACGTAAATAAGAAGGCACGTGAGCAGTTCCAATTGTGTACCTACAAGCGTTTAGTAGATATTTACTCTAACAGCGCTAAAACAGTAGATGCATTGATGAAACTTGAATTGCCTAGCGGTGTTGATGTAGAGATCAAAGTGTAGTGTTAACTATATGCTTTATAAAAGCCCTTTCAGGAAACTGAAAGGGCTTTTTGTTTTATGACCTAAACTTGTATTGTAGTTAACGCTTAAAGTCTGACGGCTCGAAGCTCAAAGCTTGTAGCTCGAGGCTACTTGTACACAATCACATAAAAGACCAACCACAAGAAGAAAATCAGGATATAGCCACAAGCCACAATCCACCAAACAATGCGTTTCTCTTTGCGGGCAAAGTAATGTACCCCATTGGCCAGGGCAAACCAGTATACAATTTCAAAAAGGTTCAGGGCGCGCAAAGGGTAAGCCCATCGTTTATCCATGCTCGTGTAATCAAAAAAGTGCATCAGCGAAAAGGGATAAAAGCCCCTGATGGTATAGTAGTCTGGGTCTGTTTCTACCGCCATGAACCAGACAATTTTGAGCAGTTCCGGAATGAGGAATACGAATTCTGCTGCCATCACAATACCCCAGCATTGGGCGTAGGTGATGCGGTAGCCAAACATGAAACAGCCCACCCATAACACAAAACCAATCACGGTAAATTTCCACAAATAGATAAGGGGGACGGAAAGGTATTGCAGTCCACTAATTATTTGCAAAATCATGCCTTCCGGGCGGTCTTGAAGGAACTCAAAGGCCGCAGTTTCGTTTTCTATAAAGGCCTTTTTAATGTACAGCAGCAAAAGCGTGAGTATGCACAATAATAAAAAGAGTACACGTTTATCTGCTGCGTAAAAGGGGTTTTCGCTTGTTGAGGTTGAATTCATATCTTTTCAGAAGAATGACACATGAAATATAAAGTTCTATACCCGGCTTATTTTCTCATCCTGCTCTTCAGCCTTGCATGGGTCGTTGAAGGACGTACTCAATCACAGGTTAAGGCCAAAAAAGATACAACTATTATTCTTTTGTCTGATCTGGGCGTACAGATCGACTGCTCCCAGGCCCTGGACGATTTATATAATTTTAAATTTGATAAAGCCGAGCAGCAATTTCGCTGGCTGAAACAAAAATACAAGTGGCATCCGTTGCCCTACTTTCTCATGGGCCTGATAGAATGGTGGAAGATCATGCCAGACCTCACCAATAAAAGCTATGACGATCGTTTTCTGGCCTATATGGACACCACCATTATAGTGGCCGAGAATCTGTATAAAAGGTATCCACCCTATAAAGCTGAGTCTAACTTTTTTCTGGCTGCTGCTTATGGATTTAAGGGGCGTTTGTACTCTGAAGAAGAAAGAAAGAATTGGACGAAGGCTGCTGCAGCCGGCAAGCAGGCTTTGCATTACCTTGAGGAGAGCAAGGGCTATCATCACCTCAGTCCGGAGTTACTTTTTGGCGATGCGCTTTACAACTATTTCTCGGTTTGGGTACCTGAGAATTATGCATCACTCAAACCCATTATGTGGTTCTTCCCCAAAGGCGATAAGCAGTTAGGGCTAAAACAACTGAGAGAAGTTTCTTACAATGCTTTTTACACACGTACCGAGGCCATGGTTTGGCTGATGCGCATACAAAACAGTTATGAAAATAATAAGCAAGAGGCCCTGCACCTGAGCGATTACCTCCACAAAACCTACCCCGATAATCCCTTCTTTCATCGCTACCATGCAAGGGCTCTATACAGTGCCGGCAGGTTTATGCAGGCGGAACCAGTATGTATAAAAATTCTGGAACGTATTGACAGCGGCATGTATGGTTATGAAGCTACCAGCGGCCGGTATGCATCCTTTTTCTTAGGACAGATTTACGAAGCCAGAAATAATCTGTCAGAAGCAAAAAAATACTATCTGTTATCTAAGATGTATTCAGAAAAAATTGGCGCTACTGAAACAGGGTATTATTTATACTCACTCATTAGCCTGGGCGAGATAGCTGAAAAAGAAGGAAAGAAAACTGAAGCGCGTTACTACTTCAAAGAAGTGAAAAAGAGATCTGGCCGTAAGGATGAAGCCTTTAAGGACGCCAAGAAGCGATTGCGAAAATTAGAGAAAGAGGAATGATTAATTTCTCTGCCTTACAATTTCGTACATGGCAATACCGGCAGCAACGGAAACGTTGAGCGAACCAATTTCTCCTTTAAGCGGAATGGCTGCCAGGTCGTCAGCATCGCGCAACAAGGCATCAGAGATACCATCTTCTTCCGAGCCCATGATAATGGCTACAGGGCCTGTTAAGGTTAATTGGTAAAAAGTGGTGGCGGCTTTCTCTGTGCAGGCAACAATCTTGATTCCATTTTCGCGTAGAAATTTTAAGGTGTGCTTCAAATCTTTTTCGCGACAAATAGGCATGTGATTCAAGGCACCTGCAGATGTCTTTACGGCATCGCTCGTAATGGGTGCGCTACCCTTTTCTGCGATCACTACAGCATCTACGCCAGCGCACTCGGCCGTGCGTACTATGGCGCCAAAGTTGCGCACATCTGTAACACGATCAAGCAGCAGCAAAAATGGGTCACGCCCCTCGGTATAGGCTTTGTGAATGATGTTATCCAGCGAAGCAAAGCTTACAGCTGATAGTATGCTGATCACCCCTTGATGATTTTTAGTCGATAAGCGCTTTAGCTTATCTGCATGGGTGGAGAGAACTGGCACATTATGCTGTCGGGCCAATACCATCAATTCTTTGATCAGGTCGTTTGAAAGGCCTGTTTGGATCATGATCTTTTCTACCTCACGGCCGGCACGGATGGCTTCTATTACCGCTCTTGTTCCGTAGATCATATCTTTCTTTTCCATGCTTCGTGTGGGCTTAAGTTCAGGTTTTTAAAAACGTGTATAGCGAATCAGGTCTACAGTTTGTAGCCACGGATCTGTATAACTCTTTTTCCTCACTAACACGAAGTTATCCGGGTCAAAAATGGAAGAAGAACGCACAAAGGTAAAACTAATTTTTTCGTTTAGTAAGGTGTTGTATTCCCACACTTCACGGTCGTAGAATTTGTAAACGTAGGTAGGTAAGCCAAATATGATGTAGATCATCCCCCGATCTGTTTTCCAGCCTTCTTTGTAGGAGGTGAAATACCGGTTGGCCAGCTCCACTCTTCTATAGTAGTTCTTCATAAAATATTTAGCCCTTTCGGTATTACCGGTAATGCCGATGATGATCTTGTCAAATGTTTTCTTGTCACTTTTGGCATTCTTAAGTCGATCAAACTCATTCTTCGTGGTGATGTAGGTGAGTGGGTCAATCAGGTTTTCAAGCTTGCGGAATTTGGGATAATCATCGCTTATCAAAAATGCAGTACCCCTTGCCGCACTGGTGTCACTTTGAATAAGATATAAACCATTAGCAGTAGGCTGTATTTCATTCCCGGATATATTGATCACTGAATCTATACTTAAGGTAGCACTTACCGGGGTTTGTGCCTCTGCAAAAGCCGGAGTAGCAGGCGGAAAATTTTCTGAATAATACAAGGCCTTAAATGTAGGCGTAACCGCTTTGAATTGTAAACGACTACCAAGGCTTGCATAGCCTTGGTCAACTAATTTTTGCCCGGCATACACATGGCCCTCGTTATAAGTGTTTAATTGGATAGGTTTAAAATAATACCAGGCAGTTTTTGTGCTCAGGCTAATGATTTTGGCAGCCAAAACATCATCGGTTACAGCTAGTTTGAATAAGCCATTGATACGCCCTTTCAAGCGTTGAAAATTATGTGCAGGGTAGATGAGTAGTCCTTCTTTACTGCTGACAGAGGAGTATTGCTCCCAACTGATTTGGTAATCTTCAATGCGTGCTGAAGAATCCGACAAAGTGAGCTGGTAGCTGACAGAGAGACTGTCTTTGGAGTAATGCGCTACCTTCATGGCAAAGCTGAAGGGTAAACTAGGGTCGTAGTGGTAATTGTAGTTGATATTTTGCAATGGCTGGCCCAGCACGAGAGAGCCGCAAATCAGCAAATAGAAAAGCAAAGTGTGCTTCATAGGAGCAAATTAAGATCAAATCAGTTAAATATGACCAGCGCTTCAATTAATTTTGTGGTCTTCTTAAGATAACGACAAGCCCATGGCTAAAATTTTCACTACAGAAATTACTTCTGATAATCTGCTTTCTGATAATCCCATCCACCAGCGTTTATACAAGGCTTACGTAGCTGCCCTTCCCTATATCAAAGGTGATGTATTGGAAGTAGGTTGCGGAGAAGGCCGGGGTTTAGACCTGATCATCCCGAAGGCATCTTCCTTTACTGCTGTTGATAAAATTGAAAGTGCCCTGACTAAACTCCGGGTGAAGTATCCGGACGGAAAGTTCTTATCCATGAATATTCCTCCGCTGGCACAACTTGCCGATAACAGCTACGATGTGCTTGTGACTTTTCAGGTAATAGAGCATATTGAAAATGATGCGCTTTTTTTGAAGGAGCTGCATCGGGTGCTGAAACCAGGAGGGATTGCTTTGGTAACAACGCCTAACCGAAAAATGTCATTAACCCGCAACCCCTGGCATGTGCGCGAATACCTGGCAGCAGAACTGAAACAGTTGGCGGAAAAATATTTTGCTTCTGTTGAGATGAAGGGAATTACTGGCAACGAAAAAGTGATGGCCTACTATCAGGAGAATAAGAAGTCGGTTGAAAAGATTACCAGTTTTGATGTGTTGAATTTGCAATATCGCTTGCCGGCATCCTGGCTGCGCATCCCTTACGAAATTATGAATCGCTGGAACAGGAATAAATTACAGCATCAAGATCAGGGTTTGGTCAAGGAAATTCATCATGCCGATTATCTGGAAACAGCACAGGCTGACGATGCCCTGGATTTGTTTATGATCTGCAGGAAATAAAAAAAGGTCTGAAGTTTTACTTCAGACCTTTTGCTTTAGGAGGTTATCAATTAAAAGTTGGAGCGGTTCGTATCCCGAATGTTCAGGGCACCATTGACACGCTCTAACGACTCTTCCACTTTCTTGCCCAGATCTGCTTCACCGTATTTGTATAGAACACGTTGTAACTCATTCAACACAGCATAGCTAATTTGAAACTCTCTTGAGAAGTCTTGCTGTCCGGCAAGATAGAGTGTCATTTCTTCAGCCTTAGGCCACATGGTGCTGGCTACCTCAATCGCTTTATCTTTTTCACCAACCTCAAACAAGGCGTCAACAAGGCGTGCGTTCACGTGGTCAAATTGAATGGTTTTGTCAGGCATCTTATCGAAACAGAACAACACTGCTTCGCGCGCTTGTTCCGTTTTGCCTTCTAAAAGCAAGCCATCAATCAGTGAAGCAAAACTACTTCTGTGGTTCAGTACAAAGTTGCGGTAGTCCTGGTTGTAGTACGCCCTTGTGTCGTCTAAGCCACGGTAACGGAATTTCTTCAGCATGTTCTCCATGCTTAAGGTGGTGTTCACCAACTCAACACGTGGATTAGGATTGAAGATAGGTAAAATGCGATACGCATTACCTTCCTGAATAATGTACTGACTTAAGTCTACATTGAATTGATCCAACGAGGTCATGTTCACATAAATTGGACGCTCCCAGTTGCTAGTTGCCAAGAAGTCAAGCATGGCCAGGTCTTTTTTCTCTAAACCACCTCCTTTTAATTTCAGGCGCATTTCAGGAACGAGTAAACTATCAAAGCCTTCAGGAATAATGCCAAGTGATTTAACATGTTCAACATCTACCTTTAATACAATTTCGCGTGTAGGAACCACGTTGGCAGATGGGTATAGTCGAAGGCCTTTGTAGTCTTTCTTGAGCAAATCAAGAAACTGATGAAGGTCCATTTCTTTGATACCTAAATCTTGGTAAGGCAAATAATCATTAGGTCCACCTTGTCTGTAGTTATCAAGTGTGAGTGTATAAGGCAATGCTTGAGATTCGTAAGTTTGGCGCATCGACTGCCCCACGTACCAATCGGTATTGTAATAGCTTAGCACGATTACGCGCATATCCGTTCTTACGCCTTCTACTTCCTGATTATACCACAGCGGGAAGGTGTCATTATCTCCACCCGTGTAAATAACCGCATTAGGTGCACAAGACTGTAGGTAATTGTAAGCCGAGTCTACTGAGAAGTAACGGTGGTTGCGATTGTGATCGTCCCAATTCTGGGCCAGCATAATAGTGGGGGCGCTTAAGCCAATCAGGGTTGCTACCACGGTAGCTGGTGTAAGCTTACCGAATAATTTTTGGAAGGTTTTGGCCATGGCAATAACGGCAAAGCCAATCCAGAAGCAATAAGCATAGTAGGAGCCCGCATAAATATAATCGCGTTCGCGTGGCTCACTGGGTGGTCCGTTAAGGTAAATCACAAGTGCTACACCTAACAGAATAAATAGAAGCCCTACAACGGCCAGGTTTTTCTGATCATGAACAAATTGATAGAACATGCCGATGAGACCTAAGATGAAAGGAATCATGAAAAGGTTATTGCGTCCTTTGTTGTCTTGTAAGGCTTGTGGTAGTTTTTCAAACCACTCAGTAGGCCTTAGCCAATCGGCTCCTTGAATATCACTTTCGCGACCGGCAAAATTCCACATGAAATAACGAACATACATCCAGCTGATCTGGTGGTTAAATAAGAAGCGAAGGTTGTCACCAAAGGTTGGTTTTTCATTTTCGCGAAGTCCTAGAATCTGTTCGTATTCTTTCTTAGCATCGCTCACCCAAATACGCGGTAAAATGGTAGTGCGTGCAGGATCGTATTTGTAGGATATTTTTTTATCGACCAACTCATAGCGGTCTTTACCTTTCTTATAAACAGGTTCGCCTTCCACTACTTCTATGGGTTGCGCATCGTAATACTGACCTTTTAGAAGTGGTCGGCTGCCATATTGTTCGCGTTTCAGATAGCTCACAAAACCAATAGGATCTGAAGGATCGTTTTGATTGATAGGAGGATTATAATTTGAACGAATGATGACCATGGTATAGCAGCTGTAGCCGATCAGGATAAAGGCAAAAGATAGCAGGAAGGTATTGAGTAAAGGCATAACCTTCTTTTGCGTGTAGTATATACCATAAATCAAGCTTCCTAAGAGAGCAGTAATAAAGAAGATAATGCCCGAGTTAAAAGGAAGGCGCAAGGAGTTGACAAAGAAGATTTCCAGGCTTCCGGCAAAAGAAGGTAGTCCAGGAATGACGATCGAGTTGATAAAGAATATAATAACCAAGCTGATCATGAGGGTTGCGACAATTCCCCACAAACTTGCTTGCTGGTATTTCTTAAAATAATAGATCAGGGCAAGTGCAGGAATGGTTACCAGGTTAAGCAAGTGAACACCAATGGAAAGGCCCATCATATAAAAAATAAGGATGAGCCAGCGGTTTGCTTTTGATTCGTCTTCTATAACATCCCACTTCAGCATGGCCCATACGACCCATGCAGTAAAAAAGGATGACATGGCATATACTTCTGCTTCTACAGCAGAGAACCAGAAAGTGTCAGAGAAAGTATAGGCCAAAGAGCCGACAAGGCCTGCGCCCATCAGCAACCAGGTATTTTCATTAGTGATGGCTTCAAGCTTTTCGATTTTTAAAAGCTTCTTACCAAACAGCACAATCGACCAGAATAAAAACATGATGGTGAATGCACTGGCCAAGATACTGGCAAAGTTTATCCAATAGGCAACCTTAGTAACATCGCCCATGGCAAGAAATGAGAAGAGTCTGCCAATAAGTAAGAACAGCGGTGCACCAGGAGGGTGTGGCACTTCTAGTTTGTAGGATACGGCAATGAATTCGCCACAATCCCAATAGCTGGCCGTGCGCTCCATTGTTAGCCAGTAAGTGGCAAGCGCAATAGCAAAAACGATCCAGCCAGTAATGTTGTTGATTTTCTGAAACTTCATGGTAGATTTTTACAAAATAAACGTGCTAAAATAGGTAAAATTCTTTGTCGGTTTTAAATTCTTATTTGAATAACAACCTCGGGCTTGTCTTTTCGTTTGATGTCAGAAAAACGACAGCTCACATGAAAACAGCACTGACCATTTGTGTAGTCTTCTCTTCAATTCTCCTTCACGCGCAGTCAAAAGACGACTCGCTGGCCATCACTAAAATTACCCTTGATTACCTTGAGTCTCAACACAAGCCCAATCCTAAACAAATGGAGCAGGCCCTGCATCCTCGCCTGGTAAAACGAACTTTCTGGAAGGACAGGGCGACCCAAAAGGATTATTTGTCTGAATATTTTGCTGATAATATGGTGATACTGGCAGAAAGGTATAATGTCAAAGGAGACAAGTTCCCGGCCAAACCAAGAAAGGAAGTGAAGTTGCTTGATATTTCGGATAGAACAGCCTCTGTTAAATTAATCGCTGATGAATGGATTGACTACATGCACCTGGTGAAAGTGAATGGAGATTGGAAAATTGTGAACGTGCTGTGGCAATACCACGATTCATCAAGGCATCAGTAAATGATTAGTGTAATCTCTTGTGAAAAAATAAAGTGCTGTCAGGCATAAGCTGAGGGTGAGCAATTTTGACCAGGTCTTCTAATATCAGATCTGGTCGGAGGTAGCCAAGCTCTAAAAATTCGCTACCACCCTTTGCGCCCTGGCGGGCATCATAGGTAAACACTTTTTTGCTGGTATATGCTTTAAATTTTGCGTAGCGCTGATCACTGTTCTTAATCTCTGGCATAGTCTTAAAAGATCCTACACCAATCCAATAATCTGCCTGGTTCGCTTTTTCATAAACAAGTTCAAAGGGTACTTGTAAATATCCGTTGGTAGCATCATCTGCCCACAGATAGTCAAGGCCTGCATCTTTTAGCAGTTTGGCAGCAAAGTTCTGGCCTCCGGGCATAAACCAGGCATCTCCATACACAATACCACTCATCACGCTGGGTCTGTGGTTTACTTTGTTATCAACTGTTGTTTTAAGAGTCAGATAGTTTTGTTCAATTACTTTGAAAACCGAGTCGGCCATCGCCTCTTTATCGAAAAGCAAAGCCATACACTTAATCCATTCAGCCCTGCCAAGCGGATGTTCTTCCAGATATTCAGCGTTGATCAACACGGGAGTGCCTAAGTCTTCAATGATTTTGTATTGGCCATAGTCACCTGTCATGGTGTAAGCCATCACAACATCAGGGGCAAGGTTTGTGAGCAGCTCTATATTGAGCCCTTTGTCAACACCCAGGTCAAGTACTTTTCCGGCATCTATGCGGCTCCGCATTGTAGCAGAGCTAATATAATCTGTGGTTGGAAAGCCAATCAAAGCATCAGTTTCGTTGAGGTAATCCAGTAGCGGTATATGCGTAGTAGAGGTACAGACAATGGATTGTATGGGTGTTTTAATGATTTTAATACTCGGGTCATGGGCAGGAATTACTTCGCCCTCAGGGATCAGCCAATATGTAAAACCTGCAGTCGCACCCTGGTAAGGCTTTGTGATTTCTACCTGTTTAATATTGCCATTGCGGGAAACTTTAAAGCCCTTGGCATACTGAACATAAGTGCTGTCTTCAAGAAAAGCATTATCCTTTTTTTGCTGACCAGCACAGGCGCTGATGAGCAGGAGTAAAATAAAAAAACGCATGTGCAATATTAAATTAAGTCTGGAGCATTCGGTGTAAAAGACACCCTTAACTTTTGTTATCCTTTCTTGAATGATATATTTGCGTCCGATTCGCGGTTCTTCATCCCATTACGGGCGCTGAAGATTAAAAGGGAATTCCGTGTAAAACGGAAGCTGTCCCCGCAACTGTGAGCCAATGCCAGACTCTTTGTACGGTCCGGCATACACTTCTAACAACCGTAGCCACTGTGTTGATGGTACCGTCAATATGGGAAGGCGTTAGAAGTAGGCGAGCCAGGAGACCTGCCGATAATCATAAAAATCAGAGCTTTCGGGAGAAAGGCGATGAGTAATGTATACGCCTGGCGTATTATTTATTCTTCATTATTCCTCTAAGGCTCATAGTGTTTAACCAAACAACAAAATGCTAAGAGAAAAAAATGGCTGGTGCCTATTGGGTGCCTCGTGCTATCGTGCGCAGCACACGCACAAGATTCAGTAAAAACTACCACCTTAAATGAAGTGGTGGTAACGGGAACGAAATTTGAAATTCCCTCTTTTCAATCAGGTAAAGTTATCCATCGCTTAAACGAATCATCATTGGCGCAACAGCAAGGGAGAAGTGTTGCCGATGTTTTAAACGACCTGCCATCCATGCATGTAGATGGTATCTTTAGTTCACCGGGTACTAACGTAAATTATTATGTAAGGGGAGCTCGCAATCGCCAAACATTGGTGCTGGTAGATGGAGTGCCTATGAGCGATCCAACAGGCATCGACTTGTTCTTTGATTTACGCTTTCTACCTATGGAGCAATTCCAGAGTATGGAGGTTCTTCAAGGAGGCCTGAGTACGCTCTACGGTTCTGGCGCAGCAGCAGGTGTAATTAATCTTCAAAGAAAGTCCTTGTTTAAAGATGGTGTACACGGACAAGCCGGAGTAAGTTATGGAAGCTGGAACACCTTGGGTCAGTACCTATCGCTGAGTGGCAAGAAGAATAAATTATCGATGCAAGTCTCGGGTAGTTATACAAAAAGCGATGGCTTTTCTGCTGCACTCGATGAGACGGGGAATCAAGATTTTGATAAAGATGGATTTGACAGGAAGAATATTGATTTCTCTGCGAAGTATGATCTCAGTCATTCCTGGAGTCTTACTGCATTTGCCGGTTATGATGGATTTGAAACAGCTTTTGATGAAGGGGCTTTTATAGATAGCAATGACGAAAATGAGCAGGCACAGATTCGGGCAGGGCTAAGAAGCGATTTTTCATATGCAAAGGGTAAGTTGTCATTATTGACACAGTTAACAGATGTAGAGCGAAATTTTTCAGGCAGCTTTGCTTCCCTCTATGAGGGCAAAACATTCTTTTCTGATCTGTCGCATCAGCATCTACTCACCAAACAGATTACACTCTTAAGTGGTATTCAGGCGCAGGAACTACGGTATGACACGCTGTCTTTTACAATGGTGGATCCCTATACCTCAGTATTGATCGACTTCAACAAAGGCCTTCACCTGCATGCGGGTGTACGATTGAATACCCATAGCGAATATGCTTCAGCCTTTTTGTATTCAATTAATCCTTCATGGTTGCTATCGCTGTCCAATGAAGTATATGTAAAGACACAAGCCTCGCTTTCTACTTCCTATATCACCCCCTCTTTATTTCAACTGTATACACCTTGGGGTGGTAACCGGAATCTAAAACCAGAGAGTACGACCAATTATGAATATGGAATGTCTTTGTATATAAAAAATAGATTTGAATTGAGTACTGCCCATTTCTTTAGAGATGAAGAACAAAGCATAGGCTATACCAATCGTTACGAAAACCTGGCAGATACACGGTGGGTACGAGGCTTGACCATCGATGGAAGGTATTGGCTTAATGAAGCCTTGCAAGTTAGCGTTGACTATGCTTATACCTATACGAACAAAGCCAATAGCTTTTTTAGAATACCCAAGCAAAAATATGGTGTTGGTCTCGAAATAAAACCGTACACGGGTTCATTGATAACCCTTCGTTACTCGTACACAGGTGCCCGTAGCGATGTGTATTACGATGCTAGCTTTAATATGAATAGAGTTGACTTGCCATCTTATCAGCTAATTGACCTAACACTATCGCAGCAGTTTTGGCAAAACAGGATGACCTTGCGAGCTGGCATCTATAACGTATTAGATGAAAACTTTATCGGTATCTACGGGTTTACTACCCGTGGGCGCAATTTTTCGGTAGGGTTAAACTGTAGGTTTTAAGCGCAACGAGAGGATATAAGGAAAAGGTGTAGGCTAATTGATTCTGAGAATTCAGTGCTACACCTTTTTATTATTTTAGACATTTGTTTATGGCAAAGCGAGAGAAGACAAATAAGGAGGAGGGAGCTCTGTATTATTTGGAAAATGGTCTGATGGTTTTTACAGAAGTATACCATCTTAAGCGCGGCTATTGCTGTAAGACAGGGTGCAGGCATTGCCCTTACAAACAACCTAAAGTAAAGGCCTCCTGAACATGTACAACAAATCTTTTGCGGCCTGGTAGGCAGACATAGATCCATCTTCTACTTTTTTCTCAAGAACATTTACTTCGTTGTTTAATCGCTGAGATTTCTTGACTTCTTGCTGAAGAAGGTTGTTAAAGCATTCGTACAACCATGTTTTATTTTGTTGCCGCCTGTTCCTTTCCCAAAAACCTTGAGCTTTTGTGAAATTTTCATAGTGAAGAATGCTATCCCAAACGGTATCTATTCCTTGGTTTTCGAGGGCAGAGCAAGTAAGTACTTTAGCTGTCCACCCACTTATGGGTTGCTGAAAGAGGTGAAGTGCATGTTGATAATCAGCGGCTGCCTGAGAGGCTTTCTTTTTATTGTCACCATCGGCTTTGGTAATCACAAGGGTATCTGCCATTTCCATAATGCCTTTTTTGATGCCTTGCAATTCATCGCCTGCACCAGCCAACATGAGCAGCAGAAAAAAGTCAACCATATTTTTAACAGCCGTCTCTGATTGTCCGGTACCAACCGTTTCAATGATAATGGTGTCGAATCCTGCAGCCTCGCATAAAAGCATGGCCTCTCTGGTTTTGTGGGCCACTCCACCCAAAGTACTTCCTGAAGCACTTGGCCGGATGTAGGCCAGCGGATTTTTTGAGAGGGAATCCATGCGTGTTTTATCTCCTAAAATACTGCCATGCGTTAGCTGACTACTAGGGTCTATGGTAAGCACGGCTAGCTTTTTACCAACTGATGTTATATGGGTTCCAAAACTTTCAATAAATGTGCTTTTACCCACACCAGGCACACCAGTTATTCCAATGCGCAGAGATTTTCCTGTATGCGGCAAAACAGCATCCAGCAGATCAGCTGTAATAGCTTCATCTTCCGCAAGGGTACTCTCTGCCAGCGTAATAGCTTTGCTCAGGGTTATTCTGTCACCTGCAAGTATACCGCTTGTTAAGACTGCAAGACTTGGACGCTTTTTCAAAGTATTATGGTGTTTTTCAATCAAATCTCTAAATTTACTTAAACCCTTTCACCTATGACACAAGAAAAAAATGTAAGAGGCTTCTGGCTGGATGTCTTGCTTTGCTCTACGTTCGTTTTTACTGTGCTCTATGGTATTGCTAATATTTTTCAATTGGGTATTCTGGACGTGTTTGACCCAATTGGTCAAGCCCTGGGTGATACAGAGTTGACAGACATCACTTTCTCCAAACTTAGAGAAGACCCGGAGATTGACACCAACATCTTAATTGTTAATACTGGTCGGCTTTCAAGTTTGGAGGTGGCTGAGCAAATCAGGAATCTTAGTAAGTACAATCCTAAAGTAATTGCTATCGATGTTTTTTATTTTTGTAATGAGGGATTTACCGATTCTATTAATTGCCCGATCGCTTACGATACAGCCAGAAATCCTTCCTTTGGTGGGGCTATTGCCAACGCAGGCAATGTAGTGATGGTTACTAAGCTGCTTCAGTCTGACTCTCTCTATAACAAGTATGAAGGAGATATTGATGTATTCGATTCTTTGCAACATTCATTAGAAATACTTAGACCCGGTGCACAAGAAGGCTTTGCTAATCTCGAAACCGATGCCGAGCATCAGGAAGATTTAAAATCTTGCAGGCGTTTTAACCCAAGGGTTATGGTTAATGGAAAAGAAGAATTAGCTTTTTCTGTACGTACCGCGATGATTTTCGATTCGGTAAAAACAAAGCGTTTTTTAGAAAGGAAAAATTCTGTAGAGGTAATTAATTACCGGGGCAATATCATCGACATGCATGGGGCTTCAGAGTACGCAGGCCGCTATTTTTCCCTTGATTGGTACCAGGCTCTAGATACCACCCAGTTTGTGCCAGAATTGGTCAAGGATAAAATTGTTTTGATGGGCTTTCTGGGAGAAAATTTTGATGATACATCCTGGGATGATAAGTTTTTTACCCCGCTCAATAAGAAGTTTGCCGGCAAATCAAGACCTGATATGTACGGCTTGGTTGTTCACGCCAATATAATTTCCATGATTTTAAATGAGGATTATATAACCGAAACCCCCAATTGGATTGAATATGCCATCGCATTTATTATCTGCTTTTTGAATGTGGCCTTCTTTTTTTTTATTGCCGAAAGAATCCCGCTTTGGTTTGATGGCATTAGTATAGTGATGCAGCTTGTGCAAATCATTATTTTGTCCTTACTAATGGTCTATTTCTTCCATTGGTTCCATGTAAAACTCAATTTAACGGCCACATTGGGTGCTTTGGCGGTTGTTGGCACAGGTTTTGAGCTATATAATTCGCTTGCAAAACAGTTTTGGAAGCTATATTTGGAGAAATATTTGAGCAAGTATGTTGCTTTGCTCGGTTCCCTCAGTAATTATATCAGTATTAAGCGTCACGAAGAATAAAACAAACCCACACATGAAAACTAGAAAATTGGCCTTTTTACTTGTCTTGGTTCTTACAGGACCATTGGCTATGTCGCAAGACTATGCCTTTCAGGTAATGATCAATAAAGGTAATAATGAAGTAAAGTCAGGCGATAATTGGCAGCCCATCAGAACCGGGGCTACTTTAAAACCTGGAGACGAAATTAAATTAGAAGCCAACGCTTACTTAGGACTCAGACATGCCACCGGTAAAATGCTGGAGGTAAAGAACCAAGGGCCTCATAAGGTGGCAGACTTGGCTAAAAATGTTGGCGCTGGCTCTAGTGTAATGAATAAGTACACTGATTTTATCCTCAGCAGTAACTCGGCAGAAGCCAAAAAGAACAGGTTAAGTGCAACAGGAGCGGTTCACCGTACCCGTGGTACTGGTGATGGAGCCATTGAATTGTTCTTACCCGAGAATCAATTCTCAAGAGTATTTGGTGATAAGGTGATTGTTAATTGGGAGTCTGCCAAAGTTCAAGGCCCCTATGTAATAGAATTGCAAAACATGTTCGAAGATGTTTTGGCCAAGTACGAGACTGATGGAACTTCTTATACCATCGATTTAACTGAGCCCAAGCTTTCTGATAAAGATTTGAACGCCATTATGGTTAGGGTAAGTTCAAAGGCTGATCCTAAGCAGACTTCAGTAGTAAAGATGATTCAGAAACTATCAGCCGATGATCAAAATAAAATTAAAGCTGATATGACTGAGCTTGGTAACGTGCTGGACGAAAGTGCAATCAACAAGTACTTTCTGGCTAACTTCTTCGAGAAGAACAACTTGCTGGTAGATGCCATTACAGCTTATCAACAGGCAATGGCATTGGAGCCGTCATTTAAGGAAGAATATGAGGAGTTCTTATATCGTAAGAACTTAAAGACACCCCCTCAAAACTAAAATCACAAAAAGCCCCGAAAGGGGCTTTTTTGCTTTAGGGCCTTGTTGTTCAGCGAATAGAAGATCGGAAGAGCGT
>JALHOT010000001.1:59841-276514 GCA_022842845.1 Cyclobacteriaceae bacterium | reverse complement strand
AATAGAATCTTATATTTTTGTGGACACTTAAAATCAGCAGTATGAGCGTTTTGGTCAATAAAAATTCACGGGTTATTGTTCAGGGTTTTACCGGTTCGGAGGGCACTTTCCATGCTGGTCAAATGATAGAATACGGAACTAATGTGGTCGGTGGTGTTACACCAGGCAAAGGAGGTACTGAACATTTGGGGCGCCCCGTTTTTGATACTGTGAAACAGGCTGTTGATAAAACCGGAGCTGACGTAACCATCATTTTTGTGCCACCAGCTTTTGCAGCCGATGCCATTATGGAGGCTGCCGATGCGGGTATTAAGGTAATTATTGCCATCACCGAGGGTATTCCTGTGAAGGATATGATGTTGGCAAAGAAGTATATCAAGGGAAAGAATGTGACCCTGATAGGCCCTAACTGCCCTGGTGTTATCACTCCGGGTGAAGCTAAAGTGGGTATCATGCCTGGTTTTGTATTTAAGAAGGGAAGCATAGGCATCGTGTCTAAGTCAGGTACTTTAACCTATGAAGCAGCTGATCAGATAGTAAAAGCAGGCTTGGGTATTACAACCGCCATTGGTATAGGTGGTGACCCCATCATTGGTACCCCTACTAAGGATGCTGTAGAAATGCTGATGAATGATCCGGAAACTGAAGCGATCGTGATGATTGGAGAAATTGGAGGAAATTATGAACCTGTGGCGGCTCGATGGATTAAGGAAAATGGCAATAAGAAGCCAGTGGTCGGCTTTATTGCTGGTCAAACCGCACCTCCGGGAAGACGTATGGGGCATGCAGGTGCAATTATTGGTGGTGCTGAAGATACAGCCGCTGCTAAAATGGCCATTATGCGTGAGTGTGGTATCCACGTAGTGGAATCTCCTGCCGAAATAGGAGACACCATGTTGAAAGCTTTAAAGAAGAAATAATTTAGAATGAAGAGGATTTAAATTCCTTTTCTAAATGTGATTCTAATTGTTGAAGACCCGGGAGCCAAATCAAGTTCTCGGGTTTTTTATTTTGATCATCGCCTTCAAAAAGTATTTCAGCGATTTGCTGGCCAAGCATATACAAATGTGGAGTTCTATTTTTATTGTTACGTGTGCCCAGGTAAATAGCCTTCTTCCTGATGTAATCGACTTGCTGCTTTAACGGCAGCTTACTGATAATGAAATTTAAAAACATACGCCTCTTTCTTTAGTATCTGCTTTTATGCAAAAGAGGTTCCGGACTGGAATCAAGTCAAAATCAATGTTTTTAAATGGATTAGTCTCTTTTTGAGATTAACTATTCCTAAAGTAGCTCATTAGCAAGATTTGCCAATTCTGAGCGCTCTCCTTTCTCTAAAGTAACGTGCGCATATAACTCATGATCTTTTAAGCGATCGATGAGGGTAGACAATCCATTACTTTGTGAGTCGAGATAAGGTGTGTCTATCTGATAAATATCCCCAGTGAAAATAATTTTTGTTCCTTCTCCTGCGCGGGTGATGATTGTTTTGACTTCGTGCGGAGTTAGGTTCTGAGCCTCATCAACAATGAAGAATATGTTGGATAAACTTCTGCCGCGAATGTAGGCTAGGGGTTGTATTAAGAGTTTCTCCTGATTCACCAACTCTGTAATCTTAGTGTACTCCTTATCGGTTTCGCTGTATTGATTCTGAATATACTTTAAATTGTCCCACAGCGGCTCCATGTATGGATTCAATTTGGATTTAATATCACCCGGTAAATATCCTATATCTTTATTGCTTAACGGTACGATAGGACGTGCCAGAAATATTTGTTTGTAATCGCGCTTCTGCTCCAGCGCTGCTGCCAGGGCTATTAAAGTTTTTCCAGTTCCCGCTATACCTTGGATAGAGACAAGCCTGATCTCGGGCTTCATCAATGCATGGATGGCAAAAGCCTGTTCTGCATTTCTGGGTTTAATACCAAAAATGCTTCGCTTCTCCACATGTTCCAGCATGCCGTTGAAGGGATTGAAGTAGGCTAAGGCAGACTTCTTGCCGCTGCGCAGAATGTAGTAGTTGTTCTTTAATGTGGAGGTGTCGCCCAGTAATTCTTTGGGTTCGATGTAGCCCTTTTCGTAAAGGAGGTTAATCATATCGGAGTCAACATCTTCGATCACAGATTTGCCGGCATGCAATGATGATATGTTCTGCACCTTACCGGTGGTGTAATCCTCAGCAGTAAGTCCGAGTGATTTTGCTTTGAGACGGAGGTTAATATCCTTGGAAACGAGAATCACCTTTTTCCCTTTCTCTTCTTGTTGAAGTTGAAGGGCAGAGTTGATTATATGATGATCGGCTTTGTGTTCATTAAAAACCTTGTTGGCATCAACAGCACTCTTGGTGTCCATCAACACTTTGAAGTTGCCCTTTCCTTTTCCGTTGATGGGATTCCACTGGCCCAGGCTTTGGTCTTTTGCGAGCTTATCAATGAGCCTGATGAATTCTCTGGCCTCAAAGTTTTTGGTGTCGTTTCCTTTCTTGAAGTTGTCAAGTTCCTCTAAAACGGTGATCGGTATGCCGATGTCGTGTTCATCAAAGTTGAGGATGGAATTGTGTTCGTAAAGAATGACAGAGGTGTCAAGTACAAAAATTTTTTTCTCCTTTTTAGCTTTCGCCATACCGCACACTGACTTGGTTTACTAAATGTATAAAAACCAAAGAATTGAATGTGCTTTTACTTAATATTTTTTTAAGCGATGATAAATAGCTTACAAGCGCAGCCTGAGGCCTGCCTGGTTACCAGCCCAAAATATTTCAGGCTTTAGTTTATTTACACTGCCTAACTGATTGTGTCTGTCTATTGCCTGCTGGGCTTGTCTTATAAAAAGTCGGTTGAAGGGGATGCTCACCCCAATAAGTGTTGCCCCTCCCAAAGCCAGGCCCCATTCTGGGTTACCACCCAATAATGCAGTCCCTACTGGTATACCAATGAGTACGCCTCCTGCGAAACCTAAAATACTGGCAGTAGCTGAATTGATTCGGGCTTTTTTGAATAACGAAAGGGCAATCGCGTCTTCCTCTAGCATGTATTGAACTTGCTTCGGGCTGAGGATCAAGCTGTCGCGCTCAAAGCGAACGCCACCAAAAGTTTTATATAGGGTAATGGTTTTTGGTTGTGCAAAGACATGACCAGCAGTAAGCAGAAACAAAAAAAGAGTTAGTCGCATGCTTTACAGTTTAGTTAAATCGTTTTTCAATAAGTTCCATGAATTCATGAAACTCTTCGCTTTCTTGATCCCATTGTGTTAAATGTTCCTCTAAGTATTCAATAGCTTCGTCAAAGGAATTCTTTTTATCTAAAGCGTTGATGGTCTCACTGAAAAGTTCAAAATCTCCACCAAAAAGCGACTTGGTAAACATGAATTTCTGGTTGATGGTAAGACTCTCCCTTATTACGTTGATTTTCTGAAAATCATCAGCCAGCGTCTTTACTTCTTTAACATGAGCACCAGTCATTTGCTTAGCTGGTTCAGCTGGCTTCGCAGGGGGCTTGGCTTTTTTCTCGTAGAGCATCTCCATGGAAACCGGTTCGATAATACTGAATTTTTGTAGTAAGGGGTCGATATCCTCAGGTGTAAAATTCAGGTCCTCCAGTATAGTATCTAGAATGCTGAAAGCTTCGTTACCTGAAATGTTTTGTATTTTTTGTTCCTGAAGAATTTGGGATAGTCGCAATAGCGGGGCCTTATTCAGTTTTAAATATTTTAACTCCTCTTTGAAAGTCTCGAGATGTAGTTCGTTATTATGGCTGGTGATCAGCTTGGAGAAGAAATCGTAGGGATTGAGTACATCATTCAGTGTTTGCATGACTGCCTGTTGCAATAAGGGCTCCAGGTGTTTTCTGCTCACCTTAATGTGTCGCGACAACACATTCATAAGGTTATGCTGTGCTTCTAATACGGCCGCTGCTTCATAGTCGAAATAGACACTTCTGTTTTTTTGTATCTCACTTTTCCAGGTTCTGAAAAGCGACTGAACAATAAATAAGTTAACCTGTTCAACTTCTGAAAGTGTCAAAATTTCCTGCCCATTGATAAAGTCCTTTTGAGCGTAGAAGCGGTCTAGTAATTTGCGTGTATATTGCTCGCTATAATCGTTGATGGCTTGCTGACTGATTTTGTCTTCCATAATGTAAGATTAGTCAAAGTTAAACGCTTTCAGTAAAAAATGTATTTTATGGGCCGTGTGGTCATTAAAAATTTGTACAATCAGGAGCTTGATTTGCTGGATTGCAAGCGATCTTTGCTTCATTGTCTCCTTGAAAGCGGGCAGGACTGGATGCATGCCTGTGGCGGGAAGGGCCGCTGCACCACTTGCAAAGTACAGGTATTGGAGGGGATGGCCTCACTGAGTGTTTTGTCGCCTGCAGAGCTCAAGTATCGTGAGAAGAAATTACTCCTGGAAGATGAAAGACTGAGCTGCCAGGTAAGGTTATCAGGAGATATTACAATACAGGTGCCGGAGGAGAGTCAGCTACCCCATATCCGCTACTCAAATAGGGATGGAAGTCAGGCTAAGGCTAATGGCTGATCGCTCGATTTTTTTACCTTTACCCCTATGTTTATTGAACCCCATTTAGGTAGAAGAAAGCAACATGCTGGTTGGATAGAGGTAGTGTGTGGCTGTATGTTTTCTGGTAAAACGGAGGAGCTGATCCGAAGATTAAACCGTGCGTTGATCGCCAAGCAGCATGTTGAAATATTCAAACCGGTTACCGATAACCGTTATCATACAACAGATGTTGTTTCGCATAACCAAAATTCAATTAGATCAACCACGGTAAATTTTGCAGATGATATCTTATTACTCGCTGGCGACTGTGATGTGGTGGGAATTGATGAAGCACAGTTTTTCGACACAAGTATTGTGGAGGTTTGTAATAAATTGGCTAATAGTGGCAAGCGTGTGATTGTTGCCGGTCTTGATATGGATTTTGAAGGCAAACCATTTGGACCTATGCCCTTCTTAATGGCAGTGGCAGAATTTGTTACTAAGGTTCATGCCATTTGTGCTCAAACAGGTGAACTGGCTTCTTACAGTTATCGATTAACGGATGATGAACGCCAGGTAGTGGTAGGAGAGAAGAATATTTATGAGGCGAGAAGTCGCTCAGCATTTTTAGAGGGCATGAAAGACCGTTGATAACTCACAAGTATCAAACAATTCCATTGAAAATAAAAGCTAAAGGTTTAAGGGTATTATGGCGCTATTCATTGAATGGCTTTGCCTTCATTATACTCGTGAGCTCTACACTGATTGCTCAGGAAAATATACCCGTTGGTACCTGGAGGGCACATCTTTCCTTTAAGACTGTCAATCATTTGGCGGAGGGTGGTAATAAAATATTTGCAGCCTCGGCTAACGCTGTCTTGGCTTATGATTTTGATGACGGCAGTTTCGTTACCTACTCCACCCTGAACGCACTTTCAAACACAGATATTACAGCCATAAATTATGATGGGGTTCGTCAACAATTAATAGTTGCGTACCAAAATGGTGCTTTGGATTTTATTCGGGAGAACTCAGTACTTACTTATACCAGGCTAGTCAATCCATCAGGTGTTTTAGTGTCACCGGGCATTAATCATATTTTAATCGATGAGTCCATTGCTTTCCTCAGCACCGATTATGGTGTAGTACTCTTTGATCTGGATAAAAATGAAGTAAGGGAAACATGGCGTAATCTTGGTCGCTCTGGACAATTGATTGGCGTGAATCAAACCGCTAAGCAAGGCGATAGCGTATACCTGGCTACTACAAATGGTATTTTGAAAGGCAAGCTTGATAGTAATTTGCTGGATTTTAATCAGTGGCAACGTTTTGATACAGGCGACTTTGTGCGAAACATTGGCTTAATAGCCTCGCATAAGAATAAAATGATTGCCGCCCTAGATGGGTTGGGTATTTACCAATTCAATGGTGTCGCTTGGCGGAAAAACAGTACTCTTCCTGTACTTCCAGCATACGCCTTTATAAACTCATCCAGTTCTGCTTTTATTTATGGTATAAATGAAAGAATAATTGAAACGACTGATTTTGTTTCTTTTATGGAAAGAGTAGATCCTTTACTTAGTAATGTGAAGTATGCAATGGTAGTTAATTCTTCGAAGTGGGTAGCGGATGCATCCAATGGTTTATTAAAGGAATCAGGTGAAACCTGGCAAGTGAATATACCCAATGGCCCTGCATCCCCTCTCTTTTTCAGGACTAAATATGTTAATGGAAAAATAGTGACTGTGCACGGAGATTTCAATCAACAGTTTGCTGCATCTAATGCATTAAAAAACATAAGTGTTTTTGATCAAGGTATCTGGAATCAAAGAGGTACGGGTATAGATTTTATCACTGATGCGGCAGAAGATTTTGTCAATGGCTTATTTGTTTCTTCCTTTAACGGAGGTCTTGCAAGATTGGATGAGACCGGGGCTTCTATTCTTCTGTCTGAAAACAATACAATAGTTCAAAAAATAGCATCAATAAAAAGGGCGGAAAATGGTTTGTGGATTGCATCCTATGGTGCTGTTACCTCTTTGCATTTATTGAAGCCCGATAATCAACTCAGCTCCTACTCATCTAATAATATACCAGGAAGATATCCATTTAAAATTGAGACTGATTTATCGGGTAATGTGTGGATGTTGTTAAGTGAAGCAGGTGGTGGTGGAGTTCAAATATTTAACAGACAAGGTGCGCCTGTTAAGTTGTTGAATGAATTACCCGGTGGAGGTTTACTGCCTGACAAGGAGGTGCTGTCAATAGCTCATGACAAGCGTGATTACATGTGGGTAGGTACCGCTAAAGGCTTAGCCTACTATCCATTTGCAGGAACGGATGCTATTCGGCCAATTATAGACGGCAGGTTTGTACTCAGTGAGGAAAGAATTACTGCTTTGGCTGTGGACGAGGGAGATCGGAAATGGGTTGGGACGAGCCGGGGCCTTTGGCTTTTTGATACTACCGTTGAAGAAGTGATTTATAATTTTACAACTGACAATTCCCCACTTCCTTCAAATTTTATCACAGATATTGAAATAAATAAACAAAGTGGAGAAGTCTTCATTGTGACAGATAAAGGTCTTGTTTCTTTTCGGTCAGATGCAAGCATTGCCAAAGCTGGTTTTAATAATGTAAGAATTTTTCCTAACCCTGTTCTTCCTGAGTTTAGTGGAGTTGTGACTGTTGCAGATTTAATGGAGAACGCATTTATCAAAATTGTGGATGCAAGTGGTAAGTTGATCAAAGAAATTCAAGCCAATGGAGGTGCAGCATCTTGGAATCTTACTGATTACACAGGTAGTCGTGTTAGTACTGGTGTGTACTTAGTAATAGCGATCCAACCTGATGGTATGGAAAGCTTTTCTGGTAAGATCGTGTTGTTGGATTAAAGCCACATCAATGCTACAAAAAACCAGGGGATTGGTGTTAAGGTTTACGCGTTTTAAAGAAACCTCTATTATCGTTACTATTTTCACTGAAAGTTTCGGTACGCATGCATACATCGTTAATAATGTAAGATCGCAGAAGTCTGCGAGAATGGCTTTATACCAACCTCTTACTTTACTTGATCTTGTGGTCTACCATAAACCCAATCAGCAAATAGCCAGAATCAAGGAGTTGAAATGTATTTACGCCTACCAAAGCTTTTCAACCGATATTCGTAAGTCGAGTATTGCCATGTTTCTGAGCGAAGTGCTCAACAAGAGTCTGAAAGATGAGAGTCATCCCCAAGAGTTATTTGAATTTATACAAAATTCTTTCATCACCTTAGATCATCTTACCAACAACATCGAAAACTTTCATCTTATTTTCTTATTGAAACTAAGCAGATACTTGGGTTTTGGTGCAAACCGATCTGATGAAGTATTGATCGATAGTTTGGTGCACACCACACAAGACGATACATTGAGCGCATTGATTACGGCTGAATACACTACACAGCTCACTCTCCATTACCAACAGCGCAGGCTGGCATTAGAGTCAATCATCAGGTTTTACGCTTCCCATATTGATTCATTTGGTGATCTTAAATCAATCGAAATTGTACGAGAGTTGCTTAGTTGATGATGGCTTAAATCGAGGGATAAGCTCCGTCAGTGCAGTTACAATAATGACTACATACTCCAGGCCTGTAATCCAGTAGTTCTCCACAAATGCATTTTCTGTATAACCTGCGTAAGTGAGGAAAATGAAAAATGACCAGATTATTGGGAATTTTAACTGCGTAAAAACCGAAAAGGCAATAAGTGGTACAATGTACCAGGGATGAACTGTGGTGGTAAACAGCAAGTAAATCAGAAGAACAATAGACCAGTCTGTAAGAATCAAAATCTTTGATATGTTTTGTTGCCTAATAACCAGCCGATAAAGTGTAAGAGAAGAAATAAGTATGGCACTGATGATTCCCAACTTCCAGCCAACTGTTTGAATAATATTATACCCGTATTGCCAATAACCCCATTCTCTGACGAGGTAATAGATACTGGCGTTAAACTCAAACTTTTTAAAATAATAAGATAGGCTGTTTGATAAACCAGTTATGATTTCATGATTCAATAATGGTAAGAAAAGTAATGCCGTAACAGTGCCTACTATAAAATAGTAACGGACTGATTTTTTCCAGCCAATATAAAAGAGAAAGGCTGGAAGAAATATTAAGGGTAAAAGCTTAGTGCAAACAGCCATCGAAAAAATGATAGCCGATAAAGCAAGCTTGTTTTTTTGCAGGTAATAGAACGAGCTTAGTAAAAAGAGAATAACAAATGCTTCAAAATGCACATTACCCGTTAATTCAAGAATGACTAAGGGATTGAGGCAATACAATAGAACATGTTTGGTGGGTAGCTGTAGTTGCCGCAATATTTTTTGAATGAGAATGATCGAAGCGATTTGTGAAAGTAAAATCAACACCTTCATTACTAAAAGACTCCCAAAAATAGATTTATTGAAGAAAGTAGCCAGCCAGAAAATGCCCTGTGCAACAGGTGGATAGATGGTGAAGTATTCTTTAGAATTTAATGCATCGTATAAATCAGGCGTCAACCCTTCAAGCTGAAAATTATTTTGGGCATAGGATGAAGGGGTCGCTGCAAATGGATGGATCCCAGCTTGCAGAAGTCGCCCATCCCAAATGAAGCGATAGAAATCATCAGAAAGAGAAGGGATGGCAAATAATATGATTATATTAATAGATACGCTTAGCCAAATGTAGTATTGTGTGTCTTCTTCTTTTGTTTTTAAAGTGATGTATAAGTAGGAGAAGAATATAATCGTATAAAGGGAAAGTAAGTGAATGGTTTCGTGACGCTTGGTAAAATAGGTGAGTACGATGTAGCAAGTGCTTACAAAAAGGGAGAGAAAAATGAATGACCATTTCCTTTCCTTCATCCAACTTTAATTTTCCGTGTGAATAATGGTTTGATAGAATACATAAATATTGAACCAAAGCCAAGGGCCAACATAATATGAAAGAAGAGCAGGCCTGCATCTTTAAGCTGAATACCCACAAAACACCCGTAGATAAAATACAGACATAGAATTCCTTCGAGTATAGTAACAAAATTTAATGAAGAACGCAGGTAAGTATTTCCAATCCAGCCGTCCTCCTTTTTAGTGATATTGAATTTGGGCGTTCTGATAAAGGGTGTTTTACGCCCCATCAGGCCTTCAATTACTGCCAATCCATTGTGTAATGACAATCCCATAGAAATAATTAAAAATGGAGGGAACAGTCTGAAAAATGAAGACTTGTGCGTTTTAGAAAATTGTTTGGTTGACACCCAGTAAAAAGCAGCAATTGAAAAGAAGCCTAGAATAAAAACAACACCAATATGGAACAACCAGCTCAATTCAGGATGTTCATTTTTAATAATAAGCATGGGGACGCTTAAGATGGCAGCAATCAATAAGGTGCTGAAAACCGAACTATTAAATAGGTGGAAGAAAGCATGAATCTTGGTAACAAAAGACTGCTTTGATCGAAGCACCTTTATAAAAATTTTTCTAGCTGTTTCAGCGCCTCCTTTATTCCATCGGTATTGCTGCGATTTAATGGCAGGCATCACCACAGGTAATTCACCTGGAGTACTAACCTCTTCCAGGTATAAAAACTCCCAGCCTTTCAATTGTGCTCTGTAGCTGAGGTCAAGATCTTCCGTCAAAGTGTCCTCATGCCAGCCACCGGCATCTAGTATGCTTTGTTTTCGCCAAACACCACAAGTGCCATTAAAGTTGATAAAACTCCCTACGCGGTTGCGCGCACTTTGCTCAATAGAAAAATGGGCATCAAGGCCGAAGGCTTGTAACTGTGTAAGCAAAGAATAATCTTTATTCAGATGTCCCCACCGGGTTTGCACTACGCCAATTTTGCTATTAATAAAGTATGGGATGGTTTGGCGAAGAAAATCCCTTTGTGGAACAAAGTCCGCATCAAAAATAGCAACGAAATCTCCTTTGGCTGTTGTTGTGGCGTATGCTAAGGCTCCTGCTTTAAATCCTTTTCTGTTTTCACGATGAACTAGCGTTATATCTAATCCCTGTTTTTCCAGAGAAATGATTTCCTTTTTGATGATTGATGTTGTCTCATCAGTGGAATCATCGAGTACCTGGATCTCAAGCTTTTCCCTTGGGTAATCTATTTTACTCACTGCAGTTAATAATCGCTCCACTACATACTTTTCATTGTATACTGGGAGTTGAACAGTTACATGAGGAATAAAATTTTCTGACCAAGCGGTTAAGGCTGCTTTCTTTTTGTGTTTCAGGTAGATCCAGGTAAGATGTAACTGACTAATACTAAACAGAAATATGTAGAGTAGTGATAAAGCGTATAGGATAATAATGACTATATACATGACTGAGAATCAGCAACAAACCGTCTACGGCACAAAGGTCGTAATTTTAGATGTATTTAAAGATGGTAGTAATGATCTTATAGCCTGCCAAAACAGTACCTTTTACAGTGCCTGATACTTTAGAGTAACCAATTCTCTTTCTATACCGAACGGGTATTTCAAGACAACGCATTTTTTGTTTAGCTGCCTTTACCTGCATTTCTACTGTCCAGCCATAATTTTTGTCCTGCATATTAAGCGCCAGAAGTTTGTCGTAGCGAATGGCGCGAAAGGGACCAAGATCTGTAAACGAAACGTTGTAGAATAGCTTTATTAAATGCGTAGCCAGCCAGTTGCCGAAAATTTGCTGTGGTGTCATGGAACCTCTTTCTTTGTTGCCTAGGGCACGCGATCCTATAACTAGATCTGCCTTGTCGTCAAGGATAGGTTGGATAAGCATATTCATTTCTTCCGGATAATCAGAGTGATCAGCATCCAGAAAGACAATAATATCGGTTTTGACTGTATTCGTTTTGAGATAGTCCATGCCCTTTAAACATGCTCTGCCATAGCCCGGTACTTTCTCGTCAAGTACGGTAGCTCCTGCTTGCTGTGCTACTTCCTTTGTATTATCATTGGAGTTGTTATTGACAACAATTACCTCTGCAACAATGCCTTTCGGGATTTCTTTAACAACTTCACCAACACCATTTTCTTCATTAAAGGCGGGTATTATAACACGAACTATCTTATTCATTTACAGTGGCAAACGTAATAAAAAATTTGTGCCTTTTTTAGCCTTGGGAAGAAAGGAAATCGTTCCGTGCAAACGTTCTATACAAGTTTTAGCGATATAAAGCCCTAAACCGGTGCCAGTTGAATTTTCATGACCTCTGTTAAACAAGCTAAATAAGTTAGATTGCTTTTCAGGATCAATGCCATCTCCATTATCCTCTACCTCAAGTTGTAGCCATTGGTTATTTTTTGATATACGATAAAGTAAGGTGCATTTATCTTCGTTGCTGTGATATTGAACCGAGTTTCGGGCTAATTCTTTAATGATCGTTTTAAATAAATCTACATCTGTATTTATGTAAACTTCATCATCCCCAGAAATTGTGACAACTATATTTTCTTCATTTTTAATGATTGTGATCAGGTTTGTTTCAAGAAATGTTTTAATATTTATTTTTTCAGTAATTAGTTCTCGGGATTTAATTTCATAGACAAGCTGAATGGTTTTAGTCATTTCTTCAAGATGAATTATTGTTGCTTGCATCATTTCAAAATACTGATTGCTTTTTTTATCTTGTTGATCGAGCTTGGCTAGTCGAAGAATTCCTTTTAAAGTGGCCACAGGGGCCTGTACATCATGGGATGAGTGATACAAAAAACTACTTAGCTGTTGATGACTCTTGGCAAGAGCAGCTGTTCTCTCTGTTATTCTTTCATTAAGCTCAAGATTATATCGCTCAATTTGTTCGCTTTGCGATTTGATTTCTTCATTCTGTGATTTAATCTCTTCATTTTGATTTTCTAATTGTACTTGGATATTTCTTAGATTGTTTAGAGAGTTTGCCACATATCCAAATAACACAAATGCAAAAGGGAGGGTTATAGAGAGCGAGAATAGAATGTTCTGGATTAAATCTTCTTTTGCCTTTTCAAGGAATACTTCAAAGTGTTCGTCTGCTTCAAGTAAGGCAACTACCTGACCTTTACTGTTTCTTATAGGGGCAAATGCAGAAAGCCATACTCCATTTTCATCTTCATATATATCCAGTGTTCCTCCTTTACTATAATTAGAAAGAAGATCTTTAGGATAATTCTTATAAGTATGCCTGAAATAGGGATTTTCGGCAGATGTGCCAATAAAGTGAAAAGTACTGTCAGGCTCATAATATACTATGGTGTATACATCAGAGCTTAGCTGGTTGGAAATCTTAATCGCTAACAATGCTTTATGAAGTCTATAATAAATTGGTTCTTGTGAATTATCATTTATGCTGTCTTTAGCCATGTAGTTATTGGATAGCTGAGCATGCATGTCTCCATTAATCATCAATGCTCCAGTGCTTGTAACCGCTTTCAATTTTGCCAATACTTCTTCTTTAGACTGCCTTAGCATCTGATAGTAGGTATTAGTCAGAAAGTAGATGATAAGAATAATGAAGGCCCCAAACAGAATGAAAATCAAGCGATGTCTATAGGACTTTGTATTATTCTTTTTGAGTATTTTTTCGATCATGCTTAAAAACAATAATCTAAGCGATAGATTCTTATACTAAAAGAATAAGAGAGGGTATATGTCGCCTACTTGACCAAAATAACTTACTTCTGCAATGAAATGCCGTTGTTGCCGATGAGTATAGGTTTTCCGAATCTGTCTTCTTCTTCCTTTACTTCAAGGTTTAACACGCCTCTTGGGCAAACCGATGAACAGACACCACAACCTACACAAGAGCTTCTTACAATATTTTGACCACGTTGTGCATACCAGCGTACATCAATTCCCATTTCGCAATAGGTTGAGCAATTACCGCATGAAATACATTGACCTCCATTAGTAGTAATTCGGAAACGCGATTTGAATCGCTGAACAAAACCAAGGTAGGCAGCCAGCGGGCAGCCGAAACGGCACCACACACGATTACCCATCAGTGGATAAAAGCCAGTACCCACAACACCAGAAAAAATAGCGCCAACAAAAAAGCCATAAGGCTTTCTCAAATAGGTGTAGGTATCAATACCAAAAATACTATTGGTGCCAGTGATGAAATTATAAAGCACTGCCCCTGTCATAACCACTGCGAAGATGAGTACAGCGTGAATAAGCCAGCGCTCCACTTTCCAGGCTTTTAGCGATTTGTCTGAAAGCTGCCTGAAGGAATCGCCTGCTGTTTCTGCTAAACCTCCACAACCACAAACCCAACTGCAGTACCAGCGCTTGCCAAAGAAGTAAACAAAGACGGGCACACCAACAACAAAAAGTGTAATGCCCCACACAAACATAAATAGACCAACGCTTCCATCTGATTGTGTAAGCATGTTAATATGCCACGCGTCAAAGAAATCATAATCGAGTGGCCACATGTTTTTAAAGTCGAAATAAGGTTGATTAATCCTTACTAAAATTTCGGGCAGTAGAAATGCAATGGCCAATTGAAAAAACATGACAGATGCTGTCCTTACCATTTGATAATTTGAGTGACGGTACTTAATGAGCATGCGTATACCCATGACGATCACCGCAAAGGTGTATAAGAAGCCGTATAAGAACCATTGGCTGGAATCTCCATTGGGATTGATTAGTTTTTTTAAGGGTTCTACCAATATGATCCAATTGGTGACATAGGCATCGTAGAAATATAATAGGATGTAAAATGAAATAAGCAATGTACCTAGGAGTATGCCGATCCATCCACGATTGTTTAAGGCATCATGGAAGATGTTATTATTCTTAATGCCCGGTACTTCTATACCTATTTTAGGAAGAATAAAAAGCAAAGCGCCAAGAGTTCCCCCTCCAAAAATCAGGAGAAATAAAAGCAAGGTATAGTCAACTACAATTCCCTGTGTTGATGCTTTGGTTAGTGTGCCGACATAATCATCATAGATAACTTGATCCCACTGTTGCTGATTTCTTGCTGCAGAATTATGTTCCTCAATGGAATTTTTAATTTCATTCGCGAATACGAATGTATTGGGATAAGTCTTATCAATGATGTTTTCAAAGGCAGGCAATAGTCGTTGTTGATGTTCCTGCTTAACCTTTGATTGAAATATTTCTTTTGTTAACGTGTAATCTGAAAAAAACAGTAAGCTGAGGAAGAGAAATAGTGCTGCCAAAAACAGATTCAAACCAATTATTCTTATCAACTGCATGGCCGCTTATTTTAAAGATAAAGAAGGTGAGTGAGGAAACTGTTTTTCAAAAGCTTGCGTGATTTCAGGTTCGTGCTTATGGGAAAACTCAGGATCAAAATTGGCTTCTGGTAAATGTTCAAGCACATAAGAAATGCTTTGCTTACCCCGAAGCCATTGGTCAAACTTTTCATGCCTGAGTCGTATGCCAAATGAATTGATACCGACAAATACTTGGCTGGCTGTGTCCCAGATAAAGTGCATTGCCTTCTTTTTACTGCTATGCTCCCAATAGAACTCTGATTCATTAGCATTTAGCTGTGCGCCAACATTGCCATAAGTTTGGTATTCTATGTCAAAAAATTTGGCGGAATTAAACCAAGGCCCTGGTTCGTACCTGGTGGGTGATCCACAAATGGTTTGGGCTACTACTTCGCCCATCATACGTCCGGTATACCATACCTGTTCTATGTTTCTTCTACCGCTTAGTTCATAGGTACGTTCAACACAATCACCAATAGCGTAAACGTTGCCGATATTAGTTTGAAGAAATTCGTTTACAAGTATGCCTCTGTTGGTTTTAATGCCTGAGTCTTTTAAAAAGCCAATGGAAGGTGAAACACCAACCGTTAAACCAACAAGTTGGCAGTCTATACTTTCGTTTTTAGAAGTAATGATGCTTTTTACCTTACCTTCACCATTATCCTCAATACTTAAGAGTTCAGTTTCCAGTTTTAAATCTATATGGTGGCTGCGTACATAATCGGATATCAACTTTGCTTCTTGCACAGGGAGTACGTTGCTCCAGAATTCCTTCTCTCGTACCAGAAAAGTAACTTCAATGTTTCTGGATAATAGCATTTCAGCCATTTCAATACCAATCAATCCACCGCCCACAATAACTGCTTTCTTGATGCCCTTACTGTTTTGCTCCATCAGTTGCAGATCCTGATAGCTGTACAGCCCCTGCACACCTTCTAAATCCTGTCCCGGCCAGCCAAACTTATTGGGTTGTGAGCCTGTGGCCAGTATTAATGTGTCGTAAGTAATTTTTTTACCTGAGCGACAAAGCAAGGTGTCGTTTTGTGTATCGACTGCATTAACATGATCATAGACAAGGTCTATTTTATTTTTTTTCCAAAACCAGTCTTCGTAAGGTTTGGTATTATCAAATTTCATGTGCCCCATGTAAACGTACATGAGTGCGGTACGGGAAAAAAAATATTCAGTTTCAGAGGAAATAATGGTTATGTTATCGCTGCTGCGCTTTCTGATATGACGCGCAACTGTAACCCCCGCTATTCCATTTCCAATAATAACAATATTACTCATACAAATTTCTTTGGTTCAATTCAAGCTGCTGGCGTTAATGAAATTGAAGTCGTTGTTTAAAGCACATGAATATACGTATTGTTGTTTTACGGTTCACTAAATGGATGTTCTTCTTTTAGCAAGTTCAGCTCAAAATTAAAAACTTGCAATATATTCCTTCAGTTATCAATTGCTTGTCAGCAGTATGACAGTTTTTTAGTTTATATCTTTTAGGGTTTGATAAAACAAAGCTTTCTCTATTTTGAAGTAGGCTTCTGGTTTTGTCTTGCCAGCGACAAATGCCCATTGAATCCGGAGTGCACTGAATCTTAGCTTGTATTTTTAAGTTATTGACAGAACACAACGTAAATCCAGGCATTATGAAACGAATTAATTACATACTAGTACTTATTTTAGTTACCACATTAAGTAGTTTGGCAAATTCCAGTAAGGTTTTTACTGAAAAGGCAGATGCCTTCTTTAAAAAATATGTAAAAGACGGTTCTGTTGCCTATAAGTCTATTAATACTGATAAATCTGAAGTCACTTCACTCTACAAGGAAATTGGACAGATGAATTTATCAGCTTTTACTGATAATGAGAAAAAGGCTTTCTATATTAATTCTTATAATCTCATAGTTATTTATTGGGTAGCTGAATATTATCCTTTGAAATCACCGTTAGATAAAAGTGGTTTCTTCGATAAGGTGAAACACAAGGTGGCAGGTGAGGAGTTGTCTTTAAATGCATTAGAAATTAAAAAGCTTTTGCTTCCCTATAAAGATGGTCGTTTTCATTTTGTACTGGCTTGTGCAGCCAAAAGTTGCCCGCCTTTGGCAAGCTTCGCCATTCAACCTGACAAATTAGAACAGCAGCTTAATGAAAGAACCACCTTGGCCTTAAACAACAGCGAGTGGCTTCGTGTCGAGAATGCAGACAAGAAAGTGGCTTTGTCTAAAATCTTCGACTGGTACAAGGGTGACTTCACACAAAAGGGTTCGGCTATTGACTGGATCAATCAGTATAGAATAGTTAGAATCCCTGTGGATTTTAAAATTGAGTATTACGAATATAATTGGAGTTTGAACGAAGGCTGATTTTACTTGCGCATATATAAGTCACCTTTGTCAGTCGGGATTATTTGTAAGACATCCCCTAAGGTTAACAGTACGAGTTTTCTTGAGGCTTTCCAATTATTTATCTTTAGTAGCTGGGCACACTCTTTTAAGGTAATTTTGTGATGTACCTCCAGGTATTGCATCAGTAACTTCTCCTGATCGCCATAGGTAAATTTAATGCCAGTAGCTTTTTGACCGCGCTTTAATACTTCACACATCTGACTACTCGCTTTCATACACTTATCAACTACCCTCACATAGGCAGTCGATTCTTCATCGCATTTCAGATAATGAGGCTTTTGTTTGCTTTCAGGAATGTCGTAGCGAATAACAATACGGCTGTCAGATAGATTGATAAAAGTCTGGTTGATCTCTAAAACAGGTTTGCAAAACTTCAGCGCCTCGGCTATGGCGTGCACATCACCTTCCGCGTGTTTCACGCCATAGATTACACCATCATCTTCAACACCAACGAGTAAGGAACCGCCCTGCGTATTGGCAAAAGCGATAAATTCTTTTACAATTTCAAAGGGATGGTTGGCCTTGCGTTTAAACTCAAGTTGCAAGCCTTCGCCACGTGAAACTAACTTCTTGAGATTTTTTATCTCTTGCGGATCAAACGTTTGCGCTTCCTGGAGTTTAAACATAACCTGATCAGCTTGATTTTTAGTGTAGCCTTAATTAGCGTTTATCATCTTCATCATCAAAATCTTCTTCATCCTCAGCCCCAGGTTTGGGCATGGTAAACATACCTCCTAAAATATCTTTGAACTGATGACCCTGTGTTAAGAAGCCCTTGCTTAATAGACTGAATTCCGCCATACCATGCAAGGCAAACTCCATCATGAATAATTTAGTGCCTGCATCCTGTCCTTTATGAAATTCATCTACCAATTCTTTAAGGCCAGGAATATTTTTCAGGAAACTTTCAAATTCAGCTTGTGGCATGTCGTTGAGTAAATCAGCCGTGTTGCCATCGCCAAACCAATCCGTTATTTTTTTGTAAGGATTCTTATCTTTTTGCTTTCTGAATTTATCTGGATCGGGGAAGTACTTAACGAACTGAGAGCGTATGGCTTTTCCAATCAAACTCTGCGCAACAATCATAGGGCCTTCTTGTTCCCCTTCATAAACAAGTTCGACCTTACCGGTGATTGAAGGAATTACACCAATGAAATCACCAACCCGTATGTGTACTTGTTTTTCGTTGTTGATGAGTGAACGTCTTTCCGCGGCAGCCACTAAATTTTCATAAGCCGAAATGGTTAGGCGGGCCGAAACACCACTCTTGGCATCTACATACTCACTTTTGCGTGCTTCGAAGGCAATTTGCTCAACCAAATCTTTGGCAAGCTCCAGTACACCAACATGTTTTTGCTCCGGTTTAATTCTTGCTTCTTGTTGTGTAATACGTTTACCAATATCCAGTGACTTAGGATAATGCGTTATAATCTGGCTGTCGATACGATCTTTCAATGGCGTAACAATACTACCACGGTTAGTATAATCTTCCGGATTGGCAGTGAAGATAAATTGAATATCTAAAGGGAGGCGTAGTTTAAAACCTCTTATTTGAATATCACCTTCCTGTAAAATATTAAACAGCGATACCTGAATACGTGGTTGTAAATCTGGCAACTCGTTGATGACAAACAAGCAACGATGCGAACGTGGTATCAATCCGAAGTGAAGCACACGCTCATCGGAGTAAGGTAATTTTAAAGTCGCTGCCTTAATAGGATCCACATCGCCAATTAAATCGGCAATTGATACATCGGGTGTGGCAAGCTTTTCGGTATAGCGGTCATTGCGGTGCAACCAGCGAATGGGCGTGTTGTCTCCCATTTCTTTTACAAGGTCATGACCAAGGCGTGAAAGCGGATTGAGCGGGTCATCATTAAGTTCAGAGCCTTCAATTACTGGCACATACTCGTCTAATAAATTAACCATCAGGCGTGCTAATCTTGTTTTCGCCTGGCCTCTTAATCCTAACAAGTTGATATCATGGCCTGAGAGGATGGCTCTTTCCAAATCAGGTATTACCGTTTCTTCATAACCCCAGATACCTTCAAATACATTTTCTTTTTTGCGGAGTTTGTCGATTAAGTTGTCTCTTAACTCTTGCTTAATGCTTTTACTTTTATAACCTGATGATTTTAATTGTGCGAGTGTAGTGATTTGCAGGTTCTTCATTTAGGTGCAGTATTAGTACTTGTTAGTTTTTTATAATTTTTTTCTTCTGTTCTTCTTAAAGTCTTCAAATACCAGATTTCCCAAACCTTGCAGGCCACTGTAATAGGCGTTGCCGCCATTGGCTTCAGTAAATTGTCTGACAAATTGTTTCAAGTAGGGATCCGTTGCAATCATGAAGGTAGTAACCGGTACTTTTAGCTTCTTAAGTTGTGCAGCTAGTGTTAAGGTTTTGTTCAATATTTTGTGGTCAAGGCCAAAGGCATTTTTATAATACTTAATACCTTCTTTAATACAAGTAGGTTTTCCATCCGTAATCATGAAGACCTGCTTATTGGGATTTTTTCTTCTTCTTAAAATGTCCATGGCCAGTTCCAGCCCGGCTACGGTGTTGGTATGATAAGGCCCCACTTGTAAGTAGGGAAGGTCTTTAATTTCGATTTGCCAAGCATCATCGCCAAACACAAGAATGTCTAAAGTGTCTTTAGGATATTTTTTTGTTATCAGTTCTGCTAATGCCATGGCCACTTGTTTGGCCGGGGTAATGCGATCCTCACCATAAAGAATCATAGAATGGGAAATATCAATCATCAGCACCGTGGAGGTCTGTGTTTTGAATTCACTCTCCATTACCTCCAGGTCATTCTCAGTCATTCTGAAATCTTCGAAGCCATGATTGATCTGTGCATTGCGAATGGAATCAGTCATGGCAATTTGCTCGGGGCTGTCACCAAACTCGTAATTGCGCCTTTCGGTAGTTTGTTCATCCCCTCTGCCGCTATGTACCGTATTGTGTTCGCCTCCCTTACTTTTCTTGAGTTTACCAAAAATCTCTTCTAATGCATTTTGTCTTAGCCGCTGCTCGCTTTTGGCGTTGAGCTTGAATTCACCTTTGGGCCCCTCATCTGTAATGTAGCCATCGCGTTTCAATTGGTCAATGAAATCACCAATACCATATTTGCCATCGGTAAGCTTATACTGTTTGTCAAGTTCTGTAAGCCATTGTAATGCCTCGCCCACATTGCCAGCGGTAATCAGCACCAGCTGCATAAAAATCTTCAGCAGCTTTTCGAAATCGCTGCCTTTTTTCGAAGCAGGAGGCTGATAATTACTAAATCGGTAACCTACCATAGTTTATAAATGGTTCAATGCTTATAAACCCCAAAAGCCTGCTTTCTGTTTCCTGGATTGTGCTTTTCAGGCAAAAACATTTAAAGCTTATTTGAGAATGTTCATAATAATAGAATTTTCCTATTTAGAATAGCATTGTTCTTTTTTGGAAGGAGTAAATATTGCAAAACAAAGCCTTTTGTTTTGACAATGCCGGCCTTTATTTCGCAGATTATTGGGAATATGCTGGTCGTGTCGTTCCTAAAAGAAAATGATGCCTGCTGAAGAATCAGTTAGCATTCACTTTCTTTAAAAGTTCACCCATTTTCGAAGTGTCCTCGCCTAATAATCCATAGGCTGGGTTTATATTTTTTGAGGGGAAAAAATAGATATCTTTCTTCTTGCCCTTGATCTTCAGTCTGTAGAGATTAAAGAAAGGTACAATTTTCAAAGAACGCACTTCGCTCCACTCAACTTTTTGTTTTTTGCCACCATTGATAACAACTATCTTCTTTTTGCCAATTGCTACTCTTTTGATTTTCTCTTTGATAATGAGGTAGGCAACAAAGAGCAATGATCCCAGCGTGAAAAAAATCAGAGCAGCGTATTGGTTTTTCAAGGTGGGAGGGTAGGTAAAAAAAATAGCAGTGGCAATGGTCCATTGTAGTAGCGCAAGGACCAGAAAAAAGTTTCGAGCCACAAAATATTTTAACGGGTTAGCCTCTATCATTAAAAAGTTGTTTGACCGATTAATATGAATTTACAATAAAAAAAATGGTTTCTGCAAGACTTAGATTACTTGTTAGTATTCACGTCATGGAGTTCTTCCTCTTCTTCAAGTTCCTCCCAGTTCGCGGGCTCTTGATTATGGAGATATTGTAATATTTTCTGCTCTACCTGCTTGAGTTTTAAGGCGCGCAGGTACTTGCCATTGCGCGTGAGAATCAAACGGCCTGATTCTTCAGAAATGGCGAGTACCAGCGTGTCTGTATTTTCACTCATCCCGACAGCAGCCCTGTGCCGCAATCCAAAGTGTGGAGGCAGGTGATCGTTTTCGCTGACGGGTAATACACAACGTGCTGCCTTTATCCTGCCTTTGTAAATAATTACAGCGCCATCATGCAGGGGCGTTGTTTTGTTGAAGATGGTCAGCAAGAGTCTTTTACTCACCTCTGCATCAAGGGGGTCTCCGGTTTCAGCATAAAATTTAAGTTCAGTGTCTCTGGAGAAAACTATAAGGGCACCAGTTTTTGAGGCTTTTAATGTTTTACAGGCATCGATTACCTGTTGGATGTCGAAGTCATCATGGTACTCATTTCTCCAGTTGGTAAGGGTTTTGATAAAATTTTCTCTGAATTCTGTGCTTCTACCGATCACCAATAAAAACTTCCTGATTTCGGGCTGAAAGAGAACGATCATCGCAATAACCCCCACGCCCATAAACTGCCCCAATATGGTGGCTAACAATTCCATCTGGGCAGCCCTTACAATCAGGTACATGAGGTAAAGTGCTAAAATCCCTAGAAAGATGTTAACGGCTATACTTCCTCTGATCAATTTATAAACCTGATAGAGTAAAATACTGACCAGCCCAATGTCTACTAAGTCAACCCAGCTAACTTCCAGAAAACCTATTTTGAACAGGAATATCATGTTGACAAAGATACGTAAATGCTTGTTTGATGCTAGAAGATTTGATTATACCGATTGCTTCATTTTAACGAATAGTTTCACAACTTCATTTGCCTCTTTTACATCATGTACTCTTAAAATCGAGGCGCCTTTGCTGAGAGCCCAACTATGTAGTGCTGTGGTTCCGTTTAAGGCATCATCAGCTGTCACCTCAAGTGTTTTCCAAACCAGTGATTTACGAGACACGCCAACCAACAGGGCTTTGTCGAGAATCCGAAGTTGTTCCAGGTTGTTGAGCAAGCTAAAATTTTGATCCACTGTTTTGGCGAATCCAATTCCAGGATCCAAGACGACATCCTTTACACCCAGGTTGGTAAGTTGGGCGATTTTGTCATGAAAGTAGTCGGTTATATCCTTCACTAAATTGTTATAATTTGTTAATGAGTTCATGTTTTGCGGATTGCCCCGCATGTGCATCAGGATGTAAGGCACTTTTAATTCAGCAATGGCAGCGAACATATTTTTATCCAACGCTCCCCCTGAAATATCGTTTATCAATGCGGCTCCTTCTGAGACAGCCATTTTTGCTACCTGACTGCGAAAGGTATCTACAGAGATGTTTGCCTCTGGAAATTCTTTTGTTATGCTTGCGAGTGCTTTTCTAATGCGTTCACTTTCAATTTCTTCAGCTATGTCAGGCGCACCGGGTCTGGAAGAGTAAGCACCAATATCTAGTATAGCAGCGCCATCGGCCAACATTTTTTCGGCTTTCAAAAGCCATTCTTTTTCAGAGGCCACACGACTTCCGGCATAAAAGCTGTCATCAGTAATATTTAAAATCCCCATTACGCAGGGCTGTGTAAGAGACAGCAGTCGACCCCGTAGATTCAGTGTTTTGTTTCCCATATTTCCCTTACTTTGCGTGTCGAATTTTAAGCCCTTTGGCTACTAATTAAATGATTGAGAAAACCGCCATCGAATATAAGCAGGTGATTGCCACCTGCCAAGAATTGTTCGCTAAGAAAACGAAAGACTACGGCACGGCCTGGCGGGTGTTACGCTTGCCTTCTATCACAGATCAAATTTATATCAAGGCCCAACGCATCAGAAGTATTCAGGAGAAGGGCGCCCAAAAAGTGGATGACCCAATCAAGGATGAATTCATTGGCATCATTAACTATTGTTTAATTGCGATGATACAGATGCAGCTGGGTGAAAGTGCAAAACTAGAGCTGAGTTATGAGGAATTGAAGCCTTATTATGATAGAGCAGTGCAGGAAACTTTCGATTTGCTCCAAAATAAAAATCATGATTACGGAGAGGCTTGGCGTGAAATGCGCATCACTTCCATTACCGATATCATTCTGATGAAGTTGCTGCGTGTAAAGCAAATTGAAGACAATCAGGGGCAAACCCTGGTTAGCGAAGGTGTAAAAGCCAACTACCAGGATATGATCAATTATGCTGTGTTCTGTATGATTAAGTTGTCGGAAAATAAATAATGTAAGCACCTAAAAGGAAAGACATGTTTCAAAAAGTAGCAGATCAATTATCTCGTTTTTTTGTAGGAGGCCTTTTTATTTTTTCAGGGCTGATTAAGTTAAATGACCCTGTTGGTACTAAGATAAAGCTGGAGGAGTACTTTGAGGTTTTTGCTCAGGACTTTGGTTCCTTCTTCCATTTCTTTGTCTCCTACTCACTGGAGATCGGTATGTTCTTGATTGTACTCGAGCTGGTGCTGGGAGTGGCTGTGCTGATCTACTATCGTATGAATTTTACGAGCATCATTCTTTTATTGTTAATGATATTTTTCACTTTCTTAACATTCTACTCAGCTTACTTTAATAAAGTAACCGATTGTGGTTGTTTTGGAGATGCTATTAAACTTACGCCCTGGGAATCGTTCACGAAAGATATTATTCTGATGTTTCCGGTGCTGCATTTATTCTGGTACCGAAAAAAGTATCAGTCTGTATTTTACAGCAAGGAGGGGCATGCGATTATAGCGCTCTTCACACTTGTTTTCCTTACACTAGGCATCTACGCAATCAGACATTTACCTTTTATCGACTTTAGAGCATATCGCATTGGCAACAATATTCAAGAGCAAATGCAACCACAAGAGCAGCCTATTATCGAATATATTTTCGAGAAGGATGGTAAAGAAGTGTCGTCTCAGCAATTCTTGCCAACCAATGAGGGCTATGTTTACAAAAGTTCGCGTGTATTAAATGAGGACAAGACTATGCCCAAGATTACAGACTACGCAGTGGCTGATGGTGAGGGTAATGATGTTACGCAGCAAACTTTTGAGGGTGTTAAGCTTCTCTTTATAATCGGTGATGTGAATAAAGCATCAACGACCAACATGGCCGACATCCGTAATCTAATTAATAGTTTGGATGGAAAGGTAGAGATGATGGTGCTGACATCTTCTACCACAGAGCAGTTTGAAGCTTTCAGGCATGAGCATCAATTAGCCGCACCTTACTTCTTTACTGATGCTACTGTACTCAAAACTATCATTCGTTCTAATCCTGGCATAACCCTTTGGAAGAATGGGACAGTGATGAGCATGTGGCATCATAACGATACTCCAGAACCTGTTGACATATTGGAACTGGTAAAATGAAAATCTTCCTCATAGGCATGCCAGGGGCTGGTAAAAGCACCCTGGGTAAAGACATCGCGAGCAAACTAATGATGCCTTTCTTTGATCTTGATAAAGAAATTGAGAAAAATGAAAAAAGGGCTGTGCAGGATATTTTTCAGGATGAGGGTGAGGCTTATTTCCGCTTAGCCGAAGCCAGCATGTTGCGCGACCTCAGCAACCTTCATCATTCTTTTATCATGGCTACAGGTGGAGGTACTCCATGCTTTCATCAATCATTAGATTTCATGCTGAAAGTGGGTAAGGTTTTATTCCTGGACCTTGATGTAGAAACACTCTTTAAAAGAGTTAAAGGTTCAACGGACCGACCTCTCCTGGCTTTGCAAACAGACCAGGATATTAAACAAAGGTTGGAGAGTTTGAGAGCAGAGCGTTTATCTTTTTACCAGCGAGCGCACGAAACCATTTGTGAGCAAGATCTTAGCACAGCCTATGTACTGAATATTTTAATTAGAAAGGAAATCCAACCGTAGCGATGACGTGGGTGTTCTTAATGTTCAAGAAGGCCTCTGGTGAGTCAAGCCCATTAACAAAATAAGGGCTTCTTCTTCCTTCTGAATTCATTTGCAACATGGTAAAATCTACAAAAAACTTGGCCGTGCGAATGCCTAACCCACCACTGATGGTGTGAATCGTACGATCAAGATTGTCATTAAGCTGATAAGGATCTGCCTGATAGTTATAGCCCGCTCTTACCCTGAAAATATCTTGCCTGAATTCTGCCCCGACTCTCAAGTTGACCACATTTCTATACTCATTACTAATCATTTCATTGTCCTGGTCATATGACTCACCGATAATATTAGAACTGTACTTGGCTTTTCCATAATTAATGAATTCTGCATCAGCAGTAATAAAGCCATACTCACTAATAAAAGAGGCACCCGCAGAGAATTTAGCTGGTGTTCTAAGGTCATATTCTGAAATAAAGGGCACATCAAATTCTGAGAATGTATTATTCAAAATAGTTTGTCCATCACCAAAGTAGTCGAAGTTGTTCCAGTTTGCATCAATACGGGCCGTGTAAGAATCTGTAAGGCTGTAAAGGGTTGGCGTGGCATAAGAAAGTCCAACCTGTACAAAGTCTGCAGGTCTGAAAATAGTGCCTATAGTAAAATTGACACCGGAACCTTGTATGTCAAAGTTTTCATCCAGATCAAAACTTCTCAGAGGGTTGTAGGTTGCGTCATCACTAAAGCGGAAGTTTGACTCGCTGTAGAATTGATTTTGCTGAAAACGTAATGTTGCAACACCTAAGGTTGCGCCAAAAAATAGCACATCGTCATAGTTAGCACCATAAGAAAAGGAAAGTTGGCTTTGAGCTCCTTTTCTGATAACTTCTTCGCGCTGTCTGATGGTTCGTGTTTCACCAGGCAGTGGAGATAAAGCAGATCCATAGGCAATAAAACCATTATCATCGTAGTCTTGCAATAAATAACTCCCGTAACCCAAACCAGCTAAGGTGTAGTAATAATCGCCTTCGAGGTCCTGTGGGGTAAGGGCATTGCCGTTTGCATAATCAATGAAGTAATCAATCAATGAGCTTTGGTCGAAATCGCCTTCGTACGAAAAGCGTGAGTTAAAATTGTTGGTTCTTGAAAAGGTGAACGCAAAGGCTCCGCTAATTAGTTTGTCATCGTTATACGCTTGTCTTTGAATGTAGCTGAATCCAGGAATGGAGAGTTTGTTTACACCTTCTTCTGAGGTTGTGTTTCCATACTGAATATTGTTAAGTTGATTAACAAAGCCCAAAGAAAAACTTACTTCAGATCTGTTGTACATGCCAAGGCCCGCAGGGTTTGACAAGGCAGCACTATAATCGCCTCCCAAAGAAACCTGTGCTCCTCCTAATGCCAGGATGCGTGCACTGCCTGTGGGTTGATTTCTGCTAAATAGCAAGGCATTGTCCACAAAGCCTTGTGTAAAAGCATGCTGCGCTATAGACAATAGGGTAACAGTGAAGAGTATTTTCTTCATAAAAGATTACTAAAAGATAGGATTAATTTCCGCCTCTGGATGATCTTGATGGGCCAGCACCTCCGCCAGAACCACCCCTGGAGGGTGAACTCATCATGCTTCCGCCTGATCTTTGAACAGGAGCAGAATAGCTGGAGCGTTGTTGCTGGCTTCCTGAAGATGATCTGTTGTTAAACATATCGTCACTACCACTGCTCACTCTTCCCTGCGATGAATTTTGATACGTGGTGTTGGACTGTTGCGTGACACGCCTCCATTGTGGGGTATAGTATTCTGAAGAATTTGCACGTGATTGTCTCACATTACTTCCGCTGTTAGTGGTTACACTTGTATTACCACTAATAGGTCTTGAGCTTCTTTGCACACCGTTCGAATTGTCTGTAGATGCTTGGTTTTGACTACGAGAGCTTCGCTTACCATATACAGCACTATTTCTACCGTCATTATCAATGATCACTACCCGAGGGCTGTAAAAGAATCCGTTTCCATAATAAGGACCGTAAAACGGTGAATAAATTCCCCAGCCAGGATTGCCAAACATTAAGCTCCAGCGGGTAAAAGTATCGCCCCAGGCATAATTTAAACTACCTCCCCAACCGTAATTGAATTGCATAGACCATCCGTTGTTAAAGCCAGGACTCATCCATGGGTTAGGGCAGTTGCCCATTAAGAAAGGATCGTTAAATGGAGAATAGAATGGATTCATAAATCTTCTTTGGGATAATGGAGGGAAGAAGCCATTGTTATAGTACAGTGGGCTCGCGTTCCAATAATCGAAGTGTTGACCAAAATTGTTGAAGCTACTTTGAGGCGTAAACTGATAATTATCTATGAAGTAACTTTGCTCTTCTGTGGCTACTGCTTCTGATTGCGACCTGGAAATGTACTCAGGGTTAGTTTGGTTTGATTGTGCAGGAAGCACTTGGTTAGTATTGATGGGATAATCAAACCTTAACTTTTTTTCACCACGGGCAATGGCTTGCGCATTTTCCTGTTGTGATACTTCTCTTTGTTGATTTAACTTGGCTCGATCCTTCTTGCTGAAGTACATATCGTCATGTTCTACCTGGGCCATCAAAGCGGCACTCCACATCATCATACCTGCTAATGCGATTGTAGTCTTCATAGAGCTTTAGTTTTAGTTTACTTACCTATATAAACGGAAAACGAGGGTAAAAGTGTTCGTAATATATAAAAAATTAATCCTCAACATAAGCAAAAACCACTGAAATAGGCCATTGGGGCCTATATTTGCCCTTCCTTAAACTTCAATATTATACCAACATGGCAAAAGGCATTCCAACTAGGGCAGAAGATTATTCACAGTGGTACATAGAACTCGTAAAACAAGCAGATTTGGCAGAAAATTCTGATGTTAGAGGCTGCATGGTTATCAAGCCTTATGGGTACAGCATTTGGGAAAAAATGCAGCAGGCACTTGATAAGATGTTCAAGGATACTGGCCACGTAAATGCTTACTTCCCGCTATTCGTACCTAAGAGCATGTTCGAAGCGGAAGAGAAGAATGCAGAAGGTTTTGCTAAGGAATGTGCCATTGTAACCCATTATCGATTAAAAACTGATCCTAATAATAAGGGAAAACTCATTGTTGATCCAAATGCCAAGCTGGAGGAAGAGTTAGTAGTGCGCCCAACCAGCGAAGCCATTATTTGGAGTACTTACAAAAAGTGGATACAATCCTATCGCGATTTGCCAATATTGATTAACCAATGGGCTAATGTGGTGCGTTGGGAAATGAGAACCCGTTTGTTTTTGCGCACCGCTGAATTTTTATGGCAAGAGGGCCACACAGCGCATGCAACCAAAGAGGAAGCCATTCAAGAAACCGAGCAGATGTTAGATGTTTACGCCACATTTGCGGAGGAGTTCATGGCCATGCCAGTGGTAAAAGGCCGTAAATCAGAAAATGAACGTTTCCCCGGTGCCTTAGACACCTATTGCATAGAAGCCATGATGCAAGATGGCAAGGCGCTGCAGGCAGGTACTTCGCACTTTTTAGGTCAGAATTTTGCCAAAGCCTTCGATGTAAAATTTTCAAATAAAGAAGGTAAGTTGGAAGAAGTATGGGGCACCAGCTGGGGTGTTAGCACGCGTTTGATGGGCGCCCTTATCATGGCACATTCTGATGACGATGGCTTGATTATTCCTCCAAAGTTGGCCCCGATTCATGTTGTGATCGTACCTATTTTCAGAAGTGATGATGAGTTGGCGCGCATTAGTGAGAAAGTAGGGGTGATCGCCAAAGAACTTCGCAAGCAAGGTTATTCTGTCAAGTACGATAACCGCGACACCCAAAAACCAGGGTTTAAGTTTGCCGAGTGGGAACTCAAAGGTGTGCCTGTGCGCATTGCCATTGGCCCACGCGATTTGGAAAATGGAACGGTAGAGGTGGCCAGACGCGATACGAAGGAAAAGCAAGTGATGAAGATGGATGAGATTGCCACATCAATTCCAGTGCTTCTGGACAATATTCAAAAAAATATTTATCAGCGTGCGCTTCAGTTCCGCAGCGAGATGACAACTCGCGTTGATTCTTATGCCGACTTTAAAAAGGTGTTGGAAGAAAAGGGTGGCTTTGTTTCCGCCCACTGGGATGGAACAGCCGAGACTGAACAAAAGATTAAAGAGGAGACGAAGGCTACTATACGCTGCATCCCCCTTGATGCGGTAGTTGAAGAGGGTAAGTGTATTTATTCAGGCAAACCTTCCCATAAGCGTGTGTTGTTTGCCATCGCTTACTAAATAATATTTTTTTTGATGATGATAGCGCTTTTCAAGGCGCTATTATTGTTTAAGGCCAATCGATCTGTTTTGTTTTTTCGAAAGAAGCGTACACGTTTCCTCCGTTTGTCTCGTAGAATACGCCTTGTCGTATAAAACTTATGCTAGGCTTGTTTGTTTTTCTGTTTCTTTAAACGATAGATATAACCCAAAATCTAAGCCTTATGATAAATAAAATAGCAACAGCCCTGATGCTGTTGACGCTACTACCAGCCTTGGTGCAGGCACAAACCAAGCGCCTGGAGAAAGTTGAAAAAAAGGGAAATGAGATTGTCATCCCTTACGAAAAATACCTGTTGTCGAATGGATTGACATTGGTTGTGCACGAAGATCATAGCGATCCGGTTGTGCACGTTGACATTACCTACCACGTGGGCTCTGCCCGTGAAGAGATTGGAAAATCTGGCTTTGCTCACTTTTTCGAGCATATGATGTTTCAGGGTAGCGACAATGTGGCTGATGAACAGCATTTTAAAATTGTAACGGAATCGGGGGGTACCCTCAACGGAAGTACTAACCGCGACCGTACCAATTATTACCAAACAGTACCAAGTAACCAACTCGAAAAAATGCTTTGGTTAGAGGCAGACCGCATGGGCTTTTTGCTTGATGCAGTAACACAGAAGAAGTTTGAGATCCAGCGTGCTACTGTCAAAAACGAGCGCGGTCAGAATTATGACAATCGCCCCTACGGTTTGGTAGGTGAGACGATCTCCAAGAATCTCTACCCCTACGGTCATCCTTATTCATGGTTAACCATTGGTTACATAGAAGATCTTGATCGTGTTGATGTAAACGATTTAAAAAACTTCTTTTTAAGATGGTATGGACCCAATAATGCTACGCTGACCATCGGGGGTGATGTAAAGCCCCAGGAAGTAGTAAAGCTGGTTGAGAAATATTTTGGCAGCATTCCGCGTGGTCCAGAGGTAAAAAACATGCAATTACCGGCACCGGTTCTTGAGCAGAATCGCTTTGTAACCATGGTTGACAACTATGCCCGACTTCCTCAGTTGGTGATCACTTATCCCGGTGTGCCCGCCAATCATTCTGATGAGGCAGCCTTGGATTGTTTGGCCGAAATCTTAGGTCAGGGTAAGAACGCTGTATTCTATCAGGAGATCGTCAAAAATCAAAAAGCATTGAATGCCTCCGCCTTTAATCAGGCTTCTGAATTAGCAGGCGAGTTCAGGTTTAGTCTTACCCCAAGCAATGGCGTTTCCTTGGCCGACTCCAAAAAATTAATTGATGATGCAGTAAAAGCTTTCGAAAGCAGGGGTGTTACTGATGCTGATATAGAAAAATTTAAAGGCAGCATCGAAGCTCAACTGATCAATGGCTTGCAGAGTGTTTCAGGCAAGGTAACCAGGTTAGCTTATTATCAAACTTTCTCTGGCAACCCTAATATGATCGGTCAGGAATTGGTGGAGGTGAATAAGGTTACTAAAGAAGATGTGATCCGTGTCTTTAATCAATACATTAAAAATAGACCAGCGGTTATTTTAAGTGTGATACCTAAAGGACAAGAATCAAATATTGTTGCTGCAGATAACTACACGATTAGTAAAGACAGTTACAAAGCACCAGACTATGGTTATAAGGGCTTGAACTATCAGAAACCTAAAGATGCTTTTGACAGATCAAAGATGCCAGGCAATGGACCGAACCCAGTGGTAAAGGTGCCCGCTTACTGGACGCAGAACCTGACTAATGGTATAAGTTTAATTGGTACAGAATCGAAAGAACTGCCAGTTACCACCTTATCATTTACAATCCCAGGTGGTCATATGCTGATGGCGAAAGACACATCTAAATTAGGTCTTCCGCGCATGTTTGCTGCGATGATGAATGAAGACACTAAGAATTTTACCGGTGAGCAGATGCAGGCAGAACTGCAAAAGATGGGAAGCTCGATTAACGTAAGCAGTAGCCTCGATGGCATTACTTTCTCAGTGCAAACTTTAACGAAGCATATCGACAGAACGCTTGCACTCCTCGAAGAACGTATGCTAAACCCGAAGTTCACCCCTGAAGCTTTCGCGAGACTGCAGAAACAAACCCTCGAAGGTTTTAAACAGCGCAAGTCGCAGCCGGCTATCATTGCTACTGATGTATTTACAAAGCTTAACTATGGCGCTAATTCAATTCTTGGCATGAATGAAATTGGTACAGAGTACACAGTTAAAAACTTGACATTAAAAGATGTTGAAGACTATTATGCCAATTACATGACATCGGCCGGACTGAAAGGCGTTGTGGTGGGCGATCTATCACAGAAAGTGATTGTGTCTAAGCTTGCTTTCTTGACTAAACTTCCAAATAAGTCTATCGATATCCCTGCACCAGTAGCAGCACCTGCGGTTGATAAAACGCGGATTTACCTGATCGATGTGCCCCGTGCCGCCCAAACAGAATTCCGTGTAGGTTATGTTACCAACCTTACATTTGATGCGACTGGAGAATTTTTCAAGGCTGGTTTAACAAACTATGCTTTAGGCGGAGCCTTCAACAGCCGTATCAATTTGAATTTAAGAGAAGACAAGGGCTGGACCTATGGTGCACGCAGTGGCTTTAGCGGAGATAAGTATGCTGGTGATTTCAGTTTTAGCTCCGGTATAAAAGCAACAGCAACTGACAGCGCCCTGGTTGAAGTAATGAAAGAGTTGTCAGGCTATGCCAAGACGGGCATACGTGAAGACGAATTGGCCTTTATGAAGAGTGCCATTGGTCAGCGTGATGCTTTGCGTTACGAAACAGGTTTTCAGAAGGCAGGTTTTATTGGTAACATTCTCCGTTATAATCTTGCAGGAGATTTTGTGGACCAGCAAAACAAGATCGTAAACAGCATTTCGAAAAAAGAAATAGACGCGATTGCCACGAAATGGTTGGATACATCCAAGATGAATATCTTGTTGGTGGGTGACAAAGTAAAAATTCAACCCGGTCTTGAGCGCTTAGGCTATGAGATTGTAGAGTTGGATGTGAATGGCAATAAAAAATAATTGATCGTATTAAACGCTACCCAGCTTCAAACCTGGGTAGCATTTTTCTAAACATGATATCAAGTTTTTTATCATCAAAAATTGTCAATAGCCGGGTAGATATCGGTTTATTGGCGCTTCGTTTAACAGCTGGCGTGCTGATGTTACCACATGGCTATACCAAATTGATTCACTATGCTGAGCGCAAAGAGAAGTTTATGGATTTCTTGGGCCTGGGAGGTGCCTTTTCTTTGGCCCTCGTCATTTTTGCAGAATTCTTTTGCTCAATACTGTTGGCTGCGGGTTTTCTTACCAGGCTAACTGTGATTCCGTTAATCATCACCATGTTTGTGGCTGTTTTCATCCGGCATAACGGTGAGATATTTGGGGATGGTGAAACAGGCTTTCTTTTCCTGACTATTTACAGTGTGATTTTTTTATTAGGCGCTGGAAGATATAGTGCAGATAAGGTGCTGCTAAAGAAGTAGTAAATAAAAATGGCTGTCGATAACGACAGCCATTTTTATTTTAAATTATCGACCCCTTACTTCTTATCAACAGTAAGTCGGTTGTCACGATTGGCAATATCCCATGCCGTGTAGAATACTAGTTCAGCACGCTTCTTTAGGTCTTCGAAATCAAACTCTCTACTTTATCTGTTAGCTTCTGGTAATATTTTTTAATTCAGGTGTAATAATTCAGCATTATCTGCATCTGAGTGTTAAAAATTAAAAACCATGAAAAAATTAGTTGTTTTCTTATTAGTACTAGGCTCATTTGTATCTTTTGCTCAATCTTCAGCAATTAAGGTGGAAAAATCAGGGAAGGGAACGCCTATCTTATTTCTTCCAGGCTTTATAACGCCAGGTTCTATGTGGACAGAGACGGCAAAGAATCTGAAGGGTAAGTACGAGTCCTACTTTGTTTCGTATGCTGGATTTAACGGTAATGCACCAATAGCCATGCCTTGGTACAGTACAATAAAGAAAGAACTTGTAGATTATGTAAAGTCTAAGAAACTTAAGGGCTTAATACTGATTGGTCACAGTATGGGAGGCAACCTTGCTGTTGATCTTGCAGCCGAATTGGGTGATAGAGTTATTAAAGTAATCATTGTCGATGCCTTGCCCTGTATGCGCGAAGTAATGATGCCAGGTGTACCAGCCGAATCATTGCAATATGAAAGTCCATATAACAAACAAATGCTGGGCATGGGTGATGAGGCATTTGCGAAAACCGCCTTAATGATGGCTCAAGGCATGACCTCAGTAGTAGAAAAGCAGGAACTAATTAAATCTTGGATCTTAGAGGCCGATCGTAAGACTTATGTTTTTGGGTATACTGATTTATTAAAACTTGATCTCCGCCCAACGCTTTCTCAGGTTAAAGCACCTGTTCTTATTTTAGGGGCTCCCTTTCCAACCAAAGAATTAGTTTTTCCTAACTATGAAAAGCAATACACAAACCTTGTTGATAAAAAACTTCTGATTGCACCTGGAGGGAAGCACTATATCATGTACGATCAACCAGAATGGCTTTATAATCAGGTTAACACATTCTTGGCGCAATGAGTAATAGCCGTGAGTCATTGTTTCAAAGCTTACACAGGCAGCACCACGCTATGGTGCTTACCCTGTGCAGGGGTTTTATGAAGGGTGATTTAGATCAGGCTCACGATCTTGTTCAGGATATTTTTGTAAATGTATGGAATGCTTTGTCTGACTATCGAGGTGAAGCTTCGCATAAGACATGGATTTATCGTATTACTATTAATACTTGTCTGCTGCAACTACGCAAAGAAAAAAGTAAGGTAAAGTTGCCTTTAGATAAAGTAGTAGAGACTATTGAATCTGATGTATCGGGTAATACTAATGAGAGTGAAAGAATTCTTTATAGAGCCATCGGTCAGCTTGAGGAGGTAGACAGACTAATTATAATGATGGTATTGGAGGAGGAAGAATACGAGGAGATTGCCCGGATTATCGATGTTACAGAAAATAATCTGAGAGTAAAAATTCATCGTATAAAGGTAAAACTGAAAACATTAATTGAAAATGAAAGAAAAAGACTTGGATGAGCTCACATCAATTTGGCAACAAGTAAAGAGAAATGTTGAGCAGCCTATGGTGGATATTAGCGCTGTGCGCAAGGCTGGTGAGTCGAAAAAGAAAAGTACGTTGCTGGCACATTATGGAAATGCAGCGGTGCTTTCAGGAACTGTTGCCATGCTTCTATTCTATTTCTATTATCTATACAACTTTCAAGATTTATTGAGTATAATCGGTTACAATCTCATGATTGGAGGCCTACTCATCAGAATTGTAATTGAGCTGTTAAGCGCGTGGCGTTCCGCTAAGATTAAATTGTCAGACACAACAAGGGCCTCCCTTCAACAGTCATTGACTTTTCTTGAATTCCGGAAACGAATTCACGGCCCTGTTACGATCATCATATTTACAGTATACTTTATTGGTTTTTATATGCTGACACCAGAGTTTAGCAGGTATATTTCATTAAAGTGGTTAATACTTATGGATGTTTCTGCATTGTTTGTTGCAGGGTTATTAGTTTATTTTATCAAAAGAGGTATAAACCAGGAAATGCACCATCTCAAAAAGATGGTTGAAATTCATGCCACGCTAGTAGAAAGTGATTAGTTGACCGTATCTCTGTTTGAACAGCAGTTAAAGGGGCAATTAATTTTTTAATGACAAGAGAATGATTGACTGTTTATTGTTATGTCAAAGACAAAGTTTATTGAAAGAGTAAGTTTTGGATAAGTTTTGTGCTGATCATAGAAAGATGAAAATTGATTTAGAGTATATAAGTTGATAACAAAACAGACAGCCATTTGGCTGTCTGTTTTGTTATTTTGCTATTATTTTGGCAGTTATTTTTTGTCAACCGTTAATCTATTATCACGATTGGCAATGTCCCACGCTGTGTAGAATACTAGTTCAGCACGCTTCTTCAGCAGTTCAAACTCAATCTTATCTACTTCATCGCTGGGCTTGTGGTAATCTTCGTGCACGCCATCGAAATAGAAAACGATGGGAATATTATTCTTGGCAAAGTTCCAGTGGTCACTACGATAGTAAATTCTATCAGGGTGGCTCTCGGCATTGTACGTATAGTCAAAAGCCAATTTTGTGTAAGTGTTGTTCGTGCTTTCGCTTAGGTTATGTAATTCACTCGAAAGGCGATCTGATCCGATCACATATACATAAGGCGCGCTGTCTTTATGCTGTGGATCCGTACGGCCAATCATATCGATGTTTAAGTTAACAACGGTACTGGATAAAGGGTACACCGGATGTTGCGTATAGTAGTCAGAACCCAACAAGCCTTTTTCTTCACCGGTAACGGTCATGAACAAAATGCTTCTGCGCGGGCCTTTGCCATCTTTTTTGGCTTGTGTAAAAGCTTTCGCTAATTGCATTACGGCTACAGTTCCAGAGCCATCATCATCTGCACCGTTGTTGATGCGGTCGCCATCACCGGAAGGCAGCATGCCTATGTGGTCATAGTGAGATGTGATAATCACCAGTTCATCTTTTTTGTCAGTGCCTTCCAGGTATCCTAATACATTGGAGGTTTTTAAGGGATTGAAAGTCTGTGCAATAGAGAAGCTGATACTTGACGGCTTCACTTTCGCCACTTTTTTATCGCTCACCGCTTTCTTTAGTTTGTCTGCACTGGTCTTGAACAATTTTTCGCTAGCGGCAGGTCCCACTAAGAAAAGTCCCAAATTGGCAGAAGCTTTGTTACTCATGCTGATGCGGCCGCTGGAAAAGCGTTTCATCATGCCGGTAAGTTGAGCGAATTCATCTTGTGTATCCGTGAAAGCCACCACCAGAGAAGCGCCTTTTTCACGTAACTTGGTTACAGCTGCATTGCTGCGTAAAGAAGCATTGGCATCCAACAAAATAGCTACTGCTTTCCCTTTCACATCAATATCTTTCAGATCATCATCCGTCCCTTTACCGCCAAAGATCAAGGTCAGGGTTTCTGTTCCTTTTGTTTCGCCAGATCCGTAGTAGGTAAAGTCTTCAAATTCCTTCAGGTCGCCTGTCTGACTTTTTACCATGATGGCAGGGGCGCCAGTAGTAAAAAGTTCCACTGGTTGCTGATAGCCGCCATTAACCGGGGCAACAAGTCCTAATTCTTCGAAATGGGCGCTGATAAAGGCTGCAGCCATTTTTTGTCCCCTTTTGCCGGTTTCTCTTCCTTCCATAGCATCTGAAGCCAGAATACTCAGGTTTTCTTTGAGATCGGAGGTGGTAATGAGTGCGCCATATTTTTGCGCAACAGGATCTTGGGCATGCAGGCCGAGGCTCAAAGCCAGGCCAAGCCCTAACAGATACGATCTTTTCATGTTTAGCGTGTGGTTAAAGACCAAAGATGGGCAGGTTTTACAATTTTTCAGGCCTGAAAATGGATTTTTATACAGCTGGTAAAATCTTTGAAAATTATGACTTAAATCGGTTGAACACTGTTAACAGATTAAGGTTTTAGAAATTACCTTTGCGGCACTTTTAACAACCTTATTAGGTGTGTGCCATCGCTAAAATTTAAGAACTACCAATACAATGAAAATAGATTCAACTTACTCCGAAAAATTTGAAGGGCGCCATATTGGGCCAGATGCCAGACAAACAGCTGAAATGCTGAAAGTTGTTGGGGCGTCATCAATAGATGAGCTGATTGAGCAGACAGTGCCGGCAAACATAAGACTAAAAAAGCCGCTTGAGTTGCCCGCTGCACAATCGGAGTTTGAATTTTTGAAGAGCTTTAAGGCTTTGGCTTCTAAGAACAAGGTTTTCAAGTCTTACATAGGCACAGGCTATTACAACACCATAACGCCTGGTGTTATCCTTCGTAACATTTTGGAAAATCCAGGATGGTATACTGCCTATACGCCTTATCAGGCCGAAATAGCTCAAGGCCGCCTGGAGGCACTTATTAATTACCAAACCATGGTGATTGATTTAACCGGCATGCAAATCGCCAATGCCTCTTTGCTTGACGAAGCCACCGCTGCGGCAGAAGCCATGCACTTGATGTATGCTTCACGCAAAGCCTCCAAGAAAAACGCACACACATTTTTTGTTGATCAGAATAGTTTTCCACAAACCATTGATTTGTTAAAGACGCGCTCGGCTCCAATCGGTGTAGAGCTGGTAGTGGGCGATATCAATACTTTAGATTTGACAGACGCTAATTTATTTGCTGTGTTTGTTCAAAACCCGAATGCTGATGGAGCCATTAAAGACTACACAGCTTTTGCAGCAACTGCGCATGAGAAAGATGTGTTTGTGGTTATGGCAGCCGATATTTTGAGTCTGGTAATGATGAAATCACCAGGTGAAATGGGTGCTGATGTGGTAGTTGGTTCTACACAACGTTTCGGAATCCCTATGGGTTTTGGTGGTCCGCACGCGGCTTACTTTGCCACCAAAGATGATTTCAAGCGTCAGATGCCGGGTCGTATTATTGGTGCTTCGATCGATGCTTCTGGTAATCCCGGGTATCGCATGGCTTTGCAAACACGTGAACAACATATCCGCAGGGAAAAGGCGACCTCTAATATCTGCACTGCGCAGGTGTTATTGTCTGTAATGGCTGGTATGTATGGTGTTTACCACGGTCCTGAAGGTTTAAAGAAAATTGCTGGTCGTGTACATGGCTTGGCTAAGAACCTGGCAGCAGGGGTAGAAGCCCTCGGGTACAAGCAGGTGAACGAAAATTATTTCGATACGCTAAAAATTACAGTAGCTGATAAGAAGGCTATTGAGAAGGAAGCTGTCAAACATGAGATTAACCTTCGCTACCATGCCGATAATTTCGTAGGTATTTCTGTGGATGAAACAACCTCTCAAAACGATATTGAAACCTTGCTACAGATTTTCGCAACGGTGGCAGGAAAGACTCTAAGTGTAAAAAAGGCTGCCGATACAGTAAGCTGGCCTTCAGCCTTGGTGCGTACCGCTTCTTTTATGACGCACCCTGTGTTCTCTTCGCATCATTCAGAACATGAAATGCTGCGTTACATCAAGCGTTTGGAGAATAAGGATTTATCGATGGTGCATTCGATGATTTCATTGGGTTCTTGTACCATGAAATTGAATGCTACCACAGAAATGATTCCTGTAACGTGGCCTGAGTTAGGTAACATGCATCCTTTTGCGCCAGCAGATCAGACTTTGGGTTATCAGGAGTTGACTAACAATCTTGAAAAATGGTTGAAAGAGATTACTGGTTTTACCGGTGTTTCACTGCAGCCCAACAGCGGTGCTCAAGGCGAGTATGCAGGCTTAATGGTCATCCGCGCGTATCACCAGAGCCGTGGTGATCATCATAGAAACATTGCCCTGATCCCTTCATCAGCCCACGGTACTAATCCTGCGAGTGCAGTCATGGCCGGTATGGAAGTAGTGGTAACAAAATCTGACGAAGAAGGAAAGGTTGATGTGGCAGATTTAAAGGCCAAGGCAGAGCAATACAAAGATCGCTTATCATGTTTGATGGTGACCTATCCATCTACACACGGAGTGTTTGAAGAAGCGATTACAGAAATATGTGAGATCATTCATCAGTGCGGAGGTCTCGTGTATATGGATGGTGCCAACATGAATGCTCAGGTAGGCTTAACGTCTCCGGCCAATATTGGCGCAGATGTTTGTCACCTAAACCTTCACAAAACATTCTGTATACCACACGGTGGTGGCGGCCCTGGCATGGGGCCTATTTGCTGCAATGACAAATTAAAAGATTTCTTGCCTGGTCATGCTGTCGTAAAAACAGGTGGTAAGCATGCCATCAGCGCAGTGTCAGCAGCCCCATGGGGTAGTGCCAGCATCCTCACCATTTCTTATGCCTATATTGCTATGATGGGGGGTGATGGATTGACCAATGCTACCAAGTACGCCATCTTAAATGCTAATTACATAAAGGAGCGTTTGAATGGTCATTATAAAATTTTATACACTGGTACCAACGGTCGTGCAGCCCACGAAATGATTGTGGATTGCCGTGATTTCAAAAAGGCAGGCGTAGAAGTTGAAGACATCGCCAAGCGCTTGATGGATTATGGTTTCCACGCGCCAACGGTATCATTCCCGGTAGCGGGTACGTTGATGATAGAGCCTACAGAAAGCGAACCTAAAGAAGAGCTGGATCGTTTTGTGGATGCTTTGATCGAGATCAGAAACGAAATTCGTGAAATTGAGGAAGGTAAGTACTCTAAGGAGGAAAATGTGTTAAAGCATGCGCCTCACACAGCTGCTGTCATTACAGCCAATGAGTGGACCAGGCCTTACAGCAGACAGAAAGCTGCTTTCCCGCTTCCTTATGTGAAGGATATGAAGTTCTGGCCAAGCGTAAGCCGTGTTGACAATGCTTACGGTGACAGAAACTTAGTGTGTAGCTGTTTGCCAATGGAGGAATATGCCAGTGCAGAGGCCTAACATGAATACAGTAAATGTAAATAAGACAGAGCCATCCTTTTCTTCAGGATGGCTCTTACTTTTTTTTGTCATGCTATCATCAATTGTTTCTTTTGCGCAGCCGCGAAAGCAAGCAGTCTATCAAGGTTTTCCATCACTGGTTTGGCCTAAACTCTATAATATTCAATTCATTCAGAATGCAGAAGACTTTGATGGTTTGGATAAGCCGGTATTCAGTGATCAAGTCAAAGCTTTGAATGGAAAGGAAGTTACTTTACCAGGATATTTAGTTCCTTTCGAGGGAGGTGCGCTTAAGTCAAATCATTTTATGCTTTCCTCTTTACCTATTAACGTGTGCTTTTTTTGTGGTGGTGGCGGGCCAGAGACAGTGGTAGAGATATTCTCTATCAATCAGGTTAATTACACCGAGAAACCTGTTGAAATCAAGGGAAAGCTTTTTCTCAATGATAAAGATCCTGGTCAGATGATTTATGTGCTGACGAGTGCCACTGTGTTAGGAGAGATTGATTTTTGAGCTGTTCTCTTTCGGAAGATATTTTCTTAAAACCTTCAGAAGCCTTTCTTCGTGATAGTATATTATGAAAGTACTTTTTACAAGTTTCTTGCTCGCGGTGGTAATGCCAGTTGTAGCGCAGGAGTCATCAGAAAACCTAAAGGCATTGGTAAAGGCTGAGTGGGATTTTATTGATCTTGCCAAGGACACCAATACCCGCGATGCCTTTTTGGCGCAGTTCACTGAGAATACCATTGTTTTTGGGGAAGGGCCTGTTAATGCAAAGAGAGCCTATCAAAATCAACAGCCAAATAGTGGTTGGTTGAAATGGGAGCCAGTTTTTTCTGACTTGGCTTCTTCAGGAGATTTTGGATACAATACAGGGCCCTGGGAGTTTAGGGTAAATAAATCCGATGCTAAGGCAGTGGCTTTTGGTCACTTCGTTTCTTTTTGGCAAAGACAAATTGATGGGTCTTGGAAATTACTTATTGATATAGGCATTGATCATCCCCAATCTGCTCAAACATCTGCCTGGAGATCATCGGCTATTGAATTTGAATCAATGGCAAAAAACCTTGAAGCGAATAGCGCTCTGGAAACGGTGGAACAAAATCTTATGGAAGCCCTGGCCGTTGCCAAGTCACAGGCCTATGAAGCAGTGTTGTCACGCGAAACCAGATTTTACAGACCAGGCATCGAGCCGATACTTGATCAGGCATCCATTTTAGCATATGTAAATGCTGGATTGCCTGTCACGTTTAATGAAGTAGGTCATGTCCTTGCTTCCAGTGGAGACTTAGGGTATGTATATGGAACTGCAGTTGTTCAACTAAAAGGCAATCAAACAAAAGCTGCCAACTACCTACACGTTTGGAAACATGAAAAAAATGCCGGTTGGAAATTGGTGATTGATCTTGTAACGTATAAATAGGGCGTTTTTCGTTGTTAGCTATTCGTTATCCGATTCTCTCACTACCAACGAACAACTAACATCGAAGTTAAAGTCCTTTAGAGTCGATCAAGAAAGTGAGTGCAGCCATGGCGGCTGCTCCTAACTCAAGCTCTCGCTTGCTTACCTTATCAAAAGTATCTTCCTGTGTATGGTGATAATCGAAGTAGCGTTGTGAATCAGGTAAGTAGCCAAACAAAGGAATTCCCTGTGGTGCAAGCGGCCCAATATCTGCACCACCGCCTTCACCATTAAAGTCAGTGAGCCCGTAAGGCTCCAATAAAGGCTTCCAGCTCTTCACTTTATTTTTCACGTCTTCGGGCGCACTCATGGTGAAACCGCGTGGAGTAAAGCCACCTCTGTCACTTTCCATAGCAGCAATGTGTTTCTCTTTTTTATTTTCAACCTGCTTGGCATATTCAATGCCACCACGCAAACCATTTTCCTCATTCATGTACATAACGGCTCGAATGGTCTTCTTAGGTTTGTAACCCATAGCTTTAAAAATGCGCAATACTTCAATGGCCTGTACACATCCGCTGCCATCATCGTGGGCACCTTCGCCAACATCCCAAGAATCAAGGTGACCACTCACGACAATTATTTCATCAGGACTTTCTGTGCCACGTAATTCGCCTATTACATTAAAGGAAGGTGCGTCAGGAAGAATTTCGCAGTTGGTTGCTAAGTAAACCTGTAAATCTTTTTCCTCTTTAAGCAATTGACTCAGCAGATCAGCATGGTTGGTGCTAATAGCAGCTGCTGGAATTTTACCAACATTGGGTGCATAACGCAAGCCACCAGTATGGGCATAGTCTTCTGGGTTTGATCCCATCGAACGAACAATGGCAGCTACAGCTCCGTATTTTGCGGCTTCACTTGTGCCACCACCGCGTTGATTAACAGCACCTCCATAGGCAGAGAAGGTTTGTATCAGTGTAGGGTCCATGCGCCTGTTGAAGAATACAATTTTACCTTTCACCCCTTTTTCGCCTAGTGCTTTTAACTCTTCAAAATCTTTCACTTCTACCACAGAGGCAGATATACCTTGGGGACCAGTACCGATAGATCCACCCAGTGCCAGCACATTCACATCAATAGCCCCTTGTTTTTTGGTGAGTATTTTAGCGACCTCTTTTTTGCCCCTTACCCAATGCGGTACCATAACGGGTTGCAACCACACTGAATCAAAGCCTAGTTGTAGCATGGTGTGTCTGCTCCATTCAACTGCTACGGCTGCATTAGGCGATCCGCTCAAGCGACCCGGAGCTTTCGTTGTAAGGGCTCGCAGCATTTCATAGGATTGGCCGTTGGCTAGTGCTTCATTATAGATTTTTCTGATGGCCGCTTCATCAGCTGATTGAGCCAAAACAAACAAGTTGCAACTAAGCGCAAATAGGAGCGATGCAATTCTTTTCATGCCGATTACTGATTAATAATTTTTGCGTTTTTAAAAATATAGATGTGATGGTTGGGGTCGCTTTCGTTCAAATAAATGATGCCCTCCATGGTAATTTGCTTAGTGCTGAATTTAACTTTATCTGTAGTTTCTACTTCTACAACAGTTTCTGGGCCGGCAGCTCCACAGAAGTAACATAGGTTGAAGGGTAGAGAAGAGAGCATGAATTTTCCAGAGCCACCCAGTTCATCTAAGGGAATCACGTAGCCCTTAATTGCCACCTTCTTACCGTGAAAGGTTTTTAAATACTTACTAAAGATGGGCAGTTCAGCATCATAGCCATTGGGATCTTTAACAGTCTTAAAGCTCACTTGCGCGAGGGTATGCCAAAAGTTTTCTGTTTGCGCATGGGTTAATTGCGCAAAAAACAGAACGGTAGTAACTAACAGAACACGCATAACTGAAAAGTAGGCAGAAAAATCCGATTGGCAGGACTTTTTTGATAAATGGATAATTGAACCAATAAAGTGCTTTCAAACGTTTGAAATGAGTGTACTATCCTTGAACTTTGAACATTAATCGATACGGAAGCCATGGCATTTTTATTTGAATCATTTGCAGAATGGAAGCAATACTCAGACGATCAGAAGTTATCACTACCAGCAGTGGTGCTTGAGTATGAGCGTACCCAAAAGGGCAGAACGGATCAGCAGATTATGGATGGCCTGGCCCGTGCCTGGGATGTAATGAAGGATGCGGTACAAACCGGCTTAACGGAAGAAATGACTTCGCGCTCAGGTATGATTAACAATGGGGCAAAGAAAGTCTATAATTACCCCACACCTGTATTATCAAAAGAATTTCAGAATCTTATATCACGTGCTTTAGCAGCCAAAGAAGTAAACTCTTGCATGGGTCGTGTAGTGGCAGCGCCTACAGCGGGAGCCAGCGGAATTATGCCGGGGGTGCTTTTCACTTTGCAAGAGATTCATAAAATTGATGAGAAGAAAATTTTAGACGCCATGTTGCTGGCGGCTGGCATTGCGCTCATTATGGAGCAAAAGGCTTCTATTGCCGGAGCAGTGGGTGGTTGTCAGGCCGAAACGGGAACTGCGGCAGCCATGGGTTCTGGAGCCATCGTTTTTTGTTTGGGTGGCAATACCGATCAAATTTTTAATGCAGTGGCGATTACCGTACAGTGCATGCTGGGCTTGGTGTGCGATCCGGTGGCTGGCTTGGTAGAAGTACCCTGCGTGGTGCGCAATGCCAGTGCAGCTGCGATTGCCAATAGCTCTGCACAAATTGCTTTGGCTAATGTGAGCAGTGTAATACCTGTTGATGAAGTGATTGAAGCCATGGGCGAAATTGGTGCTAGCATGGAAACGCGTTATAAGGAAACTGCTTTAGGAGGTTTAGCGGCAACCAAAACAGGGCAGGCCATCGCCAAAAAGGTGCTTATCAGGGATATCGAGATTTTGCCTGATGAAGACAAGCAGTAATGGTGAGTTTACTTGCTGGTTAATTTTTTATTTTAGGTAATCCGGAAAGAAGGTGTTGCCAAAAAAGTACACACCAATACTAAAGGCAGTGGCCCAGAATGAAGCGCTCACGAACATATAAAAGAGTAATTTGTCTTTAGGGCTACCGAAACTAATAGCCAGTAAAGATCCACCTATGGGTGTTAGTAGCAATGGTGTAAGAAAGGCAGTGCCTGCAATCCCATATTTCCTCCAAATAGTAACGAATCGTTTATTTCTATCAGAGAATCTTTTTCTCTTGGGAAAGAATCGATTGATCACGTTGATTCTGATCCATTCACCGGCAAAAGCAAAAACGGTCACAACCGTCATCATACCGGCAACAGTACCAATGATGGTGGTAAACAGATTGAGTTTGAGGGCGTAGCCACCCAAAGGCCCAAAGAAAAATTTTAACATGCTGGGCAGGTATACGCCCGAAAAAGCCTTCAGAATTTCTTCCCACATAATCTTATAATTTTTCTCCGAAGCAAAGATCGCCAGCATCACCGAGTCCGGGTACGATGTAAGATTGCTTATTCAGCGTTTCATCTTGAGCGAAGGTCCAAAGGGTGTAGTCTGTTTTTAAATGTTCATGTAAAAATTGTATGCCCTGTGGCGAAGATACTAATGAGGCGATATGAATATGAGCAGGCTTTCCGTGTTTGATGAGGGCATCCACACTTCTTGCAAAAGATTTCCCTGTGGCCAGCATAGGATCGATGAGGATGATGATGCGGCCTTCCAGGCTTGGCGTAGCTAAATAGTCGAGCTGAATACTGATTTCCTTTTCTTCTTTTCTGTAAGCCCCGATAAAGCCACAATCACTCTCTTCAAAATAATTTTGAAAACCGTTGAAGTAGGGAAGCCCCGCTCTGAGTACTGTAATCAAAACCGGTTTTTGTTTTAAAAAGTAAGATTCGGTTTTGCCAAGTGGGGTTTGTACTAAGCTCGGTTCATAAGGCAACTTTTTTGAAATTTCGTATGCCATGATCTCACCCAGCTTTTCAACATTTTTCCGAAACTTAGCTCTGTCTTGTTGCAAAACAGGATCGCGCAACGATCGGAGGAAGTGATTGGCAATTGAATGAGAAGAACCTAAGTTAAAAAGCATGAAGAATTTTTTTCTCTGCAAAATTTAAGATAAAGTTGCTGAATGACAGCGAGCAAACCTAGAAATAAAATTAAGTCAGCCATCGACTTTGCCTTATTGAAACAATTGTGTGCCATTCATGCCCCATCGGGTGAGGAGGCTCCTATGACAAGCTTTTTGCTGAGCTATATCAAGAAGGAAAAGAAAAACTGGAAGGTGAAACCGCAAGTCTTCTTTGGGGAGGACTTTCAGGATTGTATCATACTAAAATTTGGTAAACCTCGTACCGCTATTTTTGCCCACCTCGACAGTATTGGCTTCACAGTTCGCTATTTCAATCAATTGGTGCCCATAGGAAGCCCCGATGCTGATGCAGGTACTAAGTTGGTGGGCGAGGATAGCCTGGGAAAGATTGAGTGTGAATTAATTTTCGATCATGAGCAACATGCACTTTACAAATTCGGCAGGGTTATCGAGCGCGGCACTTCACTTACCTATAAGATTGATTTTAAAGAAACCAGCACAACAATACAAACACCTTACCTCGACAACCGGCTGGGGGTTTTTAATGCACTAAAAGTAGCCGAAACATTAAAGGATGGGATCATTGTATTCAGTTGTTGGGAGGAACACGGAGGTGGTTCTGTTCCGTACTTAGCTAAATTTATTTATGAAAAGTGGAAGGTGAAGCAGGCGTTGATTTCAGACATCACCTGGGCTACCGATGGCGTAGCCTTGGGCAAAGGGGTGGCTATCTCTATGCGCGATAGAAATATTCCGCGAAAGAAATTTGTGAAGAGAGTAATTGACATCGCTCATAAGCATAAGATTAATTATCAGTTAGAAGTAGAAGGTGTAGGCTCGAGTGATGGTCGCGAATTGCAGGTATCACCCTACCCATTCGACTGGTGTTTTGTGGGGGCTCCGGAGCAACATCCACATACCCCCCAGGAACGTGTACATAAAGCCGATATACAGAGTATGATTGAATTATATGAGGTTTTAATGAAAGATCTATAAAGTTAAGTTGTTGATTGACAAGGGGCAATTACTGATGTTAGCGCCTCAAAGGCCGAGCTACTGATAATATGCTATCTTTGCGCCCTCATTTCTGAAATGCGATGAAGGTAAAAGACTTAGAATTCAGAGAATTTATATCAACACAATCGGTTGAAGAGAAGGTGAAAGCCTTGGCGGCTCAGGTAAATACTGATTACGAGGATAAAGCACCCTTGATTCTTCCCATCCTAAATGGTTCATTTATTTTTGCATCAGACTTGGTAAAAGAGCTCACCATTCCCTGTAAAGTGTCTTTCGTCAAAGTGAGTTCATATAATGGTGTTCAAAGCACGGGTCAACTAAAAACGCTTATTGGTTTAGAAGAGAGTTTGTTCAATCAGCATATCTTAATTGTGGAAGATATTGTTGACACAGGCCTGACCTTGCAAAAAATTATGGAAGAACTGCGCGGACTTGGTACCAAGTCTGTGGAGGTGGTAGCCCTTCTAAGAAAAAAACCTGCTCGTGAAAAAAATGTTGATGTCAAATATGTTGGTTTTGATATTGATGATGAGTTTGTGCTAGGCTACGGTCTTGATTACGATGGTTTCGGTCGTAACACAAAGCAGATTTATCAATTGGCTAACTAATATCAGTTTTGCCGCATTGGCTATTTTTCAAATTGATCCTTACATTGCAACCCTTTAACGTATCCTAGGCATGATCAATATGGTAATCTTCGGCCCTCCTGGGGCTGGTAAAGGAACTCAAAGCGAAAAGCTTATTCAGAAGTATGGCTTCGTGCATATCTCTACCGGAGATTTGTTTCGCTGGCACACAAAAAACGATACGGCTTTAGGTAAGCGTGTAAAAGAGATCATGAACAGCGGTGCTTTGGTGCCAGATGAGATAACCATCTCTATGTTAAAAGAAGAGCTGGATAAAAACCCAGATGCAAAGGGCTTTTTGTTTGATGGCTTCCCCAGAACTGTAGCGCAGGCCGAAGCACTAGACCGCTTTATGAAGGACAACAATACTGCCATTCACCACGTGGTGGCTTTAGATGTAACAGAAAGTGAAGTGCGCACACGCATTGCTAAACGCAAACTGGTAGACAACAGGGCTGATGATGAAGAGGAGAAGTTGAATAAACGCATAGATGAGTACTTCAACAAGACTGTTCATGTGTTGCCGTATTATAAAAATCAACATCGCTTATCAACCGTTAATGGCATTGGAGCGATAGAGGAAATCTTCTCCAGTATTTGTCAGGTTATTGATAAGTAATAACCCTTTCAATATTTCAAATTCAAAATTTGGAGTGTTGAATTTTAAATTTTGAATAAAAAATGTCCGCACCGAACTTCATCGATTACGTAAAATTCTGCTCACGCTCTGGTGCAGGTGGATCTGGCTATTTGCATTTCAATCGCGAGAAGCACTTGCAACATGGCGGACCTGATGGAGGCGATGGCGGACGAGGGGGGCATATTATTCTGAGGGGGTCATCCAATGTATGGACTTTGTTACACCTCAAATACCGCAAGCATATCATTGCCGAAGCTGGGGAGCGTGGCGGCATGCAAGATTGCACAGGTGCTTCTGGAAAAGATGAAGTTTTAGAGGTGCCCCTGGGTACCGTGGCTAAGAAAGCCGAAACAGGCGAGCTTGTTTGTGAGATTACCGAAGACGGCCAGGAAATTATTTTAACAAGAGGCGGAAGAGGAGGAAAAGGCAATGCCTTTTTTGCAACTTCTACTAACCGGGCCCCTGATTACGCGCAACCTGGAGAGCCAGGTATTGAAGAGTGGATCGTACTCGAGCTAAAACTATTGGCCGATGTTGGTTTGGTAGGCTTTCCTAATGCAGGCAAATCTACCCTGCTATCGGTAGTGTCGGCAGCCAAACCTAAAATTGCCGATTACGCCTTTACCACCCTTACCCCTAATCTGGGAGTGGTGGCCTACCGCGATGATAAATCTTTTGTGATGGCCGATATTCCGGGGATTATTGAAGGAGCGGCTGAAGGAAAGGGCTTAGGCATTCGTTTCTTAAGACATATAGAGCGCAACTCCTTGTTACTTTTTTTAATCCCTGCCGATGCGAAGGACATCAAAAAAGAGTATGAGATACTGCTTAACGAGCTGAGGAAATACAATCCTGAGTTATTAGATAAAAAACGCCTGCTCGCTATTTCAAAGTCTGATATGCTCGATGAGGAATTGCTTGTTGAAATGAAGCGGGAAGTCCCCACTGATATCCAGTCCGTATTTATCTCAGCAGCTACCCAGCAGGGTATTACCGAGCTCAAGGATCTCATCTGGAGAAACCTCCATTGATCTTCTTCATTCCGACAAAATAACCTGGATTTGCAGCGTGTCTGCGGCAAGCCTATCCAATGGAAGATTTTGACAAATAGTATGTCAATGTGTCATTTATAGGTATTTGGCAGAATTGTTGACATTTGCGCTTTCATTGACCTATAGACATGGAGAATACGAACGATATCGAAAAAGAAGTTGGGAAAACAGAGGCAACAACGGCAGAGGGCACTGTTTCAGAAACTGCGGAAGTTGATGAGTTACAGAAATTGAAAGACGAAGTGGCAGAAGCCAAAGATAAATACCTTCGACTGTATTCTGAGTTTGAAAATTTCAGAAGACGTACGGCAAAGGAAAAGATCGACATGATCCAAACGGCCAATGAAGGCTTGCTCAAGAATCTATTGCCTGTGATGGACGATTTTGAAAGAGCCGAAAAAGCTTTCAGGGATCTGAACAGCAAAGAAGCAGAAGGGTTTCTACTGATTTTCAATAAGTACAAGAAGATATTGGAGCAATCCGGTGCTAAAGTGCTCGATTTGAAAACAGGTGATGATTTTAATGCTGACACACAAGAGGCCATTACACAAATCCCAGCGCCTAGCGAAGCGCTAAAAGGTAAAGTTGTTGATGTGGTTGAAAAAGGTTACACATTGAATGAAAAGGTGATTCGTTTTGCAAAAGTGGTAGTAGGCAGCTAGAGGTTCGAAGCTCGAAGCTAGATATTGAGGTTAGAGGCTGGAAGCTAGAGACTCGAGGTTGAAATTCAACGATAGATTTTACTTATGATAAAATCGTTTAAGGATTTAGATGTTTATAGGCTATCGTATGATGTGGCCATGGAATTATTTAAAATCTCTAGAAAATTTCCAAAGGAAGAACTCTACTCACTTACTTCTCAGATGGTACGCTCCTCACGTTCTATTAGTGCAAACGTTGCTGAGGGTTGGTCTAAAAGACATTATGAAAATAAATTTAAAGTTCATTTAATTGATGCAATAGGTTCAGCAGGGGAAACACAAAATTGGCTATCATTTGCGAGAGATTGTTCATACATATCTTCCGAAGAGTTTAATGTGTTGGAAGATAAACTTGATCATATTGGTAGAATGTTATCGAAACTGCATCAAAATTGGGAAACAAAAGTTAAATAAGTAAAGAATCGTAATTCGAACCTCGAAGCCATAGTTTCGAGTCTCGAACCTCGAACTTCTAACCTCGAAAAAGAATGAGTAAAAGAGATTATTACGAAATACTAGGTGTTAGTAAAACTGCCACTGCAGATGAAATAAAGAAAGCTTATCGTAAGGTGGCTATCCAGTTTCACCCTGATAAGAACCCAGGCAATAAAGAAGCTGAAGATAAATTCAAAGAAGCAGCAGAAGCCTATGAGATACTAAGCAACCAGGAGAAGCGTGCGCAGTACGATCGCTTTGGTCATGCCCGAGCAGGAGGTAATGGTGGCTATGGTGGCGGGCATATGAATATGGACGACATATTTAGCCAATTCGGAGATATTTTTGGAGGTGGTGGCGGAAGCCCCTTCGATAGTTTCTTCGGGGGTGGCGGGGGTGGTCGTCAGCGTCAACGCAAGGGCTCGAACCTGCGCATTAAGCTTAAACTGAACCTGGAAGAAATTGCCAATGGCGTTGAGAAGAAGATTAAGGTTAACCGCTTGGTGAGAGCCGAAGGCGTTACGTTTAAAAACTGTCCTACCTGTCAGGGCACCGGACAAATGCGCAAGGTTGTAAACACCATGCTAGGTCAAATGGTGTCTACCGCTGCTTGTAATACCTGTGGTGGTGCTGGCCAAACCATCGACAAGCGCCCTGCTGGTGTCGATAGCTCAGGCTTAACCACCAAAGAGGAGATTATTTCTGTGAAGATACCAGCCGGTGTAGCAGATGGCATGCAACTATCCATGTCGGGCAAAGGCAACGATGCCCCTGGTGGTGGGGTGCCGGGAGACTTGCTTATCCTGATCGAAGAAACAGAAGATAAGAACCTGAAGCGAGATGGTAATAATCTGATCTACGACTTGCACATAAGCTTTGTTGATGCCGCCCTGGGAACCAATGTGGAAGTGCCTTCTGTGGGAGGTAAGGTCCGAATTAAGATCGAACCAGGTACACAAAGTGGGAAGATATTACGTCTTAAAGGAAAGGGCTTACGCGATGTGAATGGCTACGAAACAGGTGACCAGCTCATTTACGTAAACGTGTGGACACCCAAAAAGCTTTCAGCTGATGAAAAAGCAAAGCTTGAATCGCTGCGCGATTCTGCGAACTTTCAGCCGCACCCTGATGCCAACGAAAAGGGCTTTTTTGAACGAATGAAAGAATACTTTAACTAAGCACCGTTTTCAAACCCTCGGTTTTTAAGCAATTTTCACTAAAAACTTACACAACGCAACCTTAGCGGACCAAAAGCGTAACTATCCGTTATGCAGAAAAACTATATGTTAACCCTTTTGGGGGTATTGCTGGCAGGGATGGCCGTGGGGCAGGTAAGAAAGCAGTTTGCCGTTGAAAATACGGATGCATGCGAGTCAATAAAACTGCATATCAAGGCTAATAGCGGCAATTGTTATATCAAGCCCAGCCAGAATTCAGATATTCTCAACGTTTTCAGTAATCAAAGCGAGCAGGCCTTCTCACACAACTTTGTAAAAACAATCAACGGCAAAGTGTGCAATGTCATGCTGTCGTTGGAAGAACTCAGCCAGGAGGGTTTTGGTCAGACGATATCTTCTCGCGTGTTCAGCTCTTCAGAAGCCAGTGCCAGTGTTAATTCCAATACCCATAAATTTTGGAAAATGTATTTAAGCAATGGCAAGCCCTATGCTTTAGAAATGAATTACGGTTTTGGTAATGCCAATGTAGATTTATCAGGGTTGGCTATTAAGAAACTGAAGATTAATTCAGGCAGTGCCAATGTTCATGTAAACTACCTCTCCGGTATGGAGAACCAGGTAGAGATGGACACTTTTCAGGTGAAGGTTGACTTGGGCTCTATCGATGTGCGCAATCTTAATCTGGCTAAAACTAAATATTTACTGGCCGATGTAGGCTTTGGTAATTTGCTGCTCGATTTCAGTGAGAATCCAATGGTTGGCAACACCATTAAGGGGAGTGTGGGGGCCGGTAATTTGATCATTGTTTTGCCTAAAACAGACACCCCTGTGCTAGTGAAAATCCATGATAGCTGGTTATGCAGTGTTAAACTTCCTTCTTCATTCAAGAAGATAGGCGAGCACACCTATACCTCTGCCTCTTACACCAAAGATGCTGACAATGCGCTTACCTTTGATCTTGACGTGTCCATGGGCAGCATTAGCTTTCGTTAAAAGCTCATTTTCTGGCTAACGATTATTGATTCCAAAACTTTGTAATTCTACATTGGTTTAATGTACTAATCGTACAAAAAAACCTGAAATCTGTGGAAGCACTCGTAGCAAAAGGTGTCACCAAGCGCTATACCAATCACACAGCCTTGGATGATGTAAGCCTTACCATCCCCTCAAAAAGTATTTACGGCTTGTTAGGCCCTAACGGAGCCGGTAAAACAACCTTCATTCGCATTGTTAACCAGATCATTAATGCTGATCAGGGCGACATCAGCATTTTTGGAGAAAAGCTGGAGTCGAAGCATATCGGTACTATTGGTTACCTGCCCGAAGAGCGAGGTTTGTACAAAAAGTTAAAAGTTGGTGAACAATTGCTGTACCTGGCGCAATTGAAAGGCCTTAGCAAAAAAGAGGCCCTGGAGCGCAGTAAAAAATGGATTACCAAGTTCGAGATCAAAGATTGGTGGGATAAGAAAGTTGAAGATTTGAGTAAAGGCATGGCGCAAAAAGTGCAGTTTATCAGCACGGTAATGCATGAGCCTAAGCTGATTATTTTGGATGAACCTTTCTCAGGATTCGATCCGGTCAATGCACAATTGATTACCGAAAACATTTTGGAACTGCGCGATAATGGTTCCACCATTATTTTCTCCACACACCGCATGGAAACAGTAGAAGATCTTTGCGACCATGTGGCACTGATCAATAAATCCAAAAAGATAGTAGAAGGAACCAAGAAGCAGATTAAGGATACGTATAAGTCCAACACTTTTGTGGTAGAGCATAAGGGAGCCTTCTCTGTGAACGGGGCAGCCTCTATTGTATCACAAAAATCCCTGGAAGATAATTTTTATCAAACCGTGTTGAAGGGTGAATCAATACAAAGCCCCAATCAATTAATTGCTGAATTGATTAAACTAACAGAGGTACATTCCTTCGTTGAGAAAGTGCCGACCATGAGTGAAATCTTTATCAGCCTGGTAAAGGGTAAAACAGACGAATAATCTTTAATCGCATAAGACATACGTTATGAATAAAATTTGGCTCATCATACAGCGGGAATTTTTAAACCGCGTACAGAAGAAATCTTTTTTAGTGGCTACAATTTTGGTTCCACTTATTTTCCCGGCCATCATTGGTGGCATGGTTTGGTTTATGGTGAAAGAAAGCGAATCTGCCAAAGCAGCGGTGGTGCATGTGCTCGACCAGAGTGGAAAATTTGTATTTGAGGACACTAAAAAATTCGATTTTGTTATCGAAACAGAAGGCCTTGATGCTGCTAAGGAAAAGTATAATAAAACCAAGGACTTTGCTCTACTCTACATTCCCAATTTCGAGATATCAAAACCTGAAGGCTTTGTAATCTACACAAAAGAGAATCCAAGTATTGAGAAAATTGGTGACCTCGAGGGTGTATTGCAAGACAGAATCCGTGACCTTAAGCTTGAGCAATATAATATAGACAAGGCAACGCTTGCAGGGCTTAAAACAAAAGTAGATCTCAAACAAGTTAATATTACTGAAACTGGTGAGGAGAAAAGTAGTAATTCCGGCATTCTCTATGCTTTGGGTTTTATACTCGGTATTTTGATTTACATGTTTGTATTGATTTATGGAATCCAAATCATGCAGGGTGTTATTGATGAGAAGACTTCTAAGATTGTAGAAGTGATCGTGTCTTCTGTCAAGCCCTTTCAACTAATGATGGGCAAGATTATCGGTATTGCCTCAGTGGGTTTATTGCAATTCACCATCTGGATACTCATCATCACTTTTGTTTCGAGCAGCGTGTTAGGGTATTTTGGTTTGAAAATGCCACAACAGCAAATGCAAGAGCAGATGATGAATCAGATGGACGCAGAGCAAAAAGAAGAAGTGCAAGCTATGCAGAACGATAAAGTGGGTGAATTGATGGGCAACCTGAGTCAGATACCTTTTGCTAAAATTGCCTTTGTCTTTATTTTCTTCTTTTTGGGAGGATACTTGTTGTATGGAGCTTTGTTTGCAGCCGTAGGATCTGCGGTTGACAGTATTCAGGAGTCTCAGCAGTTTCAATTCCCCATCACCTTGCCTTTGCTGGTAGGGTATATGGGTTTATTTCTGGTAATCCTTCGTGACCCACACGGGCCAATGAGTTTTTGGTTGTCGATCATTCCACTCACCTCTCCGGTAGCCATGGTTGGCCGAATTGCCTTTGGAGTACCCACCTGGGAGCTGATCTTATCGATGGTCCTTTTAGTTGCAGGGTTCATCTTTACCACTTGGGTAGCCGGTAGAATCTATCGTGTAGGTATCTTAATGTCTGGCACAAAAGTGAATTATAAGGTGTTGGCCAAGTGGTTCATGATTAAGAATTAAAAGATTATAAAGTTCAGAAGCCTATTGTTTTGCTTTGGTTTCTTGAAGTTAAGACCCCGATGCTTTGAAAAGCATCGGGGTCTTCTTATTTTCAACGCGATGCCCAGACTGCTACCCACCATGAATTTGTACAACAGCAATGCCCGGTGGAAGTGGTTTGTACTGGCAGCATCGATCTTTATCAGTATAGGTTCTATCTATTACACCAATGTATTGGTGAATCAACTAAAGGAGCAAGAGAAACAACAAATCCAGTTGTATGCCAAAACCCTGGAGTTTACAGTTAATCAAAATGATGCTTCCAGCGAAAACATTAACTTCATAACGCAAGAAATTCTTTTCCAGAATAATTCCATTCCCATCATTATCACCGATAAAGAGGAGCATGTCATCGATTTCAGAAACCTTAAGTTGAAAGATAACTGGCCACAGCTACAGAAGGATCGGTTTCTTAAGAATGAAATTAAAGTGATGAAGGATGCCTATGATCCGATACGCATTTCATTAAAGGATAATGGAGAAGAGTTTGCCGTTCAGTTCGTGTATTACAAAAACTCTTTTTTGCTCACACAATTAATTGCTTATCCATACATACAGCTTTCTGTCATTGCCATTTTTGCATTCATCTCTTACCTCGCTTTTAATTACTCTAAAGAAGCAGAGCAAAATAGATTATGGGTTGGTTTGGCGAAAGAAACTGCGCACCAACTGGGTACGCCACTTTCTTCCTTAATGGCCTGGGTGGAGGTAATGCGTGATGATCCTGATTTAAAGAACAGAAATATTGCAGAAGAATTGGAGAAAGACATTCGTAAGCTCACCATTGTAACTGAGCGCTTCTCCAGCATTGGGTCAGTACCCGTATTAAAACAAGAGAATGTTGTAAGTCTGGTAAACAATGTTGTGCATTACCTGCGTCCTCGCCTGTCTGCTAAAGTGCGCATTGATGTTTATACCTTATCGGATACTATTCATGTACTTGTGCATGCGCCACTTTTCGAGTGGGTTTTGGAGAACCTTTGTAAGAATGCCGTTGATGCCATGGGAAGTTCTGGCAACATTGCGATCAAAATCTTGCGAGGAAGCGAAGGAAAAGTATTGATCGATATATCGGATACAGGTAAGGGTATTCCAAGATCCAAAATTGCCATGGTTTTTAATCCTGGTTTCACTACCAAAAAACGCGGTTGGGGTTTGGGGCTCACGCTGGCTAAACGCATTATAGAGATCTATCATAAGGGGAAAATTTTTGTAAAGTCGTCAGAAGAGAATCAGGGTACTACCTTCAGGATTATTCTCAATGCCGCGCCAAAAAATTTATTGACAGAGGATCAGGCATGACTAAAAAAGTAATCATTATCGGAGCCAGCTCAGGTATTGGCAAGTCACTAGCGCAGCTGTATGCAGCGCAAGGCGGCCGGGTGGTAATTACCGGCAGAAGGCAGGAGCTTTTACAAGAATTGCAAGAACAGTTTCCTAAGCAGATGCTGGTAAGTGCTTTCGATGTTAACCTTTTGCAAAACGATCGCGAACTTGATCTACTCGTTAGACAATTGGGCGGTCTTGATGTACTGATCTACAGCTCAGGGGTAGGAGAGTTTAATAAGTATCTCGACTTCTCCATCGAGAAAAAGATGATTGACACGAATGTCAGCGCCTTTACACAGATAGCCGATTGGTCATTCAACTATTTTCAACAACAAGGGAACGGTAGCTTTGCCTGCATTACTTCTATGGCGGGTATGATGGGCAGCCGGCATGCACCCGCTTATAATGCCTCTAAATCCTATCAGATCAACTACTTGAAAGGATTAAGACAAAAGGCTAAAAGATTAAAACTGAAGGCAAGCTTTACGGACTTGCGCACGGGCTTTGTTGACACCCCCATGGCCAAAGCGGCAGGCAAATTTTGGGTAGCCAGTCCCGAAAAGGCGGCCAGGCAAATGGCCTATGCAATAGGCCGCCAACAATCAGTGGCTTACATCACTAAAAGGTGGCGTCTGATCGGCTTTTTCTTGAAAATCTTTGCCTAAAATCTCAACAGATCCCATCAGGCGATCGTGTAGACAACTATTACTGAATAAGTATTTGCCAAAGCAGCAAAGAAAGCCTACTTTTGCGCACGATTTATAGGTCTTTTGGCTTAAAATCATTGAAAATCAATTACTTAACTAGTACTAAAACTCAATAAACTCCGATGGCAAACTTTGGTAGGATTACGCAGGTTATTGGTCCGGTGGTGGACGTAGCCTTTGACGAATCAGGTTCCAAACTTCCTAACATTCTAGACTCACTTGAAGTAACCAAAGCAGACGGTACACGAGTGGTATTGGAAACACAGCAGCATTTGGGCGAAGATCGCATACGTGCCATCTCTATGGAAGGTACTGAAGGTCTTGTTCGTGGCATGAAAGTGAAAGACAATGGCATGCCTATTCAGATGCCTATCGGAGAAGATATTAAAGGACGCTTGTTTAACGTAGTGGGTGAAGCCATTGACGGTATCAAGCAGCCTAAAGGTGATAAGTCATTGCCTATCCACCGCCATGCGCCTGCATACGAAGATCTGTCAACATCAACAGAAGTGTTGTTCACAGGTATCAAGGTTATCGACTTGATCGAGCCTTATGCAAAAGGTGGTAAGATCGGATTGTTCGGTGGTGCCGGTGTAGGTAAAACCGTATTGATCCAGGAATTGATTAACAACATCGCTAAAGCATACTCTGGTCTATCTGTATTTGCTGGTGTGGGTGAAAGAACCCGTGAGGGTAACGACTTACTTCGCGAAATGATTGAAGCAGGTATCGTTAACTACGGTGAAGAATTTATGAAGTCTCTCCACGCTGGTGGATGGGATTTATCAAAAGTAGATGTGAAAGGTCTTGAAGAATCGAAGGCAACCTTCGTGTTCGGACAGATGAACGAACCTCCGGGAGCCCGTGCACGTGTGGCCTTGTCTGGTCTTACTGTGGCTGAGTATTTCCGTGAAGGTGATGGCACTGGTAAAGGTCGTGATATCCTTTTCTTCGTAGATAACATTTTCCGCTTTACACAAGCAGGTTCTGAAGTGTCGGCTCTTTTAGGTCGTATGCCTTCAGCCGTAGGTTACCAACCTACCTTGGCTTCTGAAATGGGTCTGATGCAAGAGCGCATTACATCAACAAAGAATGGTTCAATCACTTCAGTACAGGCCGTTTACGTACCTGCCGATGACTTGACTGACCCTGCGCCTGCTACAACCTTTGCTCACTTAGATGCAACTACGGTATTAAGCCGTAAGATTTCTGAATTAGGTATTTACCCTGCGGTAGATCCTTTGGATTCTACTTCGCGTATCCTTCGTCCGGATATCGTGGGTGCTGAGCACTACGATTGCGCACAGCGTGTGAAGAGCATTTTACAGCGTTACAAAGAATTACAAGATATTATCGCCATCCTTGGTATGGATGAATTGAGTGATGAAGATAAGCAGGTAGTACACCGCGCAAGACGTGTACAACGTTTCTTGTCACAACCATTCCACGTGGCTGAAGCCTTCACAGGTTTGCAAGGTGTGCTGGTTGATATTAAAGACACCATCAAAGGCTTTAATGCCATTATGGATGGTGAATACGATCACTTGCCTGAAATGGCCTTCAACCTGGTAGGTACTATTGAAGATGCCGTTGTGAAAGGTGAGAAGATGATTGCTGAAGCAAAAGGTTAATTAATTTGAAGATTATCAATTTGAAGATTTGAAGATTCTATTAGCGGATTTTTAAGTTTTCAAGTTTTCAAATCGAAAAAGATGCATTTAGAAATAGTAACACCCGAGAAGAAAGTATTTGAAGGAGATGCCGATTCAGCAACCTTTCCTGGTGCCGATGGATCTTTTCAGATATTAAACAGTCACGCACCACTGATCTCTTTATTAAAAGAGGGTGTGGTGGAGTACAAGGTAAAAGGTGCCGCCCAGCAGGTGGCCATCACTGGTGGGGTAGTAGAGGTGGTGAACAATAAAGTGATTTTACTGGCCGATGGTGTGAGTGCTTAATTGGAATAAGAATTGCACAAAAAGGGAGACACGAATACTGTCTCCCTTTTTTATTTCAAATAACCTGACTTTATTTAAACTATGTTCAAGCGTATTTCTTTTTTGCTGGTTTTTGCCCTTCTGGCTTCAGCCTTCAGCAGGCAATACATTTTCCAAAAAATTTCTATGCTGATGGAGACGCGTTCCGTTACCGCGGGCAAATCCAGCCGGGTACTGGCAAATATGTACTATACCTCCGAGGGTAAAATGCTTACGTATTTTCAGGCTCCACAAGAAATGGTGATTGTCAATAATAAAAAAGGGGAGATTACCATTTACAATCCCAAGGATAACACCGTCATGCAACAGCAGAATTACATGTTGGGTACAGAGACCAATCAACTTTACTTTTTTCTGGAAAATAAAAGAAATGATTTGGGGCTTTCTGCTATGGACTATACTGTAAGAAACACAAAAATAGAAGATGGTCTAAAAATAACGGAGTGGACTCCGCCAATGGCATTAATCAAAGACATTTCGAAAGTTGAGTTGGTACATGAAAAGGGTAATCCGATTTTTATGGGATATTATGGAGTAAAGGGTGTCCCCATAAAAAAAATGTATTTCTATAACTATACTAAGGTGAGTGACTACATTGTTTTGCCAGCCGCCATAACCCAGATTGATTTCAAATCAAGTAAAGATTCGATCATTACAAAAACCACTTACACAGACTTTAAATTGAATCAACAAGTGGCTGACGATAAGCTTAATTTTATTGTGCCAGAAAACGCTAAGGTGTTACGTAAATGATAAGGTTGTTAATCATATTTCTATGCTGTGCAACTGTCTCATTTGCCCAAAATACTGCCTATGATCTTCAGCTTTTAGGTGAGCAACAGCAGAAGGTGGGTGCTTTTGGTAAAGTAAAAAAGAAGCGATCATTTAAACCCTTATCAATTCTTTATGCCGGAACACTTGGCTTTTATCAAAATCAGATATCTCCACAATGGGGTGCTAACTGTGCTTTTGAACTTACATGTTCGCGCTTTAGCGCTGAAATGGTAAAGGAGTATGGCTTAGCTAAAGGTTTTTTCATGACTTTTGATCGCTTGGGTAGATGCAATAAGTTGTCTGTTTACGAGACCCTTCCGCTGCGTATAAATCCCCAAGGGAAAATAATAGATCCTGTTTCTTTCTATAGACTAAAGAAATGAGGTTTCTACTTGGCCTTTCTTTGCTCGCCATCAGTTTTTTGAGTCAAGCTCAATTTTCAAAAAGCTCTCAGGCTTTCGTTAGTCATCTTCTGTCCAACAAGATGTATGACGAAGCTTTATTGGTTTTGCATGAAAAGCTGGGCGATAGCAGAACGCAGCAGCAAAAAGATTCTATTAATTTGTCGATCGGCAAAATACATTACAGCTTACAACAGTTACCTCAGTCTATTCAATTTTTAGATGCTGTTTCGAGCGAGAGTGAATTTGTTTACGAGGAGGCAAAATTATTTTCCGCATTTAATGAAGTATACCTCAACAGGTTTGATCAAGGGATTAAAAAGTTGAAAGCCCTTAATGGTTCAAAGCAATATGTTCAGCAGCTTGCGAACTTTGAAATGAGTGGTGTCTTTTTATTAACCAACAGACTTTCTTCATATGACTCTATCAGCACGCTGCTCAATCCAGAGTGGAACATTATTCAGCAGCAACACTCAAACTTTAGAAACTATCGATCCGCGCTGTCATCAGAAAAGCAAAAGTCACCTTTTACAGGTGGCGTACTTTCAGCCTTGATACCCGGTGCAGGTAAAGTCTATGCCGGAAGAAAAGCCAATGGGATTTATACTTTTTTAATTACAAGTATTATGGCAGCGCAAACAGTAGAGGCTTATCGAAAAGATGGCCCCAGGAGTGCTCGCTTTATCATTTACGGTTCTTTACTGAGCTCTTTTTATATTGGGAATATATGGGGGAGTGCTTTAGCGGTAAAAGTGGTTAGAAATGAAAGAAGAGATGCGATTAAAAATCAGATTCTGTTTGATATGCATATTCCTCTGCGCACCTTTTTTCAGTAGCGCACAGGTAAATCTGGGCGATAGCTTGTTAAGAGAAAGCAGTTATCTGAAGGCAGCTATTGCTTATGAATTAGCCTTCTTTGAGGGGATGCCTTCAACGCTTCTTAACAACGTGTTGCTCAAACAGGCAACTTGCTATAAGATGTCTGGTAAATACGATCGAGCGTTGCTTTCTCTTGAGCGGGCAGACTTTTATTCAGGAAGTGATTCTTTGAGGTTTTTACTCTACTATGAATATGCAATCAATGCCATGCTTGCCAAGCGGTATGATCTGGCCTACAGTAAAATTGCAGAACTCTACTATGAATTACCCAAGGCAGATCATAGCATTATTCTTCCGCTGGAGATTTTATGTCTGAATGAGCTTCAGCGATGGGAGGAGGCTCACGCAAAGTATCAGGCTTTTGCGCGGGTTAATAATATTGCCGAAGACCCTTATCCTGAAATACTGGCTTTTAAAAAGAAAAATCCTGATAAGGCATTCTCTTTGTCTTTTTGGATGCCTGGTCTTGGTCAAATGTACGCTGGTTATTTTTGGAAGGGAGCGCTTTCAAGTATGTTAAACGCTGGTCTTATAACCTTATCTGTTTGGGGTTTTTTAGATGCTTATTATTTCTCAGGTTTGTTCACAGGCGTTGCTCTCTTTTACCTTTCGTATAATGGTGGTGCCCGATATGCAGAAGTATTGGCTAATCAATACAATGAAAGAAAGGCTAAGGAATTTAATATGACCGTGAGCGCTATTGTAACGGGTTATAAAAAATAAAAGGGGCCGAAGCCCCTTTTTAGATTAAGCAGTAGTTAATTACCACATAAAGAATTTGTTGTTGCCAACAAACTTGCTGATGTCATCGAAGTTAATGGCCAGAACAATTAAGTCAATGAGTGGTACTATACCGAAAATACCACCACATGTAATGAAATAACCTAAAACCAGAATTGGCTTACCACCTAAGTAAACACGGTGGATAGCAATACCTCCTAAAAAGAAGTCGAGTAGAATGGCTACCAGCGCATTTTTCTCGGCCATCACTGCATCTGTACTAAGAGCATTGAATGAGGTGATTGAAGTTAGATTGCTTGTAACATCGTTGGCTACAGCAAACACAGCTTCAACAGACGCATCGTTAATGCGGTATTGTTCTGCAGAGGCCATAGAGCTGAATGACATCAGCATGGCACCAAAGAGGGAGAGTAAAAAGATTTTTTTCATAATAATTAATTTGGTTGATTATCTAAAGATGCATAAGGATTTGTTAAAAGCCAATACTTTTACAGTAAATGAGATTAAAAAAACACTATAGGCACCTCTTTTTTCTTTTTTGTTTAAGTTTTTTGGGGGGCTTTTCCCTCTGTGCGCAATCGAATTCGCTTAAACAAAATCAATTACAATGTTTACGCTATATCTATAATAATCAATTTGATAGCGCTGAGTTATTGATCAGGGGCTTTTCTAAAGAAGGGGCTGCCGATGGAAAACTAATAGAGCTCTTTAGCCTTCGATGGGAGTTTATCCCGATCATTAAAAGTGCCCAAAGTGAAGTTTATCAACAAAAATTGATTGAACTGTCAGAAAAAATAAGTTATGCTGATGCAGATTATAATTTGTACAGGCATATTGTTTCTGAACTTCTGCTGGCTGAATATTATTATCAGCAAGGAGAATCTTTCAAGGCATTACTCCACGGCAAAAGAGCCTATCCTTTAATGGTGCAAACTTTTGATGATCAAAGCAATAATCCGGAATTGCTATTTGTTCAGGGGATGTACCTGTACTACATGGATTTCTTCCGCAATTTGAATTTTGTTTATCGAACTGCTTTATTCCCTTTTAAAGATGGAGATCAGGTATTGGGTCTTCAGCTATTAGAGAAGTCACTATTGAGTCCGTCCAGAGCCTATACAGAGGCGTTGATTTACTTGTCACATATTTATTTACACTTAGAGAAGAAGCCTCTTAAAGCTTTAGCCTTTTCAGAAAAACTGGTGGCACTTTATCCGCTTAACCCAAAGTTCAGGGAGGTGTTGATTGAAAATTATATCGCACTTGGTCGTTATAGCGATGCTGCTCCATTGCTGGATCTACAGTTCAAGAATACAAGCGACTATTATACTATACCAGCATTATTCTTCAAGGCCTCTATTGAAGCAGACCATTTAAAAAACCAGGCAATGGCAAGGGTAACATTTAAAGCCTGTATTGATTTATCAGAAAAAGTAAACTTGCATAAAGACCTGGCTGATAAGGCAGAAAATCGTTTAAGTGATTTTGACTAGGCTTCAGTGGTTGATAGTGCAGTTAAAATGCAGACACGATAAGCGTTTGAATCTCTTTTGTTTAATAGCCTTTTTATTATCTACATTTGTGCCCTATAATAACTTTAAACCATGAAAAAACTATTTGTAATCAGTTTCTTAATTATCGGTAGCCTGTCAGCTTTTGCGCAAGGATCGCTTGATAAAGGCGGAAAGCAACTTAATGCCGGTGTAGGATTTTCTAACTTCGGTGTTCCCATTTATGTAGGTATGGATTTCGGAGTACATGAAAGCATTACGGTAGGTCCAAGACTCTCTTATCGTAATTATAATCAGACAATCAATGGCTTTGCTTTTAATCAAAACCTTATCGTGCTATCTTTCAATGGTAACTACCACTTTAATAAACTTATTGAGTTGCCAAGCGAGTGGGACTTATACGCAGGTCTTACGTTAGGCTACTACATCTGGTCTGTAAAGGATAATAATAATAATTTTAATACCAATCAGTCTTCAGGCATTGGTTTAGATGCGCAATTGGGAGCTCGTTATTTCTTCAATGACAAAGTAGGATTAAACCTTGAATTTGGAGGTGGTACTGGAAATGGTGGCCTTTTTGGTGTTACTATCAAAATATAATTAAGAGTACTTCAATACGTGTAAAGCCTTTGCAGGAAACTGCAGAGGCTTTTTCTTTTAGTCACATCACTTAATTTTTTCGCGCCTTCCTTTTGTCAATATGATAAAGGTTTCTTCATCATCCAGCATGATCAGGTCGTGCATGGTTGGAATAATATTAAATCCCTGCTTGTCTAACACACCGTATTTCTGCTGACCTTGAACTATAATATGCTTTTCGAGAATCAACTGTGCCTCATATTTGGGGTCGTAAATAATGTGACCCTCAGCATCGACTAATCCTTTAAGCCCATTGGCAATAATTTCATAATGGCCGGATGGTAACAAGTTAATGTCATCAAATCGGCACGGGAGTATTAATTCATTTTGCTTATTAATGAGGCCGTATTTTTTCTTCATCAAAATCTTACTCATGCCATTTACAAAAGGCTCGACATTTTCATAGGTGGGATGAATAATGATATCATCCTCTTTATTCAGAAAGCCCCACTTGCCACGCAGTAGAAATGGTGCAAGCCCCTCAGAGAAATGTTTTACCATATCATAGCGATTAGGGATACGCAAACGTCCTTGATTATCAACAAAGCCCCACTTGCCATCTTTTTTAATGGCACGGTAGCCTTCGTGCTCAGGCTCTACAGCACTGATCTGGGCAGAGGTGACTTGCTGAATTTTGGTAACAAGTCCATTGAACGTAATATGCCAAAGTTCACCGATCGATGTTTTTTCCAATAAACCATTTTCCTGAATCTCAATTGGATTGTTGGTGAAGTAGTATACTTGCTTGTTAAAGTCTTTGAGGGTAAGCAGTGTGCCGTCCACCACCAGGTAACGATCTTTGTTGACAAGTTGTAGTGGATATGGCTGAAGACTGACAAGCCAATTTTCTTGTTGATTAATGATGCCAAATTGACCTTTGAACTTAACCGAGATATAGTCAGATGAACTTTGGAGAATTGAATCGTAGACACAGGGAATGATTTCCTTTCCCTGTTCATCAATAATGCCCCAAAAGGATTTGCGTTTGACATGAACGAAGTAATCCTCATTGTAGATGGTCTCATAAGTACGCTCGCTCATAAGTTTTCCATCATGACTGTAGATCTTCCAGGCGTTGCCACTCAAGGCATACACAAAACGATTGTCAATGCGGATATCCTCAAATTGATTGGGAAGTAGGACTTGACCATACTGATTGATTACCCCTTTTTTCTTAGCTTCGGTAATAAAAAATGATGGGTTATCAGTTCTTCTGATGTGCTGATAGAATGCACCAAGAGGTTTTAATTCCTTACTGAAGAGTGCAGTGCCTTTTAATGTGGTGATCAATAAATTGCCAGATGCAGTACTGATCACCGAATCAGCCAGTATATTTTTAATGGTTTGTTGACTGTTGAAACTTACCCACTTCCATTCGTGTGGTAATTGCCCATAAATGGTTCCGTCATTTTCAATAGTAATAGTACGGTACCTTGCCTCGGTTAACAGGTTACCCTCTCTGTTGAGTAAGCCCAGTAAACCATTTTGCTCAAAGATGCTGACCTCTTTATAAAATGGATGGATGGCATCAATGGAAAAGTCGGTCAGTGCTTTACCATTTTCTGTAAACAAGGCAATTTTACCGTCAACATTTTCTACGGCAAAACGAAGCGTGCCCAATGATTTAATACTCTTGTATTCAATGGGGATGAGGATCTCATTTTTTAAAGAAAGTACCCCATAAGAGAATCCTGTTGCACTCTTTTGGCAGGCAATAACGCGTAAGCCTTCAACCCTTAAATCTGTATAAACCATTGGAATAACAAATGCTCCTTCCTGATCAATACAACCAGCTGTATAGCGCGCAGTAACGGGATTGTATTTTTTTACAATGGAATATGGAATACCTGGGATGATCTGATCATAAATGGCTTTGGTCAACGGCTTTTGTTGAGCATTTAAAAGTCCCCACTTATCGTTTTCTTTATAAAGGCTTGCTTCTTGTGCAACCGTTTGAAAAGAGGCGATTAGGCTTAGGATAATAAAACTGTAGCGAATCATTACAGGCAAAATACTAAGCTTCTCTTGATTTGTGGAATTTTTATGAACTTTACCTTTCTGAAGATAATCTAATCACTATCGAACATGTACATTGAGCAATTATACACCACTTGCCTGGCAGAGGCAGCTTACTATATTGAATCGGAAGGAGAGGCCGTTATTATAGACCCTCTTAGAGAAACTGCCCCATACCTGGCCTTAGCACAGCAAAGGAAGGCTAAAATCAAGTATGTTTTTGAAACACACTTCCACGCTGATTTTGTTTCGGGGCATATTGATCTGGCTAAAAAAACAGGTGCGGCTATTGTGTATGGTCCTCAGGCTAATACACACTATGAGGTGATCAATGCTACAGATGGACAAGTGTTTAGTGTTGGGAAAATTAAGTTTAAAGTGCTTCATACTCCTGGTCACACGCCTGAGTCATCCTGCTATCTTTTGTTCGATGAAAAAGGGCAAGAGCATGCTGTATTTACGGGCGATACACTTTTTGTTGGCGATGTAGGCCGCCCTGATTTGTTAGATGGTGTAATGACACGTGAGGAATTGGCCAGCATGCTGTACGATTCGCTTAATAATAAACTTAAAACACTTCCTGATGCGGTGATTGTGTACCCTGCCCATGGAGCAGGTTCGGCCTGCGGAAAGAATATTGGTAAAGAGACTTTCTCAACTATTGGCGAACAGAAAAAGTATAACTACGCTTTGCAAGAGCAAACGCGTGAAGAATTTATCGCCAAGGTAACGGATGGTATTCTTCCCCCGCCAGCCTATTTCTTTGAGGATGCGCGCATCAACAAAGAAGGATATACTTCTATTGATGAAGTCATCAAGCAAAACAGCAAACCCTTATCCCTTACTGAATTTAAGGAGGCCATTGTAAAAGGAGCGTTACTGTTAGATACTCGTAAGCCAGACGATTTTGAAAAGGGCTACATTCCTTCTTCTTTAAATATTGGTTTGAATGGACAATATGCAGTATGGGTTGGTACGCTGATCGATATTAAGCAACCCTTAGTGTTGGTAGCGGAAGAGGGTAAAGAAGAAGAGGCGGTATTGCGCCTGGCACGCGTAGGGTATGAGAACGTGATTGGTTATTTAAAGCATGGAGTAACAGCTTGGGATGGAAAATTGGAAACAGTCAGATCCATAGCAGCGGAAGATATGAAAGTGGAGATTAAGAGGGGATTAAAAGCATTGGATGTTCGCAGGCCAGGCGAATGGGAAGCGAGTCATTTAAAGGCTGCCAGTTTTGTACCTCTTGCCAACTTTCCCAAGGCGCTGGATGTATTAGAAAAACAGCATCCATATTTAGTGCATTGTGCAGGAGGCTATCGTTCTATGATTGCTATCTCTCTCATGCGAAGATCCGGCTTTACCGGAGAATTAGTTAATGTGTATGGTGGCTATGGAGCGATTCAACAAACTGATTTAGAGAAGGTAAATGCCGATACAGCTTGTGCTGATAATTGAAAAATTAGAAAATATTGAGCAATGACTTGTAGAAACACAGGTCATTGTTGTTTATAGATCCGAACGTTCTTCCTCAAAGTGGCAACACTTGGGTTGAAGTTGTATATGCTTCCTTACTTTTCCTATACCCTTAAGCGTTTGCCATTCATTAAGTGAATTCACCCATTCGTACGTTCTGACAAATTCACAAAATGTGGTCATCTATCTTGGGATAAATTAAACCAAAACCCATGCACGAATGAAAAAGTATTGGAGCTTATTTATGTTGGCCGCCCTGTTATTTGCAAGCTGCCAAGATTTATTAATGGTAGAAGAGACATTAGAAGCCCAACAAGAGGTACTAGAGCTGAGTGCGGCTGCAGATTTTTCCCTCCTTGCCAAGGTGCAAGCTAAAGAGGCAAACGCAGGTGCGTACTTTCCTGAACTTACGTTAAAGAAGAATAAAAGTGGTGAGGTCAAGTTAAAGGTGCGAGATCGGAATATTTGCCAGTTAAGTAGTGAGTGTAAATCTTCTGGTTGCCCTATTTCTGTACTCCCAGATAAATGCCGACCCAATGGACGGATCACCTTAAAGAGTGCTGCCTGCAATGACTGCCCCAGCGAGACTGTAACCTTAGTTTTTGATAAAATTGAGATGAGTACATATTCAATTTCATTACCTGCCGGGAGTCCAACCCTCTTTGAAAAGATTGTAAATGTAAATGTAGTCTACTCAGGATTGGCAGATACTAAGGAAACAACCTACAACTACAACGTTTTTGTTTTTGCCGATGGCACAACGGCTCTTCACAGCCCCGCTTTTGGTGGCTCGCATGGAGGCGTCTCTATAGCATTAGGGGATCTTTCTGGCGATGGAGTAAACTATCTAGCTCAAGGGAATGTAATTGTTAAAAACGATCCTGCCTTTGAAGTAGCAACGGTAAAAGTTACTTTTAACGAACCCTTTGGCGGTTCTGCTCCTTTAACCACCTCCTACATGGCGGATTGCGGCACCTGCCAAAGCGGGCGAACGTTTCAAGATCGCAGTTATGTGTTCGATGTTAAGTTTGCGCCTGGTCAAAACCCTGCAGGTTCTACCTACAGCATTACCACCACTATGTTAAATGCAAAGGGTGAGGTAGTAGGTCAATCACTCACCACAGAAAGTGTAGTTCAAAAGTCAGATTTCACAGGTCGTATAAAAAGAGTCAGGGTAAGGGAAAGTGGAGAAGGTAGCAATGAGTATAAAATAATAGGCACAGTAGAGGGAGATAGCAAGGGTGAGGTGGCTTCTTTGGACATCCGATTTAAGGATACCTTTTTAGGTACGCCCCCCATTCCTTCTCAAGTCATTGCTACTCTTAGAAATATAAATCCAGAAAACGGTAACAAGCGTTTTGTGTTTGACCCGCTCGTCTTTGAAGGAGGAGCGAGGCCTGTAGGAGAAACGTATACAGTGCTGGCCACTATGCTTGATGCACAGGGCAGACCTATGGCCAATGCTGCTGAGCTTAACGTAGTTGTTGAGGGTAACGACCTAGCAGAACCCGTGTTGATGGGCACTACACTTACAAGCGAAGATGGCGGTGCTACGTGGGATATTACCGTAATACTGCAGGACAAAGGCAATTGGGTTGAAAAGGTAGTATATGAATTTATAAAGCCTTACAATGGACCCGCGCCTTTTGTAAACCCTATTACCTTAGTGCGTACTGGCGAAGCACCCGATGGTGTTGAAACTTACACTGCCTCAGGAATTAAGTTTGAAGGCGACCCGACTGACATTACCTATACCGCTATCGTTTACCAGTATGGCACGGGCACCAGGAGTACAGCTACTCAAGCAAATAGCAAAGCAGAGTTACTCTAAGATTTTCTTCTTAAGTTTTCTAAAACCCTCTTCTCGGAGGGTTTTTCTTTTTGGTATGCCGAGGCACGAGGCATCTTTGTGTTAATGTTGAAAAGACACCTCGTTCCTCGGTGAAGCAAGTTGATAGAGAAGCCTCTACTTGCCTCAATGCCCGAGAAGATTTCTCTGCTCTCCTGTGTTACTTGCTGAGCGTTTTTGAGTTAGCGTAAAGATACAATTCGTAGCTGCTATCCATCTATTCAAACCTACCACTCATATCCTGTTGAAGGGATTTGTTAAGTCACTTCATTTGGCGAATGCCAAAAAGGTAAGTTGCTGTGAATATCAACGTAATACAACATACATATTTTAAAACTTTTTACACATTAAAATTAAAGGCATGAAAAACACTGTTTTACTTGTTTCTGTTCTGCTATTTTCTGTAGCCAGTTACGGACAATCTACTTTAGATAAATTCTTATCTAAAAAAGCAAAAAAAGAAGCGAAAGAAACTCCAAAAGTTGAGGAGAAAATACCCACACCTGTAGAACTTGCAGCTGTTGACAGCGCAAGTACTTTCCTGAACGACAAAGAAATTAAGAAAGATTCCAGAGGGCTAAGCGGTATTTATTACTCAAACATACCTATTAGGGCAAGTATGTTTTTAGGCGGGGACAAAAAGTTTGTGAAAAAGTTTTTGGTGAATTATAACGAAGACGAAAAACTGTATAACACCATTCATATAAACACGCAATACGGTTATGAGACTACCGACAAAAACAAGTGGGTGCGTACTGCTAAATTTGCTTCGGGAAGCAGCCCGGCTTCTGCTAACATTACCACAGCACTTAAAGCCGGATACGTTTGGTTAAATGCGGCTGATACTGACAACGGAGATTATGAATATTTGACCCACAATTCAACTACTGACTTGCAAGGCAACACGATACCTGCTGCAGATTATTTTACCAGTTGGAGAAGCAGTGATGAAATACTGGAGGTAGAACCAGGAATTTTACTCATTGGCGATTTTTGGCATGGCAATGAACCCCGAAATAATATTGCGTATAAAAAGAAATACAGTGTTATCGTAGTATTATACAAAGCAGAGAAGGCCCAGGCGGCTGCTATCTATACCAACGAAGTTTGTTGGGATAAGGTGGTTGAGTTTCAACAGAAATTCGATGGTACCTATAAAAAGGCTTCTAGCGATAAGTTTGAGATGCGCAAACCAGTAATGGGTTTTAAAGACGAACCTAAGGCTATCGATGTAACCAATGCAGCAAAAGCATTCAACGCCAGTTATCAGCCGTCCTATAAATTTGAATACGCGTATGTGGTCTCCGAATGGAAAAATGTGTACGAGCAGTTGGGTGTAAATAAGCAGAATACTTTAGTAGCGCGAGTTCTGGAAGCTGCGGTTATTGCTACTAAAAATGGCGAATGTGGTGTTACGTACGTGAAGATTAAACAACAAAACACCTTTACCACGGGGTCGTTGTCCGAGAATTTTGGTGCAAATGTACTCGTGGCACGCGATGCTTCCGTGGTAAACACAGTGGATTGTGTTAAAGCAAACAAATACAAAAAGTAAAATAAAAGTTAATACTACTCGTTGTTGACCCTACCAAGAGCCCGCCTGTTTTGGCGGGGCTCTTTTTTTATGAATACGTATGAACGCTTTATATTTTAAAGCTGGCAATAGCCTGGTCAAATTCTTTTTTACGGTAGCGAGAAAGTGGCACTTCTATTCCTTTGGAGAGTAGGATGTTGTCTCCTTCTTTACTCGAAAGTTTTTTAACATGATGGAGATTGATAAGATGGGAGCGGTGCACTCGGAAGAAATTTGTATTTCGCTTTAATAGTTCTTCAAACTCTCCCAGCGGTTTGCTTGAAACGATTGCATCCCCTTCTGCCAGAATAAGTGTTGTATAAGTGCCGGATGCTTCTAACGCGATAATATTTTGCAGGTGAATAAAATCAATTCCTTGTAAAGAACTGACGGCTATCTGTGTGGGAAATTTTTCATTTGTTAAAGAATCCTTTAAAAGTTTTATTCTTTCGATCAGCTGTTGCCTATGTTGCTTTCCAAGATAGCGCTCCAGCGTTTTTTTAAGGTCTTCGGTGTTCACTGGCTTCAGTAGGTAATCGAAGGCAGAAATCTTAAATGCCTGAATAGCATATTCATTAAAGGCGGTTACAAAAACAATATCAAAATCTATCTCAGCAGGATTGAAAAAATCCAGCAACTGCAATCCAGAGTAGCCTGGCATTTCGATGTCTAAGAATACTAGTTGAGGATGTAAAGCGTGAATTTCACGTACCGCTTCGGGTATGCTTGCAGCCTCTCCCACAATGGTAACAAAAGGAAAGTTAAGCTTCAGAATTTCTTGTAAGGCAGAGCGCACAGCCTTCTCATCATCTACAATGAGTACAGTAATCGGTGTTGTTTCTTGTTCTGAATTCATAGTTCAATGGGTACTTGAATAACTACGGTGGTTCCGGTTGCTACTCCGTGTTCTAAATGTTTGTCAATAATGGTTAATTCAATTTTTTTGTTCCGATTGCTGTTTAATAGGTCAATTCGTTTTCGGTAGGCTTCAATGGCAAAGGAGGTATGATCATGCTTCCGGGTTTTGTTAAACTCGGCAGATGTTTTTCGACCTACGCCATTGTCATCAATGCAAATGGTGATGCAGTCATTGACAAGGGTGAATTCGACACTTAGCTTTTTCAATCCTTCTTTGTGCATCAACCCATGCCGAAGTGCATTTTCCACGAAAGGTTGGGTAAGAAGCGAAGGAATTCGGATCATTTCTTGACGAAGATTTTCATCTAGCGAAATAGAATAGGCGAGTGATCCATCAAAGCGATCCTTTTCAATAGATAGATACTTTTCAAGAATGTCGATTTCATCCTGAAGGGTAATCATCTCTTTTCCTGAAAAATCTAGGACTTTTCGTAGTAGCAAGGAGAAATTCTGAATGTTTCGGTTAGCATCCTCTTTCAGACCATTAAGTACTTTTCCCTGAATAAGAGACATTGTATTAAAAATGAAATGCGGATTCATTTGCGCCCGGATGGAAGTTAACTGTGCAATTCGCAGTTCTTGTTCTTGATTTTTCTGAAGTAGAATCATTCTATTGCGTGAACTTATTTGACGAAAGCGTAGATAGAGCAGGAAGGTCACCAGCCCTATGGCAACCAGGAAAAGAAAAACCATAAACCATAGTTGTCGCCAGACCGGTGTGAGTACATTGATGGGTAGAAGTATAGTGTTTTCCGAGGCAACACCATCTTCATTGATGGCATATGCCTCAAAGGTAAATTCTCCAGACGGTAAAAAAAGATAGTTGGCAGTAGGTGATTGTAAAGTGGTTTCGTTCCATTTATCTTTCTCTAATTCTTTCATTCGATAGAGAATACGGGTGCCTCCTCGACTTCGTAAATTATTGGAGACATCAAAAGAAATAGTGAGTTGTTGGGAAGAGGGATTCAGTTCAATACCTTTTGATGCCGTAGCAATAAATTGTTGCTCGTCTGAGCTTATGTGCTCTATGTGTAGTAGTGGTTTTTGAGTATTTTTAGAGGCTGGCCTTGTAAAGTATTGCAAGCCTTGTGTGTGACTTACCCAAAGTGTGTTATCAGTATGCAACAAATTATAGACTTCTCTTGCACCTAATCCTTTGGTGCCATCGAGTGTTTTAATTTTAAATGTGGATAACTCTAACGAGGCAATCCCATTGTCTGTTCCTATCCAAATAGTATTTTCATTTTGACTAAGCGAGGTTATATGAGACGAAGGAAGACCGTTCAGGGACGTAAATTGCTTTTCCACTTTTCCGTCCTTGACGAGCAGTAGCCCATTCGTATAGGTTCCCATGAAAATAAAATTTTGGGATATGAGGATATCTGAAACGCCAGGGGAGTAGGCTGGTTTATCATATGACCAAGGATGAAGAGTGTGTGAGTTGAATGAATAGAGGAATACACCTTTTTGAGAACCAATCCAGAGTTGATCGTGGAGAGGGTCGTAGGCAACTGCCGAGGTTCGTTGTGTGGTGAGCACTTGTCTTGTTGCCAATGTTTCTGCATCAAGCAGCTGCAAGCCGGCAGAGGTAGCTACTGCATAGGCATCCTTTACACGCTCAATTTTTTTGACTGCCGTTATGCTCCGTGCCATGATAAGTTTTTTGTGCGCTAGGTCGTAACAATACAGTTTATCCGAGAAAAAGAGCAAGCGATTTGCAAGTGTATCTAGGTACAGGCTTTGTATTTCTTTGTTGGTTTTTGTGAAGGACCATGCTGCAGCGCTTCCATCATACCGCATTGTTTGAATGCCACCATCGGATCTTCCAGCATAAATAAGTCTATTCTTTTTATCGAGTGCAAGTTTAGGGTAGGTAACGTTTTCCTCTTTCGTAAACAGGGAAGAATTTAAGTTAGGAAAATGAAAGAGTCCCTCATTAAGAGTCCCTACCCATAGCCCTCCTTCTCGGTCAGCTTCTACACTACTTACCTTTTTGCCTTCCAGAAGCTTCGTATAGGTTCCTTTGTTGTTTAGCAAATTAAGTCCATTGCTACCCGCAAAAGTCAAGAGTGAATCGCCCACATTATCGAGCAGTCCGGTATCGGTTAGTTTTTCTTTATAGGTCGGGAGAATGTCTTGCACTTGTCCCTTCGTGAGATGAAATAGTTTTTTGCCGACAGGATCAAACAGCCACAGTTGCTTATTCCATTCAACAAGACGAACAACATTGATGTTTAATGGATAGTGTTGTCGGGGTAACGTGTACACCTCTTGGGTGGTGAGGTTTCGTATGTAGGTAGCCTCTTGGTTCGCATAGGAAATCAAGACGTGATTCAGGCCATTAACCAGGTGGTGATTAAATTGTCTTGGTCTATCTGTCATGGGGATAGATTCGATCAGATTTGTCCATGTCTTGCCTGTAGGGGAATAACTAAAAAATGAATTGGGTGTTGTAATCAAAATATTTTCACCCTGCGCGGATATAGTTGGAAATCCCTCTATGTAGTATTCTTCCCAGGAAGTAAGTTTCTTGAGAGTATCATTTTCCACATAGAGAATTTCGCCAAAGAAATTATGTAGCCAAATGCGTCCGGCTTTATCCTCAAATAATCCACTCACAGCGTTGGAGCGTACCATACTGTTGGTATAGGTTTTAAAATGAAGGCCGTTGTAGCGAGCTAAGCCATTCTCAGTAGCTACCCACAAAAAGCCTTTGGAGTCAAGGAAAATATTATAAACGGTGTTAGAAGGAAGCCCTTGTTGTTGCGTAATGGCAAAGTGTGTTAACTGTTGCCCTACTGCAGCGGTAATGGTGAAACAGAGAATGGCAAACAATACTTTCATGAAGCCGTGAGTTTTACGATGGTAAAGGTATAAAAAAGGCTGCCCATGACAGGCAGCCCCTATTAAATAGGTATCCCCAAAATACCGATTCAATGATTAAGAACCGCCATTTAAGTAAGCTCTATGAATAGCGCTTTGTCTGGTAAAGTAGAACTCAGAGTTGTTGTTGTGAATAATGATACCTTCAACGTTTGTTACTCCTGAAAGTAGGGTAGTTACATCTCCATTTGTATCCAACTGCTTTATTTTACCATTTTGTTTATCAGCAATGATGATGTTACCATTTGGCAATATTCCAATTCCGTGTATTTCGTTAAAGCGAGCATTGGCCCCCGTCCCAACTGCATCGCCAGCTATATTAGCACCAGCAAGGGTGGTTACGTTTCCATTAGGATCAATCTTGCGAATGGAGTAGCGATCGGCTACATAGATATTTCCAGATGCATCAACTTGCAAATCAATTGTTCGTGCAAAGGTGGCAGTGCTGGCAGTTCCATCCGCTCCGCCATTAGCACCTGATCCATAGATTGCAAGTATAGTGCCTGTGCTACTAAACTTTTTTATCTTCCGACCGCCAGATTCAGCTACATAAATATTTCCGTTTGCATCTCTCGCGAGACCGGTTGGGTAAGTGACAGCGCTGTTGCCAAGAAAATTGCTTACAGCCGATCCATCGCTAGGAATACGTAAAATATTGCCTGCACCTGAAGTAGGATCAAAATAAGTGGCGAGGTAATAGCTGCCAACGCGAACAACATCATACATATTAAATGGACTTGAAGTATTATGGATGCTGCTTGTAATGAGAGTATTTGCAAGTACTAGCTTTCGAACTCCACACGTCCAGTCAGCCAAGGTAAATTCAAGGTTATTATTAGCATTTGTTACTACTTCGCCAAAGAACACGTTAGTGAAACGAAGTGCGTTTCCAGTTCCGGTGGTGCAGCCGGTAGTGGTAGTAGACCCTGCTACAAGATTTGTTCCCCAAGTTCCGGCAGCCTCATTTACATCGGTGAGTGTAATCGTTACGCTGGCTGTTTTTGTTTCTGATAGATTCGTAGCGCTATAAGTTGCTGTTATGGTAGGATTTGTTTCAAAATCGAATAAAGAAGCGTTAGCCACTGTTAGTTCTCCTGTGCTTCCATTGATGGCTAGTGCACCCGCAGGGCTTTGTGTTGTAATAGCATACGCCACAATACTACCAGGACCTGTTGGAACGGTTGCGTTCACATTGCCAATGCTGGTATTTATTGCAGAATTTTCAGCAACTGTAGCCGTAAAGTTGGCTACGTTAATTTCTACTTCATCGGTGATCGTAATAGTGGCAGTTGCAGTTTTTGTTTCGCCACCACCAGAATAAGTGATGGTTGCTGAAATGGAAGTCCTCAGTTCAAAATCAAAATCTGTACTGTTAAGTACGGATAGCTGGCCAGTGCTACTTATCCTCAACGCACCGCTGGGGGTCTGGCTGCTAATCGAAAAAGTAGGTGCACCGGTCTGTACGTTCATGCTTCCAATACCGATGCCGTTGTCAACGTTTTCAGTTACAGTTGCAGTGAAGTTATCTACCGCAACCTCAGTAACGTTGCTGAGTGTTATCGTGATATTAGCAGTAGCTGTCTCGCTTCCGTTGGCAACAGACACTACGGCAGTAAGAATAGGATTTACTTCAAAATCAAAAGCCGCAACATTCGCTACTGTCAGGATGCCCGTGGTAGAATTAATGGCCATGGCACCTGTCACAGATTGAGATACAAGTGAATAGGATAAGTTCCCACGATTAGTGCTAGCACTTACTGTGCCTAGCAAACCTCCATTAATGGGGTTTTCATTTATCGTGATCGAGAGAGGAGAAGCACTCACGGTAACGGGTTGTAACACAGTAAATGTTGGCCCACTCGCTTCCAATGATTTTACTTTTACTTTAACTACTCCAGTACTCGCACCAGCAGGTACTTTAGCTACAACGGAGGTATTGCTAACTGAAACTGGATTAGTTTCTATAGTATTGAAGAATACACTAACATTAGCGGCTACTGTACCAAAATTAGTTCCATTGATGGTAACTGAAGTACCGACTTCTCCTTCGCTAATGCTGAGGTTGGTAATGCTAGGCTGAGGTTGAGTCTCTTCCTTTTCGCAACTAATAGTGATCAATAGTAGCAAAAGAGAAAAAAATAGATTTTTAGTCAAATTCATATTAAAAATTTAAAAAGTGTAATGACTTAATTATTTGGGTCCCTCTCCAGCTTTAATACGTGGACAAGGCCTGGGGGATGGATTTTCTCCAATCCATATAGTACAAATAGTTAAAACGGTAAATTCACCACCCTCTACATCGAGCGCTTTCACGGCTACATCAACAGGGCCAACATAGGCATCGTTGGGTACAACCACTTCTATGGAAGTATTATTTACTGCTTTAACCGTGGCAACAGCACCATCGTGGAACGTTACTTTCACATCTTGAACTGACGTGCCGAAGTTCGTTCCATTGATGGTTATGGTTGAGCCCGCAAATGCAGAAGTCGGCTCATATCCGGTGACAGTGGGAGGGATTTGAACTGCCGGTGCATCATCGCCACAGGCGGAAAACAAAGTAATTAAGGCAAGGCTCATCAAACTGGTAATGACAAGTCTTGCTTTCAGGTGGTTTAGTTGTTTCATGGCTATTAATTTTCTTCAAAACTCAGGCATTAACAGCAAACTATTGGTGTGATTAAACCAAGAGGCCATCCGCTTAATGAATGGTTACATCTGACTCATGAATAGACTTTCAGGCATTTTGTGCTGTTCTTTTTCAGGATTTTTCACATCTTACAGTACAATCCTCAACCCACTCGTATGAACACCACATTGAAGAAGATTGGTATCGTTGCCACTCTTGTCCTCTTGGCTACCGCAGCCGTGTTTTATTTAAAAAGCAAGAAGGAGTCATTCTACGAGGCCATGGAGATCAATCCGGCTTTTGGTGAGTATATTTCTTCTTATACCTCGGGCGTTATTTCTGCCAATGGAAAGCTTAGGATCATCTTAACAAATCCAGTAGGCGATTCCGCTGAGATAGGGAAGGAAGTATCTGCCAAGCTTTTTGATTTCAGTCCATCAATCAGCGGTAAAACGTATTGGCTGGATAGTAGAACGCTCGAATTCAGGCCGAATGAGAAAATGAGATCAGGACAGGTATACGAGGCCGAGTTCTTTATATCCAAGCTCATGACGGTGCCAGAAGAGCTCAGCATATTTGACTACAATTTTCAGGTAATCGCTCAAAATTTTGAACTCAGCATTGACAACCTGAAACCTTATATAAAAACAGAGCTGAAAAGGCAGAAGATTGAAGGGAGCCTTTTTACGGCAGATGCTGCAGAGAAAAAAGAAGTAGAACAAGTATTGAAGGCCATGCAAGGAAGTAAGGCGCTAAAAGTTTCCTGGGTGCATGCGGCTGATGGCAAGCTGCATTCTTTTGTGATTGAAGATGTGGCGCGCGGAGATCAGGCCAGTATAGTGAAGATAGAGGCCAATGGAAGTTCTTTGTCTGTGTCGCGCAAAGAAGAGAAAGAAGTCGAAGTGCCGTCTTTGAGTGATTTTAAACTGATGTCAGCTAAAGTGGTGCAAAGCCCTAACCAATATGTTGTTCTTCAGTTCTCTGATCCGTTGAAGGAAAAGCAAAACCTGGCCGGCCTTATCCGCATCAGTGATTTATCGGAAATTGACTTCGATATACACGATAATGAAGTATGGGTGTATCCATCCAGCAGACAAAGTGGTAGCAAGACCGTCTTCATTGAAGCGGGGATTCGAAACATCCTGGATTATCGCATGAAGTCTTCCGCAAGAACAGAAGTAGTGTTTGAGCAACTCGCTCCTGCGCTCCGCTTTACAGGCAAGGGCTCCATCTTGCCAAGCTCCAATGGTTTAGTATTGCCTTTCGAGGCCGTGAACTTGAAAGCTGTAGAAGTAGATATTTATAAGATCTTTGAAAATAATATTCTTCAATTCTTACAAGCCAACGACATCGATGGCGGCAGCGAGCTGAACCGTGTTGGCAGACGTGTACTCACAAAAACGATACAAATCGATAACATGGGCATCACAGATTTGGGCCGATGGAATCGCTTCACACTAGATTTGGCTGACCTGATGAAAACAGAGCCTGGTGCTATCTATCAGGTAAGATTGAATTTCAAAAGGGAACATTCTGTATACAATTGTGAAGAGGCTAGCCCTGAAACCCAGGTCAACCAATTTGAATCTACAGAAGAAGATGAAGAAGATGGATATGAAGAAGATTACTATTACGATGAAGGTTATGATTGGGAGCAACGGAACAATCCATGCCATGCTTCTTATTATTCAAGTGATCGGTCGGTTGTCAAAAATCTTTTGTCATCTGATCTGGGTCTTACTGCCAAACGTGGCGATGATGGTAAAACCATCCTCTTCGTCACTGACCTAAAAACAACAGAGCCAACGGCAGGTGTACAGGTAGAATGGTACGACTATCAGCAGCAGTTAAGAGGTAATGCTTCTACCGATGCAGATGGCAAAGTAGTATTTGAGTTTAATCCTTTTGTTGTCATCGCTAAAAATGGTGCACAGCGGGGCTATTTAAAAATCAACAATGCTCAGTCTTTATCCTTGAGCACTTTCGATGTTTCTGGCGAAGCCGTGCAAAGTGGTTTGAAAGGATTTTTATACGGAGAGCGTGGCGTGTGGCGTCCGGGAGATTCTTTATACATGACTTTCTTATTAGAGGATAAAAACAAACTATTGCCTCCAACACATCCGGTAGTGTTCGAACTGGTTAATCCACAGGGGCAGGTGGTGAGTAAGTTGGTGAGGTCAAGTGGAGAAAATGGTTTCTACAAATTTGCCACCGCCACTGAGCCCGATGCGCCTACTGGTAACTGGCAGGCCCAGGTAAAAGTGGGTAGTTCTTACTTTCAGCAAACAGTGAAGATAGAAACGGTAAAGCCTAACAGACTCAAGATTAATTTTAATATAGGCGAAGAGCGCATCACCAAACCTAACATAACAGGTAATCTTGATGTTAAATGGTTGCATGGCGCGCCTGCCCGCAACCTCAAAGCAGCTTTTGAAGTATTGTTGATAAAGACACCAACTACTTTTTCGAAGTATAAAGATTTTGTGTTCGAAGATCCCTCCAGAGAATTTTACAGTGAATCGCAAGCTGTTTTTGAAGGCTATACCGATGCAGAGGGGAAAGCAAGCTTCAACGCCTCTCTTGAAACGTCTGAACAAGCCCCAGGCTTTTTGAATGCCGTATTCCGTGGTAAAGTATTTGAAGAAAGTGGCAACTTCAGTATCGATCGCTTCAGTGTTCCTTACTCTCCTTACGAAAGTTACCTTGGCATGAAGGTGCCTTCAGGAGAACCTTATACCAATATATTATACTTAGACAAAACACATCCCATAGAATTAGTGAGTTTGAATGCCGATGGGGTACCGGTAAGCAGGAGTGAAGTAGAGTTGAATGTATATAAACTTGATTGGCGCTGGTGGTGGGATAACTCTGATGAGCGTATCGCCAATTATGTGCAAGGCAGTTACTCACAGTTAGTGAAGAGTGAGAAGATCAATATTGTCAATGGAAAGGGCACCTGGAATTTTGAAATCAAAACACCGGGTTGGGGCCGTTACTTCCTGCGTGCCTGCGATCCTGTGTCGGGTCATTGCACCGGCCAGATTGTCTATGTCGATGAACCGGGTTGGGGAAGCCGCACACGCAGTACTGGTGATAATGGAGCCGCTAATCTCTTATCCTTCACCACTGATAAAACTATTTATAACACTGGTGAAACAGTAACGATAAACATACCCAGCAGTGCCAACGGCAGAGCACTGGTAAGTATTGAAACAGGCAGCAAGGTATTGAATACCTATTGGGTAGAAACCCAGGCTGGGCAGACCAAGTTCACCTTTGAAACTAAGCCCGAAATGGCCCCCAATATTTATGTACACGTTTCGCTGTTGCAGGCGCATGCTCAGACCAACAACGACCTGCCCATACGATTGTATGGTGTAGTACCGGTGCGGGTGGAAGATCCACTCACGCATCTTGATCCTATACTTGATATGCCTGATGTGTTGGAGCCAGGTGAGCGGGTAACGATTAAGATTTCAGAAAAGACTAAACGCAAAATGACCTACACCATAGCCATGGTGGATGAAGGTCTTCTCGACCTGACCAGGTACAAGACACCGGATGCCTGGAGCCGTTTCTACGCACGTGAAGCCCTGGGCGTAAGAACGTGGGATTTATTTGATGATGTCATTGGTGCTTACGGTGCTTCTCTCGAAAGACTTATTGCCATCGGTGGCGATGAAGAAGGAGGAAAAGAAGATGATGCCAGAGCCAATCGCTTTAAACCAGTAGTGAAATACCTAGGTCCATTTACCTTGTCAGCTGGCGATACGGATGAACACAGTTTCATCATGCCGCAATACATAGGCTCTGTAAAAACCATGGTGGTAGCAGGTTACGAAGGCGCTTATGGTAAAACAGAAAAGGCTACCCCTGTACGCAAACCATTAATGGCACTCGCCACCCTGCCACGCATTTTGGGCCCTCAGGAAAAAGTAAGATTACCGATCACGCTGTTCACGCAAGAGAAAAGCATACGCAATGTTAAAGTAGACGTAAAAACCACCGGGCCACTATCTGTAGTGGGCGCTGCCTCTCAAAATGTAGTAATGAGCCCCAACGGAGATATTACCGTAGAGTTTGATTTAACGGTAAAATCTGAAGTCGGCATAGCCACTGTAGAGGTGATTGCTTCAAGCGGAAACTTTAAGGGAAATGATAAGATAGAGATCGATATCAGAAATCCGAACACTGCTATCAGTCGTACAACGGATTATGTACTGGCTGCTGGTAAAAACTGGAGCAATGACATGGTACCGTTTGGAGTTAGCGGAACCAATGCTGCTATTGTTGAAGTGTCTAATATGCCTCCGATTAATTTGGGCTCTCGCCTGCGCTACCTTATCCAGTATCCACACGGATGTATCGAGCAAACAACATCTTCAGTCTTTCCGCAATTGTACCTCGATCAGGTCAAGGCTTTAACAGAGATGGAGAAGACGACCATTCAAAACAACATCACAGCGGGTATTAACCGACTAAAATCTTTTGTGCAGAGCGATGGCGGCTTTGCTTATTGGCCGGGAAGTAATGGTTCAGATAGTTGGGGCACTACCTATGCAGGTCACTTCCTTGTTGAAGCCGAAGCGAAAGGCTACTATGTGCCGGCAGATATGATAAAGCGTTGGAAAAATTATCAGAAAAACAAAGCACAGGAATGGAGAAGTCAACAGGATTATTACAACTCGGATTTGATGCAGGCCTATCGTTTGTACACACTGGCCCTGGCAGGCTCGCCCGAAGTGGGTGCTATGAATCGTTTGCGCGAACAAAATAAGTTATCGCCAACAGCAGCCTGGATGCTGGCAGCTGCCTATGCTAAAGCAGGGCAGAAAGAGGCCGCCAAAACGATGGTCGCTAATCTTCCAGCCATTATTAAACCTTATCGGGAATTAGGATACAGCTATGGGTCTGATGTGCGCGATAAGGCGATGATTCTGGAGACATTGACCTTGTTGGATGAGAAAGCAAAAGCTTTCGACCTGGTGAAAGAGTTAGCGCAAATATTAAGCAATGATGGGTATTGGTTAAGCACGCAGGAAGTTGCCTATTCACTCAAAGCCATTGCTGCATTTGTGGGTACCGACAAGCGGGAGGATATGAAATTCACGTATGTGCTAGGCGGCAAGAAGCAGTCTGTTGTGTCGGCCTCACCGGTATCGCAGATAGCAGTGCCTATTACAGGCTTGAAAAAGGAGAGCTTACAGGTATTGAATGAAGGCAAGGGTAATTTATTTGTGCGCACCATTGTAGAGGGGACCCCTGCCCGCGGCAGCGAAACGGATGAGCAGAGCAATATGACATTATATGTGCAGTACACCACTCCAGAAGGGGCCGCACTCGATCCGACAAGCCTCAAGCAAGGCACTGAGTTTGTAGCAGAAGTAACGGTGCAACATACAGGCACCCGCTCTTCTTATGAGAACTTGGCACTAACCCAAGTATTTCCGCCCGGTTGGGAAATTAATAACCTGCGTTTACTTGGCTCGCAAGAGGCCTTGAAATCAAGTGCTTTTGGTTACCAGGATATTCGTGACGACAGAGTGCTCACCTACTTCGATTTGAAGAAAAATGAAAAGAAGGTTTTCAAAGTATTACTGACGGCCTCTTACATTGGCACGTATTATTTACCGGCTGTGGCTTGTGAGGCGATGTACGACAATAGTATTTATGCCCGCAGAAAAGGTATGGAAGTAAACGTGGTTAAATCCACTGATATACAATAAAGCAAAGCATAAAGTACAGCCGGCTTAAATTCTGATCGTCATCGCGAGCGAAGCGTGGCGATCCCCCGTTTGCTTGTCATACTTTGGGGGATTTCTCCCCCCGACTACATCGGGGGTCGAAATGACGATCGGACTTTTAAGCCGGCTTCTCTTTTTATCAAAAGCCTGTACAGGTTTAAATCATTCCCTTTTCAACTTGCCTCATGGCAGCGCTTAGCGTTTACTAATTGCCTATATTTAGACTAACCTGTAACCTATGTTGTCCCTTTGGCAAAAGTATATTCTATTGGTAGGTGTTCACAACAACCTGCCGGCCGATGAGAAAAGTCGGATTAAGATTGTGAATAGAATTGCTTTCTTCATTTCACTCTTAACCCTTGTTTATGTAGTTGTCAATCGTTTCACCGATGCCCGCAATCCATTGGTGCAGCATTTTTCTTCTACAGATATCGTTAACATAGGTGCCATGACTTTAATTTTCCCTATGCTTACCCTCAATTACTTTGGCTTTTACAAGCTGGCGCGTTATCTCATGTTGCTGTTTTTATTCATTCTTTTTCTGAGTAACGCCCTCACCATTGGTAAACCCTATCGCACTGAATTGTATTTTTTGCCCCTGGCAGCCATGGCCTTTGTAATTATCAAAGACAGATGGGTGCTTATCTTTTTCTTTCTGCTTTGCCTGGTAGGCTATGCCTTAGTTGCAAAGCAAGTATTAGAACTTAATTCTTCTCTGGATGTGGTAAGCCCTACCTTATTTATTCGCTTGCTCATCGCTTTTACTATGTTGTTCTTCATCATTTATTTTTTAAAGCTGGAAGCAAACCGTTATCAGGATGAGATAGAGGTCAAGAACAGTCAACTGATGCTTGAGAAAGAAGAGATGGAGAAAATCAACTTTACTAAAGACAAAATCTTCTCCATCATCAGTCATGATTTGCGGAGTCCTATTGCTTCTCTAAAGTCACTGCTGACTTTGTTAAATGACGATACGATTGGCAAAGAAGATTTTAAGAAGGCAACACTGGGTTTAGAAAAGCAAGTGCATCAACTTAGCAGCTCATTAGATGAATTACTTACCTGGTCGAAGGCACAATTGCATGGTATTAACCCCATGCCTGAGGAAGTGAAATTGCGGGAGGCGGTGATGCAGGTGGTCAATGTGTTGAAGTTAAGTGCCAGAGATAAGGGCATCATCATCACCACCAACCTCGATCCTTACCTGGCTGTATGGTGCGATCCAAACATGCTGCACTCTGTGCTCACTAATCTTATCTCTAATGCCATCAAGTTTACACCAATAGGCGGGGCCATCTCCATTGCTTCGACAGAGGAACAAGCATGGGTTACTTTTCGGGTGGAGGATACAGGGCTTGGTATTAAAGCTGAGAACATAGCGCGTATTTTAAATCCCACCGAACTGTTTACTACCCGCGGTACCAACAATGAAAAGGGGACAGGTCTTGGCTTGGCCATGTGTGCCGAATTTATCCAGAAGAATAAAGGCGAGTTACGCATAGAAAGCGAAGATGGTAAGGGCTCCCGCTTCATAGTAAAATTACCCACGGCTTCAGCGGACGCAAGTCTTTCTTGAAGAAGAATGATCTTTCGGCATGTAAGACAGATTGAAGAGAGGACCAAGACGGACAGTTGATTTGAATTTTAACTTCCTTTTTATTGTTTTGTAGGCATGTCATTACCCCGCGCAGCCCTGGATTTATTTTCTGATATTGATTTTGTGCAGAAGCGTATTGCGGAGCAGGAGTTGTATATCAAGACTATTGGCGACAAGCGTTCGCCCCGCTATCGAAAAGATAAGGAACGCGTGAAGCTATTATTGGCCTCCGCCCGGGAGCGCCTCACTTTCTTCAAGAAGATTGAATCCTTTCTCCTCACCAATCATCTCATCTTAGAAGAGTTTAAAAACCAGGAAGACTAAGCCGCTGATTCTAAAATAGTAACCGTACACGTAGAAATGCGTGACAGATAATTGACCAAAGGCGACAGATGCCTCTAGTGACGTCATCGCGAGCCAAGCGTGGCGATCTCCGCTTGGAAGCGCAATCCTTTGGGGGATTTCTCCCCCGATTACATCAAGCTCGAAATGACGACTGAACTTTTGATGGCCCGCTTAAAACTACCTACCGAACAAAGCCTATAAGTAAGCCGGCAAGTGTTTCAAAATATCAGCTGTCATCTTCTCCAGATCAAATTGATGTTGCCAAGCCCAATCCTGACGGGCACGGCTGTCATCGATAGACTTAGGCCAGGAGTCGGCAATGGCCTGGCGGAAATCAGGTTGATAGGAAATGGTGAAATCAGGAATATGTTTCTGGATGGCCCTGGCGATTTCTGCCGGACTGAAGCTCATGGCCGAAATATTGTAGCTGGAGCGAACCTTCACTTTTTCAGCAGGGGCTTCCATCAGATCCAGGGTGGCTTTTACAGCATCGTCCATGTACATCATGGGCAGGTAAGTGTTCTCGCTTAAGAAACACTCAAATTTTTTATCGGTCAGTGCCTTGATAAAAATATCAACTGCATAATCAGTAGTACCACCACCTGGCTTTGTTTTGTAGCCAATCAGGCCCGGGTAACGCAAGCTGCGCACATCCACGCCCTTCTTCTGGTAATACCATTCGCACCATCGCTCACCCGCCTGCTTGCTGATACCATAAATGGTGCTGGGGTCCATCACTGTATCTTGCGGGGTATTGTTTTTGGGTGTTGTTGGGCCAAAGGCGGCAATGGAACTGGGCCAGTACACTTTATCCAATTTATAGTCAACGGCAGCCTCCAATACATAAATGAGGCTGTCCATGTTAAGCTGCCAGGCAAATAGGGGGTTCTTTTCGCCTGTGGCCGAAAGCACTGCCGCCAGGTGGTAGATTTGGGTAACACCATTCTTTTTGATGAAATCGACAAGCTTAGGCTGATCGAGGGCGTTGAGGATTTCAAAATTGCCCTGGGTGAGGATGCCCTCTGCCTGTCTCACATCGGAGGCGATCACGTTTTCCTTACCATATAAGGCCCAAAGCCCTTGCGTCAACTCAGATCCCAGTTGTCCACCGGCTCCGATCACCAATATTGTATGCTTCTTCATGCTAACGATTGTGGGCGCGAAATTACTAAAATTTAGATGTTGCCTACCATGCGTTAGCACTTACCTTTGCAGCGTGACTTTCGAGGAATATTTGGCGGGTAAAAAGATTGACACCAAGGCATTTGCCTCGGGCGAAAAAGCCCAGTGGGAGGCCTGGCGCGCGGAATTTGCCGAGATGCATCCCAACAGTTTTACCAGCCAGAAACTTTTCCTGATCAATAAAATCCGCAGGCGCTTTCCTTTACCGGAAGCAGTCGTTACAGAAATCAGCACAGAGACCGCTAAGCCTCAGACTGCCACCCCCGCGAAACCCAAACCTGTTATGCGACCAAAAATCAACTAAGCTATATGTACGCTACACTCAAACCGGTTTTAGAAAAAGAATTGAATGCCATCCGCGAGGCTGGCTTGTATAAAAAAGAAAGAATCATCACCACGCCTCAAGGGGCCGATATCAAAACAGCCGATGGTAAAGAGGTGATCAACTTCTGTGCTAACAATTACTTGGGCTTGTCTTCTCACCCGCGCATCCTGGCGGCTGCCAAGCATGCCATCGATACCCACGGTTACGGTATGTCATCAGTGCGTTTTATTTGTGGCACACAAGACATTCACAAGGAGCTGGAGAAAAAAATTGCTGACTTTTTAGGCACCGAAGATACCATCTTATACGCAGCGGCCTTCGATGCCAACGGGGGTGTATTCGAACCTTTGATGGGCGCAGAAGATGCCATCATTTCGGATGAACTCAACCATGCCTCTATTATTGATGGGGTACGTTTGTGCAAGGCCATGCGCTATCGCTACAAGCATAACAATATGGAAGACCTGGAGCAGCAGTTGAAAGATGCCCGTGCCGCAGGTGCCAAGCAGATTATGATTGTAACCGATGGAGCCTTCTCGATGGATGGAACCATTGCCAAGTTGGATAAGATTTGTGATTTGGCGGATAAGTATCAGGCTTTGGTGATGACAGACGAATGTCACTCAACAGGATTTTTAGGTAAGACCGGTCGTGGTGTACCTGAGCACTGTGGCGTGATGGGTCGCGTAGACATTATTACCGGTACGCTTGGCAAAGCTTTGGGTGGAGCCCTCGGTGGTTTTACCTCAGGCCGCAAAGAAATTATTGAGATGTTGCGCCAGCGTTCAAGGCCTTATTTATTTTCGAATACTTTAGCGCCAGCCATTGTAGGCGCGTCTATAGAAGTATTCAATGTATTGTCGGAGACTACCGATCTGCGCGATAAGCTGGAGAAGAATACTTTGTACTTCCGTGATAAGATGACGAAGGCAGGTTTTGATATCAAGCCGGGCGTGCATCCCATCGTACCCATTATGTTGTACGAAGCACCGCTGGCACAAAAGTTTGCCGAGCGTTTATTGGATAAAGGTATTTACGTGATTGGTTTCTTCTATCCCGTAGTAGCCAAAGGCCAGGCGCGCATACGCGTACAGATTTCGGCTGCGCACGAGCAACATCATTTAGACAAGGCGATTGAAGCCTTTACAGCAGTAGGGAGAGAGTTGGGGGTGATTAAGTAAAGGAAACTCAGTACTCGTGATAAATCGAAAGCCTCTTGAATAAAACAAGAGGCTTTTTAATTTCAAATGCAGCGTTGAGCGAGTGTGCGGGGCCTAGCGGCCCGAGAGCGGCAACACTAAAAGATATTCACAGAGATCTCATTAATGGAACCGATATACATTGTTAAGCAGCTTGCTGAGCAGGCAGTTTATACTATTGAAAGAAAGTATAGTCGCACCAATATTCTTTGTCTTGCCCGGATGCATGATTGACTTCTCTCATAGTAAGGATAAGATTAGAATTGGGATCAAAAATGTATTCGGTGAAATATTCAAGTATACCATTCTTGTAAAGTGAAAATCTCTGAATCTTAGTGTTGCTATGATAGGATACCTCATAAGTGGATCCAAGAAACACGCCTCCAAAATCTTCAGCGTAAATGATTTTGCCACTTCTGTTTAGGTGAACAGTTCTTATCTTTTCACTGCCTTTATAATAAGTTTTTATGGTTTTAGTAGGATGGTATTCCCACTCGATTGACTCAATTAATTTCCCCTCTTGGCTAAATCGTCTCTGTTGCTTTATGTTTTCCCCGTGTAAATAAGATTTTAGTACATCTACTTTGATGAATTTTTGAGAGCCAATAAATATAGAAAGCTCATGAAGCGCCACCTCCTCGCCAAGCTTTGCAGTATCCATTACACTGTTATAATATTCTTTAGCTTCTTCAAAAATGTTCGTAGAGGAATCAATCCCCGCAATGTTAAATAAGTTGATCCTGACATCTTTCCACAGAAATATTGTTTCTTGTCTTTTATCAAGATTTTTTGAAATAGTTATAGTGGTAGTGCCAAAAGGATAATGAAAATATTTTTTGCTTTGCGATGTTGTTTCGTAAGATTTTATTTTCCCGTCTTTATAGTAAGTAGCTTTTATATGTATGCTGTTTGATAAGTTTTCCTTTTCCTCAGTTACGATCACTGATTCTACCAATTGATTATTGAGATTGATAAAGTTTTCAAGACCTAAGCCTCTTACAGTATCTTGACCGTGTAATTTTAAGCTTATCAGAATAGCTAGCAGTAGCAGGTTTATTTTCATTATGCAACAAGAGAATTAAGCAGAATTTGTATTCTAGCACAAAACATGCCATATAGGTTTTTACATGAAAATTGTGAGGTGACAAATTCTTATTGTGTCACATTCACTAAACCCGCAAAAAATATTTTGTTATTTAACTGCTAATTTCCCACTCTTCGCCATCACTTCTTCATAGTAGGCTTCGTACTGTGGTAAGATGTTGGTAATGTCAAACTCCTGGGCGCGCTTCAAGGCATTGGCCTTGAAAGTGGGCAGGTTGTTTTTATCTAAGATGATCAAGGCATTCTTGGTCATGTCTTCCACATCGCCCACATTGCTCATAAAGCCCGTTACCCCTTGAACATTCAGTTCAGGTATACCACCAGTGTTGGAAGAAATCACAGGTACTTCGCAAGCCATGGCTTCCAGGGCTGCTAAACCAAAACTTTCTTTCTCCGAAGGCATGAGGAATAAATCAGCTACCGATAATACTTCTTCTACGGCTTCGAGTTTGCCGAGGAAGCGTACATCATCACAAATTTTTAATTCACGGCAAGTTTCTTCTGCTTCGTTGCGTTCAGGGCCATCACCAATCATCAGCAATTTAGAAGGCACGACTTTGTGTATGTTGTAAAACACATTGATTACATCCGGGATGCGCTTTACTTTTCTGAAGTTGGACGTGTGCACAATCAAAGCTTCACCATTGGGACAAATCGCTTTTTTGAAATGATCTTTCTTCTGCTTTTTGAATTTCTCCAGGTCAATGAAGTTGGGGATCACCCGTATATCGTTGGTTATGTCAAAATGCTCCAGGGTTTCGCGCTTCAAATCATCGGATACTGCGGTTACACCATCTGATTCATTGATGCTGAAAGTAACTACAGGCTCGTAGCTGGAGTCTTTACCCACCAGGGTAATGTCGGTACCGTGCAGGGTCGTGACTACCGGAATATAAATGCCTTGCTTCTTTAAAATTTGCTTGGCCATGTAAGCAGCGGAGGCATGCGGAATGGCATAGTGTACATGCAACAGATCAAGCTTTTCGTTTTTCACCACGCTTACCATTTTGCTGGCCAGGGCCAGCTCGTAAGGCGGGTATTCAAATAAGGGATAGTTGCGGAAGTTAACTTCGTGGTAAAAGAGGTTTTCATTTAAGAAATCCAGCCGCTGAGGTTGTGAGTAGGTAATGAAATGCACTTCGTGTCCTTCCTGCGCCAGGGCCTTGCCCAATTCGGTGGCCACTACCCCGCTACCCCCGAAAGTGGGATAACAGACAATACCTATCTTGATTTTTTTCACGGTTTCGGATTACTTGTTAGGATTAAACCAAATTGAGGCCTGCTTAGTTTCGCCTCAGGGCATATTGGCTGCTCTTTCTTTAAAGTTAAAAATCGATTCGTAGAGTACATCATGGATGCGCGTACGAATATTCATATTTAACAATTTATTATTGGTCATATCAGGGTGTACCCTGTTCGATAAAAACACATAAATCAGTTCATAATCAGGATCTACCCATATACAGGTGCCGGTAAAGCCTGTGTGCCCAAAAGTATTGGCGGAAGAATAGCGCGAGGTGGGGTTGATGGCATCGTTCGTAAAATCGCGTTTATCCCAGCCTAGGCCTCTGCGACTGTTTTGATACTGTTTGGCTGTAAACAGAGAGACGGTTTCAGGTTTAAAATAGTGTAAGCCCCCGTAATTCCCTTGGTTGAGCCACAGTTGCCCCACTTTGGCCAGATCGATAGCCGTGCCGAAGAGGCCTGCATGCCCGCCTACACCACCATGCATAGCAGCTCCCTGGTCATGCACATAGCCTTGCAGTAAAGATTTTCTGAAGAGCTTATCTTTTTCAGTAGGCGCAATGCGACTGGCATCAAAATGCTGGCGCGGCAAATAACCTAAGGTGTTGGCCCCGAGGGGTTCGTAGATGTTTTGCTTTAAGAAATCATCCATGGGCTGGTTCAGCAGGCGCTCGGCCAGGCGCTGCAACATGTAAAAGCCCATATCGCTGTAACGATAGTCGTAAGGCGTGCGTACCGGCTTCTCTCTTATTTTGGATGTGATGATCCACTGCCACAAAGAGTCTTTCATGGCCTGGGTGGCGAAGAGGTTGTGGGTCACATCAAAAGGATACTGCGCTGACTTTTGAGTTGAATAATAATCGGGCAGGTGCAAAGAGTCTTTCATGGTTTGTGCCCAGAAGGGCAGGAAGGGCCACAAACCCGCCTGGTGCGTGAGGATATCTTTGATGATAAAATCTTCTTTGTTGGTGCCTTTGAGTTCAGGCAGGTACACCGACATTTTTTTGTTGATGTCGATCAGGCCCTTTTCGTGTAGGAAGGTAGTTGTTTGTAAAGTGGCAGCCACTTTGGTCACGGATGCGAGATCGTAAATAGTTTCTTCTGTAACGGGTATTTGATTTTCATACGTAAGCCAGCCAAAAGAGCGGTCGTAAATAATTTTGCCTTTGCGTGCTACCAGTATGCGGCAACCCGGTGTGGCGCCTGCATCAATGGCCTCATAGGCAATGTCTCTGATTTTGCTAAGGCTCACTTCATCCATGCCGGCTTCTGCGGGTGCACCATAGCCCAGTCGCCCCAGACTGCTGCGCACCATGCGCTGCCCTGCCGTATAGTGATGGGTGCTGATGGGGAAGTACCCTTGTATAGGCAGCGCACCAAATATTTTTTCAGCTGCGATGGCCTGCATGGCATCATCACCTTCATAAGCCGCCAGGGTCGCATAGAAATTTTCAGCGGCAGGAATTGCTTCAGGATTACCGAAGTGCACGAGTATTACCTGGGTGCTGGCAGGAAGCTTGCGCAAAGCAGTTAAGGCTTGTGCCTGCCAGGTAGCGGCAAAAGGAAAAATACCTGCGATGACGATGTTATAGGTGGAGAGTTGTTGAAACACCAAACTGTCTTGCGGTAGGGTGGCGCAGAATTCGTCTACTTGTGTGTACCTCGATAGATAACGGTTAAAAGCATTGTCTGCACTGAGGCCTATGGATATGGATGCAATCTTTTGATTATCTAAAATGCGAATGGGCAGCAGGTCTTCTTTGTTGTGCAGGAGTGTAAAGGCAGCACGCTTTACTTGTGTGGCCATGAGCATGGCTTCGTCATCAGCCAGGGGAAGGGTGCTATTGGGCTGATGCAAACCTGCTTCGTATTTGGCTTGCAAAATTTTCTTCACGCTGTTGTCGAGCTGCTGCTGGTATACTTTTTCCTTTTTCACCAGCTTCTTGATTTTACGTGTAGCCGATCCGATGTTTTTGGCATTGATCAACACATCATTACCCGATTGAAAAGCGAAGAGCTCGGGTTCGCCCCAGCGAATTTTGCCTTTCGAAAGTCTGATGTCGGGTACATTGGCCATGAGCAGTCCTTTGTACTCAAAAGATTTCTCCAGTTGAGTATTTGTGAGCAGGTTGCTGATGGCCGAAGGCACGAATTTCATTTTTTGAATCATGGCCTTGCGCTCCAGCATCAAAGGCACTGTCTGCGAGCCGGGTAACACAGCTTGCGCCTCTGTTAATAAATGTTTGTAGACAACACTTTGTGGATCAGTAGCGGAAGCTTTGGTTTGTGCCTGCCATTGCGAAGGGAAGTTGGGCAGACAGGTAATGACTTGTGCTTTGCGCAAGGTGTTGATGTAGAGGGAAAGTCTGTGACTTACCCAGGTTGGATCATTGCCCCAGGCGTAGTACAAGGTATCGCCCGCTTTTGCTTTAGCCAGCAAGGCATTGGGCGCCATGTTCATGTTAATGCCCAGTGATTTGAGCTGTCGTGCCAGGGCTGCTATGGTCAATGTAAAAGTACTGTCGTCAGCAGCGCTCAATAAGAGTGGTTTGGGAAAGCTGAAAGCACTGTCGAGTGTTTTGCCGGCACCCCACTCGGCATCGAGGCCCACGAGTAAAGGAATTGTACTGGCCTGCTGAAATTGCTTTGTGAATTTTTTGGCTTGCTGTGCTGAACCTGCTGTAACAATGAGTCCTCCCAGGTGATGGTTCCTGATGGCATGCACGAGTTGATCAGGTTCTTCGGCCTTGCGCAGGTCTGCTTCCAGCATGAAAAGTTGCCCGATCTTTTCTTCCACAGTCATTTGCTGAAAGAGGCTGTCGACCCACTGTGTTTTACTTTGTGCCCACGAGGCTGTAGAGAATACTGTATAGAGTAAAAGGCTTAAAACTTTTTTCACCATCCGCCCGTTTTCAATTTGAATTACCTTTTATTAACGACAATTTTGTACAAGCTTGTATAAGCAGCCTGAGGCCTTAAATATACGATTAAGATGAAGTTTACAGGATTATTTACGAAGACACCGGCCCATAAAAGATTTAACTACATTCCCCGGCACTACGATCCGCGTGAAGAAGAGATGAAGGAAAGACAGGAGCGTATCAAAAAGGAGGTTGAAGCTGGCTTGCGCAAAGAAACTGAGCAGGATTTACTCAAGCATCAATCGCGTATTAAGGGATCATTTCAGGCGGCCAGAAAAAGATCTGTGCAAAAAAGTGAGCCTTCTGCAGCAGTATTACGCACCTTAATTACACTTTTCATTGTGATTGAACTGTGGGCTTACCTGCAATTTGGCAATGTGGCCTTCTATGGGTTGGCCTTGATTGTTCCTTTTTACTTGTTTTTAAAATTCAGAAGCTTCAAGCGCTCATAATTGCACGATCGTACTCCCTATGCCTGATATCATACAACTGCTTCCGGATTCTATTGCCAATCAGATTGCAGCCGGTGAAGTAGTGCAACGCCCTGCTTCTGCCGTAAAGGAATTAATGGAGAATGCCATCGATGCCGGAGCCACGCATATCAAACTAATCATCAAGGATGCAGGCAAGGCCTTGTTGCAGGTAATCGACAATGGCAAGGGCATGAGCGAAACAGATGCCCGCATGAGTTTGGAGAGGCATGCCACTTCTAAAATCAGAAAGGCAGAAGATCTTTTTAGTCTTCACACCATGGGCTTTCGTGGAGAGGCGCTCGCTTCTATTGCAGCTGTATCGCAAATGGAGATGAAAACACGCCAGGCTAGCGATGAGCTCGGCACTTTATTAGTGGTAGAAGCCTCTGAAGTAAAAAGACAAGAGCCTGTAGCGTGCGATAAAGGCACGAGTATTAGTGTTAAAAATCTTTTTTACAACATACCGGCTCGCAGAAACTTCCTGAAATCCAATTCGGTAGAAGTAAAACACATTGTTGATGAGTTTCAGCGTTTGGCGCTAGCTCATCCACACCTGACTTTTACCTACGTCAATGGTGAGGATGTTGAAAGCGATGTACAGGCAGGAAAACTCAGCCAGCGCATCATTGCCTTGTTTGGCAAGAGTTATCAGCAACAGCTGGCGCCTTGTGAAGAGGAGACAGCTTACGTAAAAATCAGTGGCTATGTAGGAAGGCCGGAGTCGGCCAAGAAAACACGCGGGGAGCAATTCCTGTTTGTGAATAATCGCTTTATCAGAAGCAATTATTTACACCATGCGGTGATGACGGCCTTTGAAGGCTTGTTGCCGGATAACAGCTATCCTTTTTATGTATTGTTCCTCAGCCTCGATTCTAAACACATCGATGTAAACGTGCACCCTACCAAAACTGAGATTAAGTTCGATGATGAGCGATCGGTTTACGGAGTGGTACAGGCAGCTGTGCGCCAGGCTTTGGGTGCGCATAGTTTACGGCCTTCCCTCGATTTTCAGCAAGATGAAAACATCCTGGAAAAATTGTCTTCGCAGCAACTCGACAAGGACGTGTATTACCAGGAGCGTTTTCAAACCATCACCCAGCGCAACAATCTCGAGCATTGGGAAAAACTGGTGGAAGGCGAATGGCTCAGTAAAAAAACACCTTCCTTCGAAAAGCCCATCGATCAGCTTTCTTTATTACAGGGCACTTCGGCTGGTATAGAAAAAGAAGTAACAGTACCTGAGGAAAGCATTCTTTTTCAGTGGCAGGGAAAATACATTGTGCGCGGGGTCAAGCCCGGTCTGATGTTCATCGATCAGCAAGCAGCTCATGAGCGGGTTTTATTTGAAAAGTTCATGCAACAACTCAAACAGCAATCGGGGCAGAGCCAGCAGAGCCTGTTTCCGCAAAGTGTGCAGCTAAGTGCGGCTGACTTTGCTTTGCTGATGGAAATGGAGCAGGAACTGAATGCCCTGGGTTTCAGGCTCGAGGTTTTCGGAAAGAATACGGTATTGCTGAGCGGTACACCCGCTCACTTGCCAACCGGCCGCGAAAAACAATTGCTGGAAGGCTTGCTCGAACAGTTTAAAATCAATCAAGATACCCTGTCGGTGCCTTTGCAGGAAAATTTGGCCCGATCGCTGGCGAAAAGGGCGGCTATCCGTGCCGGACAAAAACTTATGCCTGAGGAAATGCGTTCATTGGCAGACAGTTTAATGGTGTGTAAGAGCCCCAACTATACACCAGAAGGCTCGCCAACATTCTTTATTTTTGAGGCTGGCAAAATGGAAAACTATTTTAAACGACAATAAGACTAAGCTTCCGTGGTAGTCCCCGCATGCTTCCTTGCATTGAAAGGAAGAGGCCGGAGCAAAACCGATAAAGGAATTACAAATAATATGCTGAATCTCACGCCTGTAGTCCGCAATATCATCATCCTGAATGTGATTGTATTTATTCTGCAAAACATGTTCAGGTCTTTGCATGTAACCGAAATACTATCGCTCTGGAATGTAGGCACGGAAAACTTCCGTCCCTATCAGCTCTTTTCTTACATGTTTGCCCATGGGGGCTTCATGCATATTTTCTTTAACATGCTCAGCCTGGCCTTTACAGCCCCTATTCTGGAAAATTATTGGGGAACCAAACGCTTTTTGCTCTTTTACCTGGTCACAGGCATTGGCGCTGGGGTATTTAATATCGCGATCGATTATTTCTTTTTAGATGGCAATTCCTTCGGCTATATGCTGGGCGCTTCGGGAGCGGTTTATGGGGTGTTGATGGGCTTTGGCATGATGTTTCCTAACATGGAAATTATGCTGCTGATTCCACCCATTCCGATTAAGGCCAAGTATTTAGTATTTGTGCTTGGGGGTATGTCCTTTTTACTGGATAGAAGCGGGGGAGTGGCGCATTTGGCCCATTTAGGAGGCATTGTATTCGCCTTTATCATGATACAATATTGGCGAAGCCAGGGCGGAAGAGGAGGCTATTTTTAAATTCCCGATATTTATAGGATTGAAAGAAGAGATTGACGCAAAAACAGTAACGTGATTTTCAACGAGTTCAAAAACGCCTTTCAGCGCAGCAACCATGCGCATGTACAGCTGATCATCATCAACGTGGCGATCTTCCTGTTCATGGGCGTGGTTTATGTCTTTTCCAAAATCGGAGGGTTAGAGGCTGTATTCCAGTTCGTCTACGATCAGTTTACGATTCCACCACAATTGGGTGAGTTCTTAACGCGTCCCTGGACACTCTTTACTTATTCATTTGCGCATAGCCTGAGCGATATTTTTCATATACTCTTCAATATGCTGGCGCTGTATTGGTTCGGGCGACTCTTTATTGAATACCTGGGCAGCGATAAGCTGGTGGCTTTATATGTATTGGGTGGCATGGCAGGAGCTGTTTTCTACCTCATCATGTTCAATACCATTCCCTATTTTATTGAAGCCTCCAACTTCAATGGCATGGTGGGCGCCTCGGCAGCCGTTTATGCTATCATGGTGGCAGTGGCTACACTCTTGCCCGATTATACTTTCTTTTTATTGTTCCTGGGCCCCGTGCGTATCAAGTACATCGTATTCTTCTACATCGTGATCTCTTTTATTGGTTCTGTTGGCCCCAATGCCGGTGGCAACCTGGCGCATATAGGTGGTGCTTTGATGGGTTTTGTGTACATGAAGCAATTGCAGGCCGGTGTGAACTGGGGTGGCTGGATTACCATTATGCTTGACTGGATCAAGGGCCTTTTCGAAAGTAAGCCTAAGGTAAAGGTGAGTTACCGGAAGCAGGAAGCGTATGCGCAAAAGAATCCCACTAAGTCGAGTGTAAGTGACAAGAGTAAAATTTCTCAGGAAGAAATAGATGCTATCCTCGATAAAATTTCTGATGGTGGTTACGAAAGCCTGACCAAAGAAGAGAAAGAAAAGCTCTTCAACGCTTCCAAGAAATAATTAAAAATATATTTCAGTACTTTCTTTATTGCCCCGCGCCAAAATAAGCATGAAGCGCTTCCATGATCTCTTCCGGATCTGTTGAGTATTGTATGCTGCGATAGCGCTGATTGAAAGAGGCTAAGAGATTGTAGTACTCTTCTTCTGTCAACTGATAATCTTTGGTAAAAATTTCTTTTACTACCGGGTCGGTAATCAACTGTACATAGGTTTGTGTTTTGTTGCTCTCTTCTACGTAGCGATAGATTTTGCGTTTCTCTTTTTCAGTTTTCGAAAAATAGGTGAAGGGGGACTCCATGGCCTGATAGCCTGCCATCTTGCGTGGGGCTACACGGGTGCGGTCGGCAATTTCATTTGGGTAGAGTCGCATGGCCTTGATGGTGATTTCCTGCAGCATGCTGACTTGTTCGCGCATGCGGATAAACAGGGCGTCCTCCTCCAAAAAGAGTGGTAGCTCTAAAGTAACATAACCAAGATGGGAAAATACTAAGGTGTCAACCGTAGAAGCACTTATTGTGAATAAGCCACTTTGATTACTAACGGTTGCTTTGCCATTTCCTTTTACCGAAATATACACCCCCCCCATGCCATTCATGCTTACTGAGTCCACAACAATACCACTATAGCTTTGCTGGGCGCTAAGGTTAAGGCTTATCGTAATGAACAAACAGAAAATGATGAATTTCACGTGTAGTTTTTACCAAGATGCTAAGACGCATCAAAAAATTTGTATTAATATGAAAGGTTTAATTTTCTAGCCTCGAATTTCTAGTCTCCAGCCTCGAGGCTCCAGCTTCTAGCCTCGAGCTTCTACTTATTAGCCAGTTGTCCGCAGGCAGCGTCAATGTCTTTACCGCGGCTGATCCTAATGCGGGTGGTAATGCCTTCTGCCTCGAGTGTTTCCTGGTACATGCGCAGCACTTCAGGCGCAGCTTGCTGAAAGGCAGGATCATCGATGTTGTTGTATTCAATCAGGTTTACCTTGCTCGGAATAATTTTGGCAAACTTCAAAAGGGCCATGGCATCTGCTTTGGTATCGTTGATGCCTTTCCATACTACATATTCGTAGGTAACCTTTCTTTTGGTTTTTTGATACCAATGACGCAGTGCGTCTGCCAATTCTTCCAAGGGGGTGCTGTCATTAATGGGCATGATCGAAGAACGGGTGGAGTCGATGGCCGAGTGTAATGATACGGCCAGGTTAAACTTCACCTGATCATCGGCAATTTTGCGAATCATCTTAGCCACACCCACCGTAGAAACAGTGATGCGTTTCCAGGCCATGCCCAAACCTTTCTGATCGGTAATTTTATGGATGGCCTCCAGCACATTATTATAGTTGAGCAAAGGCTCGCCCATGCCCATGAAAACGATATTGGTAAGCGGTCGGTTAAAATAGAGTTCTGCTTGTTCTTTAATAGCCACTACCTGATCGTAAATCTCGTCAGGATTTAAATTGCGCATGCGCTTCAGGCGGGCGGTGGCACAAAACTTACACGCCAGGCTGCAACCCACTTGTGAAGAAACACAGGCGGTAATTCTTTTTTCGGTAGGAATGAGTACAGATTCTACGATCAAACCATCGTGCAGCATCACAGCATTTTTAATGGTGCCATCAGCACTGCGCTGCATTTTATCAACCTTAATGTGGTTGATGGTGAAGTGAGTCTTGAGCATGTCGCGGACTGGCAGCGATAAGTTCGACATCTGGTCAAAATCTTTCGCAGATTTATGCCAAAGCCATTCATGTACTTGCTGGGCGCGAAAGGGCTTTTCGCCCTGCTCCACAAAGAACTGTTTCAGTTCATCCAGCTTCAGTTTCCGAATATCGCGCTTTGTTGTCTCCACCATGGGGCAAATTTACGAATTCAAACGCGAAGATGCTGAACAGAATTATTCTGGGATGCGTTCGAATACCCTTACCTCGCAAGGGCGGTTACTATCGCTTAAAATGAGTTTGTTCTCGGTAAATTCTTCTACGGTATAAGTGGCTGCAATGGTTTTTGATTTTTTATCGAGGATGTGCAGGGTTAGTCCATCAAAACGGTACAAAAAGCTTTTTTCATTGTACTCTTTGCGCTTACCCAATACAGTAGTGCTTTGCTCGCCCCTCATTTTGTCTTTGAATTCGATTACATCAGGTGTACGCTTTTTCATGCTGTTGAAATCGTTCATCAGCTCATCCATTTCTTCCGATTGATTGGGGTTATCCACTTTTTCGTCCATGCAGGTGCTTTGTTTCATCAATTGCCAGCGGCCCAGGATGCTTTGGGCGGACAGGGAAAAACTAACAAGTGTGAGGGAAATGAAAAGGAGCTTTTTCATAGGCTTGTATTTTAGGGAATTTAGTCAAAATTCAGGCCAAGCTGTGTATCTTTTCGGCATGAAGAAAATCCTGCTTTTCACCTGCATTGTGGGCCTTTTAGCGACTTGCCAGTCGCGACAAACGGAAGATCAGGACCTTTTGCAGCGCCTGATGGAAAGCAAGCCGGAGCAATTCAGGCAGATCTTAGACAGTGCAGATTTTTTTGAAGTGCAGATCATCTATACACAGATTAACCGCGATGCGGCCAATACACCGAGCTTTACTTCCTATTACTACCATTTCGATTCTACCCAATATTTCTATCCTGCTTCCACGGTGAAGTTCCCTGCAGTACTATTAGCATTGGAGAAATTGCAGCAACTCAAGGTACAGCACCTCGATAAATATACGCCCATGTTGCACGACAGTGTATATGCCGGGCAGTTATCGGTGAGCCGCGATACTACTGCTGAAAACTATATGCCCTCCGTGGCGCATTATGCTAAAAAGGTTTTGGTGGTAAGCGATAATGATGCCTATAACAGGTTGTATGAATTTTTAGGGCAGCGCGATTTTAATGAAAGACTTCACGCCAAAGGTTATACAGATTTGAGAATTATCCATCGCCTGGAACGCCCGCTGAGTCCTGATGAAAATGCCCATACAGAGGCCGTTACTTTTTTTCAGAAACATGGCCCTGTGTATGAACAAACAATGTTGGTCAATGATGCGCCCTATGTGCCGACCGAAAAAATACTGAAAGGGCAGGGGTACTTGCGCGGGGATTCCCTTGTTCGTGAACCATTTGACTTTACTTATAAAAATTTCTTCCCGCTCGATGAGCAGCAGCGCATTTTGCGCGCTGTGCTTTTTCCGACATCAGTAAAGGCAAACCAGCGTTTTGACTTAAGCGTGGAGGACCGGGCCTTTGTTTTGCAATACATGTCGCAGTTGCCGGGCGAAACAAACTATCCACCTTACTACCAGGATTCTTTGTATTACACAGATGCGTATTGCAAGTTTTTTATGTTTGGGGGCAAGGGCAGCATACCGGCCAACATCAGAATTTTTAATAAAGTAGGCGATGCTTATGGCTACTTGCTCGACAATGCCTACATCATCGATGCGGAGCAAGGCATTGAATTTATGCTTACCGCGGTGATCAACACCAATACCGATGGTATTTACAATGATGGCGTATATGCCTACGACCGCCTGGGTTTTCCCTTCTTTAAAAATCTGGGTACACTGATATACGATTATGAGCGAACAAGAAAAAAGCAGCATCGGCCTGACCTCAACGAATTTACATTTACCTACGACAGAAACAGATTACATTAAATCACACATCCAGACAATTTACATTTTATGCAAAAGAGTAATGCCATCGTGATCACAGGGGGATACCTCGATACCAACAGTGCCAAAACAGCCCACGGCCTTATCAGGGGCACCGAACGATTTAATGTGATGGGCATTATCGATCATAAGTTTGCCGGCCGTGATGCAGGAGAGGTGCTTGACAAAAAACCAAGAAACATACCAGTGTATGGAAGCATTGCAGAAGCTATCAACGCCAGTAAGCAAGCGGTGAAGTATTGTGTCATCGGCATTGCCACTAAGGGGGGCGTTATTCCTGAGGTGTTGCGCAGTATGATCAAAGAGGCCTTGGAAAATAACTTAAGCATTGTCAATGGTCTGCATGATTATGTGTCAGAAAATGAAGAGCTGGCTGCTATTGCGAAGCAAAGAGGCTTGGAAATTATAGATGTGCGCAAGCCAAAGAAATTCAAAGACCTTCATTTCTGGTCAGGCAAAATTGTAGAGGTCAAGTGCCCTAAAGTTGCCGTGCTCGGTACTGATTGTGCTTTGGGCAAACGCACCACCACACGCTTTTTGGTAGAGACCATGCGCAAAGCAGGGTATAAAGCAGAAATGATTTACACAGGTCAAACCGGTTGGATGCAGGGCGCAGGCTATGGTTTCATATTCGATTCAACTTTGAATGATTTTATTTCGGGCGAGATGGAGCATGCGGTATGGTTATGCTACCAGGAACAAAAGCCTGACATCATCTTTATTGAAGGTCAATCATCCTTGCGTAACCCGAGCGGTCCTGCCGGTTCAGAGTGGATTGTATCGGCAGAAGCAAGGACAGTTATTTTACAACATAACCCAGCCCGCAAACAGTATAAAGACATGGAATTTTATCCGGCCTATTTGCCATCGGTGAAAGATGAAATTAAGTTGATTAAAATGTATGGTGGAAATACGGTAGCCGTGACGGTTAACTCTGCCAAGCTGACTGAAGCAGAAGCCAGGCAATACGCTGCCAATTATCAACAAGAACTAGGCATTCCGGCCGTATTACCGTTAGAAGATGGCTTGGAGGCCCTGATCCCCATTTTTGAAGAGCTGATCAAAAAACCCTAAGTGTAGTGCATGCTTTGTGTAGTTTGCTGCATGGTAAGATCATATACACACTAATTTTTTACCCACTTTAGAACCCTTAAGGACTCATATGAAAAAAATTCTCTTCGCATTACTGACTTCACTTTGCTTTGCACAAGGCATGGCTCAGCAAAATCCATTATGGATGCGCTACCCTGCCATTGCTCCCGATGGACAAAAAATTGTATTCACCTACAAAGGCGATTTGTATGTAGTGCCAACCGCAGGAGGGCAAGCCTATCCTATTACTTTTCATGCTGCGCATGACTTTATGCCGGTCTGGAGTCCGGATAGTAAGTCTATTGCCTTTGCCTCCGATCGCTATGGCAACTTTGATGTTTTTGTGATGCCGGCAGAGGGTGGGGCAGCGAAAAGATTAACCTATCATTCTTCTCCTGAATATCCTTATACATTTAATAGCGATGGTACGGCAGTTATGTTTGGAGGAGTGCGTCAGGATCTGGCGAGTCACCGGCAATATCCTACAGGCTCTCAGCCAGAAGTATACAGTGTGTCTGCAGAAGGTGGCCGCGTGGAGCAAGTCTGGACAGTGCCAGCCGAGTACCTCAACATGAGTAAAGACGGCAAGAAGATTCTTTATCATGATAAAAAGGGTGGCGAGAACGAATGGCGTAAGCATCATCAATCATCTATCGCCCGCGACATTTGGCAATACGATGCAGTAGCCAATATACACAGCATGATCACTACTTTTAAAGGCGAAGACAGAAACCCTGTGTTCAGTGCTGATGAGAAAGGTTTTTATTACCTGAGCGAAGAGAGTGGAAGTTTTAATGTACACAGTCAAAGCCTAGTAGCCCCTCAGCAAAAGCAGCAACTTACTTCGTTCAAGATGCATCCGGTGCGCTTCCTAAGTATGGCCGACAATGGTTTGTTGTGCTTTAGCTACGATGGAGAAATCTATACCCTGCAACCAGGATCAGCTCCGCAAAAAGTATCGGTTATCATCAGGGCCGATAGCAAGAGCAATAACGAAAGCATCATGGCTATAAATGGCAATGTGCGCGAGATTGCGATTGCTCCTAGTGGTAAGGAAGTAGCTTATATTGTAAGAGGAGAAGTATTTGTTTCGTCTGTAGAAGGGGGGCTTACCAAAAGAATCACCAATACACCTGAGCAGGAACGCTTTCTGAGTTTTTCACCAGATGGAGAAACGCTTTTGTATGCGAGTGAACGAGGAGGCAATTGGAAAATTTTTCAGACAAAAAAAACCAGAAAAGAAGAACCATACTTCTATGCTGCTACTGTATTAAAAGAGGAGCCTTTGATTGCTAATACCCTGGATAACTATCAGCCGCTTTATTCACCTGATGGTAAAGAAGTCGCTTATATTGAAGACAGGCGATCGCTGAAGATTTTGAACATTGCTACCAAACAGAGCAGAACCTTGCTCACGCCAAGAGAATTGTTTTATCAGGCAGATGGTGATCAGTATTTCCAGTGGAGCCCCGATGGCAAATGGTTGTTGGCTGAATACTCGCCTGTAATGGCGGATACAGAAGTTGTATTGATTGCCGCTGATGGCAAAAGCAAACTCATCAACCTTACAGAGAGTGGCTATAATGATTTCAGACCCAAGTGGATTAACGGAGGCAAGCAAGTACTATGGTTCAGCACACGCGATGGTTTAAGAAGTTATGCAAACAGCGGTTCGCGCCAGGCAGATGTGTACAGCATGTTCTTAACCCGCGATGCCTGGGATCGTTTCCGTTTAACCAAAGAAGAATATGCGCTGGTAAAAGAAATGGAGGATAAAGAGAAGGATAAAGAAAAAGAAAAAGAGAAGGCCAGTGCAGACGCTAAAAAGACAGATAAGAAAACTACGCCTGCTGAAAAACCAGCACCACCCGCGGTGGTTTTTGAACTCGAAGGGTTAAGTGAACGTAAAGCCAAGTTAACCATTCACTCTTCCTCTTTGGGTGATGCCGTCCTTTCTAAAGATGGTGAAAAACTTTTTTACCTCGCACGTTTCGAGAAAGGACTGAACTTGTGGAGTACCAACATCAGAACCAAGGAAACTAAATTGGAGGTAAACCTTGATGCCAATAGCGGAAGCTTGCAGTGGGATAAAGAACAGAAAAATCTTTTTGTGCTGGCCGATGGAAAAATTTCTAAGATTAATCCTGAAGGTTGGAAAAAAGAAAACATAACCATCAATGGTGAGTTGAGCATTGACCAGGCAGCAGAGTACAAGCACATGTTCGATCATGTGTGGACAAGAACCAAGGGCATGTTCTACATTTCTACTTACCATGGTGCTCCCTGGGATGCACTGCGTGGCGAATACGAAAAGCACGTAGCCCATATTGGTAATGGGCATGAGTTTGCAGAACTATTGTCTGAAATGTTAGGCGAACTGAATGTATCCCACTCAGGAGCACGTCACAACGCCAGCAGTCCTACAGACGACAATACAGCATCACTTGGTATGTTCATGGACTATCAATACAAAGGTGCAGGCATACGCGTGGCAGAAGTGTTGTCAGGTGGGCCGCTGGATAAAGACAAGATCAATGTGAAGGCAGGTATGATCATCGAAGCAATAGATGGAGAAAGCATTGCGGTGAATCAAGATGTGGCTCAGTACCTCAACAGAAAAGCAGGTAAGTTTACATCATTGTCTGTATTAGATCCTGCAACCAACACCCGTCAGCAAATTACGGTGAAGCCTATAGCGCAAGGCGAAGAAGGACAACTGCTGTACAAGCGCTGGGTGAAGAAAAATCAGGAAGAGGTTGAGAAGCTTAGCAACGGACAATTAGGCTATGTACACATTCCAGGCATGAGCGATGGTCCTTACAGAACTGTTATTGAAGAGATGATGGGCAAGTACCGAGACATGAAGGGCATTGTGGTGGACACACGATTCAATGGTGGTGGCGATCTGGTGTCTGATTTAGCGATGTTCTTTACAGGCAAACTGTTTTTAGATTATGCTATTGAAAGCCGCTCAGTAGGTTTCGAACCTGGCTTCCGTTGGACTAAGCCAACATTGGCCATGTTCAATGAAGCTAACTATAGCGATGGCCATTGCTTTGCTTGTGGTTATAAAGATTTGGGCATAGGAACAACAGTAGGCATGCCAGTACCGGGTACGTGTAGCTTTGCCGGATGGGAGATGCTGCAGAATGGAGCTACCCGTTGGGGTGCAGTGCCTGTGAGTGCAAAGAATAATAAAGGCGAGTGGCTGGAGAACAATGAAACCGCTCCGGATGTGCAAGTGAAGAATGAACCAGCCATTATTGCAGCAGGCAGAGATCAGCAGTTGGAACGTGCCATAGAAGAATTAATGAAATTAGTGAAGTAATGACACAAAGACGGTGCGCCTCAACCAGTATGGTTGAGGCGTGCTGTTGCTTTAAATGAAATGGAATATGAAGATCAAGAGCATCAGTGTTTGGAGTGCTGATTTAGGAAATCAAAGACCCTACACCATCGCCTTTAAAACAGTTGATCAGGTGATCAATACTTTTGTCGAGATCACCCTGCAAAATGGTATTATAGGTTTAGGGGCAGGTAATCCCAGCGAATATGTAACTGGTGAAAATCAGCAGCAAATGCAAGATGCCCTTCAGGAAAAGAACCTGGAGTTTTTAATTGGCCGCGATATCAGAGAGATGAATCTCTTAACCTATGAAGTGTGGCAGCGTTTTCCGAAAACCCCGGCTGCCCGTGCTGCCCTCGACATTGCCCTGCATGATGCTTTTACAAAGTTGCTGGACATACCCTTGGTTAAATACTTCGGGCAGAAAATTTTCTCTATGCCTACCTCTAATACGATTGGTATTAAAAATGTAGAGAAGACTTTAGCAGAAGCCGATGAGTTTGTTGGCATGGGCTTTAAGGTATTGAAAGTGAAGTTGGGGAAAGATCATGCGGAAGATATTGAACGCATGGTGAAATTGCGCGAACGATTTGGCAACAGCATAGTTATTCGCATCGATGCTAACCAGGGTTATACAGTGCAGCAGACCATCGACTTTTACCATAAGACCAGGCACCTCAACATAGAGTTGATTGAGCAACCTTTGCCGGCCAAAGCCATTGATGAAATGAAAAGCTTGCCCGATGAAATTAAAAAGATCATTGCCGCAGATGAATCATTGCTCACCAGTAAAGATGCTCTTGAATTAATTAAGCCTCCTTTTGCTTCAGGTATCTTCAATATAAAGATCATGAAGTGTGGTGGCCCCAGCCAGGGTTTAAAAATTGCTGACATAGCCTTGAATGCCGGAGTTGATCTTTTCTGGGGATGCAACGATGAAAGTGCAGTGAGTATCACGGCCTCTTTGCACGCAGCCTTTGCCTGTGTCAATACCAAGTACATTGATTTGGATGGTAGCTTAGACCTGGCCAAAGATGAAGTGAAGGGTGGTTTTATTTTGAAAGAAGGTGTGATGTATTGTTCTGACAAGCCGGGCTTGGGTCTGGAGCGGATTTGATAATATTTTTGTCATAATGCTTTCGGTGGTGTTTACCTCCAGGCTGCACGCACAAAATAAGAGTGAGATTGAAGTCATGGTATATTTAGACATGGAATGCCCAATCTCACAGAAGTTACTCGGATTGATATTAGAAATGTAATGGATGATTCTTTAAGCAATCCTGAAGTTGGCATAAAAAAGACAGAAGCCCCAGGCTGATTTATTCAATTGAAGCGAAACTTAAACAATTGATTTATTGAGTAGGAAAATACCGATTGCTTACTCCGTAATAAATAGTTAATTCAGTTTTTTTAGTAAGTCCTGGAGCTTCGAAACTTGAGTGTTTTCTATCTCCCATGTGTGGTCAAAGGCCTTTAACTCAATGTCTCCCTCAAGACCAACTTCATACCCACATCGCTCAAGCGCATTTTTTGTCCAGAGGTAAATATGGCCCTCACCCAATAACTTTATTTTTTGTTTTCTATACACTTCATGAAAAACCTTCCCGGTTTTTAAATCAAAACCTTTGAATTGAAAAATGCGGTCGAGTGAACCATCGAGCACCAGGTCTTCAGGTATACCCGTCAAAAGTTTCTTATCGTCTGCTAACCATAAAATATCAGCCGTTTGCAGGGCCAGGTCAAGCTCATGTGTTGATACCAGAATGGCTTTGTTTTTTTCGCGCGCCAGCTTGCGCAAAATATTCGTTACCTCCAACCGGTTATTGAGATCGAGGTGTGCAGTGGGTTCATCCAACAAAATAACAGGCGTATCCTGCACCAAGGCACGGGCAATCATTACCATTTGCAGTTGTCCATCACTTAAGTTGTTAATTTCCTTATCGGCCAAAGCCTCCAGGTGCATGAGGGTGAGAGCGTGGTCGATCGCTTCATTATCTTTTGATGATAGATCAGCTTTCCAATTTACGTAAGGGTAGCGACCGTAAGCAATAAGTGAACGAACGGTCAAGTGCATGGCATGCACGCGGTCGGTCAGCACGATGGCAATTTTTTGGGGATCTAAAACAGGCTGTTGCTTTGACAGTGCAGGCATTAAGCCTGCCATTGTTTTTAGCAGTGTAGATTTACCAATGCCATTGGGCCCCATAAAGCAAACCAGTTCGCCTGCCTTTAATACAGGACTAATATGTTCAAATAGAATTTTGGGAGACTTACTGTGTGGGTAGCCGATAGTGAGCTGATCAAATGCTAAAACAACTTCAGACATAAATCTTTCTTCCACTGACAATAATCCAAATAACTACAGGGGCCCCTATGAGTGCTGTTATCGCATTGATGGGCAGTATGAAACTATTGCCGGCAAGCTGTGCTAAGATATCACAAAGCAGCATGAGACTGGCACCCCCTAATACAACACTGGGTACTAACTGTCGATGGTCAGCCGCTTTAATCCACAACTTCATCAAGTGTGGTACAGCCAGACCAACAAAAGCAATAGGGCCGCAAAAAGCAGTTACGACTCCTGCCAACAGGCTTGCCGTAATTATCATCATTAATCTGGCTCTGGTTGGGTTAACACCCAAGCTGCGGGCATAGCTATCGCCCAGTTGCCAGGCATTAAGGGCTTTAATGTTGAGTACAGATAGAGTAATACCTATCAGCAATGCCAATAGCATAATGGTTATCTCACCCATGTCCAAGCCGCCTAAACTCCCAAAAGTCCATATTAAAAAGTACTGTTGTTCTTCTGCACGACTGGCAAACTGTAATATGCTTACTAGGGAGGCGGTGGCAGCACCCAGCATCAAGCCTACTATTAATAAAGACGTGTTGTCTTTTACTCGACTGGCAACGGCAAGTACCAACATTAATACAAGTCCAGAGCCTAGAGAGGCAGCCAAGGCTATGCTCCAAGAGGAGGGGAGGATTTGTAATCCGGCCGTTCCAGCCATAAATACCAGTGATACAGCCAAACTAGCTCCGGCACTGAGCCCTAAAACATCTGGCCCGGCTAAGGGATTTCGAAACAATGTTTGCATCTGTAAACCGCCAAGACCAAGCGCTGCACCTGTCAGCAGGGCTGTAAGCGCTTTGGTTAGTCTAAAATCCAGCACTATATTTTTCCAGATATGATTGTCGGTTGTCATACCAAATAAGGCTCGTAAAATTTCCTTTGGTGGTATAGCCACACTACCAATAGATAGATTAATGACAAACAGCGCCACTAATAAAAGCACGAGAAAAGTCCATTTATACCCTAAAAACGCCTTTTTTACCATAATTGGGAGTCAGCAACAATGTTAGTGCTTTTTAGCCAGTCAACGACCAGCAAAGCGCGAAAAGCGCTGACTTTCAGAAATTTTTGAGCCCCCTATTGGTTACATAAGATTAGTTCCTATCTTTGCAGTCCTTTTTCCGCCCAGTGTGCCAAAAACGCACAGAAAAGGCATAAAAAGGGGAAGGTTGCGAACGTATCGCAGCCAGTAATTAAACAAAACAAGGAAAATATCATGCCTGGTATTATTGGAAGAAAAGTAGGTATGACCAGCATTTTCGGTGCGGAGGGTGAGAATATTGCCTGTACTGTTATCGAAGCCGGCCCTTGTGTCGTTACTCAAGTGAAAAACGTTGAGACTGACGGATACAGAGCTGTGCAGCTTGCCTTTGGTGAAAAGAAAGAAAAGAACACCAGCAAGCCTCTGCTTGGACATTTCAAAAAAGCTAACACTACCCCTAAGAGGGATGTAGTGGAGTTTCGTGATTTCCGAAAAGAGTATGACGGAATGGTCGAACTCGGTAAGGAAATTCGTGTACAAGATGTATTCGTTGAAGGCGACTTTTTGGACGCTGTAGGTACATCTAAAGGTAAAGGTTTCCAGGGTGTTGTAAAGCGCCACAATTTTGCTGGTGTGGGTGGTCAAACTCACGGTCAGCACAATCGCTTACGTGCTCCTGGATCTATGGGTAACGCTTCATTTGCTTCACGTGTACCAAAAGGTAAGCGTTTAGCAGGTCGCATGGGTACTGACCGCGTTAAGGTTACAAACCTTAAAGTGGTAAAGATCATGCCTGAGCAAAACCTGATCGTAGTTAGTGGTTCCGTTCCCGGACCTAAGAATGCAACCGTAATTCTGCAGAAGTAATGGACGTTTCAGTTGTAAAACACAGTGGAGAAAACACCGGTCGTAAAGTAGCTTTATCGACTGAAGTGTTTGGAATTGAGCCGAACGACCACGCCATATATTTGGACGTAAAAAGCATCCTCGCCAACCAGCGTCAGGGTACTCATAAGTCTAAGCAGCGTAACGAGATCTCAGGTTCTTCTAAGAAATTAAAGAAGCAAAAGGGCACCGGTGGTGCACGTGCGGGTAACATCAAAAACCCTCAGTTCAAAGGTGGTGGACGTGTATTCGGTCCTCAACCCCGCGACTACTCTTTCAAACTTAATAAGAAAGTTAAAGACCTGGCTCGTAAATCAGCCTTGTCTTATAAAGCAAAAGATAACGCCATTGCTATTGTTGAAGACTTCAACTTTGCTGAAGCTAAGACAAAACAATACGTAAAAATGCTAAGCGCACTTTCACTGGCAGACAAGAAGACATTGGTTGTACTTCCTGAAGTAGTGAAAAACGTAGTGTTGGCAGGCCGTAACATCCAGAAGACAAAAGTTACTACAGCAGATCAGATCAACACATACGATGTGATGAATGCAGATAACGTTGTGTTCGTGGAGAGCTCTATCAACAAAGTAATAACCTTATTAAACAAAGAGTCATGAGCGTATTAAAGAAGCCATTGGTAACAGAGAAGGTTTCTGCCATGAACGAAAAGGGCAAGTACGGCTTTATTGTCGATACAAATGCCAATAAGGTAGAGATCAAGAGAGCTGTTGAAAAACAGTACGGAGTAAACGTGAAGAGCGTTAACACCATGAAGGTAATGGGTAAGTTCAAGGTACGCTACACCAAAGCTGGTGTATTGGCCGGCCGCAAGCCTAATTACAAGAAAGCCATCGTAACGTTGGCTGCAGGTGAAGTAATAGACTTTTACAGCAACGTATAATATATAGACTATGGCGTTGAAGAAATTAAGACCAGTTACACCGGGGACCCGTCACAGACTAGCTCCTTCCTTTGATGACGTCACTGCATCAAAGCCTGAGAAGTCTCTGTTGGCAACTCGTAAAAGAACTGGTGGAAGAAATAGCAAGGGTCAGATGACCATGCGCTATATCGGTGGTGGACACAAGCAAAAGCTTCGTATCATCGACACAAAGAGAAATAAGTTTGGCGTTCCTGCTACTGTAAAAGAAATTGAATACGATCCAGGACGTACAGCACGTATTGCCCTTCTGCACTATGCAGATGGTGAAAAAGCGTATGTTTTATCTCCGGCAGGTTTAAAGGTTGGTCAGGTTGTAATGAACGGACCAGACGTTGCTCCTGAAGTAGGTAACGCATTGCCTCTTTCTAAAATTCCATTGGGTACCATCATCTTCAATGTAGAGTTGAAGCCTGGTAAAGGTGGAGCTGTGGCAAGAAGTGCAGGATCTTTCGTGCAGTTGCTGGCTCGTGAAAATGGCTACGCTGCTTTGAAGATGCCTTCTGGTGAAATGCGTAACGTATTGGAAACCTGCATGGCAACGGTTGGTTCAGCTTCAAACGCTGACCATATGAACGAAAGTGTAGGTAAAGCAGGTCGTAACCGTTGGAGAGGCGTTCGTCCTCGCACACGTGCGGTTGCGATGAACCCTGTAGATCACCCGATGGGTGGTGGTGAAGGTCGTGCCTCTGGTGGTCATCCTCGTTCTCGTAACGGTTTGTACACTAAGGGTAAGAAGACTCGTCATCCTAAGAAGTATTCTGATCGTCTAATCATATCTAGAAGGAAAAAATAATGGGACGCTCGATTAAAAAAGGACCGTATTGCGATTTCCGCCTTGCTAAGAAAGTAGAGGCTGCGGAAAAGTCCGGTAAAAAGTCAGTGATCAAAACATGGTCAAGAAGATCAACCATTCTTCCTGATTTGATTGGTCACACATTCGCAGTGCACAACGGAAATAAATTCATTCCGGTTTATGTAACTGAAAACATGGTGGGCCATAAGCTGGGCGAATTCGCTCCTACCCGCACATTCAAAGGACATTCCGGTAACCGTAAAGATTAGTGAGTCATGGAAGCGACAACAACTAAAAAGATAAAGAAATCGGTATTGAAGCGTGAAAAGCGTGATGCTAAGAAGGAAGCTGCAAAAACAGGTCCTGTTGTAGCAAAACTAAAAAACGTGCCTTCATCACCCCGCAAGATGAGACTGGTAGCAGACCTTATTAAAGGTCAGCGTGTAAACCAGGCTTTGAATATCCTGAAGTATCAGCCTCAATTAGGCGCTGAAAAGTTGGAGAAACTCCTGCTGTCAGCCATCGCTAACTGGGGTAATACGCACGAAACGAAAATCGAAGACGCTGATCTTTTTGTAAAAGAGATTTGGGTTGACGGTGGTCGCCAGCTGAAGCGCATGAGACCTGCTCCGCAAGGAAGAGGTTATAGAATCCGCAAACGCTCTAACCACGTAACACTCGTGCTAGGAAGCTTAGCATCTGAAAACAAGGTTCAATCTGCTGAAACGAAATAAGAATGGGACAGAAAATTAACCCGGTAGGTTTTAGATTAGGTGTCGTTCGTGGTTGGGATTCCAGCTGGTTCGGAGGCAATACCTTGTCAGATAAACTCGTAGAAGATCAGAAGATCAGAAAATATGTAGACGCTCGTATCCCTAAAGGCGGTATCGCTAAAGTGGTAATTGAGCGTACACTGAAGCGCATCACCCTCACTATTCACACTGCTCGTCCAGGTGTAGTGATCGGTAAAGGCGGTCAGGAAGTTGATAAGATTAAGGAAGAATTGAAGAAACTTACCGGCAAGGATGTTCAAATCAACATTTTTGAAATTAAGCGTCCTGAGTTGGATGCTAAGTTGGTAGGTGAATCAATTGCCCAACAAATCGAAGCACGTATCTCTTATAAGCGTGCCATGAAACAAGCTATTGCTTCAGCGATCCGTGTAGGTGCAGAAGGTATCAAAGTAAAAGTGTCTGGCCGTTTGGCTGGTTCTGATATGGCGCGTACCGAGCAATACAAGGAGGGCAGAATTCCTTTGCACACCTTGCGTGCCGACATTGATTACGCAATCTCCGAAGCACAAACCGTGTACGGAAAGATTGGTATCAAGGTATGGGTATTCAAAGGTGAAGTATATGGTAAGCGTGATCTTTCCCCTAACGTAGGCGCAGCTGCAAATGCAGCCGCAGGTCAGAGCGGTGGCGAAAATCGCGGTGGCGACAGAGGCGGTCGTGGTGGTGATCGTGGCGGCAGAGGCCGTGGCGATAATCGCGGTGGCCGTGGTGGCGACAACAGAGGTGGCGCGCGTGGCGGTGATAACCGTGGCGCAAGAGGCCCTAAAAATTAATTAGAAACAGGTAAAGCTTAGGAATAATGTTACAGCCTAAAAGAACCAAGTTTAGAAAAATGCAGAAAGGACGCGTTAAGGGTATTGCCACTCGTGGGCACTCTATCGCTTTCGGTTCTTTCGCTCTAAAGTCGCTCGAAGGCGGCTGGATCACAGCGCGTCAGCTTGAAGCTGCTCGTATCGCGGTAACCCGTGCTATGAAGCGTGAAGGACAAGTTTGGATCCGTATATTCCCAGACAAGCCAATTACCAGAAAGCCAGCCGAAGTTCGTATGGGTAAGGGTAAAGGTGCGCCTGAGTATTGGGTAGCAGTGGTGAAGCCAGGTACTATCCTGTTTGAAGCAGGTGGAGTAGACATAGCTACTGCAAAAGAAGCGATGCGTCTTGCTGAAGGTAAACTTCCGATTAAGACAGCCTTCTCAGTAAGAAGAGATTACGTAGAAGTACAAACCGCTAAGTAATGAAAAACGCAGATATCAAAGCATTGAGTGTTGTTGAACTAAACGAGAAAATTGCTAGCGAAAAAGAAACGCTTCGCAAGATGCAATTCGCTCACCAGGTGTCAGCTATCGAAAACCCAATGAAGTTGCGCGAAACACGCAAACTCATTGCACGCCTCAATACAGAATTAACCGCTAAGCAGCGAAACGCATAATTCCTATGGAAACACTAGAAAGGAATTTCAGAAAAGAAAGAGTAGGTAAGGTAGTCAGCAATAAAATGCAGAAGACTATTACTGTAACAGTAGACAGAAAGGTTAAGCACCCTATCTACGGTAAGTTCGTAAACAAAACAACGAAGTTCAAAGCTCACGATGAGAAGAATGAGGCTGGTATTGGTGATACAGTACGCATCATGGAGACTCGTCCTTTGAGCAAAGACAAGCGTTGGAGATTAGTTGAAATCCTAGAAAAAGCTAAATAACCATGATACGCACCGAATCCAGATTAACCGTAGCCGATAACAGTGGCGCTAAAGAGGTTTTATGTTTTCACGTTCTTGGTGGAACTAAAAGACGTTCAGCTTCTGTAGGCGATAAAATCGTTGTAACTGTTAAGTCAGCTACACCTACCAGTCAAATTAAGAAGGGTACTGTTTCAAAGGCAGTAATCGTTCGCACGAAGAAGGAAATAAGACGTAAAGATGGTTCTTACATCCGCTTTGAAGACAATGCAGCTGTGTTGTTAAACAACCAGGACGAGCCACGCGGAACGCGTATCTTCGGCCCTGTAGCACGTGAACTTCGTGAGAAGCAGTTTATGAAAATCATTTCATTGGCCCCTGAAGTGTTATAAGTCATGGAAAGAAAATTTAACAAGCAACCTAAGTTGAGCATCCGCAAGGGCGATACCGTACAGGTAATTGCCGGAGACGACAAAGGTAAAAGTGGCAAAGTGTTGGAAATCCAGGCCGCTAAAAACAGAGCCGTGGTAGAAGGCATCGCCATTATCACAAAGCACACGAAACCTTCTGCAGGCAAGCCTGAGGGAGGTATCAAGAAGACAGAAGGTACCATTCATTTGAGTAACCTTATGTTAGTAGACCCTGCCAGCGGAAAACCTACACGTGTAGGCCGTAAAAAAGATGCAGAGGGTAACTTGCAACGTTTCGCTAAGAAAACCGGAGAAATCATTAAGTAATGGCAACGCCTAGACTAAAACAGAAGTATCAGAAGGAAATCATGGCTGCACTGAAAGACAAATTTCAGTATAAGTCAATCATGGAGGTTCCTAAAGTAGAAAAGATCTGCATCAACAAGGGTATGGGTGTTGCAGTAGCCGATAAAAAATTGATCGATGTGGCTGTAGAAGAAATTTCTACCATCACAGGTCAGAAGGCTGTTTCTACTAAATCGAAGAAAGCGATTTCAAACTTTAAATTGCGCGAGAACCAGCCAATCGGTGTACGTGTAACCCTTCGTGGTGATCGTATGTACGAATTCATGGATCGTTTGATGAACATTTCATTGCCGCGTGTTCGCGATTTTAAAGGTGTTAGCGCGAAGGGCTTTGATGGCCGTGGTAACTATACGCTTGGTGTAAAGGAACAGATCATCTTCCCTGAAATTTCAATCGATAAGGTTACAAAAATCAGCGGTATGGATATCACTTTTGTGACCAACGCCAAGACTGATGAAGAGAGCTTTGAACTTTTAAAAGCATTCGGGATGCCGTTTGCAACTAAATCTAACTAGTATGGCGAAAACATCTGTAATCGCAAGACAAACAAAAAGAGAACACCTGGTAGCTGTTTATTCAGCTAAGCGTAAGGCTCTCAAAGAAGCAGGCGACTATCTGGCATTAGATAAGTTACCGCGCAATGCCAGCCCGGTTCGTTTAAAGAACCGTTGCAAACTTACTGGTCGTCCTAAAGGATATATGGGTAAGTTCGGCATCTGCCGTAACCAATTCCGCCAGATGGCTTCTGAAGGAAAAATCCCTGGAGTAACCAAGGCAAGCTGGTAAAACAGCTCAAAAACACATATTGCTGCTGAGTATCCAGGTCGATTAAATTCGAAACCAGATAACAGTTTGAATATTAAAAAATGTTCAATATCTTTGCAGCCCGGTTTTAAACGGGCTTGCTTTTTTAGCGAAAAATTGGAGAAATAATGACGGACCCAATAGCAGATTATTTAACCCGGTTGCGTAACGCGATCAAAGCCAACCACAAAGTGTTGGAGATACCCGCTAGCAACCTTAAGAAGGAGATCACCAAGGTGTTGTTCGACAAGGGTTACATCCTTAACTATAAGTTTGAGGACGGGAAGAATGTACAAGGCATCATTAAGATCGCTTTGAAATACAATCCCGAAACAAAAGAGAATGCCATTTCGCATTTAGAGCGTGTTTCAACGCCAGGTCTGCGTCAGTACGCTGACGTAGCTTCAATGCCACGTGTATTGAATGGCCTTGGTGTAGCCATCGTGTCAACCTCTCGCGGGGTAATGACCGATAAGGAGGCGCGCAAGCAGAAAGTGGGCGGAGAAGTTTTGTGTTACGTTTATTAATCGATTACGAGCATGTCACGAATAGGCTTAAAACCAGTTTCAGTTCCTGCAGGCGTAACGGTTACGATCGGTAAGGACAAAGTGAGCGTGAAGGGCCCTAAGGGTGAACTTCACCAGGCAATCGACCCTGACTTTCAGGTGAAGAGTGAAAATAATGAGGTATCAGTAGTTCGCCCTACGGACCAGAAGCGTCACAAAGCATTACACGGTTTGTACCGTGCTTTGATCGCCAACATGGTTGAAGGCGTTTCTAAAGGATATAAGCAACAGTTGGAGTTGGTGGGCGTGGGCTACAAAGCTACCGCTCAGTCTAATGTACTAGAGCTTAGCCTTGGATACTCTCACAATATCTTTCTGGCTGTACCTTCAGAAATTAAGGTGCAGGCTATCCAAGAGAAAGGTCAAAACCCTACCATTATTTTGGAAGGTATTGATAAGCAGTTGATCGGGCAGATCTCTGCGAAATTAAAGTCGCTGCGCAAGACTGAACCTTACAAAGGTAAAGGTGTTCGCTTCACAGGTGAGTATGTACGCAGAAAGGCTGGTAAGGCTGCTGCTAAATAATAAAGCATCATAGCTAGTAAAAACTAAAACTATGGCAGGCAAATTAGGAAGAAGAGAAAGAATCAAATTGGGAGTCCGTAAGAAGATCTCCGGTACAACTGAGCGTCCAAGACTATCAGTTTTCAGAAGCAACACAGCTGTATCTGCCCAATTGATTGACGATATAAAAGGTGTTACTCTGGTAGCTGTTACCACCCGAGAGTTGGGTGAGAAGGCAACCAATAGCATGGAGAACTGTAAAGGTGCCGGTAAAAAGATTGCTGAAAAGGCCATCGCAGCCGGTGTAACTGAGATCGTATTTGATCGTAACGGTTACCTCTACCACGGAAAAATTAAAGCATTTGCAGAAGGAGCCCGCGAGGGTGGTTTAAAATTCTAAACAACGAATATGTCGGCAAGCAACATAAGCGCAGTAAAGGCAAGTGAAATCGATCTTAAAGAAAAGGTCGTAGCCATTCAGCGTGTAGCGAAAGTAGTAAAAGGTGGACGCAGATTTAGCTTCGCGGCTATCGTAGTGGTAGGAGATGGAAACGGTGTAGTAGGCTACGGTTTAGGAAAAGCAAACGAAGTAACAGATGCTATCTCTAAAGGTATAGATGATGCCAAGAAGCACCTTGTGAAGGTTCCTGTAATCAAAGGAACTGTACCACATGAGTCTTTGGGTAAATTCGGAGGTGGTTTCGTATTGTTAAAGCCAGCTTCTCCTGGTACAGGTGTAATTGCCGGTGGTGCGATGCGTGCTGTATTGGAAAGTGCCGGTGTGCATAACGTACTAGCTAAGTCTAAAGGATCTTCAAACCCACACAATGTGGTGAAGGCAACCTTCAAGGCGCTTACAAGCATGCGTGATCCTTTCTCAGTAGCAAGAAACAGAGGTGTTTCATTGTCAAAAGTTTTCAACGGCTAATCGAACACGGTTATGGCGAAAGTACAGATACAACAAACCCGCAGCATCATCAAGCGTCCTTATACACAGCAACTTACTATGAAGGCGCTAGGCTTGGGTAAAATGAATAAGACGGTAGTTCATGAGAATACACCTCAGATTGCCGGTATGATCAGAAAAGTAAATCATTTGATCACTGTTAAAGAACTGTAAAATGAAGTTACATACATTAAAACCTGCTGAAGGATCAACCAAGACAAACAAGAGACTCGGCCGTGGCCAGGGCTCGGGCGGAAGTACTGCAGGTCGTGGTCATAAAGGTGCGAAATCTCGTTCGGGCTATTCACGCAAGCCTGGCTTCGAAGGTGGTCAGATGCCTTTAGTAAGACGCGTTCCTAAATTCGGATTTACTCCTCTTAATAAGATCACTTACAAGGCTGTAAACCTTGATGTGTTGGAGAATCTTGCTGCTAAAGTAAAGTCTGACTTGACTTTAGAGGTGATGATCAACAGCGGTGTGATCAGCAAGAATGATAAAGTAAAGGTGTTGGGTCGTGGCGAGTTAAAATCTAAAGTGAATGTTCAAGCTCATGCTTTTTCAGAAGGCGCTGTAAATGCGATTGAAAAAGTAGGTGGAACTGTTACAACTGTTAAGTAATGAAGCGCTTTTTTCAGACTATAAAGAACATTTTTTCCATTGAGGACCTGCGCGTTCGCATCCTGAATACAATGGGCTTCCTGATCATTTTCAGATTAGGTTCCTTTATTGTGTTACCAGGTATTGATCCCAACGCCTTGGCAGGTGCCCCTCAGGAAGGTATCTTAGCACTATTGAACACTTTTCTAGGTGGTTCTTTTAGTCGTGCATCAATTTTTGCCCTGGGTATCATGCCTTATATTTCGGCATCTATCATTGTGCAATTATTGACTGTGGCAGTTCCTTACTTCCAAAAAATGCAAAAGGAAGGTGAATCTGGTCGTAAGCGCTTGAATCAAATCACACGCGTACTAACTATTTTCATTACAGGTTTCCAGTCTTACGGTTACATCAGAGGTACAATTCCTGCCGAGGCAATTATTGACCCTGGATTCTTCTTTTACTTCTCAGCAATTTCTATCCTGATAGGCGGAACAATGTTCTGTATGTGGTTAGGTGAAAGAATTACCGACAAAGGAATTGGTAACGGTATATCTATGCTAATCATGATTGGTATAGTGTCTCGTTTCCCTGGTTCAATCATTGATGAGATGGTAAATAATCGTGGATTGAGCGGTGGTATCATCTTTGTAATTGAAATACTTGCTTTGTTTGCAGTGGTCATGGGGGTAATTTTGATTACTCAGGCAACACGCAGAATCCCTATTCAATATGCGAAACAAGTAGTTGGTAATAAGTTGTATGGTGGCAAGCGCGATTTCATTCCTTTGAAATTGAATTCTGCCGGTGTAATGCCAATCATTTTCGCTCAAGCGTTAATGTTTATTCCTGCCTTGATCGGTGGTATTTGGAGAGATAGCGAAGCTGGTGCTTATATCGGCTCTACATTCTCAGACTTTACTTCATGGCAATATAATCTTGTATTTGGTTCACTGATTCTGTTGTTCACATTCTTCTATACAGCTATCACAATCAATTCAAACGACATTGCTGATAATTTAAAAAGAAACGGAGGTTTCGTTCCGGGCGTAAAGCCAGGTAAACAAACTTCTGAGTTTATAGACACTGTTCTATCACGCATCACATTACCGGGTGCAATATTCCTGGTGATTATAGCGGTTATGCCTGCTTTTGCAGTAATAGCCGGTGTTGGACAAAATTTTGCCCAGTTCTTCGGAGGAACTTCCTTGCTGATTCTTGTAGGCGTAGTGCTTGACACGCTTCAGCAAATAGAAAGTTACTTACTCATGCGTCATTACGAAGGCATGATGAAGTCTGGCAGAGTAAAAGGACGTTCTCAATTTGCTGCAGCTTAAGTGCTGAATGGTTCACTTAAAGACTGAAGAAGAGGTAGCCCTGATCCGCGAAAGCGCCCAAATACTTGGGAAAGCGCACGGAGAAGTAGCTAGGCGAGTGAAAGCCGGTGTAAAAACCGCTGAACTCGACAAAATTGCTGAAGAGTACATTCGCGATAACGGTGGTATTCCATCATTCAAGAATTACAACGGCAGTTTCCCAGCTTCTCTTTGCATATCTGTTAACGAGGTAGTAGTGCATGGTTTCCCCAGCAGCTACGAACTCAAAGATGGAGATGTAATTTCAGTTGATTGTGGGGTCTTTTATAAGGGCTACCACAGTGACTCTGCATATACCTATCCGCTCGAAGGTGCCTCTCAGGAGAAGTTACTTCTTTTGGAAAGAACACTCGAGTCGCTCTGGTTGGCTATTGCGCAAGCGAAGGCCGGAAACAGAATGGGGGATGTTGGATATGCAATCCAAAACTATGTAGAAAGCTTTGGGTATGGAGTGGTAAGAGAACTGGTTGGTCACGGTGTTGGTAAACAATTACATGAAGACCCTGAAGTTCCTAACTATGGAAAAAGGGGTAAAGGCGTGAAGTTGGTGCCAGGAATGGTTTTCGCCATTGAGCCTATGATTAACATGGGTACCAGAAATGTGGTACAAGAAAAAGATGGTTGGACAATCCGCACTGCGGATAGAAAGCCCTCGGCACACTTTGAGCACATGGTGGCAATTGGTGACGGTAAAACGGATGTATTGACAACACACCAGTATATAGAAGAAAATTATAGCTATAAGTGGCGAAGCAAAAGTCAATAGAACAAGATGGTACAATAACAGAAGCGTTATCAAACGCAATGTTCAGAGTACAGTTGGAAAACGGGCACGAAGTATTGGCCCACATTTCTGGCAAAATGCGCATGAACTACATTCGTATTTTACCAGGCGATAAGGTAAGACTTGAAATGTCTCCTTACGATTTAACAAAAGGAAGAATTGTATTTAGATACAAGTAACTGTTATAGAGATGAAAGTAAAAGCATCCATCAAAAAGCGCAGCGCTGATTGCAAGATCATCAGACGCAAAGGTAAGTTGTATGTAATCAACAAGAAGAACCCTCGTTTCAAGCAGAGACAAGGCTAATATTGAATTGATAGTTAGAAACAATAAGTAAAGACATGGCAAGGATACAAGGTGTCGATATTCCGGATAACAAGCGTGGTGAAATAGCCCTTACCTATATATATGGTATAGGCAGAAGAAGAGCGCAAAGCATCCTAACACAGGCTGGCATTAACTTCGATAAAAAGGCGAAGGAGTGGAACGATGATGAAGCGAACGCAATTCGTGGTATCATCTCTGAACAGTTCAAAGTAGAAGGTATGCTACGTTCTGAAGTTCAGCTGAGCATTAAGCGTTTGATGGACATCGGTTGTTACCGTGGACTACGTCACCGCAAAGGCTTACCTGTGCGTGGACAAACTACTAAGAATAACGCACGTACTCGTAAGGGTAAGCGTAAGACGGTAGCGAACAAGAAGAAGGCAACGAAAGGTTAATTGATATAAACACTTTTCAATAATGGCGACTGCTGATAAGAAAAAAGATAAATCGAAAAAGCGTGTGGTAAACGTTGAGGCTGTAGGTCAGGCTCACATCCGCGCTACGTTCAACAACATTATTGTTGCAATGACTAATTCTACTGGTCAGGTGATCACTTGGTCATCTGCTGGTAAGATGGGTTTCAAAGGCTCGAAGAAAAACACACCTTATGCTGCTCAGATGGCAGCTCAGGATTGTGCTACGAAGGCTTTTGAACTTGGCTTGCGCAAAGTTGAAGTGTTCGTGAAAGGCCCTGGTGCCGGTCGCGAATCTGCAATCCGTACGATCCAAATCGCTGGTATTGAAATTACCACCATTAAGGATATGACTCCGCTACCACACAACGGTTGCCGTCCTCCTAAAGCCCGCAGAGTATAAACTGTAGCAATAGGTTTTGAACTAGAATTTTAGAATTAGAAATAACAAAAACATGGCAAGATATACTGGGCCAAAAGTAAGGATCTCAAGACGCTTCAATGAGCCTGTGATGGGCGAGAACAAAGCGTTACAAAAGAAAAACTATGCTCCCGGCATGCACGGCAAGACTAAGAAACGTAAGGTTTCTGAATATGCTACGCAGTTGGCTGAGAAGCAGAAGGCAAAATATATCTACGGTTTGCTTGAGCGTCAGTTTGCAAAGATGTTCGATAAGGCTTCCCGTAAGAAAGGCGTTACAGGTGAAGTTTTGCTTCAGTTACTGGAGGCAAGATTAGATAACACTGTGTATCGTTTGGGTATTGCACCAACCCGCAGAGCGGCTCGTCAATTGGTCATTCACAAACACATTACTGTGAATGGTGAAATTGTAAACGTTCCTTCATTCAGCTTGAAGTCAGGCGATGAGATTGGCGTGCGCGAGCGCTCTAAGTCTTTAGAAACTATTTCGAACAGCTTGTCTGTTCAATCAGCTAAGAAGTACGCCTGGTTAGAGTGGAGCAATTCTGAAATGATCGGAAAGCTGTTGCACATTCCTTTGCGCTCTGATATTCCTGAAAATATCAACGAACAGTTGATCGTTGAATTGTACTCTAAGTAATTCCTAACGAAAAAGAACCTGACTATGTCAATACTTGCTTTTCAAATGCCGGAGAAGGTTGTAATGGAAAAGGCCGATGATTTTCACGGTACCTTTACCTTCAAGCCTCTGGAAAAAGGATATGGTGTTACAATGGGTAACGCACTAAGAAGAATTTTGCTTTCTTCTTTAGAGGGTTATGCCATCACAGGTGTTAAGATTCCTGGTGTATTGCACGAATTCTCTACTATCGAAGGTGTAGTAGAAGACGTAGCAGAAATCATCCTGAATCTGAAAATGGTTCGTTTCCGTAAGGCTAACGATACTAATGATACTAAGATTACTGTTAGCGCAAAGAAGCAGAAGCAATTGAAAGCTGGTGATATCGCCAAGTTTACATCAGCTTTTGAAATCTTGAATCCTGATCATGTAATCTGTAATCTGGATGAGACAGCTAGTATTGAGATTGAGCTGACTGTTGAGAAAGGCAGAGGTTACTTACCCGCAGAGGAGAATAAACCTAACGAACAAGTTTTCGGGTTCATTCCAATCGATGCGATTTTTACACCTGTTAAGAATGTAAAGTTCAGTGTAGAAAATACCCGCGTTGAGCAAAAGACAGACTACGAAAAACTAGTTATTGAGATTCAAACTGACGGTTCAATTCATCCTGAGAAAGCATTGGAAGGAGCCGCACATATTTTAATTCAGCACTTCCGTTTATTCTCCGATAAACCAATCGAGCAAGAAACTGGTAAGAACGCAGAAGAGGAAGTTGTAGATGAAGCGATGCTTCATATGCGCAAGTTATTGAAGACTGGTTTGCATGACCTTGATCTTTCAGTACGTGCTTACAACTGCTTGAAAGCAGCTGATGTAAAAACACTTGGTGAACTTGTTCAATTAGAGATTTCAGACATGATGAAGTTTAGAAACTTCGGTAAGAAGTCATTAGCTGAATTGGAGCAACTAGTAGCAGATAAAGGCCTGACTTTTGGCATGGACCTTTCCAAATATAAGTTGGACGAAGATTAAGAGAATTTTGCGATCATGAGACACGGTAAGAAAATAAACCATTTAGGAAGAAAGCATAGCCACCGCGCGGCATTATTGTCGAACATGGCGTCTTCCCTGATTATTAATAAGCGCATCACTACCACTGTAGCGAAGGCTAAAGCTTTAAAGAAATATGTCGAGCCTTTGCTTACCAAAGCAAAGACTGATTCTACTCACTCACGCAGAACTGTGTTCTCTTACCTTGGCAACAAGGAGTCTGTGAAGGAATTGTTTGGCGAGGTTGCAGCAAAGATTGCTGACAGACCAGGTGGCTATACACGCATCATCAAATTAAGTGACACACGCATTGGTGACAATGCAGAGGTTTGCTTGATGGAATTGGTGGACTTCAACACGCTTTACACTAAAGAAGGTGGTGAGAAGAAAGCTAAAACAAGAAGAGGTCGCGCTAAGGCTAAGACAACAGCAGAGGGCACTGAAGCTACTGCGGTAGAAGAAAAGCCAAAGAAGGCTAAGAAGGCTGACAAAACTGAAGGCGAAGCGTAACAGTGGAGCACGGAGCATATATAAAAGGGATTGAGTTTGACTCAATCCCTTTTTTGTTTTCAGCCTGGATTAAGATTTCAGAGGCCTTGCCAGAGGCTTTGTTCAAACGAGTGCGGAAGTTTATTGGTCTTAAAGGGCCGGTATTGCCGATAGAAACTTATTTTTGTTAAACCATATATACATGAAGGTGGATAAGAAAGCTTATTTATTACTCGAAGACGGCTTGTTGGTAGAGGGTGTCGCTGTTGGCAAGATTGGTACCAGCGGTGGTGAAATTTGTTTCAATACCGGTATGACGGGTTATCAGGAGATTTACACCGATCCATCTTATTACGGGCAGATGGTTGTGACTACGGCTTCGCATATAGGAAACTACGGTACGATCGATGAAGATCAGGAGTCTAATCATACGCAGGTGGCTGGTGTGGTCATTAACGACTTCTCAGAAGAGCATAGCCGTAAAGGAGCTAATGATACCTTACAGCATTACCTGGAAAAGAATGAGGTAGTGGGGATTGCGGGCTTAGATACACGGATGTTGGTTCGCTACATTCGAAGCAAAGGTGCTATGAATGCTTTGATATCGTCAGAGCTTACACCAGAGCAGATGAAGGAACGCATCAAACAATTGCCATCTATGGATGGACTTGAGTTATCTTCAGTAGTATCGACAAAAGAGTCTTACTTCTTTGGCGATGAATCGGCACCGATTAAGGTTGCTGTATTGGACTTGGGTATTAAGCGCAATATTTTAAATAATCTCTCTAAGCGAGGTTGCTATTGCAAAGTGTTTCCTGCAAAAACATCTTTTGCGGAAATGGAGCAGTGGAAGCCTGATGGTTATTTTATTTCTAACGGCCCTGGCGATCCCGCGGTGATGGAGTATGCCATCAAAACCGTCAAAGAAGTTCTGGATGCTGATAAGCCACTGTTCGGCATTTGTTTGGGGCACCAGATTCTGGGATTGGCTTCAGGTCTCTCTACTTATAAGATGCACCACGGTCATCGCGGTCTTAATCATCCTGTTAAAAATTTAAAAACAGGAAAGGGAGAAATGACCTCACAAAACCATGGTTTCGCCATTAGTGAAAAGGGTATAGACAGTAATACTAAAGTTGAAGTAACCCATCTTCATCTAAATGACAATACCATTATGGGCATTAGAAGAAAGGATAAGAAAGCCTTTAGTGTACAGTATCACCCTGAAGCTTCTCCTGGCCCTCACGATTCAGTGTATTTGTTTGACCAATTTATTGAAATGATCAAGGCCAAAAGCTTAGTAAGTCGATAAAACATATAATCTCAAATCTTAAAATATAATTGACATGAGTTTAATAGAAAGTGTACATGCCCGCCAGATTTTAGACAGTCGCGGCAATCCAACAATAGAAGTAGAAGTAACAACTTCTGCTGGTGCTTTTGGTCGTGCCGCTGTTCCATCAGGTGCTTCTACCGGTACACACGAAGCGGTAGAACTTCGCGATGGCGACAAGAAGAAGTACATGGGTAAGGGTGTGTTGAAAGCAGTGAATAACGTGAATACTAAAATTGCAGAAGCAATTGTAGGGTTCCCTGCTTATGAGCAAAACCTGATCGACAAGATCATGATTGAGTTAGATGGTACACCCAATAAAGCTAAGCTCGGTGCCAACGCAATTTTAGGAACTTCTATGGCGGTTGCAAAAGCTGCTGCGATGGAGTCTGGTCTTTCATTGTATCGCTACATTGGTGGGGTAAGTGCTAATACTTTGCCTGTGCCGATGATGAATATTCTAAACGGTGGTAGCCATGCTGATAACTCAATCGATTTTCAGGAGTTTATGGTAATGCCTGTTAAGGCCGATACATTCTCTGATGCTTTGCGTATGGGCACTGAAGTGTTTCACACACTGAAGAAAGTATTGCACGATAAAGGACTTTCTACCAACGTTGGTGATGAAGGAGGTTTTGCGCCTAACATCAAATCCAATGAAGAAGCAATCGAAATTGTAATCAAGGCAATTGAAAAAGCTGGCTACAAACCTGGTGTTGATATTTTCATTGCCATGGATGCTGCGGTTTCTGAATTCTATGATGCTAAATCAAAAACCTACACCTTCCACAAATCAGATGGCAAGAAATTAAAGTCTGATGAGATGGTGGAGTATTGGGCTAAGTGGGCAAAGAAGTATCCTATCATTTCTATTGAAGATGGTATGGCAGAAGATGATTGGGATGGTTGGAAGAAGCTTACAGACAAAGTAGGAAGCAAGGTTCAGCTGGTAGGCGATGATTTATTTGTAACGAATGTAAAGCGTTTGCAGCAGGGCATTGATACAGGTGTTGCGAACTCAATTCTTGTTAAGGTGAATCAGATTGGTTCTTTAAGCGAAACGATTGCTGCGGTAAACCTGGCTAAGAACAATTCCTACAAGAGTGTAATGTCACATCGCTCTGGCGAAACGGAAGATAACACTATTGCAGATTTAGCAGTGGCATTGAACACGGGTCAGATTAAGACCGGTTCAGCCTCACGCTCTGATCGTATGGCCAAGTACAATCAATTAATCCGCATTGAAGAGGAATTGGGTGAGACCGCCTATTTCCCTGGATTGAAGTTTTGATAAGGTTGTTGGTTGTTCGTTGTTGGAAGGATAAGCCCAATAACGAACAACTACTAACGATTAACAATTTTTTACTATCTTCGATTACATTTTTTAAGCTATGATCAAAAGAGTACCCCCCATTTTTCGCAACTTTTATGTTGTTGGGATTGCCTTCTTTCTCATATGGATGTCTTTCCTTGATCAGAATGACTTTCTTTCCAGATTTCGGCTGACGGCCAAGCTAAGGTCTTTAGAAAACGAAAAGGAGTATTACGAAGAGAAGATTAAAGAAGTACAAAAGGATCATGACGATCTTTTTGGCGACCGTGAATCGGTTGAAAAATTTGCGCGTGAAAAGTATTTAATGAAGAAAGAGACTGAAGAGATCTTTTTAATCGTTGAAGAATAAATGAAACACGCGGCCCCCATCATTATCGTTCTTTTGTTGGCAGGCTTCTCTTCTTTTGCCCAGCGCGATGTAGCTGATAATGCCTCCTGGAATCTGAAGGACAGAATCTACGTAGGCGGTGGTTTTGGGTTAAACACCGGCCGTGATCCCAATGGGAATAATTACTTTCTGGCCCAGGTATCGCCCATCATTGGTTATATGATAACCCCTAAACTATCTTCAGGCACAGGCATTAATTATACCTTTCTTAAATATTCAGATCTTGGTTTGTCGACTAATCAATATGGCATCAACCCCTTCCTTCGCTTTAATGTAACGCAGGAACTCTTTGCTATTACTGAGTATAATTTTATCAGCGTGGATCCTGATATCTTTAACGATAATAACCCTCGTCAGGTATTTGAGCGTTTTTTGCTGGGAGCAGGCTACACCCAAAGATTAGGTAACAGGGGAGCCGTAAACATGATGGCGCTCTATGACTTGAAATTCACCAACACAGGACCTTTTGGGTCACCCTGGGTTTTTAGAATTTTCTTAACACTTTAGAAATTCACATCCAGCTTTCTCCCCAAGTCTGTTAAGTCTTCTACCACTTTACTATTAAGGGGTATACCAGCGGCAAGCCGTACTTTTTCCATTTCTCGTTCAGGATCACCCGGTATCAATACACGATCTTTTCCCTCAACAGTTTTAGCACTTCGGAAGCGTCCAATCCATGTATCCATATGCAATTTAAACTCATTGGCTGGACGGAAGGCGTCAATACGCATGGCGCCAAAGAAATGGCCAATGCCTTGCCCTACCGGATCTGCGGGTGGTTGCAGAAATGCAACGAAGGGCGGTACCCAAGGGCCATAGTTGGCACCAGAGAGAACAGCAGAGAAAATATCAACGATTGACCCCAGTGCATAACCTTTATGGCTGCCATGCTCATAATCACTGCCTAATGGGATCAGCGCACCGCCATCTTTTAATTCATGTGGGTTGGTGGAGGTGTTGCCACTTTTATCCTGAATCCACCCTGTGGGCGCTAGCTTGTTTTTTCTTTGAAGGATTTCGAGTTTACCATTGGCAGCAGTAGTGGTGGCCAGGTCTGCAACAAAGGGAGGTTGCTGTTGTGCAGGGATAGCCACTGAGATAGGGTTAGTTCCCAGCAAGCGCTCAGTAGAGAAGGTAGGTGCCACCAATGGACTGGCATTGGTCATCGCCATACCAATCATATCATGTTGCAGGGCCATCATGGAATGGTAGCCGGCTATTCCAAAATGGTTTGAGTTTTTCACAGACACCCAACCGGTTCCAGCCTGTTTTGCCTTTTCGATAGCCACTTTCATGGCCTTTGGTGCTACTACCAAGCCCAGGCCCGCATCCCCATCAACCACGGCTGTGCTTGGTGTTTCGTAAATTACCCTTACATCAGGATTGGTGTTAATCCGCTTAGCTTCCCATAAACGAACGTAACCAGAGAGTCTTGCTAAACCATGAGAATCGATGCCTCTGAGATCGGCACTCAACAGCACATCGGTGGCTAAGGCAGCGTCATCAGCAGGGCAGCCAATTTTTGTAAAAATAGTTAAGGCAAAGGAGCGCAATTGCTCATACGGAAACAGAACATCAGTCATGGTGCAAAGATAGGGGGCCGGTCAAATATTTCTGAATTCTGGTATGGAATTGGTTTTGGTGCTGCATCTTCTTTGTAAATTTCTGAATATGAAAAAACTATCCATCTTCATGATCTGTGTACTGACACAATTCATGACTTATGCCCAAACAGAAAATAGTATTGACAGCAAGATTACTGCTGTAACGGTATTTCTTAACAAGGCGCAGGTAACACGCGAAGTGAAAACTAAAGTGGCGGCAGGGCGCAATACCCTTGTGGTGAAAGGGCTTACTTCTTTGTTAGACCAACAATCTATCCAGGTTTCAGGAAAGGGGAAAGTTGTTATTGAAGGCATTGCGCATCGGCAGAATTTCTTAAACGAATTCAATCTTCCGCCCAGGCTAAGAGTATTAAAGGATTCTATTGATTTGATGCAAAGACAAGTTTTGGTAGAGCAAAGTCAAAAGGAGATTCTGATCAAAGAAGAAAATATGATGTTGAGTAATCAAAAAATTGGTGGCACACAAAGCAATCTTACTGTAGCCGAATTAAAAGCCATGACTGATTTCTTCAGATCCAGGCTTTCAGAAATTGTTACTGCGCGGATGAAGCATGATGAAAGAATGAAGAAGTTAAATGAAGGGATGGCTCGACTGCAGCGCCAGCTCAATGAGCAAAATGATATTTTCAGCAGAAACACCAGTGAAATAGTAATATCTCTATCTGCTGACGCGGCTACACCCGTTGAACTTGAAATTAATTATATCGTTAGCAATGCCGGCTGGCAACCTGTGTACGATTTACGAGCGCTCAATACCAAGAGCCCAATTCAGTTGAACTATAAAGCAAACGTTTTTCAAAACACAGGAGAGGAGTGGAATCAGGTAAAGATTACTTTAAGTACTGCTAATCCGAGCGAAGGTGGTTTGAAACCAGAGCTGTATACCTGGCTGCTCGATTTTTATTACCCCAGACCTGTGTATGTAGAACGAAAGCCGACCTTGTCGAGCAAAGCAGCGGTGAGAGGTATGGCTGAATCGGCTCCTGCAGAAATGGTTTTTGAGTCGTTTGATATGGTAGAGTCTGATAAAGCTTCATCCTTTGTCAATACAACGCAAACATCATTGAACACAGAATTCTCGATAGGTTTACCGTATACTGTGGTCTCAGCTAATAAACCTACCATGGTGGATATTCGAAGCCATGAAATGAAAGCCACCTATACTTATTCAGTGGCACCCAAGTTAGATAAGGATGCTTTTCTGGTGGCAAAAGCAAGTGGTTGGGAAGAATTCAGTCTTCTTCCTGGTGAAGCCAATATTTTCTTTGAAGGTACATTCGTGAGTAACTCTTTTATTGATCCAAATTCAATTAAGGATACCCTTTCTGTTTCGCTAGGTCGCGATAAACGTGTGGTTGTAAAAAGGGAGAAGCTAAAGGATTTTAGCAGTCGCAAAACCATTGGGACCAACCAGCGCGATACCTATACTTTGGAGATCTCAATTCGCAACACCAAGTCCGAAGCAATAGACCTGATGGTAGAAGATCAGATTCCCGTTTCAAAAAACAGTCAGATTGAAGTAGTAGTGCTGGATACCAACGGAGCCAGTTTTAATAAAGAAACAGGTAAGCTTGAGTGGAATTTGAAATTGCAGGCCAATGAAACAAAGAAGGTTCAGTTTAAATATGAAGTGAAGTACCCCAAAGACAAGCAGATAATTGGTTTGGAGTAACAAGGTTTTACTGTTGGGTTTGGTTTCTCGGATCAGCGTTGTGATACGGGAGGTTAGTTTTTGACCGAGATCGTCTTTTTTTAAAGACAGTAATATGGTCATAAAAGCTTAATTTCGCATAATTTCACACGTTAGCCTACTTTTACAATTAAGGCATAGGGTTTGCTAATTAGGGATGACGTCCTGTTGTTTATTATTAAACGATATACCAGCTGTGGTAAGGTAAATTGACTTAAACAGAAAATGAGATGAAAATTAGACTATCCTTTGTACTGATTTGCCTGTTAAGCTTCGGCTTCAAAGCACATGCTCAGACCACCAATTATCAGGCTTATTCACTTTTTGTTTATGGAGTAACCAAATACATGTCCTGGCCCACTTCCGGTAAAACTGAGTTCGCTATAATTGTGTACGGAAAGTCGAGAGTAATTGATGAAATGCGAAAGGCCTTCGTTGGTAAAAGTATTAATGGTTTGCCAATCAAGATTACTCAAATAGAAGAGCTTACTGGCATTGAAGATCCTCACGTTTTGTATTTATCTGATGGCAAGAGTGCTCAATTGGAAGAGATCAGAAAGAAAACATCTGGTATGCCAGTTTTAATTATAGCAGAAAGAGAGGGCCTTCATAAGAAGGGAGCAGGTATGAGTTTTATTGTGGTAGGCGATAAACTTCGCATTGACGTTAACAATACTGAGCTCCAAACAAGGCAGATTAAAACTTCCGGTCAGATTCAACCCTTGATCAACGAAACTATCTAAAGCAGAATACCTTCTGGATTTCAGGAGTCAGTATCTTTTACTGACTCTTGTTTTTTAGGGAGTAGAGAATGCCTTCTTTTAGGGCATAGGTGGAAACGCGAATCTTTTTGAAGGTGTATTGTTGCAAGAGATAGTTAATAAGACAACTGGCCACTACAATCATATCTACCCGCATCTCAATCATTCCCGGCATCATCAAACGTTCTTCTCGGTTCTTCACCAATAACTCCTCAAGAATCTCATAAAACCCATTGATGGTCAAAGGGGTTTCTATCGATTCCTCTTTTTTGTTAATGCCATGCTCTATACAATAAATGTCACTGAGTGTATCAAATGTGCCAGAAGAGCCAATGAGCGTATCGGGTTGCCATTTGCCAAGAGCCGCTAAAAGAGGTGTAAGCTGTTGTATGAAATATTGAGTGAGTTCGTCAATCTCAGATGCTTCAATCGGGTCTGTTCTGTGGAACATCTCAAGCAATCGCTGGGCGCCAATTTCGAAGCTTTGTTTCCAAACAATTTTATCATCGTTACCAATGATAAACTCCACACTGCCACCGCCTATGTCCATTACCAGCGAATAGTCCTTGCCAAGGGCCAGCCCGGATCTTACACCCATAAATATCAATTCTGCCTCGCGGTCACCAGAAATAATGGTGACTTCTATGCCTGCTTTATCTTTAAATATGCTTACTACCTCTTCAACATTTTTTGCATTGCGAAGTGCGCTTGTCCCGAAAGCAAAAACTTTAATAACATCATGTTGATCGATTGTTGTTTTAAAGCTTGATAAGGCCCGTATAGCCCTGTCAATGGCATCAGGTTGGATAATGCCTTGATTGATCCCGCGTTGTCCTAACCTTACTGCCAATCTTTCCCGGTAAATGAACTTGTACTGCTCCTCCGTCTGCTCAGCGATGAGCAAATGAAAGGTGTTAGTTCCCAGATCAATAATGGCGACTCTGTCAAGCATAATTTTGGCACCGCAAAAATAGAAGGATTTATGGATTCGGCTTCGTGCATAGACTAAAGCACACTATATTTCGGGGTATTTATTAGCCAACTGATCATGACAAAAAGGAGCGTAAACGACCCGGTACTACAAGCAAAATTTGATGAGCTGGATCGCAGGAATAATGAGTCTTTACAAGGTGGTGGTGCCAAAAGAATAGAGCAGCAGCACGCAAAAGGAAAGTTAACCGCACGGGAACGTATTCATTTGTTGCTTGATGAAGGTTCTTTTGAAGAGCTTGATAAGTTTGTTATGCATCGTTGCAAAGACTTTGGCCTTGATAAGGAATATTATTTGGGCGATGGTGTGGTGACAGGCTACGGAACAGTAGCAGGTCGCTTAGTGTATGTTTTCTCGCAGGATTTTACAGTCTTTGGAGGATCATTGTCTGAAACGCACGCTGAAAAAATCGTGAAGATCATGGATATGGCCATGAAGAATGGTGCCCCGGTTATTGGTTTGAATGATTCTGGCGGGGCCCGCATTCAAGAAGGGGTTGTTTCTTTGGGAGGTTATGCAGATATCTTTTATCGAAACACACTGGCTTCAGGTGTAATTCCTCAGATTTCGGCCATCATGGGCCCTTGTGCAGGAGGTGCGGTGTATTCACCAGCTATCACCGACTTTATCTTCATGGTGGAGAATACTTCCTTCATGTTTGTAACGGGTCCGAACGTTGTGAAAACAGTAACCCACGAAAATGTTACTGCAGAAGAGTTAGGGGGTGCCTCAACACACAGCACGAAAAGTGGTGTAACGCATTTTGCTTCCGCCAATGAGGTAGAGTGTATTCAAAACATCAAGCAACTGCTTAGCTATTTGCCCCAAAATTGCGAGGATGATGCACCTAGAAAACCCTATGCAGAAGGCAATGAATTACGCCCTGCTTTAAATACCATAATTCCTGCTAACCCTAATCAACCTTACGATATGCGTGAGGTAATCAGCGGTGTTGTAGATGATGCTTCTTTTTTTGAAGTACATAAGAATTACGCAGAGAATATTGTTGTTGGTTTTGCGCGATTAGCGGGAAGAAGCATTGGTATAGTAGGCAATCAGCCTGCCGTTTTAGCTGGCGTGTTAGATATAGATGCCAGTGTAAAGGCAGCCCGTTTTGTGCGCTTCTGCGATTGTTTTAATATTCCGCTCTTAGTGTTTGAAGATGTCCCCGGTTTTTTACCTGGCACAGATCAGGAGTGGAACGCGATTATCACCAATGGCGCTAAACTTCTTTTTGCTTTTTCTGAAGCTACGGTACCCCGTGTGACAGTGATTACGCGAAAGGCTTATGGTGGCGCTTATGATGTTATGAATAGTAAACATATTGGCGCAGACTTAAATTATGCCTGGCCAACGTCTGAAATTGCAGTAATGGGCGCAAAAGGTGCGGCCGAAATCATTTTTAAGAAGGAGATCTCGGAAGCCAGTGATCCACAGGCTAAATTAGACGAGAAGGTAGATGAGTACACACGCAAGTTTGCCAACCCTTATCGAGCAGCCCACAGAGGTTTTATTGATGAAGTTATTTATCCAGATCAAACGAGAGAAAAGTTAATCAGGGCTTTTAAGATGCTGGAAAATAAGGTTGATAAGCTGCCAAAGAAGAAGCACGGAAATATTCCTTTATAAAGAATAATGAACAACTTTTAGCTATGGATAAGAAGAGCAAAAAATTCCTATACGATTATTTGAACAATGCATCTCCTACAGGTTTTGAATCTTCGGGACAGCAGATCTGGTTAGATTACCTGAAGCCTTACATAGATGATTATATTGTAGATGTATATGGAACCGTAGTAGGTGTTGTAAATCCTAAAGCACCTTATAAAGTGGTCATCGAAGCCCACGCTGATGAAATATCTTGGTTCGTTAACTACATTACTGATGATGGTTATATCTACGTTCGAAAGAATGGTGGGTCTGACCATCAGATTGCCCCAAGTAAACGGGTAAACATTCATACTGAAAAAGGTATAGTCAAAGGTATTTTCGGATGGCCGGCCATTCATGTGCGCGATGCAGCCAGAGAGGAATCTCCATCCATGAAAAACATCTTCATTGATGTGGGGGCAGAGAATAAGAAAGAGGTTGAATCCATGGGTATTCATGTGGGCTGTGTAATCACTTTTGAAGATGAGTTGATGGAGTTGAATGGCGATTGGCTGGTGGGGCGTGCCTTGGATAACCGCATGGGTGGCTTTATGATTGCCGAGGTTACCAGAAGGCTAAAAGAAAACAAGAAAAAGCTGCCCTTCGGCCTTTATATAGTCAACTCAGTACAAGAAGAGATAGGCCTGAGAGGGGCAGAAATGATTTCCCGTAGAATTAAGCCAGACCTGGCCATATGTACAGATGTGACCCACGACACCCAGTCACCCATGTACAATAAGAAGGAGAGTGGTAATCTAAAAGCTGGCTCCGGCCCCGTTTTGTGTTATGGCCCTGCTGTTCAAAATAATGTGCTAAAAATGGTGCTGAACACGGCCGAGAAGCAAAAGATACCTTTCCAGCGGCAGGCGGTATCGCGTTCTACCGGTACCGATACAGATTCTTTTGCCTATTCTGCTGAAGGGGTTGCCTCTGCGCTGATATCACTTCCGCTCAAATACATGCACACAACTGTAGAGATGGTGCACAAAAAGGATGTAGAAAATGTAATTCAGTTAATTTATGAGTTCCTTCTACAATTAAAATCCGGGCACGACTTCCGGTATATTAAATGATTTTGGGCTAAAAAAGCGGTTTTTGCTTAAAATGGCCCGATGAACAGGCCAGCATTCGTGAAAATCTTACATTAGAAAGTTTGAGAATTATATAGGCCCTTCCAGCTACCTGGAGGGGCCTACTTTTGTGTCAACAAATAACACAAAAACTCTCAAACAACATGAAAACAATTAAGAGCCTAGTTCTATCGCTTGCAGTCCTTGCCAGTGTTAATGTATTCGCACAAGACAGACCCGTGCATGAAGTTTACTCTATGATGATGGTGAACTTTGTTAAGTACGTACAGTGGCCTAACCAGGCTAGTGGAGGTGAGTTTGTGATCGGAGTGGTTGGAAACTCTGAAATATTTAATACACTCAATGCATGGCACGGTGGTAAAGAGCGCGGAGGTAAGACTTATGTGATTAAGAAATTCAACTCATCTGCCGAGCTTTCTGAGTGCGATGTGGTTTACATAGACAGATCAAAGAGTGGTGAGTTCGAAGCCATCAGCAATAAAGTAAAAGGTAAAAACACCTTGATCATAACTGATAAAGCAGGACTTGGTGAAAAAGGTAGCGCGATTAACTTCCGTACCATCGATAATAAGTTGAAGTTTGAGTTGAACCAAAAGGCAGTAGAGGCCTCTAACCTCAAAGTGTCAAGTGCACTCTCTTCAATGGCGATAGTGATTTAATGGGTTGTTTGGGAATTAGCCCCGGCTTTACCGCTGGGGCTTCTTCTTATTGAACGAAAATTGTAGATTGCGTAACCAATAACCTAAGAGCCCCATGAAAAAGTTACTTGTTTTGAGCGTAATGCTTTTCTCGTTTTTCCTGGCCTCAGCCCAGGAAGCTGAAGTTCATGAAATCCACTCGGCCATGCTTTATAATTTTATTAAGTATGTGCAATGGCCTAACGAAGCTGAGGGTGGTGATTTTGTCATAGGTGTGATGGGAGAAGAAGATGTTTTCAATACTCTCAAGCAACGCTATGACGGTAAACCAAAAGGCAGTAAGAAGTATGTAATTAAGAAACTTAGTTCTCCTGAAGAAGCAGCCACTTGTGCCGTGGTATATTTAGGAAGAAGTAAGAGCAATCAATTTGAAGCTATCAAAGGTAGCATCACTGGTAAACCTGTGTTGACCATTACCAACGGTAACGGACTTGCACAAAAGGGAAGTTGCATCAACTTTAAAGTGGTTGATGGTAAACTTAAGTTCGAAATGAACCAGAGCACTTTCGGAAGCAATAACCTGAAAGTATCAAGCCAGCTAAGCAGCATGGCCATTTTAATCTAAGTATTTTCCTGGTCCATAGGAGTAGTTAAGAAGGAGGGGTGAATATGGAGAAGCTGGAGGTACAAACAGAGATGTTTCGTGAGTTGGTAGAAAACTCCTTTGACATTACCATCGTTACAGACAAGGATTTTAAAATCAGATACGTCTCCTCTTCTGTGATTAACATACTAGGCCATGAGCCAATGGCGTTGTTGGGCCGATCGATCTTTGAATTTATTGCTGGGCAAAATGAGGGAGAGCTAAAGCAACGGTTCTCAGATACATCTCCTGTTAAAATGGTTGACGTCTGTCTTCCCGTTAACAAGGAAAAAAGATTTTTTTCTGCTCAAGTCACAAACTCCTTCAATGATACACATGTACGTGGGCTAGTCCTGAAACTACATGATATAACAGAGATCAAAAAAAGGGAGCAAGCATTACTTGAGTCCAATCTGCACCTTGATCAGGTTTTTTATAAAACTACACACGATTTAAAGGCGCCTCTCAGGTCTGTTCTGGGGTTGGTGAATCTGGCGGAAACAGCAACCAATGAAAAGCGACTGGAGTACATCGGTTTAATTAAAAAGAGCCTTTTGAAGCTAGATGTTTATCTAGAGGAAATGAATGATTTTTTCAAGGGTGAACGCCTTGAAATTAAACGAGAAAAAATTGATCTGAAGGCTGTAATATCAGAAGAAATTGACAATCTTCGCGACTTTCATGAAACTGAACGCATAGACATTGAGTTGGTAGTTGATCAAAATGTTGATTTGTATTCGGATAGTTTCCGGATCAAAACAATCATCACCAATTTGATTTCTAACGCAATCAAGTACGCGGATTTTCAAAAGCAAAAATCCTTCATCCGGGTTGATGTGGAAGTGAATAAGCTGATGTGTGCTATACGCATACAAGACAATGGAATAGGTGTTGAGGAGCAATACCAGCAAAAAATATTTGACCGATTTTTCAGAGCTACAGATCAGTCGTACGGCAATGGCATCGGTTTGTTTATCGTAAAAGATACCGTTCAAAGGTTGAATGGTTCGATTGATGTCTCTTCATTGAAGGACATAGGTACTACCTTTACAGTAGAAATCCCTAATCAATCGCTTCGTACGATATTATAAGAAATTACGCGCGGGGGCGTTGAGTTTTTGTTGAGAGGGTCTTTTCTCTTCGTACCCTGTGCGTAACACATGCGAGTCCTGTATAGCCATGCTATGCAGGACTTTTGCATTTATAAGATCTATCTTAGCTTCGTCAAGCATATGCCAATAGTAGTAGATCAATTGCAAAGAGAGGTTTCTGTGCCTGAAGTGCCCAGGCGAATCATTTCGCTGGTGCCATCTCAGACAGAATTGCTTGCTTACCTTGGGCTCGACCAGCAGGTTGTTGGGATTACTAAATTTTGCGTTCATCCTAAAGATTGGGGCGGTAGAAAGGCTATTGTTGGAGGTACAAAGAAGCTGGATATTGATTTGATTGAAGGACTCAAGCCGGATCTAATTATTGCCAATAAGGAAGAAAATAATAAAGAAGATATAACGCTTCTGGCCAAACGATACCCTGTATGGGTAAGCGATGTTGTAACGCTTTCTGATGCTTATACAATGATAAAAATGCTGGGAGACCTCTCAAACACTTCAACAAAGGCTATTGTTTTAGTACAGCGCATAGAAGATCGTTTCGCAAAGCTCAAATCTTTTCCAGCGGAAAGGGTTTTATACCTTATTTGGCGTAAACCCTGGATGGCTGCCGGTCAGCACACATTTATCAATAGCATGTTGGAGGAGGCTTCATTTAAGAATGTCATTGATGCTGATCGCTACCCGGTTTTGAATGATGAAGATATAGTGCGACTCAATCCATCATTGGTATTCTTAACCTCAGAACCTTATCCCTTCAAGGAGAAACATCAACTTGAGTTGCAACAAATACTGCCAATGGCAAAGGTTATTTTTGTTGATGGTGAAATGTTCTCATGGTATGGTAGTCGTCTTTTGCAGTTTACTGACTACTTGCCTCTATTGATTAAGCAACTGAAAACCTAGACTCTTCAGATCATCCCAGAACTTAGGGTATGATTTTCTTGTCACGGCAGGGTCTTCAATCGTAACATGCATTATAGTTGCCAGTGGCGCAAAAGCCATTGCCATGCGATGGTCGTGGTAGGTATGTATGTTCACCTCATCCGGCAAGTGTGTGCTGGGAATTAATTTCCATCCATCCCCATCTTCAATAAGTTGTGCATTAATCTTACTTAACTCTTGTTGGAGGGCCGCAATACGATCTGTTTCTTTTATCCTCAAACTTGCTAATCCTTTAAAGCTGGCCTCAATACCCTTGGTGGCACAAACTACAGCTATCGTCTGGGCGAGGTCCGGGCAATCAGTAAAATCCCAAGAGAAATGAGGGAGATGGTCTTTTTTTCGAAGTAAAATTTGGTTGGTCCGCGGCTCGCAAGCCACCCCAAGTTGTTCCATCATGTCAACGATTACTCTATCACCCTGAAGTGATCTTAAAATCATATTAGGCAGCAGAAGATCACCCTCTTTACTAAGTGCTACAAATGCAAACCAGTAGCTGGCGGCAGACCAGTCACCTTCAATGGAATAGCTATTAATTCCCAACGGTTGCTTTACAATGTCTATTTTGTTGCCAACAAAAGATACCTTGGCGCCAAAGCTTCTCATCAAGGAGGCTGTCATCTCCAGGTAAGGCCTGCTGCCCAAATGTCCTGTGATCTCAATAGAAAGTCCATCATTTAATGAGGGGGCAATCATCATCAAAGCAGAAATAAACTGACTGCTTACATCTCCTCGTACAAAAAGGTGATTGGTCTTTTGTTTTTTGAATGGGTTAATTTGGATAGGGGGGTATCCTTCTTTCTCTAGATACTGGATATCAGCTCCTAACGCACGCAAGGAATCAATCAGAATGCCGATGGGCCTTTCCTTCATACGGCTTGTACCTGTTAATATTTTTTTCTGCCCTTTGATGGCAAAGTAAGCAGTAAGGAAGCGCATGACAGTTCCTGCATCTTCAACATTAATTATTTCTTCCTGACTAACAACCAGCTTTTTCATTAACTGCGTGTCATTGGCGTCAGACAGGTTGCTGAGTGTACCTGGTTTATCGGATAACGCATTTAATATGAGTGCCCTGTTGCTGATGCTTTTGGATGAAGGCAAGTATTGAGCTGTACCTTGAATGATGGGGCGGGGACTAATGGTAAGTAAATTCATGGGGCAATTTAGAAAACGCAAAGTTTTTTAACGTGCTTTGAAACAAATTGTCTGTTAAAACAGTTAATAAAGGTATGAGTACAACAAAAAAAATAGCCATAGGGTTGGGTGTAGCTTCGGGCGCCCTGTTAGCGGCCTGGTTATTAACCGGTGATCGTAAGAACAAAACAAAAGATTTTATAGCGAAGAAAGCCTCATCTCTTAGAGATTCTTTAAAAGACAAAAAAGAATCCTTCGATGAGAATGAAGCTCATTACGTTTAGTTAAGAAAGGTAAAATGCCAGAGCCCTTTTTACATCTTCTACGCTAATCTCACAATCCCATTGTGCTGCGCCAATTCCATTCAGTAGCACACATAGTATTCTATTGTCCTTATTTTTTTTGTCTTGCAAGGCATAAGCAGCAATGAATTCTATTTCATCCGAGCTGAAGTGTATGTTTCCAAAGACATCTGTTAAATAACTTTTTATTGAATTCAGCGCTTCAGCGCTAAGCAACCCTCTTTCGTGCGCCAAAAAAGCTTCTGCAATTATTCCAGCTGCAACGGCTTCTCCATGCATAACCTTTCTTTGCTGCATAAGTAAAAAACTCTCCAAAGCATGCCCAATGGTATGCCCTGCATTAAGAATTTTCCTAATTCCTTTTTCTTTTGGGTCCTGGGCTATAATGCTGTATTTAAACTCAGCGGAGTGACGCAGAAGCTTATCCCAATCTTGATCTACTAAGGTTTTATTGGAGATCTCTTGCCAAAGCGAGGCATCAGAAATGAGGGCGTGCTTGATTACTTCAGCAAAACCTGATCTTAACTCGTTTGCCGGTAATGTTTTTAAGAAGGTACTACACAAAATGGTGAGTGCAGGCTCTTGAAATACACCGATGTGGTTTTTAAAATGATTAAAATCTACCCCCAGCTTTCCCCCAATACTGGCATCGACCTGAGCGAGCAGTGTTGTTGGTGCCAATATAAAATCAATACCTCTTTTATAGGTGGCAGCACAAAATCCAGCCATATCTCCCAATACTCCACCTCCTAATACAAGTACAAGAGCATGCCTGTCGGCTTGCATATCAGTTAGCTTTTGCCAAATCGCTATGCAAGTCTCCAGATTTTTATGTTCTTCTCCTGCTTTAACCTCTAAGTTTTGATGGGCTGGGAGTTGATCTTTGATATGTGGATAGCAATGTTCGCTTGTATTTGGATCAGTGATGATAAGTATCTGGCTGTATCTTTTTTCGGAAATAAATTGAACTAAGGTAGCTCCGGGATTTTGCGTGGTGAGTATATGTTTGGGTAGCATTAGCTTTTGTTAGGGGTGTCTTTATTCACAATATCTGTTTGTAATCTGATGGATTCATCGTGTATGATTTTAAAAAGCTCCGCAATGAAATCGTAATTCAATGACTGTTTTTGTCCCCACTCAGGCCTGCTTTGTATAATTTCCTGCCAACGCTCTAATTGAAAAACGGTAACGTTGTTATCTTTTTTGTATTCACCAATTTTTTCGACAAGCTTCATGCGCGTTGCTAAGGTATCGATCAATTCCTGGTCAAGGTTGTCAATCTTTTCGCGCAATCCTTCCAGTTGATTAACAAATAGCGTATTGTTCGAAGACCGCTTGCTGACACGAAGATCAGCCAGTAATTGCTCTAAAGCTGCCGGTGTTAATTGTTGCTGTGCATCACTCAAGGCATTTTCTGGATCTGGGTGCGTCTCTATCATCAGCCCATCATAACCCAAGTCCATCGCTTTTTGCGATATTTCTTGAATGAACGAGCGCTTGCCGGCTATGTGGCTGGGATCTCCAATCAGGGGGAGATCTGGAAACTGACTTTTCAATGAAAGTGGTATTTGCCAATATGGCTGGTTGCGGTATTTTGATTGTTGATAGGAAGAAAAGCCTCTATGGATGGCCCCGACTCTTTTGATACCTGCTTTATAGATGCGTTCAATAGCCCCGAGCCAAAGTGCCAACTCAGGATTTATCGGGTTTTTTACCAATACTGGCTTATTCACGCCTTTGAGGGCATCAGCAATTTCTTGAACGGTAAAAGGATTAACAGTAGTGCGGGCGCCAATCCAAAGCAAATCGATGTCTTCCTTTAATGCCAGTTCTACATGGTCGGCTGTTGCCACTTCTATAGCAAATCTCATCTGCGTATGAGCTTTCACCACTTTGATCCATTCGAAAGCTTTCGGCCCATATCCCTCAAATGAATTGGGCCTGGTTCTGGGCTTCCATACACCCGCACGCATCAGATCAATGCCATTATTTTTTAGTGCCATGGCTACTGCCAATAGTTGTTCCGGACTTTCTGCACTGCAGGGTCCGGCAATAACAAAAGGCTGTTTTCCTTTACTAATCTCGGTTAACCAAGGCTTAATGTCCATCTTAAATGCTTATGAATAAACATCCTTAAAACACCCTCGATCAATGCTTGTTTATTGATATTGATCATAGGTTTTTCAAAGGCTAAATTACAATCAATACCTATATTTGCGCACCTTTTCTACTATTATGGAAACTCGACCGGAAATCTCGTTTGACGACACCGCCACCGCCTTTTCTTACAAGAATGATCAAGAAATGCGAAAGGCCAATTTTGTATTTACAGTGGTCAATCACCCTTGGGTATCAAGCTTTGCCACGGGTGCGGTAAAGGTTGGGCTTAAGTTGGGCTTACCGATTGAAGGACTTATCAGAGCAACTGTTTTTGAGCATTTTTGTGGAGGTGAAAGCATCGATAAGGCGGAACAAGCCATTCAGAAATTAGGAAAGTATCATGTGGGGGCCATTCTGGATTACTCTGTCGAAGGAGAGCATAACGACAGTGCCTTTGATGCCACGCTGCAGGAAACCCTGCGCACCATTGAAAAGGCAAGTACTTCTAAAAACATTCCCTTTTCTGTTTTTAAAATGACTGGTTTGGCTTCTGCCGAGCTATTAGAAAAGATTCAGGCTAAGCAGGCGTTAAGCAGTGAAGAACAGGCTGCTTTTGATCGCATTCGCAAGAGAGTGGACACCATTTGTGCTAAAGCCCATGAAACTGGCGTACCGGTATTGATTGATGCTGAAGAAACCTGGATACAAGATCCCATCGATGCATTGGCTTATGAGATGATGGCCAAATACAATAAACAAAAGGCTGTTGTATTTACAACCTATCAGATGTATCGCACCTCATCGCTTAAAAATTTGAGAGAAGCATTTCATGATGCTGCCATGCATAATTATTTCTTCGGTGTAAAGCTGGTGCGTGGGGCCTATATGGAAAAAGAGCGCAAGCGTGCCCAGGATAATGACTACTCAGACCCTATACAACCAACCAAAGAAGCCACAGACGATGCGTTTAACAAAGCACTAGAGTTTTGTATAGACAATAAGCAGCGCATTTCCTTCATGTGCGGTTCGCATAACGACTACAGCAACTACTACCTCACTATTTTGATGAACAAACATGGCATGAAAAATAGTGATGAGCGCGTTTGGTTTGCACAGCTTTTTGGTATGAGCGATAATATTTCCTTCAACCTGGCAAAAGCAGGCTATAATGTAACTAAATACCTGCCTTATGGCCCAGTAAAGTCAGTGATGCCATACTTACTAAGACGCGCAGAAGAGAATACTTCAGTGGCCGGGCAGAGTAGTCGCGAGCTTACTCTCATCCGAAAAGAATTAAAGCGCAGAAAAGAGGCTGCCAGGTAGTTATCCGTCTTCTTTAACAATGATCCTACAATAGATTTTTTATTTTTGTCAAAAGTATATTTATGCAGTTAAGTGAACAGGAAATTATACGCAGGCAAAGCCTGGCTGAGTTGATCAAATTAGGCGTAGATCCCTACCCAGCCGAATTGTTTGAGGTAAATGCTTCTGCGCAGGAAATCCTGGAGAACTACGAACGCCATAAAAGCGATTATCGTCAAATATCCATAGCGGGTCGTATCATGAGTCGCAGGGTGATGGGCAATGCCTCATTCGCTGAACTGCAAGACGAGACAGGTCGTATACAAGTGTATTTTAGAAGAGATGACCTCTGCCCTGATGAAGACAAAACACTTTACAATACCATATTTAAAAAATTAACTGATATAGGTGATATTATTGGCGTTAAGGGATACGGATTTACCACTCAAACAGGTGAGATATCTATTCACGTAACTGAATTTAAGATCCTTTCAAAATCATTGAAGCCTCTGCCTATCGTTAAAGAAACTGTTGATGAGCAAGGGGTGGTGCATAAGCACGATGCTTTTACAGATCCTGAGCAGCGCTATAGAATGCGCTATGTGGATTTGATTGTGAATCCGGAGGTGCGCGAAACTTTCGTAAAAAGAAGTAAGCTGGTTAACTCCATGCGTACTTATTTAAATGATAAAAATTATTTGGAGGTAGAAACACCGATCTTACAACCCTTGTATGGTGGTGCAGCCGCTCGTCCTTTCAAAACGCATCACAATACCCTGGAAATGACGCTCTACTTGCGTATTGCCAATGAATTATATTTGAAAAGATTAATCGTAGGAGGTTATCCAGGTGTATACGAGTTTTCAAAAGATTTTCGCAACGAGGGGATGTCTCGTTTCCATAATCCTGAGTTTACTCAAATAGAACTGTATGTGGCCTATAAGGACTACTACTGGATGATGGATTTGGTGGAAGAGATGATTGAAAAAGTTGCCCTTGATCTGCATGGCAAAACAGAAGTGACAGTTGGCGATAAGGTAATTGATTTCAAGCGTCCCTGGAAAAGATTTACTATGTTCGAAGCCATTCAACATTTTACTGGTATCGACATTTCGCAGATGGATGAAGCGGCATTAATTGAAACTTGTAAGAAGTTACATGTTCCTTTTGATGATACCATGGGTAAGGGAAAACTCATTGACCAAATCTTTGGCGAAAAGTGTGAGGGGCAATTGATACAACCAACTTTCATCACTGATTATCCGGTGGAGATGTCGCCATTAGCCAAGAAGCACAGAAGCAAACCTGGATTAGTTGAGCGCTTCGAAGCTATTTGTAACGGAAAGGAAATTTGTAATGCCTTTAGTGAGTTGAATGATCCGTTGGATCAACGTGCGCGTTTCGAAGAACAAGTTGCTCTGGGCAAAAGAGGCGATGAAGAAGCTATGACTTTGGATGAAGACTTTTTAAGAGCCCTTGAATATGGCATGCCGCCAACCGCTGGTTTGGGTATTGGTATAGACCGCCTCAGCATGATTATGACGAACTCACCATCTATTCAGGATGTGCTCTTCTTCCCGCAAATGAAGCCTGAAAAAGTAGCTCCTGTATTCGATGAGGTTGCCATGGAAGCGGTAGGAATTCGGAAAGATTTGATACCGGTGATTCAAAAGCTAAACATACAATCATTAGAACAACTGAAGGCCATGAAGTCTTCTAAGCTCTTTAACGATGTATGTGGTATGCGCAAGAAAATGAAGTTAGACCAGGTACAAAACCCAACGATGGAAGAAGTGGAATCCTGGTTGCAATAGATAGTTAAGAAATACGCAAAAGAAAGGCCGGACTATTGATATCAGTTCGGCCTTTTGATTTTAGATATGGTAAGTGTTTTAGAAGTTATCAAAGAAATTCTTTCTTCTTTCCATTTTTAAGTCCTGCAGCACGCTGGCCTTTACATTGATTCTGAAATCGTATTGAGTAAAATATCCAAAGGGTGTCCAGTTAAGTGACATGGTCCAGCAGTGTAGATCGCGAAGGATAACAACATTTGTTTGTGTAAGTTTTTTTGCCTCGAAATCTAACCCTGAATTGAATTGAATTTTCCATTGTTCCGATAGCGACAAATCACCACTAAACTGTAGGCTTTGTTTAATGTCGTTAGGGTTAAGCGGGTTATTTGTGTAACTCAGGTTGTAGTTGATTCTTAGATTCCAGGGTATAGAGAAGTCTACATAATTACCGGGGTTGTTTAGCATATATTGTTTATCCGCTTCAGACATGTTCGATTTTGATATTTTCTCCTGCGTCTTGGCATCGCTTTGTTGCCCTTTTGGGTTCAGGTTTGTACTCATCGCTACGTTGGCAGAGGTGATACGACCAATCTTGCCATTATTGAAAGAGTAAACATCAATCCTTCTACCGTTTACGTAAGCATATGGATCAAGTGTGGCTGATGCGTTAATAGTTAATTTATTATTGAGCACATTGGTATTGGCGCTGATGCCGATAGGGGCTAATTTAAAACTATCGGCCAGAAAGTTATAGGAAGAGCCAAGCGAGAACTGATTGAGTAAGGTTACTTTTCTGGCAACAGTGTCGTCTTTTGATTTAACCTTCATTTCAAGGTTGTTATTGATAGAAAAGCCCATGGATTGATTCTTGCCTAAAGGAGCGCCTTGATACATAAAGCCTTCGTGTAAAGACTTAAAGGTGGTTCGACCAGTTTCAGCGTCAACAAATTTTTGGTAGTACCGGGCATTGTCAGAAAAATCGGGGCTGTAGTTATACGATACACTTGGGTTCACCACATGGCGTATGGCTTTTATCGAACCACGCTTAAAAATTTTAGTGCCATAAATACGTGTATTCAAACTGATGCTGCCACTGTAAGATGATATTCTGTTAAAACCTTTCAGGGTGTCTGTTTTTACAATAGTACCATTATTGTCTAATCCCCAAAGCAGTTTTTCGCCATACCATATTTCGTCAAAATTTACAGTAGGAGCCAGTGTAAAATACTTCAACACTTTGGCTGAGGTTGAGAATGGAATTTGATGGCGCATGCCCCGGTTGCCATTTGACCAAAAAGTTTTAAAGTTATCTGCCGTAAAGGCGGCAATACTATCTTTTTGTGCCGAAGCAGGAATACGACCTAAGTTATTGGTAACCTTATTTTGTGCTACCATCGTGTAGCGAAAGTTCAGGTTATCTATAGGGCCACTCTTACCAGCGTTTTTGCGTTGGAAAGGATAAATGTTATTCATATTTAAGGAGAGAGAGGGCAATAGCAAATCGACTTTACGGGTAACAAGATCCTGGCTGTGGCTTGCATTCAGACCAAAGTTGAATGGCGTGCCTTTGAATGACTTGCCATAAGAAATGTTCGATTGCATTCTTCTTTGGGTATTGTTAATACCATTGGCCGTTGGGGATATGTTATTGTTAAAGAGGTTATTGTTCAGGTTATATGTGGAGGTAGCCGCATTCACAGAGGCCGAAAATCTGCCTGTTCCTTTTGATTGAGGCGAGTGTGACCAGTTGAGGGAATAATCGTTTTGAAATGAACGATCTTCAATTCTATCAAAGGTTCTGGGTGTTTTAGAGTAACTAAAGCTGAGGGCGCCAGTATAGGCATAGCGCTTATTGTAGTTAACGTTGGAACGAATGGCATGTCCTCCTTTTGAATAGAGATCACCAACGATCATCAACTTTAAATATTCACTGATGTCAAAGAAGTAACCTCCTTGCCGGATGTTGAATCCTCGTCTTCTTTCTTCTCCATACGATGGGAAAATAATCCCTGATTTGCTTTCGCGCTCAGCCGGGAACATACCAAAAGGTAAGCCAGCAGGGTAAATGGGTACGTCATTAAATTCAAGGTGGAAGGGGCCTGAGACAATCTTATCGTTAGGAATAGCCTTTACCTTGGTTGAGCGAATGGCAAAATGCGGATGCTCCAGGTTACAGGTAGTGTATAAGTTGTTTTTAGTAAGGAGCTCATTTTTTTCGTTTTTATAAACCGTCTCGCCATGGATAATGCCCTCACCTTGCTTGGTTACTACTTCAGAAATCTTGGCTCTTTTGGTTTTAATATTGTATACAATGTCCTTAGTTTCGTATACCTCAGCCCCGTTCTTAAATACCGGATAGCCTATTCTTCGTCCCAACGAGTCTCTTTTTCCGTTGGCTGTAACCGTATTGTTTCCATAGTCGATCAGAATTTCTTCTGCCTCCAGTTCAATAACACCATAGGTTATTTTAGCGTTACCATACAACCAGATGAGTTTGCCGTTAATACTCGACACAATTGAATCATTGGCAGTATAATTGATAGTTGTCTCAATGTCGCTCTTATTTTTTAATGACAGACTATCAGTAGAAAGCTTGCTTGTGTCAGCCTTGACCTTACCAGCTTGTTGGGTAGAGTCTTTTAGAATTGAGGATGGTATGGTAGGTGTTGTAACGGGGCGTTCAACCTGAGCGTAAGAATAATGGAAGGCCAATAAAGCAAACAGGACTAAACGTATGCGCACACCTAGAGGTTTATATTCAGCATTCTGCGAAATTTTCGCATTTTTGTGTAAAGTTATTGCAAATCTATTGATCATTAAACAGCCTGTGAAGAAACTTGGAATAATAGCTGCTCTAACAGCAATAACCTTGCTAAATTCTGCCAGTGCCTCACTGCCAGACTTTAAAGTGGATACGGTGGTAATCGATGCCGGGCATGGAGGTAAGGATTCCGGGACTTTGGGTAAAAGCACCAAGGAAAAGGACGTAGCCCTGAAAATAGCCCTGAAGGTGGGTAAATACATTGAGCAAAATTTACCAGGTGTTAAGGTTATTTACACCCGCAAAGACGATCGCTACCTTGAACTCAATGAGCGCGCGGCTGTAGCCAACAGAAATAAGGCTGATTTATTTATCTGTATCCATGCCAATGCTAACCAAAACGTAAATGCTTTTGGTACAGAAACTTATGTAATGGGTCTGGCAAAGGAACAGAAGAACTTCGAAGTGGCTAAACGTGAAAATGATGTAATTCTTTTAGATGAAAATTATAAAGAGCATTACGAGAATTTCGACCCCGAAAGCCCTGAGTCATATATTTTATTTTCATTAACCCAAAGTGCATTTCAGGAAAGTAGTTTGAGTTTTGCCAATAAAGTTGAAAGCCAATTTAAGAACCGTGTGGGCAGAACCAGCCGTGGTGTTAAACAAGGCCCTTTTTGGGTTTTGTGGAGTACTGCCATGCCGAGCGTTCTGATTGAAACGGGTTTTTTGTCTAACGCTAACGAAGAAAAGTATTTGGCTTCTGAGCAGGGGCAAGATTTACTCGCATCAGGTATTTACAGGGCTTTTAAAGAATACAAAACAGAAGTAGAAGCGGTTAAATAATTCAAGTTCTATCAATTCTCCTTACCTTCGGAGCTATGAAATTTTCTAAAGAAATAAAGGTGGGCATTTTCATGGTGTCTGCCCTTGTCATTCTCTATTTTGGTTTCAATTTCTTAAAGGGCATCGACTTTTTCTCATCCCAAAAACGCTACTATGCGGTTTACGACAATGTCGATAAGCTAACGCAATCCAATCAGATCTTCTTAAATGGACTTGCCGTAGGCAGGGTGAGTGATATCCGCATTGTTCAAGGGGCCACTAATAAAGTTTTGGTTGAATTGAAAATTGATTCAGAAGTAAAACTGAATAATGAAACAATTGCCATGCTCAGTAGCGATTTTTTGGGAACTAAATCCATTTTACTTGATTTGGGGAAGGGTACAAAAATTCTGAACCAGAACGATACCCTCAAGGCTGAACTCGATAAGGGTATGGCTGAGTTGCTGGAACAAGCGGCCCCTGTGGCCAGTAGTTTGCAGTCAACGCTCTTAAAGGTTAATAATATCCTTAGCAACCTGGAGCGAAATACTGCGCAAATGGATAAGATGTTTGCTGAATTGGCGGCTACCCCCAAGCTCATTAATGGTACGCTAAGTGTTACGCAAGAAAAAATTGCTGAGTTATCTGATCAGGCAAAGAGTGTATCGCAAAACTTAAATGGTGCTTTAAGCGATTTACGTCCAACGCTTAATAACTTTAAAGTGCTGTCTGATTCACTCAAAGATTTACGCTTAAGCGGAACCCTGAAACGAACAGAGGAGGCTATGGGTAAACTAAACGAAACACTCAGTAGATTTAACAGTGGCGATAATACTGTGAGTAAGCTAATGACAGAAGACTCACTGTATGTAAATCTGAATAAACTTGTACTAAGCCTCGACACCTTAGCCAATCATTTCAATACACATCCCAAACATTTTCTGGCCCCGCTTGGCAAAAGCAGTAAGAAAATAGCGCGTGATCACGCGAAGGAAAATAAGTAACACACAACTAAACTAACGCCCCATGAAAGACCTGGAATTCAACAAAAATGAAGACCAGTACAAGCAGATAATTTATCAGCTGCAGACCAAGGCCAAGAAAACCAAGCTTGGCGGTGGAGAGAAAAAGATAGAGGAGCAGCATCAAAAAGGAAAGCTGACTGCGCGTCAGCGTATTGAATACTTAACCGATAAAGGATCTGAGTTTCTAGAAATAGGATTATTTGTAGGGGAGGGTATGTACAAAGAGCAAGGAGGTTGCCCCTCTGGCGGTGTTGTAGCTGGCTTAGGTTACGTGCAAAATCGCTTGTGCATGATTGTGGCCAACGATGCCACCGTGAAAGCCGGTGCGTGGTTTCCTATTACTGCCAAGAAGAATTTGAGAGCGCAGGAAATTGCAATGGAGAATCGTCTTCCTGTTATTTATCTTGTTGATAGTGCCGGTGTATTTCTTCCAATGCAAGATGAGATCTTTCCGGACAAAGAGCATTTTGGTCGTCAGTTTCGTAATAATGCGAAGATGTCATCTATGGGCATAGTGCAGATTGCAGCCATCATGGGCTCTTGTGTAGCGGGCGGAGCTTATCTACCCATTATGAGCGATGAAGCCATGATTGTAGATAAGACAGGTTCTATTTTTTTGGCGGGTTCTTATTTGGTAAAGGCAGCGATAGGGGAAGATATTGATAATGAAACCTTGGGAGGCGCAACAACACACTGTGAGATATCAGGTGTTACAGATAATAAATTTCCTAACGACCAAGCCTGTCTTGATTATATAAGGGCCATCATGGGTAAGATTGGTGCCTATGAAAAGGCTGGCTTCGACAGAGTGGAACCAAAGGCACCAGCGTTTGATGCAAAAGAGATTTACGGCCTTTTCCCCAGTGATCGTGTAAAACCTTACGATACAGTCGACATTATTCAACGCATAGTTGATGAGGGTAGTTTTGATGAGTACAAAGCCTTGTATGGTAAAACAATCGTCTGTGGTTTTGCACGAATCAACGGTTGGGCTGTTGGTATTGTGGCCAATCAGCGCAAAGTAGTCAAAAGTAAAAAAGGTGAAATGCAAATGGGGGGCGTTATCTATTCTGACTCAGCTGATAAGGCCGCACGTTTTATCATGAATTGCAACCAAAGAAAAATTCCTTTGGTCTTTTTGCAAGATGTAAGTGGCTTCATGGTTGGTAGTAAAGCCGAACATGGGGGCATCATAAAAGATGGCGCCAAAATGGTGAATGCCATGGCCAATAGCACAGTGCCTAAGTTTACCATCATCATGGGTAATTCGTATGGGGCCGGTAACTATGCTATGTGTGGTAAGGCGTACGACCCCAGGTTGATTGCTGCCTGGCCTACTGCTCAGATTGCCGTAATGAGTGGATCCTCTGCTGCCAAAACCTTATTGCAAATTCGGGTGGCTTCACTCAAAGCACAGGGCAAAACAATCAGCAAGGAAGAGGAGGATGCACTTTTAAAAGAAATTACCGATCGCTATAACGATCAGCTTAGTCCATACTATGCAGCTTCGCGTTTGTGGGTAGATGCCGTAATTGATCCGGCCGAAACCCGTAAATGGATTTCTATGGGTATTGAGGCGGCTAATCATGCACCTGTTGAAAAATTTAATGTAGGCGTTATACAAACCTAGGAATTAGTATCTGGATCAAAGATCATTGTATTTTGTAATTTAGATTATCAATATAGAAGGATAGCATTTTGCAAGAGTCAGAACTTAAGGCACTCGTTTCGCTACTAGATGATGAAGACGACCAAATCGTTGCTCACATCGAGGAGAAGATACGCTCGCTCGGCAAAGAGGTAATTCCTTACCTGGAGCAGGAATGGGAGAGTACTTTTAATCCAAACCTGCAACGTAAAATTGAGGATCTGATCCACACACTTCAGTACCAGGTTTTAAAAGAGAGATTTAACGAGTGGTTTAATAGTCCTGATCAGGATTTATTAAAAGGTTTGTGGTTGATTGCTACTTTTCAATATCCTGATATAGAATTGACTAAGCTCAAGCAAGATCTTGAACAAATCTACTACGAAGCCTGGCTGGAATTTAAGCCAGACTTGCATCCCTTTGATCAGGTAAAAGTGATCAACAGTGTTTTTTATAATAAGTTGAAGTTTGGCGCCAATACTAAGAATTTTCACTCCCCAGGCAATTCGTTAATCAATATTGTTCTTGAAACACGAAAGGGAAATCCTATTTCTTTATGCGTGATTTATATGCTTGTGGCACAAAAGTTAAAATTGCCAATCCATGGTGTTAACCTTCCTAATCTTTTTATTTTAACCTACAAAGACGAGAAGGTTCAGTTCTATATTAATGCCTTTAATCGAGGGCTTATTTTTTCAAAACAGGATATAGAGAATTATATCCACGAGTTACGTCTCAATCCTCAGGAATCTTTTTTCCAGCCATGCTCTAGTTTAGAAATCATCAGAAGAACTTTACGCAATCTGGTCATGTCTTTCGATAAAATGGGAGAGCATGCCAAGGCCGAAGAAGTAAAGGAATTGCTTCTAATAATTACTGATGGTGCCGACCTCGGTGTTTAGCAGCCTGGTGTTTTGATTTAAGGTTCGGCCATTTTCCGCTTTTCAGCATAACGAAGATGTAAATTCCCAAGGCTAAGATGATTAAGAAGAAGAAAAGAGAAACACTCGCGGGAACACCTTGAGTACTGTCGTAGGGCTGACTTAGTGCGCTCTTAGAGGGATTAAGCTGTAGTAGTATAAGTCCAATCACTTCTTTCTTATATAACAGCCCACAGTGCGGGTTACTGGTTGAGGAATGTTTTTATTGTTTAACAGGGCTTCAATAGCATCTGTCAAATAAGCTTGTTTTACCCCTTGTGCTGCTTGTGCGTTATCATCGATGGAGCCATGGTATACCACTGTAAATACACCGTTGCTATTTTTTAAAAGAAAAGCCTCAGGACTTCTTTGGGCCCCCAGCTGCGTCATCAATGTTTGGTCTTTATCGCTTAAATAGGGCATGGTAAGTCCATTTGCCTGAGCCGCCTTCAACATCCATTCTTCTGCCTCCGGTGCTTCTGTGTAAGCATTGATTAACAATATGGGAAGTTTGCCAGCATAAGCATTCTGTAATTGTCTTAATCGCTCTGCATAGTATCCATCAAAAGGGCAGGCCACACTTGTAAAAATAATGGCTACACCGGAAGATGAGGAAAAGTCTGTAAGGCTTACCTGCTTTCCATCCAGTACGTTTTTCAGATTAATATCTTTAAGTGTTTGCGCGTTGAGCTTCACAGAAAGTAGGCAAGTCAGTAACAGGCAGCTGGCGACAAATTTTTTCATACGAGTGTGATTAATTGTGCACTAGGACAAAATCATCTTCTACAAGGTACTGTAATTCATAAGATTTTTCATGTCCTTTCCTGGAAATAATACCGGTCATTGTTCCTTTTGGTTGAAAGGTAAATGGGCGAATGAACAATTCTTCTTTCAAAGCCAAATCTTTCTTTCCGTATAGCTTAATCAATGTCTCCTTGGCACACCAATGCAAACAAAGCTTGGTTAGGTCAGTACCGCATTCAGCTAATTCTATATCGTTAAAAACACGATGACCGACTCTGCTGAGTGTAGCCCTGGGTTGCTCGATATCGATGCCAACATTTTTTTCAGAAGAAACGATAACAGCTACGTAAGGGTATGAGTGGCTTTGGCTCAGGTGAAAGGGCAAATCTATCAAAAGGGGTTTGCCGTGCTCGTCTTTCATAATGCCATTAAATTGCTGATTGAATGCTTGTAGTAGGGAGATGGTCAATATCCTCGCTGCTAATACTTCTAATCTTTTAACAGGATGTGCAAGAGGATGGGCTACTGTTGTGGCCTCAGCAGCGGGCAACATATTGCAAAGTTCAGTCTCACTTTCGGTGATTCTCCAAATGGCAATAGCATGGCTGCTATCTTTGTGGTATATAAATTGCGGCATCTGCTACAAAATTAGTGCTTTGCTTTTTAAAAGTAGATCTTATCATCTTTGATCTATATTCTTTGTAAAATGTATTTTAAAATAATGCCGACAACCCAGAAAGCATGCCAATCAATGTTCAAAAGATAGCGACCTACAAGGGTCATAATGACTGCGTTTATACGCTTGCACCATCAGATAGGCCATCGGTTTTCTTTTCGGGGGCTGGAGATGGAATGGTGGTACAATGGGATTTATTAAAACCAGACGAAGGTACTTTGATAGCTACATTGCCTAAGTCGGTCTATGCTTTGCATCACCACGCAGATAGTAATTTGTTGATAGCCGGCCATAATTATAGCGGTATTCATATTTTTAACTGGGGAGAGAAGCGGGAGGTGGCCTCACTCCAGCTAACCGAATCTGCCATTTTTGATATCTCATCTGTTGATAATCTGTTGTTGGTAGGCACTGGAGATGGCACCCTCGTTACTGTTAATTTAAGAACAGCTCAGTTGGTAGATAGGATTAAGTTAAGTGATAAAAGCATCAGAAGCATTGCGGTGAACCGCCTGCTTAATGAAGTAGCCCTCGGTTACAGTGACAACTATATCCGCGTATTAAGCCTGCAAGATTTTTCGCAAAAGCTTGCTTTTCAGGCACACGCAAATTCAGTTTTTACCCTTCGCTATACCCCCGATAACCATTATTTAATCAGTGGGTCACGGGATGCACGCCTTAAAACCTGGGATGCTATTGGTGGTTACAAGCTCGTAAATGAAGTGGTGGCCCATATTTTTTCCATAAATCATATGGCATTTAGCCCCGATGGTAGACATTTTGTGACTGGTAGTATGGATAAATCCATTAAGGTTTGGGAGGCGGAAAGTCAGAAGTTGATCAAGGTAATTGATAAATCCAGGCATGCCGGCCATGGCACCTCGGTCAATAAACTACTGTGGTCAGCCCATGAAAATCAGGTAATTAGCGCCAGCGATGATAGGACAATATCAATTTGGAATATTATATTTGAATGATTTTACAACATAAGCCTTAGGCCCAAGTTGTATATGTAAGTTGGAGATCGGTGCAATTCCGGTCTGATTTTTTACCACTTAATCAAAACAGTATGAGAGTCACACCACTGGACATCCGCCAGAAGTCATTCGAAAAAAATTTTCGAGGCTACGACAAAGATGAAGTTAATGCATTCCTGCTAACACTGTCTCAAGAGTGGCAGCGGACCTTAGATGAGGTAAAAGAAATGAAGCATAAGCTTGAGAATGCCGAACGCGAAGTGGCTAAACTGCGCGAGGTAGAAAGCTCCCTTTACAAAACCTTAAAGACCGCAGAAGATACTGGTGCTAATGTGATTGAGCAGGCCAGGCAAGCAGCTGATTTGCACTTGCGTGAATCGAATATGCGGGCAGAAGCCATGCTGAGTGAAGCTAAGAGCAAAGCCAAAGATACCATTGAAGAGTCTGAAATGAAGGCAAAAGAGATTATTGCCGATATGGAAGATCGCTTAAAGTTGATGGTTGAAAACTATAAGAGACTGGAGTCTTCCCGCGAAGATTTAATAGCGGACATGAAGCGCATTGCTAACGATGCCATTGAACGTGTAGAACGTGCTAAAGCACAAACCAAATCTTTCGATGCTGACCAGCACCTCAAAACAGTGCGTAACCAGGTAAAGAAGCAAAATACCCCACAACCACAAATAAAGCCTGTAATCGTTTCTGAGGAGGTTAAAGAAACATTAATTTCCAAGGAAGTAGTGGTAGAGCAAAGCACCATGACTTTTGCCGGAAGCAAACCCGTCTTCAAATCTTTTTTTGACGAAATCGGATGAAAGGAAAAATAGCACTGGAGGGTTTGGAATTCCATGCCTTCCATGGCGTTTACCCACACGAGCGTGAATCTGGAAACTATTTCACAGTAGATATCGCTGTGGAAGCAGACTTTTCCAGGGGTGCTTCGCTTGATGACTTAGAGGGTACTGTCAATTACGAAACGCTATTTCAGGTTGTTAAAGCTGAGATGGAAAAGCCTTCAAAACTGCTTGAGTACGTAGCTGATAAAATCATGCAGGAAGTCTTTAATCAATTGCCTTCTGTTGAAAGCATCGAGATTAAAATTGCAAAACAAAACCCACCCATCGGAGGTAAGTGTAAGCGGGCCGTGGTAAGTGTTTCGCGCAAGCGACCTAATTTATAGTAGCGCAGCCCTTAGGTCTTCTTCAACATCTACATCACTTAGCAGGGGCAAGAGTTTCACCGATCGTTTCAACTTGAGTGTATCGAGCAGGGTGTCGTGTGTTACAGTATGGGTGCTCCAGCGCTTGTTTTCAAACAGCATTGAATTTGGCTTGTTCATTCCCAGTAAGTAGTAGCCACCATCCTTGGCTGGTCCTAATACGATATCGTGGTGAGTAAGTCCGATAAAAGCACTTTCTATCACCTCTTTACTCAGTTCAAGGCAGTCTGTACCAATAATGCAGATCTTACCATAACCTAAAGCAAAGGCTTTTTCGAAGGCATGATTCATACGATCGCCCAGATCTTGGCCGTGCTGAACTTCTTTTTTGAAGTATTGATCAGGCCAAAAATCGTTTTCTTCAATTTGATGAGAGTAAAAAACTACCCTGTTGGCATTCGTTTGGAGGGCTATATTTTGGGTATGGGCGGCTAGTTTCAAATAGATGTCTAAGGCCTTGGCTTGCCCTACTGTGGCGGCTAATCTTGTCTTTACCTTGCCTAATTCAGGGTTTCTGTAGAAGATAAGTAGAAGATTATGCTGGGGAGCCATGATATCTCATTGATTTTAGGTTAAATTTATTAACTGTTATTTGGTTCATGCAACCTAGCGAGATATTTAAGTCTTTTTTGGCTAATCGTATCGGAGGGCTTTCTGCGGAAAGTTACCGAAGGGCGCGCTTACTATCTATTGCTATACTTTTCTCTATTGTATTTTCTTTTCTTTATGTAGGCATCACTTTTATTACAGGCTTCCTGGCGGCTCGTTTTATTATGACTGCAAGCCTTATTTTACTCAGTGTTTTACTATTCTGCCTTCATCACAACACCTGGAAAGTAATCGCGCACAGTTTTGTAGCCATTGCTTATGCACTAACTGTATTATTGATTTATTTCTCTGGTTCGGCATTTTTTGCTATGCTGCCTTGGTTGGGTTTTATGCCTTTGCTATCATTATTACTGTTGAGCAGAACCTGGCAACGCGTTTGGACGGCTATTTGTATCTATACCATTATTGCATTTTTCTATTGGCCGGTACCCGTAAGTGAGTGGACATTTCAAACGACAAATCCTGCGTTCTACCAGGCATCTTTGATTATAGGTTTTATTTTATTGATCTCTCTCATCTCTCATTCGTTCAAGGTTCTTCAGTTTCAGTCGCTTGCCCAATCAGAAATGCAAAATGAGGAGTTGCGGGCAGCAGAGGAAGAGCTTAGACAAAGTATGGAGGAGCTATCGGCTACACAAGAAGCACTGGCCGAGCAAAACCAAATTATTGATAAACAACGCAAGAAGACAGAGTATTATTTAAATACATTGATTAACCTGGCCATGTGCCGTGGTATCCTCGAGGGAGATAAACCCCTGGCCTATCAGGATATACTTTCTGTCACTGCAGAGGCTTTGCATACCTCCAGGGTTAGTATTTGGTATTACTTAGCCAATGAAAATTGTATTGAATGCGAAGCACTTTTCGATAAGGGCACTGTTGCCATGGATACGGGAGTCCGTCTGTCTGGTAAAGACTTTCCTCACTACTTTGAGGCAATATTAAATGAAAAGATTATAGTAGCAGAAGATGCAACGGTTCATCCCGCCACCAGTCAGTTTACAGAGTCATACCTCAAGCCATTGAATATCGTTTCCATGTTGGATGTTCCTTATATCGAGAGTGGCCAGTTTCGGGGTGTTATTTGTTGTGAACATCAGGGCGAAATGCGCATGTGGGACCAGCAGGATGTTATTTTTGTGAAGTCAGTAGCCGATTTAATTTCGATGGCCATGAATTCAGTTCAACGCAAACAGGCAGAAAGAGAAATTATTCATCAGCGTGAACAGATTCTTAGGCAAAATGAGCAACTGACCAGATATGCCTCAGAGATTAAAACTATTAATGAGTCGTTGGAAACACGTGTTCAGGAACGTACTGCAAAACTGAATGAGCAGAATGTTAAATTGACAGAGTATGCCTTTGTCAATGCTCACCTCTTGCGTGGACCCTTAAGCAGAATTTTGGGCTTGGTTGAGCTTATGCGTATAAGTAATGATTCTGCTGAACTGCTGGGTTATTTAGAGTTGTTAGATACTTCAACAAAAGAGTTGGACAAAGTGGTCCATAGAATAACAGATATTTTAAACGAAGGAAGGCAATTAGACCGTGATAGTTTAAAATAAAAAACCCCGGGGAACCACCCCGGGGCATCCAACCAAACCCTCCTTACCAACACATCTCTCTGTGAAGAGAGAATCACCAATCCTTAAACCGATTTTATAACAGCAAGAACCTATGCATGGTTCTGAATCTTTTTGCTTTTTTTTATTTTTACTAGCGAAATTTTATTTAAAATTTCAACGGCTTTCATAGCCCCTTGACATGAAAAAAATACCGTTCGTACTGACACTTCTGCTTCAGCATATGATCAACTTTTCTAATTCAGCTCAAGGATTTGAAGCGTTCAGCTTTATAAACGAAAATGCCGATACTTTATTGTATCGTATGCTTGCTCCTGCTCATACTGGAGACAGCAAGAAAATTCCCCTGGTTCTATTTCTGCACGGTGCTGGAGAACGGGGCAAAGACAATGTGAAGCAGCTTACGCATGGTGCTTCCCTTTTTTTAAATGAGTTAAATAGAGAAAAGTTCCCGGCATATGTTGTGTTCCCCCAATGTCCTGAAGAAGATTATTGGGCATCGGTTAAAATCGATCGATCATCAATGCCGTTGAACTTAACTTTTGATTATAGGCAAAAGATTACGAAGTCACTTAGCTTGGTTATAAGCCTTGTGAAACAACTGAAAGAAGAAAAAAACATTGATGAGAATCGTATTTATGTGGTCGGACTGAGCATGGGAGGCATGGGAACATTTGAAATTATACACCGAGAGCCTGATCTGTTCGCGGCTGCACTACCCATGTGTGGAGGAGGAGATGCCCAGTTGTTTAGTAAACGAGCAGCTCGAATCCCTATGTGGATTTTTCACGGAGAGGAGGATGGTGTGGTTTCTGTACAATATTCAAGGGATATGGTTGCCAGAATTAGAAAGTTCAATAAGTCATTGCGTTATACAGAATATCCTGAAACAAATCACAACAGCTGGGATCGTGCCTTTGCTGAACCTGATTTACTTTCCTGGTTGTTTTTGAATGAAAAATAATGCCCAGGCATAGAGCCCAAGCATTTGTCTAAACCAATGCTGCTGCACTGATATTCTCAAAAGTAAATTCGTTGTGATTTTTAAGATCAACAAAAATCACCTCATCTTTCTTTACTTTTCCAGCCAGCAACTGTTTTGATAGTTCATTGAGAATTTCACGTTGAAAAACTCGCTTGAGGGGTCTGGCACCAAATTGTGGGTCGAAGCCCAGTACAGCTAAGCGCTCCCTGGCTTCGGGGGATATTTCAAGTTTGACACTATTCTCCTCTAATCTTTTTATAATTAGATCGGATTGAATATCAACAACCTTTCTGATATCCTTTTTTGATAGCGGTTGGAACATGATGATCTCATCTATTCGGTTAACAAATTCTGGTCTTACAGATTTTCTTAACAAGGCAACTACTTCTTCTTTGGTGCTTTCAACAATGTCGAAGTAATTCGCCTCAGTCAGCTTCTCAAAGTTTTCTTGAATAATATGAGAACCAATGTTAGTGGTCATGATGATGATGGTGTTCTTGAAATTAGCCACCCTGCCTTTGTTGTCTGTCAGACGGCCATCATCTAATACCTGCAATAGTATGTTGAATACATCCGGATGCGCTTTTTCAATTTCATCAAGTAGAACCACTGCATAGGGTTTTCTGCGCACAGCTTCTGTTAATTGCCCTCCTTCATCGTAGCCTACATAACCGGGAGGGGCACCAATCAACCTGCTTACACTATGGCGCTCCTGATACTCGCTCATATCAATTCTTACCATGGCATTCTCATCGTTGAAGAGGTAGTCGGCCAGGGCTTTTGATAGTTCTGTCTTACCCACTCCGGTGGTTCCCATAAAAATGAAGGAGCCGATCGGGCGTTTTGGATCTTGGAGACCTGCACGACTTCTGCGAACAGCATCTGATAATGCCTGAATAGCTTCTTTTTGTCCGGCCACTCTTTTGCTTAATTCTTCTTCGAGTAATAGAAGTTTTTCCCTTTCACTTTGCATCATTTTAGAAAGTGGTATGCCAGTCCATTTGGCCACGACTTCAGTAATGTCTTCACTGTCTACTTCTTCCTTTACCAGCGATTGCCCGTTGAGAGATTTTACATGTAGCTGATATTCATTTAACCTTTTTTCAGCCTCTACTATTTTGCCATAACGGATTTCTGCAACTTTACCATAGTCGCCCATTTTTTCGGCTTGTTCAGCTTCAAACTTCAGTTTATCGATGGCCTCTTTTTCGCGTTGAATGCCATGGACGATTTCCTTCTCACTATCCCATTGGGCTTTTAGCATATCGCGTTGTTCGCTGATGTCGGCAATTTCTTTACTTAATATTTTTTCCTTCTCCTTGTCTTTTTCTCTGCGAATGGCTTCGCGCTCAATTTCAAGTTGCATGATTTTGCGATTCAATTCGTCCAGTTCTTCTGGCAAAGAATCCATCTCAATCCTTAGTTTAGAGGCCGCCTCATCCATTAAATCAATAGCCTTGTCGGGCAAGAAACGATCGCTGATGTAACGGCTTGAAAGCTCTACGGCTGCAATCACGGCATCGTCTTTAATGCGAACGCCATGATGTAGTTCATATTTATCTTTTATACCCCTAAGTATAGAAATAGAATCTTCAACAGAAGGTTCATCTACCATTACTGCTTGAAAACGTCTTTCAAGGGCTTTATCTTTTTCTATATACTTTTGATATTCTTTAAGGGTAGTGGCCCCGATGGCATGCAACTCGCCACGTGCAAGGGCAGGTTTCAGTAAGTTCGCAGCATCCATGGCACCTTCTCCGCCTCCTGCTCCAATGAGGGTATGGATTTCGTCTATAAACAAAACAATCTGTCCATTGGCATCAGTCACTTCTTTGATAACTGCTTTCAATCTTTCTTCGAATTCGCCTTTATATTTAGCGCCTGCTACAAGTAAACCCATGTCCAATGACACAAGGGTTTTATCTTTTAAATTTTCAGGGACGTCCCCATTGACGATCCGTTGCGCCAGCCCTTCTACGATGGCTGTTTTACCTACACCGGGTTCTCCCAGAAGAATAGGATTGTTTTTGGTTCTACGCGAGAGTATTTGCAATACCCTGCGTATCTCTTCATCGCGGCCAATCACAGGATCTATCTTGCCATTTTTGGCTAGCTCATTTAAATTTTTTGAATAACGCTCTAAAGATTTATACTTAGCCTCTGCATTTTGATCGGTAACCCTTGCATTGCCTCGCAGTTCTTTGATGGCTTTGATAAGAGTTTGTTTTTCTAATCCAACATCTTTCAAAAGCTGAGAGGCTTTGTCTTTTGTTGAAAGGAAGGCCAACAGTAAATGCTCAATGGCAATGAACTCATCATTGAATTCTTTTAGTTCTTTTTCTGACTGCTGGAGCAGAGCATTGGATGCATTAGATAAATAAGCTTGTGATCCACTCACTTTAGGATAGGAATTAACCAGATCCTCGAGTTTAGTGGTAATCATGTTGGTATTGATGTTGAGTTTCTTAAACAAAAATGACGCAACATTTTCGTCTGTCTCAATTAAGGCCTTGAGTACATGACCAGGCTCTATAGCTTGTTGCTGATTTGCTTGGGTGATCTCTGCAGATTTTTGCAGAACCTCCTGCGCTTTTATGGTGAATTTCTCGAAGTTCATATGTTTGTGCTCTCATCACCTAGCATCAAAATATAATCCATCTATTTTATGCTTTAATAAACTGAAAGAATGGCGTATAATTTCTAATTTAAGCCATCAAGATGTTGACAAACTGACCGTTAGTATGCCAAAAGCTGCAAAAAGTGTTAATCTTGGCGCCCATCTTCTTGAGGTTGCCTGGGAAGTCTGTAATCAGGTGGGAGGAATTTACACCGTTATCCGTTCTAAAACCTCCACAGTTACCCGTATTAGTCAATTAGATTATTGTCTGGTTGGTCCCTTTGTGAACAAGGCTATTCTAACGGAAGTGGAAGCTTTACCGGATGATGTTGATTTATATGCACAAGCAGCGGCAAGTCTTCGAAAGAGGGGCTATGATGTGTTTTATGGAACCTGGCTAGTTACCGGTAAGCCAAGGGTGGTATTGCTCAATCCCAATGCGATTGAAGACAAGGCCTTGAATGTTGTAAAATATTTACTTTGGAAAAATCATGGCGTAAGTACACCGGGTGACGTAAAGTTGATTAATCAGATAGTTGCATTCGGATACCTTACCAGACTCTTTTTCGATGAGGTACTGAAACTCAAAAAGGATAAAATGCCAATCATCGCTCATTTTCATGAGTGGATGGCTGGACTACCCATTTTGGATATTAAGCGAGATAAGTTGCCTATCAAAACAGTATTTACCACTCACGCCACGCAGTTAGGCAGGCACCTGGCTATCAATTCGCCTCAGTTCTACGCTCATTTACCTTTTTTCAAATGGGAAGATGAGGCAAAGAAATTTGGTGTGGAAGTGGAAGCAAAAATTGAATTTGAATGTGCACAACATTGTGATGTTTTTACTACTGTGAGTGAGGTTACTGCGCGCGAGTGTAAACATTTACTCAAGCGAGTACCTGATGTAATTTTGCCAAATGGTTTGAATATAGAGCGCTTTGAAGCCTTGCACGAGTTTCAAAATTTGCATGTTCAAAATAAGGAGCAAATCCATCGCTTTGTCATGTCCCATTTCTTTCAATCTTATTCATTTGATTTGAGTAAAACCTTATACTTCTTTACTTCAGGTCGCTACGAGTATAAAAACAAAGGTTTTGACCTTACCCTGGAAGCACTCTACCGGCTCAATGCCAAGCTCAAAGAAGAGCAATCAGATATTACGGTTGTCATGTTCTTTGTTACCAAGCGCGATTTTACATCGGTGAAACCTGAGGTGCTTCATGCCAAAGCGATGTTGCAAGAGATTCAACAAACTACTGAAGCCATTCAACAACAGGTTGGGAAAAGACTTTTTTTTGAGAGCAGTCTGCAACGAGAAAACCAGTTACCAGATTTAAATGCTTTTGTTGATGAGTATTGGAAATTACGTTACCGAAGGGCTTTGCAGGCTTGGAAGACTAAAAAAAATCCTCATGTGGTTACGCATCAGCTCGTGCAGGAAAATAGCGATGAAATCGTACAGTACTTAAAGAATAAAAATTTACTTAATCATCCGACCGATCCGGTAAAAATCGTTTATCATCCAGATTTCATAACAACCAATAGCCCGCTCTTTGGTATGGACTATAGTCAGTTTGTGCGAGGATGCCATTTAGGAATTTTCCCTAGCTTTTATGAGCCCTGGGGCTATACACCATTAGAATGTATGGCAAGCGGAATTCCTTCTGTAACAAGTGACCTATCTGGTTTTGGTGATTATGTAGTGCGTGAAACACCAGAGTATGAAAAGCACGGATTGTATGTAATTGAAAGAGGCAAGCGAACCTTTGACTGGTCAGCCAAGCAATTGACCGATGTCTTGTACCGTTTTACCCAGTTGAGTATGCGTGAAAGGATACAACAGCGTAATGTTGTGGAAGGTAAGTCGGCTCACTTTGATTGGCAAAATTTAATTGGTAAGTATTTAGAGGCCTATCAAATGGCATTGCCAATTAAAAAATCCTGACAAATAGTTTAAATCATCAGACACTTGGCAACCCAATCCTCAACAGTTCTTCGGCATTTTTTAAGAAGGCTTACCAATTTGAGTGGTAGTAATCGTTCGCTTTTTTTGCCTCGCTTACATGCAGAACAATTGCTGGATGTTCATTCATTTGGCTTTTTGAAGGGTAAAAAATCTTTTTTCATTATTGAAGCGCTTATCGCAAATAAAGCTGTGCCCCTCGGCCAGTTGCTCGATAGTAGAATGGAAGCCAATAATGTAATCAGCGATCGATTAAGACGCTTACAGCGGCTCGATCATTTTTTATTTGAAGAACGTGGATCAAATGATTTGCATGTAGGTTGGCCCTTTGTAAGAGGTAAATTCAATGATGGTACCTTGGTGCGCTGTCCTTTGCTTTTTTTTCCGGTAAGTATAAAACAGGAGGGAGCTGATTGGATTTTGTCCATGCGCGATGATGTAGGCGTAACTTTTAACAAATCATTTTTATTGGCCTATGCCTATTTTAATCAGGTGGGTCTGGAGGAAGAATTACTGGATTATACTTTTGAAGATTGGGATCAAGACAGTACCGTATTCAGGACCCAGCTCTATCAACTGCTGAAGGAAAAAATTGAGCTCAATTTTAACCCCAATCTTTTCATAGATGAGTTGTTAGTATTTCAGGATTTTAAAAAGACTGATTTCGATGAGCTTCATGAACAAGGTTCGTTGAAGCTTTTCTCTGAAGCAGTGCTGGGAATTTTTCCACAGGCGGGCTCTCAATTGTTACCTGACTATACATCACTCATCGAAAAAGGTGATTTTGATCAGATTGAGAATTTGTTCATCAACAAAATGAATGAACAGGATCAAGCCCGGTTAGTCAGAGAAGAAAACACCTTTACTCCTTTGCCAATAGATGAGTGGCAGGAGTTTGCGTTGCACAAAAGTAAATTAGGCAACTCGCTTGTTGTGCAAGGGCCTCCTGGTACCGGAAAATCTCAGTTGATCAGCAACATCATCTGCGATGCTATTGCTACAGGAAAAAAAGTTTTATTGGTTTGTCAGAAGCGGGTGGCACTCGATGTTGTTCACGATCGGTTGCGCCAGCTTGGTCTGAATAATTTTATCGGGTTGGTACACGATTTCAGAAATGACCGGAAAGCCATCTATCAAACCATTGCCAATCAAATTGAGGCAATTCAGGATTATAAAACTCAGAATCGCAGTATTGACAGTATTCAAGTGGAGCGTCAATTCAACTTACTGAGCAGAAACATAGAATCAATCACTGAAGAATTAGAGGAGTACAGAACTTCTTTGTTTAAAGAGGAGGAATGTGGCTTGAGTGCTAAAGAACTATACCTGACTTGCGATCCACAGCAAAAGGCAATCAACCTAAAACAGGAATATGCGTTTTTTGATTTCACTGTACTTCCAACGTTTACCAACACAGTCAAACGCTATGTTCGCTATGCGAGCAGGTTTGAGCATGAAACGCATCCTTGGTTTACTCGTTATTCTTTTGCTTACTTAAGTTTTCCAGATCTTAGAGAGATTTCATCTTCTATTGATTCGGTGCTAGCCTTTAAAGAGAGATTTTATAAAGAATCGGAGCGATTGATCGGGCAGTCATTTTCGATAGAGACTGCTGAATCGCTCTTAGAAGAGTTTGGTATGCTAGAAGAAGTACGCAGGTTGCTGATTTCTGATCAGGTGTATCACTATTTTGTAAACATGCTCTCTGAACGTGAGGACGAGACTAGCTTACTATGGGTTGATAACCTTCGTTTGTTGTGTATGAATTGCTTTGCAGGAGATGGTATAGAAACTTCCCTGCCTGCCGATCAACTATCAAAATTTCAAGCTGTATTGAAGAAACGGATGGATGCCCGCAAGCGTAGCTTTATTCGATTATTGCAGTGGGAATGGTTCTCCGAAGATAAGTTCTGGCTCAAGCGTGTAATGGTAGCAAACGGTTTGCAGTATAACAGACGAGATCTTCAGAGGCTTGAGGCCAGGCTTGATAATCGTTTAAACTTAGAACATCATTTAACAGCCTTGCGTGATAAGCCTTGGCTAAAAAATTTACCAACCACACGCGATGCCAAGGTTCTTCTTCATTGGTTTGAAGATCAGAAAAATGCGATCCGTGCCAAACTGCTTTTCAATGCTGTAAGAGAAGTTCGCAGTTATGTCAATCCTGGTCGCTTGTCTCGCTACGAATTTTTTCAATGGCTTGAACATCTTCAGTTTTTGCTGAATGAAATCCCTCCGCTCAGGCAACAATGGGAAATAAGACTAAGTCCTACTATCATCAGGACTTTGCTGGGCGATTCTTCCACGGCCGCATTGCTTCAATCAAGTTTGCAAAATGACTTTGAAGATTTAGTAGCCTTCGATGCACTAAAGCATGCTTTGTCGGCTAATGAGAAGGTGGTCATCGAAAAGCTATGGCAATCGATCTCATCGTGGGAGGAAGCAGAATTTATTAAAATTTTACAAAACAGTTTGCGGCTGGAATGGCTGAATCATTTAGAAACCAAATACCCTGTGCTCCGTATTGTGTCTACTCAGCGTTTTGATGAAATGGAGCGAGAGTTGTCTGAATCGGTTAAAGAGAAAAAAAAGCTTGTTAAAGATCTTTTGCTGGTAAGAGCCCGTGAGCGTGTGTATGAACATATCGAATATAACCGACTGAATAACCCTGTTACTTACCGCGATTTGCAGCACCAGGTTACCAAGAAGAAGCGCATTTGGCCCTTGCGTAAAGTGATGGCTGAGTTTCATCATGAGTTATTCGATTTGATGCCGTGTTGGATGGCCTCTCCAGAATCTGTATCCGCTATTTTCCCTTTAGAACAAATTTTTGACCTTGTCATCTTTGATGAAGCATCTCAATGTTTTGCCGAACGAGGTGTGCCTGCCTTGGCCAGAGGTAAGCAAGTATTGATTGCGGGCGATTCTCAACAACTGCAGCCAAGTGACCTGTATCAAACACGATGGGATTGGGAAAGTGAGCTGCCAGATACTGAAGTAGCATCGCTTCTTGATTTGGCAAGCCGTTATTTGCCTTCTGTAAATCTTCAGGGGCACTACAGAAGTAAATCAACTGATCTTATAGAATTTTCCAACAGGCATTTTTATAAGGGAAGACTCAAGATGCTTCCGGACTTTCAGGATACGATTAAGAATGAGCCTGCTATTCAGGTGGTGCCCGTTAATGGTATTTGGGACCAACAATGTAATGTGGCTGAGGCTTATGCCGTTGTTCAGCAGGTATTGCACTTCATGAAGCATGATCCAACAAAAACTTTGGCTGTCATCACCTTTAATGCTCCTCAGCAGGAACTTATTTATGATAAGCTGGAAGCTGCTTTTATCGAAGCAGGCCAGTCATGGCCGGAACACCTGATTGTTAAGAATATTGAGAATGTGCAAGGCGATGAACGCGACATTGTTATTTTTTCTATAACATATGCCCCTGATAAAAAGGGTCATATGCATTTGCAGTTTGGTAGTCTTAGCCAGGCCGGAGGTGAGAACAGACTTAATGTTGCCATTACCAGAGCAAAAGAAAAAATTGTACTCGTGAGCAGTATTGAGCCATCTATGCTGCAGGTTGAGGAAACAAAACATGAAGGGCCCAAGCTGCTTAAAAAATATCTCGAGTATGCCAGCACAGTAGCTTCAAGACAACAAGGTATTGAACTTGATGATTTTAGCAAGGAACATTCGCGGGATTGGTACCTGAGTCGTAAACTTCACTCTGCCTTCATCGGTTTAAGCAAGTTACCTTTTGCAGATATGGTCATTACTCATCTGGGACATAAACGTGCCCTGGTCTTAACGGATGATGATGTTTACAAGCAGGCACTTTCAGCCAAAGCGGCACATGCTTATCAGCCGCTGTTATTAGAAAAAAAGGGTTGGCCCTTTACGCGTATCTTTAGCCGCAATTTTTGGCTTAATAAAAATAAAGCACAGCAATCACTGCAGAGACTCGTTAACCCTGAAGCTTAATTTTTTATTCATTAACTATTTCTGCTAGTGCGCATCTCCATCGTTTCAGCGTGCTGACTTAAATCAAGTCCTACCCTTTCCTCTTCTTTTGATACACGTAGTTGTGTAATACTGCTGACTACTTTGTAAATGATCCACGAGCCACCGAAAGTAAACACACCAACAATAATCAAGGTGAGAAGGTGATAGTACAGTGTGGTAAAATTACCATAGATGGCCCCAACATCTTTGGCAAAGACAGCCGTAAGAATCATTCCAACGATACCCCCTACACCATGGCATGGAAATACATCGAGGGTGTCGTCTAGTGAAGTTTTGTTTTTATAATAAACTGCCAGGTTGCTGATCAGGGCTGCCACAAAACCTATGAATACACTTTGGCCGATACTGACAAAACCTGCAGCGGGGGTTATGGCAACTAAGCCCACAACGGCACCGATGCAGGCACCCATCGCTGAAATCCTTCTTCCTACAAGTGCATCGAAGAGCACCCAGGTCATCATGGCTGAAGCAGAGGCCATATTGGTTGTAGCAAAAGCCTGGACTGCCAGACCATTGGCTGCTAAGGCTGATCCTGCATTAAATCCAAACCATCCAAACCATAACATGCCGGTGCCAAGTATGATGAAAGGAATGTTGGCAGGTTGATGAACTTTGTTTTCTCTTTTACCCAGTATGTACGCACCAGCCAGTGCAGCAAAGCCAGCAGACATGTGTACTACAGTTCCGCCTGCAAAATCAAGTACTCCCCATTGCCGTAAAAATCCTTCCGGGTGCCACGTCCAATGTGCTAGTGGACAATAAATAAAAAGGGAGAAAAGCACCATGAACAATAAGTAAGAAGTGAACTTAACACGTTCAGCAAAGCTACCAGTAATGAGTGCTGGTGTTATGATGGCAAACTTTAATTGAAAGAGAGCAAAAATCAAAAAGGGTATAGTAGGAGAGAAATCGGGGTGAGGTGCCAGGCCAACATCTTTAAAACTGAAAAAGGTGGTAGGGTCGCCAATGATACCGTAGAAACTATCACCAAAGGCCAAACTAAATCCAACCAGATACCAAAGCAGGCTCACTACACCCAAGGCAATAAAACTTTGAAGCATCGTTGAAATGACGTTGTGCCAACCTACCATTCCACCATAAAAAAAGGAAAGGCCGGGAGTCATAAACAATACAAAGGCTGTGGCTACAATCATCCAGGCTGTATCGGCTTTATCAATGCCACCAGCATCGTCAATATTGAAGGCAGAAGACGATGAAAAGGCTGAAATGAGTTGAAGCACCACAAGTATTGAGAAAATCACAATCCAGCGCTTTTTAGGTTTATTCATAGCCCTACTTATTTAAAAATATTATTAAAAATAATTAATATGGGTAAAAAGTAACCCTATCATCCTGTAAAATTATTCATTTTGGTTTGAAATACCTTTTTTTTGATAGTGTGCCTAAGTATAGGTAGAGTTTTCTAATTTTCGGAAGTGAAATACCTATCCCCTGTGATTCTACTACTGTTTTGCCTGCAGTCGCATGCCTGGCAGCAAGACAGCCTTGAAATGCAGTTACGCACTGCTCAAGGGGAGGACAGGGTCCGCGTTTTATATGAGCTGGTAATCAAAACCCAGCGAACAGATTTCGCTAAACTAAAGCAGTATGCCTTGGAGGCTGATCTTCTGGCAAAGCAATCTCAAAACCTTGTATTAAAGGCCTACGCTTCATTAGCTATGGGGACCTATTTCAATAATATAGGAAGAATGGATAGCTCTATTCTTGCGTTTACAAATGCGGAAAAGTTTGGTAAACAAGTTCAAGATACACTGATACAAATCAAGGCCACTGGTAGCTTAGGAAGAACGCTGATTAGTGCCGGCAGAGCAGAAGAAGCTTTGGAGCGATTGTTCACATGCTTGAGATTGCTGGAACTAGTACCTGATAAAAATGATACAGAGTGGAGAGTGCGGACCAATATTGCCTGGGCTTATTTGGAATTAAAGCAGTACGATGATTGTATTCGTTTCGGCTTGCAAAACCTTCAGCTCATGGATAAAAGAGAGCTTGACTGGATAGCCGTGTACTCTTATAATAATGTAGCGGTGGCTTATGGTGCATTAAAAAAATATGATTCTGCGAAACACTTGATCAATAAATCGATTGCCATAACAGAAAAAAACGGAGATATTTTTTCACTGGCTAATGCATACTTTATCCTGGGTAAAATTTACGCAGAGAATAATGAATTGGACCAGGCTTTGGCGCAGTATTTAAAAGCAAAACCTCTGAGAGAAAAAGTAGGAAATCCATCGTATGTCATTTCAGATTTATATGCCATTGCAGACTTGTACCATCAGATGGGTAAGTATAAAAATGGTATTGAAAGTGCGAGTGAAGCCATTCGTTTGGCTGAGCAATACGACCTGTTGCTTAAGTTTGATGGCGCCTACTTGGCACTTGCTAAAAATTATGAAGGTCTGCGCGATTACAAAAATTCAAGTAAATACTACAACCTTTGGGCACTCGCCAAAGACAGTGTCTACAGTCATTCACATGCAGATGCGATTGCAGAAATGCAAACAAAATACGAGACGGAGAAAAAGGAACAACAGCTAGCCTTGCAGCAAGCTGAGTTACTTAGCCAGCATGTACTTTTGCAAAGAACTTACTTTACTATTGGCGGTTTAGTAATCATCACCATTTTGCTTATCATTATTTCTCTGCTGATAAGAAGCCGATATAGGAGAAAGCAGCAATTAGCTTTACAAGAAAGGGTGCTTGCCGTGCAAGAGGCCTACATCAAAGCCACTATCGAATCGCAAGAGAATGAAAGAAAGCGTGTTGCGCAAGATCTTCATGATGGCATGGGGCAACTCATCTCTGCACTTAGGATGACTGTTTCAAGTCTGCCAGTTTTGCCAAGCGATGAAGAAAAACACAAAACCGTAGAAAAGAGTGAAAAGATTTTAAACGATATGCACCGTGAAGTAAGGGCCGTGGCGTTTAACCTCATGCCGCAGACTCTTATACAATATGGTTTGATTCCAGCCTTGCAAGAAATGGCCAGCCGCTTGAATGAAAGCACAGGGATGAAGATTAAAATCTCCAGTTTTGATTTGAACAACCGATTAACGGAGGTTCATGAGATCTCTATTTATAGGATTGTACAAGAATGGATAACCAATGTGATGAAGTATGCTGAAGCCACAAAAATTGAAATAGACCTCGTAGTAGATGATGATGAAATAAGGCTGACAATAGAAGATAATGGGAAGGGTTTCGATACTCGACTACTAATAGATTCAGCGGGGAATGGATGGAAGAACATGCAGTCAAGAACAGGATTATTGAAAGGCACTATCAACATCGATTCTACACCGCACCGCAGCGGCACAACATTAGTGCTTCAATTTCCCCCTGCGCTCACTCCAGCAGAAAATCTCATCCAATAAATACCCACTACCACGGATAGACTTCAGGAGTAAGCTTTTCTATTTTTAAAGTATGCTTGTCCAAGGTATTTACTATCTTTTCAACAGTAATCGAAAAATAGTTGGAAAGCGCATGCGTGTTGTTTTAGCAGATGATCATGGCATCATCATTGACGGTGTAAAAAGTATTCTTGAAAAGGAAATTGATATAGAGGTGGTTTACACAGCCAATCAACCTTCAGCAATTCTGGATTATCTGAAGCAGCATACTTTTGATTTGTTAATAACTGACTTTAGTATGCCAGGGATGGACGGGCTCACCTTCATTAAAACAGTAAAGCGTGTTCTGCCAGCCATCAAGATCATTGTACTGAGTATGCATGATGAGGCTCATCTTGCAAAGGAAATTTTAAAGAGTGGAGTAAATGCCTATGTACTTAAAAAGGACACTCAACAGGAATTATTAACAGCCATTCGCGAGGTGCAGGCAGGTCGCATTTACCTCAGCAGTGACATCAATAAATTGCTCATCAACAACCTTGACAACCAGGAGGAGGGTAAACTCTTAACCGATCGTGAAAGGGAGATTGTTCAATTGATTGCCAAAGAGTTTAGCAATAAACAAATAGCAGAGGCACTTTTTATTAGTGAGAGAACAGTGGAAACCCATCGCAAGAATATTTTTAGAAAAACAGGTACCAATTCATTAGTGGGGCTAATCAAATTTGCCTATGCCAATAACCTGATATAGGCTTGTATATACGTGCTGGAGGGTATTGGCAATACGTATTTGTGGGTATTGTCACTTAAGGCTTGTTCCAGTATATTTGGTAAAGTAAAAGATCACTTTTGTCAATTACCTAAATGTAGGTATTGCTTAATACTAGCGCTATTTTCTTATTGCATCCAATATCCCGTTGGTCGAACAGCATACAGCTTGGGGAGTATGTCTGTAAGGTCAGCGGGTTTTTTTATTCCCCCCTTTGGTAAACAAATCATTCTGCAAGCCTATCACGGCCTTTCCATCGGCCCTCATCACAAGTTGAATATTATTCTTGGTAATAAGTAAAGTTTGGGGCTTTACCTCTAAAGAACTTAGAAACAATTCAAGCTGATCTGCGGACTTACCCTTTTCAATGGCTCCTTCTATCGTTTGTGGGAGTGCCTCCAGCATGGCAGATAGATTAATAGATAGTTCGCGTTCAACGAAGTGAATGGCATCTTCATGCAAAAGCCAGTCAGCTGTTTGTAATAGGGTGTTTTCTGAGTCTACATCATAGTCAAAATCTTTAATACTAAGGGTGGCAGTAGTGCTATCAAAAAAGGGGGTCCCTGTAAGGTAAACGGTTCCATCTGCATCACCCTTTATCTTCAACTTAATGGCAAGGCCATTAGGTGTGCCATAACTTTCTATGTGTTTGATGGTGGCGGAGTATTCTTGATGACGAATTACTTTATTCTTCAATACTTCGCTGAGTACTTTGTTGATAGTTGAAAAGGATGTGCGCGCCAACACAAATAGCTGTATGCTATCGCTTGAGCTGGTTAAGCTTTTATAAGCAGGAAGGTGCACATTGGTATCAGGCATGTCTACACTATCCACGCCTGACTTCACAAAAGTGAGTAGTCTCACATCAAGCCCCAGGTAGCGGCCATCTTGCAATAGCCGAGCCTCCAACTGTTGGGCTGTATGCTTGATCCATAAGCCCTGCTGCCAATTGCTAAGCAGAACCGGTTTTTGGATGTCGAACCAAAGTTTTTGTAAAATTGATCGAGTATCTAGTATTTTATTAAGCTCCCGGTCAACAAGACTGGTGAGGAGGTGCTCCTGCTCTTCTAAAAACCGATCCAGCCTTTTCCGAAGATTGATATTAACAAAGGCTACTTTTAAGATAGGCTCTTTTTCCCATTGCCATTTTTTTAACGAAGTCTGTGGTTGTAGTTGCCAATTGTTAGTAAATGAAAGTTCAGTGGCCATGGATAGGGCAACCGCCATGGTTATAGGTGTTTCATTTCGTAACGTGATTTTCTTATTAACATGTTTTATAAACTTTCCTTCCAAGTGAATGGGGAGAGTGTAATATAGAGTGTTATCAATCCATCGTATTTTAATTCTATCTTTCCTTGTCAACGTCAGGTGCAGGCTATCATGGTTCGTATTTACCTCAAGCCATTGTTGAACAAAAGTTCCTTGTATTTTAGTATTGATAATTTCCTCCAAGCTGTCGACATGGTAACGAATGGGTATGAACAGCGAAGAAATGGGTATATTCAATGATGAATCAAGGGTAGTAGCAGTTGGAGGCGTGGGTTTTATACGCTCACAACCGAAAATGGCCATCAGCATGTATAAAAAGCAGCCTGTGGATGTGATGGTGTTTTTCACGCTGAATTAATGTATTGTTGTAGTAAACAAGATATCCAAAAATTATGAAGAAGCTGTTTGTTTCGCTCCTCTTCCTTGGCTTGACTGTGCAAGCATCATTGGCTCAGGACAGGGTTTTAAGAGCACCCGAAGTTAAGGAAGGTGATGGCCCGCACACACAACTGATCATTCGGGGCATTACACTGATTGATGGCACAGGGGCACCTCCAATAGGACCAGTAGATATTGAGGTAAGGGGCAATCGTATTACGAAAGTGCAAACTGTTGGATATCCCGGAGTAGCTATCAACCCAGATGGCAGGCCTAAGCTTGAAGCGGGAGGGAAGGAATTAAACTGCGAAGGCATGTATGCAATGCCAGGCTTTGTAGACATGCACAGTCATATTGGCGGCAGTCAGGCACCTATTGCAGAGTACGTTTTTAAATTGTGGATGGCCCATGGGGTAACAACTGTACGCGATCCATCAGCCGGCAATGGTTTAGATTGGGTGCTTGACCAAAAACAAAAGAGTGCTAAAGGGCTTATCACAGCTCCGCGTATTCATGCTTATACAGCTTTCGGTATGGGATGGAAAGAAAAGATTACGACAGCCGAACAGGCGCGTGCCTGGGTAAATGAAAATAAAGCAAAAGGTGCTGATGGTATTAAATTTTTTGGTGCTTCGCCTGTGGTGATGGATGCAGCCCTGCGCGAGAACAAGCGTTTAGGTTTGCGCTCGGCTTGTCATCATGCACAGATGGACGTAGCACGTTGGAATGTGGTAAAATCGGCTGAAGCAGGATTAACTTCCATGGAGCATTGGTATGGCTTACCTGAAGCACTTTTCACCAATCAAACTATACAAGATTACCCGCTGGATTACAACTATCAAAACGAGCAACATCGATTTGAAAATGCCGGAAAGCTTTGGAAACAAGCTGCGGCACCCTATAGCGAGAAGTGGAATCAAGTGATGGATCAACTCTTGAAATTAGATTTTACACTTGATCCTACTTTTAATATTTATGAAGCAAGCCGCGACCTGCACAAAGCACGCAGAGCAGAATGGCACGAGGATTATACTTTGCCACAGCTTTGGACTTTCTTCCAACCGAATAAAAGAGCACATGGTTCTTACTGGTTTAATTGGGGAACAGAGCAAGAGGTAGAGTGGAAAAAGAATTACCAGCTGTGGATGACTTTTGTGAATGAATACAAGAACAGAGGAGGACGTGTTACGGTAGGGTCAGACTCTGGTTTTATTTTTCAAACCTACGGCTTTGCCTATATAAGAGAGTTTGAACTACTCCGCGAATGTGGTTTTCATCCTTTGGAAATTATTCGTTCAGCTACTTTGTACGGAGCCCAGGCTTTAGGGGTTGAAAAGGACTTGGGATCTGTTGAAGTAGGAAAGCTAGCTGATTTGGTGATCATTGATCAAAATCCATTAGCTAACATTCAGGTTTTATATGGCACTGGTGCTGTAAAACTTTCTGAGGATAATAAAGTGCAAAGGGTTGGGGGTGTTAATTATACAATCAAAGATGGTATTGTGTATGATGCGAAGAAGTTGTTGGCCGATGTTAAAAAAATAGTGGCAGATGAAAAGGCTAAGACAGGTTTTGTGCTGAAGCAGCCGGGTATAGAGTAAAGTATGAAACTCACCCTTTCCTTATTTAGCCTGCTCTTTTTGGTGCTTGCATGCTCCTCTAAACCAGAGCCTGTTGCCATAGGTTTAGATGGTACTGCCTATTTTGAACCACAACGTTCAACTGATCAGCAAAAGAAGCTGGTATCTGCCCTGCAGGAAGTAAAAGGCAAATTTGAAAAGGATCCATCAGAAGAAAACTATATCTGGTATGGACGCAGAGAAGGCTACCTTTTGCATTTACAGAAAGCAATTGATATTTACACTGAAGGCTTAGCGCGCTATCCTGATTCTTATCGCTTATATCGGCACAGGGCGCACCGATACATTACCATCAGGCAATTTGATAAAGCGATTGAAGATTCTTATAAGGCCATAGCGCTGATGGAAGGTAAGCCTGTTGAAAGTGAGCCAGATGGTGTGCCCAACAAGTTTGGCATACCTAAATCTACTACCCAATTCAATGTTTGGTATCATCTGGGCCTTGCTTATTATTTGAAGGGTGACTTTAATAAGGCGGCAGAAGCATATGAAAGATGTATGCAGTACTCAGACAATGATGATCTGTTAGTTGGGACTGCAGATTGGCTCTACATGACCTATCAAAAATTGGGAAAGAAAGCAGAAGCGGAACAACTCCTTGATAAGATTAATCCAACCATGTCTATTATGGAGAACATGACGTACCACAAAAGGCTTCTCATGTACAAGGGAGAATATCAAGCGGATCTTCTATTGGCTTTTGAAGAAGCAGGCATTAATCGTGAGGTGGCCATTGCAACACAGGGCTACGGTGTTGGTAATTGGTTCCTTATTCAAGGAGATACTGCCAAAGCAATCAACATCTTTAAGGAGGTTGTGGCAAATAGTTCATTTGCCGCCTTTGGTTTTATAGCTGCTGAAGCGGAGTTAATGAGATTGAAGAAATAACTTGAGTAAAAAACTAAAGCTTTGCTATTGATTTAAATTTTTGACAACACTTTCAATAGAATTTTTGATAACCTCTATATCGAAAGGTTTAGTAAAGAATTTGTTGATGAGGTTATCAGCGATGGCCTTATTGATTTCTTCATTATAATCAAAAGCAGTAAGAATATAATAAGCGATATTACTGTACTTACTTTTAGCGACTTTAATAAACTCAAGCCCGTTCATACCTGGCATACGCATATCACTTATTACAACGATGATGTCATTAGCATGGGCTTCCAGCATCTTTAAACCTTGCTCAGCTGAATTAGCGGTGATCACATTGTAGATATTTCTGAAGGTCTTTTCAAAAATGAAAAGATTAATATCTTCATCGTCAACATAGAGGACTGTAACTTTCATAATAGTGCTAGCAAGGCAACAAAACTACGAATTCTGTGCCTTTCCCCAAATCTGAATGCACTTCAATACTTCCTCCGTGGTCTTTAATAATTTTGTATGTAATAGAAAGACCTAAGCCCGTCCCCTCGCCTGGTGCTTTGGTGGTAAAAAATGGATCGCTTATTCTCGATAGGTTCTCTGGAGAAATACCGCTGCCACTGTCCTTGATCTTGACGATAATACGATCATTTGTAATCGTGGTGGCCACGGAAATTTCTCCAACTTTTTCAATGGCTTGTTCCGCATTGCTGAGTATGTTGAGGAAAGCCTGGTGCAGCTGCCCTTCATTACCCATGAGGATTGGTAATGAATCGGTGTAATTTTTAGTGATTTTTACTTTGTGCTTGAATCGGTTATTGAGAATCACAAGACAATTATCCAATACCTGGTGCAGATTAATTTGCTCGGTCTTTGCTTCGTTCTGTCTGCTAAAATGACTTAAACCTTTTACAATAGCTGTTGCCCGGTTAACTCCTTCGTTAATGATATCAATCAGTGGTGCAGCTTCCTCAAAGGCTTTGGGATCTGCCTCCTTTAGTACTGAGGCGAGCGCATTGGATCCTCCTTTAATAAAGTTGAGTGGATTATTGATTTCATGCGCCACTCCAGCTGAAAGTAAACCCAATGATGCCATCTTTTCAGACTGGATGAGTTGGTTCTGCGTTTTCTGAAGGTTTGCCAATGTAGTGCTCAATTCTTCATTCCTTTTGTTAAGTTCTGTGTTGGCTTCTACTATTTGTTGTGAGCGCTCATTAACCAGACCTTCCAAATTCGTAGCATATTTTTTTAATGCCTCCTGCGCATTTCGAAGTTCTGTAATGTCTTGTACAAACAGCGAAGCACCTGTTATTTTTTCGCCCTGGTAAATGGGGTTGTAATTCATTAAGAAGTAAAATTTATCTGAGCCATTTGGATACTCCACCACCTGCGATATTTTTTCCCCTTTAAATGCTCTACTCAAGAGTGATTTGAACAGGGCTGCCTGGGGTCTGTTCATGTTGTCGAGTACGGCCATACCTTTTTGAAGGGTAATGTTATCTGTATTCTTTGCGTAAGTATCAAAGGCTTTGTTGAATTCTATAATTCTATATTCAGTGTCGAATAGTCCAATTATATTGTTTGTGCTTTCTACTATTGATAAGAGGTTCGCTTCGCGTTCCATTGAAATTTTCTCTATACTTCTTTGGGCGGTCATATCAATACCAAATCCGATAATATGTTTAGCCGCAGATCCTGCATCTTTTATCTCGACATAGTTCCAAAGTATATTTTTCTTTTCTCCGCTTTTGGTAATGAGTTCCATCTCAAAGTTCTCTCTGTTGCTTTTGATAACCGTATCGAGCATCAAGGATAGCTCGCTGATTTCTTTCCCTGAACTAAGCAATTTCCACCAGGCTGGAAAAATAAGGCGCCACCAGTTAAGCTCATGCAAATCTTGTTTAGTGTAGCCTGTCAGACGTTCTAAAGCTGGATTAATGAATCTGCATTTTAAGTCTGCATCTAAACCTACGATGAGGGCCGTGGTAGCATTGATAATGCTTTCTGAGTAGAAGCGTTCTCTGGCCAGGGCATTTTCAAAACGCTGTTCCTTTTTAGCGAAATAATTGAAAGCAATCAATACTAATGTTATTCCAGTTAAGTAAATAGAGAGAATAACGAAAAAGGTACCACGATAAGCTTGCCAAAGAATACTGCTGTCTACAGTCACAACCACAAAATGATTCAAGGCGTTAGAAGTAGATCGGGCACCTATTTGATTATTCTTTTCAATTGTATTGTAGGCTTCAAAGAAATCAATTCCCGCTTCTTGAGTAATAGTTTTGTAGTCTTGGTAGATATTGGCATTTTGATGTAAAATGATATCGTACGCTCCTGCTTTGAGTGGATAGTAGAGTTGTATGGAATTAAAGTCTTCATTGATTAATTGCACCTGATAATTTTCATTGATATTAAAATTATCCAACTCGGTCAAAAGTGTATTGATGCTGATGGCAGAGGTGTTGACTGCAAGCAATTGCCCATTTTCATTACGAATGGGTACGCGGATAGGCAAGATCCAATTACTGATTTCATCAAAGAAATAAGCTTCGCCTAAGATGATATTTCTTGCCTTTTTTACCTGCTCAAAGGTTCTTCTGGTCTTTTCAGACTTGGCCAGATTGGGTAGATTTTTCTGATCCAGGCTACCCGTAAAAGTGATGAGTTGCCCTGTGGTATCGACCAGACCGATGGCCATGAATTCTGTATGTGAACTTATGGCATTCATAGCCACACTCAAGCGTTCTCTTACCTGGTCTGGGCCATCAATGGCCAGCATTCTTTCACCAACACTGGTCAAGCCAAGTTCTCGTTGCAGAAAAGTAAGTTCGTAGAAGTTGTTCAGAAATACAGCTGTCTTATTAAGATCTTCAAAACGATCATTCTTCACATCTTGCCAGATCCACAGCCCAATGGCTATGGTTAAGGTTGTTAACCCTAATAAAACCAGAAGGAAAGTTCGGGTGATGAAGCTTTTAGCAAATGAGATGGCCATGAAAATAGGATTCTCTTCTTCGCTCAATATAAGATTTATGCAGGTAATTAAGAGCGGTATTCAACAAAGGATTTCCCCAGGTATTGTTTTTTGTCCGGTTCAAGGTGTTTACCTTTGTTCCATTACTGTTAGTAAACTATGGCTGAAGAGAAGAGCTTGAATTTTATCGAGGAAATTATTGAGAAAGATATAAAGGACGGAAAGCATACGACCATAGCTACGCGCTTTCCTCCGGAGCCCAATGGATATCTGCACCTTGGCCATGCCAAGAGTATAGCCCTCAATTTTGGCCTTGCTTTAAAATATGGTGGTAAAACGAATCTTCGATTTGATGATACCAATCCGGTAACCGAAGAGACTGAGTACGTAGAAAGCATTAAGGGCGATGTTAAGTGGCTGGGTTTTTCCTGGGCGCAAGAATTATATGCTTCCGATTATTTTGACCAGTTATTCAGCTACGCAGTTAGGTTAATTAATAAGGGATTAGCCTATGTAGATGACAGCACCAGTGAAGAAATAGCCAACCAAAAGGGTACACCAACCCAGGCCGGAAGCAATAGCACTTTCAGAAACAGAAGCATAGAAGAAAATCTCCAGCTGTTCATGGATATGAGGGCTGGTAAATACAAGGATGGTGAAAAGGTTTTGAGAGCTAAAATTGACATGGCTCACATCAATATGCTGATGAGAGATCCTATTTTGTATCGCATCAAGCATGCGCACCATCACCGTACTGGTGATGCCTGGTGTATTTACCCTATGTACGATTTTGCCCATGGCCAGAGCGACTCTATTGAAAACATTACCCATAGCATTTGTACACTGGAGTTTGTGTCGCACCGTGAGTTGTACGATTGGTTCATTGAAAAACTCGAAATCTATCCTTCGCGCCAATATGAGTTTGCACGCCTCAACATGACCTACACCATGATGAGCAAGCGAAAGCTGCTTCAATTGGTAAACGATAAGCACGTAAACGGTTGGGACGATCCGCGTATGCCTACCTTGAGCGGTGTACGCAGGCGTGGTTATACACCCGAAGCTATTTTAGATTTTTGCGATAGAATAGGTGTTGCCAAGAGAGACAACCTGATCGACATTGGCTTGCTCGAGTTTTGTGTGCGGGATCACCTGAACAAAATTGCCAACAGACGCATGGTCGTGTTTGATCCGCTTAAAGTGGTCATTACCAACTACGATGAAAGGCTAACCGAGCAATTGCCCAGCGAGAATAATCCGGAAGCAGCAGAGAATGGTATCAGAACCATGCCTTTTGGCAGAGAGCTATGGATTGAGCAGGAAGATTTTATGGAAGTACCACCCAAAAAGTATTTCCGACTTGCCCCCGGTCAAATGGTTCGCCTCAAGAGTGCTTACATCATTAAGTGTGAGGAAGTAATTAAGGATATTAATGGTAAAGTGCTTGAGTTGCGCTGTACGTATATTCCTGAGAGCAAGAGTGGATCCGACACTTCTGGCATCCAGGTAAAGGGCGTTATTCATTGGGTGCATGCCCAATCAGCGCTGCCAGTGGAGGTAAGACTCTACGATCGCTTATTTACGACCGAGGATATGGGATCTATTGAAGATGATTTTACCAATCACTTAAATCCAACTTCGCTAGAGGTGAAGACAGTGTATGCAGAGCCTGCGCTGGCCCACGCGAAGGTGGAAGAGTGCTTCCAGTTTTTGCGCATGGGTTACTTCTGTATGGATCCTGATTCCAACACTAAGAAGCTTGTGTTTAACCGCACCGTTACCTTGCGTGATATGTGGGCGAAAGCAGGTAAATAGACTTAGCTCTACTACTTTTTGTTTTTCTTTGGACTTTTCTTTTGTGTAGCAAAGAAAAGTATGAAGCCAGAGCAAATGGTGGCGAGACCAAAGATGGAGAAAGCCCTTAACAGGATGTTACCAAAGTTATCGCGGCCTTCATAGTCCATGGTGTGCAGCATCCATAAAAAATCGAACACCCGCCACTTATTATTTCGAAAGCTTTGTACGGTTCCCAGATTGGCAGATACATAGACCGTTGTATTACTGGGATGATCAAAGGTGATGGCCCAGGCGGGTAATGGCTTTTCGCGATATTCATGATGGCCATTGGAAGTCTCCAGGTATTCAACCTTTACTACTGCTGCCTTTGTATTAAAATGTTCCTGGGCTATGGCTACACCTTGTTCCTTTGAAATGGGTGGCAATAGTTCTCCGGTTCGGGCATCAGCCAATTGGTTCATTTGCATATGCCCCATATGCTGGTGGTGGTAGGTGAGTTGGTAAACAGGATTCCCTAATACAGCAATGAGCCGTAAACTCTCGATAGAATCAATTGTGTAAATCTCTTTCACTTTTTGAATGACTTCACTGGGTGAAACAAGGGAGTCATAAGGCTGCATCATTACATGCTTGCGCTGATGGTCACCATGGATCTCGTCCATATCACTAAAAGCGAAATACAAACCTCCTATTGTCCAAAATAGGAATTGGATCCCTATAATGAGTCCTAAATACCGGTGGGCTTTTCGATTGAGGTTATTGAATTTTACTTTGTTCATGCGCATTAAGCCAGCCTAGGTGTGTATGCTTAAAGTTATCAAAGTATTTTAAACCGTACCCGAAAATTCTATCAAAAGCACTGTGGCCATAGAGCAATAGCCCAATGAATTGTAGGGCATCATTATTAGTGAATATGCCTGCGCCATAAAAGGCTAAGGCAATACCCTTATGATGAAAAATATTGTAAAGCACTGCCCCCACACGGGAATTGAATAGGTAGCCGAGCATGCCAATATCAGGCGTTAAGAATAGTACCCAATAGTGCCATGGAGCAAAGGGTAGTTGATGGCTCAGGTAAGCACAAAGTGCTAATTGCAGGAATTCTTCTACTCTCAGTAAATTCTTCATGTAACCCTTTACGAATTTATGATCCTCGGGTTTAAGATTTACAGTATTTTTTAAACCACCACTGAAAAACGATCAATGCCCAAATTCTGGCATGTACATCACCAGGATTGTGTGAAAACAATTGTTTTTTTAATTGGGCAATGGCATTGTAGTCAAAAATACCTTGTTCTTCGATGCGAGTTTTAGATAGTAAATCGTTTTCTATAAGTGACCTCATTTCGCCTCTAAACCATTTGAGTAGTGGCACTTCAAAGCCTTTCTTGGGTCGCTTATAAAGTCGGGCAGGTAACATTTCCCGAAATGTTTCTTGTAAAATCTTTTTCCGGATAGATCCATCAATTTTGTAGCTATCGGGTAGGCTGAAAACAAAGTTGACTACCTCATAATCCAAAAAGGGTACCCTCACTTCTAAAGAATTGGCCATGCTCATCAAATCAACTTTTGTAAGCATGTCATTGGGTAATATCAATTGTGTGTCGGTGAGCAGTACTTCATTCATCGTCTCTCTTGATGATAGATTGCTCAGCAGTGTGTTTTTTCTGGTATAGTAATCGGATGATTCAAAAAGGCTTCTTGATTTTTCACTGAATAATTGAAGGCTATCCTCTTCACTCGCAAAACCGGCTAATTTCCAATAGCGTTCTTTAGCGGGTAATTGCATGGCTTTTGCAAAACGATCCAGCTGCCGTACAGTATTTGATAAAGTACCATTTCTTGATTTTGGCAACAGACTCCATAACGGAGCCATCGTAGTAATAGTCTTTTCTTTCCAGCCGGCATGAATCATTCGGTAAAAGGCTTCATGTTTATTGTACCCTGCCAGCATTTCGTCTGCTCCATCGCCCGACAGGGCTACGGTAGCGTGCTTTCTCGTTTCTTTACTCAGGATGTAAACATTAATGGCGGAAGAGTCTGCAAAGGGTTCATCGATGTAATCAAGAATGTTGTGAACGTGCCCAAACAGATCATTATTCGTGAGTGAGAATACGGTGTGCTCTGTGTTAAAGTGCCTGGCCACCAGGGTAGCATACGCTGTTTCATCAAAAAACTTCTCATCACGAAAGCCAATAGAAAAAGTATGTAAATTCTTTTTATGCTTGCTGGCAAGACCTGTTACTACAGATGAATCAATACCGCCACTTAAAAATGATCCCAGCGGAACATCGGCTACCAATCTTCTCTGAACCGAAGCTTCTAATAATGTATAAAGTTTCTTTTTGGCTTCCTCAAATGGCATCGCCTGCGCATCCTCCTTGGGTATGCTATAATACTGTTGTATTGAAATCTGGCGCCTGGCAAGCTTTAGAAAGTGACCCGGTAATAATTTCCTTACCGACTTAAAAATAGTTTGTGGTGCGGGAATGTAGTTGAGTTGTAGGTAAGTGTGAAGCGAGTTGTAATCGATTTCTTTTTCTATGCCATATTGAAGAATAGCTTTCATCTCAGAGGCAAACAAAAACTTATCTTCATCATGTACGTACAAAAGAGGCTTGATGCCAAAGCGGTCGCGGGCTATGAAAAAACTTTGCTCATCCTTATCGTAAATACAGAAAGAAAAGAATCCATTTAATTTATTGAGACAAGCTTCTTTTTCCTGGATGTAAAGTTTTAACAATACTTCTGTATCTGATTGTGTGTGAAAGCTAATCCCTTTGGCGAGTAATGTTTGTTTGAGTTCACGGTAGTTGAATATCTCGCCATTGAAAATGATGCAGTAACGTTTGGTATCATCCCACATGGGTTGATGTGCGATGCTGGAAGTATCAATAATCGATAGCCTTCTATGACCTAGCCCTGCCCACTCATCCGTATAAATATCCTGAAAATCAGGTCCGCGTTTTTCCAAAGCCATGGTGGCATTGGTCACATGGATCTTATTGATTTTGCCGATAAGATTGAATGCGTAAATGCCTGTGATACCACACATAGAATTGCATTAGGATAAAATTCAAAAATACTTTATTTAGGCATGATGCAGCGTAATCCTTTGTTATTTAATCCTTCAAAAACACCATTTTCATTAGGGGTTGAGCTTGAACTCCAGGTGCTTGATGGAAAAAGTCTTCTATTAACCCCAAGGGCTGAAGAAATAATTGATCTTTTAAAACTGGACAGTTTAAAGAAGGAATTTTTTCAGAGTACACTGGAGGTGATTACTGGTATTTGTCTTTCCGTACAAGATGTACAAAATGATTTACAAAATTCTTTGCTACATGTTAACAAGGCTGCTGCTTCTTTGGGATTGAAAGTATCCTCTACGGGTACTCATCCTGAGGCAGATTACCGAGAGCGCATGATTACACCCTTGCCTCGTTACAATGAGCTGACCGATCGTAATCAGTGGATGATCAGACGCATGGCTGTTTATGGTATGCATATCCATATAGGTATGCCATCGGCAGACTTTGCTATCCAATTCAATAATTTCTTATTACACTTTGTTCCTCATGTGTTGGCGCTATCTGCCAGTTCTCCTTTTTGGCAGCGAATGGATACAGGTTTAGCAGCTGCACGACCGACCATGTATGAATCAATGCCAACCAGCGGCATGCCCAATGTGGTAAAAGATTGGAAACAATTTCAGAAGCTCTATGCTTCCCTGATAAAATCTAATTCTATAGGAAGCATGAAAGATTTATGGTGGGATATAAGGCCTAGTCCAGCGATTGGTACTGTAGAACTAAGAATTTGTGACGAACCCGCCACCTTACAAGAGGCCCTGGCCATTACCGCCTTTGTACATATGCTAGGTCTTTGGTTTGCTGATCACGCCAACCAATGGAATGCCAAGCATAAAAGTGTTTTAAGATGGGTATTGCGGGAGAATAAATGGAGGGCGATTCGTTATGGACTGCAAGGTGAAATTATTACGAAGCGTTCGAAGCAGCCTGTCCCCATCATTGATGATATGGCCTTCTGGCTCGAGCAATTAAAGCCTTATGAGACAAGGTTGAGCTATGGTGCTTTTGTGGCAACACTTCAAACGATTATGAAGAATGGAAATAGCTCTGTCAGGCAGCAAAGGGTGTTTGCTGAATCCAACGATTTGCATGAAGTAACACGCTTTAATGTTCATGAATTTGAAAGAGGTTTAACAAGCTAAACCTTCTTTTTATCTAACTTAAAAGTCAGGCCCAGCCACGGAGCAGCAAAGAAGAAATTTTGACCTTGAACTATGGGGGCAAAAAGTCCGTAATCAAGTCCAGCTCTTTTGATAATCCTTCTTCCGCCAATAGAGATGAGTGCAACCGTTTCTCCGGGAACACTGATGAAATAATTTTCACTAAGGAAATATCCCCTTTGTCCGGTACGGATCATGGTACTAAAGCTGAGGGTAGGCGCATTGGCCAATTGCCCGTCAGCAAAACCATAGCCCAAGCCAAAGGTAAAATTTTTGTCTTTGTTGCCGAAGGTAGATAAGCCATAGGCAAGGCCAACGCCATTTCCTTCGCCTCCGCCTAAAAGAGTAGCATAAAAAATACCGGCCCCTACATTTACCCGGTCATTGACTAACGGAATAGATAGCTTAGGGGTGAGCCAGATGGGTATTCCACCCCCACCGCCAAATAGAAAAGTGGGGATCATGCCAAGACCCAGAGAAAAATTATCAGTGACACCTACACTCACTTGATTAAACACAACCCAAACATTCTGGTAATAGGCTTCTCCTTTCTTTAAACCATAGCCATTGGGCATGAAGAAGTATCGGGTAGCCTGCACATTATCGAACCAGAGCACATCGTTTTTGATCCGCTCTTTCAATACTACTTCTATGCGTACTACATCTACCGTGCGTAAGGTAATGATGCCAAGTCTTACAGTTTTAAGTTGAATCTGCTCAGGACTTCTTGATATAATATTACCAATGTATTCATTGCCATCAACAGTTTCAATGCGATAAATAGTAGTGCTATCACCAAGATTTTCTTGCGCCAGCAAGCTGTGGGAAGCGATCAAAAACAAGAGTATGACGAAAGCTTTCATAGAAGTTTATATAACTCCTCTGATGGCGGGGAATTGTAATAAGGAGTAACCTAAATTAAAAAATTTTCCCAGGATTTAAGATACCCTTGGGATCAAAGGCTCTTTTTATGCCTCTCATCACCTCCAGATTGGCTTCCCGCATGGCAATGGGCATGTAGGGCTTTTTGGCGATGCCAATGCCGTGCTCTCCGGAAAGTGTGCCCCCGAGAGAAACAGTCAACTTGAAAATTTCCCCTATGCCCTCGGGCACATGGGTAGCCCAGTTCTCATCGCTCATTTGTTCTTTCATGATGTTCACATGCAGGTTGCCATCGCCCAGATGGCCATAGCAAACTGAGTTGAAGCCATATTGCTTACCAATGGCCTTGATGCCAATGATCAGTTTAGGAAGATTGGCCCTGGGTACCACAACGTCTTCTGATTTACAGAGTGAGTAAGCATTGACTGCTGGTGAAATATTTTTACGAATCTTCCAAAGTTCCTCTTTCTGTGCAGCGGTTTCAGCAAAAAGAATTTCGCCACATTGAAATTGTTCTACTACAGTCATCACCCGTTCCGCATCACGCATCAACACCTCTTCATCGTTGCCATCTAATTCACAGAGTAAGTAAGCATCCATGTTTTCCGGAAAAGGGGTGCTCACCTTGGCCGCATAAATTTTCTCACAATAGTCAATGGTCTTCATAGCCGCCTCGCGCTCAAAGAACTCCATGCCTGAGGGGGTAATGCCTGCTCTGAAAATTTCTGCAATGGCTTTGCAGGCTTCTTCGTTGGTAATAAAAGGCAATAGCAACAACACTGATTTTTGAGGAAGGCCTCTGAGCTTGAAAACAATTTTAGTGATGATGCCGAGTGTCCCTTCACTGCCGCACATCAATTGTGTTAAATTATAACCGGTAGAATTTTTCAATACGTTGGCACCAGTCCAGATGATATCACCGCTGGGCAAAACCACTTCCATATTGATAACGTAATCTCGGGTAACACCATATTTCACTGCCTTGGGTCCACCGCTATTCTCGGCAATATTACCTCCAATAAAACAGGTGCCGCGACTGGCAGGATCGGGTGGATAGAACAAGCCTTTTTCTTTAACGGCATTTTGAAATACTTCAGTAATCACACCAGGCTCAACCGTAGCCTGCAAGTTCAGTTCATCGATGTTGAGTATTTTATTGAAACGCTCCATCGACATCACTACCCCTTTTTGTATGGGTAAGGCACCACCGCTAAGCCCTGTACCACCCCCGCGCGGGGTTACTGGTATTACGTGTTCGTTGCATAGTCTGAGGATAGCACTGATCTCTTCTGCAGTACCCGGTTTGAGAACCACATCAGGTAAGAAAGAATAGTCCTCTGTTTCATCATGTGAATAGTTGTAACGGTTTTCTTCGTCTACAATAATGTTTTGCTTACCAACGATTTTTTCAAACTGCTCTAGGAGGGCGGGAACTACTGCTGCGAATGGCATGGAAAGTGTATATTTACTTTACTTTTTAAACTTACTATGAAGCTATTCTTTGGACTTAAAATTAGTCAAAAGCTTCTTCTTCAGGCATTACTCTTATCGTCCATTTTTCTGCTATCGTGTGCATCGCACAAAAAGGCAAAACTGCGGGAGGAGAAGGTTGAAAAAGTGGTGAAAACTGCCAGAAGTTATACCGGGGTGCCTTACAAATATGGTGGGACAACGCGTGCCGGCATGGACTGCTCCGGTTTGCTCATCAATGCCTTTCGCGCTATCGAATATCCACTGCCCAGAACAAGTGAAGACCAAAGCAAGGTAGGCAAGGAGGTAAAATTAAAAGAGGTACAACCGGGTGATTTGGTTTTTTTTGCGACAGGTAAAAAGAAGCGGAAGATTACCCATGTAGGGCTGGTTACTGATAGAAGAGCCAAAGACAACATTAAGTTTATTCATGCTTCTACTACACTAGGGGTAGTTGAAGCTAACCTGCTATCGGATTATTACCAGAAGAGTTTTCGAGAGGCCAGAAGGGTTATTGAAAAATAAACTACTCTTCCTGTCTCCCATCTTGAGGCAGGCCCGTGCGTTAAGATTATCTATTGGCCAGGCTGCAAATAATTCGGAAAGCATTAAAGTGGATTTTTTGCGAATAGCGGCATCCTTTGTATTATTGCAGCCCGAATGAGGATTTATGCTCATTAGGATCAAAAAAGGGGGATTAGCTCAGCTGGCTAGAGCGCTTCCATGGCATGGAAGAGGTCATCGGTTCGAATCCGATATTCTCCACCAGTTGATCGAGGTGTAGCGCAGCCCGGTTAGCGCACCACGTTAGGGACGTGGGGGTCGGATGTTCGAATCATCTCACCTCGACAAGAAGGCTCTGATTTATCAGGGCCTTTTTTATGCCCTATCCATTCTACTAATCAACAGTAATGTTCTATTGTCAAGGCTTATCGGCAAGGCATAAAAAGATCAAGGATCCCCTTCACTAATCAAGCATTACTTCTTCTTTTTACTCTGCTTGAGTGACTGAATGAACTTGGCCCAGTTAAATGGATTTAACAAAGGATTGGCAATGGGCACATATTTAGATGATTGTGTGTAGTTAAGCTGATCCAGCATATAGCGCTGGTTGGAGTAACCATCCATTGGCGTGGTTTTCAAGATGAGGGCTAGTAACTCAGCATCTAAATTATTGCGATCGTAAGAAGCATCTTCCAAAGGTAAATTCAATGCTAAAACAGCTTCTTTAAATACTTCTTCAGTAGGGAAAGGCATAACCATTAATTCCTTCAGATAGGTAACGTCTTCGCTTAACTCGAAAATGAGGGTTAGAAATTCTGATGGATGGTTGGGCACTATATAGTATTGACGCTCATAGCCTACTGCACTGATCACGACACTGTCACCCACTAAAACAGGCAAGGAAAAAAAACCTAGTGTGTTAGTTGGCGTTCCGCGCCCAGCTTTGGGTATGTATACGTTTACACCGGGAATGCCACCTTGTGTACTATCCTGGCCAAGCACGATACCAGACAATTGGATAACACGCCTCTGACCTTGTGCCATACCATCTGAAAAAGATAGGGTGACAGAAGAAATGATGATAAAAACGATTAATAACTGATTCTTCACCGAATTCATGATTTGTGTTGTGCCAAATATAGATAGGACACCGATAAGCGCCTAATTTCCATACATTTGCAGGGCATAAAACGTGCCATGCGGTTAAAAAATTTCAATCTTACCCTCGGTTCGCAAATTTTTAAGGCTTGTGCCGATGAATCGCGCCTGCGCATCCTGTTTTTAATCTATGAAAACCAGGAAATGTGTATTGCAGATCTTGAAAAAATCCTCGATTTCACACAAGCCAAAACGTCACGGCATCTGATCTACTTAAAAAATGCGGGCATCTTGTCACACAGGCGCTTTAATCACTGGGTTTTTTATCAGGTGAAAGATGAAGTAGAAGATATTATTGGTCAGATTTTTCAGTTTTTGAAGAAGGACCCCCAATTGCAAAAAGATATGCAGGTATACCAAACTCTTTTTACCAATCGTGAGTTAGCAGTCAATAAAGTACAGGTGCAGCAGTGGATGAAAAGTAATTAACAATTGAACGCATAACTGAAAACTGATAAGGGACAACGAATCAGCACATAAGCACATCATCTAATCAGCAGATTAATAAATGAAATATAAAACCATCTTCTTTGATCTTGATCACACCCTTTGGGACTTTGATACCAACTCCCGACAGACCCTGGAAGAACTGTATGATCAGTATCATTTAGCACAAAAGGGAGTAACTTCTTTTACGGCCTTTCATCAGATTTTCAATGAAGTGAACAGTGATTTGTGGAATCAATATGATAAAGGTCTGATTAAAGGTGAAGTGATCAGGGCAGAGCGCTTTAAGCGCATATTGGCGCCTTTCGAAATCACCGATCAGGAATTGATCCAACAATTGTCGCACGACTACCTGTATGCTTGTCCACGGAAAGGTACTTTGTTGCCAGGGGCCATCGAAACACTTGATTATCTTCATAAAAAGTATGATCTGTCACTCATCACCAACGGCTTTGATGAAGTACAGCACATGAAACTGGCATCAGGAAACATTGCGCACTATTTCGATCATGTGGTTACTTCACAGCAAGCAGGCGTTAAAAAACCTGCTAAGCAGATTTTTGAGTATGCCCTCAACCTCCATCAGCACGAATCGCATGAGGCCATCATGGTGGGCGATAATCTTGAAACCGATATTGCGGGAGCGATAAATGCCTCAGTAGATGCTGTTTTTTATAACCCGCAAGGTGCTGATCACGAACATGAGGCGCATCATGAGATCAGCAAGCTTGAGGAATTACAACACCTGCTATAATAGGGTTGAAGATGATTGTGTAAATTTGTTTTCTCGAATTAGATTAATAAAACATATGAACGGATTTTTTAAAGTACCTGCACCTAAAAATGAACCTGTATTGAGCTATGCTCCGGGTTCAAAAGAAAGAGCCCTTCTTAAAAAAGCCTTAGAAGAAGCGCGTGCTCAGGTATTGGACATCCCTATGTACATTGGGGGTGAAGAAGTAAGAACTGAAAAGAAGAAAGCCCTCAACCCACCGCATGACCATCAGCATGTGTTGGGATATTTTCACGAAGGTGATAAATCGCATGTAGAGCAGGCTATTAACGCAGCACTGGGTGCTAAAGAATTATGGGCTCACCTGGATTGGGAGTACCGCGCCAGTATCTTTTTAAAAGCAGCTGAATTACTCGCAGGCCCTTATCGCTACAAGATGAACGCAGCTACCATGCTGGGGCAATCTAAAAATGCTTTTCAGGCAGAGATTGATTCAGCCTGTGAGTTGATCGACTTCTTGCGCTACAATGTTCATTTCATGAGTGAAATCTATAGCGAGCAGCCTGACTCAGCCGCGGGTATTTGGAACCGCATGGAGTACAGACCCTTGGAGGGATTTACATTCGCGCTCACACCTTTTAACTTCACAGCCATTGCAGGCAACTTACCTACCAGCATGGCCATGATGGGCAATACTGTGGTATGGAAGCCAGCCAACACGCAGATCTATGCAGCCAATGTCATCATGCAAGTGTTGAAAGAAGCAGGCTTGCCTGATGGTGTGATTAACCTGGTGTATGTAAGCGGTCCTGATGCAGGCGATGTAATCTTCAATCACAGAGATTTTGCCGGCTTACATTTTACCGGTAGCACGGGTGTATTCCAGAATATGTGGAAGACGATTGGCAATAACATACAGAAGTACAGGGCCTATCCGCGCATTGTGGGTGAAACAGGAGGTAAGGACTTCATCATGGTGCATAAGAGTGCCGATGCCAAGCAAGTGGCTACCGCTATGTCGCGGGGAGCTTTCGAATATCAAGGACAAAAATGTTCTGCGGCTTCGCGCTGCTATATCCCTTCTAATCTCTGGGATGATGTGAAGAAGTATTTGCTCGAAGACCTGAAGAGCATGAAAATGGGACCGACAGAAGATTTCGGCAACTTCATCAATGCCGTGATCGATGAGAAAGCTTTCAACTCGATTACAGGGTATATCGAAAAAGCGAGAGCCAATTCCATGAGCGAAATTATTGCCGGTGGCAAGTATGATAAGTCGAAAGGCTATTTCATTGAACCTACGGTAATAGAATCAAAAGATCCTTCTTCGCTTACTATGTGTGAAGAAATTTTCGGGCCTGTATTAACTGTCTATGTATACCACAGCGAAAACTTTGAGCAAACCCTGGAGTTGGTTGATAGTACTTCTCCTTATGCCTTAACAGGTTCTATCATGGCCAAAGATCGTTATGCCATAGAGTTAGCGACTAAAAAGTTAACGCATGCGGCTGGTAATTTCTACATCAACGATAAGCCTACCGGTGCTGTAGTAGGGCAGCAGCCTTTTGGTGGTGCCAGAGGATCAGGCACCAATGATAAAGCCGGTGCTAAAGTAAACTTGTTGCGCTGGGTGAGCATGCGTACCATTAAAGAAACTTTTGTAACGCCAGTTGATTACCGTTATCCATTCCTGGATAAGGAATAGTGGTAGAGTTTTACCACATAGGTTCCTAGATAACAAAATTGGAAGTCAGGTCTTTTGACCTGACTTCTTGCTTTTATAGATAGTCTTTACAGGTAATTTTATTCTATAATCCAAGTCTGTATTCGCACAGACCGGAATTAATGTCTTAAAAAGTTTTCACATGATTTCACTAAAAGAAATCATTCTTCTCAAGAGTCATTGTAGTAAATAAAGAAATCCTGTTTCGCTCTAGGGCCGCTGGGCCCCGCATACTCCTGCAACACTATATTCTATCCGCACCACCCCTTCCTGACCGAAGATAGAATAAGGCGTTTCATGAGCATGCTGAGAGAAGGATTCGGAAACGCCTTTACTGAAACTTTCTTTTAATTTGAACTCCAGCGCGATGGCCCGACCCAACAGCGGGGGTGAGTAGCATGTGCGTAAGGAAGCATTGTTGGGTCTTGTCCCGATAGCTATCGGGATTGGTACTTTTTCTGTCAAGAGAAAAAGTAAGAAGGAAAGTGAAAGGAATCCTTTAGCAAGTTTTCACCAAAGGAACACACTACCAAAAATTAGTTAAGCCAATTAGTAATAAGTGTTTCGCTACAGGGCCGCTCACTCATCGCTTAATTCCATTCATTTATTCTCCACCCGTGATACGATAGGATTTTAAAAAAGCCCTCTGCTACAGAGGGCTTTTACTTTTTAATTCGCAATCGCAGAAGATTTATACCATTCCACTTTTCTGGAGAAGTACATGAGCGCAGCCACGATCAGGAACAAGCCTATGCTACCCAAGAGTAAAGAGAAGTCCTGCTGCAGAATAATGACAAAGATAAAGGTGTAAAATACTGTGAGTAATGAGGTAAACAAGATCACGAGCTGTGCATTCTTCAAAAAGGACGAAACATAAAAACTGACCAGACTAATGGTAGCGATTGAAGCAATACCGTAAGCAATGTTGTATCCAACCTGCTCAGACAAACTCAGCAGTAAAGAATAATAAATGATCAGCGCCACACCTATCAGGATATACTGAAAGGGATGTATGCGAATGCGTTTGGTAATCTCCACTAAAAAGAGCGCCACAAATGTTAAGATGATGATGAGTTGACCATACTTGGCCGTTCTAATGCTTTTCTGGTATTGATCAACAGGAATGAGAAGGGTAACACCAAAGTCGGCTCCGCTGATCACCTGATTTTTTCCACTCCATTGTTGTGCAAAAGGACGGTTGTAGTTCAATATTTTCCATGTAGCCGAAAACTCCTTCTCTGTTACCGTGCGATCCTCAGGAATAAACTCCCCATCAAAGCTGGGATTGTTCCAGGGGCCTTTTAAACTGACTAAGGTTGTTTTACCGGTAGGTACGAAACGAAGACTCTTACTTCCTTTTAAGTGTAGTTGTATCGAAGCATCGCCTTTAAAATCATTTGCTGATTGCCACTGAAGTGGTGCGATAATGCCTTTCGAAGTACGCGTGCTGGCGGATACTTCTACGGGTTCTTCATAGTCAGAAATGTGTGTAATGGTTTTACTCTCTTCAAGGGCAAGGCCTAGATCATTGGAAGGTTCTGTTGTTTTGGCGATAGCGCCTACGTTAAATACAGGATTGTCGCTAATGCCCCGTAAATCTGACAAGGAGAAAATCATGTGCGCTTTCTTCCACAACACATCTTCTTCGGCAATACCCAGTGCGGTAAAGTTTGGTTTTGTAAAATCAGCCGTTACCGTCAGTGAGGAATTGTAGACAGCGGCATCAAAAATTCCACGATGTAATACTTTAGGGTCTACTGCGCCCTGTATGGCTAACTTTTCAGGAAGAAAGAAATAGTTCTCCACTTTCTCTTTGACTATAATTCCATTTTTACCCCGATCAATTTTTTCGATCGTTTTGTAAGGGATAACCAGAATAGGACCGGACACGGTTTGACTATTCGACCATTTTTCAGAAACCTCTTGCATCACACTTTCGGCCCTGCTTTCTCTCTCTTCTATCAATTCCACAATCCACGCAGAGGGAATGAGTAGTATGAGAACCAGAAAACCAATGGAGAAGAGTTTGACTGTAATGGATTCTTCGATCCAGGCATTGAAGCGTTCAAAGAGATTGAGTGTGGGTTGATTGTTTTCCATAATTGTTTTATTTAAAAGCACTTTCAAATTCAAAGTGAATAGGGAAAAAAATTATTTCTTCTGTTGTTTGAGTATTTCTTCCATGGCCTCCAGGTGTTTTCTAAAGCTTGTGCGCCCTCTTTCGGTTGCCTTGTATTTAGTATTGGGTTTTCGATCGGTAAAGGTTTTGGTTACGCTGATGTACTTCTCTTTTTCAAGGGCCTTCATATGGGTGGCCAGATTGCCATCGGTTACGCCCATCAATTCTTTCAAGGAATTGAAATCGTAGGAGTCATTCGTCACCAATACCGACATGATTTGTAAGCGCACACGATGCTCCAGTGATTTATCAAGATTATCGAAAGGATTTTTCACTGGTCGTAACGATAGTGCATGAGAATACCATAGACGATGTGTAAAACACCGAAGCCTATCGCCCAGAAGAGGAGGCCATAGCCAGGCAGCAGGGCACACAAAAGACCGAGTGCAATTTCGAAGAAGCCCAGGTACTGCACTTCTTTGTAAGTATTGCGACTGGCATGGGCGAGGGCCAACCCGTAAAAGATCAGAGAGGCAGGGGCTACGATGCCAAAGTAACCTCTCCACATCAGAATGATAATAAGCAGGCCACCGGCCACCAAGGGAATGGCCAAATCAATTAATAATTGTTGGCTGGCTTTGCTCCAGATAGAGACGCTGAGTTTTTTAGCTTTTTGCAGACTTAAGGCATAACCCGTTAACAAGGAGGCCGCCAGCACAGTACCTGCAAGCACGATGAGGTAGAAAATTGTTACGCTTTGTGGCGCATCATTAAATTCAAAGCCAAAAGGAGGCTTGGGGTAGTACATCAGCCAGTAAGCGAGGGTGGCTCCCACCAGGGCATAAATGCCGGCCAGCACACCAGAAAGTCCGCTTAGCGAGACAAACTTAACCGACCGCTCCATCATCAATCGGATGGAGGCCAGGTCTTTTTCATACTCCGGAATTTCTTTCATCGAAAAGTACTTTGCGTTTCAAAGTTAATGAACGGATACGAAAGCGCAAGGTTTTATTTGCTCGGAAAAAAAATTGAGGAGCGAGGAGGCTAATTTTGATGAAATTTTTGGTGCATTGTTGGAAATATGCAGATCAATGCAGTAATATTGCACTCCCAAATTTTGGGGAGCAAAGCAAAATTCTTCCTTAGCTCAGCTGGTTAGAGCACCTGACTGTTAATCAGGGGGTCCTTGGTTCAAGCCCAAGAGGAAGAGCAGAAGTCCTGACGGAAACGTCAGGACTTTTTTTATGAGTGCCTGTTGTGTCTACATACTCTACTCTGAAAGTCTGGATAAATATTACGTTGGTTCCACGGAAAATATAAACCTGCGTATTCACATCCACAATAACCCAATGGAGGCACGAAAATTTACTGCAAATGGCATCCCCTGGACATTAAAATTGAAAATGGATTGCGATAATAAATCAATTGCTCTCAAAGCTGAGCGATCCATAAAATCTATGAAAAGTCGAAAATTTATAGAGCGATTACTTGAACAAGAAGATTTTAGAGTGAAATTCCTTCAATCCGTAAGCACCTGACTGTTAATCAGTCCCGAAGAGTCGGGATTGGTTCAAGCCCAAGAGGAAGAGCACTTTAAATCAGGCACTTACAATCTTATTTGTGAGTGCCTTTTTTATTTGGTGCATAACAATTTGGACAAAGGGAAGATTTCGAGGTGCTTGATCTCTATTTTTCATTTGTTAGTGACCATTATACTTCGCACTAGCGAGCGCTCCAATTCCTGAGTGCTTGTTCAAGCTTTCGGTTTGGCTATGTTGAAGTTGTACGTCAATCCTATTCAGCCAATTCAAACTTAATTTAGGCTGATGGCATCCTCACGAAAAGGGTGGTCAGTGAGGTCGGAATTTCCAAGTAAGGTATTCTTACCTTGTTTTAACAGCCTTATACCTGAATTCAATCTTCAAGCTATCGGAGTAGTTGATGCCAGTAGGATTTAAGGGTATCCAATCAGAATAATCGAATGGTTCTAATGCATCCCCAAGTTCGAAGTAATATTCCTTTGTTTCAAAGTTTCCTGATCTGATTATAAATTTACGATCGGTTTCATAGTCTAAAGTAAAGGGCAATTCATCGTAGTAAAGGTTATCCGCATCTTGGATGAAAATTAATTGTCGAGAATACTCAACCTCTGATGATATATACGTAAGCAAAGCCGAATCGATCTTTTCGGAGGATCGTATTTCAAGTGTCAGCTGGAGGTTAAGCTCCATGTTGTCACTTTGTTCAGGATTATCAATAGCAAAATTATCAACGCTATATATAAGCAATGGTAGCAGAATGGGAACGAATACGAATGCATGGATCCATGAGGAACTACCGCTTCGAATTAATCTTACATTAATGATCGTGAAGATAATGGCAATAATAAAGGATACTCCTAAGCCTAGTAAATAGACAAGCCCATTCGACAAAGCATTTCCTGCCGCATCGCCTCCAACAGATTTTGAATTAATAAGCGTGAAGTACATGATGGCGAATAGTACCACATATACAAGTACACTTATTGTAACTTTTTTACTCGCGTTCATTCGAGTTTAGATTCCCCATTTTTTACAAAGGTTTAACTTAGTCTTCGTAGTAATAACCAAAGATAATCCCCATTTCGTGCTCACTGGTGAGTCCGAATTTAACCACTTTGTCTGTGGTGTTATTATAGGTGATCTCACTTTCTATACCCTCACCCGCCTCAAGGATAAGTGGGCTGGTAAAGTTTACGACTTCCGGGTGAAGCCAGTCGGTGCTGGTATACACCACCTCGCCATTGCGTGGACCGTTTTTAATCTTAATGACAAACTTTTCGCCAAATTTATGTGTGTGTGAGGTGAGCGTAACGATGTACGTCTTTTTGCTCATCAGGTAAGTTTTGGTAATGATGGTGCGTTGCTTGGCAGGTAGACTGAAATTGTTATTGCCCAGGTTAAGGGTACTCGCCACCTTCTGAACGTTTTCTACCGGAGTTGTGTAGAGGTTCACGTTTACTTCACCAATAATTTCTTCGGGTCCTTTATTCACATAATGGCTGTTGAAATCCAAGGTCAAATTAGCGGGCATACGCAAGGCCACACCTGGCGGAAGGCTGACGTTAGAAAAGGGTGTTTGCGCACCTGCTACATAGACATGATAAAGCATTGGAAACATGTTGTTAGTATTCATGCTGCCATCTAGATTGCGAATGTCACGTACGACATTTAGTGGGGGTAAAACGGAAGTGGGCGTGGTGTTCGCAAAATCATATAATAGAAAGTGGTGACTGTTTTGTCGCATTTTGATCTCGATGCGGTTCACATAGATGTCGCTCGTATTGCCCAAGCTCTTGTAGACAAAAAATTCACGCTCGAATTGTGGTGCCACGCTAAAGGGACCTAGGGTAATTTGAATACCTGTACCGGGTTCAGGGGGAGGTAAGGGCTCAAAATTTTCCAGTTGTGGTGTGGTGTCATCTAATAGCGTTTCATCTTCTACGGCCTTTCCTTCGCGTGGTGCACCCGCCTCTATCCACCTGCGAACGAATTCAACCTGGCCTTGAGAAAGTAGGGGTAAGCCTAGCGGCATGGGATTTCCGTAGTCGTTCAAGTGATGAATGCTACCGCTGTTGTACAACTTGTGGTAGATTAAACTCTCCGCTGCTTTAAAAGGTCTTATGAGCATCATGCCATCCTTTGCAGCATTGGCATTCGATGGTATTTTATCGATCAAATTGGTGTAGGCCTGCGCAGCGGTCAGAATTAGTTTATGCTGCGCAAACGAGGGGTCTGTGTTGGACTGGTGGCAACCGGAAATGGCGCAATTAGTATCGAGTATGCGAGTTTGAATCAAGTCAAAGGAAGAGGTAACCTTGTTCGTTTCTTCCTGGCAAGATTGATACATGAACAAACCAACGAGGGCACTAATTCCAATTATTAACTTCCTATACATTTTATAAAGTTAATAAGAAATACCTTGGTTCATGGTGTAATTCTTGGGTTCTAAATTAAGGGATATTTGGCGCAGCCTTGCATTGCACGTAAGTCAACCGGTAGTCTTTTAGTGAATAGCGGACACATGCGCTCAATGGTTGGGTGGATGTTTGTGAAAGTTTTTTATTCGCAGGAATCTAAGAAAATCAAGAAATCAGCATTCATGTATAACACCGCTGGCAGAAGTCCTTATCTTTCGCTCTCCTAACATGTTTTGAATAGATTTAACACATCGCTATGAATGGTAAGTTGATCACCTTCTGTTTCGTTTCCCTAATCGTCCTGGCCAGTTGTTCTAGTGAATCTTCAACTCAGAATAGCACGGAAAGGGTATTGGGAGGTATTGGTGCCTTTAGTGAAATGGTAAATGCGGGAGTAAAGAAGATGGCACTCAGCGCTCCAGTATCGTCTGCCGAAATGGACAAGCTCATGGAGTCAGCCTTACAAGTAGCCGAAGAAAACAATGTTCAAATATTCCGTGAGCCTGATCTGCTTGTAACGGATCTTTTTCCTTCAGAAGTGACCAAGGGAAAAGAAGTTCTACTGATTTACAAAGGTACCACCAAAGATGAGTACCTACAGTTAAAAGAAGATGCCCACAAACTGATTGAAGCCGGAGCCTATACTGGTAAAGCGCGCGAAGCAATAGCCCGAAGAATGGGAAGGTTGTTGGGTTATCCACCTGCGCAAATCAATAAATTATTGACAAGCAATTCTTCCTATCGCAGTCTTCCTGATTTTGGTATTCGCGCCTCCAACCTCTTTCTTTATTACCAAGACTTGGAGAAGGCTACAGCCTTCTATACGAAAACGCTCGGCATGGAACTGGTGGCTGATTATTCCATGGCCAAAATTCTCCGCATCACAAGCGACTCATATCTTATTCTGGTGGATGCTAAAAGGGGAATGCACACCGCTGATGAACCCAAGACCGTAGCGCTTGCCTTGATTACTGATCAGTTAGATGAATGGTATGCTTATCTGAAAACCACAGATGTAAAAATAAAATATGACTACAACCTGAAACCCAATCGCCCACATGATGGCTTTGTGATCTATGACACTGAAGGGTACTTACTAGAGTTTGAGCGCTTCAATGCGCATCCGGAAAATGAAAATTTTCTTCCGCACTTGAATCAATTGCAGACAGTATCCACACCGAATCATCCCCAGGGTCTCGGCTTTAAAGCCACCGTTACCTGGCTATACTACAAAGACATGGTAGCGATGGAAAATTATTATCAGGAAGTGTTGGGACTCACGCGTGTAGCGGACCAGGGTTGGGCTAAAATTTACAGTGTTTCACACAGTGCTTACGTAGGTCTTGTAGATGAACGGAGGGGCATGCACAGTTTTACCGAGAAAAAGGCGGTGAATGTTTCCTTCATCGTGGACGATCTCGATGCTTGGTTTAACTATGTAAAGGAAAACTCATTATTTACCCTACGCGAAGACTCCGTGAGTACCGGGCCTGAATCAAAGTACCGCGCTTTTGTAGGCTATGATCCAGAAGGGTATTATGTTGAGTTCGATACCTTTTATAAACATGCGGATAACGCGGTGCTCATGAAGTATCTTTACCCTGAAAGCAAGTAGATAAAAAAATAGACCAGCAAGGTTATGCGTAAAAATGTAAGCCTCTCTATTCTCTTTTTTCTTTTTCTCTCGATGCACCAAGGTGCCGCCCAACAGAAAAAGCAACCAAAGACAATCTGGCCTGGTGAAACGTGGGTCACTTCCACACCCGAAGCAGAAGGCTTAAATCCGGCATTGATTGATTCCATCCATACTGATATTATGAATGGAAAGTATGGATTGATGGATGAGTTTCTGCTCATCCGCCATGGAAAGGTAGTGGCCAGCCATACCTATAAACAGAATTATGATGCTGTAGCTAAACTCTATGACACTATTCCAGATATGTATAATTATGATGACCCCGAGTGGCATCCATACTATCAGCGTGGCAACCTGCATACCTTACAGTCGGTAACTAAAAGTGTAACGTCTATTGCACTTGGTATTGCCATCGATGAAGGAAAGATGGGTGGTGTAAACACCCATCCCATGGAATTATTCTCCGGCTATTCACAGGATTTTTCTGATCCACGCAGGAAGGCTATTACCTTGGAAGATTTGCTCACCATGCGCAGTGGCATCGATTGGAATGAAGCGGGATCGTATGAAAGTGATGAAAACAGTTGCGTCATTATGGAGCGCAGCAATGCTTGGATTCAATATGTACTTAGTCGTCCCATGCGCGAAGCCCCTGGAACGAAGTGGGATTATAACAGTGGAGTAAGTATGCTGCTTGGTAAACTGGTTGGCATATCCACTGGCAAACGTGTTGATCTTTGGACAGAAGAAAAATTATTTAAACCAATCGGTATAAAGAACTATTTCTGGAAACCAACGCCCGATAAGGAGATCGATACAGAAGGAGGCTTGTACCTACATGCACAAGACCTAGCACGTATTGGCTATTTATTTTTACACAAGGGCAAGTGGGGCGATAAGCAAATTGTGTCCGAGCAATGGGTGAAGCAGTCCACCAATCCAGTGGTAGCGGACATCCATCCGGAAAATGATAAATCGAATGCTGGGTATGGATATCAATGGTGGGTGCCTTCTGTGAAACCCTATATTTATGCTTGCAATGGATATGGTGGTCAGTTTGTGATGGTGGCTCCGGAGTATGATCTTATTGTTGTATTTAATGGTTGGAATATACACTCCAATAAAAATCTACTTTCTTCTTATGCTGCATTGAAAGACAGGATTATCCCGGCAGTAGTTAAATAGCGGGCCTAGCTTAGGCCTGAAGCTGTATTAAGAATTCCTTCTTTCATTAAAATGTTTTGAAAGTATATTTCTTAATAAATATGCTGGGTAGCTTTCATTACCCATGGTTACGGTATGCCATTATCGCCCAATTCACATCAACATTACTTCTCTTTTGCGCGCCCTATTTGCGTTTGTAAAAGTAAAGACTTGGAGCACTTAAGGATTTCCCCTTTTCACTCAGCGTAATATAGCCAGCTCTCTTTTTCAACCAAGCGATGGCTTCTCCTGGTGGTTCTTTGCAGTAAGGTAGACGAGCTGCAGGACGTGACAATCGTTTTCATCTGTGCTTTTAGAAAGGATCCACTATTATCAAGTGTATGCAGTATGGGTAGAGTGCACTCGTGAATGATTAAAAGTTGAGCAGCATTTTTTTTGACTCGAATTTTTGCTGCGTCTTCGCGGTTTTCATTTGATTTTAAGAATCAGTTTTAAAAATATTTTTCCTCATGGCTTTGATCTGCGTGGGACCAATGCCACAACAACCCCCAATGATATCGGCCCCAACTTCTATCCATTCTTTAGCCATCACTTCACAAGACGATAGATCCGAAAGACCAGACCACGTCTTACTCTCCGCGTTGTAGACTGCACCTGAATTGGGATAGACAACAATCTTTTTGTTTCCTGATTTCGATTTGATTGATTGAATCAATTCTGAAATATATTTCGGTGCAGTACAGTTTACACCAATAGCAAATACTGTGGGATGATCAGCCAAAAAAGCGGCACACGCCTCAATGGGTGTTCCGTCACTGATATGTTTACCATCCTTACAGGAAAAGGAAATCCAGGATGGTTTTTTTATACTTTGTAAAATGTCTGCGAGTACCTTGGCTTCCTGAAAACTAGGAATAGTTTCACACGCCAGCATGTCGGCCGATGAACTAGAAAGCAAATTGATTCTTGGTTCATGAAAGTCTCTCAACTCCTGATCGGAGATACCATAATCACCACGATATTCAGAACCATTCGCCAGGTAAGCTCCATAGGGACCAATGCTGGCAGCAATCAAAGGTTTTACTGATTGCGGGTTCATGGATAGAAAACGGTTTCTTGCTTCTTCGGCACAGGCTACGGAGGTAAGAATTAATTCGCTCGCAGAAGATTGGGAATAGCCGATCGCCATAAAGCCTGGCAAGGTCGCCTGATAGCTGGAGGTAATAATACATTGAGCGCCCGCTTCAAGATAACTAAGATGTGCAAGGGTGATCGCCTCGGGATGAGTCGCTAATAATTTCGCACTCCACAATTGTTGATTGAGATCGCAGCCCTGCCTTTCCAATTCGTTAGAAAGACCGCCATCTAAAAGGAGTGGATAGGTAATCATCATAGACAAACGAAAGTAAGAAAACTACACAAGGGTAGGAAGGAGGGAAGGCATGTGCTGATTTACATTCCTCTTCAACTCAATAGATTTGATATAAACAATAAGAACACCGCAGCAGGCGCTACAAAGCGAATTAAGAAATGCCAGAGTACAAAGACGCGATGGTCTTTCAGCCGCATCTCCTCCTTTGTTACTTCCGCAGTCAATAACCAACCTGCAATCACCGCCATCAGTATGCCACCAATGGGCATCAAGAGGTTAGAACCAAAATAGTCGATCAATTCAAAAATGGTTTTTCCTTCCAGTGGCTTTATCATATACAAAGGCGTGAAGTCTGCCCAAATGTTGAATGAAAAGACAGAGCCTAAACCGACTATCCACAAGAGTGTGGAAACCAGAATCGTGATCTTCATTCGGCCGAACTTCCACACTTCCTCCAAGTGCGAGATGATGGATTCGAGTAAGGAGATGGAAGACGTTAAGGCCGCGAAAAAAAGCAAAATGAAAAATAAGGCTCCAATAAAATCACCGCCCGGCATTTGCCCGAAGGCAATGGGCAAGGTCATAAAGATTAAGCCCGGACCTTCTGTGGGGGACAAACCATATTTAAACACGATGGGAAAAATAGCAAGGCCAGCGAGGATGGCCGCAAAACCATCGGAAAATGAAATGATGATCGATGATTTTAGAATAGAAGACGAGCGTGGCATGTAAGCGCCATAGGTGAGCATCACACCCACACCAATGCCTAAGGAAAAGAAGGCCTGACCAAAAGCTGCCAACACCACCTTGGGTGTAATTTTAGAAAAGTCAGGATTGAACAAGAAGCGCACGCCCTCTGCAAAGTCGCCTGCTACCATCGCATAGATGACCAATCCTACGAGTATAATGAAGAGTGCGGGTGTCATCCAGCTCGTTGATTTTTCTAATCCGCCCTGTACTCCTTTGGCCACAATCCAACCCGTGGCTGCTACAAACACAAATTGCGAAAGCATGAGGCGCCACGGATCGGCTAACAAATCATTGTATGAGCTCACGGCTGTAGTTGCATCCAAATCCTGTAAAGCACCAAACAGAGAAGTGATTGTATAATCCAGGGTCATGCCGGCAATCACACAGTAAAAACTTAAGATCAGGAACACACCCACCATGGCTATCCATCCAAAACTTTTCCAGTGTTTGCTGATGCCGTCTTTTTTAGACAGCGCCTCCATCGTGCCCACCATGCTGCGTCCACCTCTTCGACCGATCAAGAGTTCAGCGGCCAAAATGGGAATGCCCATGGTCAATAATGACACCAGGTAGATCAAGACAAAAGCGCCCCCACCATTTTCCCCTGCGAGGTAGGTGAACTTCCAGATATTGGATAAGCCCACCGTGCTGCCAATGGAGGCGAGCAGAAATAAATAGTTGGTGGACCAGGCTTTAGGAGAAGTATCGGACATGGTTTAATCAGTTGCTTGTTGATTCAAATTGTAACGCATGATAGCACCGTGAGGTCCTTCTTTGATGCGCTCTATATCAAACACATCGCCAGCAGGGCCTTTGCGTTGAGAAAGTACTTTTTCAATGTCACTTGTATCTCCCTTGTCTAAGGTAAATTCAAAGAGCCTCAGGTTCTCGGCTAAGTGCGCAGAAGTTTTGGCCCCAATAATCACCGCGGCCACGGGTTGCCGATCCAAAATATAGCGCGAGGCCACATTGGTAATAGAAGCTTGGTGCTTATCAGCTATGGACTTCAGTACTTGTAACAGCGATTGAAAAAGCTCCCAGCCTCCAAACTCCTCAATCATCAATTTGTATTTCACCAGCGATCTGTTTTCAAACGGAGGCGCGGGCTCTGCCTTCCCCAACCATTTCTCTGAGAGAAAACCTCCCGCCACCGTGCCATAGCACAGAAAGTGAGTGTTATGTTTCGCACAGGCCGCAGCCAAACTCTTTTCGGGTCTGGCGTCCAGCAGCGAGTATTGAATTTGCACCGTGCTTAGGTTTACCCCAGCACGCGCCAGTTGCTCGGTAGCGGCTGTATTAAAATTTGTGCCGGAGAGTAAATGGATTTTACCACTGCGCTGGATCTCCTGTAGCCACTGCGCAGTTTCTACATAACGTGCTACACTATAATTCCACCAGCTAAACTGCACCATGTCCAGTCGCTCTTGCCCCAGGCGTTTCAACGAGCGGTCTATAATTTTCTCTACATCTTGTTTGCTAAGCGTAGCCAGCACATCGTAGTCCGGCACAAACTTGGTGAGCACTTGTATGTCGGTATGGGAGCCCAATCTTTTTTTGCGCGCTCGTAAAAAATCTCCAATCAATTGTTCTACTCCCGTATAGATGTCTGCACAATCAAAAGTAGTAATGCCCTTGTCGGCAAAGGCAAACATGCTTTCAATCGGATCTTCCGTGGCATCCGCACTATGGCCTTGCGACAATTGCCATCCGCCTTTAATGATTCTGGAAATTTGAAAGTCTGGTGCAAGCGTAAATTTTTCTACCATAGCCTAGGCCCAATCATTGTTTTCTGGTAAAGGAACAACCGTAGTATCCGCTCGTTCAACCACTCGCTTTCCTATGCGACTAATTTTAAAACGTGCCCCACAATGCGGATCGGGGCAGGCAATAATGTGGTCCGTGGCCATCCAGTCCATGGGGTTTAAGGGTCTCTGTTTGGTGGGCAGTAAAGGAAGCAGCGCTGCCAGGGCGTATAAGGAAAAAGGGCGGTCACTCGTAAAGTGTAGATTCTCCCCGCGCACTTCAAAGGCATCGCCAAGTTGATGGCTACACACAAAAGGTTTTTCACCTGCTATCACTTCCACTTTTAAGTCATACAGGTCAAACGAAGTCTTGCTCATAGGGCGCGTTTTGATGTAGGCGGAAAGTTAGAAAATCTACCCATACCGCGCGTGCCCTTTATCCGAATGTCAGGCAATGACTTCCTACCTACATTCAGGTAGCTAGGGCGTGCCCCTCGTGCCTCGGGTCGGGCTATACGCTCCAATCTTTTTGCCCAGCGCACAAGGCCTGATAGCAAAAAGGATTTCCGCTGCTATCCCTCACGCGAAAGAGTTTCATTACATATTTGGCAATACCAGCATAAAAATACAAGCGCCTGAGCGATACCTCCTCCCTAAGCTTGGGTTTTAGTACATCCTGAAATGGTTGAGTGTATAGGGAACCTTTGTTGCTTGGAAGCGCTGATGGCCATGGGGGCAGGATTTAAAAGCTTTTGCCACTCTCATACCAACTGATTCTCAGTGGTTAAAAAATCAAAGGAATGCACGAAAGCCAAATGCCTACGCTTATAAACAAGGTAAGGAAAGATCTTTTTTATATTACTTTCTTGCCCTATCTTTCGAATGAGCCCATCGAACTTCTTTATTAATAAGAAGGAGGATGGGCTTTTGAATTACTCATTAAATGGCATCGACCAAACTTACACTCTCTCAACTTGAACAATACTTATCAAAAGCAGCATGGATTCTGAAAGGTCCAGTCGATGCCTCAGATTTTAAACTATACATCTTTCCATTACTGTTCTTCAAGAGAATCTCCGATGTATATGATGAAGAGTACCAATTAGCCTTAAAAGAGTCTGATGGCGATAAGGAATATGCGGCTCTACCTGAGTTTCACCGCTTCGTAATACCAAAGAAGTGTCACTGGAAGGATGTTCGAGAAACTACAGTTAATGTGGGTCAGGCCTTAGAGAAGGCCTTCCGCGGAATTGAGAAAGCCAATCAGGATTATTTGTACGGAATTTTTGGTGATGCTCAGTGGAGCAATAAGAACAAGCTCTCTGATCGGCTTTTGATTGACTTAATTGATCATTTCTCACAATACGATTTAGCAAACTCTAAAGTTGATCCTGATTTACTTGGCCAGGCTTACGAATATCTTATTAAGCACTTCGCAGACTTGACTAATAAGAAAGCTGGGGAGTTCTATACGCCTCGCTCAGTGGTTCACTTAATGGGGTTGATAATTGACGCACGAGAAGGTGAAAGCATTTATGATCCAACCTGTGGAACGGGAGGCATGTTGATTGAGTGCATTGATCACCTAAAAGAAAATGGAGCTGACTACCGAACGCTCAAATTGTACGGACAGGAGAAAAACTTAACATCTTCATCCATCGCAAGAATGAACATGTTTCTACATGGTGTCGAAGACTTTCAAATTGCACGACAAGACACCCTTCGTAATCCGGCTTTTTTTGAAGGTGATGAATTGCAAACCTTTGATTGTGTGATAGCAAACCCTCCATTCTCGTTGAAAGAATGGGGTGAGGAAAACTGGGTGAATGACCCCTTTGGTAGAAATATTGCCGGTGTACCCCCTGCAGGTAATGCCGATATGGCCTGGGTTCAGCATATGATCAAGTCCATGAAACCAAAAACCGGAAGAATGGCGGTAGTGCTACCGCATGGGGCGCTATTCAGAAAAGGAGCTGAAGGAAGAATAAGAAAAGCACTCCTAGAAATGGATTTGTTGGAAGCGGTGATTGGCTTAGGGCCCAATGTATTTTATGGAACGCAGCTCGCTGCCTGTATCCTGATTTTCAGAAGTGAAAAAGCAAAAGCACGAAGGAAGAAGGTATTGTTTATTGATGCCTCTGATCAAATACGTGTTGGACGCGCACAAAACTTCTTAGAAAAGGACCATGTGGAGCGAATTTTCAACTGGTATTCTTCATTCAAGGATGTGGAGAATTCGGTGAAAGTGGCTTCCATGGAAATGATTAAAGAAAATGACTATAACCTGAATATTCCACTGTATGTGGAGAAAGTAATTGAAGACAATCTTCCTTCAGTTGAGGTAGCACTGGCAGAATTAAAAGAAGCATGGAATAAAAGTTTGGAAGCCGAAGAAAAGTTCAAGGAGGTTTTAAATGATTTTATCAAATGATTCATTTTGACCAAAGAATATGGATGCAAAAGTTTGTATCTGACAAATTTGATACATCATGGAAATGTGGAAGATGTGGTATTGGCGCACTAAAACTTATTGAACCGATTAAAACTAAAACTGCTCCATTTTCAACGTCAGTTAAATGCACCAACCTGCATTGTCAAACTATCCATCGCGTCATTGGAAAAGTAGCGTTTATGGCAAATGACATTGAGACTTCAGAAAATTATCACAGAATTGATGATCGAAGACTCTACCCATCACAGTTTATTCCTGAGCTAATAATGTTTGAAATGCCATTATCCTTAGATGAGCAAATAAAGCGTCTTCTAATAAAAGCATTTAATCACTTTTGGTATGATCTCGATGCCTGTGCAAATAAGATTAGGCAAGCGCTAGAACTAATCGTTGTAGGAAAGGGTGGAACAGGCAGTACCCTAGATAAGATGATTAAATCAATAAAGACAAACCTTGGAGAAAAATTGGCCGAAACGTTATTAGCTCTCAAATGGATTGGTAACGATGGAAGTCATGTAGGGAGACCATTTGCAAGAGAAGAAATACTTGATGCTTTTGGTCTGCTGGTTGATGTACTTAATCAATTGTATCCTGATGAATCAGAGCAAGAAAGAAGACAAAGTTTAGCTCAATTGATTAATGAGAAGAAAGGAATGAAGAATTTATGACCCAACAAGAACTCGAAAAATATCTCTGGGGTGCGGCTACGGCTTTGCGCGGTACAATTGATGCCGGTGATTATAAACAATACATTTTCCCTTTGCTGTTCTTCAAGCGCATTTGCGATGTGTACGATGAAGAATTTGAAAAGGCATTAGAAGAAAGCGATGGTGACTTTGAATACGCTCTTTTCTCTGAGAACCACCATTTTCAAATACCGGAAGGAGCACATTGGAATGATGTGCGGGAGAAAACCAAGAACGTGGGCATGGCTTTGCAAAATGCCATGCGTGCCATTGAGAAGGCTAACCCCGATACGCTCTATGGTATTTTTGGTGATGCCAGCTGGACTAACAAAGACCGGCTGAGTGATGAAACATTGCTTAACCTTATTGAGCATTACTCCAAACAAAAACTAACCACAGCCAATGTGCCCGATGACCAGTTGGGTAATGCCTACGAATATTTGATCAAACAATTTGCCGATGACAGTGGCCATACCGCTGCAGAGTTCTACACCAACCGCACCGTAGTAAAACTCATGACCATGATCATGGACCCGCAGCCAGGTGAGAGTGTGTATGACCCAACCTGTGGCTCTGGTGGTTTGTTGCTCAACTGTGCCTTGCATTTAAAAGCCGAAGGCAAAGAATACCGGACATTAAAACTATACGGACAGGAAATTAATCTCATCACTTCTGCCATTGCTCGCATGAACATGTTCATGCATGGCATTGAAGAGTTTAGCATAGTGCGAGGTGATACACTGGCCAATCCGGCTTTTTTGCAAAACGATGAACTTAAAAAGTTTAACGTGATTCTTGCCAATCCGCCTTACTCCATTAAAGCATGGGACCGCAAGAGTTTTGAAAGCGATCCCTTTGGAAGAAACATCTGGGGTACTCCACCACAAGGTTGTGCCGATTATGCCTTTCAACAACACATACAAACAAGCCTTGATCTATTGAATGGCCGTTCTATTTCTCTATGGCCTCACGGTATTTTGTTCCGCGACAGTGAAGCGGATATGCGCAGAAAAATGATTGAAAGTGATGTGGTGGAGTGTGTGATTGGATTGGGCCCAAACCTATTTTACAACTCGCCCATGGAGGCATGTTTGCTCATTACCAAAAACAAAAAAGAGAAAAAAAGAAAGGGGAAAGTATTAATCATTAATGCTGTAAAGGAAGTAAGACAAGATAAGAACATTGCCTTTTTAGATGATACTCATATTAAGAAGATTCACAGTGCCTATAAAAAATATGAAGATGTGGATGGGTTTTGTAAAGTGGTTAATCTTGAAGATATCCTTAAGAAGAATGCAAGTTTGAATATGGCATTATATGTAAGCAACGTAGATCAGCAAGAAGTGAAGATAAATATTGAAGAGGCCCTTCATGAGTGGAACCAATCATCTAAGCAGTTGAAGAAGAGTATGGAGTCATTATTTGAAATTTTGAATTAAGCCTTGAAAACACTCGAATCATATATAGACATTAAGAACATAGATAAATCCGATTGGAAAGTCTATAAGTTTGAGAAGATAGCCAAAAGCATTGGTGAACGAGTAGAGCCAACCAATACTGAGTTAGAAGTCTACGTAGGCCTTGAACACTTGGACTCAGATTCCATTCATATCAAGCGCTATGGAAAAAAGGACGATGTGTCCGGCACCAAGTTACGCTGCTACCCAGGCGATGTAATCTTTGGTAGAAGAAGAGCCTATCAGCGAAAAGCTGCTATTGTAGAGTTTGATGGTTTCTGTTCTGCTCATTCATTGGTACTAAGGGCCAATCCTGATGTAATTGATCCGAAACTTTTTCCTTTCTTTTTGCACTCGGATACTTTTATGCATCGCGCCATTGATATTTCGGTTGGCTCATTATCACCAACAATAAATTGGGGCACATTAAAAAACGAAGAATTCCTCCTTCCTCCCAAAGACCAGCAAGCACGCCTGGCTGAATTGCTGTGGGCTGCGGATGAGATGGTAGAGACTAAAAAGTACTGTTTAGACTCGTTAAAAATTGTCGAGTCAGTTTTTATTGAATCACTCATTCATGGTCACAATCTTTCAGAAAGTGAAAAGGTACAAAGTCAAATTGGATGGATACCAAAAAAATGGGAGGTAAGGAATTTTGAGGAACTAATTACAATAAATGATGGGGCTCATTTAACTCCAAATTACGTAAATGCGGGTGTTCCCTTCTTAAGGGTGACTGATATTCAAGAAAGCGAAATTAATTTAGATAACGTTAAGTATATCTCATATAAGGAACATCGAGAACTTACTAAAAGGTGTAAACCTGAAAAAGGCGATATTCTTTATTCGAAAAATGGAACAATAGGTATTTCAAAAATTATAGATTGGGATTGGGAGTTTTCAACTTTTGTGTCTTTGGCACTATTTAAAATTAAGGATAAAGCTCGACTTGATGTTAGATTTTTGAAAGTTCTTTTGGATTCCAATCATATTAAGAAGGAGATATATAGAAGGGCGAAGCAAGGGACAATCACTAATTTGCATTTGGAAGAAATTCGCCTTTTTAGAATTCCTTTACCGCCATATAATGAGCAGTTATCAATAGTAGAATTGAGTGATTGCATAAAAAAGTCCTTTAGTATCCTAAGTGAGAATGTAGAGGCATCACGGTTGGTAAAAAAATCATTAATCAATCAGATTTTTTAGGAGATGGAAGATTCGAATAGACCATTAGTTATACAGGAACTTGAGGAGGAATCCGACAATCGAGTCTTTACTGGTCCGGCTAAGCGAATAATTGACAAGCTAGCTCCAATGAGTTCGCATGTTGAAGCTTATCAAAAAAGATGGTTCTGGGAATTGCTACAAAATGCTTGTGATTATAACGATAAGGTCAAAGTAGAGCTTGAGATAAACTATCCGCCCGCCAACCAGCTGACGTTTAAACATAATGGTGGAGCTTTTACTATGAATCAGGCTCTCAATCTGATTCTTCCAGATTCAGACAAGGATGAAAAACAAGACGTTGGCATCATCGGAAAATATGGTTCTGGATTTTTATCCACACATATATTATCCACTCAAATTGAAATAGCGGGTCTCTTACTTACTAAACAGAATCAAGAATTTACTTTCAATTTCTCATTAGACAGAAAGTGCAGAGAAGAAAGTCAAAAATCAGAACTGGCCATCTCACTTCAGACTTCTAAAACAAACTTCAGAGATAGTTTAAAGCCAGCCGCCTCAAATCACAAAGTCTATACAACCGAATTTAAGTATGATCTAAATAAAACTTATTCATTTGTTGATTCGAAAAGCACTTTAGTAAATGGACTTTCATTCTTTAGAAAGGTCATACCTTTTGTGTTTGCATTCCAGTCTAGGCTTGAGGAGATATCAATCAGGCGTGACCGAAAACATTCGGTATATACTATTCACTCGCGCGAGGAAGCAAAAATTGTCACCAAGGTTAAGCGTTTCGAAGACGGGCAATTTCATTCGGAGGAAGAGATAACTGTTTTGCTTGCCAGGGAGGATGATGTTTATGTTGCCATTGAAGTTAAAGACAATAAGGTTGTTCAGTTTACTGATGACTTTCCTAAGCTATTCAAGGTTTATCCACTAATTGAAACTGAAGAGTTTCCATTTCCCTGTGTAGTTCATAGTTTGTCCTTAGTTCCGACATTGGAACGAAATTCTATTGAGCTTTCAGAAAATGACTCTGTTAACAGACTAGTGCTTCAGAAAGCCATTATTGCCTATGGAAAGCTACTAGAACAACTCTGTACAGAAGGTATTTCTGATCTCTATCACATATGCAAACTCACTGTTGGTGCTTTTGACTCAAAGATTCAGGAATGGTATAAGAAAAATATTTCAGACAGTCTTAAGAGTAAATTGTTCAATAGTCCGGTTGTACTTACTAACCTTGGAACGCGATCAACGCTAAGAGAAATCAAAATACCCGTGTTAGACAACAAACACTATCATGAGTATTATGAACTAATAAACAAAACAACCTTTCTCATTCCCGATAAAAATGAAGTAGAGCACTGGGGCAAAATTTTGAATTTTTCTGTTTTTACAGAATCGAAATTCGATTTCAAAAATCTACTTCATGCTTTATTGAATGACATGAAGCCCGTTGGTATATACTTAAAACCGAGTGAAGATGTTTATCAATGGATTAAATCCCTCATAAGTCTAATTCTTATTTCTGAAGAAAAAGAATTGCTTTATGAGAAACCTATTATCCCACAACAAGATGGTAGCCTTAGGCCTTTAAAAAGTGAATTGTATTGGGATGATGAAATACCAGAAGAGTTGAAAGATATCTTAGAACTAATTTCAAAGGATGGCTATAGGAAAATATTGATGCACAAAAGTGTAGAAGAGATAGGTGATAAACTTTTGGATTCAAAAAAGCAGAAAACAGAAAATGAAATTCTTGATGCAATCGATAAGTCATTGAAGGAGGCGGCAGCTAAAGAACCCACAGAACAATTTCTTGAGGCCTTAAGGCGTGTTCTTAATTGGACAAGCAAAATGGATGAGGTAACCCTAAAAGATAAAATGTCTTGGTTTGCTGGTGAGCGCGCAATTCTCGTAATGAAGACATTAGCATCGGAAGAATACAGGGACATGGCGTTCAAAATCGTCCAGAGCGGAAAAATTGAAGCCTTAGCGAAACTGGTGGATGCTAATATTACCGAAGAAGATATTTCATCTTTAGTTAAGTTAAGTCAATCCAATACAAGTATTGATGAACTGCTGAAACTGGTCGCAATATCAGATGAAGTTGGTTATTCAAAAATATTAAAGAATGCGGAAGAACTTCTCGAAGAGAAAAGAGAATTTGAATTTAAGATTCAAATTGGCCATAATATTGAGGAGTTGTTGAAAGAATTGCTTTCAATCGATTTGCCAAACTACGAGCCTAAGTTTATCGGTACAGGTCCCTATGATTTTGTTGTAAGGAATACAAAGAACGGCAATGAGTACTATATAGAATTGAAGTCGGTAAAGGAATCCAATACAGAACCGATAAGAATGGCTATTTCACAAGCACGCCATGCTTCAAAATATCCAGATAGATATGCGCTTTGTGTTATCAAGCGTCCAGATGTTGATGTCGAGTTATCTAAGAACTATTTGAAAGAGAATATCAAATGTGTTTACCAAGTTGGAACGGACGTAAAAAGGGCAGTGGAGGAATCCTTGAATGTTGATAACTATATTAAAAATTCAAGTGTTATAAAGCTAGAAATAAAAGACCCTGAAATGAAAGTACTATTTGATTTGGAGTATATAAAAATGATAGGAAAGAGCTTTGAGTCATTGAAAGGAGAAATAATTGCCAAACTTGGATAATATGAGCTTTAATGAACTCAATAGCGTGGAGCATTACATCACATATCATCTCAATCGTGTGCATTTGAATGTGTCGAAAGGAGTTTAATCAATAGATTTTTCGGAGATAGTACATATTGGATATGGTTGGAGAAGGGGAGGAGAATTAAAGCAGGAGATAGCGGTTTTAAACGATTAAAAAAGTGTTTAATTAACCTAATCAATTGATAATCAAGCACAATAAAGTAAACCTATAGGTTGATTTCATGGAAATTGTTCGTATCTTTGCAGACCGATTAAACGCCTTCCATTATGATACGGAGGATTCTGATGAATTCAAGCGTCTATTTAGTCTTTGGCAAGACCCTGAATTCCTTGAAACCTTTTTTACCGAACACATTCGCGATCTGCAAGGCGGGTTCTTCGGCCCTATTACCAAAGAGAGAGCTATTACTTCAACACGAGCAGAAGCGGTCCGCTTAGAAAGAACATTAAAAAAGTTATCGGAGAATCCACAAGAGTCTTTGGATAACATCTTCAAACCTTTAAATACTTTAGAAAGTGAAGAGTTTACACGTAGCAAAGCAACAGGTGATAATTACAAAAGCTGGCTTCGCATTTATGCAATTAAAATTGAAGATAACGTTTACGTAGTAACCGGGGGAGCCATTAAACTCACCCGCACCATGCAAGAGCGTGGACATACGAATAGAGAATTAGAAAAGTTCAAGCGATGTATCGACTTCCTGCGTGAACAAGGAATCACGGATATTGAAGGAATAAAAGAATTAAGTATTTAGCATCAGACATATGAGTAATCTGGAGAAACTGAATAAAATCATTTCTAACAAAAAATCTACCTGGTTAGAGGATGCGAAGTGGCGTGAGGCGAACGAAGAATGGTTGAATTATTCTTTTAGCATCGCTCTTCGTGTGCTAACCACCTTACGCACTAAAGGCATGACACAAAAGGAGCTGGCGGAGAAGATAGGTGTGTCACCACAGCATATTAATAAAATTGTGAAGGGACAGGAAAATCTTTCACTTGAAACAATTGCTAAGCTCGGAATGGCTCTCGAGATAAAGTTGATCGAAGTTCCATCTGTGGAAGATGGGGAAGGGATAAGCTATGACTTTGACCAAGCATATGAAGTAAGTGAGTTGCTTCGTAAAGAGTTTTTTGCGAAAGCTTCGGTTAAAGGTTTGTATGGACTTGAAGCAGTTCAATCCTACGTTGCAGAGGAAGAACAAGAATATCAAATGAGTGCGTGATGGAGAAGAAGAAAGATTCAGTTGGGTTCACATTGAAGAGAATAGCAACAGAGCAGTTTGCCATAGTAGAGGAAGCTTTTGAAGAAAAAGCTAAAATCAATTTAAACACAAACCTTCGGTTTGCGATAAACAAGGAGCAGCGATTGGTAGGTATATTTAGTCTCTTTCGATTTGAGCAGAAGAAAGTTCCGTTTCTTTTAATAGAGGTATCCTGTCATTTTCAAATTGATGATGATTCCTGGAAGGAGTTTTCTTCAGTACAGCCATCGAAAATTGTGATACCTAAAGGCTTCATGAGTCATTTAGCCATGTTAAGCGTTGGTACCACAAGAGGAATCCTTCATACAAAAACAGAGGGTTCCCGATTCAATCAATTTATATTGCCAACCATAAATGTGGCATCATTGATAAAACAAGATGTATCTTTTGATTGACCACAATAGTAATGTCATTCAACGAACTCAATAGCGTAGAGAACTACATCATCCACCAGTTGAGTGGTGTTAGTCTCAACCATCCTCATTGGGAAGAGGAGAAAACTCCTTACGGCTGCAGAGAAGTAATCAATTCGCGATTCGCGAATTGAGAATTATTACTATATTAGCCTGAAATTAAGGCACTTTGGTATGAAAAAGCACAGCGGGATGAGGCCGCATGATATCGTGATTTTGCTCAAAATAGCTTCAAAAGGAGCTCAAAACTGGCTAATGAAAGACCTGGCCGCTGAGCTTGCTATTAGCGCTAGTGAGGTGAGTGAGAGCATTAATCGATCAGTACAGGCTGGCTTACTGGCCAAGGATAAAAAGAGATTGATGAGGGCAGCATTATTAGAGTTTTTGCAATATGGTCTTTCGTATGTTTTTCCCCAACAGCCGGGTGCATTAGTGCGCGGTATTCCTACAGCGCATTCAGCACCTCCGTTAGCCGAAATTATTCAAAGCAATGAGCTTTATGTATGGCCTAGTGCAAAAGGTAATTCACGAGGCCAGGCTATCGAGCCTTTATACAGCAGTGTTGTGATAGCAATTGAAAAGGATAGTAAATTATATGAGTTACTGGCCCTGGTGGATGGCATTCGAGTAGGACGTGTGCGCGAAAAACAGTTAGCTATAGATGAATTGAAAAAACGTTTGCTATAGATGTTGAAAAATAAGACGATAAACCTGGGCATCGTTAAGAAAGTTGCCAAAGCATTGGGGGAGCTTAACGACCAGGTGGCTTATGTTGGTGGGGCAACGGTGAGCCTTTATGCAGATGATCCTGCGGCAGATGATGTTAGGCCTACAAAGGATATAGATATTGTCCTGCATATTTTGTCCTTTGGCCAACTCACCGCTTTACAAGAAAAGCTAGGTCAAAAAGGAATTCACCCTGATCCCGAGTCGAAAGTAATTTGCCGCTTTAAATATGACGATGTGCTTATTGATGTCATGTCAATAAAGGAGGTAGGGTGGGCGCCATCTAATGTATGGTTTGAGCCAGGCTTCAAGAATATGGAAACCTATACCATTGACGATGAAACGACAATCCGCATATTTCCTGTATCGTATTTTCTAGCAACTAAGTTCGAGGCCCATCGTGATCGGGGCGGTGATCCGCGGACAAGCAAAGATTTTGAAGACATCGTTTACGTATTAGATAATCGGTTAGGTGTTGTTAACGATATTAGAACTGCTCCAAATGACGTGCAGACATACCTTAAGGTTGAATTACAGGAGTTGCTCAATGCAAACTCAGAGGAAGCGCTTAGTTGTCATTTAAGTCCATTTTCGCAAGAAGATAGATTGCAAATATTGAAGGAAAAAATAAACCAAATTGTTGCCTGATGAGCTTTAATGAACTCAATAGTGTAGAAAACTATATCATCCATCAATTGACTGGTGTTAACCTTAACCATTCCCACTGGGAAGATGAGAAAGTTTCTTACGGCTTTCAGTGGAAATACAAGTCTGCTGAAAGATTAAAGCGTGGAGTTAATGAAGTGATTGAAGAGGAAGAGCTAAGAAATGCACTAATCCGAATAAACCCCGAAATAACTAAGTTACCAGAAAGGGCAGACGAGGTAATTTATAAACTAAGAGCAATTCTCATTTCGGTAAATCAAACTGGTTTGGTTCGTGCCAACGAAGAGTTTCATAAATGGTTAGTAGGTGAAAAAACAATGCCTTTTGGTGAAAATAATCACCATGTTCCTGTTAGGTTAATCGATTTTGAAAAGCCAGAGAACAATACATTCTTAGCAACTAATCAGTATCGCATTCATAATCGCGAAACCAAAATACCCGATATTGTTTTATTGGTGAATGGAATGCCATTAGTGATTGGCGAAGCAAAAACAGTTATCCGCCCATCCATTTCATGGCTGGATGGAGCACATGAAATTCATGATATATATGAAGATGCCGTTCCTCAATTATTTGTCCCAAATCTTTTATCGTTCGCTACAGAAGGCAAAGAGCTTTACTATGGTAGTGTACGCTCTCCATTAGAAAATTGGTCACCATGGCGTCTTCTGGCAGAAGATGATACACTAACAAAGGCCATTGGTCTTGGAGAGGTTGGAAAAGAACTTAGTGATCTACTTCATCCAAAACGCCTATTGGATATCCTGCAAAACTTTGCCTTGTTCACAAGCAATAAGAAAAAGCAACGCATCAAAATCGTTTGCCGCTACCAACAGTATGAAGGTGCCAACATGATTGTGGAACGGGTGAGGGATGGTCGCATTAAGAAAGGTTTGATCTGGCATTTTCAGGGTTCAGGTAAATCATTACTAATGGTATATGCCGCTCAGAAGTTGCGTAAAATGCAAGAGCTGCGAAGCCCCACAGTCATTATCTTGGTCGACAGAACCGATTTAGATACGCAGATAACAGGAACCTTTAATGCTGCAGAAGTTTCCAATGTAGTCGCTACGGATAGCATCAAAGAACTACACGACTTGTTAGAAAAAGATACTCGTAAAATCATCATTACGACTATTCATAAGTTCCGCGATGCGGAACCGAATATGAACCTTCGTGATAACATCATCGTCATGGTGGATGAGGCTCACCGCACGCAAGAGGGTGATTTAGGAAGGCAAATGCGGGCCGCCTTACCCAATGCTTTTCTTTTTGGACTCACGGGTACTCCCATCAACAAAGCTGATAAGAATACTTTTTGGGCCTTTGGTTCAGATGAAGATGAAGGGGGGTACATGTCGCGCTATTCCTTTCAACAATCTATCCGAGATAAGGCTACATTACCACTCCATTTTGAACCTCGTTTGGTAGACGTACATGTAGATAAAGAGACCATTGATCGTTTGTTTAAAGAAATGTCAGATGATGCAGGTCTGAGTGACGAGCAATCAGATGCATTAAGTAAGAAGGCTGCAAAGATGTCATCCTTCCTTAAGTCACCTGAACGGGTAACAACGATAGTGAAGGATATTGCTAATCACTATCAGGAGAAAGTAGAACCACATGGATTAAAGGCAATGATTGTCACTCCAGATCGATATGCTTGCATTCAATACAAAGAAGCATTAGATAAGGTACTTGGTGAGGAAGCCAGCAAGGTGGTGATCTCAACCAGTGCTAACGACCCTTTTGAATTTAAACAGAAATGGAGCTTAGAGAAGGACCAGCTAGAAAAGGTGGTCGAGCAGTATAATGATAAGATATCCCCATTAAAATTTCTGATAGTTACTGCTAAACTCCTAACTGGTTTTGATGCACCAATTTTGCAAACCATGTACCTCGATAAATCACTGAAGGATCACACGTTGCTTCAAGCGATTTGCCGTACTAATAGACTTTATCCGAATAAAACATTTGGTCGTATTGTAGATTACTTTGGAATTTTTGATGATGCTGCAGAGGCACTTCAGTTTGATGATAACAGTGTAGCAAAGGTTATTACTAACTTAAAAGAACTTTCAGCTCAATTGCCAATAGCTGTTGCGGATTGCTTGCGACATTTTGAAGGAGTAGACCGG
>JALHOT010000001.1:0-59831 GCA_022842845.1 Cyclobacteriaceae bacterium | reverse complement strand
GAAGGCTTGGAAGCGGCACAGAACAACATCAATACTGATGAGAAACGGGATGCCTTCGCAAAAGATTATACATTCCTTTCGAAACTTTGGGAGTCCTTGTCACCCGATAGAGTACTAGATGCCTATCAAGTAGATTACCGGTGGCTTACAGGAGTTTATCAGTCCACGCGTCCGGCAGTGGATAATGTTGGAAAGTTATTGTGGCATGCTCTTGGTGCTCAAACCACCAAACTGATTCACGAGAATATTACTGTACAGGGCATTCACGATAACCTGGAAGAGTTTGTTCTCGATGCTGATGTAATTGATGACATCTTTAATAAACCCAATGACAAGAAAATTAAGAAGCTTGAAAAAGAATTACTCAAACGTTTCAAGAAATACGAAGGAGATCCACGATTCAAAGCGTTAGGAGAGAGGCTTGAAGATTTACGTGATCGAGCAGAGAAAGGATTGATTGCCAGTATTGATTTTGTAAAGGAGCTATGTAAGCTCGCCAAGGATGTTGTTCAAGCGGAGAAGGATGCATTATCGCAGGACGAGCTGCATTCAGCAAAAGGAGCTCTAACTGAGTTATTCTTGGAATCAAAAACTGACCAAACGCCCGCTGTAGTGGAGCGAATAGTAAATGACATTGATGAGATTGTGAAAGTCGTCCGTTTCCCTGGCTGGCAGAATACCGCCTCTGGCGAGCGAGAGGTACAGAAATCATTGCGCAAAACCCTACTTAAATACCAACTTCATAAAGATCAGCAGTTGTTTGAGAGGGCGTATGCTTATATAAAGGAATATTACTAAAAATTAAGTATCTATTAATCAATACATTATAAATTAATTAAGTGCACTACTTACAATGGTACAATTAAGTTGTCTATATTTGTACTATGTTCAGTACGACAAAGATAGGCGAGTTGGCATCAATAAGGAGTGGCTACGCTTTTAGGGGGAAAATCGAATCTCGAACAGATGGAAATATTCATGTCTTTCAGCCAAAAGATATTCTGGACGGAAAGCTCTCTGGATCACATGCTTTGATCCATCCAAGCGACTATAAATTGAATGATCACCTATTAAGCAAAGGTGACATCCTTATTACAAATAAAGGAACTGGTTTTAACTCGCTCTTATTCAATGGGGAACCTGCGCAATCAGTTGCCAGCTCCTCATTTTTCGTTATAAAAGTGCGACCAGACTTAATTTCTAGTGAATATCTCTTTTGGTTTCTGAATGAGCCAGATGTAATTGAAGGACTATTAAAGATTGTTGGAGGAACTTCAATTCCAACCCTCTCAAAGAAAGACCTCGAGAATTTTGAGATAATGGTTCCTCCAAAAGAAATTCAGAAACGCATTACAGACTTAAATGAAGCTCTTAGAGAAGTAGTCGATTTACGTAATCGGCTTACGCAGCGTAAAATCGAAGAGTACAGGTCCCAGTATTGGCGATTAATAACAAATAAAAGATGATTACTAATTTCTTAATACGAACGCTAGACAAACTTAGACACTCAAGGAATGGTGTAAGTAATTTTGTCGATGTTGTCCTATTTGTTTTGCTTTTAAAATTCCTTTCCCATAATAAACGAATTGTTCTCAACGCATATTTCGTGGATTTAAAGAGCCTTATTACAGAAGTTTCCAATATTTCCGGAATAGACTATCAGTCTTCGGATATCAACCATGAAGAACTTATTTCGATTATCAATTCAGGGTTAAAAGAGCTCGAGCATATAGGAATTAATTGGTCAACGAAAGACATTGACACCATTTTCGAAGATTTGCACAATTTCCTAATTTCCAAATTAGGATTGGAAGCTGATGTTGTAACTCCCAAAAGTGTTGTTACGCTTCTCACACGTATTGTAAAAGACTCGCGCCCCAAATCTATCTATGATCCTTTTGCCCGATCTGGCAACTTCTTACATGCTTTTGATAAGCGTTTCCCGAAGGCTACCAAAGAAGGTTTGATTTATGGTAGGCAAAACTATTTAATAGCAAGGACTCAATCATTTATCGCAAATGCTACGTCAATACATTTTAATTTTACTCCGGATGATCGACAGGCTTCAAAATATGACATTGTTGTTACTAATCCACCTTTTGGACAGAATGGCATTAAGGATAGATATTCAAGTGTCGGAGAGTGGACTGATATTTTTTTGAATAGCCAGCTTGAGATCAGCTATTTGGCGCAGGCTTTGAATAAACTATCAGATAAAGGGTTTGCTTCAATTGTTCTACCGATGAATGTTCTTTCGGGCCAATCAACGTATTATGAGTTAAGAAAGGAATTGATTCATAGAAACTTACTTGAATCAGTAGTTATTCTGCCAGGAAAATTATTCTATTCAACTGCTATTGCTCCAGTAATATTTAATATCGACAAACAAAAGAAAGCTAGCAATATTTTACTGTTAGACTGCTCAGCCATGGGTAGTGGAGGTTCTGTTAATGAGCTATCAGAAGATGAAATTGAAGGTATTGTTAAAAATATAAATGACTTTAGAGCAGGAACATTGTATTCGGATGATAAGTCAACGTTTAAAGTTGTTTCTCTAGAAGAGTTAAAGAGTAAAGACTTTGATTTAAGGATTAGCTCATTTAGAAAACTTTATGAAATCCCGGTATTAGAAGATCCTAAAGATATCAGAAAGGAATGTGAAGCCTTAGAAACAGCATTGCGTCAAGCAGAGGCTAAACTGAAAACATTGAGTGATGGCCTCTAAGAAGAAGAAATATAAAAAGGTTACAAATGTTAACATTCTTAGCAATGTTAAACTTTTATTTCCTGAAATGGAATCTTCGTATGTTATAATCGCTTGCATAGTGATAACTCTATTAGTCGTAGTTATCTCTCGAAGTATTTAGTTTTCTTCCGCCTTCGCTGTTTTCTTCACCAATGAACGATTGAATTAACCATGGTAACAGATGATCTGCACCTTGCATAGCGTATAATTCCAACGCGCATCCCATGCATGTGATAAGCCACAGACGCCATGTCTTCCTCACGTCTCCTGCATGGCTACCTTACATCCTATACATGGCTACTTTCCGAACTGTGCCTTGTTACCTCGCGACCCGTGCATAGCCACCTCACGCGCTGCACATGGCTAGCTGGCATAGCTTCCATGTCAACCAGCATACCGTTGTATGCAAGCTCACCTCCCATGCATCGCCACCTCCCACCCTGCACATGGCTAATCGCGTACCACGCATAGCAACACACAGTACCTTCAATCGACTACGCCAGTGCGCTGTTATTCATCGCTGTAAAAATCAACTTAGCGAAAAGGTAGGTGAGCATCTGCTGCAAGCAGTAAAAAGTGTATGCAAACGTGCCAATCGCTTTTGGGTTACGCTTTGTAACAGAAATATACTTTTTCAAAATGAGTGCAAAAAGCACAACTCACCCCTACCTGTGCTACGTTGTAATAGCAAAAAACAAATTTTTATGACACATGTAAAAACTGCAGATGCGTTCGCCAGGCTGATCGACTTCTGCTCCGGGTATGGAGGTACTTATAACCCCGGTCGCCCATCCCTCCAACTTACCAACATGGTAAACAAATTGAAAGAGGCTCGCAGAGCCTTAGACCAACTCATGGTTGCGCGTGCGCAGTACGATACTGCCGTAAACATGCGCATGCAAGAGTTTGACAAGCTGCCCAAACTAATGGCAAGCGTCATGCGCTTTCTTGAGTCAACTGGTGCTTCTGCGGAAACACTGGCCGATGCAAGGCAGTATGTGAAGCAGGTGAGTGGCAGGTCTCCACGCAAAAAAGAAAACGGAGAGGCAACAAGCGACACAGTCGTACCCGCGGTGCGCTCAACCTTGCAACTGGCCTACGCCAGCAAGGTCGATTCCTTTGCCAGGTTGGTGCAGACGGTAGAAGCTGAGCCCTTGTACACACCTATGGAAAGCTACCTGACAACAGAGGCCTTGCGCAGAAGGCTTGCCGTCTTGCGCGATCTCAACCAAAAGGTGAGTCTTGCCAAAGTGGTGTGGAGCAATGCCCTGATTGGCCGCGACCAGGTATTGTATGCGCAAAGCACTTCCATGATCGAAACCGGTAGGGCCGTGCAGCGCTATGTGCGTGCCATCTTCGGGCTGAACAGTCCGCAGTATGCGCAAGTCAAAAGTTTAAAGTTTGTGAAAAATTAAAACGTGCCACAAAACCAGAAAGGGTGAAACCTCTGTGGCCAGGCTGCAGAGGTTTTTTTATTCCCATGGCTAAACAATCTATATTATATGAAACCCCTCACATGTATACTGACCCTTGTTGTGCTGCTGGGTGCTTTGCTGCTTGTATATCTTTACCGAAGCGAAAAACCTCCAGCCCTGTCACCGCAACAATTAACACTCGAACAAATCCTGAGCATCAAAGAACTGCACCTGGTGCGCCACACCTACACCGATGTATTTTACTTGCATAAACAAAACAAGAAAGAGAAAGCCATCCGTGCCATCATACAGGTACCAGTGGAAGTAACGGCCTACATTAACCTGCGCGACATACAGGTAGTGATGCGCGGTGACTCCATTCAAAAACTGGTATTACCGAAAGCCGTGTTGCACAAACCCTTCTACGACATCGATCACATGGTGGTGCGGGAAACACGAAGTTTTCAATTCCACATCGGAAAAGATTTATACCCTGCGGTGAGTCAGTACATGCAAGCCGCCATTGCCGAACGACTGAAGACAGTGACCACTTCTGCCATGCACCGCAACATTACACTGCAAGCCGAAACGGAAGCGAAGGAGTACATCGAAATGTATTTGCGCTCCATGGGCCGCAGTGATATTGTGGTAAGCTTTAGCGAAGCGCATAAAGACAAAGAGGTGACTCACTATGCCATGCAGCAGTATGCAGTATTGTATGGAAGACAATGATTATGGAGATCCAACCCGTCATTTGATAGGTATCGGATGACACCCATGGAATCCTCGTCATGGCAGCTAGAAAAACTTATTCCAGAATAAAATCAAATCTTGCGTCCTGGTACTCAGGCTTCTTTCCCTGCTTGCTCAAATTGCGAAGAGTCTCCACATGACCGCGTGTTTACAAAGCGTTCTAATTGCCAACACCTTCTTCCGCACTTGTCTTAGCGTCTGGCTTCAAATAGTTTTACTTTTAAAATAAAAAATAGCCCTTCGCCTGAGTAATGAATGGCTATCGCAAGGTAGCTTTGTCTGATCAAGTTGCACATGGCTGATTTAAATAGTTCAAAGGCTTTTATAGACTGTTTAGTTTAACCCATCATAAGCTCAAAACAGTACCTTCAAAAAATGGAAAACTCCTGGCGCTACATGCACGGCTTGTAACATTTAGGCCCCATCAGCGACTGCTTACTAAAATTTCATTATCATGAACGAATTGCACCGAGACTTAGTCGCTACCGCGCGCAAAGCAGGATTTTGGTATTTGGTATTGGCCATTTCTGGTGTAATCGGTTTTCTTGTCTTGCACTCACAGGTATATATAACTGATGATGCAGCCAAAACCCTCAGCAACCTGATCGAACAGGAAACTATGGCTCGCATGCGTTTGTTGGCGGAGTTCACCATCATTCTCTCTCAAGCCCTGGCAGCGGTGTATTTTTTCAAGTTATTTAAAGACATCAATCACTTTGCCGCCTTCACCTTGGCTGCCTGTGGTATGATGAATGCGGGCATCATTATGATCAGTGCCATAGCGATGGGGGGTGCCATGCAGGTGGCGCTCTCCAGTATTCCCGATACGGATAAAATATTAATCATTCAGATTTTTTTACAATTGATTAAACATGCCTGGAGCATCGGCAGTCTCTTCTTTGGTTTATGGCTTATTCCCATGGGATATATGGTGGTCAGTTCCCAACGCATGCCACGTGGCTTAGGCTACACCCTATTAGCAGGTGGTATCGGCTATATCAGCAGTGCCTATTTGGTGTATGCAGGCATACAAGGTGCCTGGTTAAATGTGCTTACCCTGCCTGCCACCATAGGAGAATTCTGGATGATCGGCTACTTGTTTAGCTATGGCATACGACCACAAGCCTAGTCATTCTCCGACAAGCATTTTACAGGCTTTTTAAACACCCTTGAACAGCCATAGAAAAGCGAGCGCCCCAACGGTGCACCTCCTCATATCTCAGAAAAAGGTAAGCTTCTCCAAGTGTAGCATTCCTATCCCTCAGGAAAATAAGCACTTTTCACGGTAGGCTTCTCGAACGATAAATGAAAATATTTGTTTTATCTAAGGTTATTGCGCCAATCTCCTCATTGTTTAGCGATTAATCAGCACATGAGCACATTATCACATCAATCCATCATCACATAATGACTATGTTCATCAAACTCTTCTTCATCGCCCTGCCGGTTTTCTTTGCCATTGACATGGTGTGGCTGGCGCTCATTGCCCGCAACTTTTATCAAAATCAAATAGGCTTTCTCATGAAGCCATCTGTCAACTGGTCGGCTGCCCTGTTGTTCTATGTATTGTTCCTTATCGGTCTGGTTGTGTTTGTAATTGAGCCGGCTGTGGCCAAAAGGGAATGGCAGCAGGCCTTGATCAAAGGCGCACTCTTTGGGCTCATCACTTACGCAACCTATGATCTTACCAATCTGGCCACACTCAAAGACTGGCCCTTTACAGTGGTTTGGGTCGATATGCTTTGGGGTACCGTACTGGCAGCCAGTGTTAGTATCATTACCTACACCATTGCCATCCGATGGATCGCATGAGTACTTACTGGCTTTTGGCCTTAGCCCTTTTCGCCTTTCAGGTGCTGGGCTTCGTAATCTCTATCATCAAGAAGCGAAACGATATAGCCGATGTGGTCTGGGGTTTGGGCTTTGTGTACCTGGCCTGCTTGTCTTATGCCATGGGCACAGGGCATAGTCGTGCTTTGTTGGTGAATGGCCTGATCACCTTGTGGGGATTGCGCCTGGCCCTGCACATTTATTTGCGCAGCAAGGGCAAGCCAGAAGATTATCGCTACGCGCAGTGGCGCAGCGAGTGGAAGCATGTTTACCTGCGCAGTTTTCTGCAGGTCTTTATGTTGCAAGGGCTTTTCTTATATATCATAGCCTGGCCTGTTATGTTGATTAACCTGGCCTTACCAGTAGCCTGGCAGTGGTGGGATGGTCTGGCCCTCTTGCTTTGGTGTATTGGTTTTGCTTTCGAGAGCATAGGCGATTATCAGCTTATACAATTCAAGAAGAATCCTGCGAATCGTGGTAAGCTGATCACCACTGGTTTGTGGCGATACAGCAGGCATCCGAATTATTTTGGTGATGCCTTGCAGTGGTGGGCCATTTTTCTGTTTGCCTTGGCCCTGCCCATGGGCTGGATCACCGTGCTCAGTCCTTTGTTGCTTACGTATTTATTGCGCTATGTGTCGGGTGTGCCAATGTTGGAGCGTAAGTATGCCAGCCACCCCGAATTTGAAATGTATAAGCAAAAAACCAGTGCCTTTTTTCCATGGTTTACAGCAAAGTAAATCATGTTTACAAAAGTCAATTGATTCAATTGCGACAATGGAATAAGCTAGTGAGCAGCGTTAAGAAAAATAGTTTTTTAACTTAAACAAGTACATAGATGAGTACACATATAAACGGGCATTCATGCTCCTTTACTTTTCATGTGCTGGTAAAGTAATGCTAACTTCTCCAATTCCTTCACCAGGTTGTCAGGTAATACTTCGCTATTGATGGCAGGATCACCCGGTGCATAGCTGCGGCCAATCACAAATGCATAATGCATCCAGGCATCGGCTTGGGTATACTCCCATAGTACTTCTTCGTTTTGAAAAGTGTCCACGTTTCTTCTGTCACCAACAATCTCAATCCAGTAAGCAGGCCCCAGGGACTTCAGCAGTGTAAAGAATTGTTTTCGGTAGGCTTCATCGTGCATCTGCTTTTTAAAATATTCACGGTCGGCCTGACCTTGTTTGATCTTACCCGGTACCAGGTAAATACTAAAAGCTTGTGGATGCAGGGCAAGTTGCAGGTGCATTACTTCTTCGAAGGAAGCATTACCATAATCTTTTTTCAAGGAGGCTTGGCTTGGGCCATAGCTGAGGCAGATGCTGCGTAGTTTGCCTTCGAAATGATCGGCAGGTTGGAGGCTGCTTACCCTTTTGGATGGATCAGGATGTTCATACAAATGCATCCGGTGAAGCGCTATCTCGATGGAGGCATGTAATTGCAGGAGTTTATCGTACACAACTTGTCGTGCTGCTTGTATGTCTGCACTATTGTCGCGCGCCTGGCGGTTGCTTAATACCTGATAGTCTTCTTCTTTAAAATACTGTAGTTTAAATTTTATTTGATCCCAACGGAAAGCACCAGTAGTAAGGGCAATGAAGTCTCTTTTTTCTTGTCGTGATACAATCTCGCGCTGCTTCAAAGCTGGATACACAAAGTCATATTCTTCAATAAGGACCTCGCTGAGTGGTTCGGCAAATTCGTAGTAGCCGGTAAACCACGATTTAAGGTTTTCTATTTCTTTGGCATCGGTGATTTTGTAAAAGAGTTCTTCACCGTCTTTAAGTCCTTCCAGGGTTAAATGTCCTGAGCCAACAAAGGCCACTGCTTTTCGGAAGGGTAAATCGAAAATGTAAACATTGGCGTGAAATACATTACGTGTATAGATGTGTAAACTGATGCGTTCGTGGTAGTTGCGCCAGATCCTTCGCAGTACTTCAGGTGAGGTGGGCACATCCAGCCCGGTAACCATTTCTATTTTGCTTTTAAACGGTATGCGGCTCCGTAAAAATTCAAAGCCACTATGGGAGATGGCCGCAGTGGCGATGTAACAATGTTCAACTTGTTGCAGCAGCTTATCGTTGATGAAGGGTACAGCCAGTTTTTTAATGAGCATGGTAGGAAGCACTAAAAGGGATTTATTGTTGCGATGCAAATTACACAATCTGCGATAAGTCTTTATCTTTGGTGTGTGCTTTGGCACAAGCCATGGGTGCAGTGGCCTACACTTATTTGCAAATCTTGTTTGAATTTAGTTTTGATAGATCTTATGACAAAGAAAATCATATTGTTAAGTGTGGTGTTCTGCTGTATGCTGAGCGCTAAGGCTCAGGAGGCGAGTGTAGAAACATCGACCTTTGGTATACAAACAGGTTTTATGGGTGTTTGGGCACATGCAGAAAATAAACTAAGTGCCTCTATCGCTCTGCGCACCGAACTTGGTTTTGATAGCGTGCTGGGGGCAGGTAGTTTTAATAATAAAATAGATTTTCTGATAATTCCTTCCATAAGCCTCGAGCCAAGGTGGTATTACAACTTAAAGAAGCGAGCCGCCAGTTCAAAAAAAATAGAAGGCAACAGTGGAAACTTTTTATCCCTGAAAAGCAGTTATCATCCTGAGCGCTTTGTGATTTCCAATCACGATAATTTTGAAATCACACAACAGTTTTCGCTTATTCCCACCTGGGGCATCAGGCGAAATGTGGGAAGACACTTACAGTATGAAGCAGGCATGGGTATCGGCTATCGTTATTTTTTTGGTGATCAGGCAGGTATCATAAGCAATGGAGGCGAAGTGGCTTTGAACCTGCACCTGCGTTTGGGTTATAGATTATAAAATGCAAAAGCAATATACCATATGTCAAAGCTGTGGTTTTCCCTTGAAGAAGGATAAGCAAGGAGGCGGCACAGAAAAGGATGGAAGCATCAGTAAGAAATACTGCTCTATGTGTTACGAGCAAGGTGTCTTCTTAACACCACCTGCTGTAGATACAGCCGAAAAAATGCAAAAGTATTGTATCGAAGAAATGAAGAAGGCAGGAATGAATGCTTTATTCGCCTGGCTTGCTACAAGACCGATTCCAAAGCTTGAACGGTGGAAGCACGTATAGCTTCCTAAAGAAACGACCTTATTCTCTACAACTACTGTGCCTAGTGTTGGTATTCAATTTTAGTAATGCGCCACACAAAATCGCGTGCGGGCGTTTTTACCACCACTTCATCACCTACTTTTTTGTGCTGTAAGGCTTGGGCCATAGGCGAGTCCATGGAGATATAATCTTTGCGACCAATAATTTCTTCACCGCCTACAATACGAAAACGATTCTTAAAGCCTTTATCATTTTCTATATCTACCCAGGCACCAAACATGACTTTTCCTTCCTGAAAGGGGGAGTAGTGTACTACTTTCAAATCATCGATGAGTTTGCGCAGGTACAAAATGCGTCTGTCAATTTCTCGCAGGCGTTTTTTGTTGTAATGGTAGTCTGCGTTTTCAGACCGATCGCCCAGGCTTGCTGCCCATGAAACTTTTTGGGTAGTATCGGGCCGCTCCACCCGCCACAGATGATCTAACTCAGCTTTTAACTTCTCTAAACCTTCCGGGGTTATCAGTAGTGATTTCAATGGTCAAACTCGTTTAGCCTTATCCTCAAACATCAAAGTTAATCAACCCATGGCGTTTACCGAAAACACAATTTCGGATCTGCACATCACAAATCAGCACATCAGCAAGCAATTGCCTACCTTGCCCTTGCTAAGCCCAAATGCTATGAAACACATCATCATTACCCTCTGCTTCTTAACCTTCGCATCTTTTTGTCTGGCTCAAAAAAATAAGCAAGCATCTGCTGCACCTTATTATCCCGGCCATACCTGGCAAAAGAAATTGCCTGCCGAAGTAGGGCTCGATGCTGCGCAGTTGCAAGCGGCAGTAGATTTTGCGATCGCCAACGAAGTAAAAAATCCGCGCAGCATGGAGCAAAACCATTATCAAACTTTTGGGAAAGAACCCTTCGGAGATGCCATCGGCCCGATGAAGGACCGTGGAGCCCCCACAGGTGTTATTATCAAGAATGGGTACATCGTTGCCGAGTGGGGCGAACCACATCGTCCTGATATGTCGCACAGCGTTACCAAAAGCTTTCTCTCCACTACCATCGGTTTGGCCTATGATAAAGGGCTGATCAAAAGCATTGATGATACGGTGTATCACTACGTACCGCCTGTACACCTATATACTCCGTTGGAAATCGGCAACAAGGCAGATCAATTCGGTCAGGCGCACATGCTCGATTTGTTTGCTACTCCCAACAATAAAAAAATTACCTGGAACGATTTACTGCGACAGACCAGCGATTGGCAAGGCACCTTGTGGGGCAAACCCGATTGGGCCGATCGCCCCAGTGCCAATGCGGCTGAGTGGTTGACCCGTGCACGCCACACCCCTGGTACGGTTTACGAATACAACGATACCCGCGTGAACGTATTGGCATTGGCAGCGCTCAATGTGTGGCGCAAGCCTTTACCACAGGTGTTGAAGGAAAACATCATGGATGAAATGGGTGCTTCTACTACCTGGCGCTGGTACGGTTACGACAATTCTTTCATTGTTATGGATGGTGCCATCGTGCAGTCGGTGAGTGGTGGCGGGCATTGGGGTGGTGGCATGATCATCAACGCTTACGATATGGCGCGCTTTGGTTACCTCACACTGCGCAAGGGCAAGTGGCAAAACAAGCAGCTGATCTCCGAGCAATGGATCAACTGGTCTACAACACCCACACCTGCGCAAATCGGGTATGGCTTTATGAATTTCTTCCTCAACACGGATGGCAAGTATTTGCCCAGTGCCCCCACAACAGCTTTTACTCACATTGGTAATGGCACCAATATGATCTATGTTGACCGGGAGCATGATATTGTGGCCGTAGTGCGCTGGATTGATAATAAAGCCCTGGATGGCTTTGTCAATACCCTGCTCAAGGCGATCCGATAGTGCCTGTTTCAGTGGAGTAGTAGGTTTTATGGATCTTCTTTGATTGAAGCTGAGCAGCTGATACAGGCAGATACCAAGGGCTTGCCAGCATAACGTAACATTTAAAAATGAATAAAGGCCTCGATCCAGAAGGTTGGCCATGGATGGTCTTTTTCAATTACAACCTAAATTTCCTATTTTGGGTCCCCCTTAATGGTTTTTAACGCAACATGGCGGAAAGTTCCGAGCTATATAAAATGATGCACAAATTGCAGTTTCACTATTGGTTTAGCGATAAAAAGCATACCATGGATGCCCTCGTGCTCAATAAATGCGAGCGCGAATTGCTGGAACTGACCCGAACCATAGCCAAAGTCAGCGGAGTGTCGGTGCACATGGAAACAGAACCTATGGGCAAAGGGGGCCTTAAAAGCTGGCTCACCCTCATCGCCAAAGCACCCAAAAAAACCCCTCCGGCTAAACTAGCCCTTGTTAACTTGCTGGTGGCTGCCAGCATTACTACGCCCAATCAGGGAAGCCTGTCAGAAGTGTTGAAGTCACTCCTGGACAAACTAATGGAGGAGAAAGAAGGCGACAAAACAGCACACGATCAACGTAAGCAAGACATCAAAGCACTCAAGGCAGAGGCGCTTTCAGTAATACCAAAACTCGATCAACACCCGGTAATCCGAAAAAGACGCTCTACCTTTTACGACTTGCTGCGCAAGTATGCTAAGGTTAAAAGTTTTTCCGTAACGCTTACCGATGAAGCCAGGAAACCCTTGCTCGATGAGCAAATGGTAGAGCGCGATCAGTTCAAAACTTTCCTGCTGAGTTCGGCTGCGGTGGCACCGCAAATCATAGAACAGGCGCAGATCGAAATCATCTCGCCCGTATTGGTAAAAGGCCGCCACAAGTGGAAAGGCAATTACAACGGAGCGCCTATTTCTTTCATCATGAAGTCGGATGATTTTATGACGATGGTGCAAAGCGGTAAAGTTGAATTTAAAAGTGGCTCGGCCATTACCTGCACCCTCGAAGTGGAGAAGAAGATCAGCAGCACGGGTGCCGAAAGAATAACAGGCTACAACATCATCCACGTAAGTGCCTATGCCGAAAATGGCAAAACCATTGTTACCACCGAGGAGAAACAGAAGCAAAAGCATCAAGCCGTGAGCAGGCGCCAGCTTGATTTGTTTGGCTAAACGATCCTTGTATTAAATAGTAGGGCATGCCCCTTTACCGCGCATGCCTGAGCGCAAAGCCAGGGTCGGGCTGTTCAGGGCTACGCTTCGCTCCGGTGCTGCGCACTGCGCCTGCGGCTTACCCTTACCATCCCTCATGCCTTAACCCAGTGCCTCGAAATGATAGCGCGCATTTTCCCAAAAGCTATCAAGAGCAATCAGCCTTGGTTTGAAAAAGGAGATCAAAGTAGGCCAATGGTCTTTGTTGAACACCGATACATTCGGTAAATCACAATAAATGCGGCTTACAATTTTGCCATGTTGTAAGGATTGATGCTTCCGCCACTGCCATTTTTCTTCCAGGGTATTGTGCAGCACGGTTTTGAGTTCCAGCATTTGCTCAAAGTACAAGGCTTGTATTTCAGTGTCGCGGTGCTCAAAAGAAATAGCTATGCTGGCTGATTGTGCGCCCGCCTCCATGCGGAAAAATACATCGCGCACACCAGTATGGTAGTTGATCCAATTGATTTTTAAACCTTCCGCAGAGGGTACAGGGCGCATGTATTGTCCAAATACTGTCCAGAATTCCTGTTTTATCAATGAGGCTGCCTCGCGCGAATACATCCTGCAAAATAAGCGCATGGTATTGATTAGAAAAATTCTACTGCTTACAGTAGTGTTGGCTGCGCGCAAGCAGTAACTGGCTGAATGCTGTTCTGCATACATTATGAACAGTTCCATCATCCTGCTACCTTCGTTATGCTTAACTCATTTGTTTTGGACTATCAATACCTGCGGATACAAACAAAAGCTTCTCCTACCATAGAAGCCTTGCTCAAAGACAATGTCATCGGTACACCAGGGCTAAGCATGTTATATCAACACATGGGGGTAAGACAAAAGCTTTACTCCATTGCACAGCCTCACTTCATTACCCTGCAACGTCAAAACAAGGTCGTGGCTACCTGTTGTTTTTGCGAACGCAATTTTCAGGGTATCACAGGTTTCTATATTCGTTACTTCGCTTTTGCAGAAGGCTTCAGGCTGAAAGGCATTCCTGTGGCTACAACGCAGGTTAAAGCATCTGCCTTGCGGGCAGAAATTAAAAGCTTATTACAAGGTGTTGGTTTAGTGGATTCTGCGACTATGCCTTTCTTTCATTATGCCTATGTCGATCCGCGCAATCCGCGCTCAGCCAACGTTTGTCAGGAATTTGGATTCATTCCCATCCGCCATTATACCACGCGCCTATTCAGCAGGCTATTCCCTAAAGCCAATAGTCATTTAACGATTCAACAAGCAAGTGCTGATGATGAGAAGGTAATCAAGCGGCTCCGATCTTTTTATGCAGACTATCATCACTTCCAACTCGAAAACCTCAGGGGCACGTACTATTATGTAGAAAACGAGCAGGGTGAAATGCTGGCAGGACTACAGGTTGATCCTGATGCCTGGCGCATCATGACGCTCGCAGGAAGATATGGTAAGGTGCTGCTCAATGTCTTTCATCTTATGCCGATTTTATCGAGGCTGCTGTCTAAAAACTTTAAGTTTCTGGCTACAGAAGCTTTGTATTGCAAACCCGGTGCTGAAAAAATATTGGGGCAATTGTTGGAAGCACTGCTCCATCGTCATGGCTTGCACACTGCTTTGATAGTGCTTGATACAGATTCATCGCTTTATCAAATTACGCAACAGCTGCGTTTGGGTATATTGTCAAAATTGGCTCCCGAAGTACACGGCCATGTTATTGCGCGCTATCAGGGCCTGGATGATGGTTTCTTGGCACAACAACACTCCAGGCCAGTATATATTTCTGTGCGTGATCTTTCTTAAGATTAATGTAGGTATCGCAACTGTCTAATACTGCTGTTTTATTCCCTTATGCTGATAATTATCATAGGCAAACAAGAGTAGATTGGCTAGCTTTCTTCTGTGCTAAACAACAACGTTATGAAAACCAGGGAAGAGATTAAAGCACTTGAAAACCTTAAGATTGTAAGCGAAAAGCGCTACCAGCGCAAAGACAAGCGTGCGCAGGTCGAAGGACTTACTACCATCAAAGAAACCAAGAAACCTAAGGCTACAGCTAAAAAATAAAACTGTTGTTGAAAGACTTTGGGTACACCAGTCTTAAACACCTGGTGCATGCCAGCTTTTGTGCTTCTTGATAAAATAAACTAAGGAGAGCAGGATGAGTACACTCCCTACTACAGAGAGTATGTAGCCACCTTGCATGAAGAACTCCAGCCAACTAAGTTCCTTTTGCCCGAATTCGCGGTAGAACAATACAGAAGCGCTGCCTAAGTAGCCGATCGAATCTGCGAGGTATATAAGAAAGCCTACCGTGCTCACATAGCGAAAGGTGGCGATCAGTCGATCGAAAAATATACTATTGAATTGTATGTAACCGAAGTACAAGCCCATGCCAATGAGCACCATCCAGGTTGGTGCGCTGATCCAGGCTTGCTGAAAGGCATAAGTGCTGATCCCAACGGTAATGAATCCCAACAGCACAATGAGGTGGTTGACCATCATGGCGGTAAAATTGTTTTTGATCAGCATCAAACTACCAATCACAATCAACACAACAATGGTTACAGGCACTTCGGTGGAAGTAAAAATAGAAGGCTTGTCGCCATAGCCTAAAGAGATCCAAATCTCTGAAGAAAAGTTGTCGCGAAAATCGCGGTACACGGTAAGCAAGGTGTAGGTGAGCACCAGTAAAATTAAACCGGGTAGAAAGGTGAGGGTAAAACGCATGCGCTCTTTGCCCGACATCGGGGCGCGCTTGGTCCGCAGTTGTTCATCTTCCGCAGTAGGCGCTGGTATTTTATCCAACAGCCATAAGAAGGTGAGCAGTGGAATGAAAAACAAGCAAGAAGAAACAAAGGGCATCCAATACTCAGAGATGCCTTGTTGCATAATCAAGCCCCCAATGGTTTTAGCAAAACCAGAGGAGAAAATAAAACTGACTGATAAACTTGCACCTAATACTTCTGTGAACTTACGCCCTTCTAAATACCCAAATACCATACCCCACACCATGCCCAGGGGCAGTCCGTTGAAGAATAAAAAAATGAGATTGTAAGGCGTAGGTGTGAGGGCAAAAAATAACCACGAAATACTCGCCACGCTTACCATGATGAGTATGCCCTTGGCACGGGCATGCGCGCCCAACTCTGACACTACTTTAATACCGATGAACTTAGAAAGCATGTAGCCAATCAGTTGGAAGATGACCATCCATACTTTAAAGTCAACTCCGGCAACGGCATTGTTTTCGTAGGTAGCAACACCAAAAGTTTTACGCAAGGCAAAAATGCAAGTGTATAAACAAAAGGCAGCAAAGGCAGTGTATAATGAAAATGCGAAACCGTTGGTGCGGCTCAGCCATTGTGTAATCGGGGAGGCAGGTTTCAAAGGCACGTGTTTTCTTAAAGGTATCATTTCTGGGCAAATCCAAAAAGAAAAACCCTTTCGAGCCGACTGCCGAAAGGGTTCTTCAAACCTAAACCTATGAATAGTATCTTATAGAACAACGCGATTACGCCCTGCTTCCAGCACAGCATAATCTTTCCAATTTTTAAATGTGTTTGAATCGAGCACTTCAGTGGCGGCACCTGATTGGGCTGGTATAAAATTGCCCTGACTTTCCCACCACTTCTTCGCGCGTGCCCTCGCCTCGTGTTTGTCTACACTGTCTTCAAATAAGTTCATACAAGAGTCAGACACCATCCAGGGTTGTTGCATGGATGAATACTTTTCGAAGATGATGCTGCGCATGTGGGTGCCGCTGCTCTGGTTTTTAAAATGCGAAACGGTGTACGACATCGTTTCTGGTTCTGTCATCACCATGTCCCAATATTTTTTGGAAGAGACTACCTCTGCTGTAGTGAGCATGTACCCAAAACCGGTTTCTATGCTTTCTTTGGTAATGGGGCACTTGGCTTTCAAGGCTGGTTTTTTCTTTGCGAAGAGGGTGTCGAGGAATGCCATACAATACTATTTACTCCTTAGATACTCTTATGGGGGTAAATAGTTGCACCTAAGCACATAAATTTTCGAAAAAATGAAGTTTTAAGGGTCAGAATGGCAAGCAGGAAGCAGATTTTCGGCAGTATTGGGTATAAGAAAAAAGCTGCCAGGCATGATACCGGGCAGCTTTTATTAAGCCTATCTAGTTATAATAGCAATAGCCTAAGGGCTGGTTTTAGTGCTGGCTTTGTTTTTATTGGCCTGAAATTTTTCGTAGCGTTCTATGAAAGGACCGATCTCTTCAACAGCTGGTATCTTTCGGCCAATAATTTTCTTTTCACGGTCTAAGATGTAAATGGTTGGGGTTGTTTCTGCATCGTACAAGTCGCGGTAATTGCCCACCGCACTGTAATAGAAGCAGGTGTTCACAAACTTTTCCATTTTAAATTCCTGCACAAACTTTTTTGTCTTGCTCATGGAGGTATCGGCAGAAACTGTGTAGATGCCTACATCCATTTTGGTGTTATTCTTGAACTCCACCAATTTCGGAGTCTCTTTACGGCAATGTCCGCAATCCGGATCGAAGATGAAGAGCACTGTGTACTTGTTAGTCATGCTATGCATCGAGCGCATCTGACTGTTGACATCGCGTAAAATGAGATTATTGGATTTTTTACCCAGTGCACTGGAACGTATGCGATCAGCTTGCTCCTTTAGATTTTGTTTCAGTTTATCATTCACCCAGAAGTTCATCTCTCCGGAGGCGAAGTATTTGTCGAATAGGTTTACATACACATTGTCCAGACCCATGTATTTAGGTTGTTGGTATTTGAGTAAGCAAATCCAGGTGAGGTATTTGTAAGTTTCCTGGTTCTTTTTTGTCTTGGCAATCAGTTTATTGATGGCCAGTGTAAGGGTATCGGCATCGGGCACAAAAAGTCTGTCAAGGTATTCTTCTACTTTCTCCTTGTATAGATTGCGCGGTAAGCGGATCAGTGCTTCATCGCTTAAGTCGAAGTTATCGAAGTAGTGCTCGCGGTAATAGCGCAGTTGAAAAGTAGAGTCGATAGTGCCATCGGCTTTTTTGGGTGGCTCGGGTACATCAATCTTCTTGGTAGTTTTAAAAAGCTTGGCTGTGAAAGAATCAGGATACTTGGAAATGATCTCATTCTGATAGGCCATGACCTTATCATTAATCTTGGTAAGGGCTTCACGGGCTGCTTTCTTGTCTTCTTCTTTAAGGGTGCTATCCTGTAAAATTTTTACATACGGCTCTGCTTCTACATTGCGCTCTACATTAAATCGCATGTTTTCGAAAAACAGCTGATTATCATAGTCGCCTTTTACCTGCATATTGGCGATGTAATCTTTGGTTGAGGTAGTCAGCGAGAACTGCTGGTTGCTGCCAATCAAGATCTCGAACAAACGGCTTTTACCTTTGATTATAAAGTACACACCTGGAGGGAGTGCTTTCTTACCATCGAAAGTAAAGGCGCCATTCACAGACTTGGCCGTGTCTTTGGCATAAGTGCTCTCTCCGTAATAATGCCCCAGTAAGAGCGTTGTGTCATTGAGGCCCTCAATCTTGAAATCTAATTTATAAGCGGGTGCTTGTGCAAAAGCACTGCTGGCGAAGCAGATAAGAAAAAGAGGGAAGAAAAATCGTTTCATAAGCAAGTCTATAATAACGAGTTAGTTTGCTGGCAATTAATGGGCCAGATGCCGCGAAGGTAAGCCAAAAATGAAAATGCCACACAGGAAAAATGACGAGCTTAACACTTATTAACACCATGGCATTGGTCTTTATAAAGCCCTAAATGATGATATTTTTGATAGTTTTGTGCCCTTTAAACAAGTATGTCCTTAACGGTTAGTCAGCTGAGCAAGATTTACGGCACCCAGAGGGCCTTGCATGATGTTTCCTTTTCTGTTCAGGAAGGGGAGGTGCTGGGCTTTTTAGGACCTAATGGTGCCGGCAAGTCAACCACTTTTAAGGTAGCCACAGGCTTAGTCCCACCTAGTGCCGGCCATGTGGAGGTGGCAGGCTTTTCGGTGACCGACCATGTGATGGAGGTCAAAAAAGTGATTGGCTATTTGCCAGAACACAATCCACTTTACCTCGACATGTATGTGCATGAGTATCTTCAATTTATGGGGAGTCTTCATGGCTTGCGAGGAGGGGTGCTCAAAAACAAGGTGGGCGAAATGGTAGAACGTTGCGGCCTTAGCCTGGAGCAGAATAAGAAAATAGAAACCTTGTCGAAGGGCTACCGGCAGCGCGTAGGACTTGCCCAGGCTTTGTTACACGACCCCAAGGTATTGTTGTTGGACGAGCCCACATCGGGTTTGGATCCCAACCAGTTGGTGGAGATCAGAAGCCTCATCAAGGAAGTGAGCAAGCATAAAACGGTTATTTTCTCTACGCACATTATGCAAGAGGTAGAAGCCTTGTGCGAAAGGGTTGTGATCATCAATCGTGGTAAAATAATAACAGATGCTCGCCTGAGTGATTTGTATAGCACCATGAAAAGCCATGTGTTCACTGTAGAGTTTGAAAGTGTAAGCGAGAATCCTTTTTCCGCAGGTATCGCTGGGGTGAAACACATTCAGCAACTGAAAGAATCAAATACAAGTACTGTTAAGTACAGAATAGAAGCGGAAGAAGGCCTGGATGTAAGGGCTACGATTTTTAGAATGGCCGCTGATAAAAATTTATCATTGCTAAGCCTGAAGCAGGAGCAACAAAGCTTGGAAAGTATTTTTCAGGAACTCACCAATCAACCTGGCGTCCTATGATCTCAGTATTTAACAAAGAGTTCAGCGCTTACCTCAATTCATTAATTGCGTACCTGGTGATGGTGGTGTTTTTAACTGCCATGGGTTTACTGGTCTGGGTTTTTCCAGACACCTCAGTATTGGAGTATGGATTTGCAGATATGGGGACCTTATTCAGCCTGGCACCCTACATATTTATTTTTTTAATTCCAGCTGTTACCATGCGTTCTTTCGCTGAAGAAAGGAAAGCAGGCACCTTGGATTTATTATTCACTAAACCCTTAACTGATTGGGACATTATCATGGGCAAATTCTTTGCTTCCCTGTTCTTGGTACTGATCACGCTCTTACCTACAATCTTGTATTTTTATTCTATTAGTGCGCTGGGCAATCCTGCAGGGAACATCGACACTTCGGCTGTTATTGGATCTTATATAGGCATTGTTTTGTTAAGCAGTATATTTTGTGCTATTGGTTTATTGGCATCGGCCATGACAAATAACCAAATTGTGTCTTTTGTCTTGGCAGCTTTTCTTTGCTTCATCTTTTTTACGGGCTTTCATTCAGCCGCCTCTTTGACCAGCATAGCCTCTTTGTCATTGCTGATTAAGCAACTGGGAATTTTATATCACTACGAAACCTTGAGCAGAGGCTTGATTGACAGCCGTGATGTTATTTATTTCATAAGCCTTTCCGGCTTAATGTTATTATTCACCAAAACCATTTTATCCGCACGCTCATGGTAAAGTGGCATAGCAAACAATTGGGAGATGCTTTACTCCTGGCCAACGGACTGGTGTTGGTTGTGTTCATTAATTTATTGGCCTACTTTTATTTTGTTCGGATAGACCTTACGGAAGAAAAACGCTTCAGTATTAAAGAGCCTACCAAAGCACTCTTACAGCAATTGGAAGAACCTGTGTACATAGAAATATTTCTGGCAGGCGATTTAAATCCAAGTTTCACACGCTTTCAACGTTCGATCAAAGAAATTTTAGAAGAGTTTCGTGTGTACTCTAAAGGCAAGGTGCGCTTTGTGTTTACTGATCCTGCTACCGCCATCGGGGAGAAGGCAAGAAATGAATTCATGCAAGACCTTGCTGCGCGTGGCGTGCAGGCCAGGAATGTGATTGATACCAAAGACGGGCAGCGTGTTGAGAAAATTATTTTCCCGGGAGCCTTGGTATCGTATGCTGGTTTTGAAACGGGTGTGAATTTACTAAAAGGTAATAGTGCAGAGGGAGGCTCCGAAGGGGTGATTAACCAATCGATCGAAGGTGTTGAGTATGAATTGGCCAATGCCATTTATAAGTTGAGTAATAATGATCGCAAGCAGATTGCCCTCGTGAAAGGTCACGGTGAATTAGAAAGTCTGGAAATTGCGAGCTTGGCTAGCGCACTGTCCGAGCAGTATGATGTGAAGGAATTATTATTATCAGACAAGGAAGGTTTGGCTCAGGCGGATGCCTTGATCGTTGCCAAACCTCGCCTTCGCTTCTCCGATCAGGATAAATTTTTGCTCGACCAATACATCATGAAGGGTGGGAGGGTGATGTTTTTAATTGACAAGCTTGAAGCTTCTGTAGATAGTGCTTCTCGTGAAGATTACTTTGCTTTTCCTTACGATCTCAACCTCGATGATCAGTTGTTTAAGTATGGTTTTCGCATCAACCTTGATTTAGTACAAGACCGGGCAGCAGCTCTCTATCCGGTGGTAACGGGCACTGCTGATGGTCAGCCGCAAATGCAATTGCTCGATTGGCCCTTCTTTCCTTTGGTGAATCGCTATGCTTCGCATGAGATCACACGCAATCTCGATGCAGTCGCCATGCATTTTGCCAGCAGCATAGATACGGTAAAGGCAGAAGGAGTTCAGCGCACCGCTATCATGCTGAGTTCTCAGTATTCCAGAACCTTAACGGCACCGGTACGCGTAAGCATTAATGATATCAGAAATACGCTTCGTCCGCAAGATTTTACACAATCATTTGTTCCGCTAGGCTACTTGGCAGAAGGAAGCTTCACTTCCTTATATAAAAATAGATTTGTGCCTCAGGGTGAAGAAGGTACTGCTATGCTAGAAAGCAGTAAAGCAACCCGTATGATCGTTATAGGCGATGGAGACCTGGCTCGCAACGACATCAATCCTCGCAATGGCCAGCCGCAGATGCTGGGCTTCGATCGCTTCTCGAATTACACCTTTGCTAATCAGGAGTTGCTGATCAATGCTGTAGCCTGGCTGGTAGAAGATAATGGACTACTAACTGCTCGCACCAAAGAGGTGAAGATTCGCCCACTCGATAAGGAGAAGGTGAAAAACGAAAAAGGTTTCTGGCAACTACTCAATGTGGGCTTGCCTGTTATTCTTATTGTATTGTTTGGTTGGATTTGGAGTTACTGGCGTAAAAGGCGCTTTGCTAATTTTAATAGTAGCAGTAAATAGAAAGGATGGCTTTGCAGGAAAAAAGAAATAAGACTTTGTTCACGGTACTGTTGCTGCTATCGGGCATTACAGCAGTGCTCGCTTATGTTGCCATGCGTGGTGAGCCAGCAGTGGAAAACAAGGACTTGTTTCAAGTAAAGGACACAAAGACAATTAACCGGGTGGAGCTGCAATCGTCCAGTGGTATGGTTGCCTTGTCGTTCAATGGCACGCGGTGGATGGTTAATGACCGAGAGGTGGCCGATCGGGATATGATTGATGTTTTATTTGCCACGCTTTTACAAGCTGAAGTGAAGCGCCCGATAACCGGAGCTAATAATGATTCGATCGTGTCTGTTTCAAAAGTCAATGGTGTTACCGTAAAGTTATTTGAAGGAGAGCAGCTCAGTAAATCTTTTCTGGTAGGTGGTAACGATAAAAAAACAGCTGCCTATTTTATTGATCAGAATAACCAGGCTTACCTCATGCACATACCGGGTTATCGTGTGTATGTATCGGGTATTTTTGAGTTAGACGAAGCGGCCTGGTGGGATAAATATGTTTTTGCTTTTAACTGGACTAACTTTAAAAGCCTGGTGGCTGAATATCCTAACGATGAGCGTAAAGGATTTTCTGTTTCCCTTGAGGATGGCTATTTCGGAATTGCAGGCTTAGCAACAGACACCACCAAACTCAATGACTTTTTAGATGCCGTTTCTTTGCTTACCGTTGATGAATACAACACGGCATTGATAGATAGTATGAGCAAGCAGGAGCCTGTTTTCACCATTCAGGTGAGTGATATAGCCAGTCGCACCTATACGCTTTCTATTCTTCCGGTCGTGCAGACAGGAAAAACCGCTTGTCGTGTGGGGCAAAACAAGCTGGCCTGGATAGACAATCGAAAGTTAGCCCGTCTGGTAAAAAACCGCGATTTCTTTGAGAAAAAGCCCTAGCTGCCTAAAAAAAGCAGGTTTTAAAATTGCCTTTTCTTTCTAACTTTACGCCCTCTAAAACTCTAACCAACACGCAGCATGAAGTTTATTGTTAACTCGGCTTACCTGCTCAAGCAGCTATCAAATATTAACGGGGTTATCACTACCAATCCGGTGGTGCCTATCCTGGAAAATTTTCTTTTTGAATTGGAAAAAGGAAGCCTGACAGTGACTGCTTCAGATCTTCAAACCTCTATGATCACCGAAATTCAGGTGGAATCAAAGGAGAAGGGCAATATTGCCGTACCAGCGAAGATTTTGTTGGAAACTTTGAAAAATCTTCCTGAGCAGCCCGTAACTTTTTCTATCGATGAGTCAAACTACAGCGTAGAAATTATTTCTGACAACGGCCGCTATAAGCTTTCAGGCGAAAATGCTACCGATTTCCCTAAAGTGCCTACCGTTTCAAACGACTTCTCTGCGGAGATCTCGTCTGAGGTAATGTCGCGTGCGGTGAACAATACCATCTTTGCTACCAGCAACGATGAATTGCGCCCTGCCATGACAGGTGTGTACGTTAACCTGGGTGAAAAGAATACAACTTTCGTAGCTACTGATGGACACCGATTGGTTCGCTATCGCAGAAACGATATTACATCTGAAAATGGTAATGCCATCATCATACCACGCAAAGCCCTCAACTTACTGAAAGCAACATTGCCTTCAGAAAACACCCCGGTAAGCATAGACTTTAACATGTCAAATGCTTATTTCAAGTTTGGCAATATTAAAATGATTTGCCGCCTGATTGACGAGCGTTATCCTGATTATGAAAACGTTATTCCAAGCAATAACAACATCAAGATGACGATTGGTCGTACCGATTTGTTGAGCGCATTAAGACGTATTTCTATCTACGCGAACAAGACTACACATCAGGTACGTTTGAAAATCACCGGTAGCGAATTGCAGATTTCTGCTGAGGACTTAGATTTCTCTAACGAAGCCAATGAGCGTTTGTCATGCGAGCATGAAGGGGAAGACATTGAGATTGGTTTCAATGCCAAGTTCATCATTGAAATGTTGAATAACATTGACACTGATCAAATCAAATTAACGATGTCTGCACCGAATAAAGCCGGTGTAATTCTGCCTGTAGAAAAGGATAAGAATGAAGATATCCTCATGTTGGTAATGCCGGTAATGTTGAATCAATACGTATAAGCTATAGATAAAACTAGTAGTACGAGAGGCTCTTCGAATAGAATAGCCTCTCGTTTTTTATAATAGGGCTGAAGTAACATTATTGATAACGTTATTTGTCAGTTTGACTGAGCTACTATTTTAAAGGAATCGTCTCTAAAGGCGCTCCTAAACTCTGTACAATGACTGCAGCAAAAGAAAAAATCTTTACTCCCTACCAGGTCTTTATTATTGCCGTACTCTCTATACTCCAGTTTACGATCATCCTGGATTTTATGGTACTATCTCCCCTTGGTGCTATTCTTATGCCTGCCTTGAAGATTACACCTGCTCAATTTGGGATGGTGGTATCTGCGTATGCCTTCAGTGCGGGAGCTTCCGGCTTGTTGGCGGCAGGCTTTGCGGATCGTTTTGACCGCAAGAAATTTCTACTCTTCTTTTATGCAGGCTTTTTGGCGGGCACGTTCTTATGCGCGATAGCCCCCACCTATCATTTATTATTGGCTGCACGTATTGTAACAGGAATTTTTGGAGGAGTGATTGGGTCTGTAAGCTTTGCCATCATTACCGACTTGTTTAAAGTAGAAGTACGTGGTCGTGTGATGGGTTTTGTACAAATGGCTTTTGGTGCCAGTCAGGTGTTGGGTCTGCCCATCGGCTTACTGCTCGCGAACCGCTTTGAGTGGCATGCTCCTTTTTGGATGATCGTATTTTTTGGTTTAGCGCTTGGAATCATCTTGATGGTGTATATGAAACCAGTGACACAACACTTAGCGATGTCGCATGACCAAAATGCTTTTCAACACCTTTCTAAAACACTATCGAACTCTCTGTATCTGCGCACCTTTTTGAGTACTGTTCTCTTGGCAACAGGTGGTTTTATGCTCATGCCATTTGGCAGTGCCTTCAGTACCAATAACCTGGGAATCGATATTGATCAATTGCCTGTTCTTTATCTGGTGACTGGAGTTTTTGGGATTGTTATGGGGCCGTTTATTGGAAAAATTAGTGATCAGGTTGGAAGCTTCCGATTGTTCGCCATTGGTTCAATTATCAATATGGTGATTGTAGCAATCTACACTCAGCTGGGCATCACACCTTTGTGGCTTTGTATGGTATTAAATATCATTTTGTTTGCCGGTATCAGTGCACGGATGATTTCCTCCTCAGCACTTATTTCTGCTATACCTTCCTTAAACGATCGTGGAGCTTTCATGAGCATCAACGCATCCATTCAACAAATTGCAGGAGGAGTTGCCTCTTTTGTCGCAGGCCTTATCGTGATCCAAAGTCCGAGCGGTATGTTGGAGCGTTATGATGTTTTAGGATATGTAGTCATTGCAAGCATCGTAATAGCCTTGGCAATGATCTACTGGTTGGATACCTATGTAAAGCAAAAGAATAGTCTGGCAGTAGTGTAAACTTTTAGGAGGAGAGCACATCTCCATACTCCGGTTTTTTATCAAAGACAGCTTTTGCAAAAGGGCAGAGTGGAAAAATCTTAATGGTGCGTTCGCGGGCAAAGTCCACCGCTGCTCGGACTAATTCCTTTCCAGCACCCAGGCCTTTTAACTTCTCACTCACTTCTGTATGATCAATAATGATGAGTGTCTCTCCGGCTTTGCTGTAAGTCATCTCAGCAAGTTTCTCTCCATTCTCTTCTATGTAGAAAATTCCTTTCGAGCCAATTTCTTTGATTTGAACCTCCATGTTATAATGATAAAAAGAAAGCCCCGCTTCAGCGGGGCTTTCTTTACAGATTATTACCAGTTCTACTTTGCATAGGCTACCGCTCGTTTTTCACGGATGACAGTCACTTTGATCTGACCAGGGTATTGCATGTCGCGCTCAATTTTTTGTGAGATGTCGAAGCTCAACTGTCCTGCGCGTTCGTCTGTTACATTCTCGGCATCTACCAGTACACGTAACTCACGGCCGGCTTGTATGGCATAGCATTTCTCAACACCATCAAAGCTTAAGCCCAGGTCTTCCAACTCTCTGAGGCGCTTAATATATTGTTCCATCACCTCACGTCTGGCACCGGGTCTTGCTCCGCTAATCGCATCACAAGCCTGAATGATAGGAGAGATGATGTGTGTCATTTCTATTTCATCGTGGTGAGCACCAATGGCATTGCAGATGGCTGGATGTTCTTTGTACTTCTGAGCCAACTCCATACCTACAATGGCGTGTGGCTTTTCTAACTCTTCAGGCCATACTTTACCAATATCATGCAGTAAGCCTGCACGCTTGGCTTGCTTCACGTTCAAGCCTAGCTCGGTGGCCATGATGGCGCAAAGATTAGCGACTTCGCGTGAATGTTGTAATAGATTTTGACCGTAAGAAGAACGGAAACGCATGCGCCCCACCATCTTCACCAACTCGGGGTGTAGCCCATGTATGCCCAAGTCAATCACTGTGCGCTCACCGGTTTCAATAATTTCATCATCGATATTTTTGGTGGTCTTGGCTACAATTTCTTCAATGCGTGCCGGGTGTATTCGGCCATCTTGCACCAAGCGGTGTAAAGAAAGTCTGGCAATCTCTCTTCTTACAGGGTCAAAGCCAGAGATAATGATGGCTTCCGGAGTATCGTCAACAATGATTTCAACGCCAGTGGCTGCTTCCAGTGCGCGTATATTTCTGCCTTCTCTACCTATAATCTTTCCTTTGATATCATCGCTTTCTATGTTGAAAACACTGACACAGTTTTCAATGGCATGTTCGGTAGCGGTGCGCTGAATCGTATCGATAACAATCTTCTTAGCCTCCTTGGTAGCGGTCAGCTTAGCTTGTTCTACAATGTCTTTGATGTAAGAAGAGGCCTTAGACTGGGCTTCATCGCGCAAAGAGGTAATGAGTTGCTCGCGGGCATCATCGGCCGTTAGCTTCGAAATGTCTTCGAGTATTTTTACCTTTTGTTGGTTGAACTTTTCAAGTTCTTCGCGTCTCTTTTTAATGACTTCGTTCTGCTGCAGCAGGTCTTGCTTCAGTTCATCAACCTCAGTTTCTTTACGCTTGAGGGTTTCAAGTTCTTTGCTGATACTCTGCTCGCGCTGTTTTATTTTTTGCTCGTTGGCGATAATGATATTTTTCTTCTTGTTGGCCTCTTCTTCAAACTCTGTCTTCATTTTCAGAATTTTCTCTTTGGCCTCCAGAATTTTATCCTTCTTCAAGTTCTCAGCGGCAATCTCTGCTTCTTTTAAAATCAGTTCTGCGCGTTCTTCCGCATCTTTTTTCTTTTTGGCGTATTTGCGTTTGTAGAGCAAGGTGCCGATAACAAGGCTCAGGCCTACAGTGGCCATGGCGCAAATCAGTATAGTTATGATAGTTGCTGACATAGATGTAACAATTAGGGTTTATGAATCCCTGACGGCAGCAACAGAAAAGAAAAAGATTTAAAGTATAGATTGTGAAACCAACTGGTTTAGCTGATGCACCTTCTCGAAAACAGTCTGATCTATTTCCTGATGGCTTTCTTCCACTGTCATTTTATCTACCAGACAATCGAATGCAACCATCGCGAGCAGGTCTTGCTTATCGTCAATGCCAAATTGCTCTTTGTAAGTTTTCAGTTTTTCGTTAATCAACCTTCCAGCAGTACGAACACGCTCTTCATCGTGTCTTTTCACCTTCATCGGATACTCACGGTCGGCAATTTTGATTTTTATTGAAAGATCCTCCATCAACACACTTACAATTATCGGCTCAAATACGCTATACATCTATCCACTTCGCGGATATACTCTTCTACCTTCTTCTTTAATTCCGAAGAACTGCCGTCTTCCGGGTTTAAATTATCTACAATTTTAGAGATTTTTATCTGATTTTTAAAATTGAGCAGCTGCTCATCGCGGCTTCGCAAGCCTGACTTAAGCTCTTGGTTCTCTTGTTTTAACAAGATTACCTGCTCTTTTAAATTTCTATGCTCGCCTACCAGTATCTGCAGTTTGCGCTCTAGCCCTTGCAGGTTGTTTTTTAGAGTTTCCTGATTCATTTATACTGTTTTTGTGAGGCTGACTTTCGTTAGCCCTTCAATTTATTAATTATTTTCTAATAACGGCTCCTATTTTTGTCTCATAGGCCTTCATCAGCGCATTCATGACATTGTCGATTTCTGCATCGGTAAGGGTTTTCTGCTCATCCTGCAAGGCGAATGACAATGCATAGGCCTTTTTATCAGCGGGCAGTTTATCGCCTTCGTACACATCAAACAGATTGACATTTTTAAGTAATGCTTTGGCTGTTTGGCGTGCCAATGAAGCTACCGTATCGAAAGTAATGTTTTTATTGATAACAAGCGAGAGATCTCTTCTTACCTCCGGGAACTTTGAAATTTCTTTAAGGCTGATGGTAGGATTAGCGCTATCGAATAGGGCAGCATAGCTTAAATCGGCATAAAATACTTCCTGCTTAATGCCCATGTCGCGAAGCAGGGCTGTTTTTACCTTTCCGATTCTGCCAATGTTTTGCTGGTTGGCTTCAATGTTAACGCAAAAGTCAAAAAGCGGATCTTCAACTGCAGAAAGCTGGGGGTCACGAATGGCACTTTTTTGAAGTATTCCATTCACTACTTGGGCTAAATCGTGATAACTGATATTTTTTGCCGCACGTTGCCAGTTCTCAGCTTCTGCATTGCCAGACATATAGATGGCTAAACGTTGAGCTTCCTGGTATTTGCCTTCCTTTTTTCCATAGATCTTACCAAACTCATATAGTTTTAGATCCTTCTGCTTGCGGTTGATGTTGTAAGCACAGACCTCCAGACCTGTAAAGAGCATGGTTTGGCGCAAAATGCCTTGTTCTTCACTGAGTTTATTCAATATCTCTACAGGCTCACCATCAAAAGTAAGTTTGTGTTTTTGCTGGTAGGCTGCGTTGGTGAGAGAGTTGGTCCAGATTTCGTAAAAGCCATTGGCTACCAATTGTTGTCCTAAAGTATTTCTGAACTTATTGATGTCTTTTGCAGGGAAAGAAGAAATGAAATCTGATCCTGCAAATTCTTTTAGTTCGATATTATTAAAACCATAGATACGAAGAATTTCTTCGATCACATCAGCCTCCTGCACAACATCAACCCGGTAAGGTGGAACTGAAACTGTGTACTCGTCTGTTTTACTATCAATTACTTTAATGTCCAGTCTTTCCAATATGCCTGTCGCTTCTGCACGAGTAAGTGCTTTACCAATCAGGCGGTTTACGTTCTTATCTTTTATGCGAATAATCCTGTCTTCAATTTTAACAGGGTACGCATCAACAACATCAGAACTGATGCTGCCTCCGGCTACTTCTTTGATCAACAAGGCTGCGCGCTTTAATGCATACACTGTGATGTTGGGATCCGTGCCTCGCTCAAAACGAAAAGATGAATCGGTCTTCAGTCCATGATGCAGTGAGGTTTTACGAACATAGTCTGGAGAGAAGCAGGCACTTTCTAAAAAGATGCTGGTAGTGGTGTTGGCAATGCCTGATTCAGCACCTCCAAAAACACCCGCCATACACATGCCTTTATTGGCATTGCAAATCATCAGGTCTGTGTCCAGCAAAGATCTTTCCTTGGCATCCAGGGTTGTGAACTTGGTACCCTTCGGCAATGTTTTAATGATTACTTCATTGCCTTCAATTCTGGCAGCATCAAAAGCATGCATCGGCTGCCCCAGTTCGTGGCAGATAAAATTAGTTACATCTACAATATTGTTGATAGGCGAGATGCCGATGGCTAATAACTTATGCTTCAGCCAGTCCGGTGAATCTTTCACAACGACACCAGTCATGCTTAAGCCCGAATAACGAGGGCAAGCCTGAGCATTCTCAACACGAACACTGATGGACAAGTTATGATTATCAACAGCAAAGGCATCCACAGAAGGAAGTGTTAAGTTTCTTCCTTGGGAGGCTTTGATATCGCGCGCCACGCCAATATGTGAAGCAGCATCTACCCGGTTGGGTGTTAAGCCGATTTCTATTACGTAATCACGCTGGATGTTAAAATAGGAAGCGGCCGGTGTTCCATTAGGCACTTTGGTGTCGAGCACCATGATGCCGGCATGGCTCTCGCCTAAACCAATCTCATCCTCAGCACAAATCATTCCTTCACTTACCTCGCCTCTGATTTTGGCAGATTTAATTGTAAAGGGCTCTCCTTTGCTTGGATATAAAGTGGCCCCAGGCAAAGCAACTACTACTTTTTGCCCTGCTGCCACGTTGGAGGCTCCGCAAACAATTGGGTGCACTTTACCTGGGCCTACCTCTACTGTGGTGATTGAAAGTTTGTCAGCGTTGGGGTGTTTGGTACAAGTAAGCACCTCTCCAATAACAACGCCCTGAAGACCACCTTTTACTGTTTCAAAAGCTTCTACGCTTTCAACCTCTAAACCGGTTGAGGTTAAAATCTTACCAATTTCTTCTGCACTTTCGGGGATGGTAATGTATTCTTTGAGCCAGTTGTAGGAGATCTTCATAAATAAAACTTATTGTGCTTGCTGTCTTCTTTCGGAGGCAACAGCGAGGTAATTATCTTTCAAAAATAGGGCTTTTACCGGAATTAATGGTAGACCTTTTCCCCTGCGCGGATGGCAACTTTTAACACATTTTCGCGCGGAGGAAAGGGACATGAAAAGTTGTCGTTATAAGCGCAGTAAGGGTTGTAGGCTTTGTTGAAATCCAGGGTGATGGAAGTGCTGCCTGGTACTTTGTTAATGTCCAGGTATCGGCCTGCGCCATAAGTTTCATTGGCACTGGTGGCATCGGCAAAGGCTAAAAAGAGTGTGCCCCGAGTTGGCCCTGCCTCCATGATTTCGAGGATCAGCAGGCGGCACTCTTCTCCATCAAGTTTAAATGCTGCGTATGCGTATTCCAGGTAGCGCATTTCCAGGCCATCGCTTGTGGCAAGCGTTATCGTTTTTTTATCAGTTATCGAGATAAGGTTGGCAGCAATGCGAAAATGTTCGTCCGGAGCAAAGTAGGTAAGTCCTTTAAATGCCTCCGTACTATCTGCAAAGGGCGACTCATCGTTGTTGCGCATGTAATCGTCACGATCTTTTCTTTCTTTGAGTATTTGCTCTGTATAAGCTTCGCTGGTGCCTGTTGGTGCCAGGCTGTAGAATACGATAATAAGTGCCGTTATGACAAGGGCGATGAGGAGTATATTTTTTTGTTTCATGATGAATGTATCTTATCGAGTCAATGGATCTGGATTGGTTAATGAAAGGAGTTGTTCTCCTTTTCCCAACGCCTGATATAAGGGCGATAGCGATCAAAAATTTTAAAAAAGACAGGCAAGCTGGTATCAGCGACTTGCCCTGGTGCATTGGTCAGTACACAAATGGCAATTTTTTCTGATGGTTGTAGGGCGACTTCGCTCCTGTAGCCAGTTACATAACCACCGTGGTAAATGATAGTATCTTTAGAAAAACGCAGGATACGCCAACCTAAACCGTAATAGGCCTGACGAACCCTTTGCCATTGGTAGAAATTACGGTTACGGGAGTTGGCCAGTATCTGGGGAGTGAACAAAGTATCAAGCGTACTTTTTTTGATCACATCTTCTCTGTTACCTAAAAGAGCGGTCAGCCATTTGGCCATATCACTGATGCTGGCATTGATTCCTCCTGCAGGGCTAACGTTATAATAAGTATCTCTGACAAGTGTTGGGCGAAGTTTGCCTCTTTTAAACATGTGTGGCTGTGCTATGTTGCCGTTGCGCATAAAGCTCAGGTAATCGCTCGATGCATTTTCCATTCCAAGCGGTTTGAACACCTGTGCTTGTAGTTGCTCCTCGTAGGTATTGCCTGTAGCCTCGGCAATCACTTTGCCAATAATACTGTAGCCAACATTTTGGTAACTATAGAGCTCACCTGGTTTACTTACTAGTTTAATATCTCTTAAATAGCTAAGCAATGTATCGAAGGGCAGGGCTTCTTCGATCATATTGGTATAGGTATGGTAAGGAAGACCAGTGGTGTGGGAGAGCACATGGCGTAAGGTAAGGCTGGCTGCATCTTCGGGCGATCGAAGTTTAAAAGCCGGCCAATAGTCAAGTACACGATTGTCTAAAGTCAACACATTTTCTTGCAAGAGAATGCCTGTTAAAAAAGAAGCAAAGGGTTTGGAGACAGAAGCCAGACGGAATGCGGTATTGATATCAACACTGTCACGCGTGGCTACTTCTTTAAGGCCATAGCCTTTTAATAGAATTACTGTTGAATCATAGACAACTGCCACCGAAGCCCCTGGCTGGTGGTGTTTGGTCATGAGCTGCTGAAAGGCCGAATCGTAGGCTTTGGCGAGGGCTATTAAATACGGATTGTGAATGGTAGAAGCATTGGTGGGCGGTGGTGAAACCAATGCCCTCGTTGGCTTTGCTTGTTTCGGCTCTGTGAGCAGGAGCAAAGAAGCCACTAATCCTGTTGTTATGCAGGCACCGATAATAAACTTGGTCTTAAACTTCATAGCATACCCTCGTCAGCAAAGCTAAAATATCTTTTGCCCGCGACAATGATATGATCGAGTACTTGTATTTCCAGCAGCTTGCCAGCTTCTTTTAACTTATTGGTCAGTATAATATCTGCCTGGCTGGCAGCAACATTGCCAGAGGGGTGGTTGTGACATAAAATTAAACCACTGGCCAGCTCTTCCACCGCTAATTTAAAAATGAGTTTTGGATCAGCCACGGTGCCCGCCACACCACCTATACTAACTTGTTGCTTTTTAATAATGCGATTAGCCCTATTGGTAAGGATTACCCAAAATTCTTCATGAGGAAGATCCATCAACTCTCCTTTTACTTGTTCGTAGGCGTCTTGAGAGGAGGTGATTTTTGGTTTTTCATTGGGCATTAAATCTTTTCTCCTTCTGCCTAACTCCAGTGCTGCTACTATGCTAATGGCTTTGGCTTCCCCTATCCCTTTAATTTTTGTAAGGTCTTTTACACCAAGTCTGGCGAGGACATCGAGATTGTTTTCTGTCGTTTGGAGTAGTTTTTTGGCCAGATCAACTGCACTAAGGGCTGCGGTGCCTGTGCCTAATAAGATGGCGATTAACTCAGCATCGCTGAGACTTGACTTTCCTTTGAGCAGGAGTTTTTCGCGGGGGCGATCTTCGGCAGCCCAGCCTTTAATGCCGAGTGCTTTTTCCGGTAATTGCTGCATTTCCTAAAAATAGGAAAAAGCATGTTTCAGAAAAGAATGTTGAAAGGAAGGCAATAAAAAATCCTTCCTGAAAAATCAGGAAGGATTTTTTAATTAATTGGTCAATTAAGCCAATTTATTCACTTGCTGCGCCAACTTTGACTTTTGGTTAGCAGCTTTTTTCCAATGGATAATGTTTTTCTTTGCCAACTTATCAATCATGGCAGAAACTTCTTTTAAAAGACCTTCAGCTTCTGCTTTAGTCTTAGCGGCACGAAGATTCTTTACCGCAGTACGGGTAGTCTTGTGCTGGTAGCGGTTTCTTACTCTTTTTGTTTCGTTTGCACGAATTCTTTTCTCTGCTGATTTGTGGTTTGCCATATCTCTTTAGCAATAAGGAGTGCAAAGGTAAGGCGATTTATGGAATATGCAACGGCTAACTCCAATCAATTCTACAGTTTTTCCTCAAACAGGAGCTTGGTATTCGGGTCTAAACGTATTTTTTGAGGTTTTTGGCCTGTTTTGAAGCTAAAATGGGTCTTCCTTTCGGTAAGTTCGAGGCTTTCAATCTTGTGTAGATCCATCAAATCGTCATAAATACCTATCTCAATCTTTACCTTGAATATATCCTCTGGCTGTACTTGTTCTATGGAGCCTTTGACGGTTTGGGTTTTAGGCTCATAAGCCCATTGCAGCACCAGGCTTGGCTGCCCCGTGCGATGCAGCCACTGGTTAAAAAATTGACTTAAGTCCTGCCCTGTTGTCTTTTCCATAATCTGGATGAAGTCGTTGGTAGTGGCATTGCGGTTTTGAAAAGTGTTATAGTAACGTTGCACGCCCTTCCAAAAAGCTTCGTTCCCAATTTCATGGCGCAGCATGTGCAGTACCCAACTGGCTTTTTGATATGAATTTGGATTGAGTACCGACAATAGATCCGCAGGCAGTTGTTTAAATACAATGGGCAATGGCTGCTGCTTGTGAAAATCAATGATAGTGCCTCTGTCTTCGCGAAGGTCAGCTGTCATTTTATCTCGGCCATACATAAACTCGTTATATAGATGCGTAAAGTATGTTGCGAAGCCCTCGCTGAGCCATACATGGTGCCAGTCAGTTTCGCTGGCAGAATTGCCAAACCATTGATGGGCTATTTCATGTGCGACTAAACTCTCATTTCTGACAGAAGCCTTCTGATCACTCACAGAGTTTTCGTAGTAAAAAATGTTACCGGCATTTTCCATGCCGCCAAACATGGTTTTAGATTGTACGTTGGCAAGTTTTGAATAAGGATAGGGTGCTATGTGCCCTGAGAAAAAACCGAGAATTTTTGAAGCTGTATTATAGGCGGTAAAACCTACTTCTCTGTTCTGTGGAAATACCCAGGTCTCCACAGGAATATGGTTGACCGTCCCATCGTAATGAATGGCAAATCTAGCCAGGCCAATGACCATTACTTTCGTGGGGATCTCCACCTCTTCATTCCACTTCGTTATTCTTTGTTTACTATTGATCAGGGTTTCTTCCTGACGCGAACCGTTGGCAATAACGCTGTAGTGTGTGGGAGCAATCACTGTAAAGGAAACTCTTGCTTTGTCTGAAGGATGATCGATAACAGGAAGCCAATGATGGGCACGATTAGGCCAGTTGTCACCAAAGAAGGTGCGATCGCCAAATTTATTTTTACTGATGATAAGCCCATCAGCAGGAATACCCAGGTAGTGAATCTCAAGGGTTAATGGTGTATTGGCCGGGACGCTCTCTGCAAGCAGCATGCGTAACACATTATTACTGTGTTCAAAGCGCACGGACTTCCCACCTACCAAAGCAGAAAAAACAGTCATACCTTTACCATTGGTGCTTTTATTCACCAAGTCTAATTCAAATACGCTGCTTTCCTTTTTACTGATGGCCTCAATAGTGGAAATAGCCAGCAGCGCATCCGTGGTATCGTTCAATTCCAGATTGAATGAGTACTTTTTTACATCTATCAATGTGCGATTGGCTTGGGCCGAACTGTAAGTGGGGATGATAAAACAGATACAACTCATGCATAAAATAAAACGGAGCGCTGTTGGCTTGCAGATTTTATTGTAACTTATCATACTCAATTTTCTTATTTCTAAATTTACTTTTGTGCAGCGCATTGTCAAATTAATTTCTTTGATGGGCTTAAGCTTTTTTATAACTGCCTGGGGTTTTTATGCTCATCCATTGATCAATAAACAAGCTGTTTTCTCGCTACCACCAGAAATGATTGCTTTTTATAAAGTCAATATACAATATCTGGTAGAAGCTTCTGTGAATCCTGATCGCAGAAGGTTGGCCGTGGTAGATGAAGCAGCCCGTCATTACATTGATTTAGATCACTATGGAGATAGTGCCTGGATGAAGATGCCCCGCTATTGGCCGGATGCTGTGGAGATGTTTTCAGAAGACACTTTAAAACAATACGGTATTGTTCCCTGGCATGTTAATAAGATGTATTACCAACTCAGAGATGCTTTTATGGTGCAGGACCCTGAAGCAATATTGAGATTGTCTGCGGAGATTGGCCACTATATTGCCGATGCTAATGTGCCATTGCATACAACCGAAAACTATAACGGACAGTTAAGTAACCAGCATGGTATTCATGGTTTTTGGGAGTCAAGGTTGCCGGAACTTTTTTCTGGTAAGTATTCCTATTTTATAGGCAAAGCCGAATACCTTGACAAACCTCAGCTAAGTATCTGGCAAGCCGTAGCCAGAGCGCATCTGCAAGTAGACAGTGTGTTAACTATTGAAAAGAAACTTACAGATGAATTTGGTGACAGGAAGTATTCATTTGAAACCAGAGGCCGCCAAACAGTGAAAGTATACTCGAAAACATTCTCTGAAGCTTACCATAAGGCATTGAATAATATGGTGGAACGGCAAGTGCGACATGCTATCAAATTGATTGCAGATTTTTGGTATACTGCCTGGGTAGATGCCGGGCAACCTGATTTAAAACGCTTGATTGATTTTCAACCCTCTGCTGAATTGTTAAACGAGAGAAGAGCAGCGTTACAGCAATGGAAGGAGAGTAAGGTTAAAGTAAGGCCTCATGAAACAGAAGCAGATAAGTATTGACCTGATGCGTTTTTAAAGTATAACTTGGTCTTGTATTATAATTGAAAATTAAACCCAATTGTTATGAAAAAGCTAAATAGCCTCTTACTGTTGTCTGCTATTCTATTCGTGCTGGCAGCCACAGCAGCAAATGCCCAAGAGCCGGTTAATCAACAAGAAAAGGAAAAGGTGAAGAAGGAAAAGACTGAGAAGAAGCAAGAAGCAAAACCAGAGGATAAAGCCAAGGCTGAGAGGGAGAAGGCCGAGAAGGAAAAAGCTGCTGATGGAAAGGCTTACGGAAAGGACAAAGAAACCTCGGGTAAAGAGTTTGGTGAGCAAAGAAGCACAGAAGCCAAGGCAAATGCTGATAAGGAAAAAGTAAAAGAAGCCGATTCAAAAGACAAAAAAGCAGCTACCGACAAAAAGAAGACTAAAGAAACCAAGCAAACGAAAGAAAGTAAAAAGCCTGGAAAAAAGACGGGTGATCAGTAGTATTGAAGTAAAGGCCAATCGAAAGATTGGCCTTTCTTATTTTAGATTTGTCCAGCCAATAAATACATAACGGCCATCCTAACGGCTACACCATTTTCCACCTGGTCCAGAATAATGGCGTGCTGTGAATCAGCGGCATCGCTGCTTAATTCAACTCCCCTGTTAATGGGGCCAGGGTGCATGATGACAATAGGCTTCTTAAGAGAATCCAATATCTTTTTGGTGATTCCGTAATACAGAGAATATTCACGCAGTGTCGGGAAGTATTTTATCTGTTGTCGCTCTAACTGAATGCGAAGTACATTGGCTACATCACACCACTGCAAGGCTTTCATCACATCAAGCTCTACCTGTACACCTAGTTGAGCAATGTATTTCGGTAATAAGGTTGGCGGACCGCAAACCATAACCTTAGCGCCCAGTTTCTGCAAAGCAAAAATATTGGAGAGGGCCACCCGTGAGTGCAGAATATCACCAATAATGGCTACCTTCTTTCCTTCCACTGAACCTAATTTTTCTCTTATCGAAAATGTATCGAGCAGAGCCTGTGTTGGATGTTCGTGGGTTCCGTCTCCGGCATTGACAATATTTGCCTTAATGTGCTTGGCCAAATAATGCGGGGCTCCGGGGCTGGCATGACGCATCACAATCATGTCAACCTTCATGGCTAAAATGTTGTTGACAGTATCCAGCAGGGTTTCTCCTTTCTTTACTGAACTGGTTGAAGCTGAAAAATTAACGACATCGGCCGAGAGACGTTTCTGAGCCAATTCAAAGGAAAGCCGGGTGCGTGTGGAATTTTCAAAGAAAACATTGGCAACTGTAACATCGCGTAACGATGGTACTTTCTTGATAGGACGGTTGATGACGTCTTTAAAATTATCAGCAGTTTCAAAAATCAATTCTATGTCCTGGCGGGTGATGTCTTTAATACCGAGAAGGTGTTTTTGACTGAGTCGTGACATAATTTAGTCTTGATTGATCAACCAGATTTTATTTTGCTTGTTGCCTTGGGCTTGCCACTCCACCTGTACGCGCTGCGAGGCTAATGTGTTAACAGCCTTGCCTACATAATCGGGTGCAATGGGTAAATCCCTGTTGTATTTTCTATCGATAAGTACCAGGAGTTCTACCTTTTTTGGTCTGCCAAACGCGATCATGGCATCCATGGCGGCTCTTACCGTGCGCCCGGTAAAGAGTACATCATCAACCAAAATAACGTTACGATTCTCAATTAAGAAGGGCACCCGTGTTTCGTTTGCCTTCACAGGAATCTCTCTTCTGCGGAAGTCATCACGATGAAAAGTAACATCCAGGTAGCCAAGGTCTATTTTCTTTTTGAGCGATTTTTCAAGTTTTTGATGGATAAGCTCTGCCAGGTAAATACCCCGTGGTTGCATGCCTAAAATGGCACTGTCTGCGAAATCATTATGATTCTCAATTAATTGTTGGCAAAGACGGCTAAGGGTTATGTCGAGCAGGTCAGAATCAAGAATGAGTTTCTTTTGCATGGCCGTTAGAGCACTTACACTATTGCGTGGGCGTGTAAAGATAATGCTTTTAGATAAATGGTGCCTATTGTTATGAAAAAGCTTGCCTTAATGTCCTGAATTCACTTGACTTTTAGTTTGTTCACAAAAAAAACTCTTTGCTCAGACTGATCACCCTTTTGATCGCTTGTGACTATATTTTGGATACCATAGGCCAGTAAATACTTATCATACCAGTATTCAAGCTTATTGAGCTCGGCCATGCTTCCACGGATACTCGCTATGTTTTCAAAAGTCTTAATCGTTTCAGTTTCCTTGCCTTCAATGACCGTTGCTCCCTTAATAACCTTGGTGCGTAATTGATTATTGAACAAATAAAGGAGCGTAATCTTTTCTTCATCCAGTTTGAATTTAACAAACTGCTCAAGGGTAAAAGTCTTGATGTCATTGATTTCAAAAGTATTATCCCAGAGCAGTTTCCCGTTGATGTCAAATCCAAGGATGGTGGCATGGCTGTATCTGTAGCCATCAAAGATAAGGTCGCTGTCATTCGAATATCCGTAAGATGATCTCATGAAAAAACCTGAAGAGCTAGCCCTGTCTACTGTTTTGTATTTAGGGTAAAAAGATTCACCGAGTAAAACGAATTGATTTTGGTAAGGGATTAATTCGTGTACTAACAAGCGATAGTTAAACCTGGTCTGCTTGCCTTTTGATTTTCTTTTCTCGATTCTTCCCTTTATCCGTTCTACGCGTCTTTGCTTGAGGTAGCCAAAGAAATTTTCTAAATCTGAAAAATTGTAATATTTGATCTGATGCCCACCATAGGGATCAATAGCAGAAATGAAAATTCCTTTGGAGAATTCAGAGTTTCGGTTGCCATACACTCCGGCCACTATTTTCATATCTTCTCCTGATCGGTGCATCCGCCCGAAAAGAAGACTTTTGTTTCCATCTATTGGCAAGGCCAGTTGTGTTATGAAATCGCCTTCAGGAGCATAACTCTTGATCCAAATGGTTTTCTCTCTGTTAAAATAGCGGGCGCACAATAATACATCGAATGAGTTGTCTTCATGAATTTTAATCTGTGTTAGTTCTCCAATTTCACTGAATAGACCCGGAAGAATTCGTATGCGTAAGGTTTCAAAATTGAAGACTATGACGATAGGGATTTTATTAAAATAACCTCCAATGATGGCAGCTTTATCATTGATCTGAAATTCTGAAGGTGAAAAGGGGATGTAGTTACGGATGTTATACTGAGTATAACGTCCGGTTTCTTTATCTACCGAGATGAGTTTGAAGTCGTAGTAATTCTTACTGTGGGATAGAACGTAGAAATTTGATTTATGAAACTTTTTATGGGTAATCGTAAAGTTTCTTTCAAGCGGTATAAAGCCATTCCATACTTGTTTAAACGTGGTATCTAACTTGACAATTTCAAACTCAGCATTTTTAACGTTTGTGCGATGGAGCAGTAAGCCATCTTCCTCCAAAGAAGTGGCCTCAAAAGAGGCGGCATCGCTTCCAAGAATAAATTGAAAACGATCGCTTTGTATAATTTGTGCATTTGTTAAATGAGGTAAACAAACTATGCTAATGCACCACCACCTTATTAATGTAGAATACTTCACGTGTTTTATCCTCTGCCAGATTAATGTTACGAATGGTTTGATATCCCCAGGTATAAAAAGTGCTTCCATACCACTGTCTTATTTCAGTATTCTTTTCATTTTCATCTCTTAGCTCATCGAATGGATCTTTCAATTTTATTTTTTCTGATAGCTCTTCTGCCTCGTCCTCAATGATAAAAATCCTTTTTAGAAAGATCTCACTTTTCTTTCGGTATAAGATTATCAATTCGTTTTTCCTGACACTAAGGTCAGTTACCTGTTGGATGCTGGACAGTTTAACGTCTTCCAGTTTCACACTCTGATCATTAGCAATAACTCCTTTTTCATCTATTAACAAAATACTGCTGGCGTATGTTTTTATTTGATCTTCATTATTCAGGTTATCGTTGTACCCCATAGGCCTGTACAATCGTGAATAAGGATAGTTAAAGAAGTAAGGATTATTGTAAGGGTAAGGATTATTCCAGTTTCTTGAATTGTAAGGGTTATTATAATAAGGTGATGTATTGGAGGTAATGGATGAATAAGTTTCGCCTAATATAGCAAAGCCATTCTCATGCTCAAGTACTTTATAAAGCATCACATTGTTGTTGTAATCGTAGCGCTTATTCTTTTCAATACCGGCAGCTGTTTTGTTTTTAATCTTTTGTGCTCTTCTCGGTTTCAGATAGTCAAGGTAGTGTTGCAAGGAGCCGAATTGCGTGAAGTTGATTTTTTGTTCTTCAAAGGGGTTGATTAAAACGCTATAAAAGCCAAGAGCCCTCTCTGTTGAGCGTGTCCCCCAGGTGCCAACCAGCAAGAGATCTTCTCTTTTTAATTGGCTGGTCATCGCATTCATGATGCGGATACCCTCTCCAACGGGTATGATGTCTTCCAGTAATAATTTCGATTGCTGATCGAAAGTTCTGAAGATGATATTCTTGCTTTCCCCTGCTGCTTTCTCCGATAGCACCACATTAAAGGTCTCGTTTTCGTTTACGCGCAAGTCAAGCAGTTCGGTGTTCTTTTGTAAAAAGCCAGGCACTACTTTTACCTTGGCTTTATCAATATCAAATTCTACAATAGCTGGTTCGTTATTGATATACCCACCAAATAGCACGTTATTTTGCAGACTACTGAAATGGGTGAGCCGAAGATCTAACTCAGTTTTAATATCAATAAGTATTAACTCGAAATTTTGAAGGTTCACTGTGCAAAGAGTGATCTTATCTTTTGCCATTTCACCTTCTTGAAACAAAAGGTTTAATTTTCCAGCTACGTATTCATGCCCAGTGAAATTGTAGTTTCTGTTGATGTTGATAACGGTATCAACTCTTTGCTGTAAAGCGCTGTCAAGTAGAATAAGTTGCCAGCTGTGTTTACCCTCTTTATATTCTTTTGTTTCTCTGAAAAGTGCAATGCCTTCTTCTTCCAGCGAGATTATAGTAAACACATCATCATTGTATTTCTGCTTCATCTCAAAACGCTGCGGCTGACTGAGCTGTGCCCGCACTTGTTGGTGCAGTACCACAAACGTTAAGATGAGTAGGATTTTTTTCATTTTTCTTCGCTCTTCGCAATGATCATATCAAATTCAATGGCAGTAACTGGTTGAACAGAAAGGCGTGATAATTTCACGAGTTTCATTTCAGAGAGTCGTTTGTCAGCTTTTACTTCGGCAAGGGTTACTGGTTTTTTCAACTTTCGTTCAGGACTCAGCTCCACAACTGCCCAATCGGGTGCTCCAGGTTCCGGATACCATTCTTTCACAATTTTGGCAAGGCCCACCACAGCTTTCTCACCCGTTGAGTGGTAGAATAAAACCAGATCTCCTTTTTTCATGGCCTTCAGATTGAGTCTTGCAGCAAAATTGCGCACACCATCCCAAACAGTTTTCTTGTCTTTAAGGAGTGTATCGAAGTGGTAAACATCAGGTTCTGATTTAACGAGCCAGTAATTCATCTATTTGATATTTGAATGTTGAAGATAAGGTATTCTTAAAACAAAAAAAGCCCTGCATGAGCAGAGCTTTTCTTAAAAAAGATATTTCAGTTATTTGAGTTCGCTGAAATCAAAAGAGGTCTCCAGAAATTTGGTGGTGAATTTACCACTGCGGAAAATCTCATTATCCATTAGCTTGATATGGAAAGGAATGGTGGTTTTGACACCCTCAATCACAAATTCCTGTAAGGCTCGTTTCATGCGTGTTATTACTTCTTCGCGTGATTGGCCGCTGACAATCAGCTTAGCAATCATGGAATCGTAATTAGGAGGAATTGTATAGCCTGCATACACGTGGCTGTCAATGCGTACACCATGACCACCTGGCATGTGCAGGTTAGTGATTTTTCCTGGTGAAGGGCGGAAGCCGTTCGCAGGATCTTCTGCATTGATACGGCATTCCATAGAGTACAAATTAGGGTAATAGTTTTTACCAGAGATAGGCACTCCGGCAGCAACCTTAATTTGTTCCTTGATCAAATCGTAATCAGTTACCTCTTCCGTGATAGGGTGCTCTACCTGAATACGGGTGTTCATCTCCATGAAATAGAAATCACCGTGCTTATCCACCAGGAATTCAATGGTTCCAGCTCCTTCATAATTGATGGCCTTGGCACCTTTGATGGCGGCTTCTCCCATCTTTTCGCGTAACTCCTGACTTAAGATAGGCGAGGGCGTTTCCTCCAATAGTTTTTGATGTCTGCGCTGGATGGAGCAATCACGCTCTGATAAGTGACACACTTTACCATACTGATCGCCCACAATCTGGATTTCAATATGGCGAGGCTCTTCTACAAATTTTTCGAGGTATAAGCCATCGTTGCCAAAGGCAGCAGCTGCTTCGCGCTTGGCATCATCCCATGCTTTCTGAAATTCAGACTCATCATTGATGATACGCATACCCTTACCACCACCACCGGCAGTTGCTTTTACAATAACCGGGTATTTAATTTTTTTAGCGATGGCCATGCCTTCTTCCAAAGAAGAGAGTAGTCCATCGGAGCCAGGAATGCAGGGTACCCCCGCTTTCTTCATGGTGTCTTTGGCGGTAGCCTTATCACCCATGGCATTGATCATGGCCGGTGTGGGGCCAATGAACTTGATACCATATTCGTGGCAAATAGCCGAAAATTCGGCACGCTCTGATAAGAAACCATAGCCCGGATGGATAGCATCGGCATTGGTAATTTCAGCAGCTGAAATAATGCGTGGGATATTCAGGTAAGAATCTTTGCTGGGCGCATCACCGATACATACCGCTTCGTCAGCGAAACGAACGTGTAAGCTTTCCTTATCGGCTGTAGAGTAAACAGCTACCGTTTTAATGCCCATCTCGCGACAAGTACGAATTACGCGTAACGCAATTTCTCCACGGTTAGCAATCAATATTTTCTTAAACATAAGTTAGTATGCTAATGGTTACAGGCTGCTGTCTATACATTGAGAGTCAGCTTGGAGCTAGACACTGGCTGCTGGCAGCCAAAAAAAATTAATCAGGTTCAACAACAAATAGTACCTGATCATATTCCACTGGCTGAGCATTTTCCACCATCACTTTAACAATGGTACCAGATACTTCAGATTCAATTTCGTTGAATAGCTTCATGGCTTCAATGATGCAAACAGTTTGACCTTTGCTCACTTTATCGCCTACAGAAGCAAATGGAGGTGTTTCAGGATTTGAAGAACGGTAGAAAGTACCAATCATGGGTGATTTGATATCTACTGTCTTCTTACCACTGGCGGCAGGGGCTTCAACCTTGTCTGCTTTGGGAGCCGAAGGGGCCGGAGCAACAGGGGCAGCTGCCACTGGGGCCACAGCGGGTGCTGCAGCTACCATAGGCGCGGCAGCCTTCATTATTTTTTGATCGGGTTCGCGCTTGATGGAAAGCTTTAGTTCTTTCGTTTCTACATTTACCTCGTTTAAGCCTGATTGGGCAATAAAATCGATGAGGTCTCTGATTTCTGAAGTTTTCATGTCGGGTTGGTTAGATGGGGAAGTCTTCTTAGCAGGGACTTCTTTTTTAACTGTTTTTTTGGCCATGATAATTACTTTACGCGTTCAATATACTCACCTGTGCGGGTGTCAATCTTAATCTTATCTCCTGTATTCACAAAAAGAGGTACTCTCACTTCTGATCCGTTATCGATGGTGGCAGGTTTTAAAGTACGGGTGGCAGTGTCGCCAGCTAAGCCAGGCTCTGTGTATGATACTTCAAAAACTACATGTGAAGGAGCCTCCGCGGTGATGGCAGTTGTGCCGTTTTCAAAGGCAATCAATAAGGTTACCTCTTCTTTTATATAGTTGACCGATTCGCCAAGTAAGGCTTTATCGATATATACCTGATCAAAAGTTTCTTTATCCATGCACACCAGGCTGTCGCCATCGGCATACAGGTACTGATATTCTCTGGTTTCTACGCGCAGGATTTCAATTTCATCACCGGGGCGGAAACGATTTTCAGCGAGTTTACCATTGCGTACGTTGCGCATCTTTACCTGGTAGAAGGCTCTCAGGTTTCCGGGGGTGCGGTGCAGTAATTCTTCAATTTGCATTACCTCACCATTGTAGCGAACAAAATTGCCTTTACTCAGATCAGAAATAGTTGCCATAAATCAAAAACGGACTTTAAGTTACAAATATTAATTAATCACTCTTTATACTTAGCTGTTGTAGGCCCACTTAAGCCACATGGCGCCCCAGGTAAAGCCACCCCCAAAGGCTGCAAAAATGATATTGTCGCCTTTTTTCAATTTTTTCTCATAATCCCACAGTAAAAGGGGCAGGGTTCCGGCAGTGGTATTGCCATATTTTTCGATGTTCATCATCACCTTGTCGTCAGATAAGCCGATGCGACTGGCTGTAGCATCAATAATGCGCTTATTGGCTTGATGGGGTGCCAGCCAGGCGATATCATGGCCAGTCAGGTTATTTCTCTCTAATACTTCTGCTGCAACCTCCGCCATATTGGTAACCGCAAACTTATACACGGTGGCGCCTTCCTGAAATACATAGTGTTGCTTGGCATCAACTGTTGCATGGGTGGCAGGCATACGGCTTCCTCCGGCTTCCATGCGTAAAAAGTTAGCCCCGGTTCCATCGCTGCGCAGTATTGAATCCATCACACCTACCTCTTCAGTTGTGGGTTCCAACAAAACGGCTCCGGCTCCGTCACCGAAGATGATACAGGTGGCGCGATCCTGGTAATTGATGATCGATGACATTTTATCTCCACCAATCACGATCACTTTTTTGTAAGTGCCGCTTTCGATGAACTTGGCTCCGGTGGCCAGCCCGAATAAAAAACCAGAGCAAGCAGCAGCCAAATCGTAGCTGAATGCATTGGTAGCACCGATTTCGGTAGCAATAATGTTGGCTGTTGCCGGAAAGGGCATGTCTGGGGTAATGGTAGCACAGATAACCAAATCAATCTCTTTAGGATCAATGCCAGTTTTTCTGATAATTTCCTGGGCTGCCTTGGTGCCCATGTAGCTGGTGCCCATACCTTCGCCTTTAAGAATTCTTCTTTCTTTAATACCGGTGCGAGAAGTTATCCACTCATCGTTGGTATCGACCATTGTTTCGAGCTCTTTATTGGTGAGGATGTACTCAGGTACATAGCCTCCCACTCCGGTGATCGCTGCGCGAATCTTATTCATTTTTATGTGCCTTTCGGCTGTATTACTCAACCCTTATAAAAAAGAAAAGCCCGATGACACATCGAGCATTTCTACAAGTATTTATTATTCAGGTAGTCTTACAACCGGATTTCCTCACTGCATGCTTTTGCATAATGAGTGAATGTTGCAAGGATACCAGACTTTTCATGCTATTAAGCAAGCGCTTCTCTTTCCATTACTACTTTACCCTTAAAGTAAAGCTTGCCTTCATGCCAGTAAGCGCGGTGCGGGCGGTGAGTTTCGCCAGTAGTAGGGCAAATAGTGAAAGAGCTGGTCTCAGCTTTGTAGTGTGTTCTTCTTTTATCGCGTCTCGTTTTCGAGGTTTTTCGTTTTGGATTTGGCATAACTCAAACAGTTTTAGTATCAGTGCTTTATTTTAACTTTTTAAGTGCTTCCCAGCGTGGGTCAACCATGCCTTCATCACTTGTTTCATCCTTTCTTTCTGAGGAGTAAATTAATTTACCCTCTGCCTCATCATCGTCTTCTCCTGCAAAGCGCGGGTGAAGCTTTTTGATTGGGACTTCCAATACAATGTATTCAAACATTGGTTGGCCTAAATCGAGTGTTGCGGTGTCGCGGTGTATCATCACCACGTCTTCGCTAATCTCTTTGTCCTCATCACCATACTTATACAACAGCTTTGGGCTGATGGCTATGGGGAAATCGAAGGTGTCCAGGCTTCGATCACAGGTAAGAACAACACTACCTTGTATCCGGAAATCGGCTTCTATAAAGGTTTCGTGCTTATGGAGACTTACAGTCGCTTTTAGCTTACCTTCTTGAATTACTTCGGTGCCATATTGCTTGAAAAATCTGTCGTTCAGTTGGAAATCGAACGTATGAACTGCTAAACTCAAGCCTATAATATTAACCCCGAATAAATTCACTTTTCCGACCCTCCGGTTTTAAAATAGTCGGCAAATGTAGGAGATTAAATGGAATTTTAAAAGAAAAGAACTGAATTTGAGAAGTGGGCCGATTTATAAATACCTGATAATCAGAATCTAAAGGTATTCTTTAAGGGCAATTTGTTTTAACTCTGCTTTGCTGTACTTGTCGTGATAGCTTAGGAAAAAGTCTATGACTGATTTTTTAAAGCCCAATTTGATCGCCAGACTCTTACAGAAAATGATTTCGCTTTCAAAAATGTTTTGATCTACCATAATCAACTCGATGCTGCTTTGCAGGTATTCAAACTTCTGATCAACTGAAAGGGCTCCTAGGCTATCAATGGGTTCGGGCTTTCGGATAAGCTCCTGCACCTCATTTTCAGGGAAATTACGGTCTTTAGCTATTTTAAAAATCATCTCCCGCTCTGCCTTGGCAAAGTGTTTATCGGCTTCAGCCAATTGGATAAGTATGTTTAAATGCTTTCTGGTAACTACGTCCATCTCAACTTTCACTTTAACCAAATGTACAATTTAATGCTATGCTATCATTTGAATTAGGTTAAACGGCCGAAAAGGGAAATAAATTCCCATTATTTACCCACCAACTGCTCTTTTCTTGTCTGCACAATATCGCAGGCTTTAAAAAGCGCTTCCCGAAAGGAGCTTTCGTTTGCCTGATTTTTACCGGCAATAGCGTAAGCGGTGCCATGATCGGGCGAAGTTCTGACGATGGGTAAGCCGGCTGTGAAGTTTACCCCATTTTCGAAGGCCATCGATTTGAAAGGAATCAAGCCCTGATCGTGGTACATGGCCAGGATGCCATCAAATTTGCTGTATTGCCCTGCTGCGAAAAAGCCATCTGCCGGAAAGGGGCCACTGAGTAATTTGCCTTTGTTTTTCCAATCATTGACCAGGGGCTTTAAGATCTGCTCTTCTTCGGTGCCTATCAAGCCACCGTCACCCGCATGTGGGTTAAGGCCCAGCAGCGCCATTTTGGGTTTGTTAATCCCAAAGTCGTTGCGGAGAGATTGTTCCATCAATTTGAGTTTGCTCTCCACTCTTTCGCGCGTAATGAGGCCTGCAATATCTTTCACGGCTACGTGTTCAGTTACCAGGCCAACACGTAAGGTGTCGCTGACCAACAACATCAGGCTTTCGCTGGCACCAAAGTATTGTGTTAAAAATTCTGTATGTCCTTTAAATGGAAAGGCCTCACTGTGAATACTGTGCTTATCGATAGGGGCAGTCACCAACGCATCAATCACGCCTTCTTTCAGTTCTTCACATGCTTTCTGTAAGCTTAGCAAGGCAGCCTTGCCCGTTTCAACGGAAGCTTTTCCGGGCATAATCTCGATAGCGTCCTCCCAGCAATTAACAAGGTTAAGCTGCCGGGGCACAAACTGACCTTTGTTTTTGACTTGCGTGTAATTAAGCTCCTCGTTGTTCAGCTGTTTTTTATAAAAGGATAGTACGCGACCCGAACCATACACTACCGGAGTGAGCAGACTCATGATTCTATGGTCTGATAAAGCTTTGATGATGACTTCAGGCCCTATGCCATTCATGTCTCCAATGGTAATGCCAATACGGGGCTTGTGATCAGGATTTTTATGCGGGTGAGGTGTATGTAAAGGTTGGGTCATCACGGTTTTATTTTAGCATGCCTAAGCCTCGTGCCGGGCATCAAATTATGTACTGATAGAAACACAATTATACAGTATTTTACCTTACACTTGCAGTTATGGCCGCACACGACAAGGTAAGAGCAAAGAAATCATTGGGGCAACACTTTCTGCACGATGAAGGAATTGCCCGAAAAATCACGGAGGGGCTTCAATTAAGCAAAGAGGCTATACACGTTTTGGAAATCGGACCAGGTATGGGGGTACTCACCAAATACCTGATTCAAAATCCGCTGATTGATTTAAAAGTAATTGAGATCGATCGCGATTCGGTGGCTTATCTTAAAAAGCATTATCCAGCGCTTGATAACAGAATTCACGAAGGCGACTTCCTGGATATTGATTTATATACAGTGTTTGAAGGTAAATTTTCAATCATTGGAAATTTCCCCTACAATATTTCTTCTCAGATCTTTTTCAGGGTGCTGGAGCAGCGAAACCGGGTAGATCAGGTTGTATGCATGTTGCAAAAGGAAGTGGCCGATCGCATTGCTGCTAAGCATGGTAATAAGACGTACGGCATTTTAAGTGTATTGCTGCAGACTTTTTACAACATCGAGTCCCTGATGAAAGTACCCCCGGGTGTTTTTACCCCGCCACCCAAAGTGATGTCGGCTGTTATCCGTCTGGTTCGTAATGAGCGTAGCCATTTACCATGTGATGAAAAACTTTTTGTTACGGTTGTGAAAACAGGCTTTAACCAGAGGCGTAAAACATTGCGCAATGCTTTGAAAAACCTAACTTTGTCGAGCGATGTTGTGGCCCTACCTGTGTTGGACAAAAGAGCCGAGCAACTAAGCGTGGAAGATTTTATTCAGCTCACCCAGGTAATAGAGAAGAGTCGTGCAGGCCAACATGGAGTTTGAACTAAGCAAAGAGTTTAGAGATCGTTTTCAGCAAGCGCTCGATGAGCGTGACAATGCTTTTATTGTGCAAACCCTGGAATCGGTGCAATCGGCCGATATTTCGGCACTCTTGTATGAGTTTAGTTCCGATGAATCCAAGTATGTGCTCGATATCCTGGATCGTGAAGTGCAGGCCGAGATCATTCGTGACCTTGACACCGACACACGCAAGGCTTTCTTAAAAATTTATACACCTGCAGAAATTTCAGCCGTACTCAATCAATTAAATTCTGATGACGCGGCAGATATTTTACATGAATTGCCGGTAAAAGAGCGCGAAGAAGTATTAGCCCAAATCGATCCGGAACTACGCCACCAGGTGGTTGACCTGCTGCGCTACGAAGAAACAGTAGCCGGTGGTTTGATGGCCAAGGAATTGATCAAGGTTCGCCAAACCTGGACGGTGAACCAATGCATTGAAGAAATCAGAAAGCAGGCAGAGAATGTAGATAAGTTCTATGCGGTGTATGTGGTGGATGAAGCCGACCGCCTGGTTGGTCGCGTATCGTTAAAGAGTCTGGTGCTGGCGAGTGCCGCCAAATCGGTATCCGATATTATTGAAGATGAAGAGATTGTTACAGTAGAAACCTATTTAGAAGATACTGAGGTGGCCGACATCATGCAGAAGTATGATTTGGAATCGGTGCCGGTAGTCAATGTAAACGGTCAATTGGTTGGGCGCATTACCATCGATGATGTGGTAGATGTGATCAAAGAACAAGCCGAAGAAGAGCGCCAGATTATGGCCGGTATCAGCGAAGATGTGGAAGAAGACGACAGCGTTTGGCGTAATACCCGCGCCCGTTTGCCCTGGCTGATCATAGGCATCCTGGGCGGCCTGATGAATGCAAAGTTCATGGGGCTCTTCGAAGCAGAGCTGATTCAGGTAACGGCCATCGCTTTTTTCATCCCCCTCATTCAGGCTACTGGCGGTAATGTGGGTATACAATCTGCTTCTATTGTGGTGCAGAGTTTGGCTAATCCCAGCTTTGTGGTGGAGGGCTTATGGTCTCGTTTGGCTAAAGTCTTTTTAGTGGCCATGCTGAATGGCTTGTTATTGGCGCTCATTGTTTTTGGGGCGAACTATCTGCTTTTCACAGAGTTTGATTTATCACTTACCGTTTCTATAGCCCTCTTCAGTGTAGTGCTATTCGCTTCCTTTATGGGCACTGTTACGCCCATGGCTTTAAATTATTTTGGTTTTAATCCAGCGTTGGCCTCTGGCCCCTTCATTACAACCACCAACGATTTGTTGGGCCTTACTATTTACTTCTTTACTGTTAACCTCCTCTTGATATAATGACTGCGCTGCGTCAGTGTTTGATCATCGATCCGATGCACGATAGCATCTTTCCTTTACTCAATCAAATAGGTTGGGAAGGAATAGACGTGTCGCACAAAAGCATAGAGGAAATCAAACCTATCATTAATAAGTACGAAGGCTTATTTGTGCGCACCCGTACCAGGGTCGATCAAGTCCTTCTCGGTCAACAACCGACTGTTAAATTTGTGGCCCGTGCAGGGGCTGGCCTCGACAATATAGATTTGGATTTTTTGAAGGCGCATCATATCAAAGTGGTACATGCTTCGGAAGGCAACAGAGATGCTGTGGGTGAATTTGCCCTTGGGGCCTTACTCTCACTCATGCGCAATATTCCGAAGGCCGATGAAGAAGTAAGGCATTCGGTTTGGTTGCGGGAGGAAAACAGGGGGGAAGAGTTGATGGGGAAAACCGTTGGCATTATTGGCTACGGCAATATGGGCCGCGCTTTCGCCAAACGTTTAGCTGGTTTTGATTGTAAGGTGCTTGCTTATGATAAGTATAAGAAAGACTATGCAGATCAGTGGGGAACTGAAGCAACACTGCAAACACTCTTTGAAGAGGCAGACATTATCAGTCTTCATGTACCATTAACCCACGAAACCCGTGATATGGTCAATCCGGCTTTTTTAGCGAGTTTTAAGAAGCCCATCATTTTGTTGAACACAGCCAGAGGCGAGGTACTTAAACTCAGTACCCTGGTACAAGCGCTTCAATCAGGAAAAATCAGGGGGGCGGCATTAGATGTGTTGGAGAACGAAAAACTTACATCACTCAATTATGAGCAAGCCGAGGCTTTTTCTTATTTGAAGACAAAGCGGAATGTGCTGTTTACACCGCATATTGCCGGCTGGACTTTCGAGTCGCACATCAAAATAAATCGAATACTGGTTCAAAAATTACAAGCTTTGGGTTTTTGAGCAGGCAGGTAAAATTTCTTTGAATAAAAGAATTTGATAATTTCAGGACTGGAAGAAGGACATGAGTTTTTTTAAGAGGCAGTTAAAACGTTTTAATGAGTTCTATGATGATATCATAGAAAAGCCGCTGCTTACCTCCACCATCGTATTGGTGTTGGTGGCTTTTCTGGTTCTGGCCCTGAGTCTTCATTACTACATTAATGATACCTACAACTTTGTTGGTCAGGTACTCAGCGAAGCGCACGGTATGATTTTCGATATCGCGGTGATCGGTATCCTTATTTTCTGGCTCAACCAGAATGGAGAAGTGAGGCAACGCATTCGCACGTATAAAGATGAAATCGATGACTTCCGTTTGTGGGAGTCAGAAGAAGCGGCCTTTCGTACGGTGGGTAATATCAAGCGTCTGAACCGCCATAAAATTCACGAAATCAATTTGGTGAATTGCTACCTGGCACGCACCAACCTCAACTATGTAAACCTGGCTGGCTCCAATATCAATTCGTGCAACCTGCAACAGTCATCATTAATAGAATCTAATCTGGAGAATGCCCGCTTAAACCAAACTAATTTCGAGAACTCTAACCTGAATCAGGCTAATCTTAAAGGTGCCTATGCCAGTGGAGCCAACTTAAAAGATTCATTCCTGATCAAAACTAATTTTGAAGGTGCCTTCCTGATCAAGGCTAATTTTAATAACGCCTACTTAATGGAAGCTAACCTGCAAAACAGTTATTTGATGGGCGCTGATTTTGAAAATGCCAGCTTGTATAAGGCAGATTTACGAGGCGCCAAAGGACTCACCATCGAGCAGTTGTCTAAAGCCAAAACCCTTTATATGGCTCGTTTTGATGATGAAATTCTGGAAGAGATCAAAACCAACCTGCCAGAGCTGGTCGGCACCTGATTTTGACTAAATAAAAGAAACCTATACCTTTGTTACACACGACAACGGTTTTGCCAGCGCAAAGCCGTTGTTTGTTTTTTAGTAAAGTTGAAGATTATGAGCAAAAAGATATCATATTATACACGCGAAGGTTTTGAGAAGTTGAAAGCAGAATTAGCAGAACTGAAAGGCAAGGGCCGTACAGCTATTGCCCATCAGATTGCTGAAGCACGCGATAAGGGAGACCTGAGTGAGAATGCTGAATATGATGCAGCCAAAGATGCGCAAGGTCACCTCGAAGCGAAGATAGCGCAGTTGGAAGACCTTGTATCCAATGCGCGTTTGCTCGATGAAACCAACATTGATACTTCTAAAGTGTCTATCCTATCCAAGGTTACCATTAAGAACATGAAGAATGGTGCTTCTTTTACCTATACCCTGGTGTCAGAAGAAGAACAAGATCTGAAGATTGGCCGCTTGTCGACTCAATCTCCCATTGGCAAAGGACTGTTGGGCAAGAAGAAGGGCGAAAGTGCCATGATCAAAACTCCTGCCGGTGATATTGAATTCCAAATCATAGACATTACTGCCTAAGCCTATGGCCAGCATTTTCACCAAAATCATCAACCGCGAAATTCCCGGTTATATCGTGGCAGAAGATGAGCATTACATTGCCATCCATGACATTAGTCCGCTGGTGATGGGGCATATTTTGGTCATCCCCAAGCGCGAACAAGATTATATCTTCGATATGGAGGATGCTGCCTTTGCCGGCCTTACACTCTTCGCCAAAAAAGTTGCCAAAGCCATAAAGCAAGCCGTGCCTTGTAAAAGGGTAGGGGTAGCAGTAATTGGCCTGGAAGTACCCCATGTACACATACACCTGGTACCGATGAACAGCATGGGTGATATCAACTTTACCCGCCCTAAGCTCAATCCTTCCAAAGAGGAATTAGCCGCTTATACCGATAAAATCAAGGCCGCCATGGCCTGAGGACAATCCTCTGGCCTTTTGCTAGCCCTCTTATTGAACATTTTCAATAAGTAATGGTTAATTTTGGGTAAAGCATTTCCTTGTGAATAACTCCATCGCTTCCTTCAAGCAGTATTGCAATAGCCTTGTTCAATATAAGCGCAGACAAACAGTAGAGGTAAAAATTGGTGATGTACCCATGGGGGGCAACAACCCTATCCGTGTACAATCGATGACCACCATCGATACCATGGATACCCTCGGCTCTGTAGAGCAAACCATTCGCATGGTGGAGGCCGGCTGTGAGTATGTGCGCATCACAGCCCCCAGCCTCAAAGAAGCCCAAAACCTGGCGGAGATTAAAAAGGAGCTACGCAAGCGCGGTTATAACGTGCCCCTGGTGGCTGACATACACTTTACCCCTAACGCAGCAGAACTGGCTGCGCGCATTGTCGAAAAGGTGCGGGTAAACCCAGGCAACTATGCCGACAAAAAAAGATTCGAGACTATTGATTATACAGAGGCTTCTTACCAGGCGGAGTTAGATCGCATCCGCGAGAAGTTTACACCCCTGATTAAGATCTGCAAAGAACATGGCACCGCCATGCGCATTGGTACAAACCATGGTTCTCTGTCAGATAGAATTATGAGTCGCTATGGTGATTCACCCCTGGGCATGGTAGAGTCTGCTTTGGAGTTTCTGCGCATCTGCGAAGATGAACAGTTTTACAACATCGTAGTGTCCATGAAATCCAGCAACCCGCAGGTGATGGTGCAAGCCTATCGCTTACTGGTGCAGAAACTCGATGAAGGTGGTTTTAAACCGTATCCTTTGCACTTAGGAGTAACCGAGGCTGGCGATGGAGAAGATGGACGCATTAAATCGGCTGTTGGTATTGGCACCTTATTGGAAGATGGCCTGGGCGATACCATTCGTGTATCGCTTACCGAAGAGCCGGAAGCCGAAGTGCCCGTAGCCTATACACTGGCAAGGCGCTATGACAACAGAACGCATCATCAAGCTATCCCTGACATCAAGCACTACGCCATTAATCCTTACGAATACAATCGCAGATCAACCCAGGCTGTTGTTAGCATAGGTGGCGAACATTGGGTGCCAAGGGTAGTGGCAGATTTGTCTGCCCGCGAAAGCATTAGTCCGGCTTCGCTTTTCTCCTTAGGTTATCATTATTCAGTGCCTTTGGATAAGTGGAACATTGCCGACATGGCCTGCGATTATGTGTACACCGGCAACAAGGTAGTTGACTTCGCCATTCCGGGTACTTTGGGTATTATCTACGATCACAGCACCTGGTTAACGCATCAGCAGCAAGACAGAGCCTATCCACTTTTATCAGCAGAAGCTTTTATGCAAGGCACAAGCCTTTCGGCTGTGCTCAATTTTGTGCAGGCATCGATCAGTGATATTACGTTATCGCTGATTGAAAAATTGCGCCAGCATAACAATGTGGTATTGGTCATCACCACTAACAATGTGCATGGTATGGCCGAGCAACGCAGGCTGATGCTGGAGCTGATGAATAATGACTGTTCTACTCCGGTGATCATTCAAAGAAATTATGCTGACCTCTCGCAAGAGCAGTTGCAACTGTATGCTGCCACCGATGTTGGTGCCTTGTTACTGGATGGCTTAGGTGATGGTGTCTGGCTCTCGGCCCGCAATTGTGGCCCTGAGAAGATGCTGAATGAAACGGCCTTTAATATTTTGCAGGCCACGCGTACCCGCATTTCTAAGACAGAATATATCTCTTGCCCTTCTTGTGGCCGAACTTTGTTCGACCTGCAAGAGACTACCAATAAAATACGCGTAAGAACCAACCACCTGAAGGGTTTGAAGATCGGTATTATGGGTTGTATTGTAAACGGGCCGGGTGAGATGGCCGATGCTGATTATGGTTATGTGGGCTCTGGCCCTGGTCGTATTACCTTATACAAGGGCAAAGAAGTGGTGCGCAGAAATATTCCGACAGAAAAAGCAGTAGATGAATTAGTGAATTTGATTCGTGAACATGGTGATTGGGTAGAACAAGAAAATTAAGTTATGGAAGAGCAAAAAAACACAGCCAAAGCGCAAGAGAAAAGAAGTTGGAAAGAATTCTTTCAACTGGGAGAGGTAGGCTCTTATTTCTTCAGGGGGAAGGATCCCAACAGGCCTTCCAACATCAACATTAAAATGATGCACGGGGTCAATAAAATTTCCATGCTCATGTTCCTGGCGTGCGTGATCATCATTATTACCCGCATCATCATCCGTAACTATTTTTAAATGAACATCGAAAGCTTCCGTGCCTATTGCCTTAGCAAAAAGGGCGTCACGGAGGAATTTCCCTTCGATGCGAATACCCTTGTGTACAAGGTGATGGGCAAGATGTTTGCCCTGACCGACCTGGATAGTTTTGAGAGCATCAACCTTAAGGCGGCTCCGGAGGAAGTCATTGCCTTACAGGAAAGATTTTCTGCTGTTTTGCCGGGCTACCACATGAATAAAAAGCACTGGATCAGCGTTATGATGGACGGAAGCATAAACGATAAACACCTATGCCAATGGATAGACGACTCTTACACCCTGGTAAGTGCCTCATTACCAAAGAAGGACAGAGAAAGCTTAAAGCAGCTCTGAAGTCGGATTTCTCAGTTATTTCCTTAATTTTGATAGCTTAAGCATAACTGAATTCATGTTGAGGGCCCTCTTCGTCTTCGTTGGACTCCTTTGTCTGCTGAGTAGCTGCGCCTACCAGCCGATGACTTGTCCTGCCTACCAGAGTGCATACATCCACGATAAGGACGCCCTGCGCAAGAAATTCAGCTATTTTGTGAACGACTCGGCCCCCAAAGTCTATGCGGCCAGCAAGTCGAAATTCCTCATCATCGAACCCACTACCTACAAGAAAAAGGAGCGCTCTATCCAAACGGTAGCGAAAGTGGCCGTGCCGGTGATTGTTCCTGATTCTCTGAAAGAAGGCTATCAAAAACCGGAAGAAGCCTTCTCTATGGCCGAACGCGATGTGAGCGACAGTAGTGCTTTTACCCCTCCCACAGCACAGGATGACTCCCTGGGTACAGCCGAAGAAGAGTATATGATTTCTAAAGAAAGGGAGATCAGGGTATTGAAATATGATGATAAGAAAAAACAATACTGGGTAGATACCCTTGGTTATAACAACGATCAGGATAATTACATGTGGTACTTGCGACATGTGTTGGTATTGCCTGATGCCAAGCTGGCGGCTATGGAAGCCAACGCTGAAAAGAAGGAAGAGAATGGTAAGGGTAAAGGCAAGCGTGAGAAGGGTGGAGGCTTGTTTAAAAAATCAAAAGCGAAGGCAGATAGTGTAGATGGCTTTGAGGGCACCACTTCGGCCACCATATTACCGGATGGGGGCAAGAAGAAAAAAGTAAAGCAAAAGAAAGATAAGAAGCCACCAGTGGTGACTGAAGATCCTGCCAAGAAGGAAGAAGAAGAGGATGACGGCTTTTGATTGATGGATTGTATGATGCGCTGATAAGTAGCGTTGATGAAGTAAATCAAAGTGCAGGCAAAAAATCTACATAAGACGTGCGTTGTAAAAAATGGGCCTATGTCAGCGTTCATTAGGCGCATTGTAAACACTACCTACGCGTAGCATATTATCAATAGCTTTCGTTGTGTTGGCTATTGTTTCTTTGTTATTGTTATAGCACTGCCTTCTCGATGTGGAATAGGAGGCCTTACTTGATAATCTCCTTTAAACGCTCCCATATCTGATCCTGAAAGAGGAAAGGCACCAAGGCACTATCGGGATTGTCGCCCATGCGGATCATCACTAAATTTTTAGAGGGCACTACGTTAATGACTTGTCCGTTCTTGCCCATGGCCGCAAACATATCTGCCGGGGCAAAGGGTGTCATAGAGCCAGGGAAAGAAGTTTGAAGACCAGGCACTTTGAAAGTGCCTTTGCCGTTGAGCCAGGTTAAATGACCATAAGCAGGGTTAAGGCTTTGAGAACTATTCATCATCAAGTCAACGTAATCCTCCGGAATAATTTGCGTGCCATTCCATTGGCCACGTGCCAGCAAGAGTAAGCCAAAGCGTGCCATCGAACGGGGCGTGCTGTATAATACATTGTTATAACCCGACTTAATGTACAAGGCGCTCATGCCAATCTTACTGAGCATTTGCTCACTTAAAAAGGTATTGAGGCTTTGGCCTGTGCCTGCGGCTATCACACCGTCCAGTAAAGTATAGGGTGCATTGTGGTAAGCCCAGCGAGCGCCTGGCTCGGCTTTATATTTTAAACAGGCAGGATCTGTGCAGTCATCATCTCCGGTGCTGTTGGCATCGGCATAATCATCGAGGCCGGTGGTCATGGTGAGTTGGTGGCGCACGGTTATTTTATCTTCCTGCTGCGGGCTGAGGCTGGTCCAGCCCTGCCCGAGGTAAGCAGATGTTTTGGTATCAAAATTTATTTTGCCTTGCGACTCTGCGATGCCTACCAGGGCAGCGGTCATGGTTTTTCCGGCAGAAGCCCAATACCAATTACTGCTGGCAGAAAAGTTAGTAACCCCATCAAATTGCTTTCCGAAATATTCTTCCACTACAATTTTACCATCTACCAATACCATGAAGGCACGGGTATCATTCTCGGCTAGGAAAGTGTTCAGCGCCTCTAGCTTGGCTACATCCCAACCCAGGCTTGCCGGACTGGTACTCTCCCAGGTATTGCTGTTGGGCGGAAAATAGAGACTGGGTTTTACCGGTGTTTCCTCCTGCTGGCAAGCGAAACCCAGCAAGCCAAACAGTGATAATAAAAGCAAGTGACGCATAGAAAGTATTTTAATGACCTTAGACAATAGAAAGCATGAAAGGTTTAAGCTTGCGCATTAAAGATAATACAAATGGCTTGTCAGCGATGATGCTTTGGCAGAAGACCTGGATTTATGGTATCTTGGATAATGACAATACTTATTGAGCCAGATTTACTTTGCTGCTACAAGAAATGACTGCGAAGATAGTATCCATAACTTCAGTGCTAAGCATGATATGTTTAGTGGGTCTTGCTCAGGGAAATATTGATGCTAAAAGGCAAGGCGTGATCATTACCTTAGATGGCCCCACCAAAAACTTAGGTAATCCAATCTTCTTCATTATAGCAGACAGTTTAACAACAACATTTGAAAGGAGCGAGTTATTGGGTGATTCAACACGGATTGATCCGAATTGGATACAATCGATCAAGGTAATGAAGCATGAGGAGGCCACGCAAAAATATGGCATACGTGGAGAATTTGGGGTGGTGATTATTGAATTGAAAAAGGGGGCGCTTGACAGTATGCCTCGTGCCTTGAGAGCAAGATTTGGTTTTATTAGGGAGTAAGGTGATTTTGTCTTATGTCCTTTTGTCTGTGGCAATTCGAAATAAAGCTTAACTAAGATTAAAGTACCGGGCATTAACTTTATCGCATGGAACTGGTCAATAAGATTATAGATATTAATCCGAATTACCTTATTATAGTATTGCTCACGGTCTTCTTTACACTTGAGCAAATACTCAGCAATCCTTTTGTGTTTAAAAACCGGACTACACATTTATTTCAGAATATACTTTTTCAGCTGGCACTCACCTTGCTGAATCTCTTCTTCCTGACACTACAGGTAAGTGGTATTGAGTGGCTCAATGCGCATGAGGTCGGACTACTATACCTGATCCAGTTGCCTTTTTGGGTGAAGCTTATTATTAGTGTGATGTTATATGATTTCACCACCTATTGGGTGCACCGCGCTTCGCACAAGTTTCCAATTTTGTGGAGGCTTCATCGTGTGCATCACAGCGACAATACCATGGATTCCACCACCACCTTCAGGTTTCATCCGGTAGAAATTATTTTGATTTACCAAACGGGCAACTTACTCACTGCCGCATTATTCGGCACCGACACCATGGCCATGGCCTTGTACTATACTATCCTTTATCTTTTCTTTTTTCTTGAACATGCCAACCTTCATTATCCCCGCTGGCTGAATAATACCTTAGGCCTGGTGCTGGTGATGCCCGATCATCACCGTGTCCATCACCACCAGGAGCAACACTACACCGATTCGAACTTTGCCGACATCTTCATTCTCTGGGATAGAATTTTCGGAACCTTCCAATTGATTCCGCTGTCACAAATGAAGTATGGCTTGAAGGAGTTTGCCTCAAAAGAAAGACAAAGCTTTTGGTATTTGATGAAAAGTCCTTTTAAGAAAATAAGCAGCGACAGTTCTCTACAGCAGGATTGATCAACTTTTGCATTTAGTATCTACTGTGTGGGCGATAGTCGCAGGTAGGTTTTAGAAACCAGTGATGGCTTTGTTCTACAGCCTTCAATTTTTCAGCTCATAAACCTGGAATACTATGGAAGCGTTAATCGATAGGTATCGGTTTGATCATCAATAGATTTTGTCATTTTCATTGCTCCATCCAGCTTGGTAAGCGTAAATTTTCCATTGAGGATGAGGGTCCAGTCGAAGTCCGCAGTCCACCTGCACTCATTCAAGAA